>CAWEXG010000017.1:0-16090 GCA_963812965.1 uncultured Acidimicrobiaceae bacterium | reverse complement strand
TGGCCGGCCCTACGGGCATCTTCGGCTTCTCGGAGGTCGGCCACGGCTTCCGGATCCGACAGCAGGTCCAGCGTTTCTTCGAGTATCTCGAGGTCGGCCACGGCCAGCACAACGGCACTAGGTCGGCCGTGCTTGGTGATCACGACCCGTCGGTGCTCGGTCTCCACACCCTCGATGACCTCGGACAAGTGTGCCTTTGCTTCGGCGAGCGAGATCTGCTCATTGACTGTCATGACCATAAATATGACCACTTAGTCCTTGTCATGTCAAGGTTGCTGGTGGTTGGTCCCGGTCGTTCATGTGTAACCCATGCCTGGTCCCGGAACATGTCGTGATGTGGGCATGGAGGATCCAGGGCAATCTCGAGAGGAATAGTGGGCAACTGGCACCGGTTGCACCCATCATGCCCACTACAGTCGTGGCCACCGCGTTCGGTGGGCCGGAAGTCCTGTCAGTTATCGACGAGCCGGTTGGCCCACCAGGCTCCGACCAAGTGTCGGTCGAGGTCCGGGCGATCGGTACGAACCCGATTGACTACAAGCTCTACAGCGGTGCCCTCGGCCGTGATCGAAGCTCACTGCCCATTCACCTCGGCAACGAGGCGGCTGGTGTGGTGACTGTCGTAGGCGACAACGCCGAAGGGCCGGCCGGCCCTATCCGCACCGGTGACGAAGTCGTCCTCTACCGGATCCAAGGTGCGTACGCCGCCCAGGTCGTTGTCCCGGCCTCGACGGTGGTGCCCAAGCCGTCGACGCTCTCCTTCGAAGAAGCCAGCGGACTGATGCTGACCGGTACCACCGCCATCCATGCGCTCACGGTCACAAGTGTCAGCTCAGGTGAGACCGTGGTTGTCCACGGCGCGTCCGGCGGGGTGGGCCTCATGGCGGTCCAGGTCGCCGTCGACACCGGGGCCCGGGTTATCGGTACGGCCAGCGAGGACATGCACGCCTACCTCCGCCAGCTCGGCGCCGAGCCAGTGACGTACGGCGACGGGCTCGTGGACCGGGTCCGCGCCCTCGCCCCCGACGGCGTCGACGCTGCGATCGACGCGGTGGGCAGCGATGAGGCGATCGACGCGTCTGTCGCCCTTGTCGCCGACCGCAACCGGATCGCCACCATCGCCGCTTTCCAGCGAGGCTTCGAGCTCGGGCTCAAGGTCCTCGGCGGTGCACCCGGCGCCGATCCCGGCGTCGAGGTCCGCTCAGCAGCCCGGTTGGAGCTCGTGCGGTTGGCCGAAGCGGGCAAGCTCCAGGTCCGGGTGGCCGGCACCTACCCGCTCGCCGAAGCCGCCGCCGCCCACAGGGAGTTGGCGGAGGGTCACACCCACGGGAAGATCGTTCTCATCCCATAAGTGGTGGCCGAGGGGCGATGGCCTTGGCCAGATGAAAGGCTCGGTGTGGCCGGCCCACGCTCGAAGAGATGCTCGACGTCCTGTCCACGCCGGGAGCGCTGTCCGAGATCCGGGAAGCTGAGCGGAGATCACCCGCGGTGGTGAATCCTCAGAGAAGCTCCGTCATCTCTTCACGGTCAATGCCAGCATCCTTGAGGATGCCACTGAGAGTGCCTCGCTTCAGCTCCTTGTGCAGCGGGACGACGAGAGGAACCGAGCGATCGGGATGCTTCAGGCGAACGTGACTTCCACGTTGATGTACGACCTTCCAGCCGACCCGTTCGAGAGCTTGGACGAGCTGAGCGTCGGAGACAACCGGCAGATGATTGCTCACGCTGGGATCGAGAGCCTCCGCCGCACGATCCCAGCACCGACCGGTCGACCATCGTCCCGGAGACCTTCGACGTAGAGCGTCAGTGCTTCTTCGGCGTTGGCGGTCGCTTCATCGAGCGTCTCGCCCTCGGTGTGCAGACCCGGCAAGTCGGGCGCGTAAACGCTATAGCCGCCCTCGTCCTGCGGCTCAAATACAAATTCGACTTCGGTGAGCTCGACGTCAGCTGGCTCGTTCACGCCACCAGTCTATGACGTTGTCCGGGCGGTACAACCGGTCTGAAGGACGGGGGGCCGTGCGGTGAATGAGCTGCAGGACCCTGTTTCAGGTTCTCAGGCGAAGCGTACGGAGAGGTGTTTCAGGCCGTTCAGGAAGTTCGACCGCAGCCTGACGGGTTTCCCGACCAGCTCGATGTCCTCGACTCGTCCGAGCAATTCCTCGAACAGCACTCGTAGCTGCATTCGGGCCAGGCTCGCCCCCAGACAGACGTGGGGTCCGCCACCCCCAAAGGCCAAATGGGGGTTCGGGATCCGTGTGACGTCGAACACGTCAGGCTCGTGAAACACGGTGTCGTCACGATTCGCAGACACGTACCACAGGATAACCTTGTCTCCTTCGGCGATGGCCTGGTTGCCGATGATCGTGTTCGTGGTCGCCGTACGCCGGAAGCTCATGAGCGCCGATCCATAGCGGAGCATCTCCTCCACGCCACTCGTCACCAAGGAGAGGTCTGCTGACAGACGCTGGCGCTCGTTCGGATGCTCGGCCAGTGCGAGCACCCCGTGCGCGATCGTGGTGCGAGTCGTCTCGTTCCCTCCCACCAGCAAGAGCACGCAGAAGAGCCCCACTTCCAGCTCGGAGAGGTGCTCTCCCTCAAGCTCGGCCTCGACCAGCGTTGTGATGAGATCGTCCGAAGGACGTGCGCGGCGATCTTCCGCTAGAGCATGGAAGTAGCTGAATGCTTCGGCGCCGGCCTGGTCGACTGCCCCGGGTTCGGCGTTGTACTCGGTGTCGTTGCCGGCCATGAGCTGGTTGCTCCAGACGAGCACCTGCGCGTGATCTGATTCGGGGACCCCGAGCAGGTCGCAGATGATCTGCAAGGGCAGCTGTGCTGCCAGCTCTGCGACGACGTCACACGGGTCGTGCCGGAGCGTGTTGTCCAAGAGCGCTCGCGCCCGTTCCCGGACGGTCCGCTCCATCAGCGTCACCGACTTGGGTGTGAAGCCCTTGGTGACGAGCTGGCGATAGCGGGCGTGGGCAGGTGGGTCCATATTGATGAGCAACAGGCGTTGCTGTGCGAGCTGCTCTTCGGCCAGGTCGGCTATGAACGACCCTCCTTTGGCCGAGGAGAAGGTCGACGTGTTCCGGCTTGTAAGCGCGACGTCTGTGTAACGGGTGACCGACCAGAACCCCGATCCACCGTCGGATTCGGCGCACCATGCAACCGGTTCCTCGGAGCGGAGATGGGCGAAGTAGCTGTGGGGTACGTCGGAGATGAAGGTATCCGGCGAAGAAAGGTCCACATCGGACCCTTCGGAAGCGTTTACGGGATAAAGTTTGATACTAACAGTATCTAATACTATCAGTATTGAATTGCAAGTGGAGACATCTGCGTGGGCCGACGCGAAGACAAGAAAGCCGAGACCAGGCGCCGCCTGATCAACGCCGCCCTTGATGTGTTTGCCGAGCACGGCTACGCGGGTGCCTCCCTCGACGATGTGTCCGAAACGGCCGGGCTCACCAAGGGTGCCGTGTACTCGAACTTCGCGTCGAAGGCCGATCTCGCTCTTGCTGTGCTCGATCGGCGAATTGACGCGCCGCTTGCCATCTTCGAACAGGTCGACCCGTCGGTCAGCACTTCGGAGCAGCTACGGGTTGGAGGGGAGATGCTTGCCCGAGAGATCGACCAGGCCGCAACCTGGTTTTCCCTCGAGCTCGAGTGCACTGTGGCCGCCAGACAGAATCCAGAGCTCCTCGAGAAGTTGCGCTGGCGCGACCGGGTCATGCGTGATGCTCTCCGGGCGCGCCTTGCCGAGCATGCCCGGGCTACCGGTCACCACGGAGAGGTGAGCGATAGCCTCGCCAGCGCCCTCATCGCTGTGGTCAACGGGGTGGCGTTGGAGCGATTGAAAGACCCAGAGGCGTTCCCGCCTTCGCTCCTCGTCGAGCTGATCTCGAACATTCGACAGATCGGGCGGAACGACAAGGAAGTGGCCGTCCGGTGAGCAGGCAAGCGTTCAACAGTAACGCCGGTCCGGAGGACAGCGGCCGTGCAGTCTGGCACCCCGGTGGCTACGGTTTCCGCTGTGGCTGTGCCCGTTGCCGTATCGGATGTCCAGCTCTTGGCCCGAGTCGGTGTCGGGTTTGGCTTGTCTTATACGGTGGGCTTCGAACGCCAGCTGCGAGGGTCGGTGGCCGGTGACCGCACGTTCGCAGTGGTGGGTACAGCCGCGACCGCCGTAACCGCCGTGGCGGCTGTCAACGCTCCCCAGGCTGTCGCCGGGGTCCTGACCGGTATCGGGTTCATCGGAGCCGGGGTGGTGTTCAAGGGACGCACGGGGTCGGTGCACGGGATCACCACTGCTGCAGCTCTTTTTGCTGTCGCCGGTATGGGTATCGTCACCGGATACGGGTATCTCCTCCCCGCAATCGTCATGGCTGCTGCTCTGTTGTTGGTGCTCGAGCTACCGAATTTCCCACTGCTCAGGAAGATCGACGCCCGTACCTATGAGGCGCATATCTCCAACGATCCCGACCTCTCTGCTCCCGACAACTCCACGGGGGCGGACCGACCGCCGCCTGCGCCGCCTCCTCCTGCAGACCCCCAATAACGACGCACCGTAATGGCGTGACCTGATCGGTCCGGCTCAAGCGACGAAGTACTTGGCCTTTGGGTGGTGGCAGATGATGGCGGTGGTGGACTGCTCGGGATGGAGCTGGAACCCTTCGCTGACCTCGACACCGATCCGGTCGGCACCGAGTAGCTCTACGACCTTGGCGTTGTCCTCGAGCGCCGGGCACGCCGGGTAGCCCCACGAGTAGCGACCGCCCCGGTACTTCTGGCGGAACAGGCCGGTGAGAGTGGGACCGTCCTCGTTGGCGAACCCGAGCTCTTCCCTGATCCGGTGATGCCAGTACTCGGCCAGGGCCTCGGCCATCTCGACGCCGAGCCCGTGGAGGTACAGGTAGCTCTGGTACTCGTCGGCGGCGAACAGCCGTGCCGTCTCTTCGGAGATGCGAGCACCCATGGTGACCACCTGGAAGCTGGCCCAGTCCTCCTGGCCGGAGTCGACCGAGCGGAAGAAGTCACTGATACACAGCCACGGCTTCTCCGTCTGTCGGGGGAACGCGAACCGCATCCACTCCGAGCTGCGGTCGTCGTCCTTGAAGATCACCAGGTCGTCACCGTCGGCGTTGGCGGGGACGTGCCCCCAGGCCACCTGGGGCACCAGGAGCTGCTGCGCCTTGGCAGCGGCCAGCTGGTCGCGCAACAACGAACGCACTCGGTCCTTGAACGCAGCGTCGTCCTCGCCCTTCTCCGGACGGTACCCCCACTGGTTCCTGAACAACGCCGTCTCGTTGAGGTAGGTGGCGATGTCGTCGAGGGGGATGCCCTTGGCCACCCGGGTTCCGGTGAACGGGGGAGGGAACACGGGATTGTCGGTCTCTACCTCCGGCGACCTCGGCGGCAGTGTCTCACCGCGTTCGGCCGCGGCCTTTGCCGCCGCCGCCCGCTGCTCGCTCTTGCGTGGCGGCAGGTCGCGGCCTCCCAGAGCCCGACCGAATTCGGCGTCCTCCTCGCCCGACCGTGTCAGCTCCACCAGGCGGTCCATGGTGCGAAGCCCTTCGAACGCGTCCTTCCCGTAGAAGAGCCGACCGTCGTAGACGGAGCGGAGATCCCGTTCCACGTAGGTGCGGGTGAGCGCGGCCCCACCCAGGATGACCGGGACGTCGGCCATGCCCCGACGGTTCAGCTCCTCGAGGTTGTCGCGCATGATGAGGGTGGACTTCACCAGCAGGCCGCTCATGCCGATGGCGTCGGCCTTGTGCTCCTGGAGTGCTTGGAGCATCTCGGCGATGCCGACCTTGATGCCCAGGTTGTGCACGGTGTAGCCGTTGTTGGTGAGGATGATGTCCACCAGGTTCTTCCCGATGTCGTGGACGTCACCCTTGACGGTGGCCAGCACGATCGTGCCCTTCCCACCTTGGTCGATCTTCTCCATGTACGGCTCTAAGTAGGCCACTGCGGCCTTCATCGTCTCGGCCGATCCGAGCACGAACGGCAGCTGCATCTCTCCCGACGCGAACAGCTCACCCACCGTCTTCATCCCGGCCAAGAGGAAGTCGTTGACGATGGCCAAGGGGGTGTGACCCGCTGCCATGGCCTCGTCGAGGTCTGCCTCCAGCCCGTTTCGGTCGCCGTCCACGATGCGGCTCTCGAGCCGCTGCTCCACCGGCCACCCACTGCGATCTTCCTGGGTGGTCTGCGACGCCGCCGACTTGCCTTCGAACAGGGCGAGCAGCTCGGTCAGTGGGTCGTAGCCGTCCCGACGCCGGTCGTAGACGAGGTCCAGGCACACTTCCCGCGTCCGCTCGTCGATCTTGGACAGGGGCAGGATCTTGGATGCGTGGACGATGGCTGCGTCCAGACCTGCCTCGACGCACTCGTGCAAGAACACTGAGTTGAGCACCTGGCGAGCGGCAGGGTTCAGGCCGAACGACACGTTGGACAAGCCCAGGATCGTGTAGACGCCGGGCAGCTCGGCCTTGATCCTCCTGATGCCCTCGATGGTCTCGATCCCGTCCTTGCGGCTCTCCTCCATGCCCGTCGACAGCGGCAAGGCCAGGGCGTCGAACAGCAGATCGGAGGGTCTGAGGCCGTAGCGTTCGATGGCGATGTCGTGGATGGCGGTGGCGGCTCGCACCTTCCAATCGGCGGTCCGGGCCTGGCCGTCGGTGTCGATGCAGGTGCACACCACGGCGGCGCCGAACTCCTTGGCCAGGGACAGGAACGAGTCCAACCGGGTCCCCGGCTCGTCGCCTTCCTCCAAGTTGACCGAGTTGATGACGGCACGACCGCCGATCCACGACAGGGCGGTCTCCACCACCGGGGCCTCGGTGGAGTCCACCATCAGGGGCGCCGTCGACTGGGTGGCGAACCGGGATGCCACCGCCTCCATGTCGGCCACGCCGTCTGCGCCGGTGTAGTCCACGCAGACGTCGATGAGGTGCGAGCCCTCCTTCACCTGGTCGCGCGCCATGGCCACACACGTGTCCCACTCCTCGTCCAGCATGGCCTCGCGGAACTTCTTCGACCCGTTGGCGTTGGTCCGCTCGCCCACCACCAGGAACGAGGTGTCCTGGTGGAAGGGGACCTGGGTGTAGATCGACGCCGCGCCCGGATCGGGCTCCGGTTGGCGTTCGGCCGGGGTGAGCTGTGCGCAGGCGTCGACCACGGCGGCCAGGTGGGCGGGCGTGGTCCCGCAGCAGCCGCCGATGACCGAGACGCCGAGCTCGGTGACGAACTGGCGGTGGAACTCGGCCAGCTGGTCGGGGGTGAGGTCGTAGTGCATGGCCCCGTCCACCACCGAGGGGAGGCCGGCGTTGGGCAGGCAGGTGACAGGCACCCGGGCGTGACCGGTCAGGTGGCGGAGCGGCTCGAACATCTCGGCGGGCCCGGTGGCGCAGTTCAGCCCGATCAGGTCCACGTCGCATCGCTTCGAGGGCGCACAGCGCCGCCCCGATCTCGGTCCCCGGGAGCATGGTCCCGGTCAGCTCGATGGTCACCTGGACCTGGATGGGGACCGCCCGCCCGGTGGCGGCCATGGCCCGGCGGGCGCCGTTGATCGCCGCCTTGGCCTGGAGCAGGTCGAACACCGTCTCGATCAGGATCAGGTCGACGCCACCGTCGAGGAGGGCGCTCGCCTGCTCCTCGTAGGCGTCTCGCAGCTCGGCGTAGCGGATCTGTCCCAGGGTGGGGAACTTGGTGCCGGGGCCGATGTTGCCGGCCACCCATCGAGGACGGTCGGGCGTGGAGAAGTCGTCGGCGGCTTGGCGGGCCAGCCGGGCCGCAGCCAGGTTGAGCTCCTGGACCCGGTGCTGCTGGCCGTACTCGACGAGGACGATCGAGAAGGCTCCGAACGTGTCGGTCTCCACCACGTCGCAGCCGACGTCGAAGAACGATCGATGGACCCGGTCGACGACGTCGGGTCGGGTCAGCCACCAGCAGCTCGTTGCAACCCTCGAGCTCGGGGCCGCCGAAGTCGTCGGCGGTCAGGTCGGCCAGCTGCAGGTTGGTGCCCATGGCGCCGTCGAAGATCACCACACGCTGGCGCACAGCCCGCAGGTAGCTGTGTTCGGCGTTCGAAGAGCTGGGTCGGCAATCATGATCGTCCCAGGATACCGGGCACTGTGCCGGGCACGGCGAGACGGTTGGCCTGGTGGTCCGGGCCGCCGGGTAGCTCAGGCGGCGACCGAGGTGCTTCAGGCGGCGGGGTGGCTCGGCGGCGCTTAGCATTCGACAGTGAGGGCGACGTGCTGAAGATCTACACGAAGACGGGCGACGACGGGACCACCGGCTTGCTGTACGGCGGCCGGGTTCGCAAGGACTCGACGGCCATGCGAGGTCAACGGGGCGGTGGACGAGACACAGGCGGTGCTCGGGGTGGCCCGGGCCGAGTCAGAGCCGGGATCGGAGCTCGACATCCTGCTTGTCGGGCTGGAGCGGGACCTGTACGTGCTGATGGCCGAGGTGGCCACCGACGTGTCCAAGCGGTCCAAGCTGGTGGGCGGCACCACCCTGGTGACCGAGGAGATGGTGTCGGCCCTCGAGGCACACATCGACGAGCTGATCGATCGTTTCGACATGCCGAGCCGAGTTCGTGGTGCCCGGCGCCAACCGGGTGTCGGCGGCGCTCGACGTCTCCCGGACGGTGGCTCGCAGGGCGGAGCGGCTGGTCGTGAGCCGAGCCGGTGGAAGGATCCTTGGTCGGTACGTACCTCAACCGGCTGTCGGATCTCCTGTGGGCCATGGCCCGGTGGACGAGGGCGAGGAGCACCTGTCTGGCCCGGGGCGATCGTGCTCGTCGCACGAGGACCGCGCCGGTCGAGCCGGTGCTAGTGGAGCTGGTGCCGATAGAGCTGGTGCCACGAAGGACACAGCAGCAGGGACAGAAGAAAGGTGAGCCATGCTGCGTATCGAGACCGGGACAGTCGTCGGCGCTGGACGAGGAGGCTGGTAGCGGTGGCCGATGCCGGTGTTCGCCGGCGAGGCCGAGCGGCGACCCAGTCGTTGCGCCGGGCATCCCCGACCATCCTGGTGGCGCCGAGGTGCCGACCGCTCTGGACGCGGCGTGGTCGAAGCGCCAGGGCTTCACGGGCAAGGTGGGCCAGACGCTGGTGCTGCGTAGCGGCTCCGAGCAGGCCGGTCGACGGTGCTGGTGGGGCTGGGGACCAGCGATGCGTTGCAAGGGGACGCCGGTGCCGAGTCGCTCCGGCGCGGCGCTGCGGCGTTCGTGCGGGCGGCGGGAACTGGTGGGGTCGGCGCCGTGGTGGTCCCGGACGGCCTCGGAGTGGACGACCAGGTGGCAGCGGCGGCAGTGGCCGAAGGGGCGTTGTTGGCCGCGTACCGGTTCACGCGTACCGAACGGGTGAGACGCGAGACCCGCTGGAGCGCGTGATCATCGCTGTTCGGTGCCGGTGATGGCGGGAACGATGCCGGCGACCAGCACGGCAGCTCGGCGGTCGAAGAGGGCGTGCGACGGGGCGCGGTGCTCGCCGACTCGGTGTGCTTCGCTCGCGATCTGGTCAACGAGCCCCCGACTTCGATGAACCCCACGAAGCTGGCCGACACCGTGACGGAGCGGCTGGGTAACAGGCCGAGCGCTGGCTGTCGAGGTGTGGGACGAGCAGCGGATCGCCGACGAACGGCTGGGTGGGCTTCTCGGCGTGGCCCGGGGCTCGTCCGAGCCGCCCCGGTTCATCCGGGTCGCGTACACCCCGGAACAGCCGGTCGAGATCGACGGTCGGGTCCCGCACGTGGTGCTGGTGGGCAAGGGGATCACCTTCGACTCGGGCGGCCTGTCGCTGAAGTCGGCCGACGGCATGGAGACGATGAAGACGGACATGAGCGGGGCCGCCGCCGTGCTGGCCGCCATGGACGCCTTCGCCGAGCTCGGCGTGCGGGTCCGGGTCACCGCGCTCACGCCGGTGACCGAGAACATGCCCGGCGGTCGCGCCACCAAGCCCGGCGACGTGCTCACCGCTCGCAACGGGAAGACGATCGAGGTGCTCAACACCGACGCCGAGGGCCGGCTGGTCCTGGCCGACGCGCTGTCGTTGGCGGCCGAGATGGAGCCCGACGCCATCGTCGACCTGGCCACCCTGACGGGAGCTGCGGTGGTGGCGCTGGGCAAGTCGATCGCCGGGCTGTTCGGCAACGACGACGACCTGCAGCGGGCGGCTGCGCAGCGGCTCGGAGCGGGCCGGCGAGCCGACTGTGGCCGCTGCCGCTGCCCGACGAGTACCGGACGCCACATCGACTCCGAGATCGCCGACATGAAGAACATCGGCAAGGCCGGCCAGGCCGGCGCCATCTCGGCCGCCCTGCTGCTGCGGGAGTTCGTGGGCGAGGTGCCGTGGGCGCACCTCGACATCGCCGGACCGGCCCGCTCCGACGAGGACGCCGCGGTACCTCACCAAGGGCGGCACCGGGTTCGGCGTGCGGACCCTGGTGGCGCTGCTGACCTCGCCGGAGCTGGCCGCATCCCTGGTGTCGTCAGGGGACTGAGGTTGCGATCAGGGGGCTGGGCTCGTCTTCGTCGCCGTCTTGTCCGGCAGAGGTCCGTCGTGCTGTCGCACGGCCCATACCGCGGACTCGAACGAGATGGTCGGATGGAACCGGCAGGTTCCCAACCGGAGCTCGATCTCGTACTGCCCACGACCTTCCTCGGCCAGCCGGAGCGCAAGGTGTCGTGACCGCTGTCGCATCAGCTCGATGGGGGAGAGGCGCTGTTCGGCCTGCCACTGCCGGTGGCTCTCCTGGAGTGACGGTGTCAGCCGCTGGACGTGCCGGAGCGCCAGGGGCGGGATGCGGGTCCGGACGGACAGGCACTCGGAGCCGTAGGGTCGTGCCAGCTCGAACTTGACGAGCCGCTGCAGTGCACGGCGGAACGGCGAGTTCTTTCCCAGGCGGTCACCGAGCCCGAGTGCGTGGGCGGTGTCGGTCATGTCGAGGACGAACCCGTCCGGATGTGCCTCCAGCCCGTAGTTGATCCGTCGAAGCAGCCACGTGGCAGAGGGGCCGAGGACACCCAGCCAGAACTGCTCCACGTACCGGGAGCAGGGGTGGACGCCGAGGGGGTCGGCGACAGGGTCGTACCACGGGACCACCCGGAGCTTCTCGACGGTGCCGATCGACGATTGAGACGGCCGAGACGGTTGAGGCGGCCGGTGGTCGGGTTCGACGATGGACGAGCCGGCAGCGGAAGGGGCGGCAACGACAGGTACGGACATGACTGCCTCCAATGTGCGGGCGAGGTGCGGGTGCAGAGGTACCGAGGTCTGTCCCGACCGGAGGGACGACGTACGAACCGAGATGCACCGAGATGACTCCCGCAGCGTGGGCCCTCGACCTTGTCCCGTACCTTGCCGAGCACCTGCCTCTCTCATCATGAACCTTGGCCCAACCCTGCTGCTCGCTGCTGCCCGTGCCACGGCACGACTCGGGCTGCAGCCCGACGAGCCGTTGGTCCGGCGAAGCGCTGACCGGCGGTGGACGGGACGGAGGAGCCGATCCGTGCTTGTAAGGTCGGAAGGAACCCGTCCATGTGGCGACCACACCGACCCGGACCTCGCCTCCCGAACCCATCCCGACCCACCGACCGGGACTCCCAAGGAGGGTGCATGGTGCTTGCCGTCTCCTGTATCTCCCAGTCGAACGACGATCCGCTGTCCGGCCTTGCCGTCGGTGAGCGGCCGGCGCCCGAGCCACGAGATGGCTGGGTGCGGGTGTCCCTACGGGCCGGCGCGTTGAACCACCACGACCTGTGGTCGCTGCGGGGCGTCGGCCTACCGGCGGACCGTCTCCCGATGGTGCTCGGTTGTGACGGTGCCGGCGTGCTCGACGACGGGACCGAGGTCCTCGTGCACGCGGTGATCGGCGATCCCGCTGCCGGCGGCGGCGACGAGACGCTCGACCCGGGGCGGACCTTGCTGTCCGAGCTCTACGACGGCACGCTGGCTGAGGAGGTGCTCGTCCCTGAGCGCAACGTGGTGCCGAAACCCGCCGGGCTGTCGTTCGAGGAAGCGGCGTGCCTTCCCACCGCGTGGTTGACCGCTTTCCGGATGCTGACCAGCCGTTCCGGGTTGACGGGTCCCGGCTCGGTGCTTGTCCAAGGCGCCGCCGGCGGTGTCTCCACGGCTGCCATCGTCCTGGCCAAGGCGTTGGGACACACGGTGTTCTGCACCTCCCGAGACAGCGCTAAACGTCGTAAGGCAGAGGAGTGTGGCGCCGACGCTGTGTTCGAGACCGGCACCAAGCTCCCGAGCAAGGTCGATGTCGTCGTGGAGACTGTCGGCCAGGCCACGTGGGCGCACTCCTTGCGATCGCTGCGGCCCGGCGGTCGGATCGTGGTGAGCGGCGCCACCAGCGGGGCGAACCCACCGGCCGACTTGAACCGGCTCTTCTTCCTTCAGCTGCAGGTGATCGGCTCGACGATGGGGACCCGTGATGAGCTGGTGGATCTCCTTGCTCTGCTCGAGCGAACCGGCGTCAAGCCGGTCATCCAGCAGGTCATGCCCCTTGCCGAGGCGCGTACCGCCCTACAGCAGCTGGCGGAGGGTCAAGCCTTCGGCAAGCTCGTGCTCGTGCCGTGAGTCTGACCACCGTGGCAGTGTCTCCAACGCCCTGACGGGGGTTGTGAGTTCCGCCACCGCCAGCGGCCTGCATTAGGTAGTATTGTTATATGGCGAAACGTAAGATCACTGTGACAGTCGATGAGGAGCTTGTCGACCTGGCTCATGTGCTCGGGGCGGACACGTCGCTCTCGGGTGTCATGAACGAGGCGCTCGGAGAGCACGTGGAGCGGCTTGGCCGATTGGCGGCTCTGCGCGACCTCCTCGATGCCTGGGACGCGTCCTATGGGCCGATCTCGGATCAGGCTGAAGAGGAAGCCAAAGCTGCGTTCGATGAGCTCGACGCTCTCGCTGCGGTGGGGGCTGAAGGCACAGGGCCTGCCTCAACAAAGTGAGCAGTGTGAACCTCCCGGTCGTGCTCGACGCGGAGGGCCTCGATGCCTTGGCTGCATCGCGCCCTCCCGAGCGGTTCCGAGCGCTTTGTGCGGAAGCCTGGCGCCGCCGGCGGGACATTCTGGTTCCAGCGGTGGTGTGCACCGAATCGTGCCGGGGAGCTACGCGCACAAGAGCGGTGGAGTCCGCGCTTGCCCGCCATCGTCCGAACGCCGCCCAGCGTCCGCCGGTCGAGGTCGTCGACACCGACTTCGATCTGGCCCGCCGGGTCGGCACCGTGCTTCACGGCGCGGGAGCATCCGCCTCCGACCTCGTTGATGCACACGTAGTCGTTGTCGCAGCATCGCGAGGCGGAGCGCTGGTCGTCAGCTCCGACCCGGGAGACATAGAGCGCCTTGCCCAAGCCGTACCCGCCGCCAGAATTGTTGTCCGCTCCGCCCGTTGAATCCGCCTGTTGCAATCGTCGCCAGCGACCGGGCGCTACCAACCCCCCCGGTGCACCACCTCGTTGAAGGGGCGCCGTCCTCGACGCAGCGACGCTGACGGCGGATCGGGGAGTGCTGCCTCCCCGAGCAGCACGGCGCCCAGCCAGCGCATCCGATCGGGTACCCCCAACGCGGTGCGGAGCGCGTCCTCCCCTCGAAAGTTTCCCAGGAACCCGGCGCCGACCCCTTCGTCGGTCGCCCGGAGCAGGAGCGTCATGGTGGAGAACGCGGCGTCCACGAACCAGAAGGGCACGACCCACTCCACCTCGCCACTGTCTTCTTGGATCCCGGCAGTGCCGGTGGGGGGCCGGTCCGCCTTGTCCGGTTCGCGGTACCGGGAGATGTAGGCGGCCGGGTCGGCAAACGGCAGCACGACGACCGGAGCCCGGGACAGTCCTTGGTAGCGCCTCGACCTGCTTCGCCAGGCCTCGTCGGTGGTGGCGTCCCAGTAGCGAGCGGTCTCGGCAGGTCCTTCCAGGACGACGAGCTCCCGGCCCTGGGTGTTCCCGGCCGACGGAGCCCGGAGCGCATCTTCGAGCAGCCGGTCGAGGAGGTCCTTTGCCAAGGGCTTGCCGGTGAAGTTGCGGGTCATCTTCCGGCGCCGGATCGCTTCGGTCAGCTCCATCGACCGAACGATACCGGGGGGCGCACTCCGGCACCCCGGCCAACACGACGCAACGGCACCCCGGCCCGTACGACCAATGGCCCCCGACCCCCGGCCCCCGGCTCATACGGCGAAAGCACAGAGCCACCCGGCACGGGAATGTTGACCCCGCTGGTACGGTTTACATGATCGAACAGTCATGAGGTGCCTCGGGTGCATGTCGGGCACCGCCGACAGCGAAGGATCGTGATCGTTGTGCCCACGTTCAGAGAGATGTTGGCCGAAGCCAAGGCAGGCATTCGAGAGGTCGAGCCGGTTCAGGCCGAAGAGGAGCTCAAGGATGAGAACGCCGTCGTGCTCGACGTGCGGGAACCCGACGAGTACGAGCAGGGAGCGCTCCCCGGCGCCGTCCACATCCCCCGGGGGACCCTTGAGACCTCGGTGGAGGGCAGGATCCCCGATAAGTCCTCCCACCTGGTCATCTACTGCGCCGGTGGTGTCCGCTCCGCCTTCGCCGCCGAGACGCTCCAACAGCTCGGCTACACCGACGTGGCGTCGGTGATCGGCGGGTTCAACCGCTGGAAGGACGAGGGTCGCCCCTGGACGGCCCCTCGTTCGCTCACATCCGAGCAGCGGAACCGCTACCAGCGCCACCTGCTCCTCCCCGAGGTGGGGGAGGCGGGCCAGCTGAAGCTCCTCGACTCGAAGGTGCTGCTGCTCGGAGCCGGTGGACTGGGCTCGCCTGCGGCGCTGTACCTGGCTGCGGCCGGTGTGGGAACGCTGGGCATCATCGACATGGACGTCGTCGACGCCTCCAACCTCCAGCGGCAGATCCTCCACAACACCGATCGGATCGGCGACCGCAAGGTCGACTCGGCCAAGAAGACGCTTGACCGCCATGAACCCCGACGTCAACGTGGTCACCTACGACGTGCGGCTGGGTGCCGACAACATCCTCGACATCATCGACGGCTACGACGTGATCGTGGACGGGACGGACAACTTCCCCACCCGCTACCTGGTGAACGACGCCTCCCTCCTGAAGCGGATCCCGGTGGTCCACGGCTCGATCTTCCGGTTCGAGGGCCAGGTCACCGTGTTCAACCCGTACGAGGGCCCCTGCTACCGCTGCATGATCCCCGAGCCGCCGCCGGCCGAGCTGGCGCCGAGCTGTTCGGAGGCCGGCGTGCTGGGCGTACTGCCCGGGATCGTCGGCTCACTGCAGGCGGTCGAGGCGATCAAGATCCTGCTGGGCATCGGGGACACGCTGCAAGGCCGCCTCCTGGCCTACGACGCGCTGGAGGAGAGCTTCCGCACGTTCAAGGTCCACCGGGACCCGGCCTGCCCGGCGTGCGGGCCCGATGCGGGCGAGATCGTCATCGCCGAGTACGACGACCTGTGCATGCCACACGCCGTGGCGCCGCCGGCCTGATGTAGGGAAGAGCGGACCGCGTCGTTTGGGTACTTCTGGGTGGTCAAGGGAGCTTCCATCACCAGTCCGCGTACTGGAGTGTGGCTCGAACCCCGAGTTGTTTGAGAACCTTCACAATTCGACGGAGCTGCTCGGTTTCAAGGCCGTCTTCGAGGCGAGAGAGGTACGACTGGGTGATCCCGACGCTATCGGCGAGCTCCGCTTGGGTGAGGCCCGCTTCCCTGCGGTACTGCTTGATGGCGGGCCCGATGGAGGCTGCCGTATAAACGCGAAACGGCTGCTCGACGGTCGATTCTGGTTTGCCCATATTCATATATTAGTACTTTCGCGCAATAATATATTGATATACACATAAATTTCCCCTCATGAGGAATATGTGAAAATCCGCATAGTCGATCTCGCCCATTGATTCTCGGGACGATGCCTGAGGCGGTGTCGTGTCGATATCGTCACAATCTACGAACCTGGCAAAGGTGCCGATATCAACACATTCCCAGTGGGTCGGTTGACCCTGTCACCCGGGACCATCGGCTCCTCTGGGACCGTTGTACTGACCGTGCCACCTGCGACCCGGACACCGAGGACGCTCGGCTGAGCCTCT
>CAWEXG010000016.1:0-9947 GCA_963812965.1 uncultured Acidimicrobiaceae bacterium | reverse complement strand
GCCAACATCTTCTCCTGGCGAAAATCTGACCGTGTACTTCAGCGGGTTCGCAACCTCGTGCGGCACACCACCCAGCTCGTTCTCACTTGCTCCTGGAGCTTCGATCACCCTCAATCTCCAGATTTCACTGACGTACGACCCCAATCTGTTTGGTCCCGGGGGTGCACAAGTCTTTGCAACGCTCTACAACGGGAGCTGCACTGACCGAACGGACCCAGGCGATACCTGCACCCCGTCCGACAGCCCGTTCAACTCCATCGCCCCGACCGGTAGTGGCGCTCCCGAGGCCGTTGGCACCTTCACCATGACTTACGGTGCACGGCCGCAGGTGAGCTTCGGCAACAACAGTATTCCCACGACACCGGTACCCGAGGGGTACGCGATCCAACCGTCCCTCTATTTGAGGGCTGCGTCAGATCCCTACGGCATCATGCCAGATCCGACAGGCACATTGACGTACTTGGTCGACGGAACGGTGGTGGGCAGTTCCACGTTGACCGATAGCGGTGGTTCAGGGTTTTACTACTTCAGTACCGCAGGATTGATCCCCGGTACCCATACGCTCACCTTCGAGTACTCCGGTGACCCGGTCTACGATTCGAGCACTTACTCCCAGACGTTCACTGTGGCACCAGCGGCTCCAGGTACGCCGTTCGTCTGTCAGACCACTATTTTGTCCTATCCGACACTCAATGCGTCAGTGGTGGCCGTGGCCACCGTGCCAGGCCTGCGCACCGAGTGGTTCGACCGTGCCTGTCAATGCTCTCGATCTGACGCTGAACATCGACCCGCTTGCTGGACCTAGCACCGATCAGTCTGTGAGCAACGCCACCATCGGGCTCTCTCCGGGTGGTGGCACGATCCACACCTCCGTCGGTGACTCCGATGATCGCCAACGGCATCGACTCGGCGAGCTGGACCGGACTGTCTTCCACGGTGCCGATCTCCGGTACGCCCGGCACCGTCATTCCGGTTGCTATCTCATCCCTGAGCTTTGTCGTTAAGACCGATAACGCTGTCTCGTACGCTTGTAACCCGGCCGATCCGACGGCACCAGCCGTCGTGCAACAGGTCACTGTGTCAGGCACCACGCTCACCACGAGCCCGACTGGTTCGGCTCTGGTTGGTGCACCAGTGACCCTGACCGCCACGGTTAATCCAGCCCCTTCGGATTTCCAAGACGATCGCATTGTGGGACAGGTGGACTTCTTCGACGGGACCACTGACATCGGAACGGTGGGTGTCCCGAGCCTCGGGAATCCCAATGCCGGCATCGCCACCCTCACCACGACATCTCTGGCGCCTGGCGCACACACGCTGACGGCGGTGTGGAGCGGTGGTCCCACACCGGCTCAGACGTCCGATCCGGTGAACTTCCAAGTGGGCACAGCTCCAACCATCACTACTCAACCCACGAACCAGACGGCCAGTGCCGGTGCGACCACAACGTTCACCACCGCAGCCAGTGGGAGCCCGACACCGACGGTTCAATGGCAGGTGTCCAGCAATGGAGGATCGACATGGTCCAACATCAGTGGTGCCACTTCTGACTCCTACACCACACCAGCTACTACAGCGTCTGACAACGGCAACCAGTACCAGGCTGTCTTCAGTAACGCTGCAGGACCAGCTGCCACCACCAACCCAGCCACTCTTACGGTGCTGGCCCCGTCGACCACCGGGTATCGCATGGTCGCTTCCAACGGTGCGGTGTCCGCCTTCGGCAACGCCGGGAACTACGGCTCTGAGGCCGGACAATCGCTCAACGCACCGATTGTTGGCATGGCAGCAACGCCTGACAACAAGGGCTACTGGCTGGTTGGCGCTGACGGCGGGATCTTCACCTTCGGCGACGCTGCTTACTACGGCTCGGAAGGTGGCCAACACCTGAACCAGCCCATCGTCGGCATGGCCGCAACCCCTGACGGCAAGGGCTACTGGCTGGTGGCAGCCGACGGCGGCATCTTCACCTTCGGCGACGCCGCCTTCAACGGCTCAGAGGGTGGACAGTCGCTGAACGCCCCAGTCGTCGGCATGGCCATTACTCCTGACGGAGGTGGCTACTGGCTGGTGGCTTCCGACGGCGGCATCTTCACCTTTGGGGACGCCACCTTCAACGGCTCAGAGGGTGGACAGTCGCTGAACGCCCCAGTCGTCGGCATGGCAGCTACGCCCGATGGCAACGGCTACTGGCTGGTCGCAAAGGACGGAGGGGTCTTCACCTTTGGCGACGCCGGCTTCAGTGGCTCTGCCGCCGGTCAATCCAACGCCCCAGTGGTCGGCATCGTGCCAACCTCGAACGGCGGTGGCTACTGGTTAGGCGCTCAAGACGGCGGCATCTTCACCTTCGGCAACGCACCGTTCAACGGCTCAGGAGTGAGCAGCTTCACCGCTCCGGTGGTCGCTATTGCACCGTAAGGAGCGTCAGAACCAAGAAGGACGTGCGGTTCGTTGTTCCTGGGTGCTTGTTTCTTGCCCCAGGGACAGCGGGCCGGACGGCCAGTAACGCCAAGAGAACGCCGGCTGTTCCCCAGCTCGACCAGCCTGGGAACCGGCCAATAGTGTGTGGTCCCCCGCCCCCTAACCCCGGACGGGGGGCCACGCAACTCTTCTGTGTAGCCTCTTACTCTTGGAACTGGCGCCCGGTCAGCTCGCCTTCACGTACTGGCGTAGGGCTTGGCGGATCGCCTCCGAGACGCTGATGTGCTGCTCGGACGCTCGCAACAACAGGTCCCGCTTCAGCTCGGGATCGAGGCGAACGGACTCGACCGACGAAGGTGCTGATCCCATCGACGGCCGACCGCCGGTGCGACGGCGCAGCAGATCGTCGACCTTGTAGCCATGTTCGGCCTCGTCGGCCATCGCCTCCACCATCTCGTCGGTGATAGGGGTCCCGTCTGCTTTCGTTCCATGAGTCTTCGGCATGATCACCACCTTTCGGGCAGGAGACGCTTGTACTGCGCGGTCATGGGCATGGCATGGATCACGGCAGGACCTTGGGGTCGGTCCATGACAACAAGCTCCAGAAGATTCCCCGCCCGGTCAGGTCCAAGGACCAGATAGCGGATCGGATCGTCGGTAACCTCCTCGATGACCACAGCATTGCTGAGCACGTGCTGAGTCTTCTTCCCCGACGCGATGACGGAACGCCGAAGGAAGAACCTCCACATAGGAAGTGTACTACGAAACTAGAGGGCGGCGGCTGTGCGGTAAACGGGTTAATTCCCTTGTCATGTTCAGAGCCGATCAGCAGGCTTTCCAGCGTCAGTCTTCGTAGGCCGGGACTACGCTGACCAGCGGCTCGGGCCCGTTTCGGGTGATCAGCTCGCCTACTCTGCCGGCGAGCGTGATCAGAGAAGCGCAGGTCTACATGGAAACGGTAGCGGGTGGCAGACGGTCGACAGCTTCAACTCGTGACCGGTCGATGGTAGTAATGGCCCCGGCCGTGATGTTGATGACAGCGTGCCCTGGTCACCAGGCTTGTTCGCAAATCTCTCCAGGCGGACTTTTTAAATGATTCACCGCCGCGCTATTGACAAGATCAAGAACCTGGAGTTAGATGCCATCGCGACCAGTTTGGGAAACGAAGAGTGTGTACCATCGGGTCGAGACAGCACGAAACACCAGATTTACCAACACAGTTTCACTAACGACAGCGAAAGCAGGGGGATGTACATGTTCCGGGGACGTCGCAGCACAGCAACAACCCGCGATTTCCAGGCTGAGAATTCTCAATCTGGGAAAGTTCTCGCGGGGGGGGGGTGGGGGAGTAACTCCCTAAGTTTTTCCCACGCAGAGTCACGTAATTCTCACTTTACCGGCGGCTATGCCCGCCGGTTTTTCGCGGCCGTAGCGGCAACGCTCCTGGTCGTGGGAGTGGTAGCTGGCACTGTGGCTGGAATTGGCGTCACCACAGCCAGTGCAGCCACCCCGTTGTCGATCACCACGACCTCGCCACTGCCATTGGCACCGCTGAATACCCCGTACTCGGTCACCTTGACAGCCACTGGTGGCACTGGTTCTGACACCTGGAGCGTAGCTACTGGGTCCACACTGCCCAGCTGGCTGAGCCTGGATACAACGACTGGTGTGCTGTCTGGCACCCCTACGACAGATGCCACTGCCACCTTTGCAGTGACCGTCACCGACTCGGCCAGCCCTGCTGACACTGCTACCTCGGGTCAGCTCACGCTGTACGCCGGGAATGGCGGTACACAGCCGTTCTCGCTCAATATGACCTCCGGGTCCTGGACGGTGCTGTCGACACCGCCTGGGGCCTCGCAGCCCTTCCCGGCTCAGACCACCACCACGCTCACCGGCACTGTGGCTCCGCTGACCGGCGTCATCACCGATGCAACGCTGAGCCTGCCTGATCCAGAACGGTGTGTGCAGCAAGGCAGCACGGGGATGACCAACTACATCATGACCGAGGTTGACCCTGGAACAGCCACCGGTTCGGTCAACTCGAATGGCGACATCACGCTCAACGACAGTCTCTCCTACGAGCTTGACGTCATCTGCCGGTCGACTTCCAGTGCCTGTCGACCCCGATCAACATGATCTTCCAATCGACTGCGCCCCAAAACCCGAGCACCGGCGACGTGACGCTCTCGGCTTCCAACTACACCATCCCCGACTTCACCGGCACAGATGGGAACCCAATGCCGAACTCCTGTGGATAGCCCAGATGGCGCTCAACGGCGGGCAATACCCCCTACCGGGGTGGCAGGCAGCACCAACAACAACACCACGCTCAATCTCCAGGGCACCGGGTTGCCCATCCCGCCACCGCCAGGCAAGGCCACCACGAACGTACTGTCGGCAGTCGCCAGCCAGCCCGCAGCTGACACGGACGTCGGTAACGTTGACCGACACGATCAGCTCGGGTGGCAGCACCGCTACTGATGCCACCGGATCGGTCAACTTCTTCGCCAACGGCGTAGTCGATCGGTACCGAGCCGGTGAGTAACGGTGTCGCCACGTTCACGCACGAGCAACTTGTCGAGCCAGACGAACCAGCTGACCGCCGTGTACTCCGGTGACTTCAACTATGCCGGCAGCACTTCGGCGGCGGTGCCGTACGAGGTTCAGCCGAATCCGACGGTCACGTTGAACCTGCCGACGACGGTTGAGCTGTCATCGACCACTCCGACCCCGCTGTCCGTGACGATCGCCAATCCGTCGACGGGCCAGACCTGGAGCAGCAACTATCTCCATTCTTCGTTCAATGGCTCTAGGTGGTGATGGTGATACGACGCTCGACGACCAGGACACCGCCGGGAACTGGTGCCCGATGACATCTGCGAATGACGGAGGGCAGTTTTACTTCAGTGGCTTTGGGAGCGCGACATGCGGGACACCCCCGTCGTCGTTCTCGTTGGCCCCTGGGTCGTCGATCACGGTCAACCTCGAGCTGTGGATCAACTACGACCCGTCCAACTTCGGTCCTGGCACACAGCAGTTCACAGAAAATCTCTACAGCGGAACGTGTGCGAGCACAACCTCGTGCACGACAGACCCCGGACTTGCTGAGCAGACCAGCGGGTACTTCGTCATGACCTACGGCGCACGGTCTGCCGTGTCGTTCAGCAGCAACGAAATCCCTACGACACCGGTGCCAGAGGGATACCAGATCCGAGCCCAACGTCGATCTCCAGGCTGCGTCGAATCCGTACGGCATCATGCCACGTTCGACAGGGACATGACGTACCTCGTCGACGGAACGACAGTGGGTACGAGCAGTGCCGGTGGCCGGCTTGCTGCCGGGGATCTATCGACTCTCAGTACCGCCGGTTTGATCCCCAGGGACCCACACCATCACCCTTCGAGTACTCAGGTGACCCGGTCTACTCCCCGAGTTCGTACTCGCAGACGTTCACCGTAGCGCCACCGGCTCCCGGCACGCCGTTCATCTGTCAGACCACTAGTCGGCTATCCAACGCTCAATGCGTCAGTGGTGGCCGTGGCCACCGTGCCGAGTCTGGCACCGAGCGGTTCGACCGTGCCGGTCAGTGCTCTCGATCTGACGTTGAACATAGACCCGGTTGTTGGACCTAACACCTCTGGGCCTGTGAGCAACGCCACTATTGGGCTCTCTCCGGGAGGGGTCACGATCACGCCACCCGCGGCGACTCCGACGAACGCCAATGGCACCACTTCGCTGAGCTGGACTGGATCTGTCTTCCACAGTACCAATCTCCGGTACGCCAGGCACCATCGTCCCGGTTGCTATCTCATCCCTGCAGTTTCACGGGAGCAAGTAGTGGTTTCACTGGCCTCTCCTACGCCTGCAACCCGACCGACCCGACGACACCGGCCGTCGTGCAACAGGTCAACGTGTCGGGCACCACGCTCACCACGAGCCCTAGTGGTTCAGCTGCTGTGGGTGCACCGGTGACATTGTCGGCCACTGTGTACCCGACGCCGTCGAGTATCAGCGCCACCGCTGGCCAGGTGGACTTCTTCGACGGCACGACCGATATCGGGACGGTAGGGGTGCCAAGCGTTGGCCAACCCAATGCCGGTATAGCCACGCTGATCACGAACTCGCTAGCTCCCGGTGACCACACGCTGACGGCGGTGTGGAGCGGTGGGGTAACACCGACCCAGACGTCTGCTCCGGTCACGATTCAAATCGGCACGGCACCGTCCGTTACTACCCAGCCAACGAACCAGACGACCAGCGCCGGTGCAACCACAACGTTCACCACAGCTGCAACCGGTGATCCGACACCCACCGTCCAATGGCAGGTGTCCACGAACGGAGGATCGACATGGTCCAACATCAGTGGTGCCACCTCTGACTCCTACACCACACCAGCCACCACAGCGTCTAACAACGGCAACCAGTACCAGGCCGTATTCACTAACGGTGCAGGACCAGCTGCTACTACCAACCCAGCCACCCTTACGGTGCTGGCCCCGTCGACTACCGGCTATCGCTTGGTGGCCTCCAACGGTGCTGTATCCACGTTTGGGAACGCCGGGAACTACGGCTCAGAGGCTGGTCAGCCTCTCAACGCCCCCATTGTTGGTATGGCAGCGACGCCCGATAACAAGGGCTACTGGCTGGTGGGAGCCGACGGCGGCATCTTCACCTTCGGCGATGCTGGCTACTACGGCTCGGAAGGTGGACAACACTGAACCAGCCCATCGTCGGCATGGCAGCAACGCCAGATGGCAAGGGCTACTGGCTGGTGGCAGCCGACGGCGGCATCTTCACCTTCGGTGACGCCGCCTTCTACGGGTCTGAGGGTGGCCAGCATCTCAACGCCCCCATCGTCGGCATGGCAGCAACGCCAGATGGCAAGGGCTACTGGCTGGTGGCAGCCGACGGCGGCATCTTCACCTTCGGTGATGCTGGTTTCTACGGCTCCGAGGGAGGGCAGTCACTCAATGCCCCAGTGGTGGGTATGGCAGCCACGCCAGATGGCAAGGGCTACTGGCTGGTCGCCAAAGACGGAGGAGTCTTCACCTTCGGTGATGCCAGCTTCCACGGCTCGGCCGCCGGACAGTCCAGCGCTCCCGTCGTAGGCCTGGTCCCCACCTCCAATGGTGGCGGCTACTGGATCGGAGCCCAAGACGGAGGCATCTTCACCTTCGACAACGCCCCGTTCAACGGCTCAGGAGCGGGTAGCTTCACGCCCCAGTGGTTGCCATCGCACCGTAGGGAGAAGCAAGAGGGCGTTCGGCTTGCTGTTCCTGGGGTGCTTGTTTCTTGCCCCCGGGAACAGCGGACCGCACGTCCAGCAGTGTCAAGAGATCGCCAGCGGAACCCAGCTCGACCAGCCTGGGAACCGGCCAACAGTGTGTGGTCCCCCGCCCCCTAACCCCGGACGGGGGGCCACGCAGTCTCTGCTGACTCGCCCGGCGGGGGCACCACCCAGCAGAGTGGATTTGCTCGTGATATCACTTCGAGGCTGAGCCACCGACGGGAACGACGATCGGGCCGTCTGGTGGTACAACCTCTAGGAGCTGTTCGGTCCTATCTCCCGATGAGCTGGCGAGCCCCGGGTCTATCAGCTCGTCGGTCCTTGTTACTGGTGGGACTACTGGCGGGCAGGCAACTGTTGGACGGCCCAGCGGTTGCCATCGGGGTCGCTGAAGAAGACAGAACGAACCCCAAGGAAACTCCTGAATCTCGCTGACATCCATCCCCCGGCCAACCAGTTCCGTACGGGCAGCCTTGATGTCGGAGACGACCAGCTGCAGGCCCTGCACCGATCCCGGTGGCATGTCAACGATCCCTTCCCCGAAGGCGATGGAGCATGCTGACCCGGGAGGTGTCAGCTGCACGAAGCGAAGCTCGTCGCTTACCTGGTGGTCATGGTCAGCATCGACTGCCGGCTCTCTCGGTGTAAAAAGCCTTCGCTCTGTGGACATTGCGAGACCGGGATAGCCGACCAGTTCGTTTCCAGTCCATGGTCGATCTCCTTCTGTCGTTGATGAAGGGAGGATTGCAGAACGACACGATCTGTTCCAACCTAACCAGTCCTATACCTCACCCTTTACCGCCTTCCCTGTCTGCTCCGATGCCGACTTGGAAGGTCATGACACCGATCGCCCAGCTTCGACGACGGGACCCGGCATATAGGTGGAGCGTGGATTTCCTCGCCGGCGGTATCGAGCCAGCCTGGCCTTCTGCCGTACATCTACGTCGAGCAGATCGAGGCACGCGGTGAGGAAGAGGACGGAGGCCGGCCCTATGCCTGGTTGGCCAGGCTCGCGAGCATCGTCATCCCCGACGAGGGCGTCGCCGATTGGTGCGCCATGACCTGAGCGAGGGGGAGGAACACCACCGGTGCACCAGCCACCCCGCCCGCGCCATGAGCATCAGGTTGGTCTTCCGCAGGTCGTTTTTCACCCTGCCCTGCCAGGTCGAGCGCCGGGGCCGGACGGCTTCGTCGCCGGCTGAACGAGGATCCCGGTTTTCGCCCACCGCCTCCGCCAGAGCGTCCAGCGCCTTCGGCGAGGATCGACAGCTCGTTCTGCGCTCTTGTCGTGGGCGTCCTTGTCCTCGGCGAACAGATCGCGATCCCCGAGCCGAAGGTTGGTGAGCAATGCAGATCCGCGCTTCATCGAACTGCAGCCGCTTGCGCCTATAGGCCGGGGAAGGCGCCGCGCCACGTTGTGAGCTTCACCCGGTCCGGCCGGGGACGTTCGGTCACCGTCAACCCCCGAACCGCTGGGCCAGCTCAGTCGCCACCCTCGCCGATCTTCGGTGCTTGCCGGATCGTCAGCCTGGTCCAGGAGATCGGTAGCCACCACCAACCTCCAGATAGACGCGGCGTCTGTCGTGATGGCCGGGTGGCTGCCCGGCGACGAGCGCATGCCAGCCGCTTCTTCAAGGTGGCGCCGTCGACGGCCAGCAGCGCCGGCTGCTGAAGCTTCAGCACCAGGGGCACGACCCCGGATGTCGATCCGACCGTGGGTGGGGCGGAGCCCGTAGATGCCGCGGTATGCAGACGCCGGCACACGCACCGAGCCGCCAGTGACGTCCCCAGAGCCAAGCGTGCAACGCCGCCGGCTACCGCCGCGGCCGAGCCGCTCGAAGATCCCCCTGGCACCCGACCTGGCGCGCCGACCCGGCGTGCCGTAGTGGGCGTTGGTCCCCGAGAGGCTGTACGCCAGTTCATCAGTTTCGTCTTGCCCCACAGGTCGGCCCCGGCGTCGAGCAGGGCGGTCACCGCGACATCGCCGACGCCACCGGCGCATAGGCCAGCCAGTCGGGGTTGCCCGCTCCGGTTCGGGTACCGGCCACGTCGAACAGGTCCTTGACCACGAAGCGTGTCCCGGTCAGGACCCCACCGGGTGAGCCTTGAGCCAGGAGCTCAGGTCCTACGACGAAGGCACCGAGCGGGTCGGTCGCCTGACGGCCCCCCGTCCGGGTCAGCGTCTCTTCGGGGTCTGGATCAGGGGTGTCATCCATGCCATAAACATGATGGCGC
>CAWEXG010000015.1:0-7173 GCA_963812965.1 uncultured Acidimicrobiaceae bacterium | reverse complement strand
TGAAGGGTGCGCCATCACCTCCTCGACGTCCGCCACCGAACTGTCCGGGCTCACCATTCTCCACCTCGATAAGGACTTCGAGATCATCGCCGAGTTCACCCACCAATCCCTTGAGCGACTCGACCTGGCTCCATGACACGGCGCCTTCCTCCTCGAGTTCCGCGAAACCACGAGATCTGATCTGCTATTTCTACGAGTTATATATTGCATTCCTACGAAGTATGAGTACGACACTCAACCATGGCTCAGAGGTAATATCATTGGATATCACCAGGAGGTAGCCCATGTCTGACGTACTCATCCGTGATGTTCCCGAAGAGGTCGTCTCGGCCATCGACGCCCGCTCTGCGGAGCTTGGCCTGTCTCGGAACGAGTACTTGCGTCGGCGGCTACGTCAAGACCGCGGCAAGGTGCCCGACCAGTTGACGTCAGCGACCTGCAGAAGTTCGAGACGCTGTTCGCCGACCTGGCTGATCCGGAGGTCATGGCCCAGGCGTGGTCGTGACCTCCGAGTCAGCGGAGTCGACAGTGTGGCTGATCGACAAGTCGGCCCTTGTTCGTCTGGGAAGAAGCACCCACGCGGAGGAATGGGCGGCACGGATCGAACGTGGCCTGGTGCGAATCACCACTGTCACGCTGTTGGAGATGGGGTACTCCGCTCGCTCGGCGAACGACCTGCGGACCGGCTTGAACAGCCCGCCGATCTCGTCGATGGCAGTCGAGTACCTGACCCCGACCGTCGAAGACCGTGCTGTTCAGGTGCTCGCGTTGCTCGCCGATCGCGGTCAGCACCGTGCGCCCTCGATCCCCGACATCCTCATCGCCGCCACCGCCGAACTCTCCGGACTCACCGTTCTCCACCTCGACAAGGACTTCGAGATCATCGCCGAGATCACCCACCAACCCCTTGAGCGACTCGACCTGGCTTCATAACACGGCGCTTTCCTTAACTGTGACAACCCATCTCGTGTCCGCTCTCAAGATCTCCGACGAGCGACAGGACCGTGAAAACTGCGTGACCCCCGTCCGGGGTTAGGGGGCGGGGGTCACACACCGTGAGCCGGTTCCCAAGCTGGGGACCTTTGGCGTTCTTGTCAGCCGTGAGGCTCGCTGTCCCTGAGGCAAAACAAGCTCTCAGGGACAGCGGCCACACGTCCTTCTTGGAGTACTTACGGCGCAATGCCCACGATCGGGGCAGTCGTTGTCCCAACCGCCGACCCGTTGAACGGGGCGTTGCCGAAGGTGAAGATGCCGCCGTCCTGGGCGCCTATCCAGTAGCCGCCTCCGCCGGGGGTGGGAGTGAGGCCAATAACCGGTGCGTTCGACTGACCCGCAGCGGATCCCTGGAACGAAGCGTCGCCGAAGGTGAACACACCTCCATCTTTGGCAACCAGCCAGTAGCCGTTGCCCGACGGCGTGGCTGCCATGCCCACGACAGGGGCGTTCAGGTGTTGGCCACCTTCTGAGCCAAGGAACGTGGCATCGCCGAAGGTGAAGATGCCGCCATCGCTGGCTACTAGCCAGTAGCCCTTACCGTCAGGCGTTGCTGCCATGCCGACGACCGGCTGGTTCAGGTGTTGGCCACCCTCCGAGCCGTAGAAGGTGGCATCGCCGAAGGTGAAGATGCCGCCGTCGGCAGCCACGAGCCAGTAGCCCTTCCCATCTGGCGTTGCTGCCATGCCCACGATGGGAGCGTTCAGGTGCTGGCCGCCCTCGGATCCGTAGTAGCCGGCGTCGCCAAAGGTGAACACACCACCGTCTGCTCCTACCAGCCAGTACCCCTTGTTGTCAGGGGTTGCCGCCATGCCGACGATGGGGGCGTTCAACGGTTGGCCAGCCTCAGAGCCGTAGTTCCCGGCGTTCCCGAAGGTAGACACGGCACCGTTGGAGGCAACCATTCGATAGCCAGTGGTCGATGGTGCGATGACCATCAGTGTGGCTGGGTTCGTGGTGGCGTCTGGTCCCGCGGCGTTCGAAAATACGGCCTGGTACTCATTGCCGTTGTCCGAAGCCGGGGTGGTGTAGGAGTTCGATGTTGCACCGGCGATATCAGTGAACGTCTTCCCTCCGTCCGTGGACACCTGCCACTGGACGGTTGGGATGGGATCACCGGTTGCTGCGGCCGTGAACGTGGCCACTGCGCCGGCCGAAGCTGTCTGGTTCGTGGGTTGCGTGGTCACCGATGGCGCCGTGCCCACTTGGAAGTCGACCGGGTCCGATGTTTGAGCCGGTGTGGGACCACCACTCCACACCGCCGTCAGCGTGTGGTCGCCAGGCGCCAGGGAGGTTGTGGTGAGGGTAGCAATACCGTCGATGCTCGGCACACCTACTGTCCCAAGATCGGTCGTGCCGTCGAAGAAGTCCACCTGCCCAACGATGACATCGCTGGCGTAATCCGAAGGGGTCGGATAGACCGTGGCAGTCAGGGTCACCGGTATACCCACGGCGGCTGAACCACTTAGGCTCATCGTCAGCACCGTGCCCGACACGGTGACCTGTTGCACGACGGCTGGTGCCATCATATCGGTCGGGTTGCAAGCGTAGGAGGTACCGCCAACGCCTCCCCCCTTAAAGCTCAGAGATGAGATAGCAACCGGGACGACGGTGCCGGGCGTACCGGAGATCGGCACCGTGGAAGACAGCCCGGTCCAGCTCACCGATTCGATGCCGTTGGCGATCGTCGGGGTCACCGACGGAGGCGCGATCGTGCCACCACCCGGAGAGAGCCCGATAGTGGCGTTGCTCACAGGCCCATAGGTGACAGGCCCAGCAATCGCGTCGATGTTCAGTGTCAGATCGAGAGCGCTGACGGGCACGGTCGATCCGCTTGGCACGGGGTTGGGAACCGTAGCTACAGCCACCACCGACGCATTGAGCGTTGGGTAATTCGAATCATTGGTCTGACAGACGAACGATGTGCCAGGAGCTGGGGGCGCCACAGTGAATGCCTGGGAGTACGAACTTGGGGAGTAGACCGGGTCACCGGAGTACTCGATAGTCAGCGTGTGGGTACCAGGACTCAAACCGGCAGTCATCAAGTGAAAAAACGAGTTGTTGCCACTTGTACCCACCACCGTTCCGTCGACCAAGTACGTCAATGCGCCTGTCGGCTCTGGCATGATGTAGTAGGGATTTGACGCAGGTCGCAAATCGCCGTACGCAAGGATCAGGTATCCCTCGGGCACTGGCGTCGTGGGAATGTCATTGTTGCTAAAGCTCACCGGCACCCGCGCCCCATAGGTCATCGTAAACGTGCCGGTAGCCTCGGGAGCGCCACTCTGCGTCGGCGCGATCGAATTGAACGGGCTGTTGGACGGGGTACACGACCCTTGGTCCGTAACCGGAACCGTGCAGCCTCCGTTATAAAGCGTTGCTCTGGCGGTCGCAGGGCCGGGACCGTACTCACTGGTGTCGTACGTCAGTGAAAGCTGGAGATTGATAGTGAGCGACTGTCCTGGAGCTAGCGAGAACGAGCTGGGTGGCGTGCCGCATGAGGTTGCGAAACCGCTGAAGTACGCATACATCTGCTGGGAGCTTGGGAATATCGTTGGCATCTGGCACCAATCGCCCGCACTGTCTTGGTAGGCGACTGTCCCATCGCCAGTTTCAAATCCGTTCGGGTTCTGAAACTGGATTTGGAGGTAGTTAGAACTCCAGCTCTGACTCGTCGAGGGGTTGGTAATAGTGACCGAGAACGGGGTCGGGGTCGGCGACGACAGCTCAACTGTGGTGGGCAGGTTCAATGTGACCGACGGCAGTGGTTGGATCGCATACGACACTGCCGGCGAGGTACTGGTGGAGTAGTTGAAGTCACCGGAGTAGACCGCTGTCAGCTGGTTGGTCTGGCTCGGCAGGGCCGTTGTCGTGTAGGTGGCACCTCCATTGCTGACCGGCACAGTGCCAATCACGTTGCCGTTGGCCATGAAGTTGACGGTGCCCGTGGCAGCGGTGGCTACTGCACCGCCCGAGCTGATCGTGTCGGTCAGGGTCACCGAGGTCGTTGTCAGCTGCGGGCTGGCAGGAGACGCCGAGAGTACGTTCGTCGACGGTTTGCCAGGTGGTGGTGGGATGGGAAGACCGGTGCCCTGGAGGTTGAGCGTCGTGTTGTTGCTAGTGCTGCCTGCCACTTGGTAGGGGTAACCGCCGATGTTGAGCGATTCCTCGGCTAGGCCACAGGAACCGGCGGGATCTACTGGGGTCACTGTCCCTGGCAGCCCAGTGAAGGCCGGGATGTTGTAGTTCGAAGCTGACAGCGTCACGTCTCCAGTGCTGGTGTCATAGGGCGCGGTCGACTGGAAGGTCATGTTGATCGGGGTTGACAGGCACTTCGAGGTGACCGGCGTGGTGACGTCGAGTTCGTAGGAGAGGCTGTCATTGAGCGTGATGTCGCCATTGGAGTTGATGGATCCTGTGGCGGTACCGGGGTTGACTTCATCCATGAAGTAGTTGGTACATCCCCCTGCTGCGGCACTACAGACGCCGTACTGGGCTGGCAGGCTCAAGGTGGCATCGGTGATGGCACCAGTCAGGGGATCGACCTGGCCGACCAAGACGGTTGTGGTTTGGGGCGGGAAGGTCTGAGATGGTCCGGTGCCCGTCGCAAGCACCCTCCAGGAACCAGACGTCAGGTTCAACGAGAACGGCTGTTCACCACCGTTGCCTACATAGAGCGTGAGCTGCCCCGAGGTCGCCGTGTCGGCTGGGCTCGCCGAGTCGGTGACGGTGACCGCAAACGTAGCAGTGCTGTTCGTCGTGGGCGTGCCTGACAGCACGCCAGTCGACGAATTCAGGCTCAACCAGCTGGGCAACGTGGAGCCCGAGGCCACGCTCCAGGTATAGCTCCCGGTCCCACCGGTTGCAGCCAGGGTGGTGGCATAGGGGGTGTTCAGCGGGGCCAAGGGCAGTGGCGAGGTCGTGGTCACTGATAGCGGGGTAGCCGCACTGGCGGCGGTCACACCAACGCTAGCAACCATGCCGAAGACCAGGGCAGTTGCCGCTATGGCCGCGAAAAACCGGCGGGCAAGGCCGCCGGTGAAGTGAGAATTACGTGACTCTGCGTGGGAAAAACTTAGGGAGTTACTCCCCCACCCCCCCCCGCGAGAACTTTCCCAGATTGAGAATTTCTCAGTCTGGGCATCGCGGGTTGCTGCTGTGTTGCGACGTCCCCGGAACATGTACATCCCCCTGCTTTCGCTGTTGTTAGTCAAATCAGTGTGAGTGAATCTGGTGTTTCGTGTTTCTCAACCTGAATGGTACGCGCTGACGCGTTTCCCAAACTGGTCGCGATGGCATCTAACTCCAGGTTCTTGATCTTGTCAATAGGAGTATTGATTTCTTTTCTGGCGGCGCATGGGGTTCCGGAGGAACCGAGGTGGGCCGGAACCGGTTCCAGAGACCCAGAACATCAGTTCAGGGGAGCAGGTCGGCCACGTCGGCTCGCTCGGCTTCGAGCTCTTCGGTGGTGATGCGGATGCGCTGCGTTGCGAACTCGTCGTGGTGGAGGCCTTCGACGACTTCCCAGCCGTTGGTGATGCCGTCGGCGATGCCGCTGCTCCGCACCGGGAACCCGAACTGCAGGCCGTGGGGAACGCCGTACTCGCCGTTACTGACCACGGCGAGGGACGTGAAGTCGTTCGCCGGGGTGCCGGTCCGGATGCTGACCACCGAGTCGACGACGGCGTTGGCTGCCGAGGCTGCCGACGAGAGGCCGCGGGCGTCGATGATGGCGGCGCCCCGCTTCTGCACCGTCGTGATGAAGTCGCCTTCGAGCCAGGCCTGGTCGTCGATGACCTCTGCTGCGGGCTTGCCGTCGATCTGAGCATTGGCGAAGTCCGGGAACTGGGTGGCGGAGTGGTTGCCCCAGATGGCCAGGTTGGTGACCGACGCCACCGGCACGCCGGCACGCTTGGCCAGCTGGCTCTTGGCTCGGTTCTCGTCGAGCCGCGTCATGGCGAACCAGCGGTCCGTGGGTATCTCGGGGGCGTTGGAGCGGGCGATCAGGCAATTCGTGTTGCACGGGTTGCCGACCACCACGATGCGGACGTCCGAGGCGGCGTTGGCGGCGATGGCCTGGCCTTGTGGTTGAAAGATACCGCCGTTCACCGTGAGCAGATCACCACGCTCCATGCCGGCCTTGCGGGGGATGGAGCCCACCAGCAGCGCCCAGTTGGTCCCGTCGAACGCCGTCTTCAGGTCGGAGGTGGCGACGATATCGGTGAGCAGGGGGAACGAGCAGTCGTCGAGCTCCATGACCACGCCTTCGAGCGCTTGCATCCCCGGTTCGATCTCGAGCAGGCGGAGCACGACCGGCTGGTCCGGCCCGAGCAATTGCGCCGGAGGCGATCCGGAAGAGCAGGGCATAGCCGATCTGGCCGGCTGCCCCGGTGACGGTGACGTGAACGGGAGTCTTGGCTGCCATGCCGGTGAGGCTATCTGGCGCCCCGGTTGGGGGGCGAACTGAGGGGGTCGGGACACACAGGCGCTCCCGGCTGCCGGCAGGATGACTCACGCTGGCGCGTCAAGTCACGGCATCTGGCCCATGAGGTCCGAGGCGAGGGAGGACGTTGGGTGTAGCGGCAGCGTGAGGTAACCTTGTGCTTATGGAAGCGCATCAAGCGACCGGCGTAGTCGTCGACGACAAGACCGACGTTGATCGGGACGCTGACCGTGCCTGGATCGAGGAAGCTCTCGTGAGATACCGGGACCGCCTTGACTGGCTCCGAGAACACTGAGTCTCGAAGGAGCCAGTTGCGATGACCCGGGCGGTTCACGTGCCCTACACCGTCGAACAGGATGAGGACGGCGTGTGGTGTGCCCATGCCCAGCTACGGCCCGGCGTGGGCGCCAACGGCGAGGGCACCACGGCTGCGTCCGCGATCGCTGACCTGCGTGAAGCCCTCACCGGCCTGATTGCTGAGTTCGGCGCCCCCGAGGAGATGGTCCTCACCGTCGACGTGGCCTAATGCCACCAGTGCCCTCGGTGTCCGGCGAGCGGGTTGTTCGGGCGCTGGAGAAGGCAGGGTTCGCGGTGGCGCGAATTACCGGAAGCCATCACATCATGCGCCATCCCGACGGACGTGGTACGACGGTGCCGGTACATTCCGGCCGGCGACATCGCCAAGGGCACGCTTCGCAGCATTCTTGCCGATACGCGTATGACGATCGCGGAACTGC
>CAWEXG010000014.1:0-11985 GCA_963812965.1 uncultured Acidimicrobiaceae bacterium | reverse complement strand
AGATGGTGTAACCAGGCGCTCCGTTGGAGGAATCGCTGATCAGATCGGGCTCTTCAGATCACCAACCCGCCCATGTTCTTGACCCCGAAGACTCGTGTCACAGCCACAATGAAGTGCAGCCGGCCATAGAGCTCAGAGGTGATATCATTACATATCACCAGGAGGTGACCCATGTCCGACGTGCTCATCCGTGATGTTCCCGAAGAGGTCGTCTCGGCCATCGACGCCCGCGTCGGAGCTCGGCCTGTCCCGGGAACGAGTACCTGCGTCGGCGACTACGTCAAGACGCGCAGGCACGGTTCCCGACCGGTTGACGTCAGCGACCGCGGAAGTTCGAGACGCTGTTCGCCGACCTGGCTGATCCGGATGTCATGGCCCAGACGTGGTCGTGACCTCCGAGTCAGCGGAGTCGACAGTGTGGCTGATCGACATACGTCCCTCGTTCGTCTGGAAGCAAGCACCCACGCAGAAGAATGGGCGAGCACGAATCGAACGTGGCCTGGTGCGAATCACTACTGTCACGCTGCTGGAGATGGGGTAACTCCGCCCGCTCAGCGAACGACCTGAGACCGGCTTGGACAGCCCGCCGATCTCGTCGATGCCAGTCGAATACCTGACCCCGGCCGTCGAGGACCGTGCCGTTCAGGTGCTCGCGTTGCTCGCCGATCGTGGCCGGCACCGTGCGCCCTCGATCCCCGACATCCTCATCGCCGCTACCGCCGAACTGTCCGGGCTCACCGTTCTCCATCTCGACAAAGACTTCGAGATCATCGCCGAGATCACCCACCAGCCCCTTGAACGACTCGACCTGGCTCCATGACACGGCGCTTTTCTCAACTGAGACAACCCATCTCGTGTCTCGCTCTCAAGATCTCCGATGAGCGACAGACTGCGTGGTCCCCCGTCCGGGGTTAGGGGGCGGGGGACCACACATGGCGAGCCGGTTCCCAAGCTGGGGACCTCTGGCGTTCTTGTCGGCCGTGGGCTCGCTGCCCTGAGGCAAAAAACAAGCTCTCAGGGACAGCGGCCACACGTCCTTCTTGAACTCCCTACGGTGCGATCCCGACAATCGGGGCCGTTGTGTCGCCGACCGCCGATCCGTTGAACGGCGCGTTGCCGAAGGTGAAGATGCCGCCGTCGGACTGCCCCGATCCAGTAGCCACCTCCGCCTGGGGTGGGAGTAAGGCCGACGACCGGAGCATTGGACTGTCCACTGCCGACCCGTGGAAGGTGGCGTCGCCGAAGGTGAACACGCCGCCGTCTTTGGCAACCAGCCAGTAGCCGTTGCCCGAAGGCGTAGCTGCCATCCCGACAACGGGGGCGTTCGAGGTGCTGGCCACCTTCAGAGCCCTAGAAGTCGGCGTCACCGAAGGTGAAGATGCCTCCGTCGGCGGCAACAAGCCAGTAGCCGTTGCCGTCTGGCGTTGGTGTCATGCCAACGACGGGTGCGTTCAGGTGCTGGCCGCCCTCAGAACCGTAGAAACCGGCGTCACCGAAAGTGAAGATGCCTCCATCTGCGGCGACCAGCCAGTAGCCCTTGCCGTCGGGCGTTACTGCGATCCCGACGATGGGAGCGTTCAGGTGCTGGTCGCCCTCAGAACCGTAGTAACCGGCGTCGCCGAAGGTGAAGATGCCACCATCAGCGCCGACCAGCCAGTAGCCCTTGTTATCGGGGGTTACTGCCATGCCGACGATGGGAGCGTTCAACGGTTGACCAGCCTCAGAGCCGTAGTTCCCGGCGTTGCCGAAGGTGGACACTGCTCCATTGGAAGCAACTACTCGATAGCCAGTGGTCGATGCTGCGATGACCGTCAACGTGGCCGGGGTAGTCGTTGTAGGTGGACCTGCGCCGTTGGTGAACACGGCTTGGTACTGATTGCCGTTGTACGAAGCCGTGGTGGCCGGGGTGGTGTAGGAGTCAGACGTGGCCCCTGGGATGTTGGTGAAGGACTTTCCTCCGTTCGTGGACACCTGCCACTGGACGGTTGGAGTGGGATCGCCAGTGGCTGCAGCGGTGAAGGCTGCCACAGTTCCAGCCGATGCTGCCTGGTTGCTGGGCTGGGTGGTGATGGTTGGCGCCGTGCCCACCTGGAGGTCCACCGGGGCAGAAGTGTTGGCGCACATTTCCACTCCCACTCCACTGGGCGGTGAGCGTGTTGGCACCGGGCGGCAGGTTGCGAAGTCGTAAAACTAGCCGTACCAACAGGCGGTGCTGTCGTGCCGCCGAGGCTGACCGGCACCGTCGCGAGCACAGTCCCATTGTCGAGGAACTCCACCTGGCCGTTGGGTTCGTTCGGCTGGGAAATCGTCGCTGAAGTCGTATCCGTTCGTGGCCGGATTCACCGTATCGGTGAGCGTCACCGGCGTACCGGCAGCGACTGAGCCGCTCGGGCTGGTAGTAAGCGTGTTGCCTGAAACGATGACCGAAGCGATCGTGGCCGACTGGGACATCGGGGTGCAGACGTAGGTGGCCGGGACGACGTCGACTCGACACCAGGCTGAACGAACTCAGCCGAGACGTTCATCCACGTCGCCCGGGTCTCCCGACACCGTGACGGACGTAGACAGACCGGTCATACGTCGTTTGCACGCCATCGGTAATTGTTGGTGTCACTGGCGGAGCTGTGGGTGGCCGCCGTAGCTGAAGTCAAAGTGGGCGATCCTGGTTGACCGCTGGACGATCGCCGGTCGGCACCATCCCAATCCGGGTCCGAGGTCGACGGTCACGCTCAGATTGTCGATCGGCACGCTGGTGCCACTCGGTACCGATGACGGTACCGGATTGGCGGTGACATTGGCCGTTGCGTTCAGAGTGGACGTATGAGGTGCCCACGCTGGGGATCGACGGCGCAGCTGTAGGGCGTCCCGATCGGCGGCGGACCGACGGTGAACGTGGTGCGTGTAAGTGTTCGAGGCGTAGACCTTGTTGCCCGAGTACACGACCTGCAATGTGTGCGTTCCCACCGACAGGCCGGCGGTCGAGAACGCCACTGGGTGGCAAAGCTGATCGATCTGAGGAACAGCCACGCCATCGACCAGGTAGGTGATCGTCGAACTTTGGCCTGAGGACGCCCTGGTCGTTTCCCGATGTATCTGCCCGGCGGGCATGGCATCCGGGGAACGGCGAAGCCCTGGGGCACCGGAGTCGTTGGAACACCGTCAGCTGTGATGGTCACGGGGAGTAGCGCCGGAGCGGTTAGGACGAACGGTGCGAAGGAACTCGGCGAGTTTGTCAGCGTGGAGAACGGTGCCACCGCGGTGCACGAACCATAGGTGATCGGGTTCGTGCAGCTTCCGGTCTGGAGGTACGACGTCAGCCCGTAGTTTCCGTAGTAGTACTCAGGGGCATCATCGCCGTTTTCGTTTATGGAGATCCTCGAAGTTGAAGGTCATCGACGCCCAGGACTGAGCGAGAACCCCGTGGGAGGTGACCCACACGACGAACCCGACCGGTGAAAATGCCAGCAAAATCGCCGGCGCCTACGAGGCCGATGCCACTTTCCACGACCATCGGGCACCAATCTCCCGCTGGAGTCCTGGTAGGACAGCTCTGCGTCGGTCTGGTCAAACGCGTCCCCGTCTGAACTCTGCGAAGGTCAGCGCCAGGAACGTGCTGGCGTAGCTCTGGCCGGACGACGGGTCGGTGACCGTCAGCGAGAACGGGGTTGGGGTGGGGAATGAGCTCGTCCCTGGAGCAATCGATGCCGGCATCTGCCCGGAGATCGTCGGGGCCGGTTGCACCGTGTACGGCACCGCCGTCGAGATGCTTCCCCCGTAGTCGAAGTCGCCCGAGTAGACGGCGCTGAGCGAGTTGGTGGTAGACGGCAAACCGGACGTCGTAAAGGTGGCGCCACCACTGGCGACCGGTTCGGTAGCGAGCACCGTCGTGCCGTTGAGGAACTGGATCGTGCCGGTGGGCGGTGCAGACGGCGCTGGCGATGCTGTTGTGGTGATGGTGTCAGCCAAGGTCACCGAAGTGCCGGTCAACTGGGGGCTGGTCGGCGTGGCCGTCAGGGTGGACACGGTCGGTGCACCCGGCGGTGGTGGGATCGGCAACGTGCCCTGGAGGGCCAAAGTCAGATTGTTTCCGGTACTGCCAGCATAGCCGTTGGCAGAGACGCCGTTGAGGGTGCTGGCTGCGTCCGCACAGTTCGGTGTGGTCGGGAAGTCCGGAATGGTGAAGTTCGACTGGGACAATGTGACATTCCCCGTGCTCGGGTCATACGGCGTTGTCGACTGGAGGGTGACGTTGATCGGCGTGGTAATGCACTGCTGGGTGATGGGCGAGGTGACGTCCAGCTCCACCTGGAGGGAGTCGTTGATGGTGACGTCGCCGGCCGAGTTGACCGTGCCCGTGGCCGTGCCCGGGGTGACCTCGGAGAAGGTGACGTTGGTAGTACCGGTTGCGTTCGGTGGACGTATACGGCTGGATCGAGAGCGACGCAGCGCTGATGACACCGGTCAGCGGGTCGACCGTGCCCGTGATGGTGACCGGATCGGGCAATGTGGCCGGTGGGGTGTGGTCCTGCACCTGGTAGGTGGACTGTCCCGGCTGGTTGGCCGAGCTCAGGGTGAGCGGCTGTGTACCACCGTTACCGGCATAGAGTGAGCTGGGCAGAGGTTGCCGTGTCAGGAGGACTGGCCGAGTCGGTGACCGTCACCGCGAAGGTAGCGGTGGCGTCCGTTGTGGGCGTGCCGGTGACAGCACCAGTCGTCGAATTAAGCGTCAGCCAGCTCGGAAGCGTAGAGCCTGTCGCCACGGACCAGGTGTAGGACCGGTCCCACCCGGTTGCTGCCAAGGTGACGGCGTAGGGGGTGTGAGCGGGGCAACCGGCAGCGGCGAGGTCGTCGTGACCGACAGTGGGGTGGCTGCGCTGGCAGCGGTGACCCCGACGGCAGCCACCATGCCGAAGACCAGGGCTGTTGCGGCTACGGACGCGAAAAACCGGCGGGCAAGGCCGCCGGTGAAGTGGCATTTTCGTGACTCTGCGTGGGAAAAAGCCAGGGAGTTACTCCCCACCCCCCCCGCGAGACTTTCCAGGGTGCAAAGTCCTCCTCAGCCTCGGCATCGCGGGTTGTTGCTGTGTTGCGCGTCCCCAAACATGTACATCCCCCTGCTTTCGGTTAGTTGATGAAACTGTGTTTGGAAATCTGGTGTTTCGTGCTTCTCGATCAGATGGTACACACTCTTCGTTTCCCAAACTGGTCGCGATGGCATCTAACTCCAGGTGACTTCAACTTGTCAATAGCAACGCGTCAACAGGTGTGGTGACCAGGGCACGCATGTCGAAGCGTGGTTGTCGTCCGAGACTGGGAACGGGCGTCTTTTCTACGACGTTACGAGCGTACTGATGGGCTTCTTCGAGCGTTTCTCCTTCGACGACGAACTCGATCTCAACCGTTTCGGTCCTATGGGCTGCTCCCCCAAAGTGCCTCTTGCATGCCCACCTTGTCCTCGTTGGCATCCCGCTGCTGGTCAACCGGCCTTGCGCGCGAGAATGCTTGATGGCCCGAGCAGCACGCAGGCTCTTCTCCAGCGAGTCCATCAGGTCTTCGACGGCACCGCCAGGTTCCGGTTCGTCCAGCCGCTCCACGACCCAGCGGCGCACCAGCTGTGTGACACCGACCACCTTCAGCTTCGGCGCGGCAGGCGAAGCCGCTCGAGATCGGCGGCATCGAACCGCACTGCCAGGGAGGACTTCGGCTCCCCGTGGCGCACCTCGACACGGCGCAGTTTCGATAAATCGTGATCCGCTTTGTCGAAGGCCGCGGCGTCCTTCTCGTATGCCCATTTCTCAGCCATCATCAGCCTCCTTGGTAGCTCGGTAACCCCATTCCTCCTTGGTGGTCATCGGTCGAGCAGTTACCGGGTAGCTGCGACCTTTGACTGGCGTATCGAGATAGACGGTGAGGAACCGCCCCGAGGCGGTCTGGCCGAAGGCAACCAGACGACCGGGGCGGGCTGGGTTGTCGGCGTCAAAGAACACCGTCTTGACGTCGAAGACAACCTGGCCTACCTCGTCGGGGGTCACCGTGTGCCGACCGATATGGGCAATGTTCTGCTCGTCCCACAGCAGCTCAGTGATCTCGATCACGAGACCAGCGTAGTACAGCCGCGCTGTAAACGCACTACATTTGTAGTGCGTACAGTAGAATTCCCAAGGATGGCCCCGACTCGTAGTGAGCAAGATGGATTGCGTGGTCCCCCGTCCGGGGTTAGGGGGCGGGGGACCACACACTCTGAGCCAGGATCCCAAGCCACGCTGGGTCCTGTGGCGTTCTTGTCGGCCGTGAACTCGTTGTCCCTGGGGCCCCAGAAACAAGCTCCCAGGAACAACGAGCCACACGTCCTTCTTGGAGTTCCTACGGTGCGATGCCCACGATCGGGGCAGTGGTCGTCCCGACAGCCGAGCCGTTGAATGGGGCGTTGCCGAAGGTGAAGATGCCTCCGTCGGAAGCTCCGATCCAGTAGCCGCCACCGCCTGGGGTGGGAGTAAGGCCGACGACCGGAGCGTTCGACTGACCGGCCGCTGACCCATTGAAGCTGGCGCCACCGAAGGTGAACACACCTCCGTCTTTGGCCACCAGCCAGTAGCCGTTGCCCGAAGGCGTAGCTGCCATGCCGACAACGGGGGCGTTCAGTGTTTGGCCACCTTCTGAGCCAAGGAACGTGGCGTCGCCGAAGGTGAAGATGCCGCCGTCAGCTGCCACCAGCCAGTAGCCCTGGCCGTCTGGGGTTGATGCCATGCCGACTACCGGCTGGTTCAGGTGTTGACCACCCTCCGAGCCGTAGAAGGCAGCATCGCCAAAGGTGAAGATGCCGCCGTCAGCGGCAACGAGCCAGTAGCCCTTGCCGTCAGGCGTGGCTGCCATGCCCACGATAGGAGCGTTCAGGTGCTGGCCACCTTCAGAGCCGTAGTAGCCGGCGTCGCCGAAGGTGAAGATGCCTCCGTCTGCTCCTACCAGCCAGTAGCCCTTATTGTCAGGCATTGCTGCTATGCCGACGATAGGAGCGTTGAGGGCTCCGCTCTCCGATCCGTAGTTCCCGGCGTTCCCGAATGTGGTGACCGTGCCGTTGGAGGCAACCACCCGATACCCGGTGGTCGACACAGCGATGACCGTCAACGTGGCGGGGTTCGTGGTGGCGCTGGGTCCCGCACCGTTCGTGAACACGGCCTGGTACTCGTTGCCATTATCTGCGGCCGTCGTGGCCGGAGTGGTGTACGAATATGACGTCGCCCCTGCGATGTTGGCGAACGTCTTCCCTCCGTTCGTGGATACCTGCCACTGGACGGTTGGGGTGGGATCACCAGTAGCAGCGACCGCGAACGTGGCCGCTGCGCCAGCAGAGGCTGTCTGGTTCGTCGGCTGGGCAGTGACGGTTGGCGCCGTGCCCACTTGGAAGTCCACTGGATCGGACGTCTGCGCCGGTGTGGGACCACCACTCCACACCGCCGTCAGCGTTTGGTCGCCAGGCGGCAGAGACGTTGTGGTGAGGGTGGCGATGCCGGCATCGGCGTTTCCAGCTGCTCGGCACACTCACCGTCCCGAGATCGGTGGTCCCGTCGAAGAAGTCCACCTGTCCGACAAACTGATCCTGCGCGTAGTCCGAGGGGTGGGATACACCGTTGCGGTCAGCGCTCACCGGTGCACCAACAGCGGCCGAATCGGTTGGGCTCGTCGTGAGCATCGTGCCCGACACATCGACCTGTTGGACGATGGCAGGTGCCGTCGGGTCGGTCAGGTTGCAAGCGTATGAGACACCCCAACCTCCTCCGCGAAGCTGATGGAAGAAATCCGCCACCGGCACGATCGAGCCAGGCGTGCCAGAGATCGGCACGGTTGCGGACAGTCCAGTCCAGCTCACCGAGGTAGTTCCGTAGACGTCGATGCTGTCGGGGTTCGTCGGAGTCACCCCAGGTGGCGTGATCGTGGCCCCACCGGGAGAGAGCCCAATGGTGGGGTTGCTCACAGGGTCATAGGGATCGAGCGAGTCATCGGCTGGGTCGATGTTCAGCGTCAGATCGAGAGCGCTGACGGGCACGGTCGACCCGCTTGGTACGGGGCTGGGGACCGTGGCCACAGCCACCACCGAGGCAGTGAGCGTTGGGGAGACACTACTAGTCGGTCTCACAGACGAACGATGTACCGGGAGCTGGTGGTGCCACGGTGAACGTCTGCGAGTAGGAGCTCGGAGCGTAGACCGGGTCACCGGAGTACTCGATAGTGAGCGTATGGGTACCAGGAATCAGTCCTGCGGTACTGAAATGGAAATTTCCCGCACTAGTGACGCCGCCGACGCCGGAAGTGCTGCTCGTGCCCACAACCGATCCATCAACCAGATAGGTAAACGTTCCTGTCGGGGATTGCAGGAATGGGTCGAGGCTTGACGCAGCCGCAACCCTGATACTCGGGACGATCCGGTACCCCTCGGGCACCGGCGTTGTAGGCATATTGTAAGAGGTGAACGTCACTGGCGCCCGTGCCCCATAGGTCTTGGTGAACGTGCCGCTGGTCTCCGGGGCCCCGCTCTCCGTCGGCGAAATGAAGTTGAACGGGCTGTTGGATTCGGTGCAGTTCGTCGGGCTCGAGCAGCTCCCGTTGTAGAGGATCGGATTGACTGCTACTGGGCCGCCAGGACCGGTACCGTTCGTCGGGTTGTAGGCGATGGATATCTGCAGGTTGAGGGTGAGCGACTGTCCCGGAGCCAGGGAGAACGCGGTTGTCTCCGTGCCGCACGGTGAGGTGCCGAAGCCGCTGAAGAAGAAACTAATGCTATAAGGCGGTTGGACCATCGGGCACCAGTTCCCGGCGCTGTCCTGGTAGCTGAGGGTGGCGTCTCCGGGTCGCACCCCGATTCTCAAACGTCAGTTGCAAGTAGAGATCGTTGCTCCAGTTCGCACCCGTCGCTGGGTTGGTGAGGGTGACCGACATCGGGGTCGGGGTTGGGGACGACAGCTCCACCGTGGTGGGTAGGTTCAACGCGACCGACGGCAGTGCTTGGATGGTATAGGGGACGGTCGCTGACGTACTGCCGGCATAGCTGATGTCGCCGGAGTAGACAGCGGTCAGCTGGTTCGCTGCACTGGGCAATGACGAGGTGGTGAAGGTGGCGCTTCCGCTGCTGACCGGTTCGGTGCCGATCACGGCTCCGCTAGCGATGAAGTTCACGTCGCCGGTGGCGTTCGTGGCGATGCTGCCGCTCGAGCTGATCGTGTCGGTCAACGTGACCGATGTGGTCGTCAGCTGTGGGCTGGCAGGGCTTGCCGACAGCACGTTCGTGGTGGCCTTGCCTGGTGGTGGTGGGATGGGAAGACCCGTTCCCTGGAGGTTGAGCGTGGTGTTGTTGTTGGTGCTGCCCGCTACCCCGGTGCCGGACGGACTGTTGGTGTTGAGCGGACCCTGGGCGTAGCCGCAGGAGGTGGGGGGCGTCGGGGTTCCCGTCTGTGCCAGTGAAGTCCGGGATGTTGTAGTTGGCCGCCACCAGTGTCACATCGCCGGTGCTGGGGTTGTAGGGCGCGGTGGACTGGAAGATCATGTTGATCGGGGTCGACAGGCACTGACCGACGATCGGCGTGGTGACATCGAGGGTGTAGGAGAGGCTGTCATCGAGCGTGATGTCGCCGTCCGAGTTGATCGAACCGGTGGCCGTGCCCGGGTCCACCTCGGTCTGGATGTAGTTGGTACAACCCGATACCGGAACCGAGATGCAGAGCGTCTGTTGTGGCAAAGAGCTCAGCGATGCCCCGGTGATCGCTCCGGTCAGCGGATCAACCTGGCCGCTGAGGGTGACAGCCGGCTCGGCGGGGAAGGGATTGGGTGCTGCGCTGGAGAGCACCGTCCAGCTGCCCGAGGTCATGTTGAACGAGAACGGCTGCGTACCGCCGTTGCCGACGTAGAGGGTGAGCGGGCTGGAGGTCGCTGTATCGGGTGGGCTGGCCGAGTCGGTGACCGTGACCGAAAAGGTGTAGGTACCGTTGTCCGTCGGGGTTCCCGAGAGCACGCCGGTCGACGAATTCAGGCTCAGCCAGCTGGGCAACGTGGAGCCCGTGGCCACGCTCCAGGTGTAGCTCCCGGTCCCACCAGTTGCAGCCAGGGTGGCGGCATAGGGGGTGTTCAGCGGGGCCAAAGGCAGTGGTGAGGTCGTGGTCACTGATAGCGGGGTGGCCGCACTGGCAGCAGTCACCCCAATCCCGGCCACAGAACCGGCGATCACTCCTACGACCAGGAGCGTTGCCGCTATAGCCGCGAAAAACCGGCGGGCATAGCCGCCGGTGAAGTGAGATTTTGGTGACTCTGCGTGGGAAAAACTTAGGGAGTTACTCCCCCACCCCCCCCCGCGAGAACTTTCCCAGATTGAGAATTCTTCTCAGCCTGAGCATCGTGGGTTACTGCTGTGTTGCGACGTCCCCGGAACATGTACATCCCCCTGCTTTCGCTTGGTTGATAAAAACTGGTGTTTCGTGCTGTCTCGATCAGATGGTACACACTCTTTGTTTCCCAAACTGGTCGCGATGGCATCTAACTCCAGGTTCTTCATCTTGTCAATAGGAGTATTGATTTCTTTTCTGGCGGCGCAGGGGGTTCCAGAGGAACTGAGGTGGGTTGGGACCGGACCAGGAAACCCAAAACTCAGTTCAGGGGAGCAGGTCAGCCACGTCGGCTCGCTCGGCCTCAAGCTCTTCGGTGGTGATGCGGATGCGCTGCGTTGCGAACTCGTCATGGTGGAGGCCCTCGACCACTTCCCAGCCGTTGGTGATGCCGCTGCTCCGTACCGGGAACCCGAACTGCAGGCCGTGGGGAACGCCGTACTCTCCATTGCTGACCACGGCGAGGGACGTGAAGTCGTTCGCCGGGGTACCGGTCCGGATGCTGACCACCGAGTCGACGACGGCGTTGGCTGCCGATGCTGCCGACGAGAGGCCTCTGGCGTCGATGATGGCGGCGCCCCGCTTCTGCACCGTCGTGATGAAGTCGCCTTCGAGCCAACCCTGGTCGTCGATGACCTCTGCTGCGGGCTTGCCATCGATCTGGGCGTTGGCGAAGTCCGGGAACTGGGTGGCGGAGTGGTTGCCCCAGATGGCCAGGTTGGTGACCGACGCCACCGGCGCGCCGGCGCGCTCGGCCAGCTGGCTCTCGGCCCGGTTCTCGTCGAGCCGTGTCATGGCGAACCAGCGGTCCGTGGGTATCTCGGGGGCGTTGGAACGGGCGATCAGACAGTTGGTGTTGCACGGGTTGCCGACCACCACGATGTGGACGTCCGAGGCGGCGTTGGCGGCGATGGCCTGGCCCTGTGGTTGGAAGATACCGCCGTTCACCGTGAGCAGATCACCACGCTCCATACCCGCCTTGCGGGGGATGGAGCCCACCAGCAGCGCCCAGTTGGTCCCGTCGAACGCCGTCTTCAGGTCAGAGGTGGCGACGATGTCACTGACCAGGGGAAACGAGCAGTCGTCGAGCTCCATGACCACGCCTTCGAGCGCCTGCATCCCCGGTTCGATCTCGAGCAGGCGGAGCACGACCGGCTGGTCCGGCCCGAGCAACTGGCCGGAGGCGATCCGGAAGAGCAGGGCGTAGCCGATCTGGCCGGCTGCCCCGGTGACGGTGACGTGGACGGGAGTCTTGCCTGCCATGCCGGTGAGGCTATCCGGCACCCTGGTTGGGGGGCGAACTGAGGGGGGGGTTGGGGTCCGACCCCTCACCGGCCTCCTTTTGCCCGCTCTACGAGCAACGGGGGTGTCCTGGCGTGGGCCGGCGTTACCATATGGCTATTGTCTTTCGAAGGAGCCAGTTGCGATGACCCGGGCGGTTCACGTGCCCTACACCGTCGAACAGGATGAGGACGGCGTGTGGTGTGCCCATGCCCAGCTACGGCCCGGCGTGGGCGCCAACGGCGAGGGCACCACGGCTGCGTCCGCGATCGCTGACCTGCGTGAAGCCCTCACCGGCCTGATTGCTGAGTTCGGCACCCCCGACAGGCTGGGC
>CAWEXG010000013.1:0-8009 GCA_963812965.1 uncultured Acidimicrobiaceae bacterium | reverse complement strand
CCGACTCGGTCCGGCCGTTCCCTCGGTATCTACTGGGGCGGCTCGCTGATCGGTGCGAGACCTCTGCCTCGATCCGTGTTGGGCACCTTGGGGAGATGGGGCCACTGGTAGGCTTGCACAATGGGTGGACGAGCGACCGTCATGGTTTACGTGCTTGCGCTCGTAGCCGTCGTGGTCGGTCTTGACATTCTGTTCTTCAGGCACCACTTTTGGGCACTCTTGATAGGAAACGTCGGCATTGTCCTGGTATTTGCTGCTTTCTATCTACGCTTTCAGGCCGCCTTCGGCGGTAAGTAAGCGCCTTCTGGAAGCTCGGCCATCCCTCGGTGTGAACCGGCTGCAAGTCTCGCGGTAGCCGATTCTGCGGGCGAGGAGTTGGAGTTCCGGTTCGGGCCGGAGTCAGCAGAACGCTGTTACTGGGGCGCCAGTCGGACGATCTCCGCCAGCCAGGCCTCAGCAGTGGGGGTGCCGAGGCCTGGGTTGATGTCGAAGCGGTCGGAGGCGAGCGACTCGATTCGCCAGCCGGAGCCAAACGTGGCGCGCAACTCGCCTTCGGTAACCCGACGGGGACCCCAGTCGCCAGGTTGGCGGTCGCTGAAGCACATGAGGTGAAGGTAGCCACCTGGGCGGAGCGCTACCTGCAGAGCCGTGACGTAGTGGATACGAGCCGCGTCGTCGAAGACGTGGAACAGCCCGCTGTCGACGATGGTGTCGAAGGTCTCGCCGAGCGAGTCGAGATGGAGCGCGTCGAGCACCTGGAAGCTGGTGTCGATGCCGCGTACGGCCGCCTTGCGGCGGGCGAGCTCGATGGCGCGCGGAGAGACGTCGATACCGACGGCGCGGGCGCCGTGGAGCGCAGCGAGGATGGTGTGTTCGCCGGTGCCGCAGCCGGCGTCGAGCAGTGCACCGGTGAGCGCGCCAGCCTCGGCGAGACGGACCAAGGCGGGCTGCGGGCGGCCGATGTCCCAGGGCGGTGGCGGGCCGGCATAGGAGTCATCCCAGTCAGGGTGTGGGACGTCAGCCGTGGTCATGTCGTCCTTCTCTCCCGCAAGCTCCAAGGCTCGCGCGTATAGCTCTAGCCGGGCATCTGGCCTATGCGTCGCTCCATCTCCTCGGGGCTGAGGTCCTCGGTGTGGGAGGCGATGCTCCAGCGGTGGCCGAAGGGATCTTCGAACTCGCCGCCCCGGTCTCCGTAGAACTTGTCTTCCACCGGGCGCAGCGTGGTAGCCCCGGCGCTGAGGGCCTTCTCGAAGGTGGCGTCCACGTCGTCCACGTAGACATGGATGGCCACAGGTGACCCCCCAATCGACTTCGGCCCTCGGATGCCCATGTCGGGGAACTCGTCGGCGAGCATGATCACCGAGTCTCCAATGTTCAGCTCAGCGTGACCGACCTTGCCATCGGGGCCGGGCATCGTCATGCGCACGCCGGCACCGAGCACGTCGGTGTAGAAGTCGATGGCGGCCTGCGCCCCATCGATGTAGAGATACGGCGTCACACGAGGATACGTGTCAGGAATCGGGTTGACCATTGATCTTCTCCAATCGCTCGGCTGGTAGGCGAGTCCCAGCCTTGCGCTCGCCTCGCCTGCCCCGATCATCGTTGTCGAGTTTGAGATTAGCCACGGGTTACCGGTCCGAGCAGGTCCACCAGCGCGGGTTGCTGGCGATGTCGCTGCGGCCGAGCGGTCGCACTCTGTTTTTCTGGAACCCCAGTACGCCCCACCGATTCTCTGAGTCTCTGGAACCGACTCCAGCCCAGCTCGGCTCCTCTGGAACCCCAGCTTCCACCAAAAAGATCACACCCCGCTCTTGACAATGGAAAGAACCTAGAGTTAGATGCCAACCGCGACCAGTTTGAGAAACTGCGAGCACGTAACATCAAGATCACAGCAGAAACACACACAAACCGAAAGCAGGGGGATGTACATGTTCCGGGGACGCCGCAGTACAGCAGCACCCACCCGCGATTCTCAAAATGAGAAAACTCTCGCGGGGGGGGGGTGGGGGAGTAACTCCCTAAGTTTTTCCCACGCACAGTCACGTAATTCTCACTTCACCGGCGGCTCTGCCCGCCGGTTTTTCGCGGCCATAACAGCAACACTCCTGGTTATAGGCGTAATAGCCGGAACCGTGGCTGGAATTGGCGTGACCACAGCCAGTGCAGCCACCCCGTTGTCGGTGACTACGACCTCGCCACTGCCATTGGCACCGCTGAATACCCCGTACTCGGTCACTTTGGCCGCAACTGGTGGCAGCGGTTCTGACACCTGGAGCGTAGCTAGCGGGTCCACACTGCCCAGCTGGCTGAGCTTGGATGCCACGACTGGTGTGCTGTCTGGCACCCCAACCACAGACGCCACTGCCACCTTTGCGGTGACCGTTACCGACTCGGCCAGCCCTGCTGACACCGCAACCTCCGGTCAGCTCACGCTGTATGCCGGGAACGGCGGGACGCAGCCGTTCTCGTTGAATATGACCTCGGGTTCCTGGACGGTGCTGTCGACAGCGCCCGGGACCTCGCAGCCCTTCCCGGCCCAGACCACCACCACGCTCACCGGCACTGTGGCTCCGCTGACCGGTGCCATCACCGATGCAACGTTGAGCCTGCCGGTTCAGAACGGTGTGTGCAGCGCCGCTGCTGGGGGATGTACCAACTACATCATGACTGAGGCCGACCCCGGCACCGCCACCGGTCAGATCAACTCGAGCGGCGACATCACGCTCAACGACAGCCTCTCCTACACCCTTGACATCACCGCTCCGATCACCGGTTCGTGCGTGTCTAGTCCGGTCAACCTGGCCTTCCAGTCCACTGCGCCCTACAACACCAGCACCGGTGATGTGACCCTGTCGGCATCGAAGTACACCATCCCGGACTTCGTTGAAGCGCCGGTGAACCCCAGCGCCTGTGGTCTCGCCTTGTCATCGCTCAACGGCGCCGGCTACCCCTACCAGGTCGCCGGCAGCACCAACAACAACACCACACTCAACCTCCAGGGCACTGGTCTTCCTATCCCTCCACCACCGGGGAAGGCCACCACGAACGTGCTCACGGCCAGTCCTACTAGCCCGCAGCTGACAACGACCTCGGTGACCCTGACCGACACGATCAGCTCGGGCGGGAGCACAGCCACCGCTGCCACGGGTAGCGTGAACTTCATCGCTAACGGAGCGGTGGTCGGCACCGCATCGGTCAGCAACGGCAGTGCCACCTACATGACAACGACCTTGCCGAGCCAGACCAACCAGCTGACGGCGGTCTACTCCGGTGACTTCAACTACTCCGGCAGCACGTCGCCGGCGGTGCCGTACACGATCCAGTCGCTGCCGTCGGTCACGCTGAACTTGCCGACGACGGTTGAGCTGTCGTCGCCGACCCCGCGCCCGATGTCAGTCACCATTACCAACCCCTCGATGGGTCAGACGTGGAGTTCCAACTACCTCCAGCTCCTTTTTCACACTCCACTCTCATTCGCAGGAGACGATGATATAACGCTCGACTACCAGGACCCCGCTGGGAATTGGTGTCCAATGACATCGCCCGATGGCGGACAGTCGTGGTATTTCAGTGGCTTTGGAACACCGTCCTGCGGTACGTCTCCGTCATCGTTCGCCTTAGCCCCTGGAACGTCGATCACAGTCAATCTTGAGATATCGATTGCCTATGACCCCAACAGCTTTGGCCCCGGCGGAGCGACGGTCAAGGCAACGCTTTACAACGGAGACTGCACGGTACCGGTTACGAGCAACTCGTCGTGTACCCCGTCCAACAGCCCGTTCAACTCCATCGTCCCAAAAGCCCCTGGTCTTCCCAGTGGTGCTCCCGGGGCCACCGGTACGTTCACCATGACCTACGGGGCACGGGTGCCGGTGAGCTTCAGCAACAATGAGATCCCAACGACACCGGTACCCGAGGGGTACCTGATCCTTCCGTATGTCAATCTGACGGCTGCATCAGATCCCTACGGCATACTGCCATCCCCGACAGGCACATCGACGTACTTGGTCGACGGAACGACAGTGGGTACGAGTTCCCCCGGCGACACCTTCTACTTCACAACTGCCGGTTTGATCCCCGGTACCCATACGCTCACCGTCGAGTACTCCGGCGACCCGGTCTACGCTCCGAGCTCCTACTCCCAGACGTTCACCGTGGCACCACCAGCTCCAGGCACGCCGTTTGTCTGTGAGACCACCCAATCGTCCGATCCAACGCTCAATGCGTCAGTGGTGGCTGTGGCTACCGTGCCAAGCCTGGCGCCAAGTGGATCGACCGTGCCCGTCAGTGCTCTCGATCTCACGCTGAACATCGACCCGAATGGGCCTGGACTCGGGCCTGTGAGCAACCCCACCATCGGGCTCTCTCCCGGTGGGGTCACGATCACGCCTCCGGTGGTGACTCCGACGAATGCCAACGGGATCACCTCCTTGAGTTGGACCGGGCTTTCCGCAACGGTGCCCATCTCTGGCACCCCGGGCTCAGTCGTCCCGGTGGGGGTCTCCAACCTCAGCTTCGCTGCATCAGACGGCTTCGTATACGCCTGCAGCCCGGCCGATCCAACACAACTGGCCGTCGTGCAACAGGTCACCGTGTCAGGCACCACGCTGACCACGAGCCCAAGTGGTTCAGCCGCTATCGGTGCACCGGTGACCCTGACCGCCACGGTGAACCCGGTACCATCCGATGAGTCCCTCGATACCATCGTCGGCCAGGTGGACTTCTTCGACGGCACCACCGATCTCGGAACGGTCCCTGTCCCGAGTGCCCGCCGTGCTAATGCCGGCATCGCCACCCTCACCACAACCTCCCTCACCCCCGGTCAACACACCCTGACCGCAGTGTGGAGCGGCGGTCCCACACCAGCCCAAACCTCTGCTCCAGTGAACTTCCAGGTCGGCACCGCCCCAGTGATTGTCACCCAACCCACCAACCAGACCACCAGTGCAGGAGTAACCACAACGTTCACCACCACAGCAACCGGTGATCCAACCCCCACATTCCAGTGGCAGTTATCCACAGATGGAGGCACGACCTGGTCAAACATCTCTGGCGCTACGTCTTCCTCCTACACCACACCAACAACCACAGCGTCAGAGAACGGCAACCAGTACCAGGCCATCGTGAGCAACCCTGCAGGACCAGCTGTAACCACTCATCCAGCCACTCTCACGGTGCTGGCACCCTCGACCACCGGCTACCGCCTGGTAGCTGCCAATGGAGCTGTCTCTACCTTCGGAAATGCTGGCAACTACGGCTCAGAAGCTGGACAGCCACTCAATGCACCAATTGTTGGCATGACAGCTACACCTGACAACAAGGGCTACTGGTTAGTTGCAGCCGACGGCGGCATCTTTACCTTCGGAGACGCCAGTTACTACGGCTCTGAAGGTGGAAAACACTTAAATGAGCCCATCGTCGGCATCGCAGCAACGCCCGACGGGAAGGGCTACTGGCTCGTAGCAGCAGATGGTGGCATCTTCACCTTCGGCGACGCCGCCTTCTTCGGCTCAGAAGGTGGCCAACACCTAAATGCCCCAGTGGTCGGCATGGCAGCAACGCCCTCTGGCAACGGCTACTGGCTGGTGGCCAGCGACGGCGGCATCTTCACCTTCGGCGACGCTGGCTTCTTCGGCTCCGAGGGTGGACAGTCGCTCAACGCACCAGTGGTGAGCATGGCAGCCACGCCCGATGGGAAGGGCTACTGGCTGGTTGCCAAGGACGGCGGGGTCTTCACCTTCGGTGACGCCACCTTCAACGGCTCGGCATCTGGGCAGTCCAATGCTCCTGTTATTGGCCTGACACCAACCAGCAATGGTGGGGGCTACTGGTTAGGTGCACAAGACGGCGGCATCTTCACCTTCGGGAACGCTCCGTTCAACGGATCAGGGGTGGGGAGCTTCACTGCTCCGGTTGTTGGGATTGCGCCGTAGGGAGCGCCGTCACGCAGAACGAGGACGTGTGGCCGCTGTTCCTGGAAGTCGTTTCTTGTCTCCAGGGACAGCGGGCCGGACGGCCAGCAACGCAGCAGAAGAACACCGACAGGAACACCAATAGATCGCCACAGGAACCCAGCACAGCCAGCCTGGGAACCGGCCAACAGTGTGTGGTCCCCCGCCCCCTAACCCCGGACGGGGGACCATGCAGTTTTCGAGCACTCCCGAGCTCATCAGGTTCGTTCTCGTTGGTTTCAGGGAGGTAGTAAGAGAGGTACGAGGCTCAGCAAGTAGGAGCCCTGGCTCGCCGGGCCGTAGGGCCACGTCCAGACCCGTGGTGTAACGACGACCACCACATCGATCTTCGGTTGTTGTTCTAACTGACGTCAGCCAGCTCTGCCAGGTTCACCTCCTCGTCGGTGCCTGCAACGAGACGGAGTCGGGCCTTGGCGAGGGACTCGACGCCCATGTAGCGCCGGGCGACGGCCCACTCGTCGTGCTGCTCGGCGAGCACGGCACCCACCAGCCGCAGGACCGCAGAGCGGTTGGGGAAGATGCCGACGACATCGGTGCGCCGGCGGATCTCCCGGTTGAGACGCTCTTGGGGGTTGTTGGACCAGATCTGGCGCCAGTGCTCCTTCGGGAACGAGGCGAAGGCGAGGATGTCGGCCTCCGCCTCGACGAGCATGTCGGCGGCCTCAGCGAAGCGCTCGAGCAGCTGGGCGACGACCCGGGCGTGCTGGGCGTGGACCTGGTCGGCGTCGGGCTGCTCGAAGATCGAGCGGATGAGGGCACCCACCATGGACTGGGCCGACTTCGGCACCCGGGTGTGGACGTTGCGCACGAAGTGGACGCGGCACCGCTGCCAGGTGGCCCCGGGCAGCACCGAGGCGATGGCATCCACCAGGCCCTGGTGGGCATCGGAGGCCACGAGGGCCACCCCGGAAAGCCCCCTCGCCACCAGGCCCCGCAGGAAGGCGGTCCAGCCCGCCCCGTCCTCGGTGGTGATGAGGTCGACCCCCAGGATCTCTCGGTGCCCGTCGGCGTTCACCCCGGTGGCGACCACCACGGCCACGTTGACGATCCGGCCGCCTTCTCGGACCTTCTGGGTCAGGGCGTCCACCCACACGTAGGTGTAGGGACCAGCGTCGAGGGGTCGGTTCCGGAAGGCCGCCACCGTCTCGTCCAAGGACTTGGCCAGCTCGGAGACCTGGGACTTGGAGATGCCGGTGATCCCCATCGACTGCACCACGTCGTCGACCCGGCGGGTGGACACCCCCTCGACGTAGCACTGGGCCACCACGGCCACCAGTGCCCGCTCGGCCCGTCTCCTGGGCTCGATCAACCAGTCCGGGAAGTAGCTGCCGCTCCGCAGCTTCGGGATGGCCAGGTCGATCGTGCCGGCCCGGGTGTCCCACCGCCGGGACCGGTAGCCGTTCCTCGAGTTCACCCGGTCGGTGGTGACCTCTCCGTACTCGGCATTGCACAGTCCACTGGCCTCGGCCGACATCAACGCCTCGGCGAAGCTCTGGACCATCGATCGCAGCAGGTCAGGGTCTGCGTCGTTGAGATACTTGCGCAGCAGCTCGGCCGCGCCCATCGTGTTGGTGACTTCCACCGCATCTTCTCCTTCGTGTTCTTTGGACGGAACTTGAAGATTGATGCGGTGGTCGTCGCGTCAGGCGGATGGTCAGCTCATCGTGAGCTCACCGGGGCCCGAGGCGTACACCACGTGTGTGGACGTGAACAGCCGTAGAACTGTCAACACCGGACCAAGCGGCGAGCGGGTATCCACGTCGACGGCTACCGGGTGCGGAGGGACAAGATCGACAAGAGCGGCACGATCACCCTCCGCTACGAGAGCCGGCTCCACCACATCGGCCTTGGACGCAAGCTCACCGGGATCCGGGTCATCGTTCTGACAGCCGGAGCCGATGTCCGGGTCCTGAACGAGGACGGCCAGCTCATTCGTGCGCTGACCATCGATTCCACACGGGACTACCAACCTCAGGGCCCACCATGATGTCTACGATGTCTTGAGACATTGTCTCTAATGTCTCGCGACATCACAGA
>CAWEXG010000012.1:0-387353 GCA_963812965.1 uncultured Acidimicrobiaceae bacterium | reverse complement strand
CCCTTCACCTCCACCATGACCCGCTTATCTAAACCACGGCCAAGCAGTGGTCAGGGGTCCGGTGTGAAGCCCCGACAAGGTCCCTGTCGCATCTGCGGGGGACCTCTTTCATGTCTCCGTTCAGTTGCCCGTCTGGCAGCAACTCGTCGAGCGGCGGCTTAAATACCTGCTTTTAATCATCTTTCTCATCGATGATGTACAGCTTCTCGAAGATCGCATGGTTCATCAGTTGCCGCTGTTCTGGGTCATCTGCCCGTAGAGCCTCGGCAATTGCTCGCAGCACTTGCGCAAAGGCGTTTCTGATGTAGCGCCGCTCCGATTGCCAGCCGCTCGTCTGCCTGATCAAGCTGCTGGGTGAGCTTCTTGTCGCTGTCGCAAGATGGCACCGAGGCGCTGCTTGACCTTGCCGGGGAGACTGCCGTCGGCAGCCAGGTCAAGCAGGTTTTCTTCCTGCGTGTCCAAATGCACGAGCTCAGTGGTCAGTTGCTGGTGGCGAAGTCCTATGGCCAGCGCAAGGGCATCTCTTACTCGGCCTGGCGTTCTGTCGGGGTGAGGCGCTTTGGCGTCGCGGCAGGCGAAAATCGCTCGCACCCGGGGCTGAGCGGTAAAGGCACTGGGTAGCCACGTTGCGCAACGCACGACGGGCGTAGTCACGATGCCAGCCAACCAATGCGCACAGCTCGTCCAAGATCACCCCCTGTTCTGGATGCTTTGCGATGGCGCAGCGCCATCTCTTTTGGTGACTGCCTTGTGTTCTGCCATCGGAAGCCCCACCGCTGAAACCTCCACCCATTGTGACCAGGGCGAAGGCTGTCAGTTGACGAACCTTTCAGATGAGGCATCGACCTCAGCTACGCGGACCTTTTCTATTAATTCAGATTCGCGCTCGATTGACAAGATCAAGAACCTGGAGTTAGATGCCATCGCGACCAGTTTGGGAAACGAAGAGTGTGTACCATCTGATCGGGACAGCACGAAACACCAGATTTACCAACACCGAGTTTTACTAACTAAGCGAAAGCAGGGGGATGTACATGTTCCGGGGACGCCGCAGTACAGCAGCACCCACCCGCGATTCTCAAAATGAGAAAACTCTCGCGGGGGGGGGGTGGGAGGTAACTCTCTAAGTTATCCCCACGCAGAGTCACGCAATTCTCACGCTACCGGCGGCCTTGCCCGCCGGTTTTTCGCGGCCATAACAGCAACACTCCTGGTTATAGGCGTAATAGCCGGGACCGTGGCTGGAATTGGCGTCACCACAGCCAGTGCAGCCACCCCGTTGTCGGTGACCACGACCTCGCCACTGCCATTGGCACCGCTGAATACCCCGTACTCGGTCACTTTGGCCGCAACTGGTGGTACCGGTTCTGACACCTGGAGCGTGGCTACTGGGTCCACACTGCCCAGCTGGCTGAGCCTGGATACAACGACTGGTGTCCTCTCGGGTACCCCGACAGCCAATGCCACTGCCACCTTTGCAGTGACCGTGACCGACTCAGCCAGCCCTGCTGACACCGCAACCTCGGGCCAGCTCACGCTGTATGCCGGGAACGGCGGTACGGAGCCGTTCTCGCTCAACATGACCTCGGGCTCCTGGACGGTGCTGTCGACAGCGTCCGGGACCTCGCAGCCCTTCCCACCCCAGACCACCACCACGCTCACCGGCACGGTTGCCCCCCTGACCGGTGCCATTACCGATGCCACGCTGAGCTTGCCGGTTCAGAACGGTGTGTGCAGCGCCGCAGCAGGGGGATGTACCAACTACTTCATGGACGAGGTCGACCCGGGCACCGCCACCGGTTCGATCAACTCGAACGGCGACATCACGCTCAACGACAGTCTCTCGTACACCCTCGACATCACCCAGCCGGTCACCCAGCAGTGCCTGTCGACCCCGATCAACATGATCTTCCAGTCCACGGCGCCCTACAACACCAGCACCGGCGACGTAACGCTGGTGGCGGCCAACTACAACATCCCCGACTTCGGTGGCGTACCAGATGGGAATCCCAACGAGAGACCCAACTCCTGCGGCATAGCACAGGGTGGCCCAGGAAGCATAGGGGTCAATAGTGGTCTCTACCCAACCGGGGTGGCAGGCAGCACTAACAACAACACCACGCTCAACCTCCAGGGCACCGGTCTTCCCATCCCACCACCACCAGGGAAGGCCACCACGAACGTGCTCACGGCCAGCCCGGCCAGCCCACAGCTGACAACGACCTCGGTGACCTTGACCGACACGATCAGCTCGGGCGGGAGCACCGCCACCGCTGCCACGGGCAACGTGAACTTCCTCGCCAACGGCAACGTGATTGCCACTGAACCGGTCAGCAACGGCAGTGCCACCTACACCACAACGACCTTGCCGAGTCAGGCCAATCAGCTGACGGCGGTCTACTCCGGTGACTTCGACTATGACGGCAGCACCTCGCCAGCGGTGCCGTACACGATCCAGCCGCTGCCGTCGGTCACGTTGAACCTGCCCAACACAGTCGAGCTGTCATCACCGACCCCGAGTCCGATGTCAGTCACCATTACCAACCCCTCGATGGGTCAGACGTGGAGTTCCAACTACCTCAAGCTCTTTTTTCAGAATCCAAACTCATTCCAAGGAGACGACGACATAACGCTCGATTACCAAGACGCCGCTGGAAATTGGTGTCCAATGACATCGCCCGATGGCGGAACGGATTGGTACTTCAGTGGTTTTGGAACACCACCCTGCGGTACGTCTCCGTCATCGTTTGCCTTAGCCCCTGGAACGTCGGTCACAGTCAATCTTGAGATATCGATTGCCTATGACCCCAGCAACTTTGGTCCAGGCGCGGGAAATCAGGGGGCAACCGTCCGGGCAACGCTTTACAACGGAGACTGCACGGTTCCGGTTACGAGCAACTCGTCGTGTACCCCGTCTGACAGCCCGTTCAACTCCATCGCGCCGACGGACAGTGGTGCTCCCGACGCCATTGGTACGTTCACCATGACCTATGGGGCACGGTCCCCGGTCGCCTGGAACACCACTACCGTACCGACAACACCGGTGCCAGAGGGCTACCGGGTCAAGCCATACGATGGCGAGACCGGAATACCCCTCACGGCTGCGTCGAATCCGAACTACACCATGCCCATCCCGACAGGGTCGATCACGTATCTCGTTGACGGTGTACAGGTCGCTACAAGCGGCACGGCAAGTATTCCAGGCACCCTTGACCCAGGCCAGCTCTATCTCTCCACCGCTGGTCTGACCCCAGGGACCCATACGCTCACCATGGAGTACTCCGGTGACCCGGTCTACTCCCCGAGTTCGTACTCGCAGACGTTCACGGTAGGGCCACCAGCACCCGGCACGCCGTTCGTCTGTCAGACCGCTACCATCGGGACGCTCAATGCGTCAGTGGTGGCCGTGGCCACGGTCCCCAGCCCCGTACCGAGCGGTTCAACCGTGCCGGTCAGCGCTCTCGATCTGACGCTGAACATAGACCCGCATGGTGGACCTGAGACTTCGCCTGTGAGCAACGTCACCATCGGGCTCTCTCCCGGTGGGGTCACGATCACGCCTCCATCGGTGACTCCGACGATCGCCAACGGGATCAACTCGATGAGCTGGACCGGACTGTCTGCAACGGTGCCGATCTCCGGTACACCCGGCACCGTCGTCCCGGTTGCTATCTCATCCCTGAGCTTTTCGGGAGGAGGAACCGCCTACGCCTGCAACCCGACCGACCCGACGACACCTGCCGTCGTCCAACAGGTCGCCGTGTCGGGCACCACGCTCACCACGAGCCCAACCAGTTCGGCTGCTGTCGGCGCACCGGTGACGATGACCGCTACGGTCTACCCGACACCGTTGGGTGCCAACAACGCCATCTTCTTCGTCGGCCAAGTGGACTTCTTCGACGGCACCACCGATATCGGAACAGTCCCTGTCCCGAGCATTTGGAACGTCAATTCCGGCATCGCCACCCTCACCACAACCTCCCTCACCCCCGGTCAACACACCCTGACCGCAGTGTGGAGCGGAGGTCCGACACCGGCCCAAACCTCTGCCCCGGTCACTTTCCAAGTGGGTTCAACACCTGTGATCACCGCTCAACCAACGAGCCAAACGACATCAGCAGGTACCACCACAACGTTCAGCTCAACAGCCACCGGCAACCCCACACCCACGATCCAATGGCAGTTATCCACAGATGGAGGCACCACCTGGTCAAACATCCCTGGTGCCACATCTTCCTCCTACACCACAGAAGCCACCACTGCCTCTGACAACGGCAACCAGTACCAGGCTGTCTTCACCAATGCTGCAGGACCACCAGTCACCACCAATCCAGCCACCCTGACCGTCCTGGCACCGTCAACCACCGGCTACCGAGTGGTTGCTTCCAATGGAGCAGTGTCCACGTTCGGCAACGCCGGGAACTACGGCTCAGAAGCTGGACAGCCGCTCAATGCACCAATTGTTGGTATGGCTGCTACCCCTGACAACAAGGGCTACTGGTTAGTAGGAGCTGATGGAGGAATCTTCACCTTCGGCGACGCTGGCTACTACGGCTCAGAAGGTGGACAACACCTAAACCAGCCCATCGTGGGCATGGCAGCAACCCCTGATGGCAAGGGCTACTGGCTGGTTGCAGCCGATGGCGGCATCTTCACCTTCGGCGACGCCGCCTTCTACGGATCGGAAGGCGGTCAACACCTGAACGCCCCCGTCGTGGGTATGGCTGCAACTCCTGACGGAGGTGGCTATTGGCTGGTGGCCAGCGACGGCGGCATCTTCACCTTTGGCGATGCCACGTTCCTTGGCTCAGAAGGCGGACAGTCACTCAATGCCCCCGTTGTCAGCATGGCAGCAACACCAGATGGCAACGGCTACTGGCTGGTTGCCAAAGACGGTGGTGTGTTCACTTTCGGAGATGCCGCCTTCAACGGCTCGGCATCTGGTCAGTCCAATGCACCAGTAGTCGGCATCACACCAACCAGCAATGGTGGGGGCTACTGGTTAGGAGCACAAGACGGCGGCATCTTCACCTTCGGGAACGCTCCGTTCAACGGATCGGGAGTGGGTAGCTTCAGCGCTCCGGTTGTCGGGATTGCGCCGTAGGGAGAACCAAGAAGGACGTGTGGCCGCTGTTCCTGGGATGCTTGATGCTCCCAGGGACAGCGGGCCGGACGGCCAGCAACACCAGCGGCAGAACGCCGACAGGAACACCAACAGATCGCCACAGGACCCCAGCACCCCAGCCTGGGAACCGGCCAACAGTGTGTGGTCCCCCGCCCCCTAACCCCGGACGGGGGACCACGCAGTTTTCGGGCACTCCCGAGCTCATCACGTTCGTTCTCGTTGGTCTCAGGGAGATAAGAGAGGTACGAGGCTCAGCAAGTAGGAGTCCTGGCTCGCCGGGCCGTAGAACGAGCACAGGACTCGGAAATGAGCTAGTCCGGCGGTGCCAACCGGTCCACAGGATGGGGCTGTGTGGTGAGCGGATCAAGCTCGACCCTGATAGTGCGTCTGGACCAATATCTCGCTGCGTCACCCTGGACGTGGCGAACCAATTGCTCCACCACGCTTCCAATGCAGCGAGAAGCCGCCTTCTGTTCGATGAGGAAAGACGGACGAGGTGAGAACAGCGGAGAGGCCAGAAGAGACGACAGCAGGTAATACGGCCGGCGTCCTGGAGGGCCGGGTCGTACGGCTGGAGGCGACAGCGGCCCGGTTGAGCATCGAGACCCGGACACGGCCACTGGTGGTGGTTGACGAACACGACACGCCGAGGATCGTCTGCGAGGTGAGCGGCGGAGGGATTGCAGAACTACGACTCGATGCTCGTGGTCCCAGCGGGGACGACTCGGCATCGGGGTTGGTCTTCGCCACCCCTGGTGACCGGCCGTTGGGAGCCGGTTAGACAGGGAAATGCGCGGTTGCCGCATTGGACGGCGACGCATGCGTTCCGTGCTGATGACATCGCTGCGGCGACGTTGGCGGGTGTTCGGGAGTTTCGTGATCCGGCGTTGCGATTGTTGTCGGCGCAGCCAGGTGTGGTCTCGCTCGTCGGCGACAGTGGGGACCGATCCTGTCCTCTTGGACATCGACACCTCCCTGGTCGAGATCCACTCCGAGAACAAAGAGCAGACAGCTCCCACGTTCAAGGGCGGCTTCAGCTTCCATCCGCTGTTCTGCTTCGCCGACGCCACTGGTGAGACCCTGGCTACACTCCTGCGTCCGGGGAACGCCGGCTCCAACACCGTGGCCGACAGCGGTGTCGCCCAGTTGCCCGGAGAGATCGCCTAGGGACCCCGAACTGGTGCAGCGGACTGTCGTCATGCGGGCCGACTCGGCCGGGTGCACCGAGGATTTCTTGGCCGCGTGTCGGGCCCGCAACGTGGGGTTCTTCGTGTCTGCTCGGAGGAATGTCCAGTTCACCGCGGCCATCTTCGACGCTATCGGGGTCGAAGAGGTGTGGTTGGACGCCCTCACCCAGGATGGCGAGCCCAAAGACGGCGCGGCGGTGGCCGAGCTCACCTCGCTGATTAACGGAGCGAAGTTCCCCACCTCAACCCGGTTGATTGTCCGACGTGAACCTCTCCACCCTGGCGCCCAGCGCGGTGGTGGAGGGAGGCGGATGTCATGCGAGGTGCGGTCCCAATGGTTCGGCTCTCTGAGTTAGGTGGATGGTCGGGGTCCACCACTATGGGTTGCTGAGTCAGTACATTTAAACCAATGTCTATGACGTATCAAGACGTGAGCTACGACGCCTACCTATCCGACGAGTATTACCGAGAGTTCGGTCCGGCTTGGGCCGCGCTCGACGAGATGAAAGATCTGGCCGCGGTCGTTGGAACCAACCGGGCATTCAAGCGGAATCGTCGATTCCAGACCGCCCTTGAGGTAGTCCGACGCCACCTTGAAGACACTTACTGGGAAGGCGACGCCGACGGCTGTGACGAGGTACCCGGGTTTACGTGGGGTGCCGACGCAGTAATAGAGGCAGCGGCGGCCCTAAAGAAGGCTATCGGTACCGTTGAAGCCTCGGCATCCCTGTGGCAGGCACTCCGCACTCTGGTCGACCTCACCCAAGAGCTCACCGAAGCTAGGACCAAGGGAGCCTCCACCGAACGCTCCGTTCGTCCGCCGCACCACCTTGAGGAAATCCAGCCTCGTCTCACCCATGCACCGCCTTACCTCCGACCCGTCGTGCCCCATGAGTGGGTGCGGATGGATCGGCTCGCTGCGTAAACCCCGGCAATCCCAGCGCGGCCCTTGAAGCCTCCACTCCGTCCTTGGGCGCGACTCCTGTCAGTTCATTCGACGGGAGCCGGAGTAGGGCACCAAGGTGGCAAAGAGTCAAGATGAACTAACCCTCAGCGACGAGCACCGAGTCCAGGATCGCATCCTGACCTCCGTCTTTGAGACAGCAGAGTCCCTCGGCATCAGCGAGACCAAGACCCGCGAACTCATTGCGAGCGGAGATCTTCTTTCTGTCCGCATCGGCAGGCGAGTCCTTGTGCCTCGGTCGGCTGTCCAACGGTACGTAGAACGCGCCATGAACGGCGGCGCGAGATGAGCGGCCTGGGTGCTTCCCAAGAGGAGGCCGACCGCGTCTGTTGCCCCGTTGCCACTCTTCTTGACCGTCGAGGGCGCGGCTGAGAGGCTCAGCATGGGCCGCTCGTGGGTGTACGAACGAGTGCTCCTCGGAGACCTGCCGTCGGTGAAGCTGGGTCGCGCCCGCAGAATCCCAACTGCGGCAGTCGAGGCCTTCGCCGCACGGATCATTGCCGAGCAGGCCTAAGCCGACGTAGATGAGCTCCAGACCTACATCGTCGTCGCGTGTTCTGAAATTACGTCCAAGAAATACCGCATAGATCAGCTCAAAAAGCAGATAAATCAACACGAGAAGGCGGGTGAGACCGAGGAGGCTGAAGGACTTCGGCAAGAACTTGAAGAGCTTCGGCAAGAACTCGAAACAAGCAACGGGGAGAGCTGCGATACGGAGGAACAAGCCGAATCCAACGTCCCACGGATGGTCTCCACCCGAGCCGATCAGATCACCCCAACGAAGCCCGTCTGGTTATGGGACCAGTGGCTGGCTGCAGGGAATATCCACCTACTTGTTGGTCGCCAGGGGTCCGGCAAGTCAACATTCGCCGCGTGGCTAGTTGGGCGCCTCACCACAGGGGGGCCGTACCCCGACGATCAGAGGCAACATGACCCGTGCAGCGTCGCGATGTTGTCGTTGGAAGAAGCTGATGAGCGCCTGGTGGCTCGGCTTCATGCCACCGATGCGAACGTGAGCCAGGTCGAGATTCTGTCCGATGTAGACGACATCGACAGGGACGGTCGTCCCTACCGTCACCGTTGGGGGTTGCCACAAGACTGCTCCGTGCTGGAGGACTTCATCCGCGTCAACGACATTCGAGTACTGGTGGTGGACGGCTTGGGCTACTCGATCACCGGCAACAGCCACGACTATGGCGTGGTCGGCAAAGCCCTATCGGGGTTGGTAGACGTAGCCGAACGGACTAACTGCGCCATACTCGGGCTCACTCATCCGCCGAAGGGCGCAAGCGACCCGGTCACAGCAGCGATCGGCAGTACGGCATGGACAGCCATACCTCGGGTCGTGTGGGTACTCGGCGTCGATCCCACAGACGAAACCAAACAACGACGGGTCTGCCTGGTGAGCAAGACCAACTATCGAGCGCCGGACAACGGTCTCGCTTTCATCATTGAGAACAACGCCAACCATGAGTGCGGGTACATCGCCGGGCTCTCCACATCGTCCGTCAGTGCCGACGACCTTATGGCTATCCAACAAACCGACGAAGAACGAACCGCCCGTAGCGAGGCCCGTGAGCACCTGAAGTCGATCCTGAAGGATGGGCCGGTTGACACTCCCAAGGTGTTGAAGCTTATGGAAGAAGAAGGGTTCAGCGGCACCACTATCAAGCGGGCCAGGGGGGATCTCAAGGTCGTCCCAATACCCCGCCGGGACCCCATCACAGGCCAGTTACTCCCTGGGCAGTTGCGCCTTCCGAACCAGAGGGTCAACCCACTGGAGCAACCAGAGGGTCAACCCCCCTCTGGTCCTGTGGACCCTCTGGTTGCGACCAGGGCTTTTACAGGGTCCAGTGGTCCAGAGGGTCACCATACGGGAAGTGACCCACTGGACCTTGTCCTATCGGAGAACGGGGCACCATGAGCAACGGTCGTCCCTTCCGTCGCCCTATTCGACCCGCAACCGATCGTCGCCTGGTGCTCGCCCCCGACATCCCTGACGGTGCCAGCGAGCGAGTCAAGGAAGGCATCACCCGTCGTCGCCTGGTCTCTGCCACTGGACACTGCCCATGCGGCGCAAGGATGCGACTGCCCGACACGCTCGAATCTAGAACCGTCGCCCTCGTCGCTGTCGAGCATGAGCCGAACTGTCCAGCAGTCGAAATCGTCTGATGTCCCGCAAGCACGGCACCCAACGCAATCGAGCCACCACGGAAGACCAAAGGAACAGGAAGGAACACCAGCATGACGGTTCTCCCCTTCATCCATAGCGATCGCATGTCGCACCCTGCCGCCACAGACTCACTTCCCCCTCACCAACCGCTGAGTGCGACCAGTAGAGCGGCTGCCGAGTCGGTTCGACATCTTGCCCCAACCGCCCGAGAGCGCGTCTTGACGGCCCTCGTTGACCACACGTTGACAGATGAGGAAATCTCGCATGTCACGGGCATATCGCTCAATACGGTGCGGCCCCGTCGAGTAGAGCTCGTGCGAGAAGGACGCATCCGCAAGGTAGGCCGACGCCCCACCGAGTCGGGACGGATGGCGGACACGTGGCAGGCAGTCGGGGGAACGACCACATGAGCGCCGAGAACACCGTGACGCTGGTCGGCAACATCACCCGCGATCCCGAGCTGCGGTTCACCAATACTGGCCAAGCCACGGCGAGCTTCGGCGTGGCGGTCAATCGTCGTTGGCAGAACCGTCAGACCCAGGAGTGGGAAGAGGCGACATCGTTCTTCGACGTGGTCTGCTGGCGTGAGATGGCCGAGAACGTGGCCGAGAGCCTGTCACGAGGATCACGTGTGGTGGTCACCGGACGCCTGGAGCAGCACAGCTGGGAGACCCCTGACGGCGATAAGCGGTCCAAGGTCGAGGTCGTGGCCGACGAGATCGGTCCCAGCATTCGTTGGGCCACGGCTCAGGTGACCAAGAACGAGGCGCAACGCAGCAAGGAGGCTGGCGTCCAATCCTCCGGCCCGAAGTCTGACCGTACGGCAACGCAGTACGGGCACAGCGAGGAGCCGTTTTGAATGGACCTTCAGTCAGCGAGCCACGGCTGGCGTTTTCGTGCCGCGTGCCAAAACGAGAGCACCGATCTGTTCTTCCCGGGGAGGGGTGCAAATACTCGCCCGGTGAAACGCCTCTGCCAAGGTTGTCCCGTTCAGCACGATTGTCTCGAATGGGCGCTTCACCACGAACTGTTCGGCATTTGGGGTGGTACGACCCCCGACCAACGAGCGGCCATCCGAAGAGCTCGATCCATCGACCTAAGGCGACCAGAGATAGATCCCCTGGTCACCACGATTCCATCCAAAAGAAGTTGTAAATGACGACGACCCCCGATCCAGCCAACATCATGGCGGCGATGAACAGCGCCTCGACACTCGACCCTGAGTCCGTCGTCGCAGCCGCTTCAGTTGCTACGTCTCGTCAGGAGGCCATCGGCAACGCCACGGCCACGGCTGCCTATGCCCAAGCCACCAACACCGTGGCGACGTTGCAGAAGATGGACGTGTCCCAACAGCGAGCGTTGTGGAACGCCTCAACCCCCCAAGAACAACAGCAGTACGCCTCGGTGGGCTACACGGCCCCCCCTGGTCCCCAGGCCACGGGCAAGTCGGCAGGAAGCTCCCTCGTCGGCGGTGTCTTCAACGACATCGCTCATATCGGTGCCACTGCCGGGAAATGGCTTCAACGTGGAGTAGGGGACGCAATGAACGCCACGAGCTCACCGCTACGGTTTACGCAACACCTCCTCCGCACCAGACAGGTGATGGGCGAGATGGGCGAACTGAAGCAAGGAGAATCGGAAGCTCACGTCGCTGCCAGGGCCGAAGGAGGCTCGGGAAACAGTATTGATATCAACGATTTTGCTGACATGTTCTCTGCGTCGGCTTGGTCGAGGGCGTGGCGGGAAACGTCGAACGGTGAGAAGTCGTTCGATCCGGCTATTGAGCGCCAGATCAGAAGCCAGGTCGACCCCGGAACGTTCAAGATCGCCTCGGCACTTGCCAGCGGGGTCCCAGAGCAGGAGGTCGTGAACAGCTACGCGCCTGCTCAACGTCAAGCCATCGTCAAGAAAATCGCCAACAATCCTGAGCTGAAAGAGACAGTCCAGAAACTCCAGGCGTCCAAGATAAGTGTGGGCCGCTCCATTGTTGGTGAGCCGTTCCTAGTGAAACATCCCGAGCTTGGGAAACTCATCTCAGGAGGCATCGACGCGGCCACCGACGTGGCTATAGACCCCACCTTCATAGGAGGCAAGGGAGCCGAAGCCTACGACGCAGCCAAGTGGGGTATCGACGCCTCTACAGCGGCTCACTACACCGCTGGCAACTCCTCGGACTACGAAGCGCTTATCAACAACTGGGCCGACCGCGCTGGTGCCCAGCGGTGGATGGATACCGTCACCAAGACGATCAACGAAAAGGGCTACGGAGCTCTCCAGGACGTTGACCCTCGTCTCGCCAAGGTGTCGGGTCAGCTCGCCGATGCCGGCGTCGACTCGCCGGACTCTCTGAAGACGTGGCTCTCCTCCCAGGCTGGGATGAGCGCGGTTCTCGGGGGGAAAGCAGCACGGCTGAGCGGGACAGCAGCGATCATGCCCCACCTGTCGGCTTCGGGACTTGCTCGCCTCACCGCCAAGGGTGTCTTCAAGAGCGGCGTCGACTTCTTGGCCGACCGTGGCACAGACGCCGACGAGGTGGTCAATGCCCTAAAGAGTGAACCGCTCCACGCAGGTGATCTCGCCGGGATGTCAGGGCCCAGTGGCGTGGCGATGGATGCACTCCACGTGCTGCCCGATACCGCTGCCGACGTGGCTCCTGTCGATGGCGAACACATGATGGCGAAGAGAGCAGGCGGCTACGCAAGCTCGGTCGTTCTCGGCGGTCCGACCAAGGTCGCACGGGCTTTCCGCCAGATGACCACGCTGACAGCCGACAAGCCCTACCTCGACCTGGCCGACCCTGAATCGGCTATCAACCTGAAGCGGATGCTCCAGTACGCGATGCCGTCCCAGGCGGTCAACAAGATCGTCGACATGTACGTCCGCACCCCGGACATGGGCCAGAAGTTCAACATCGTCAAGGCAGCCACAGAGCAGATGCTCCAGTTGGCCGGTGTGTACTCGGACCGGAACGGACCAGGCGTCGGCGAAGAGATCATGGATGCTCTGGACAAGTCGTTTCACGGCGAAACGTACTCACCCCTGGGGCTCGACAAGTTCGCCGACAACTCCCGCTCGGCCGTGCTCGACGGGCAAGAGAACACCCGAGTGTTCTTGCCGTCATTCCACGAGGTTCGAGCCGCTGCGAAGCAGAACACATTCCTGAAGGGGCTCGGCATCGACGTACCGGGGGCCGCAGAGAAGTTCATGAGCGCCTGGCGAACCGGTGTTCTCTTCCGTGTCGGCTTCCCGATCCGTGTCTCACTCGACGAAGACCTCGGCTATGCGCTGCGTGAAGGTGGGCTGGGCATGATCGCCTCCCGTCTGGCGAACCGGACGGCGAAGAAGGCCGCTGACGCCCTGAAAGCAACCCAGGATGCGGAGGACGGGATCGAACCTCAGATATCCAAGATCGGGCGAGCTGTGGGAGTGCTGACCGACCACATCCCCGCTCCGGTTGTCGGGGCTGCCCAGTCGACCAGGGACTTCGCTACCTCGATCTTCGGTGATGCAGCGTGGCGAGCGTTTCACGTCATTGACCCTTCGATCAGCCGGGAGCAATACCACGAGGCAGCAGCGCTCTTCCACAAGAACGTGTGGGACGGCTTGTCCCCGAACATCTCGGCAGTCGCCCATGCCGGTGGCGGCTACGACCAGGCCGAAGACCTAAAGATGATCATGACCGATGGCAAGCCCACCGTCGTCCGGTGGAAGGACAAGGGGACGTACTCCGAGGCGACAGCAGCTGACCCCCTCTATCGGCAGAAGTGGGCGATGTCGTTGGGGACGGTAGCCAGGTCGAAGATCGGACAAGCGGTCCTGGCCGACATCGACGAGTCGAACCAGACCCAGGTTCGCAACGTCATGAAGATTCTGGAAGACCCAGGTTTCGCCGATCAGAAGTCGATGTTCAAGCGTTCGTTCTCGACACCAGACGGCCGACAGCTCGGCGTCGACGCCACACAGAAGGAAGTCGACAAGGAGTGGGCTCGCACGGCTGTGGCCCACGTCAACGCTCTCGTACGCTCGTCCGATCCCCAGGAAGGTGACGTTCTCGACGACGTGGTGAAGGAGATGTTGCGTACCGGGGCTGAGCCGAGGATGCAGACGCTGGAGAAGGTCGCTGCCCGTGATCTACCGGCCAGCGTGTACGGACCCGACATGGTTCCCATCGCCTCCAAGACGGCCGATCTGGTGCAGAAAGGATTCACTCACCTGTCACAGATGATGGACTGGCTGGCACGGGAGCCGAACACTCTCCACGCCTTCACCAAAGCGCTTCAGGAGGTGCGCCCGTGGGCCGAGAAGTTCGCCGGTAAAGGCGAGAACGCCGACGAGCTCGCCAGCCACATTGCAGCGGAACGGGCGCTCAACACGATCAAGCCCTACATCCACAGTCCTGAGATTCGTTCCCAGTTCGAGGTGCTGCATCGCACGGCCATGCCGTTCCTGTTCGCCCAGGACCAGTTCATCAAACGGTGGGTAAAGACGTTCGTCACCCATCCCTCAGCCATCGCCAAGGCCCAGCTCGGGATGAACGGGCTGCGCACTTCCGGGATCATCCAACGGGATCAAGACGGCAACGAGTTCTTCTACTACCCAGGCAGCCAGTACGTGACGACGGCCATCGCCAGAGCCGCACAGGCCATCGGCATCCCGGCCTCGGTGCCATTGTCGATCCCGTTCACGGGCCAAGTGAAGAACATCATGCCGGGGCTCTCCAATCCTCTGACGCCTTCGGTCGGGCCAACCTGCGGCCATCCCCATGAAGGCCCTCGCTCAGATGTTTCCAGAGATGCAGGGTGTCAACCAGGCGGTCCTTCAGTCAGGCGCGTCGAACAGCTATTGGGAGCAGATTCTCCCCACCACCCTGAGCCGACTCATCGAAACGGTTAGTGCCAGCCCAGACACACCGAGTGAGTTCAGCTCGGCGATGGTGAAGGCGATGCAGGAGCTCCAAGCCTCCGGGAATGGCCTCCCGGCAGATGCGAGCACACAACAGAAGCAGCAGTACATCGACCGCGTGAAGAACTGGACACGGATTCTGTTCTTCACGAAGACGGCGCTCGGATTTGCTGCCCCTGCATCGCCCACCGAAGAGTTCGACCCGACGAACCTCAGTGGCCGACTCACCACACTTATGAACGAGTTGCCCTATGACCAAGCCGTCAGCGAGTTCTTGAAGGAGAACCCCAACGCCTCGGCCTACACGGTGTTCGACTCCACCTCGACAGGCGGTGCTGAGCTCCCGTCGACGCAAGCAGCAGCCAACTTCCTCAACTCGAATGCCGATTTCGTGAAGGAGTACCCACAAGCCGCCGGGTGGCTCATCCCTCGCACGATGGGCAACGAGCCGTTCAACGCGGCTGCGTACCGAGAGCAGATTCAGTATGGGCTCCGGGACACCAAGACTCCTGAATCCTTCCTGGACGACATCATCACGGCCCCGGCTGCCAGCCAGTACTACAACGGCTACGACGAGGAACAGGCTTCGCTCGCACAGGTGAAGAACGATCCCGCACAGGCGTCGGCCATCCGTGCCAACTGGGACCAGGAGTCACAGCAGTTCTTGGCGCAGAATCCCACCTTCGCTCAATCGCTCACATCCAGCACCAAGAAGGTGCAGCGGGAAGAGACGATCGACGAGCTCAACACGGCTCTGGAAGACCCGTCGATCCCTGAATCAGCGCAGACGGACCAGGTGCGAACGTTGCTCCAAGGGTTCGACGCCTATCAGCAGTCCTACTCCACTCTGCTCGGCCAAACCTCGACGGCAGCCGAGAAAGAAAAGGACGCGATGAAGGCCAACTTCATCGCCGAAGGGAACGAGTACGCGCAAGAGAACCCCGCCGTCTCCGACATGTGGAATGTCCTCATTCGACCTGAAGTGACCGACACCGAAGCAGGGCTGGCCGACACGACATCAGCGCAACTACTGACAGGAGCGACCAATGGTTAAGACCAGCAACTTCATTGGCTCACAGAAAAGTTCGACGGCGACGACCGTGCCTGTAACAACTGGCCCCTCGTACGAAAATGAAGCCCCCAGCCAGTTCGACAACGTTCCGGCGAACAAGCTAACGCCAACGGACAACCCAAGCGCGTGGGGGATCACGGACCCGAACCTGACGATCTACACGGGTGATGGAGCGGCAACTTCGACCTCGAAGCCGTTGGCCTCTAACCAGGTCATCGGAGCCATCGCTGACAAACTCGGGATCAAGCCGAGCAGAAAAGAGCCGCTCGTCACCCAGGTCGAGAACGCACTCAGTAAGCAGTTCGGAGTCGTTAAGACGAAAACGCCGCCGCCCTTGTCAACGGTCAAGGAAAAGAACCCACTGACGGCTGCCGGAGACTTGGGATTCTCAGCTCTACCCGATACCAACGGGAGTAAGACAACGACCCTCGACAACATCGTGAACAAGATGGGGTTGAGCACCAATGGCGCTGAGGGTGACCAGTGGAATGCGATAGCGAAGCAGTTGGGCGTTCCGCTCACCACAACCTCATCGACCCCGGGAGCCCCGCAGACCCAAAGCATCACCAAGGCGGCGATGGGCATTTACAACCTCAACGCTCAACAGCTAACGGAGCTCCAGAACCAGCTCTATCAAGCCGGCTACTACTCCAGCGACATCCAACCGGGGACTTCGACCACCTACACGCCAGGACACTTCGACACTCCCACCATGCAGGCGTGGGGGAACCTCCTGACCGACACAGCGACCGTGAACGCTTCTGGCAAACAGGTCACGTGGGTTCAGCAACTCCAGAACGAGACAGCGGCCGAGAACGCTCAGGGCGGCATATCGTCGATCCTCGGGAAGACGGCATCTCCGGTGACGGTGGCGACGGACTCAGAGCTGTCTACGGCTCTACAGAGCGCCTTCGAGGAGGAGGTTGGGCATGCGCCGACACCAGCCGAACTTCAGCAGTTCACGGCCGACTATGACCAACAGCAGCTTTCTCACGCCTCCGACATCACGCCGACCACTGAAACCACTCTCTGATGCTGCGGGCGTGGAGCAGGTGCCGGGAGTAGCGAGCGAGACGGACGCAGCAAAAGAGTTCGCCGAAGGAAGCGACCCGACGCAGTACATGGCGAACCAGATGGCAAACGCCGGGGGACTTGTCATGAACACCATCAACGGAACCCACATCGGAACCAACGCAACAAGTTCAACGGCAGGCTGAGATGACCGACACCGAAGCCGGGCTAGTCGGCACCACGACAGTCAGAGCATTGACCGGTATCAGTGCTGGCTGGCGATGACACGCTTCGGTGTCATACCCCTCCCTTAATGTCCGTCTATGCCTTCAGACACCAGCCATAAACAGATTCGCCGTCGAGGACCTGGCGACGGTTCCATCTATAACGATGGAAACCGGTGGGTCGCCGCCATCACCATCCCAAATGGCATAGGGCGCCCAATCCGGCGTCGACGGTACGCGCGGACCTATGCCGAGGCCCGCTCCAAGCTGAGGGAGCTGCGGGACGGCATGGCCGCCGGAGTATCAGTGTCGGGCAAGCTCACGGTTGGGCCATACCTCGATCAATGGCTCATGGTTCAAGAGGCCTCGTCGAAGTCTCCGAATACGGTGAGCAACTACCGCTGGGCCATCGAACGACACCTCAAACCCGCATTTGGAACAAAAACCCTCTACTCCCTCTCTGCCGGGGAGGTAGAACAGCTCCTCCTTTCGATGGCCCGTTCAGGTGCTGCCCGGAACACCATGATGCGTGTCCGAGCTGTCTTCGCCATGGCCCTCACCGATGCCGAGCGTCGAGGTCTCGTGATCCGAAATGTGGCTGCCCTCACCCGAACTCCCGCCGGCCCGAAGGCAGCGCGCCGGTCGTTGACTGAGAAGCAGGCTCAGGCCCTACTGCGAGCAGCCAAAGACGACAACCTCGAAGCGGCGTGGCTCATCCTGCTCTTGCTTGGGCTTCGACCAGGAGAAGTTCTGGGCCTGTCGTGGGATGACATCGACTTCAAGCGAGGCACCGTCCGAGTCTGCCAAGCCCTGAAACGCGAACCTGCCGGTCTTCGGCTCGGTGAACCGAAGACGCCGAAGTCACGCCGTACCTTGAATGCCCCCAGGGCCGTGCTGGTGGCCCTCCGAGCCCACAAGAGGCGTCAGGCCACCCGTCGCCTCAAAATCGGTCGAGCGTGGCAGGAACAGGGCCTCGTGTTCACGTCCGATATCGGTACGCTCATTGATCCGAGCAATTTCCGTCGGTCCCTGTCGACCCTGACCGAGAAAGCCGGGTTAGGGACCTGGCATCCGACTGAACTCCGTCACTCCGCCGTCTCGCTTCTCAGCGCCGCCGGGGTACCTCTCGAACAAGTCGCGGACGTGATGGGTCACACCACGACAAGGATGACCGCAGAGGTCTACCGGCACCCGGTGACTCCGACTATCGACGCGGCCAAGCTCCCCATGGAACAGCTGTTCGACCGTCGGGCCAAGAAAGACGCCAGCTGACCCGAGTCTCAGTCGGCGTACGCGGTGCGACAACACGCGGTGGGGAGATTGAAGGCGACGAACGACCGAGGGAAGTGGTCTCTGACCAGGGATTTCGGAGTGGGCCGTGCGGGACTCGAACCCACGACCCCTTGCGCGTCATGCAAGTGCGCTACCAACTGCGCCAACGGCCCGACGGCGATGACGATACCACTGCACCCGAGCTCCACTCGGCAGTGGGCCTGACGAGAGTCCACGGCCCATCCACACCAACGATCAGGTCGTACCGTCCGCTTCGTGATGACCAGCTGGTTCCGATCCCAGAGGAGCCGGGGACAGCAGGCGGACTCCCTGGGTTCTGCAGGCGGACTCCCTGGGCCCTATCAGGCAGACCAACTGGAGGCGGCGGGCGGAATCGAACCGCCGTACGGGGCTTTGCAGGCCCCTGCCTAAACCACTCGGCCACGCCGCCAGGCGTCCCGGGAGCCTACCGTGCCCATACGTGAGTCTCGACGGACAGGTGTCCGAGCCTGCTGCAGCCCTGCCCATCCGTTGAGTCGTTGAGCCTCGAAAGGGTGCTTGAATCTGCAGATGAGGATTGGACTGATAGCCCCACCTTGGACGCCGATTCCACCGCCGCTCTACGGCGGCATCGAGCTGGTGGTCGACCAGCTGGCCCGAGGGTTCCAGGACGCCGGTCACGAGGTGCTCCTGTATGCCACCGGCGACTCGACCTGTCCGGTTCCCAGGCAGTGGGTCCTTCCCCATGCCGAAGGGGTGCGTATCGGCATGGCTGTCCCCGAGCTGCGTCATGTCCTCCATGGCTACGACGCTGTCCGTGAGTGCGACGTCGTCCACGACCACACGGTGATGGGGCCGTTCTACGCACAGCGTTTTCCGGACCTTCCGGTGGTGACCACGATCCACGGGCCGTTCAACGACGAGCTCTCTGATCTCTACCGGGCGATTGCCGATCGTGTGCCCATCGTTGCCATCTCCCACGCCCAGCGGCGGGCTGCACCCACCATTCCCATTGCCCGGGTCATCCATCACGGTCTGGACGCAGCGCAGTTTCCGATGGGCAGCGGGGATGGCGATCAGGACGGGCCGTACGCCCTCTTCCTGGGTCGAATGGCACCGGACAAGGGACCCCACCGGGCGATTGCCGCCGCCCGCCGAGCCGGGATCCGGTTGTTGCTGGCAGCCAAGATGCGCGAGCCCTGGGAAGTGAGCTACTTCACCGAAGAGGTGGAGCCGTTGCTGGGAACCGACGCCGTCTATCTCAACGAGGTCTCGCACGAGGAGAAGCTCACCCTGCTTGCCGGAGCTTCGGCTCTGCTCTTCCCCATTCGCTGGAACGAGCCATTCGGCATGGTCATGATCGAGGCAATGGCCTGTGGCACTCCGGTGGTGGCCTTCGCCGAAGGGGCCGCTCCCGAGGTGGTCGATCATGGTCGCACCGGCTTCCTCTGTGACGACGAGGACGAGATGGTGGCGGCCATCGGCCGTCTGGGGGAGCTCAAGCGGGAGGACTGTCGGCAGGCCGTCGAGAGCCACTTCTCCACGTCCCGGATGGTGGCGGAGCACATCGAGCTGTTCGAATCGCTGGTGCGATGACCTCGGGGTGTAGCAGAGCACCCCAGGCCACTCGAGTCGCTCGTGTGTCGACCCCGGTGCACGAGCTCTTCGCTCATGTGTCGACCTCGGCGCGCCAGGGCGCGTCAGCTCCCCGTGATTGCTACTTACGACGGCCGACGAGGAACCAGGCCACGAGGCCGATCACGGCGATGACGAATATGAACTTGAACACGAACCAGATCAAGCCCACGACGAAGTGCAGGGCGGCGAAGGCGACCAGCGCCGCGATGATGCCACCCCCGATCAGCAACACGAGGTCGAAGGTCTTGAGGCCTGATCGTTCGTCGCTCACGTCTGTCAACGTTACCGGACGCGGACTCGTTGCAATCGGCATGCCCGGAACATGCTCATTTCCTTTCCCCGGTGGTACGGTCCGTTGATGTCCTTGCGGGCACGACGCCAGGAGCTCATCGACCAGGCTGACCTGCAGGGCGACGCGTTCTGCCGTGCCTATGCGGACGCCGCCGACTCCTGGTTGGGTGAGCTTTTCGCGTCCGCTACCGAAGGACACGACACAGGGATGGCACTGATGGCTGTCGGGGGGTACGGCCGAGGAGAGCTGTGCCCGTTCAGCGACCTCGACGTCGTCCTGGTCCATCGGGGACGGAAGAACGTCTCTTCCATTGCCGATCGGATCTGGTACCCGGTGTGGGACGAAGGCATCCGTCTCGACCACAGCGTGAGGAGGCCCGCCGAGGTGCTCGACATGGCCGCTGACGATCTGCGTGTCGCGCTCGGGCTGCTCGATGCCCGCCTCGTCTGCGGTGATCCTACGGTGGTCGAAGCACTGACCTCTTCGGCCCGGGAACGATGGGTGAAACAGAAGTCGCCGTGGCTTACTGTCCTCGCCGACCTGGTGGCCGAGCGCCAAGCCACCTATGGCGACGTCGCTTTCCTGCTCGAACCGGATCTGAAGGAGGCCCATGGAGGACTCCGAGACGCCGGTGCCCTCGAGGCCCTTATGCTGGCGGTTCCGGCTGTGGCCGACAGCGTCGACACCACTGCCATCGCTGACGCTCGTGCCGCTCTCACCAGGGTGCGAGTAGAGCTGCAACGCCGCTCCGGTCGGGAGCTGAACAAGCTCCTCCTCCAAGAGCAGGACCAGATCGCCGCTGCTTTGGGCGAATCCGACTCCGATCAGTTGATGGCCGGTGTTGCCACGGCCGGCCGGACCATCGCCTGGGAGAGCGATGACGCCTGGCGGCGCCGGAGCCGGTGGACACGTGAACGGCGGGAACGACGAGGGCGGGGCCGGCACAAGCACGGCGGTGGAACAGCACCAACGGACGCCATGCCACCTTCACCCGCCAACTCTGCCAGTCTGACCAGCCCCACCAGCCCGACCGACTTCTCCGACCCAGGTATCGCCGTCGTCGATGGTGATGTGGTGCTCACCCAAGATGCCGTCACCACCGATGCGACCCTCCCGGTCCACCTGGGGGCAGTGGCCGCTGAACAGAACCTGCCGATCTCCCGGGATGCACTCAACCTCCTGGCTCGCACCGTGCCCGAACCGACCACGCCATGGCCGGACGATCTCCGACTCACGCTGGTCCGACTGTTGGCAACCGGGCGCCCCGCCATCGCCGCTCTCGAGGCGCTCGACCAACGGGAGCTGTTCGCTCGGTTCCTCCCCGAGTGGCGTGCGGTCCGCAACAAGCCACAACGGGATCCCTACCACCGCTTCACGGTGGACCGGCACCTTCTGGAAGCCACGGCCAATGCGGCGGCGCTGGTCCATCGAGTGGACCGCCCGGATCTTCTGCTCATCGGGACGCTCCTCCACGACATCGGGAAGGGCTTCCCCGGAGACCACACCGAGGTCGGGATCGAACTGGTCACCGACATCGGTACCCGGATGGGATTTCCACCGGACGACGTCGACGTCCTGGCTTCACTGGTCCGACTCCATCTGCTGCTTCCCGAGACGGCTACCCGACGTGATCTCGACGACCCGGCGACGGTCGAGCGGGTGGCCAAGGAAGTGGGCGACCGGGGCACACTGGAGCTTCTGGCCGCGCTGGTCGAGGCAGACAGCCTGGCCACCGGCCCCTCGGCGTGGGGTTCGTGGAAAGCCGGGTTGCTGAGTGACCTGGTGGCACGAACAGCCCATCTCCTCGCAGGCGAGAAAGCGCCGCCGCCCACGTCGTGGGTGACCGACGAGCACCGACGGCTGATGGAGACGGTCAGGGCCAGCGGTAAGCCTGCCTTGGTGATCGACGATCCCACCATGACGGTCGTGGCGCCCGACCGACCCGGTCTCTTCGCCGAGGTGACCGGCGTGCTTGCCCTGCATGGTCTCAACGTCAGAGCTGCTTCGGTGGCCGGCGACGGGGGAGTGGCGGTGGAGCTGTTCACCGTGGAGCCCTCTCGTGGCCGGTGGCCGGCGACAGCCCGGCTCACCGCTGACCTGGATGGCGTGGTGGACGGAACCCTTGCCCTCGACCGATCGGTTGGCAGAACGAGCCCGCACCTATCGCAAAGAGGCGAAACCCGTCCCACCACATCAGGTGGCCATCCAGGTCACGGTGGACAATTCAGCGTCAGCCACGGCGACAGTGGTCGAAGTGCGCGCCGAGGACGTCGTCGGCCAGCTTCACCGCATTACGAAGGCGCTGTTCGAGTGCGATCTCGATGTGATCTCGGCCAGGGTCAACACGTTCGGTGCGGCCGTGGTGGACGCTTTCTACGTTCGTGGCGCAGACGGCTCGAAGGTCACCGATACCCACGTGCTCGCTGCCCTGGACAGCGCGGTCAAGCTCGGCGTGGCCCAACAGTCGGACCTCTCGGTTCCTGACAACTGACAGTGCACGGGTCAGAGGCTCGGTAGCCCGGCCCCCGTGCTGGCTGCCCCAGGTCTCGCATCGCGGCGTCGTCGTCTTCGAGGCCATCCGACCCCGGTCTGCTCCATCTCGCGCCTTCTGTCTGGACGAACGGCTCCCTGTCCGACCTTCCTAGCCGCTGAGCCTCTATCATTCCCGAGGGACGGAGCGCGCCGAATGTTTAGATCCACCTCACGATCGCACAGCGAACATACGAAGAAACGACCGGCCAGGAGCCGGGCGTTGATCGTCGTCGTGGTCGTCCTGGTAGTGCTTCTTGTCGCCTCCGCTTCCGTCCTGACCGTTCGGCTGACGTCGACCTCCGCCACCGCTTCGGGATCGGGCTCGACCGGGAGCAACACAGCGGTCACGAAGCCTCTGCTCACCGTGGCGAGCACCACACCGGCCACGGGCGCTGCCAACGTCGCCTCCGACACCACCATCACCGTGCAGTTCTCCACGCCCATCACCACCAACGGACCGCTGCCGACGCTCTCGCCTGCAGTGGTCGGCACGTGGCTGCAGGCAACACCGAACACCCTGGTCTTTCAGCCGTCGGCACCGTTCGTCCCTTCGACCACCGAGACGGTGACCGTTCCCTCGGGTACGACCGGTGTCCAGAGCGTCAAGGGACGCACCCTCACCGCACCGGCCACGTTCACCTTCTCCATCGCCGCCGGGTCGACGGAACGACTGCAACAGCTGCTGGCACAGCTCGGCTACCTGCCGCTGAGCTTCACCCCTGCTGCACCGAACGCACCCCAAGAAGCCGCCCAACCCCAGACCGGCACGTTCGCGTGGCGCTGGCCGATGCCGGCCTCACTGGAGTCGCTGTGGACCGAGGGGGCGACCAACGTGATCACCACCGGTGCCATCATGGAGTTCGAGAACCAGCACAACCTGGGCACCGACGGGGAGCCCGGCCCGCAGGTGTGGACGGACCTGCTCCAGGCCGCTGCCGCCGGGACGATGGACTCGGCACCGTACGACTACGTCTACGTCAACCAGGACCTGCCGGAGACCACAACCGTCTACAGCAACGGTGCCAACGTCTACTCCACGCCGGCCAACACCGGCGTGGCAGGAGCCACCACGCAGCCGGGTACCTTCCCCGTCTACATCCGGTACACGGTGACCACCATGAGCGGTACCAACCCCGACGGCAGCACGTACGTGGACCCGGGCATCCCCTGGGTGAGCTACTTCAACGGCGGTGACGCCCTCCATGGGTTCGACCGTGCGAGCTACGGCTCTCCCCAGAGCGACGGGTGCGTGGAGATGCCCCCCGCCAACGCCGCCGTCGTCTACCCGCTCACTCCCATCGGTACCCTGGTCACCGTCTCGGATCCTCCGTCCTGACCCCCAGTGTGACCTTTCGGCCTGACCCACTGTCCCTGACCTCTCTGGGTATTTGGAATCGGCTCCGGCCTCCTTCGGCCCCTCTGGACCATCGGCGATGAAGAGATGAGCCTCTAGCCGCCGAGCATCTCGGCCAGAGCCCGGAACGCCCGCCCCCGGTGGGAGAGCGCATGCTTCTCTGCCGGTGACATCTCGGCGAAGGTCCGTCCGTCCGCCGCCCTCCGGAACGAACACGGGGTCGTACCCGAACCCACCGTCCCCTCTCGGCTCGATGGCGATGGACCCGAGTACCTCTCCTTCGGCCACGAGCTCCGCTCCGTCCGGGTACGCGATCAAGGCCACCGTACGGAACCGTGCGCTGCGTTGTGGCACGTCCGAAGCACCGATCAGGTCGAGCGACGCCACCAGCTTGGCCACGTTGCTCGCATAGGTGGCGTCCTCCCCGGCATATCGAGCCGAGTACACCCCGGGTTCGCCTTCGAGCGCGTCCACTTCCAGTCCGGTGTCGTCGGCCACTGCCGCCTCTCCGGTCGCCTTCATGATCGCTCTGGCCTTCAGCCGCGCGTTGTCGACCAAGGTGTCCCCATCCTCGACGACATCGGGAACGGACGGCGGTCGCGGAACGATGGACAGGCCGGGCACGTCACTCAGGATGTCGACGATCTCCGCCGCCTTGTCCGGATTGGCGCTGGCCAACACCAGACGGCGTGGTGGTGGGCCGGTCACCGTGGGGACGGTGGCTCGGCCAGCACCGAAGTCTGAAGGTCGAGCAGCTGAGCGATGCCGTGCTCGGCCAGGCTGAGCATCTCGGTGAGCTCGCCCTTGGTGAAAGGCATGCCCTCCGCCGTTCCCTGCACCTCGACGAAGCGGCCGGACGAGGTCATCACGACGTTCATGTCGACCTCGGCGCGGCTGTCCTCTTCGTAGGGAAGGTCGAGGAGACAGACTCCGTCGACCACGCCCACCGAGACCGCCGCCACCGCGTCACTCAGCGGGTTGGAGCGGATCGTCCCCTGCTGGATGAGGCGGGTGAACGCGTCGTGCAGGGCGACGTACGCACCACAGATCGACGCGGTCCGGGTGCCGCCGTCCGCCTGGAGCACGTCGCAGTCCACGGTCACCTGGAGCTCCCCCAACGCCACCATGTCGCACACCGAACGCAGTGAGCGTCCGATCAGCCGCTGGATCTCCTGCGTGCGCCCGGACTGCTTGCCCTTGGCCGCCTCCCGGGACACCCGCTCCCCGGTGGACCCGGGTAGCAGCGAGTACTCGGCGGTCACCCAGCCCTTGCCCGTGCCCCGCATCCACGGCGGGACCCGGTCCTCGACCGACGCCGTGCACAGCACCCGGGTACGGCCCATGGACACCAGGACCGATCCAGGAGCGAACACGGTGAAGTCCCGTTCGAACGATGCCGGACGAAGCTGGTCGGTGCTCCGACCATCGCCTCGTTTCCCCCGTGGGTCGGTGGTCACCGTCTCTCCTTCTCCATCCATCACAGCATCCATTCCTTTCCGATCTCGGCTTGCTCGACGGGAGCGCCGAACGCCTCGGCAGCTTCGGCAGCCACTGCACCTGCCTCGATTGTGGGCCAGCGGTGCGTGAGGACGACCCTGTGCGCATCGGCCGACCGAGCCTGCATGCCCGCCTGCCTGGCGCTCATGTGGCCGGCGACACCTTCGTGTTCGCTGGTGAACGTGGCCTCGCACAGGACGAGGTCGAGACCGAGGCCGAGCTCACCGAGCGACCAGTCGGGCCCGGAGTCGGCAGAGTAGCCCAGCGATCGACCCCCACCGTCGATCCGGACGGCCAGGGTCTCGGGTCGATGGTCCGTACGGAAGAACGAACAGGTCAGGTCCCCGATGGTGGCCTTGTCCCCGTGGCGGACCCGGTGCCATGCCAGGGCAGACGACGTCGACATCGCCGCCCGTCGCTGCAGGCCGGCCGGCGCCAGGACCGGAGTTCCCGTCCGATCGGAGACATGCTGGCTGTAGAGGTCGAACCCGTAGAGGTCGGTCCAGTGGTCCGGGTGCTCATGGCTGACCACCACCGCGTCCACCGTGGCCGGATCGGCAAACTGCTGCAGGTTGGCCATCGTGCCGGGCCCGGCGTCGAGCAGCACGGTGGTGGTGGCCGAACGGACCAGGTAGCCGCTCCCTGCACCCCCTGGACCGGGCCATGACCCGTCACAGCCCAGTACCAGCACCGACAACCCTTCGTGTTGTGGCTGTCCCGCCGGCGCGTCGGTCACGGCTAGAAGTAGATGATGTTGCGGGCGCGTTCCTCGACGACATCGAGGTCGTCGGTCCAGGCGCCGGTGGAGAGGTACTTCCACCCACCGTCGGGAGCGACGACGACGATGGTGCCCGAATCGATGGCCTTGGCACACCGGGCGGCGCCGGCCACCGCCGCGCCGGACGAGATCCCGGCGAAGATACCCACCTCGGTCAGCCGACGAGTCCACTCGATGGACTCCCGTGGGTACACGATCGTCTTCCGGTCGAGGATCTCCGCACCGCCGTTGTCGATGAAGATCGGCGGAATGTACCCGTCGTCGAGGTTGCGCAGTCCGTCCACCATCTCACCGGACGGAGGCTCGATGGCCCACACCTGTACGGCAGGATTCCGGTCCTTGAGGAACCGACCGACGCCAAGGAGGGTTCCAGAGGTCCCCAGTCCGGCCACGAAGTGGGTGACCTCAGGGCAGTCCTGCCAGATCTCGGGACCGGTGCCCTCGTAGTGGGCCCGGGGATTGGCCGGGTTGGCGTACTGGTAGAGGAAGGCCCACTCGGGGTGCTGGTCGGCAAGCTCCCTTGCCATCCGGACCGCGCCGTTGGAGCCCTGTGAGCCGGGAGACTCGATGATCTCCGCTCCCCAGACGTCGAGCAGTTGGCGGCGTTCGGGCGAGACGTTGGAGGGAAGCACCACGATGAGGTGGTAGCCCTTCAGGCGGCACACCATGGCCATGCCGATGCCCGTGTTGCCCGAGGAGGGCTCCAGCAGGGTCTGGCCGGGGGAGAGGATGCCTTCCTTCTCGGCTTGCTCGATCATCGACAGGGCGATGCGATCTTTGACCGAGCCTCCCGGGTTCTGGCCTTCGAGCTTCACCAAGATCCGGACGTCACGGTTGGGACTGAGAGCGCTGGCGTCCACCAGTGGCGTATGGCCGATCAGCTCCAGGACGGAGCTGTACACCGTCATCCCCGGGACCCCCGGGACGCCGCTGACGCGGGCAGGGGAGTGGCGGCAGCATCGACGGCACCTCCGGCTACGGCGGGGAGGATCGAGATATCGCTGCCGTTCGATACCGGGGTATCGAGTCCCGACAGGTACCGGACATCGTCGTCGTCGAGATAGACGTTGACGAACTTGTGCAATGTCCCGTCGTCGTTGACCACCTGGCCGGCGAGACCGGGAAACTTGGCGACGAGCGACGTGAGGACCTGACCGATGGTGGTCCCGTCGACCGAGACCGTCTTCTCTCCTCCGGCTTGGGATCGGAGGACGGTCGGTAGGTGCACTGCAACAGGCACGGAGCCTCCCTGATAGTTCCTGAACGGTCGGACAGCCGGTACCGGTGCATGTCGGTTGCTGAAAGCTGACTGCCTTGGTGAGGATTCTACCGAAATTGTACGGTGACCGGCTCTTCGTCGATCTTGCCGTCCACGATCCGGTAGCTCCGGAGCACAGGATGGGTGTCCCTGAGGGACACCAACACGTAGTGCCAGGTGGGGTCGGGTGCCTGCGCCACGTCGGTCGGCGACGGGTAGGCGTCGGTGTGGGTGTGCGAGTGGAACACGCCGATGATCGAGAACCCGGCTGCCTCGGCGTGACGATCTGCCAGGAGATGGTCCTTCGGGTCGACGGTGTAGAGCTTGGCCGAGGCGGCCAGGTTCCGGGTCGGGTAGCACGTCACGACGTCACCGGTGGTCGGGTCCCCGCCCAGCAGCCCGCACGCCTCGTCGGGAAGGCCGTCCAGGCAGTGGGCGATGATCTGGTGGTACTCCGTTTCGTCCATGTGCAGCATGTCGGGTCTCACGCTACCGGGGATCGGGCTCGCCCTACGGAAGATCTCGCATTGTCGGTAGGAGTGAGGGGCACGGCGTTCAGGACGGCCGTTCAGGAACGAACACGGTGTTCAAGAACACGGCATCAGGAGGGCGTTGCTGCTGTCCGTGTACCCGGCGACTACCGTCGAAGGAAGATGGCAACCACCACGACCGCATCTTCGAAGAAGCACACGGGATCCGGCAAGGCCTCGAGCAAGGGGCACTCGGACGGGCGCGACCCAGGCCGACCGGTGGCCTCCAACCGGCGCGCCCGGTACGACTACGAGATCCTCGATACCGTCGAGTGCGGCGTAGTCCTCCAGGGATCCGAGGTGAAGTCCCTTCGAGGTGGGCGCATTGCCCTCCAGGACTCCTATGCCCGAGTGGTCGACGGCGAGATCTGGCTGTTCGGGGTGCATATCCCGCCCTACGCCCAGGCCAATGGGTTCGGAGCTCACGATCCTGACCGCCAACGCAAGCTCCTGCTGCATCGCCGTCAGATCGACGAGTGGATGGGCCGGAGCCAGCAGCAGTCGCTGACCATGGTTCCCCTGTCCATCTACTTCAAGGACGGTCGGGCCAAGGTGCAGCTGGCACTGGCCAAGGGGCGACGCCAGTACGACAAACGACACGCCATCGCCGCCCGGGACGCCGGCCGTGAGGCAGCACGCGAGGCCCGGGCAGCCACGAAGGGTCCTGGACAGGAACGGTAGTGAAGACGGCTGGCCTATGGATGGGCCGGTCGTACGTGTGTCGAGCGGTGGGTACGTACGGCCCCGGTGTCCGGTAAACTGACAGGTCCTTCGACCTCGATTGAGGTTGATGAACCAACAGAACCAACCCCAGGGGGTGACAGGCTTCGACTCTGGTCGTCGATGTGGGAGAAGCGAGCCGTGGTCTCCGGAGCCACGTTAAAGAGCCGGAACCAAAAATAAACGCCGAGCCTCAGCTCGCGCTCGCAGCCTAGAAACTGCGACGTCCGACCGGTCTCAGTCCTACGGGCCGGAATCGGGCGACATCAAGTGGGACTTACCTGAGCAGCTGCGCCGACGGGCAGCCAGGGACAACTCAGTCGGATACGGAGCGGCGTTGCTGCCGGCAACGGCGTCGCTCCCGACAATCAATCGCCGGCTGCGCTCGGAGAAGGCCCACTGAGAAGCTAGAGGACGCGGGTTCGATTCCCGCCACCTCCACGACTGCCTGACCTGTTTTCCCGCAGGTCAGGCAGTCGTGCCTGCAACCACCGGCCTGCGAATGAGCATGGCTGCGCCGAGCCCGATGAGTCCCACAACCGCGAGGGCGATCATCGCCGCCCCATATGAGTGGCGGGTGAAGGTGGAGATAAGGATTGTCCCGGCAATCGCCGTGCCAAGAGATGAGCCGAGATTGGATACGGAGCGAGAGAGACCCGATATCTCACCCTGCCGGGATTCACCGAAAGACGATTGCACGACGTTCACGGAAGGAGTGAGCATCACGCCCACTCCAAGACCAATGAGCAGGAGCCCAGGGGCAAATGCCCAGGGACTGGGCGATCCCGCCACAAAAGACAGCAGCAGGGCGATCCCGGCGATTGTCGTGCCAAAGCCCGCCAGGATAAGCGTCCGTTGAGCGTATTTCTTTGCTAACCGCTCTGCCGCGAGGGATGAGATCAGAATGCCGCCAGTGGCTGCCGTGAAGATCACGCCGGTCTGGATCGCGTTGTAGCCCCGGACCACTTGGAGATATGCGGAAACAACGAACGCCGTCCCCATCAGCAGTAGCCACTGGACATTCTGTGTGACGAGTCCGAGGTTCGAGGTTCGGTTGCGAAAGAGCCCAGTCGACAGCAGGGGTTCCCGACCACCACGCTCACGGGCACGGATGTGGAACACGAACAGGGTGAGCACAATGGCTCCGACGAACAACAACGCAGCTGTCAGCGCCAGGTTGGTGTCGGCCGATAGCACGCCCATCACGATGAGGACCAAACCAGCAGCCGAGAGGAGTGCGCCGAGCAAGTCGAATGGTTTGGTCGGATCGGCTGAGAGGGGATCGACGAGCGAGCGGCTCAGGAGCACGATCACGGCGACCATGATGGCCTGAAAGACGAAGGCGGCGCGCCAGCTGATGGCAGTGGTGATCAGACCACCGATCAGGGGTCCGGCGGCGGCGCCGACGCCGCCCATTCCGGTGATGACCCCAAAGGCCCGGGCCCGCGAAGTCATATCGGTGAATAGCATCGTTGTGAGAATGTAGACAGGTGGGATCAAAAGGGCGGTGCCGACGCCCTCGAAGATCGAATTTCCAAGAATGAGGACGCCTAGATTCGGTGAGACTGCACTGATCAGCGCCCCAACTCCATAAATGGTGAGTCCGATCGTAAAGCACCGCTTCCTTCCCCAACGGTCGGTCAACTTGCCGCCTGGGATCATGAGGGCCGCCATGACCAACAGGAAGACGGTGATGGCAATCTGCACGCCCTGAGCCGTCGTGTTCAGGTCCTTGCTGATGTCATTGATCATCACGTTCATATTGGAGCCGGCGAAGCTGCAAATGAACTGCGCAAGGGCCAGCGGAATCAAGATCTTCCGCAGTGAAGATGGCGACCGTCCTGGAGAGAGGCCCTCAGCCATTTCGCGCCCCGCCACGTGGCTGCATGGCTACTCCCTCCAACTCATGGCCTGCTTCAGCTGGCATGGACTGGTTCGTGCGACGCCGAAGGAAGGTAGGCACTGCCCTCCTTGAACTGGCCCTCGGTTTGGGATGTTGGCAATGGCCCCGGTAAAGCTCTCCTTGCTGTGGATTTGTCGTAACCCCGAAATCACACCAATGGCAAAACGCTACAGCTATTTGACTTCCAAATCAGGAGAATGACGAGTTCACCCACGGCACCGTTGTCCCCGCCTTCGGTGGCAATTCGCTGGCCCGACCCAGCCACGTGTTTGATTCACAAGCTAACGCTCATGCGGACCACTACCGGCAACCCTGGGAGGGTCGTGGTTCCTAGGCGCCAGCGCGGGCGACCGATAGAGACCTTCTCGAAGCACCAAAGCGTTGCAGTGGACGTGTTTCGCACGTGACATTATCCTCTTTTGAACATGGGCCTTCCGGCACCGATTGCACCGCGACCGCTGCCTCGCCCATCACGTCCGGTAGCGATCCGACGCACTCGCGCCTTGGCACGAGCGCGGCCTGGCCGAACTTGTCACCTGCTCGTGTGCCAAGCGCCGGCCGGGTTTGGCAAGACTAAGTTTGTCGCCCAGTGGTGCGAACGAGATCGGCGCCCTTCCTCCTGGCTCACACTCCGGGAGGCTGACAACGATCCGGTTCTATTGCTGAAGCACCTATCGAGCGCGTTGGACCAGCTGGAGAGTCTCGACCCTCCCTATGGCCAAGACCTCGACTCTCTTTATCCTCAAGTCGACGCAGCCGCCGCCCGGCTTTTGGGTCGCTTTGCTAGTCACACACCCATGCAGGTGGTCGTGGACGAGATCGAACGGTTGACCGAACCGACGGCCCTCTCGGTGCTCGATTCGCTGATTGCAACGGTGCCTGAAGGGTCGCAACTCGTAATCGTCGGTCGGAGCGATTCCAAGCTGCATCTTTCGAAATCACGTGCCTCAGGAGACCTTTGGGAGGTGGGAAGCTCCGATCTCTGCTTTAACGTCGACGAAATCGTGGAGGTGTGCCAGCGGTCGGGTCTCGCCATTTCACCTGACGAAGCTCGTCTCCTCTGCACGGAGACCGAGGGCTGGCCAGCAGCGGTCGGGTTGGCGTTGATGACCCCCGGGATGCATGGAAGCCGCCACCTGGGAGTCGGGGTTCCGTATCGCCAGATAGCCGACTACCTCATGGAAGAGGTATTGGCCAGCGAGTCGGAGGCCACCCGACAGTTCCTTATCGAAACCTCCGTCGCCGATCGTGTGTCGGGGCCTCTGTGCACTGCGATCACCGGACGACCAGACGCCGCCAAGGTTTTGATCGACCTTGAGAGGAGGAACCTCTTCGTGTCGCCAATAGAAGGCGAACGAGAATGGTACCGCTACCACCAAATCTGGCACTCGTTCTTGTTCAACGAGCTGAAATCCTCGGGGTGCGACATCTCTCTGCTCGAGAGTCTGGCCGCGCAGTGGCACGCAAGGCACGGCGATGCCGGGGATGCGTTCGAGCTGTTCTGCCGATCCGGTGACCTCGAGCGTGCCGGTGAGGTCTTGATGCAGCACTACGAAGACTATGCGTCACGGGGCCATGTCAGCAGCCTCTTGAGCTGGCTCCAGCTCTGTAAGGAAGAGGACATCGAGTCCGACCCCCAGCTCGCCATTCCGGCCGGTTGGATCACTTTGCTGTCTGGAGATTTCGAGCGAGCAAGCCGCTATGTGGCTGCTGCTCAGAGGCTGGATCTGGACCGATCATCGGCCGATGGGGCATTATCGATGTGGACGGCGATGAGGAACCTGCGGGCCACCCTCGGCTTAGGCGGGGCACGACGGATTCTCGCTGACGGTCTATCGGTGATCGAGTCGGAGAGGGCCCAACGGACCCGTTGGGTCATCGGCGGCTACCGGGCGGTCGGGATAGCCCAGATGATTCTCGGCCAGCGAAACGATGCCAGTGCCGCTTTCGAAGAGGTGTTGGTACTCAGCGAGAATCATCCGCAGGCACAGCACACTCGGCTCTTCAGTCTCGGTTGCCTGGCCCTGATCAATTTTGACGGGGACGACGCTGACCGGGCAGAGCACTACGTTGGGATCGGTCGACGGGAGAGCACCGCCTTCGAAGGCGGGGTGCTCGGCCTTCCACTTGCGGTCGCTGAAGCAACATTTGAGCTCCATCACCAAACGGGATCAACCCGACCGGCCCTGGTAAAGGCGATTGCAGCAACCAAGCGAGCACGGTCTGTCCCGTGGTTGCAAGCAGAGATGTCCTCACGCTGTTCCGCCCTGGCTCGCCAGAGCGGCAATCGACAGGTGGCCCTTGATCTACTCAAGGAGGGGCGTCAAGCTTGCGCCAGAATGGACGATGCCGAGGGCGTCGTCGAGCACCTTGAACAGCAGCAATTGTTGTTACTACGAGGTGACCCCCGCATCGCAGTCCTGAGCCCTGCCGAGCGCAAGGTCCTTGAGCAGCTCCGGACGTATCGCACACTCAAGGAAATAGGAGAGCATCTCCTCATCAGCAGGGCGACGGTCAAGACCCACGTCGCATCGATCTACTCGAAGCTCGGCGCGACTGGGCGAGGTGAAGCGGTGGCATTTCTGACCGACGATACTTCCCTCGATCCGGATAGATGACCGGGTGGCCCGAGCGTCGCGGCTGGGCAAGTGGGTCCCGGGTGTCGCTGCAGTTCGCGGTTATCGGCGTGCCTGGACGAGATCCGATCTGGTGGCTGGCGTCGTACTGGCAGCGATCCTTGTCCCATTCTTGAAGCACCACCAGCTCGCCGTGCAGCCGCCGCAATTCTCTCCGGTAGGGCTTGTTCTTCATCTTTGGACGAGTACGATCGAGTGGCTCCATCGTGGCATTGGGTGTCAGTGGCCTATGGCCGGTTCCAGGGGCTAGCCGAAGGCCATCGATCCGGACCTCGGAGCTTGGAAGGCCTGGGGCGCGGATGCATCGCTGAGGGCGGAGTCGAGTTCGAGGGCGGCCCTGACCAGAGCGAGGTGGGTGAACGCTTGGGGGAAGTTCCCGATCTGGTGACCGCTCGGTCCGATCTCCTCGGAATAAAGACCAACGTGGTTTGAATAGGTCAGCATCTTCTCGAAGGCGTAGCGCGCTTCCTCCAATCGGCCGGCACGGGCCAGGGCGCTTACGTAGAAGAAGGAGCACAATGAGAATGTGCCCTCAGAACCCGCCAGCCCGTCCGGCGAGGCACTCGGGTTGTACCGAAAGACCAAACTGTCGGAAACAAGCTCGTCTTCCATGGCCGAGAGTGTCGACAGCCACAACGGGTCCTTTGGTGCCACGAAACCCATCAAGGGCATGAGGAGGTTGGAGGCGTCGAGAACGTCGGTGTCCGCATACTGGGTGAATGCGCCACGCTGGCGATTCCACCCCTTGTCCATGATCTGTCGATACACGGCATCCCGGGCAGCCACCCAGCGATCGATCTCGCCAGGGCGCCCGCGGGCGGCCGCCATGCGCACACCGCGGTCGAAGGCGACCCAGGACATGAGGCGACCATAGGTGAATGCCTTCTGACCTCCTCGGGTCTCCCACACGCCTTCGTCAGGTCGGTCCCAGTTGTCGGAGAGCCAGTTGAGTATCGAGGTGAGCTGGACCCACCCGAGATGGCCGACAGGTTCCGCCCGTTGATCGGCAATGTAGATGGAGTCGATGGCCTCGCCGTAGATGTCTAGCTGGAGCTGGTCGGCCGCACCGTTGCCGATCCGAACGGGACTTGAACCCATATAGCCTTCGAAGTGGTCCAGCGTTTCCTCCACTAGATCTGAGCTGCCGTCCACCCGGTACATGATCTTCAAAGGGCCTGAGGTGCTGCCGGCTTGCTCTTCAACGCGCTTGCCGAGCCAGCGGATGAAGTCCGTGGCCTCCTCGGTGTACCCGAGGCCGAGGAGCGCATAGACAGAGAAGGACGAGTCACGGACCCAGGTGAAACGATAATCCCAGTTCCGTTCACCGCCCACCTGCTCGGGCAGTCCAGCCGTGGGCGCGGCGACCAGGGCGCCCGTAGGCGCGTAGGTCATCAGTTTCAAGGACATGGCCGATCGATCCACCATCTCCCGCCAGCGACCCGAATAGGTGGAGCTCCGAAGCCATCTGCGCCAGAATCCAACCGTCTCTTCGAACAGGATCAGACCTTCGTTCCGGGCCAGCGGGGCGGTGCTGGCGGTGGGGCCGGTCTCCAAGAGAAAGCCCGTGGTCTCACCGGCCTCGATCGAGAAGCGCGCTCGAACGTCGCCGGAATCTGAGGCCTCCAACGCCTGATCACCCTCCGTTCGTAGGACGACCATGTCGTCACCGCACTTGAAGACCGCACCTGCTTCGTGAAGAGCGACCGTATGTTTCTGTCGGCCGTAGTCAAATCGGGGTTCGCACTCGAGTACGAAGTCGACTCGACCTCTCATGCAGCGGACAGCTCGAGCTATTTGACGGTGCGAGGTGGCTTCCTTGGGATTGTGAATCGGCATGAAGTCCACGAGCTCCGCCACACCTTGCTGGCTCATGAACCTGGTGATGAGGACCGTCGACTCCGGAAAGTACATCTGTTCTGTCACGAAGTCTTCACCAACGGGAGCGATCCGGAACCGCCCTCCTCGACGATGGTCAATCAATGAGGCGAAGATGCTGGGCGAATCGAATCTCGGCCAGCAGAACCAATCAATGGTTCCGTCGGTAGCGACCAACGCAGCCGTTTGGAGGTCACCGATGAGGCCGTGATCCTCGATGAGCGGGTAATCGGGCATTGATCCCTTCTCCTGACGGGGTGTGTTCAATCGAATGAGGGTCAGCGCACAGGATCGAGATCCGATCGCGGCTTATCCGAGAACCTTGGCCTTTTGTTGCTCGAACTCCTCGGGCGTTATGGCGCCTCGTTCCCGCAGGTCAGCAAGCTTTGTCAGCTCGTCAGTGGTCGACCCGTCCGACGAGGCTTCCCGTACGTACTGCTCGAACGCTTGATCCTGTTGCTTGGCGCGCTGGATCGCGTGGTCTTGCATCTTGTGTCCTCGGGCAATCAAGTACACGAGGACTCCGATCAAGGGAATGAGCAGGACGAACAAGAACCAGCCGGCCTTGCTCCAACCGTGCAGATCGGGGCTGCGGAAGATGTCGGTGAGAATGGCGATCAGAACCCAGATCCACATGAAGAAGAGGAAGAAGAAGAGGAACGACCAGAACAGGTCCAGCAGCGGATACGTGTAGGCCAGCAGCATCTTTTGTCCCTTTTCTCATTCAGCCCGTTAGGGAGCGATCCCGCCTCCTCCAGCATGAAGGAAATATTCCCGTGCCACATCGGCCACAGTGGCCGATGTGGCACGGGACCGTTGGTGGTTACCTGTCCCCTGGAGACATCACCGGGCCTGCCCGACCATGAGGACGAAAAGGAGCGACCGGTGTCAGACATTGCGGTAGGCATCGCGGCCTACTCTTCGTACACCCAGGCCGCCCAGGCCTGGAATCGGCTGGATCTGGATCCAGGGGCAGCCACCAGCCTGATAGACGCGATGACGATCGAATGGACAGACGAGCAAGTCTCATTGGTCCGTTGCTCCCTGGTTCGCCACGGTTGGGGTTTCGGAGCCATCGCCTCGGCCGTCGTCGGTGCACTCTGGCCGCCGGCACTCCTCACTGGGGCCATCGCCGGTGGGGTCGGCGATCAGGTGCTCACGTGCGTATCCGGTTCAATTCCGGCGCATGTGTCCAGCGAGTTGAGTCGTGTCCTCCGCCTAGGTCGGATTGCGGTCGTTGTCGTGGTGACCACTCCGGAGGGAACACATACTGCGAAGGCCCTGAAGAGTCATGCACTCGAGTTGGCGCTGTCGACTCTCGCCTGTTCTTCACCGGGGCTCCTTACCGCGCTCCGAGCCGACACCGCCAACGAACGGTGACGCCCGAATCGGCCTATTCGGCCGATGTGTCACGACGTCGTTCGAGGGATCATGGTCAAGTCCGATCAGAATCGTGAAGCAGGAGGTTAGAAGATGGTTGAACGGCGCAGCGGGTGGATATTGTTCGCAGCCATCATGCTCGGGATTGCTGGTGCTATGCGCATTTTCGATGCGATTTGGGCATTCACCTATCACGGCCAGCTACCTGAGAATTTCGAAGGAGCGGTTTTCGGTCACAGCCTGAAGACGTATGGATGGGTCTACATTGTGGTGGCCGCGGTGCTGCTCATATGTGCCGCTGGAGTCTTGACACTGTCTCAGGCTGCGCGGTGGATCGGGGTGGCCGCCGGCGCCGTCGCTTGCATCAGCGCCGTGTGGTGGCTTCCCTTCTATCCAATCTGGTCATTGACTTACGTGCTACTCGGTGCGTTGGTGATCTACGCACTCGTCGCCTATGGCCAGCGCGACGACGCAACGGGTGTGACTTGAGCGCGGGACGTGGAGCGGTACACCGACTTACTCCGCCCCAACCAGCCTCGTGGGGGTCCGGGGATTCGTGAGGGGTTCTGCCAACACCGGAAGGGCCGAGCGGACCAAGGTGCCGAGGGGTCGCCATGGCGAATGGGGGCCGCCCAGGGAGCGCCCGGATCCTGTCGAGCTCCTGGAGGGGCAGGCGGCTCATCGAGTCGCAGAGCTGGTACCGATACGGCATGCCCGGATGGCCGCCTCACCGTTTGCGTTCTTTCGAGGTGCCGCCGTTGTCATGGCGCACGATCTGGGCCGTGAACCGCGCACCAGTCTGGACGTCCAGCTGTGTGGTGACGCCCATCTGATGAACTTCGGTGGGTTCGCGACTCCGGATCGGAGTCTGGTATTCGACGTTAACGATTTTGACGAGACACTTCGTGGCCCGTTCGAGTGGGATCTGAAGCGCCTGGCGGCAAGCTTCGATATTGCCGGACGAGAGCGAGGATACGATCTGGGTCAACGCGGAGAGATCGTCGGAGCTGTTGCCCGCGCCTATCGGCAGGCCATACGGGACTTCGCCCGGCAGCCGTTGCTCCAGGTGTGGTATGCGAGGCTTGGGCTCGATGACATTGAAGCCCGGTGGGGAAGGCAGGCAGGCAAAGAGGCCGTTAAGAGCTTGCGACGCTCGGCAACCAGGGCTACTACCAAGGACCATCTCAAAGCGTTGGCCAGTCTCACCAAGGAGATCGATGGTGAGATCCGCTTCAAGAGCGATCCACCATTGCTGGTGCCGGCATCTGAGCTTGTCTCGGATGCCGAATGGCGAGGGTTCTGGGAAGCCATGGCCGGATCGATCCGCTCGTATCGTCGGACACTCGCCAAGGATCGACGACACCTCCTGGACCACTACCACTTCGTTGACCTAGCACGAAAGGTCGTCGGCGTGGGAAGCGTCGGTACAAGATGCTGGGTGGCGCTGCTTCTGGGAAGGGGCGGCCAGGATCCACTCTTTTTGCAGGTGAAAGAGGCACAGACATCGGTGCTGGAGCCTTACCTGCCCAAGCCCAGGGTTTCGAACCACGGCCAACGGGTGGTGGAAGGGCAACAACTCATGCAAGCCGCCGGTGACATCTTTCTAGGCTGGGACCGTGTGCGGGGAGTCGACGGCGTCTCTCGAGATTTTTACATGCGCCAGCTCTGGGATTGGAAGGTGTCGGCGAATGTCCACGCCATGAGCCCCGAGGTTCTGGAGATATATGCGCAGATCTGTGGATGGACGTTGGCCCGTGCCCACGCACGGTCTGGGGACCCCGTGGCCATCGCCGCCTATCTAGGCTCGAGCGAAGCGTTCGACCGAGCCATGATGCAATTCGCGGCGATCTACGGGAAACAGAACAAGCGAGATCATCGAGCCTTGTGCGATGCGATCCAGAGCAAGCGCATCGAGAGCCGGAGAGCAATTTGACGGCCACTCCGGCGCAGAGGGCTACGTGGAAGCGAATCCGGTGAAGAGAACCAATAACGGACGTCCGGCGACTCATGGTGATGGGCGAAGAACGGCCGCCGCGATCTATGGAACGATCGTCACAGCGGCCGTCATCGCCGCCGGAGGCAACCAACTGCGTACTGCGGCCCTGGCAGTGACCGTAGTGGTCACACTCGCTGTCTATTGGTTGGCCGAGCTGTACGCCGAGCTCATCGGGCAGCACACGCATGCTGGCAAGCTTCCGAACCGAGCACAAATCCGCCTCTCGATGGCAAGCACCCTGCCGATGATCACCGCCTCGTTTCTCCCCGTGATATCCCTCGTCACGGCCCGCTTGCTAGGCGCACGCTCGTCCGTAGCGGCGTGGATCGCATTGATCGTGACCGTGATCCTGCTGGTGATCCACGGCCTGATGGCGGGTCGAGCTGCCGGGTTGAGCGGCCTCCCCTTGGCGGCAATTACTAGCATTGCCGGACTGTTGGGAGTTGCCATGGTCGTCCTCAAGACTCTCCTGCAGAGCCATCACGGATAGGGGCCATGTGCTGACCCTTTCAGGTCAAGAGAGCCCAGTGGGGTTTAAGCCCAAGGACAGTTAATGGAGCATCACTGATGATTCGGGCAGGCCAACCTGACAGCTGCATGGGGATTCGGCTGCGAGTGGCTGCATGTCGATTTGAAGACCATCTTCGTCGTTGGGGTTGACCTGGGCTTGTCATCGTCTCATTGTGGGGGAAGACCCCACAGGTAGGAGCCCGCAGTGGGTTGTACATCGCTATCCAAGCACGACAGCGAATACGGGGGATAGGTGAAAGGCGCTGGAGGCCCGGTTCTTGCATTCATGGCTGCCTGCACTTTCGCTCTTGGCACGGTGCTCCAGCAGAGGGGCACGCTCGACACGACCAAGCAGAGCGGCGACTCGCACTGGCTAGTCCAGATTCTGCACAAGCCGGTGTGGTTGGCGGGAATGGTTCTTCAGTCGGCGGCCTGGGTTCTCCAAGCCGTTGCTCTCGACAAGGGGCCACTCATGGCCCTTCAGGCGATCACGACGCCGAGCCTTGTCGTTGCCCTCCCCTTCGGGACGTGGCTTACCCATCAACACATCGACCGGATAGTGGTCTTAGGGGCTGTTGATCATCGAACCTGCCTCACCAGTTACTTGCGGAGACCAAGCCATGACGGACCGGTCAGCCCGTGAGCTGGGGCGACCTCGCAGTCGTGGCTGCACTCATTGTGCTCTGGGCTGCAGTGTCCGGTGGGGCAGAGCGGCTCGGCATCACTGCACCCATGGTATTCGTGATCATCGGTCTCACCCTTGGGGGCGAGCAGACTCTTCACATCACCCTGTCGGCATCAACCATCAGGGTCGGTTCCGAGTTGACGCTGGTGATGATCCTCTTTGCTGATGCGGCGAGGGTCCGTATCTCCTCGATTCGCCAGGACATTGGCATCCCAGCGAGATTGTTGAGCATTGGATTGGTCTTGACGATTGGCCTCGGCACTCTCGTAGCCCATTTGATATTTGGATCATTGGGTTTCTGGATGGCTCTGCTTGTTGCCTTGTGTTTGGCACCTACTGATGCTGGTTTGGGAGCGGGAATTGTGACCAATGCTTCGGTACCAAGCCGGGTGCGCAGAGCACTCAACGTCGAGAGTGGCCTCAACGACGGCGCCGTGGCCCCTCTCGTATCTCTCGCCGTTGCTGTGCTGGCCGGCCAGAGTCACGAGACGTCGGCCTCGCTTTTGCACGCTCTTGGTGAGATCGGTCTCGGCGCTCTTGTCGGAGTGGGCGGGGGCATCGTCGCGGGCTGGCTCCTCACCATTGCGGTGCGGCGAGACTGGACAGAACAAGGAGCGGCCGGCGTGGCGACGATTGCCGCTGCACTCGGGTCATACGCCTGGGCTGTATCTATTCACGGAAACGGATTCGTGGCAGCATTTCTGGCCGGGCTCTGTTTCGGCATCTTCCGACAACGTATCGGGCCTCGGGTGTTGGAGCTCACTGAAGGCTCGGGGCAGTTGGTGGCCTGCCTGGTCTGGTTCGCATTCGGAGCAGCGATGTTGCGACCCGCGATCTCCAGTCCAGTCGTCTTGCGTTCACTGGTGTACGCGGTCATTAGCCTTACCGTGATTCGAATGGTACCGGTCGCCATCGCCATGATTGGCACCCGTCTCGGGGGTGCCACGGTCGCCTTCATGGGCTGGTTCGGACCCCGCGGGTTGGCGTCCGTCATATTCGCGTTGCTGGCCTCGGACCAACTGGGACAAAAGGCATCCACGGTGGTAACCGTCGTGTCGATCACTGTTGCGCTGAGCGTACTTGCCCATGGACTGAGCGCCAACGTTCTCATTAATCGCTACGCCAAGCTCGTAGAATCGCACGGACCCAACCATCCCGTAGGAGTGGAGATGCAAGTCCCGTTACCGCGACGAACGTTCGGTTCAATTGGACCCGTGGATGGGTCCAATTGAGTTCAACGATCGGTTGGGCAGAGCTGCAGATGCATGAACGCGGGTCGTCGCTGATGTCCGTCCGTTGCCGCACCTCCGTAAGGCATCATGGCTCTGAGGCAGCCAGCGGGTCGATGCCTCGGGCGATGGCGACCAAGTCGCCGACCGAGATGTCCCGGGCCCGACGTCGCTCGGCGGCAGTGAGGTTCCCGTCTGGGACGAGCAGCCGCAGGCCACGCGGATGGATCTCGAACTCCAACGGGGTAGAAAGCTCCAGCGCTTCACCGTCGACCCCGGCGTAAGCCTTGCCGGACCGAGACCGGACCTCGAAGTGGGCGACTGTGAACTCGTGCCAGTACCGGCTCCGGCGACGTTGGCCCAGTGCTGAGAGGGCAAACACCTGGGCCGCCTCGCTCCCCGACCTTGCCGAGATGGCTACAACCCCGAGCGTTCCAGTGTCCAGCCGTCGCCGCTGAGACGCATCGAGGGTCGCGCCCAGGACGTAGGGATTGTTGGACACCTGGATCAAGAAGGCACCGTCTACCTGGACACCGCTTGGCTCCGTGAGCTGAAGGTCGAAGGGTCCCTGCGTGCGGCCCAGCATGTCGGGCAACATGGTCTTGGTGGTCTCCGACTTGGCTTCGCGGTATCCCTCTTGGTGAACGATCGTCGCATAGATGCCGAGAGACACATTGTTGACGAAGAGTCGGTCCCCGACGGTGGCGTAGTCGATGCGGCGTTCAATGCTGTCGCGAAAGGCATGGAGGCTGCGGCGAGGATCCTCCCGGTCGATCCCGAGGTCCAGAGCGAAATGGTTTCGCGTTCCGGCCGAGACGCACACGAAGGGAAGATCGTGCTCGATGGCAACAGAGGCGACGAGGGCCTGAGAGCCGTCCCCTCCGGCCATGCCCAAACAGTCCGCGCCACCGGCGATGGCGTCCCGCGCCAGCTGCTCGAGGTCGAGCCCGTGATCGAGCATGACTACCTCGACTCCGAGATCCTCGGCCAGGTCGACAAGACCGAACCTCGCCACCTTTCCCCCGCCTGACCAAGGATTGCAGATCAGTACCGGGTGTTGAGGGCGTTTGACCGAGACCGGTCGACGATCGTCGTGCTCACGGATATCGCGCACCAGCGCGGCCCTGGCCAAGCCGACGGCAGCGACCAGGAGCACGGCCATCAGCAGCAGACGGAACAGTGGTCGATCGCTTTGGGGTGTAGCCCAGATGATGGCTAGGACCATCAGGACGATGCCAACGATGCCCCAGGCGATTCCGACGCCCCGACGTGCCGTCCGCTCGGTTGCCGACCACCACATGCCGCTCACCGCCACGGCGAGCCCCACTAGCCCAAGAAGCAGGAAGCCGAGATTGTGGAGAGCAAACAGGACAAGCACCACCGCCAGGAGCAGGCCGCAGCCGAGCGAACTCAGCGCCAACCCACGCTCACGCCCAGTGACCCGGTGCGGGCGAAGTGCTTCCGGACTCGCTGACGTGGTCATCCTTTGCCTCCTACTGGTCAACGTAGGGCACGAGCGCTCCGTGGTCCAAGGACCCGTCATCGGGGAGCCTCATGGTCCGGTCACTGTGCCCACTTTCAGGCAACCGCCGGGTCGGTGATGGCGGTCTTGGGTACACCGCCGACATCGGACACGATGACCCGCGTCTGCGAGGCCTGTCACCGCAGTCAAGTGTTCGAGTCAAGGGATACTTCGCTCATACTGAGCTCACCGGGGCCGGAGGCGTATGCCACGTGTGTGAGCATGAACTGGGTCAAGTTGGAGTGGTCGAATCCTTTCGGGCCAACCAGCGCAGCCGGGCTGCCCGGGCGTCCCACGAGTACACCACCGCCGTCTTGGCGAACCGGTCGTGCCAGGCATACCGCCGACGGTTTGTCAGGATACCCAGAAACCCAAGGCCAAAGAAGATGATACTGAGCGGCAGGGTCAGGGTCCGGGTGACCGCCTGACGGGCTCCGACGGGCGACCCATCTGTCTTGACCAGTTGGATGCCGAGGACGGCCATCCCGATGGTCTTCCCGCTGAGGGCCCACTGGTAGGCAAAGTAGAAGAACTCCCATATCACAGCGACGATCAGCGAGACGATCTGGTGGTTGCTGGGCGAGAACCTGGTGCCCGACGCTAGTTGGATGGTGAAGGTCAGGGCCGCCGCACCCAGTGTGAACAGAGCCCACGAGACGCCGACGTCTGCCCCAAAGGCCACCAGCCGGCTAAAGGTGCCGGCGTAGTGACCCTGGCGACCCTCGACGGGCTTGACCACTGCGGTGGCCATCAGGACGCCCCGGATGGCAGGTCGGTCAATGCCGATCCCGCCTCGACGAGGGTCGGGGGTCCGAGCGGAAGGTCTGCCGATGACCGGCGGAGGATGCGATTGGCCCAGCGCGCGAAGAAGTCGTCCAGTCCGACGCCCTGGGCTCGGATGACGTCGAGGACCTCGGACGCCACCCCGGTTGTGGAACGGGCGATGATGGTGCCCAGCTCTGTCTTCTCCATCAGCGAGTCGATGTTGACCCGACTAATAATCTTGTCCACGTCGACCCGATCGATAATCTTCTCCACGTCGACCCGGTCAATGATCTTGTCCACGTCAACCCGATCGATAATCTTCTCCACGTCGACCCGGTCAATGATCTTGTCCACGTCAACCCGATCGATAATCTTCTCCACGTCGACCCGGTCGACTAGGGAGTCGAGATCGATCCGCTGGAGGAGCGCATCGATGTCGATGGCCTCCATAACGATGCTCACTACGCGCTCGGCGACCGCCTGAGCCAACTGTTCAACGCGACCGAATCCCGGGACCGGGCTCATACGGGTCGGTACGACCAGATGTTCATGAGAACAGCATCCCATCGGAGCGTGCCCAGGGTGGGGACACTCCGGGCTGTCGTTCTTTTCTGGCGCGCCTGCCAAACTCCAGCGTCTCGTCACCATCGACGGGACAATTCGAGTGAGGCGACAATCGCCGGCCGCTTCGTCGAAGAGCTCATCGCCCGGGTGCGCCACTGCAGCGCCTGAAGGGTGTTCGCCCAGGTGTCCGGAGCCGACATGCACGCCGAGTTTGACCAGGTGACAGCCTCCATGGAGGACCGGTTCGGAAAGGCCGCCTGGAATTGACCCGGTTTCCCGCGCACCCGATAGTGAGCCAAGGCTCACAGTGCGCTCGGTCTGAGGCTGTTATGACGGCGACCCGTCACTGCCAAGAAGCCGCGGACCTTCCAGGCTGCAGCTACACACCTCGCCCTCGGTGGCGAGCGAGAGCAACCGCAATCGGACTGGATCACCTAAGGCAGCGAACAGCGGTGCCGCCTGCTCAGCGTGCTGCTACGAAGACGTATGGATCGTCAGTAGGGACGATGTCCTTGCCGAGTGGAGCGATCGAGATGGGGATGAGCTTGAAGTTGCCGAGGCCGAGGGGTATGCCCACGATGGTCAGGCAGAGGACGATTCCCGTCACCAGGTGGGCGATGGCCATCCAGAGGCCGCACAGGATGAACCAGAGGACGTTGCCAAGGGCGGAGCCCGCCCCGGCCGTCGGTTTGTGGACGACCACCCGTCCGAAGGGCCAGATCACGAACGCGGGAAGTCGGAACGCTGCAACCCCGAACGGGATGGTGACGATCAGCAGGCACATGACGATCCCGAACAACGTGTAGGCCAGAGCCAGCCAGATGCCCGAGAGCAGGAGCCAGATCACGTTCAGGATGAACCTCACGAGCCCGAGCATAGGTCTGTAGTCACGGCTCGTTGCCGTGGTGTGCTTGTCAGGTCGAGTGGATGTTCTTGTACCTAGCCGTGACCAGCTTGCCGATCAGCGTGTAGCCGATGGTCTTGGCATGGATGTTCCCCTGGGAGCAGTACCAGGTGAACCTGCACACGGTGGCAACCGGCGCCGGGATCTTCCCGTAGGGCTTGAGCTCGACGGTCCGCTTCATCGACGTGTACGTGCCGGTGGCCGACGTCACGTCGATGAAGCCCCCGTTCACCGAGGCGTAGGCCTTCTTGAGCGCTGGATTGATCAGGGTCTTAAAGGCGGTAACCGACAGATTGGCCAGGCTGACGCGTGGCCGCTGTCGGCGGCTGGGATGGATAGACGTACGAACCCAGGATGACATCGGGGTAGGTCAGCCCCAGAATGGGCACCTTGGGACCGGCTGCGTCCCGGAGTCCAGCAACCAGTGATGTGACGTTGGTGGAGATGCTGGTCACAGCGGCTGCTACGCATGAAATGGGGCTTGCGGCTGTGGCGCATGCGGTCACGTCGTTGCCGCCGATGGAGATGGTGATCAGCCCGATATGACCGGGATGGGACGCGATGAACGCAGGTCAGCTGCTACCGCCTGGGTCGACTTGGGATAGCTGACCGCCCCAGTCTTGGCCGTCAGGCCGCCTGCAGTCGAACAGCCAACCGAATTGATGATGGACGTCGTGGTCGCGCCGCCGCACCCGAAGTTGGCCAGTGTGAGATGGGTCTTCTGGGCGACGTAGCCCGTATAGCCCGACGTGGCGCCGAGGCCCGGCTGATAGCCGATCGAGTACGAGTCCCCCAGCGAGACGTAGTACGTCGGGGCCTTGGTTGCCGCCTGGCTGGTGCTTGGCAGCACGGCTACCCCAACGACAGCCATTGCGATGCACAGCAGTGCAACCTGGGCACGGGACCACAATTGATTTTTCCGCATATCGAATACCCCCCTGCAGCTTCCAACGACCATAGCGGGCTCGCCGATCGTTGGGAGGTCAACAGGCAGCGGTTACCGCATCTCGTTCACGTGCTGCACGTGACCGGCTTCCCGGGTGAACAGTACGTCGTTGTAGCCCTGACCTGGTCCGATCATCTCGAACGCGAGCGGCGGTACGAAGGTCAGGTACAGCGCTCGCCGTCCGGGGCCATCGGGGTCGGTGGGGGGTGGTGCAGCGTGAAGTGTGTGCCCGAAATGGGCGGTTACGTCTCCCGGCTCGGTCGTGATGGGAACGACCGGTAGCCGACCGGCCTCCCGTGGGCTCGGGAGTCGTGATGTGCCCCGGTGAGAACCGGGGATCATCAACAGCTGGCCGGTGGCAGCAGAGGCCGCGTCCAGCTGGATCCCCACGTTCAGCAGTGGGCACTCGACCGGGTGTCCGCCCATGTCGCAGTCGCGGTGCCATGGCAGGTCGACCAGTCCAGAGTCGGCACCGGGGACTTTGATGACGACGCTGTTGCCATCGAGTCGGTCATGTGCCCCTCGGAGATCCGGACTACCCAGAGCGGCGATCTGCCGGAACCGCTCGTCCTCTCCGATCCCAGCAACCAGCTCCGACCGATCGTTGAGGTAGTTGACTCGGTTGCACACGTCCTGGCCGTCGATTGTCGTCCACCATGAACGCCGATCGTCGGGACGAGCTGCTGCCACCCCGTCGTCCACCTGACGACGCAGCTCGTTGATCTCGTCGATGCTCATGACGTTGCGCAGGTGAACGAAGCCTGCCCGATGGAGGAAGTCGGAGATCTCGTCGTGCGGATCGTCGAGTGAGAACGTCTGGGTGAGATCAAGGGGAAGGCCGTTGCCGTCCTGGAGCGGAGGTGGATCCTCGATGTCGTAGACGACCTGACCGTCGAAGGCGACTCGCAGGGCGGGCTCCCATCGAGCCAGCTGACCGAAGCTGCCCCGGGTGACTGCCAGGAGATCGCCGTAGAAGAGAGCGAAGCACGTCCGCAGCTCCCACACGAAGTCGCACCAGTCCTTCTCGGCGAGGACCACCACCGTGTCGGCATGCTCACTTCCCGGCTCGACGGCAAAGCTTCCATCGGTGGGCCGGAAGGTATAGGCCCGACCGTCGTGAAGCTCGAACGCCAGGGATCGGGACGCAGCCGCGTCAGCAGGGGTGAACACCTGTGTCCGTGCTGCCAGCCGCCGGGGGAGCTCGTTGCGGTGGAAGTCGTCGAAATCGATCGGTCCGAAACGCTCGCCTTGCACGTTCTCACGCTACTCCCAGCGTGTCGGTGACCGTCGGCTGCGCGGACCGGGGCAGTGAGCCTGGACGCTCTCTTCGCCGAGCCTCTAAGTTGCCAACGTGGGAATTTACGGCGCCGATATCTTCACCGAGCCCGATGGCAGCCCCGACACGCTCGAACATCTCGGGCCGTTGGCGCCGTTGGCCGGCGTCTGGGAAGGAGTGGTGGGTGTCGACGACCACCCCGTTGCGAAGGGAGCCGAGCGCAACGAGTTCGTGGAGCACTATGAGCTTCAGCCCATCGATCGCCAGACCAACGGCCCTCAGCTGTTCTACGGTTTGCGCTATCACACCCACATCGTGAAGCCAGGCGAGATGGAGACGTTCCACGACCAGGTCGGGTACTGGCTCTGGGAACCGGCCGCACGGACCGTCACCTTGACGCTTGGCATCCCTCGTGGCCAAGTCCTTCTGGCTGGAGGTCCGGCTGAGCCCGACGCCACCGAGTTCGAGCTCACCGCTGCGGTCGGTTCCGAAACCTACGGCATCCTGTCGAACCCGTTTCTCGACCAGGCGTTCCGCACCCTCAGCTACCGGATTCAGGTCACGGTGCATGACGACGGTACCTGGTCGTACGAGGAAGAAGGCGTGTTGGACATCCCCGATCGTGACGAGCCGTTCCGGCATACCGACCGCAACACCCTCGTCCGGGTCGACACACCTTTCCCCAACCCCTTAGAGGTTCAAGCCGGGGAGCAACGAACCCCAACCGTCTCTCCACTGAGCCTCTTGGCCAATGCCGCTGCCGGCGATGGAAGTCTCGGCATCGGTGCCCTCCGACACGAGAGTGAGAACCTGCTGTGAACCACCTGATGCGAGACCTTGCCCCTATCACCGACGACGCGTGGATGCAGATCGACGAGGAAGCCGGCCGGTCGCTGAAGCACTTCCTGGCAGCACGTCGCCTGATCGACTTCGACGGTCCGAAAGGATGGCAGCACTCGGCCGTCGATCTCGGTCGTGTCGATGCTTTGGAACATGGATCGCTCAGTGGAGTCGAGGTGGCACGTCGGCGGGTGCTTCCCCTGGTGGAGCTGCGTGCTCCGTTCTTGCTGGCACGATCCGAGCTCGCCACCGCCGAGCGTGGTGCGGACGACACCGATCTCAGCGCCGTCATCGCAGCCAGCCGATCGGCCGCACTGGCCGAGGACAGTGTCATCTTCAACGGCTACGACAACGGTGGTGTCCAGGGGATCGTCGCCGCGTCGCCCCATGCGCCGGTCGCCATCAGCGATGACTACAGCGAATATCCCGAGCATGTCGCCAAGGCGGTCGCCGTGCTGCGAGCCGCCGACGTGGCAGGGCCCTACGCCATCGCCCTGGGGTCTCGATGCTTCACCGGTGTCACCGAGACCACCGAGCACGGTGGCTATCCCGTCTTCGAGCATCTGCGCCAGATCCTCGGCGGCCCGGTGGTGTGGGCTCCTGCTGTCGACGGCGCCGTGGTGCTGAGCCAGCGGGGTGGCGACTTCGAGATGACCGTCGGCCAGGACTTCTCGATCGGGTACCTGGCTGCTGACAACACGTCGGTGCAGCTGTACATCGAGGAGAGCCTGGCATTCCGGGTTAACACACCTGAGGCCGCCGTCCACCTGGCTTACGGCTGAAACACGAGCGACCCTGACGCCGACACGAGCGCCCATGCATGGCCGACCCCCTCGCCCCGTATGTCTCCAGGGTGCAGGTCGCCGGCGAAGTAGTAGAGCGGGTACCCGTCGAGCGTGACCTGCAGGAAGCCCCCTTCGATTGGGATGGTTCCCAAGGTCCCGGCGATCCCCGGGGCTGCAGTCGGGGTCGAGGTGGTGGTCAGCGGTGGCCAGTCCTGCTGACACCACCCCGGTTCACATGCGGTCTGGCCTGGTGAGTCGTACCGGTAACGGTAGAGGACCTGTCCACTGCTCCCGGCCAGAACCTGGCCCAGTCGTGTCTGCACGAGCGTCAAGGTCGTCGTGCCTTTCGCGCTGTAGGTAGGTGCGGGAGGAGGGTCGGCATCGTCGGTCAGACCGTTCGGTTGGATGAGGAACCATTCGTTCCCCACCCCCTGCCCTCGTACGTCGCCCGGCTGCTGGTCGCCGGCAAAGGTGTAGAGGGGTCTGCGGTCGATGGTGAGCTGGCGGGCGCCATTGGAGCGTCGGACCGTGCCGATGCTCCCGGCGATCCCCGGTCCGATGCGAAGCTTGCCGGTGATCACTGCCGGCGGCCAATCGCTGGCACAGCCGCCGGTGCACGCCGAGGGAGCCGAGGTCTGGAGGTCTTCGGTGTACACGTACAGCACCTTGCCCTCTCCATTGGCCAGGACCGGCCCGTCATCGGTGTGGACGATCTTCACATCGACGTTCGTACGGGCAGACGCGGTGGTGGAGCCGAAGACGTTCGTCGTCAGCACCGAGGTGCCCAGTAACACTGCGAGAGCCAACCATGCTCGTGCCCGGGTGACGGGCCGAGTCGTGAGACGGCTGCGGTGGCTCGAGCGGGTCGATGACATCGGGGTCGACATCGGGCTCAATGTCGGGAACCGACGGCTGCCAACGCCATCTCCTCGATCAGGCTGCGTCGGGCCCGGGACACCCGGGATCTGATCGTACCGATCTCACAGCCGCAGACCCGGCTGGCTTCCTCGTACGAGAGCCCGAGCCACTGGGTCAACCCGAACGCCAGCCGTCGATCGGGGTCGAGCCGCATCACGAGATCCTCCAGGACGACCGCCTCGCTCTGGTCGTTCGCCACTGACTGCCGGAGCCCTGGTTCGACAGCGCGAGGTCGACGCAGCCGGTTCCTCTCTTTGACACAGACCCGGCGGGCGATGGTGAGCAGCCAGGTCCTGGCGCTCGACTCACCTCGGAAACCGGGGAGGGCGAGCCACGCTTGGACGAACACCTCTTGGGCCACATCGTCTGCATCTTCGCGCCCGACCAAATAGACGCAGAGTCGCCAGACCTCCGTCTGGCTCGAACGAATGAAAGCACCCAGTGCGAGCCGGTCACCCGTGCCAGCATCGAGCGCCAGGCGGGTGAGGTCGTCCACGTGGCAACAGTACGGTTTGCTGTAGACGAAATGCGAATTGGCGGGAACTAACTGTTCGTCGTCCGGCACTACCTACGACAATGAGGAAATCCATACTCTGTCGGTACCGGATCGTGGCAGCAGCGCTGGCCCTGTGCGTGGCCGGCGTCATCTTGTCGGCATGCGGCTCTGGCCCTTCCAACGCGTCCCCGGTGGTGCGGATCTCGGGGGGCAACGAGATCGATACGCAGTACTTCGGTGCCCAGTACCCACCGAAGGTGGTCACCAAGCCGTCCTTCACGCTCACCGACACCGAAGGGAACCCCTTCAACCTGGTAACGGACACGGCCGGGAAGTTGACGCTTCTCTACTTCGGGTACACCAACTGCCCCGATGTGTGCCCGCTCAACATGTACGCGCTCTCGGCGGCCCTGGAGCTGGTGCCCGCTGCGGTACGCAACCAGGTCAAGGTGGTGTTCGTCACCACTGACCCGGATCGGGACACGGCAACGGTCATCCGGACCTGGCTGAACCACTTCAACACCTCGTTCATCGGGCTCTACGGCACTATTGCTCAGATCCAGGCAGCCGAGACGGCGACGGGCATGCCACTCGCTGTTGCCCAGGCTGCCCCCGAGCCCGGTGAGAACTACATCATCGTCCACGCCGGGTACGTGCTTGCCTTCACGAAGGACGACAGAGCCCATCTCGAGTTCACGGACACGATGACTCCTCGCCAGGAGGCCAAGGCGATCACGAAGTTGGTGGAGCAGGGGTATAGAGCCTGATGCTCACCACCATGCCAGTGACGCAGAGCCTGCTGTCTTCCAACAGACCGGTGGTACAGCGTTTGGACGCGACGTTGTGATCCGGGTCCCAGAGGAACAGAAGTGATGGGGGTGAGACGTCGAGTTCCCACGGCACGTCTGTGTGCTGTTGTTCCCGGAGCGGTGATCGGCGTGCTGTTGCTGGCCACGAGCAGCTCGGCGGCCCAAGTGGCACCAGCGGGTAAGCCCGTGGTGACGGTGGCCGGTATCGCCGTCTACGACCCCTATGTCCCGCTTCCGACCAGTACCACCGACGCCGTTGTCTACTGCACGTTCGCTAACCGATCCAACAAGGCCGTGGCCGTGATCAGCGCCGCCAGTAACGTGTCGTCCTCGGCCATGCCGATGAAGGAAGTCCTCCAGGGCCAGACCGAGGTGATGGTCCCGGCGCAACAGCTCACCGTGCCTGCTCATGGCACGTTGACTCTCGCTCCCGGTGGCTACCACGTGATGCTCATGGGGTTGACGAAGACGCTTGGGGTGGGGGACCACGTCGGTGTCACCTTGGGGTTCTCCAACGGCAAACAGGTACTCCTCTCCGTCCCGGTTGTCTCGCTCGCTCAGGCGTTCGGGCACGGGGGCGTGACTTCGGCACAAAGCGCCTCGAAGTCCAAGAAGGCGACGGGCTCCACGAAGAAGGGCTCTGTCGAGAAGAGCCCCACGAGCCCCACGAGCCCCACGATGAACATGAAGGGCATGAAGAGCATGAAAGGTATGGGTTAGATGGCTGCCAGCTGTGAGATCTACCACAACGCGATTTCCGCCCAGGTCGACGGCGAAGACCTCGGGCTCCCACCCGGATGGCTCGATGACCATCTGGCGACATGCCCGGCGTGCCGGGAGTTCAAACAAAGGGTGACGGCCTTGGAGTCCCAGGTTCGCCTGGCCTCTCTGGAGCCTGCCCCTGACCTGACCCCCCGTGTCCTGGCTGCCATCGGCGCGCTGCCGGCTCGGGCCCGCCGGCGGGTGGAGCTCCAGCTGCGGTTCGGCTTGGCTGTTGCCGCACTCGTCCAGCTGGCTCTCTCCCTACCGATGCTCCTCTTTGGCACCGACGCTATGGGCGCGCCGATGCACATCGCCCACGAGCTGGGTGCGTTCCTCGCTGCGCTGAGCGTCGGCTACCTGGTTGCGAGCTGGCGACCGTCGAGCGCGTCCGGGCTGCTCCCGTTCGCCGGGTTGCTGGCTCTGGGGTTGATCGGTACCGCCCTGGTGGACATCTCGAGTGGCATGACAACCCCCGTCCACGAGCTCATCCATGTGCCAACGATCATCGGGTTCGTGTTCCTGTGGCTGCTGGCGGCGCCATCCCCCCACCACGGAGCGGTCAAGAGGGTCCCCGCATGAGCACGACGACCGCACAACGCCCGGCGACCGCCCGGCAACCGTCGTCCCCGAGCTCCGGGAAGCCGAGCATCCGAGCGATCCAGATCGTTCTCGGGGCGATCTGGATCATCGCCGGGGCTCTGCAGTACCAGCCCTTCATGTTCTCGAAGGACTTTCTGACGAGCATCATCCAGCCGGTCGCACAGGGACAGCCGGGCTGGGTGGGGACACCGATGGACTGGGCCGTACACGTCATGAGCCACCACCTGATCTTGTACAACGCCCTCTTCGCCACGATCCAGACGTTGATCGGGTTCGGCCTCCTGTTCCGTCGAACGATCAAGGTTGCCCTGGTCGGATCTTTCGTGTGGGTCGTGCTCGTGTGGTGGTTCGGCGAAGGGTTCGGGATGATCCCTATGGGGATGGCGTCCGCCCTCACCGGTGCTCCAGGGGCGGTCATCATCTACGGCATCATCGGCGCGCTGGTCTGGCCCGAGAAGACCGAAGAGACCGGCGAGGTCCGGGCTCCGCGTTGGGCACCGGCGGTGGGTCGGTTGGCCTGGGCGGTTCTGTGGTGCTCATCGGCAGCGTTCTGGCTGCTCCCTGCCAACAGGGGTGCGACGTCGTTCCACGATCAGGTCCAGGGGGCGGCCTATGGCTGGCTCGGGGGAGTCCAGAGCTCGATCGCACGAGCATCGGACGGGCACGGTCTGGGTATTGCCATCGGGCTTGCCGTGGCGTCGATCTTGATCGGCCTCGGCGTGTTCGTGCCGGCAGCGGTCCGTCCCGTACTGGTTGCAGGGATCGTCCTGTCCCTCGCCTACTGGGCTTTCGGGCAGGGGTTCGGGACCGTGACCACCGGGCAGGCGACCGACGTCAATGCCGGCCCCCTCTACGTCCTGCTGGCCCTTCGGCTCTGGAGCGACCCGGTCAGGATCAACTGGGGTTGGGCGAGGTCGACGGGCGGCACGCCGGTCGGCACGTCGGTCGTAAGCGGATCGCCCAGAACACGCCCCGAGCTCAGGGTGGGATGAAGACCGGCGTGCTCTGGGCCGGCGGTACCATGGCATCCATGCCGGTTTCCGGGGACATGAAGGGCATGCCGGGCATGTCGGGGCCCGGAATGCACGGCATGTACGCACCCCCGGCCAACACCCACAACCTGCTGTTCGCCTGGCCCATCAGCGTGCCGGCGGTCCTGGCGCTCGGCTTGGCGGCGTGGGCCGGGTACCGAGCCGTGCTGCTGTGGCGACGGGGCACACCCCGCCCGCTCTCGTGGGTGGCATTCGCCGCGGTCGCCGTGGCGTCCGGCCTCGCCGGGCTGTGGTGGCTGGCGACGGCTCAGCACTCGAGCCCGTTCGCGTACGCGATGGTGGTCGTCGAGGTGGCGGCCGGCATCGCCTACCTCACCGGTGTCCGACGCCTGGCGGGAAAGGGACGCCAGTGGCCCGTGTTCCGAACCTCGATGTTCATCGGTGGTCTGGTCGCCATCGCTCTCGCGCTCCAGTCGCCCATTGCCACGCTGGTGGCGACGTCGTTCACGTACCACGTCATGCAGCACATGCTGCTGATGGTGGTGGCGCCTCCGTTGCTGGCGTTGAGCGCGCCGATGACGCTGGCGCTGCAGACCACGAGTCGGAAGACGAAGGTCGTGCTGCTGAAGGTGTTGCACAGCCGGGCGTTCGGAGTCATCACCTTTCCCGTGGTGGTCTGGTTTGCCTACTACGGCGTGATGTTCGCGTTCTTCCTGACACCGCTGCTCGGGTACGCCATGAACCACATGATGCTCATGGACCTTCTCAACCTGGTGTTCCTGGGTGGCGGCTGCTTGTTCTGGTGGCCGACGGTCGGTGTCGACTACAACCCTCGGTGGACCCTCTCCTATGGAATGCGCATCATCAACCTGCTCATCGGTGTGCCGTTCGAGTCGTTCCTCGGTATCGCCCTGTTGAGCGGAAGCACGTCTGCCGCATCGATCTATACCGTGTCCGGGACCCACGTCGGAGGTGGGCTGCTGTGGACGATCGGTGAGATCTCCGCGTTCGTGGGAACGGCGATCGTGATGTTCCAGTGGGTGAAGGCGGACGACCGGCTTGCGGCACGGGAAGATCGGAAGACTGCAGCCAGCCAGCGGGCGTTGGCTCAGGAGCAGGCGACGGGCCCGGTTGAGAGCTCGACGCCGGCACCGCTCCCGTCCCCGATGTCGGCAGCGACGGCGTACGAAGAAGCGTGGCTGGTCAAGGGAGTTCGTGCTCCAGTCATTCTGGAGGATGACCACGCTGTCTAGAGGTTCAGCGGACAGACACTCTGGATCCAGCCGCCGTCTACTGGTCGTTGTCATTGTCGTTGCTGCCGCCGTTATCGCTGTCGGGGTGGGCCTGTTCACCACCGTCGGCTCATGGTCGGGATCCCGGACAACGAGCACCGAGGCGCCGTCGTTCTCGTTGCCCCGTCTGGGCGGGGGATCGCCTGTTGGCGTTCCCAGGTCGGGTGGCGGCCATGGTCGGGCGGCAGTGCTGCTCTTCATGGCCAGCTGGTGCGGTCCGTGCCAAGAAGAGATCCCCGTCCTGGCGTCGACGGTGCGCCAACAGCAGTCGACCGGCGGGCCACTCGCTACGATCTCGGTGATCGGTGTGGACACACTGGACCCGACGAGCAGCGCCCTCGGCTTTGTCCGACGTAGCGGGGTCACCTTTCCGGTTGGAGCGGATACAGAGGCGGATGTTACCCAGGGCCTGTTCCACTTCGTTGGTGACCCCGAGACGGTGTTCATCGACGGGAGTGGCCGGATCACTGCTATCAAGTACGGGCCGGTATCCTCGGCGGAGTTCGTGCGACTCGAGCGTCAGGCGCTGGGTCAGACCACCCGGTGACCCTTTTGGCGATGGGCGTGGCGAAACCTCTCTGAGGAGTTGACCTGTGCGTCCCCTCGCCCTTCACCCACTCCATCCCCTCACAACATGGTGGAGACTGCACCCGTCGTTATCGCAGGTACTGGCTATGCAGTACCGCCACTTGTACTATCTCCACCGGTGGTCACCGGACGTAATTGCCCTCATGGGTCTGCTGCGCATCCGGTTCGACGCCGTTGACCCGTCATCATCGCCACGCTCGTCCTCGGCAACGTTCCAGGATGACGACGACGTTGGTTGTGGTCATCGTGGCCGTTCTGGTCGTCTCGATCGCCCTGGTCGTCGTCCGGGTGATAACGGAACCCATTCCCGCCATCACGGTGACCCGGGTGGCACCGGTGTCGCTCCAGTTCCCCGGCCCTGCTCCGACCCTGGCGTGGCCGGCCGAAGGCCAGGCTGCGGTGGCAGTGGAAGACGTCGGCAGCTTTGGCGCCATGGGGGGAGACACCCCTGTCCCCATCGCCAGCCTGGCGAAGATCATGACCGCCTACCTGACGCTCCAGGAGCACCCCCTGGCAGTTGGGGCTACCGGGTTCACCTATACGGTCACGGCTGCCGACGTCGCCGACCAGCAGGCCCGTCTGGCCCAGGACGAGTCCACTGTCCCCGTGAGCGTCGGAGAGACCCTGAGTGAGTACCAACTGCTCCAGGCTCTGCTCATCCCGTCGGGCAACAACATCGCTGCCATCGTGGCCACCTACGACGCCGGCAGCCAAGCTGCCTTCGTGACCAAGATGAACGCGACCGCCTTCTCGCTCGGCATGGGCCACACCACCTATACCGACCCGAGCGGATTCGATGATTCGACGGTGTCCACCGCGGCGGACCAGCTGATCCTGGCCCAGGTGGCGATGCGCAATCCGGTGTTCGCCCAGATCGTGGCCATGCCGTCGGCCACGCTCCCGGTCACCGGCACCGTGTTGAACTACGACGCCGTTGTGGGGACGGACGGGTTCGTCGGCATCAAGACGGGCTCCGACTCACAAGCCAACGGTTGTTTTGCCTTTGCCGACGACCAGACCGTCGACGGCCACAAGGTGGTGATCGTCGGCGTGGTCCTCGACCAGGGCCAGGGCCCGAGCGCCACCATCATCGGCGCCGCCCTCACTGCGGCCTCGAACCTGAGCAATTCGGTCCGTGCCGGGATGCGTTCCGAGATGCTCGTGCGTTCCGGTACCGAGGTGGCCCGCGCCATCGGGGTCGACGGTCACACCGTGAACGTCGTGACCACCACCAGCTTGACGCAGCTGGGTTGGGGAGGGCTGCGCGTCCCCGTGCATGTAACGGTCGTCCGGCTCGGGACGCACCTGCATGCTGGCCAGACCGTCGCCCATGTCAGCCTGGGCCCCTCCCCAGCAGCGACGGCGGTGACCGCAGCCACAACCGCAACCGGAACCACAGCTACAGCCGCGGCCACCATGCCGCCGCCGAGCCTGGTCTGGAGGTTGCAGCACCTCCTGTGACCCCCGGGCCGGTCCACCTACTTGAGGCTGGCCACCGTGTTCGCCGACGGCTGGTACTCCCGGCACGGTTCGCCACGAAGAGCACTACAAGCAGGCAGGGGAGTGGGCACTGCCACGTCGGGCACGACCGGTAGCACCACTCGAGAGGGCATGGTCGGGGTCAGCGCGACCTTGTTGACAACCGGCTTGCCGTCCACCGTGGCGGGGAGGTCTTGGAAGGACCACGCCGGCGTGTCGCCCCCAGGTGCCTCGATCGAGATGCGGATGCGAGAGCCGGCACGGAAGACGTGACCCATCGGCTCGATGGGGATCCGGACCTCGGTCCACTTCCCTGCAGGCAGGTTCCGGTGGTCGGCCTTGGTGAAGGTCTGGACCGGGTTGAGGGGAGTGGACTGGGCACGGTTCAGGGCCCGGAAGCTGGCCCGCAACCACCCGTTCTGCACGTAGACCTCCTGGTTGTCAGGTCGGACCTCGGTGAGGGTGACCTGGAGGTCGGTGTCGGGCGCGTTGGACTGCAGCCACACGTCGACGCTGCCGGTGCCCACCATGACTTCGTTGTGCTGCAGTACCGGCGTGATGTACGACACGGCCTTGCCGGGGCTCAGCTCGGTCCAGTTCCAGGCGGGCTGGGCCGCCCACACGGCGAGCTCGTTGGTGCTGACGATGTCTCGCTTCGGTCGGGCACCGGGGTCGTAGATCCACGAGTCGGCGGTCGACGTGGTGGGCTTCGTGGTGGACAGCATCCCGTTGGGCCCGAAGTACCAGGTCTGGGCCTGGGTTCCTGGAACGGGAAAGTCCGAGAACCCGTGGGTGAACCCAGGGATCGGTGAGCCGGGGGCACCTCCTGCTCCGTTGTCGAAAGCCACCGTCACCTTCGGACGGGTCTCGAACATCGCCAGCGCTGCTGCGTAGGTCGTCTGGTTCTCGACTGGATCAGGAGGGAACTGGACCCCGGTCGACCCCGATATGGCCTCGGCGTACAGCGCCGGCGCGAAGGTCTGGAGCGCTGTGAGTGGCTGTGGCGCCCGGTGTGCCACGAACAGCTCTAAGAAGTCGTACCACCCCTCGATAGTGGCCGGGTCGAGGGAGTCGATGTGGTCGCCGTTGGTGAACGTGAACCAGGCCTTCGTGGTCCCGGTGAACTTGCTGACCAGCTCGGGACAGCTCTGTCCCACCTGCTCGTCCTCGAACTGGCACGCCATATAGGTGGGGACCTTGATCTTGTTGACGAAGGTGACCGGGTCTCGGGTGCCGGCGACGGCGTTGGTGTAGTAGTGGTTCTGCTTGGCGAACGTCAAGAAGTTCGGCGCTTGCAGCCGTAGCTTCTGGTTGCTCGCACACGTCGTGTCACCGGCCTGGATACGAGCCTCCGACCACGACTCGCCGCCGACCTTGGCGTTGTTGGCCAGCTCGTCGATCCAGTTCTCGGCGAAGCCGTTGTTGAAGATGCCACCGGGGTAGAGCACCTGCGAGGCGCTGCCCAGCACCGACAGCGGGGTGATGGCGGCCAGGTCCGGTGGGTCGGTCTGAGCTACGAAGAGCTGGCTGATGCCCGGGTAGGAGATGCCGACCATGCCGACCTTGTGGCCGAGCACCCACGGCTGGTTGGCCACCGTCTCGATCACGTCGTAGCCGTCGAGGTCCTGTAACGGCTCGAAGAATTCGTATGCGCCACCCGAGCACCCCGTGCCCCGGATGTTGACCCCGACCGAGGCGAAGCCGAGCAGGTTGGCCAGATGACTGGCGATCTCCGTTCCGGCCAACGCCTGGTTCGGGTTCGAAGGGTCGTAGCCCGAGTACTCGACCACGGTGGGGTAGGGGCCCTTGTCGGGCGGGCCGGGGAGATGGATGTACGCCGACAGCTTCGTGCCGTCCCGGGTGGTGATGTAGCCGTAGCCCGTGTCGGTGACGGGATTGACGGGGAGGGTCTGGTTGTAGAGGGAGGTACTGGGAGGAGCCGACCTGGTGGTCATCACGGTCAGGCGTCCCGACTCCGCAGTACGGCCGTGAGATGTCTGGCGGACCCGGTAGCCGCTGTCGGGGGCCAGGCCCCTGAACAACGCGCTGCCGTTGGCGTCGGCGGTCTTGTGCTTCACGACGCTGCCGTCCGGGGCCAGCACCTGCATGGTGGCGCCACGAATCCCGTCGACGACCCAGATCTGCTGCACGCTGCCGTGGGCCTGGAAGCCGGACACCGCGGTGGTGGACACCGCAGTGGTGGACACAGTGGTCACGGGCTCCTGGGCCGGTGCGTCGGCAGCCAGCGCACCGTTCGCCGGTGCGGCAGTAGCCCGCGCACCGTTCGCCGGTGCGGCAGTAGCCCGCGCACCGTTCGCCGGCGCGGCAGTAGCCCGCGCACCGTTCGCCGGCGCGGCAGTAGCAGAGCCTCCGCCGCTCGTGGCACCACCGACAGAGGCGACCGGCACCAGCACGGACCCAGCGACGATCATGGTCATGAGGACTGCGCTGACTGCCACCCGGCTCCTCTGGGACGTCCTGCGCCGCATCACAACCCCCCTGTTCGCTTCCCCCTGCATCCGTGGTCGCAGCTCAGCGCATGTCTGCGTCAATTGCAAGAAGCCCAATCACAAGAAGCCCGTTGTAACAACCCCCGTCCGCTGTCATCACGCCGGGAGGCGCCGACAACCGCCTCAGCCTGCGTACGGGTCGCCGGGCAGATTCCAGCGGGTGGCGAGGTCGTGAACCCAGGTGGTGGCGAGGGACGGGTCATCCGGAGGCGCGGCGATGAGGACGAGCTCGGTCACGCCCATCTCGGCCAGTTCGGGCACGTCGTCGGGCTCGCCATCGGTGAGCGCCACCGCCGCCTGGAGCTCGTGGAGTGGTCTGCCCTCGTCTTCGCAGTGCCGTCGGAGCGTGCCGATCCGGTCAGGGACCTCGTCCTTGGCCAGGTTGAACCCGTACCACCCATCGCCATGGGCAGCGACCCTCCGGAGCGCAGCGTCGCTGTTCCCGCCGAAGATGACGGGAACGCGTCGGTTGCGCGCCGGTTTCGGGTTCACCCGGACGGACTCGAACCGGACGAGCTCGCCGTCGAACGACGCGACGTCGTCTCGCCACAACGTCCGCATGGCCTCGACATACTCGACCGTCCTTGTTGCTCGTCGTTCAAAGGGCACGCCGAGGGCGGCGAACTCGTCGGCCGACCAGCCGATGCCCACGCCGAGCGTCAGGCGACCACCGGACAGAACGTCCAGGGAAGCAGCCTGTTTGGCCACCAGCACGGGATTGTGCTCCGGCAACAGCAAGACGCCGGTCGCCACGCCGATACGGCTGGTGGCAGCAGCGACGAAGCTGAGACCGATGAACGGGTCGAGCCAGTCGGCTTCCGGTGACACCGCCAGCTGGCCGTCGGACGAGTACGGGTAGCGGGAGGCAGGACGGTCCACCATCACCACGTGCTCGCCGGACCACAACGTGGCGAAGCCGTCAGTATCAGCAGCGCGGGCGACCGCGTCGATGACGTCTCTCCGCGCACCGTTCCCGATCCCCAGCGCATGCAGCCCGATCCTCATGCGGTTCTCCTCGACTCTGTTCCTCTGTTCCTCTGTTCTCTCTGTTCCTCTGTTCCTCTGTTCCTCTGTTCCTCTGTGTCTCGGAGTGCCCGAGCGATCCTCGACGTTGGTCCCGAAGGTCTCCAGTTTGGCGCGGTTTGATCCAAACGAGTGGGTGAAGAGGACTGATGTGAGGGCGGGGTGGCACCTATAGCGTGGACAGCGGCGGGATGCACCGGTGGACTGTGCCGAGGAACCACGACGTGAGGAGAAGTATGGAGCAGCGAACGTTGGGTCAGGGACCCCAGGCGTTGACCGTCTCGGCCGAGGGGTTGGGATGCATGGGCATGAGCGAGTTCTACGGCACGACTGACGAGTCCGAGGCCGTCACCACCATCCAGCGTGCCCTGGACCTGGGCGTGGTGCTCCTCGATACCGCCGATATGTACGGCCCGTTCGTCAACGAACAACTGGTCGGCCGAGCGATCGCTTCTCGGCGGGACGAGGTGGTGCTCGCCACGAAGTTCGGGAACGAGCGTGGCGAGGATGGCTCGTACCTCGGGATCAACGGGCGGCCGGAGTACGTCCGCCAGGCCTGTGACGCCTCACTGCAGCGGCTCGGCGTGGAGCACATCGACCTGTACTACCAGCACCGAGTCGATCAGACGGTGCCGGTCGAAGAGACCTGGGGTGCGCTGGCTGAGCTGGTCGAGGCGGGCAAGGTGCTCCATCTCGGCATCAGCGAGGCTTCGCCTGCGACCATCCGTCGTGCCCACGCCGTGCACCCCATTACTGCGCTCCAGACCGAGTATTCGCTGTGGAGCCGCGACCCGGAGACGAACGGCGTCCTCGACACCGTGCGCGAGCTCCGGATCGGGTTCGTCGCCTACTCGCCGCTCGGCCGGGGCTTCCTGTCCGGTGCCATCCGCAGTGTCGACGACCTCGACGAGAACGACTTCCGTCGCCACAACCCACGGTTCCAGGGCGAGAACTTCACCAAGAACCTGGAGCTGGTGGACCGGGTTCGCGAGATCGTCGGAAGCGAAGCAAGTCACCGCGTCGCAGCTGGCACTGGCGTGGGTGCTGGCACAGGGCGAGGACATCGTCCCGATCCCGGGCACGAAGCGGGTGCGGTATCTGGAGGAGAACGTGGCTGCCGCTGACATCGAGTTGACGCCGGACGACCTGAGGGCCCTGGACGAGGCGGCACCGGTGGGCGCAGCCGCCGGCGAGCGGTATCCGAACATGTCCACCATCGACGGCTGAGAAGCAAGCCTCGTATCTCGGGAGATCGCCACCTTCTGGGCTGGGCTGTTCCGGGTCGAGCCTTCCTGGGTCGACTCCCTCCTGATCATCGACTCCTTCTGTTTCGAACCGAGGGCCGCGTCCACGGGCGTCGTTGTCGCCCCTAGCGTGGTGATCGTGTCCATCCGATCCCTCTCCGCTCGCCGGCGGGGTCCTCGTGCCGCCTCGCCGATAGGAACCGGCGTTGAGCTGGTGTTCGGTGGGGGGTTGCTGTGCGCCGCCTCCCTGGCCGGCCTGTTCTTCGTACGCCGTCCCGGACCGAACCGGCTCGATGTCGCCGGCTACCGGTGGCTCCCGGCAGACGGCGCCTCACGCTGGGCGCACGACTTCGCCAACCTCGGCTCGCTCTCGGTGCTCTTGATCGTCGTTGCCGTGTTGGTCGTGGTGGGGCTGACCCGTGACTGGGTTCGTGCTGCTGTGTGCGCCATCGCGCCGATCGGTGCGGTCATCGTTGTGCAGCAGGTGGCGAAGCCGCTGGTCGGTCGTCATATCGGTGCCGGGGGAGTGTCCTCATACCCGTCAGGGACCGTCACAGCGGTCGCCGCGTGCTTGCCGCCGCCGCCATCCTGGTCACGCCTCGACTGCTGCGCGGGTTGACGGTGATCACCGCAGTGATCACCGTCGTCGGAGTCTGTGCCGCGGTCGTCGTGCTCCGTTGGCACTATCCCACCGACGCGCTGGGCGGGGTATGCGTAGGGGTGGGTGCGGTGTTCTTCCTGGACGCCGTGGCGCACGTCCCTTGGGTCGTCAGTAACCGTGTGCGCTCTACCCGCCTGCGTTCGGCCAGACGAGCGCTGCCACAGGATCAAGGCGCTACCGGCTGGGTTTAGGGGCTCCAGCGGATAGGGATGCCGGGCTCGCCGCAGGTTTCCGTGGCTGACCTGCTCTCTGAGCTGATTCTCTGGGTCTCTGGACCCGGCTCCACCCCACCTCGGCCCCTCTGGAACCCCGTGCGCCGTTAGAAAAAATGCTTGACAAGATCAAGAACCTGGAGTTAGATGCCATCGCGACCAGTTTGGGAAACGAAGAGTGTGTACCATCTGATCGAGAAGCACGAAACACCAGAGTTACCAACACAGTTTCACCAACGACAGCGAAAGCAGGGGGATGTACATGTTCCGGGGACGTCGCAACACAGCAGTAACCCGCGATGCCCAGGCTGAGAATTCTCAATCTGGGAAAGTTCTCGCGGGGGGGGTGGGGGAGTAACTCCCTAAGTTTTTCCCACGCAGAGTCACGTAATTCTCACTTCACCGGCGGCTATGCCCGCCGGTTTTTCGCGGCCGTAGCGGCAACGCTCCTGGTCATTGGCGTGGTAGCCGGAGCAGTAGCTGGCATCGGCGTCACTGCCGCCAGTGCAGCAACGCCACTGTCGATCACCACGACCTCGCCACTGCCGCTGGCGCCGCTCAACACCCCGTATTCGGTCACCTTGGCCGCCACCGGCGGCACCGGGAGCTACACCTGGAGCGTCGCCTCGGGCTCTACATTGCCAAACTGGTTGAGCCTGGATTCCTCGACCGGTGTGCTCTCGGGAACCCCGACCACCGATGCCACCGCCACGTTCGCAGTCACCGCCACCGACTCGGCCAGCCCTGCCGACACGGCAACCTCTGGTCCACTCACCCTCTACGCCGGGAACGGTGGCACCGAGGCGTTCTCCCTTAACATGACCTCGGGCAGCTGGACGGTGCTGTCGACCCCGTCCGGGACCTCGCAGCCCTTCCCACCCCAGACCACCACCACGCTGACTGGCACCGTGGCACCCCTGACCGGAGCTATCACAGGGGGGACGCTGACCTTGCCAGATCAGAATGTCTGTAGCGCCGCAGCCGGCGGATGTACGACGTACAAGATGCACGAGGTCAATCCCGGCACGGCCACTGGGTCGATCAACTCGAACGGTGACATCACGCTGAACGACAGCCTCTCGTACGAGCTCGACATCACCTCACCGCCACTTGCGGCCGGTGAGAACTGCCTGTCGACGCCAATCAACATGATCTTCCAGTCCACCGCGCCCTACAACACGAACACCGGCAATGTGACGCTGTCAGCCTCGAACTACACCATTCCGAACTTCTCAGCTACGTCGGCTGTTGGGAGCTGCAGCTTGGCATGGTCCGAGCTCAACCCGCCCACTGGACTTCCGTTCCAAGTGGCGGGTAGCACCAATAACAACACCACGCTCAACCTCCAAGGCACCGGACTTCCCATCCCACCCCCACCGGGCAAGACCACTACGAACGCCTTGACGGTATCGCCCGAGAGCCCGCAGTTGACCCTGACATCGGTCACGGTGACAGACACGATCAGCTCCGCCGGCAACACCGCTACCGATGCCACAGGTAGCGTCAACTTCATCGCCAACGGCAACGTGATCAGCACGGTACCGGTCAGCAACGGAAGTGCCACCTACACCACCACGACGTTGCCGAGCCAGACCAACCAACTGATCGCGGTGTACTCCGGGGATATCAACTACGCCGGCAGTACGTCAGCGGCGGTCCCCTATACCGTCCAGGCACTGCCGTCGGTCACAATGAACCTGCCGACGACGGTTGAGCTGTCCTCTCCCACACCGACGCCGATGTCGGTGACCCTCACCAATCCGACAACGGGTGTGGACTGGAGCAACCAACTCTACCTGCGAATGCAGTTCCAGAATGGGGCGAATATCAACGACATCACCCTGAACTATCAGGACAGCGCCGGGAACTGGTGCCCACTGATTAACGACGGCGGCGAAAGCTTCTACTTCAGCGGTTCCGGTACCCCGCCGTGCGGCACGGAGGCAACCGCGTTCTCGCTGGCCCCGGGACAGTCGATCACCCTCAACATGCAGATCTCCATCGCATTCAACCAGCCGAACCCTGGTTCACCAGGGGATGATACCGGTCCTGGATTGCAACTTGTCGATACGGTTCTCTGGAACGGGAACTGTACAGACCCAACGGACCCGGGCGACACGTGCAATCCATCGGACAGTCCATTCAACTCCAATGCGCCGACGAGCAGCGGGGCGCCGGAGTCCGTTGGCAGCTTTACTAGCACCTATGGCGCACGGTCACCAGTGATCTTCACCAATACCGTTCCCACGACGCCGGTTCCCGAGGGGTACACGGTCGAACCGTTCGTCGAGGTGCAGCCTGCGTCGAGTCCTTACGCCCGCATTCCAGCGCCATCCGGCACATTGACGTACTTGGTCGACGGAACGGTGCTGGAAACGACAGATACCCAAGCAAGCAATGCGCAGGCCATCCACCTCAGTACCACAGGAATGATCCCCGGAACCCATACGCTCACCGTTGAGTACTCAGGCGACCCGATCTACTCCCCGAGTTCCTTCTCCCAGACTTTCACTGTGGCACCACCGGCTCCAGGTACGGCCTTCGTTTGTCAAACCGGCGTAGTGAGCCAACCAACGGTCAATGCGTCGGTGGTGGCGGTGGCCACCGCGCCGAGTCTGGCGGCCAGTGGATCGACCGTCTCTGTCGACGCTCTCGATCTGACGCTGAACGTCGACCCAAATGCTCAGATTGGTCCACCTCGCGTCATGACCAGCGCCACCATCGGGCTCTCTTCCGGAGGGGCCACGATCACGCCGCCATTAGTGACGCCGACGACCGCTGACGGTATCACTTCGGTGAACTGGACCGGACTTTCCGCAACGGTACCGATCTCTGGCTCGCCAGGGACGATCGTCCCAGTGGGGGTGTCTTCGCTCAACATCAGCGGAACGAACGCTGACGGCTACACGCTCACGTGCACTCCGACCGACCCGACGGCACCGGCCGTCCTCCAACGGGTCGAGGTGTCGGGGACGACGCTCACGACCAGCCCGAGCAACACGGCCGCTGCTGGTGCACCGGTGACTTTGACTGCCACCGTGTACCCCACACCCGGGCTTCCGGGCTTCGGCTTCACCTACCCCATTGGTGGACAGGTGGACTTCTTTGACGGGAACACTGACATCGGGACGATTGGTGTGCCGAGTAACGGGAATCCTGAGGCCGGCATCGCCACACTCAACACAACCTCCCTGGCGCCTGGACCACATATCCTGACGGCAGTGTGGAGTGGCGGTGCCACACCGGTGCAGACGTCCGATCCAGTGGACTTCCAAGTGGGCACGGCGCCATCGGTGACCACGCAACCCACGAACCAGACAGCCTCGGCCGGAGCGGCAGTGACCTTCACGGCCGCTGCCAGCGGTGATCCCACCCCAACCGTCCAGTGGCAGGTATCAACGAACGCTGGCAGCACGTGGACGAACATCGCAGGGGCGACGTCTTCGTCGTACACCACCCCGGCCACCACGGCCGCAGATAACGGCAATCAGTACCAGGTCGTGTTCACGAACGCCGCCGGACCCAGCGCCACCACGAACCCCGCTAGATTGACGGTCATTGCCCCGTCGACCACTGGGTATCGGGTGGTGGCGTCCAACGGCACGGTCACCACGTTCGGGAACGCCGGGAACTACGGATCGGAGAGCGGAGCCCTCAACGCTCCTATCGTCGGTATGGCAGCAACGCCTGACAACAAGGGCTACTGGCTGGTAGGAGCAGACGGCGGCATCTTCACCTTCGGCGACGCCGGCTTCTACGGATCGGAAGGCGGCCAGCACCTGAACGCTCCTATCGTTGGGATCGCTGCAACGCCTGACGGCAAGGGTTACTGGCTCGTTGCCGCCGACGGAGGCATCTTCACCTTCGGTGACGCCGCCTTCTACGGCTCGGAAGGCGGCCAACACCTGAACCAACCGGTAGTCGGCATGGCACCAACCCCGGACGGCGGTGGCTACTGGCTGGTGGCGGCTGACGGCGGCATCTTCACCTTCGGCGACGCGCCGTTCCTCGGCTCAGAAGGCGGCCAGACGCTCAACGCCCCGGTTGTTGGCATGGCTGCCACGTCGTCGGGCAACGGCTACTGGCTGGTGGCCAAAGACGGAGGCGTGTTCACCTTCGGTGCCGCCGACTTCAATGGGTCAGCTAGTGGACAGTCGAACGCACCGGTCGTCGGCCTCACTCCAACTCCAGGCGGCGGCGGCTACTGGATCGGAGCATCTAACGGCGGCATCTTCACCTTCGGCAACGCCCCGTTCAACGGCTCGGCGGTTGGCACCACCACCGCCCCGGTGGTCGGGATCGCACCGTGAGGGTGCTGAGCCCGTAACAGTTCGTGTGGTCCCTCGTCCCCCAACCCCGGACGGGGGACCACACGCTCACCCACTCCCGCGTAGCGGGTCACGGTCCAGCTGCCGGTTTGAGGGTATGGGCCGGCTCGACGGAGACGTTGGAGGTCCATCGAGCTTCGACACCGCCAGCAGAAGGACCTCGGCGGCGGCGTCGAGCCGATGCCGACGAAGTACATCTGCCGGGTGTGGTTGATGGAGCGCATGAACCGGCCGAAGAACCGGTACATCAGCCTGCGGGGGTGTCGGCGGCTACGCCAGGCGGAGCGGTTCGGCGACGTCGTGCAGGTGCCGGTAGACCTCGCCGTAGGAACGCCACACGCTGGTCTGGGAGTAGGAGATGTCGTTGGCGAGGCAGAATTCCTCGATGAGGGCCTGGGACCGGTGAAGGTTCGGTCGGGGCATGGTCGGGAAGAGGTGGTGCTCGATCTGGTAGTTCAGGCCGCCGAACACGAAGTCCGCCCAGAACCCGCCCCGTATGTTCCGGGCGGTGAGCACCTGCCGTCGGAGGTAGTCCACCTTCTCGCCTGGTTGTGTGGTCGGCATGCCCTTGTGATTGGGGGCGAACGAGCAGCCCATGTACAGACCGAAGGCTCCTTGTTGCACGGCAAGGAAAACGAGTGCTTTACCGGGGGACATGACCACGAAGAGCAGGACCACGTACCCGATCAGGCGGACCGTCAGGAATGCCATCTCGAACCACCGACCCGTCATCTGCTTCCGAGTGGCGATCGCCCTGATGCTCGAGAAGTGCAGGTTGAGACCTTCGAGAAGCAGCAGGGGGAAGAACAGCGGCGCCTGGTGACGTGCCAACCAGGTAGCTGGACCCTTGACCCGGACTGCATCGTTGCTGGTGTAGACCAGCACCCCCGGAGCGACGTCCGGATCCGCGCCCTCTTGGTTGGGATGGGCGTGGTGTCGGGTGTGCTTGTCGACCCACCAGTCGTAGCTGAGCCCGACCAGCAGGTTGGCATGGACGCGTCCGGTGATCTCGTTGGCCCAGCGGGTACGGAAGATCTGACGGTGGCCTGCATCGTGACCGAGGAAGGCCATCTGTGCGAGCACGATGGCCAGGAACACCGCCACCAGGAGCTGCCACCAGGAGTTACCGACGAGCAGCAGGGTGACCAGCCCGGCGATGAACGCTGCCCCGGTCAGCCCGATCTTGAACCCGTAGTAGGTGTAGCGGCGGTTCAGGAGGTCGGTGGAGCGGATGAGGTGCGACAACCTGGCATAGTCGTTGCTCCGACTGGAAACGAGCGGCTCGATGTGCTGACTCCTGGTCGACTGTGCTGTGGTCATGACGCTCTCCCGGTCCCTCGGCGGTGTGGTGCGATGCCAAGGGACCCGGGGCAGCACAGTGCAGCTTGCCAACAGTACAGCCTGAGGCACGGCCGCTGGCACCGCCGGTTCTCCGGTCCGGGTTTGGCTGACAGGCTGGGCGTCTACTCGCCCCGGGATCCCTGCCCGCTGGACCTCTTGTGTGAAATCCCCCGTTCGGTCCGTCGGGGCGGTCACAATAGGGACCGCCAACGATGGTCGTGTGGCAATCCCACCATGTCAAGGAGAGTTGTACCCCGTGAACAAGTCTGAACTGATCACCGCCGTATCCGTCCACACCGGTGTGGCGCCCAAGGTTGTGGCGGATGTACTGAACGGCACTGAAGATGTTGTCACCGCGACCGTGAAGAAGGGCGAGAAGGTTCTCGTCACCGGCTTCGTGTCGTTCGACCGTGTCGACCGCAAGGCTCGCACGGGTCGTAACCCGCAGACGGGTGCAGCGATCAAGGTGAAGGCGTCCAAGGCACCCAAGGTGTCGGCCGGCGCTTCGTTCAAGAAGGTCGTGAACGGTCAGGCCCCGGCGCCGAAGCTCATCACGAAGAGAGCGAAGTAGCCTGGCGTGACGAGGTAGCCTAAGGTTCTGTTCTGCCCCGTGAGCGCGGTTCCCGCCACCTGCGCTCCGGGGCAGAACTTACTTTCGGGCACGTTCGATCTGCTTGATCTCTAGGTCGGAGAGCATGGTGACTGCTTCTTCTGCGCGTGATACCCGGTGGGATCGCGTTCTGGGTTCGGAGGTCGTCGGAGGCACCGTGCTCACCGCTGCTGCTGCGATCGCCCTGGTCTGGGCCAACTCCCCGTGGCAGGCCACCTATACGCAGATATGGGAACACAGCGCCCATATTCGGTTCACCGGCTTCTCCGACTTCACCACGGTGCGAGCGTGGGTCAACGGCGGGATCATGACGGTGTTCTTCCTCGTGGTGGGCCTCGAGATCGCCAGAGAGCGACGGAGTGGCCCCCTCACCGACCGACGGACGGCGCTGGCACCGGTGGTCGGAGCGTTCGGCGGGATGGTGGGTGCCGGCCTGGTCTACGTCCTCGTCAACCACGAGCCTCCTGCCGGCTCGGGTTGGGGCATCCCGCTGGCCACCGATATCGCCTTCGCTCTGGGGGCGTTGGCACTTCTCGGCCGGCGGGTCCCCGCCGGTCTCCGGCTGTTCCTCCTGACCCTGGCCGTGGCCGACGATATCGGCTCGGTGATCGTGTTGGCGGTGTTCTACTCGGGCAGGCTCGACGTGCCGTCGTTGCTGGGCGCGGTGGTGGTCGTCGTTCTGATGGTCCTGGCCAGACGACGATGGAAACGTTCGGCGTGGCCGTATTTGGCAGGTGGGGTGGTCCTGTGGGGGCTGATGGCATCGGCGGGCGTGGAGCCGGCGTTGGCCGGGGTCGTGGTTGGCGTGCTCATCCCCGGACAGCTGGCCAGGGCCAACCAGGGCTCCCCCGATCCCCCCATCTCTCCCTCCCCCGATCTCTCCGGCTCCTCCGGTCTCTCTGCCTCGATCGGTTCCTCTGGGACCTCCCATCTCCGCGATCCCTCCGATCGGCTCGAGTCGGCACTGTCCCCGGTGTCGACGTTCGTGGTGCTTCCACTGTTCGCGCTGGCCAACATCGGCGTTACCGTCGAGTCGACGATGCTGCACCATCCTGGTGCCACCGGAACGTTCGTCGGCATCGTCTTGGCTCGAGTGCTGGGCAAAGTGGGCGGGATCACCGTGGCCTGTGTGGTGGTAGTCCGTCTGGGTATCGGACGTCTGCCCGACGATGTCAGCTGGGGCCATCTGGTCGGCGGAGCCGCCGTGGCCGGTATCGGGTTCACCGTGCCGCTCCTCTTTGCCGAGCAGGCATTCTCCAGCCGTCCCGACCTGGTGGCAGCCAGCCAGGTAGCCCTGCTGGTGGGTTCGGGTGCCGCATTCGTGGTCGGCGCCATCGTGTTGGTCGTCGTCCACCGTCGCCTTGGCGGCAGGTCGGTTGCCGGCCCGTATGCTGGCGCCGTCGGTCTGCCACGTCCCACACGGGGGCGGATCCGGACTCGGGCCGGCAACGAGGAGGCACCATGACCATCGCCATCGGTGATCGCATTCCGGATGTTCAAGTGATGACCAGTGGACCGGACGGTCCTGTGCCGGTCCAGACCGGTGATGTGCTCGGCCACGGCAAGGTCGTCCTGTTCGCTGTGCCCGGTGCCTTCACACCGACCTGCTCGGACTACCACATGCCGAGCTATCTCTTCCGCTACGACGACCTGAAGGCCAAGGGAGTGGATGCCATCGTGTGCGTCTCGGTCAACGACCCGTTTGTCATGGGCGCGTGGGGTGAGGCACAGCACGTCGAGGACCACGTGCTCCTCCTGGCCGACGGCAACGGCGACTTCACCGCGGCCGTGGGGCTGGAGATGGACGGCAGCGCTGTCGGTCTCGGCACCCGGTCGCAGCGGTACGCCGCAGTGATCGAGGACGGCGTGGTGACCACGTTGCACGTGGAGCCTGGCCCAGGACTGTCGGTCAGCGCTGCCGATGCCATCTTGGAGACGCTGTAGCTGTGGTTGGAGACCTCCGAAGGTGACAAGCCGCCGATGACTAGATCTCGACCCGATGAGATCGAGTTCCTTCCGGACGATCCCGCTGTGGTGGTCTCCCGTATGGGCACCATGACCGCGTCGAGATCCGGATGGATCAACGTCCGCCCTGTCATCGACAAGGACGACGAGCCGCCGCCCCCAGGTCTCTTCGCCATCTTCGGAGGCTCCATCCACAAAGTGCCGACCGGGACGTGGATGCCTGGGAAGATCGAGCGCTCGGGATCGCCGAAGCCGACCATCGTCGGCCTGCAGCACAGCGGAGGTCGGCGGGTGACGTTGACGCTGCGGGACCGCGGCCTACCGTTGCCGGCCGGGTGGCGGGTGACCCAGGACCATCCTCGTCGGGGCCTGGTGGCCCATGTCCCCGTTGACGCCGTCAACGAGGAGGTTCTCGATTGGCTGCTCCGAGCCGGGATCACGCTGTGCGAAGTGCCGATGACCGGTCGATGGCGGGCCGCCGTCCATGGGACTTCCTAGAGGCCCGCTATCCCTATCCGCTGGGCCTCTTACTCCTGGTAGACCGGTGGTCGCTTCTCCCGGAATGCAGCTGATGCTTCGGCCAGGTTCCCGGTATGGCCGGCGAGGAGCTGGGTGCGGTTCTCCAACGCCACGGCGGCCTGGAGGCTACCGACCTCGAGCGCCGACCACATGGTGTCCTTGGTCAGGGCCAGTCCGAAAGGGCTGTACGCGGACATGCCGACGGCTATGTCGATAGCTGCCGGCATCATCTCGGGGTCGGGGAGCACCCGGGAAACGAGCCCGATGCGAAGGGCCTCGTTAGCGTCGACCTTCTTCCCGGTGAGCAGGATCTCCGCTGAATGGGAGAGACCGACCACTCGAGGGAGGAGCCAGCTCGCTCCGAGCTCGGTGCCCGACAGGCCGTTGCTGATCCCGGCTCCGCAGAACACGGCTGACTCTGAGGCCAAACGGATGTCGGCTCCCAGGGTGAGGCACATGCCACCCCCGTACGCCGGCCCGTTGATGGCGGCGATGATCGGCTGGGGGATGGCTCGCAGCGCAGGGACGATGCCTCCCATGAACTCCATCGCTCGCATGCCCAAGCGGTGGCGGCCGAGGTCGTCCGTGCCCGGCGGCAGGCCGGCATGCTCGAGCTCGAGCCCCGAGCAGAAGCCGCGGCCGGCCCCGGTCAGGATCACGACCCGGCAGTCGTTGTCGGCGGCCACCTCGTCGAGCGCGAGGTACAGATCGTGCACCAGGGCGAAGGACAACGAGTTCAGCCGAGGAGGGTTGTTGAGCGTGACGGTACGCACGTGGGGGTGGACGGAGTCGATGGTGACAAAGGACATGGGCACAGCCTCATCGACAGCGAGCATCGGCGCCACTCGTGACGGTGTCGGGCGCGGCCGGTATGGCCACGGCGAAGGCCGTTCTGCGGGAGCGCGATGCACGGGACCCGCCGGTGGGTGATCATGATGGGGTGCCGATCAACCCGTTCAGACGCGTCGATCCTTACGGGGGAAGGGAGCGTCCCGAGTCGTTGACGGCACGGCTCGTGGTGGCTGCTCCTCGGTTGACCGACCCCAACTTCGTGCGTCGGGTGATCCTGGTCTTGGACCACGGATCCCAAGGCGCCCTCGGCGTGGTGATCAACCGGCCCGGTGGTGTACATGTCGACGAGATCCTCCCTCAGTGGCAGACGGTTGCCGCATCCCCGGCTGAAGTGTTCACCGGAGGTCCGGTGGCGAGGAACGCCATCATCGGGTTGGTCCGCCTCCGTCCTGGAAGCGATGCGGCCGATCTTGAGCCCGTCGATCCAGAAGCTGCCGACCTAGAGGCAGCCGATCCAGAAGCTGCCGACCTAGAGGCAGCCGATCCAGAACCCACCGACCCAGAACCCGCTGACCCAGAACCCGCTGACCCAGAACCCGCTGACCCTGGGGTGTCACCGCCTGCAATGGGTGGGTCCAGCGGCGAGGAGCGGGCGGGTTTTCCGACCGGATGGCGGCCGCTGTTCGGGACAGACTCGCTGGTCGGGACCGTCGATGTCGGTGCTGATCCGAGACCGGTCTCTGCCTCGATGCTCGGGGCACGGCTCTTCTCGGGGTATGCCGGGTGGGACGCCGGTCAACTCGAGTCCGAGATCGATGAGGGTTCGTGGTTCGTGGTTCCGGCCGACGAGCGGGATCCTCTCACCACGGACCCGGAGGGGCTGTGGCAGCGCGTCCTACACCGCCAGGGCGGTGTTCTGTCGGTGCTCTCTCGGATTCCTGCCGACCCGTCGTGCAACTGAGAACGGGCGCCGAGAGGCACCTGCCCATCCACTAGACCTCTTGGCGAGGACCGCCTTGGTCTTTGTCCACCTGAAGACCAAGCTGGCTCCTGTCCACGTGAAGACCGTCGGGCAGATCGGTGGGGTCGGACACCACCGCCTGGAGGAGCTCCAGAAGCGCTCGGGTGGGGGCAGAGGGCAGCCCTCGGCTCCTTTGGGCCACGCCGACCCGGCGCCGGGGAATGCCTGCAACCGGGACTGAGCGGAACTGGGGCCGAAGGAGCCGGGGAACGGCGGTGGCCGGCAGGATCGAGGGGCCATACCCCTCGAACGTGAGCGAGGCGATGAGGCGTAGGCCGTCGATCTCGCCCGACGGGATCAGGGTGATGCCCGCCGGTTTGAGCGCGGTGTCGAGCTCGTCCCTGAACGCGGTGCCACGGAGGGGGAGGAGCAGCTCGAGCTTGGCCAGCTCGGCGAGAGGGATGGGGGTCTCGCTGTCGGCCAGGGGATGGCCCTGTGGGACGACGAGGACCAGGTCCTCCTCGAAGAGGATCTTGGCGATGAGGTCCTTGCCGGGAACGGGGAGATTGAGCACGGCCAGGTCGAGCTGCCCGTTGGCTAGCTGGGGCTCGAGACCGGTGGTGTTGCCCTCAACCACCACCAACCGCAGTTGTGGGTGGTGGACTCGGGCCTGCTCCATGACCTGGGGGACCAACCATCGGGCTGTGGTGCCGATCACACCTATCCGGACCGTGCCCGCCACCTCGTCCTTACAGGCAGCGACGTCGGCCACGAGCGCATCGAGCTCGGAGAGCACCCGACGGCCTCGAGCCACCACCACGGCCCCCTCCTCGGTGAGATGACCGTTCGCCCGATCGATAAGGGTTGCCCCCAGCTCCTGTTCGAGCCGGGCGATGTGGGCTGAGATGTTGGACTGCACCGTACCCAGGTGATCGGCGGCGGCGGAGAAGGTCCGGTGATCGTCGATGGCGACCACCGCCTGTAGGTGTCGAAGTTCCATCGCTTAATACGATAGCTGATATCTATAAAAACTGTTTGACAGATGTACCCCGTTGCTTCAGAATGACCGTCAGACCACAGGGATCAGGAACCCCCCTCCGTTCCTTGTCGTGTCAGTGTGAAGGGATCGCCCTCCCCCCCGGCGGTCCCTTCACCGCGTCCAGGGCCAATTTCTCTCGCCTTCGGCACTCTGTCCCTAGCTGTCGAGCATGTTGGCGGCAGTAGCGTAGGGACCATGGTCCCGGTGCACTCGGCGGTCTTCGTCGATCTCGATCGGACACTGCTGCGTTCGGCGAGCGGACCGGTACTGCAGCGGGCGTTGGTAGGCGAAGGCGTGCTGTCTTCGTCGCCGAGGTTGCCTGGGGACCGGCTTCTCTACCAGTTCTACGACTGTGTGGGTGAGACGGTCCCGTTCATCGCTCTGGCCCGGGCGGCGGCCAGGGTCATGCGGGGCCGTTCTGTCCCAGACACGAGACGGGCGGGCAAGGCGGCCGTGGCCCACCTGATGGATCTGGTGCAGCCCTATGCCCTGGAGGCCCTGGCGAAACATCAGCGGGCCGGTCGGCGCCTCGTTCTGGCAACCACCTCGCCTGCTCGATCTGGTCGATCCGCTGGCCGACAGCCTCGGGTTCGACGCTGTGATCGCTACCCGGTACCGGGTAGAAGACGGTCGCTATACAGGTCGGCTGGACGGACAGTTCGTATGGGGCCTGGGAAAGCGAGATGCAGTGCGTCAGTGGGCGCAGGAGCACGATGTCGACCTGGCCACCAGCCATGCGTACTCGGACAGCGTGTTCGACCTCCCGTTGCTGATGGCTGTCGGTCACCCACACCCGCTCAACGCCGACCCCCGGCTGGTGGCTGTGGCGATAGCCCGTCGGTGGCCGCTCGAGTACTGGGACCGTCTGCCCGGGGTCCCGTCCATACTCGGACTGGAGCCGTACGACCTGATCCGCCCCTTCGTCCGCCCCGAGAGCTTTCCCTACGCTCGCTTCGACATCGCTGGGCTCGAACATGTCCCGCGTTCTGGACCGGTGCTGCTTGCTTCCAACCATCGCAGCTACTTCGACGTTGCCGCGCTGGCCCTGGTCGCCGCCCGGATGGGTCGACCCGTACGGTTCATGGGCAAGCAAGAGCTGTTCGACGCGCCGGTGATCGGCCGGTTGGCACGTGCCATCGGTGGCATTCCCGTCGATCGGACAGCGCATCTAGGGGAGCCGATGCGTGAAGCCGAATGCAGCGCTGCGTGCCGGCGAGGTGGTGCTGGTACTGCCCCAGGGGACGATTCCCCGTGGGGAGGAGTTCTTCGACCCGGTGCTGACGGGCAAGACCGGGGTGGCCCGGCTGGCGGCGGAGACTGGTGCGCCGGTGGTACCGGTGGGTCTGTGGGGCACGGAGCACGTGTGGCCTCGTTCCTCGTCCCTTCCCATCATGACCGCAGTGCTGCAGCCACCCATGGTCACCGTGCGGATCGGTGCTCCCGTGCCCCTCGCCCTCGACGACGCGGTGGCTGATACGCACGGTCATGCAGCACATCGTCGATCTGCTGCCGGAGGAGGCCCGTGTGCGGCTCGAGCCCACTGCGGACGAATTGAGCCGGACCCGACCCAGGCGTTGACCATCTCACCCTCCTCCTCACCGCCGTCGGCCGACGGCCTGCCGGCTCGTTCCGCCGTGGCGATACGCGCTGCCACGGCGACCAACGCCCTGTCCCGGCTGTTCGGCAAGGGGAGCGGCACGGTGATCGGTGGCAGGGCCGGACTGGCCGTTGACCCCTGTCTCCTGGCGACGCTGGCCCGTGGTCGTCTCATCGCCCTGGTCAGCGGTACCAACGGGAAGACCACCACCACCCGCTTCCTGGTGGCTGCCCTGGAGGCCCGGCAGCAAGGGAAGGTGGCCACCAACGCCACCGGTGCCAACATGCCTGCCGGCCACGTTGCTGCCCTCATCGACAGCGACCCCGGTACTGCTGCCGTGCTCGAAGTGGATGAGGGCTACCTCGGACAGCTCATCGAAGAGACCCGGCCCGCCGTCGTCGTGCTGCTCAACCTGTCACGAGACCAGCTCGACCGCATCGCCGAGGTGCGGATGTTGGCCGACCGGTGGCGCTCGGCGTTGGGAGACCCGAGCACCACTGCGGGCGCACGACCCGGGTGGTGGCGAACGCCGACGACCCGATGGTGGTGTGGGCAGCGTTGCCGGCGCCGGACGTGGTGTGGGTCGGCGCCGGACAGGTGTGGCACCAGGACGCGGTGGGCTGTCCGGCCTGCGGTGGACGGATCAGGTTCGCAGACACGGGTGGATGGTCGTGCGACACCTGTGACTTCAGCCGCCCGAGCCGCACGGTGTGGATCGAGGGCGAGGAGCTCGTGCTGTCTGACGGGTCCAGACATGCGATGGCGCTGGAGGTGCCCGGACAGTTCAACCGGGCCAATGCGGCGATGGTGGTCAGCGTGCTGGCCTGGCCATGCCCGAGCGAGAGGACGAGCACCAGCACGGCGCCGGCAACGGGTGATCGATGATGCGCTGGCCGCCATGGCGGACGTCGGGCGAGATCGCCGGTCGGTTCTGCCGTCGTACGCCGAGGAGGTGTGGATGTGCGGCTGCTCCTGGCCAAGAACCCGGCCGGTTGGACGGCACTGTTCGACCTGCTGGACGAGACCGGGCAGCGCCACCGTCCCCACCGTCCTCTCGGTCAACGCGCAGGATCGCCGATGGGCTCGATACCAGTTGGCTGTGGGACGTGCCTTTCGAACGGCTCCGTGGACGGACGGTGGTGGCCACCGGCGAGCGGTGTCACGACCTCGCCGTTCGGCTCCGGTACGCCGAAGTCGAACCCACCGTGGTGCCCGGATCCTCTCGGTGCTCTCGATGCCGGGATCGCTATGACGAGGCAGAACGGCCATGTCGGAGAGAGTCGTGTCGAGTTCGTGGGCAACTACACGGCGTTCGCCGATCTTCGGGGCCGGCTTGTGAGCGCACCGAGATCGGTGCTCACCGTGGTAGTGGTGTTCCCGGACCTGTTGGGCACCTACGGGGATGGTGGCAACGGTGTGGTCCTGGCACGCCGAGCGGCGTGGAGAGGTATCGACGTGGAGCTGGTGGAGGCCACGTCGGGCCGACCTGTTCCCTCGGGTGACATCTACTGCCTCGGGGGCGGTGAGGACGGACCTCAGGTTCGGGCAGCGGCAACACTGATCGAGGACGGGACGCTCGGTCGTTCGGTGGAAGACGGCGCCGTGGTCCTCAGCGTGTGCGCCGGGTTTCAGATCGCCGGCCGGTCGTTCCCCGACGCTTCCGGGCGACCCCACGACGGGCTCGGGCTTCCTCGACGTAACCACCCGGAAAGGCACGGGCGTGCGGGCGGTCGGGGAGCTGGTGGCCGATCCGACCGCCGATGCTCCGACGCTTCCCGGAACCTCGCCCTCCCTCCATTGATCGGGGTTCGAGAACCACGGTGGCGTCACGTCGGTGGGGGCCGGCTCGTCCCGCTGGCCCGGGTCGTGCACGGTATGGGCAACGGCGACGGGAACCGTTGCGAGGGAGCGTGGTCGAAACGGGTGGTGGGCACCTATCTGCACGGCCCCGTTCTGCCTCGGAACCCGGTGCTGGCCGACTTGTTGCTCGGGTGGGCATTGGGACGGACCAACCATTCGAGCCGGCTGGACGACGCGGAGGAGCAGATCGTCCGGGCCGAGCGGACGGAGGCGGCTGCCGTCGGCGGGCGTGGTGGGCGGCTGCGGCGTCAGGTGTTCGCGCCGAGGTGAGCAGCGTTCCGGTGCGCCGACCGGTGTGCAGTCGGGTCGACATCCCTGGCGGGCCACGGTGGCCGGTCGGGCCCGTCGACCGGGTCGGCGAGGGGCCACTCGTTGTCCAGGACCTGGCATCGACGTGATCGACCCGGGTGGGGAGCGCCCACGACCGACGCCACGGTGCGACCGACGGTCCTTGCAGGGCCGGCGTGGTGCCGGCGGCTGCTTGCTTTCTCGCCGTCCACCAGTCGGTGGTCACCTCGTCGGCCAGTGCCGCCACTGCCGTCTCGATCCTGGCGCCGAACCGCGGGCGTCTTCGCCATCGTCCGGTCGCAGAGGTGAGCCGAACGTGACAGTCGTCGGGGTACGACGGATCCGCCCTCCGCCCTTGGGCAGGATGTGCCGCGTCCCCTCCAGATGAACGGGGACCACCGGGCGTCCGGTGCGGGCGGCCAGGTAAGCGGCTCCGCCCCGGAACGTCTGCCCCCATCCGTCGGGGGATCGTCCGCCCTCGGGAAAGATCACCAGGTTCCACCCGTCGGCCAGGAGCTCCGCTGCCAGCTCGGCCGACCGCCGGTTGACCTTCGTGCCCGCTCGATGGGGATGGCGGCCAACGAGAACGCCCACAGGTCGGCCTTCCAGCGGCGGTCGAAGAAGTAGTCGGCGGCAGCGGCCACCACCGTGCGATGTCGGAACCGGACGGGCAGCGACGACAGCAGCAGGGCGGTGTCGACGTGGCTGGCGTGGTTGGCGGCGAAGATGACCGGCGCCTCCACGCTCTTCAGATGCTCGTCCCCACGAAGGTCCGGGGCGGCGATCACCTTGGTCAGGGGGCGGGTGACGTTGTCGAGCACCATGGCGCGGAGCAGTCGAACCGGGTACTTCCGCGACCACGCTGCGTCGTACTCGACACCGAGGGTCCGCTGCGGGGCGGGTCGAGGGACGCTCTCCGGCCAGCTCGGTGGGGCAAAGGGGAAGTGGGCATTGCCGGCACGGGAAGCCAGGCCGGAGGGCGCGTACCGTCGAACGTCTCGGCCGGCGACGCCGCGCCACCCGGTGCCCAGAGCGGCGTCGGCCCGGACGGAGCGTGTGGGGCGCAGCGTGATGCTCGACGATCGTGCCGGGGTGGTTGGGATCGTCGGGGTCACTGCGTCCTCGTCGTTCGCCTAGGGCTTACTGCACCCCTGTCGTTCGGTGCACCCCTGCCGTTCACTGCACGGCTCACTGCACGGCTCACTGCACGGCTCACTGCACGTCGGCCATGAAGATCGGGGGCGTGTGGACGTGGGTCAGTGTGGGGGAGGACCCGACCACGTCCTTGGCCATCTCCAGCGCATCGGTCATGGTGGTGGCCGGACGGAACCCCAGCCGGCGCACGGCAGCAGGGTCACCGCCGACGATGATCACTGCGCCCTAGATGCTGCAAGGCGTGGGCACACCAGTACCACATGTAGAACGGGTGCACCCCGTGGTAGGCGTGCCCGGTCCGGTAGAGATGGATGTACCACGGATCGGTGGCGAAGCTCTCTTCGTATCCCTTGGCCACCTCGACGGGATCGGTGGTCTCGCTCAACACCTGCTCGAAGAAGTCGATGTAGCTGGGGTGGTGCACCGGGTTGAACTCCCATGGCGTGGGGTGGCTCATGATCACCACGCCGCCTTCCCGCACCAGTGGCTTCCCTCGGTACAGGTTGAAGAAGTACCCGAGGCCCAGACAGGCCACCAGGATGGGGTTGAGGATCGAGTTGACGTTGTACGGACTGATGTAGGGCAGCCCCATGGTCAGGATGTCGGTCTGGCCTTCGACGACGACGCCTTGCTGTTTCCAGACGTTCTCGGTGGTCAGAGCGTGGACGGCCTCGACCTCGCCGGCCTGTACCGACGTCATGGCGATGAGGGGCCTTGATCGAGTGGAAGATCTGGCGTGCCAGCCGTGGGCGGCGTATGGTCCAGCGTCTTGGACGAGGCCAGGTAGCCGAGCCGGTCCCTGGCGCCCCATTCCCATTCGCGCTTTTGGAGGAACCCGAACTGAGACGGGAAGGCGTTGTTGTTGAGCGTCGTCTCGATCTGGAACACGGTGACACCGCTCTCGGCGATGAGCCTGCCCATACGCCAGTTGGAGGAGTGAAGCTCCGAGCGATGCTGGTCCATGAACGACCTGCTCCGTTGCATGGTCTCCGGGTTGTGGTGGTGGCGCAGGCTCTTATAGCTGGCGAGGCCGGTAGCGACGCTCTTATGACCGCCGTCCATGGCCACCAGGTTGATGTTCACGTAGACGAACAGGTCGCTCTCGGCGGCGCGCTTGTTGATCTCGACGTCCTCGCCCTGATCGGTCAAGCCGAGGTGCACCAGCGCCGTCGGGATCCTCGGCGTCGTGCTGGGTGAGGAGCCCGTTGGGGGCGAAGGCGTCGTAGATCCGGTCGCCCAGTGCATGTCGCAGCTCGGCCTCGGTCATGCGGCGGTGGAGGGCGAGTGCCACGATGAGCTCGACATCGTCCACGCCCGCTTCGGCGGCGAGGTCCAGCACCTGCTCGATCACCAGCTGGCGGATGTCGGGCCGCTCCATGGGCGGGCAGGGGCAGCGAGATGTCGTCGAAGGCGATGGTCAACCGCATCCCCGGGCGCAGCAAGGCGGGAAGCGGGTCTCGATCACCCTGTGGGTTGAGCAGCGCGTGGCGGATGGCAGCCGACGGGTCGGCAAGGGGGTCGAACGGCTCGGGGGCGTAGACCACCCGGCTGCCTTCGGGAAGACGCTCGAGCGTGAACCGCTCCCCGTGCCAGAACAGCGTCGGTGGGGTGGAGCGATCGACATCGAGCACGAAGCCGGGCCTGGGGCTCATCGGGTGGGTCCTTTCCGGTTGCTGAGGTTCCGATCGCGCTGGTCCCGGTGACGGAGGCTCCGGTTGCGCAGGTCGAACGCCACCTTGACCGCACCGCGGCGGCCGGCGGCGCCGGCATGGGCCACCGCCTCCTCGTAGCGGTCGAGCGGGTAGGTGGCGGAGACCAGGGTGCCGAGCTTCGTGGCGCCGACGACGTCCATGGCCAGTTCGAACGAGCGGGGGGCGGGTTCGGGGGTGCCGTTGGTGGTGCGCTTGGCGGAGCTCTTGTCTGAGTTCCTGCCGGCGCGCTTCCTGGTGGTGTGGCCTTCGCCGGAGCTTTCGGGGTGCGGGTGCTCGACGCCGTAGGCGTAGGCACCGATCAGCTCGATCTCCCGGTGCCACAGGGGTGCCAGGTCGACGTGGACCTTGCCGGGCATCCCCACCAGGACCACCTTGCCCCTCGCCCTGACCATGGCCAGGGCTTGGGTGAGCGACTCTGCGGAGCCGACGCAGTCGAACACGACATCGGCACCCCCGGTCAGCCGCCCGGCCAGGACCAGCGAACCTGCTTGCCTCCGCACTGCTCGGGGGAGCTGAGCAGGAGGCACCACGGTGGTGGCGCCCAACGTCTCTGCTGCCTGGCGTTGGTGGGCGTACTTGGCACCTACCAGGACGGTGCAGTCGGTGGCCGGCTGCACCAGGTGGACCAGGGCGGCGATGGTCACCAGGCCGAGGGTCCCCGCCCCGAGCACGGCGACGGTGTCTCCTTGGCTGACGGCAGCAGCGAGCGCGGCATGGACACCGCAGGCCGTGGGCTCCACTACCACGGCGTCCTCGTCGGTGAACGAGTCGGGGACGGCGTGGAGCTGGGAGGCGTGGGCCACCAGCCCTGCTGTCGACCAGCCGCCGCCGGTGTCGGCGCAGAAGCCGGTCTGGAGACCGGGGGAGAGATCGCCGAAGGCCAGGTTCGAGCACAGGCCGGTCTGCCCTGTTGCACATGCCGGGCAGGACGGGTCGATATGACGAGGGGCACAGCCGAGCACAGGCTCGAGCACCGCTCGGGTCCCCGGCTCCAGGATGGCGCCGGTGTGGTCCACACCACCGTTCTCCAGGATGCCGACCACCTCGTGGCCGGGAACGAACGGGAAGCTCACGATGTCCTCGAAGTACCGGGAGCTGCGACCGTCCAGTGTGGCCAGGTCGGAGCCGCAGATGCCGGACAGCACGGGTCGGAGGCGGTGCCACCCGTCACCGGGCAGCTCCGGTGGGTCCACGTCGAGGAGCTGCAGTGGCCCGATCCCCGCGCCTCGGCCCGATCCGAAGGCCGATGCGATCCGGGAGGCGGCGAACCGTGGCAGGTTCCTCTCGAACACGAGTGCTTTCACCGTGCACCCTCATCCGTCGAGACGGTGCTGCGTTGTTGTACGGCGTGCTGCCGTGTGGCGCCGGTGAGCGCTGCTTGGCTAGCCCGACGGCCGCGTCGCAGCGAACCCCGGGTGTCCAGCGGCCCGAGCGGGAGCAGGGGCTGCGTACCTCCCTGGCTCTTGGCCCAGTGCTCGACGTGCCAGCCCCGGCGCCGAGCGATGGCTGCCAGCTTGGCCTCGGGATTGACGGCGACCGGGAACCCGACGACGTCGAGCATGGGCAGATCGCTGGCCGAGTCGGCGTAGGCCACCGACTCCTCGAGTCGCAGCCCCTCGGCGTCGGCGTACTCGGCCAGTACCAGCGCACGTGCCTCGCCGATCGGGGGCAGGTCCTCCATCCTCCCGGTGAACCTGCCGTCCTTCTCGCCCAATCGAGCACAGATGATCTCATCGAAGAGCGGGCGCAGCGGCTCCACGACGATGTCGAGGGCGCCGGTGATGAGGATGGTGCGGTGGCCGAGTGCTCGATGCCGGCGCAGACGGGCGAACCCGGCCGGGAACGACTTGGCCAGCAACAGATGATGGAACAGCTCCCATCCATCGGCGCGCAGCTGGTTCGCCGGCGCACCTTCGTAGCGTCGGTAGAACGAGCGGAGGAAGTCGCCCCGGTCCCGACGATCGAGAGCGAGGAGACCTGGAGCACTTCGCACCAGATCGGCGATGAAGGACACGCGTTGGCTGGGAGGAAGGTGTCGGGACGCCAACCAGGCGTAGGAGTCGACGACGTTGGAGGAGATCAGGGTGTTCTCCAGGTCGAATGCGGCCAGGTGCCGGTCCGGGGAGAGGATCGCCTTCTTCGCTCGTTCGCTCCGGGTGGGCTGTGTCGACTTTCCCGGCGTGGTGCGGACCCGAGCGTGCTCCACCACCGAGGGGAGGTGAATGTCGTGTACGTACCGGTTCCAGTCGATCGCGCCCGGGTCGAGGCAGAACAGCTCTCGTTCGTCGACGTCGATCCGGTCCCACAGAGCGAGCAACCTATCCACTCGGTATCGCGCCTCGGTCTCGGTGTAGGCGCCGTAGAGCTCCACGTACCCCAGTGCCCGATCGGCCAGCAGGTGCTTCTCCTCGAGGGCGGCCATCCACGCCGCCTGACGTCCGCGTATCGGCAGCGAACCCACCACCCGCTCGGCGGTCTCCATCATCTTCCCGGCTCGCTGCAGCTGTCGCTGCACCCGACCCCGGCCGGGGAAGGACCACTCGGGCACCACGATCGGTTGACCGTCGGAGTCGTAGATCGGGTGGTCGGTGAACCACGACTGGACCAGCTCGACCAGCCGTCCGTAGCGGAGGGGGTTCCGTACTCCCGAGGCCACGTGGTAAACGCACGGTGCCTCCTCGTCCGGTCCATCGGCGGCGACGACGATGATGGCGGCGACCACCAGGTCGACGGGGATGACGTCGATGACCCCTTCGGGGACGCCGGGGAATTCCTTCAGGAGGCCTCGTGCGTACGACACGATGATCGGTTCGGCCATGCGGAAGCCACGGATCCAACCGGGGGTGGGCTCGGCCAGCGCCGATTCGATGATCGACGGCCGGACGATTGTGTAGGGAATGACTCCGGAGAATTGGGCGGTCAGCGCTCGCTCGCCCAACGACTTCGTGTAGGCGTAGGCATCGGGCCAACCGAGGGCCTGGGCCCGGGCCTTCCCGGCATCGACCATCTGTTGCTTCACCCAGTCCTCACGGAGCCGCTCGGCACGCTCGGCCAGCAGATGGATGCCGGCTGCGCCGAGCTCACCCCGGGCCGCCTTGGTGAAGCCGGCCAACTGATCGGGGCGCCTGGACTCGGCGTCGGTATCACTCCGCAGGCGTCTCGCTGCATCGACCTCGCCGCGCCAGTCGACGTCCAAGCTGTAGCGGTTGCCCTCCAGCAGCTGCTCAGGGGCCTCACCCTGATGGGTCCCGGCCACATAGGCCGTGGACACCGGGATGAAGTGCGTGGGGCCTTCGCCACCAGCCGCCGCTGCATCCTTGCGGGCCTGCACGACAGCGGCAGCCACCCGGGATGGCCCCAACAGGTTCACCTCGACTGCTGCGTCGAGGGGGGAGTCGAAGCTCACGGTAGCGGCGGAGTGGATGACGATGTCGCAGGTGGCCAAGGTCTGCCGAGCGGCATCATCGAGGTCCAGCCCGTCGGTCCCGACATCGCCGGCCACCGCTGACACCCGTGAGGCCACCTGGGAGTCGAAGCGGTCCCCGTACTCGGCGCGGAGGCGATCGAAGCAGTCGTTCTTCAGGATCTCCTTGGTTGCCCGCTGCATAGGCGACAGTCGTCGTCCGGGCCGGATCAGAAGAACGACCTCGCTGTCCGGTATCGAGCGTAAGAGCCGTTCCACCAGGGCAGTCCCCAGGAAACCAGTGGCACCGGTGATGAAGAATCGTTTGCCGGCCAGGGCATCACGGACGCGGATCACCGGATCTGTCTACCATATGGTAAGTGACCAAGTCGAGGACCGAACCATCCGGCAATGCGCCGCCCGCCGACGCCGCGCCGCCAAAGGCAGTGCCATCGGCCCGTGGCCGCCGCGCCGCCCGTCGTCCTGTCCCAGGTCGTGGGGGAACGACACCCAGCACGGCCGAACGGATCCTCGACGCTGCCCTGGCCTCGTTCGGAGACCGTGGGTACGAGCCCACCTCGCTCGACGCCCTGGCGGCCGGCCTCGAAGTTCGGAAGCAGACCATTCTCTACTGGTACCCCTCCAAAGAAGCGCTGTTGGAAGCGGTGATCGATCGCAGTGCAGCCGAGCTCTCGCAGGCGCTCGAGGCATCGTTGGCGACTGCCGGCACCGGGTGGGCTAGGGCAGAAGCGGTGGTCCGTTCTGCGTTCCGGCTGGCCGTTCGCCGTCCCGAGCTGCTGGGACTGGTCCGGGAGATGGGGCGGCTCGGGGCCCCGGCGTCGACCCGGTTCATCAGTGCCATGGAGCCCCTCGTCGACAGGGCGGCCAACTTCTTAGCGGCAGAGATGGATGCAGGGCATATGCGCCGTCACCAGCCGAGGTTGCTGCTCCTGACCATCTACTCGACGGTGATCGGGATGATCACCGAAGTCGACGTGCTTCGCGCTCTGGGGGAGGAGCCTACGGCCCGTTCGCTCGTGCGGCGCCGAGCTGAGATCCTCGGGTTCCTCCGCTCGGCGCTGGTGACCGACACTGCCTGAGCTTGGCCTGAACTGAGCTTGGCCTGAACTGAGCTTGGGCCGGTCTGAGTTGAGCTCGGCCTGAACCGAGTTCGGGCCGAGCTTGCTCTTGGCGGTCTTGTCGTCGGGTCGTTCGTGTCGCGCCGCCTTATGGCGCTGTTTCTCAGTCCTTGGTCGTAGATGTCCGGCCTTTGGCAGTGGACGTCCGGCGCGATCCGCGGGCTGACCGATCATCCTTGGGTGGAGGTCGTTTGGGTGTGTACCGCTTGTTCGCTTCGGGGCGACGGGGACCGGCGTCCTTCCCAGCCTTGCCTTTGCCCTTGGGCGAACTTCGACCGCTCGCACTTCGTCCTGCCGCCGCGTTTCGGCTACCACCCGACCGTGGGCGGGGTGGGGCAGTGGCCCGAAGCTCGGCTGCCGCCTGACGTTGAATCTTGTACGAGCGGTAGATGAGCCAGAAGGCGAGTACCCAGAACGGGATGGCGAGAACGAATGTGGATCCTGAGTAAGCAGCGCCGGTGAACAGGGCGACGAAACCGACTGGCGCCCGGCGACCGACGAGGGTGGCGATCAGGAGGAGCCCGGCAGCTATGAGCCCGATGAGCAGGGTGGTCTGGGGGGTGAGCTGGCCCTTGGACAGTCGGAAGTTCCGGTTGCCGGTCTCGATGAAGTAGATCATCACGCCGAAGATCGCCGACGCGCCGGCGGCAACGAAGGAGAACTGCTTCTCCCGATCGTTCAGCCGGTCGATGGCCCACTTACTCGAAAGGCTGGTGGCTTCGGGGTTGGCCGGACGAGCGTTGTTCCTGGCTCGTTCCGGGGGTTTGCGCTTCTTCTGTGGGGGCTCCTCAACCTCGTCGGAGACCTCGTCGAAATCCTCAACCTCGTCGGAGGCCTCGTCCTCAGACTCGCCGCCCTCGTCGAGGTCCTCGTCTTCAGGCTCCTCGACCTCGTCGAAATCCTCGTCTTCAGGCTCGTCGACCTCGTCGAAATCCTCAACCTCGTCGGAGGCCTCGTCGAAGATCGGTTCGTCGTCGTCCCTCATCGAGGAAAGGCTACCGGTCCGTGGGGACATCAAATGCCGGTGCGAGCCCGGACTCTCTACTTGCTGACATCTCTGCAACATGAACTGATCGAAGCCTGGGTCCGGCTGCATGCAACAGTGGATGATGGCTCTCCGGGCTACCATGCCCTCCTGTACCTGGACGGCTCTGCATCTTCCAGGTGGCCAGGGCGGTTAGCTCAGTTGGTTAGAGCGCAGCCTTCACACGGCTGAGGTCGGGAGTTCGAGTCTCCCACCGCCCACAGATTTCGGTTGTACGAACCGCCGACGACGGTGGCGATCCGCTGTTGCAGCGGGCTCAGCACGCAAACTCGACTCCCCGGTGGTGACGGAACCACGCCGCCCACGCCCGGCGGACATTGGGAGGCAGCACCAGATCATCGAAGAGGTCCAAGAGCTCGTCGATGTCGATGTAGATGCGGATGTCGTCGCCAGTACCCTCTCGCAGTACCTGCTCGTAGACCCGGAGCCGGTCGGCTCGCTGTCCAAGGTCGTAGGCGAGCAATGGCTCGCTCCAGCGGACGTGGAACGGCAATGTGACCACGCCCGTCGCTTTGGGCAAATCGGGGTTGTCGATATCGTTGGGGACGGTCACCGGCCGGCCGGCCGGTCCCACCCTGGTCCGCGGGTTGTCGCCATGCCTTGATGCTAGAAGCGGCGGACCTGGTCATCGCTCGTTACTGTGAGGCGAGGCCATTCAGGGCGGCGAAGGGGTCCCACGTTGGGTCGCTGTGTGGTTCCAGTTCCACCCTTGCCGCCACCTCTGCGGCGATGTCCTCTCCCAGCAGTGAGGCGATGAGGGCGACTGCCATGTCCATGCCCGCCGCGACGCCTGAGGAAGTCCACCGGTCTCGGTCTTCGACCCAACGCGCCTGAGGCACCCAGTTGACCTTCGGACCTTGCTGCACTGCCCAGGCGAATGCTCGCTTGTTGGAAGTAGCCCGATAACCGTCGAGGAGTCCCGCGGCGGCAAGGATGCCCGATCCCGTGCACACCGAAGTCACGAGTGCCGCCCGGGACGCCCAGGCATGAAGCCAAGCGAGAAACGGCTCGTCTCCGACAAGTCGGCGGGTACCCATCCCTCCGGGGACGAGCACTACATCGGGGACTGGAGCGTTCTCGTAGGCGTGGTCTGCCAGTACGCGGGGTCCCTGGAAGCTCCGCACTGAACCGGCTTCGGGTCCCACAAGGGTGATCGTGAACTGATCCGGTAGCACTCCGAACAGCTCTAGCGGACCGAACACGTCGAGAAGCTCGAAATCCTCGAACAGCACGACCGCGAGCTGCCCGTGGTAGGCGTTGTCACTCATCGACGCTGGCCGTGTCAGGCCGGTCCACTCCGGACCGCTGCCATCTCGGCTGCGAATGCGTCGGAGCCGCCGCCCAACCACATCTCTGTTACGGGCGGGGGAAGGTGCGCAAGCATGCTCTCCTGTATGTCGTCGGGCATCGCCTCGAACGCCAGCCCGAAAGGCAGCCATATCCGATCGCCTGAGTACTGCGAGAGCGCATGCGCTGGCATTCCTCCCCACTCGGGCGGCGAGATGACTCGCGCCGCAACTGGCAGCACCGTCTCCTCTTCGTCGATGAGGTGCTCGGTCATCGTGGCGAGCAGTGCCCCGCATGCATCTGCGGCCGCCTGACCGTCGGTCACCGATCCCGAGGTTCCGAACCGCTTGACGGCGTGCTCGGCTGCGTCGATGTTCGAGGACACCGCAACGTGTTGGGCGTCCATCCGTGAGAACGTCTCCTGGTGTTCGGGTACTCGTTGTGCGAGCAGCGGATACAGGAGCTCGTCCTCGCCGACATGGTGGGCGTGCAGGAGCCAGAAGGCTTCACCGAGGTAGTCGGCGAGCTGCTGGGCTCGTTGGGTGTCTCCGTCCTTCACCGACGCGATCTGGCCCGGAGCGTCGCTGAGCGCCCGGGTGAACGCGCTATGGAGTGCGACCATGTCTCGAGTGTCGATGAGCACTTCGTCGTTGGCGGACATAGAAACCCTTTCTCGTGGCGGCAGGAACATTGTTGACGAGATGGGCATCGGTGACAAGGGGGCAGGCGAACGACTGTGCGAAACATCACAGAGCGCACGCAGCTGGTACCCAACCGTGACTGGCGCATCGCTGTTATCGTTCGGCGTGACGGCTCCAACTCCAAGACTCTCACTGCGAGAGCGAAAGCGAGTACCCATGACCGCACCTTCGCCCGACCAGACAGGCATCGCGGTCAAGAGCCGTGTCTTCCCTCTGGCCTTCCTTCTTCTGCTCTTCAAGACCACCGTGACAGTCGACGGCATGTCCTACGTGATGCCATGGGGTGAACACTTCTTCCCTGTCGCTCCTGGAGCGCACGACGTACGAGTGTCGTTCAAGTACATCTTCGGGGACATGGGCGAGAACGGCGCCACGGTGCAGGTGGCTCCAGGCCAGGTCACTCGGGTGCACTACCGGTCGCCCTTCATCGTGTTCCTGAAGGGCAAGATCGCCGTCGGATAACCGCCCCCCAAATCGTGTCGAGTGAAGCAGGCCAGATGTGTGGACAACCGTGCAATCGAGAAGTAGCTTCACGACCGAAGCGCTCTCGTTTTCGACCAGATCGGGTGCCCGTCTACGCTCAGCGTCGACAGCGCGCCGGCCAGCAAGCTCGGAGATGGCATCACTTCAGTAGGTAAGACCGTCCGGGCCAACTAGCCAGCCAGGTCGGCTCGCAACGACCCAAGGAGCTCACACAATGTCGGATCTGCCACCGCCGCCCCCGGGATCCGTGCCCTCACCCGACGATCCAGAAGCGGTCGATGCCGCTGCCGGGGTCACCCACCGGGTACTCGGCACGGTGATGCCGGTCCTGCAGGTCGACCTCAACCCAGGCCAGAGCCTCGTCTCGCCTGGTGGCGAGCTGTCGTGGATGACGTCGTCTATCCAACTGTCCACCTCGACGTCGGGAGCCGGCTCGAAGGGCGTGTTCGGCGCGCTCGAAACGAACCGTCGCCGGCGGCGGGCTGTTCCTTACCGAGTACCAAGCAGAGGGCGGACCGGGCACGATCTCCTTCGCGGCGAAGCTGCCGGGTGAGATCCGCCCCGTTGCAATTGCGCCGGACCGGGAGTACCTCGTCCATCGCCACGGTTTCCTGGCCGCCACCTCAGGGGTGAACCTCTCCATCGGGTTCCAGCAGAAGCTGGGCGCCGGGATCTTCGGGGGTAGCGGCTTCATCCTCCAGCGAGTGACCGGTCAGGGCACGGCGTGGATCGCGCTCTCCGGCGAGCTGGTCGAGTATCACCTGGCCCCAGGCGAGAACCTGCGAGTAATCCCTGGCCACGTCGGGCTCTTCGACGCCAGCATGAGCTTCGAGATCAAGATGGTGAAGGGCGTGAAGAACATGCTCTTCGGCGCCGACTCTCTCTTCCTGGCTTCCCTGACGGGACCGGGGATGGTCTGGCTCCAGACGATGCCGATCTCGAACCTCGCACATGCCATCGCGCCTTACCTGCCCGAGAACGAGAGCTCGGGCAGTGGCAAGGCCTCGATCGGGGGTTCGATCATCGGGGGAATACTCAACAACTGACCGGGAGCCAGCCCTGACCGGGAGGCAGCCCGGAACGGCTATTTGGCCGTGCTCGGTGGTGTCGACGAGTCGACGATGAGCGGCCAGAGCCTCGGCGAGACCCAGTTGTAGAACGCCTGGGCCACCGCTTGGGTGGAGTTCCCCGCGTAGACGTTGCCGGGAGCGTAGGCAGGCGTGTGCACGCCGTCGATCGTTCTGATCTGCACGCCGTTGAGGTACTCGGTGAAGACTCCTTTGGGGGAGAGGATGTGGCCGTAGTCGACGATGCTCACCTTGCCGGGAAACTCGGCGGCCACCTTGCTTAGCAAGTTGTTGTAGATGGCACGCCGCTTCGGCGAGTCGGAGTCGATCGACTTCACGCCGGTCTGGAGTGCACCGTCCTCGGCCGGCATGGTGAAGAGGTCGAGGTGCGCACCGTGGGCTGTGGTGATGCTGACCAATTTGTGCAACTGGGACAGCTCGTACCGTTGGAAGGACGTCGCCAGGATATTGGTCCACTCTCCGTTGACCAGCAGGTCGTGGGTCTCCCAGTCTCCCGCCACGAACAGCACGACGTCGCCGGGGCCGGTGTTGGCCACGTTCATCGCGTCCTGGGCTGGCCACTGTTGGCTGATGGGAGTTGACGGGTTGCACGCCGGGAACATCGGCAGGTTGGCAGTGGGTGGGTCGTCCGACGAGTAGGTGGCCATGGCCAAGCCGCATCCGAAGAGGCCCCCGTTGACGATCTTGGTGTCGGTAGGAGCAGTGGCGGTCAGTGCGAAGCCAAGGGTCAACGCGGTGCTGTCGCCCAGGACTACCACCTCGGGCGGATTGGTGACGTGTGCCGACGTATGGGTCTGATCGCTGTCACCGAACCGTGCCACGGCGGGGGCAGCGGCGGTCGACGCTTCGGTGGCCACCAGGATGACGCCGATGGTCGCCACCATCATTGCGCCAGCCGGCACGACTGCTTTCAGGGAGCGCCAGAAGGTTCGGTGCATGATGGGACGTTCCACGAGGTAGAAGCTCGTGGCTGCCACGACGATGGTGCAGGCGAACCGGAGCACCAGCAAGAGTAGTCCGGAGGCACCGACACGCGTTGGGGTGAGGAACACATAGATGGGGAAGTGCCAGAGGTAGGCCCCGTACGAGATGGTGCCCAACCACACGAACGGGCGTAGCGATAGCACCCGGTCGATCGGGCTGTCAGGGACACAGATGGCGCCCAGGATGATTGCTGCCGCCGACAGCGACGCGATGAGGAAACCGCCCCGGTAGTCGACGGCGGACAACCCGGTGAGCGTACCGGTCATGGTGATGATGACGGCGAAACCGATGATGCCGAGCCCCACCAGCACGTACCGGGCGGCCGCAGAGGTCGCCAGGGGGGCGATCCCAGTCGTGCCCCGGCGGAGCTGGATGGTGGCAAAAATGCACGCCATGGCCGTGCCGACGAAGATCGATTGGACGTGGGTGTCGGTTCCGAAATAGAGGCGGGTGGTGTTGGCAGTAGGGCTGTAGAGCAGCGCCATCTCTGCCGCCGATGCCACCGCCCCCACCACCGATATCACCAGCAGGACCCGAACACCTCGAGCGAAGGTGCGACCGAGCTTCATCACGACCAACACCACCAAAGGCCACATCAGGTAGAACTGCTCTTCGACCGCCAGCGACCAGGTGTGCGTCAGGGGTGAGACCGCGCCGGTGACCACGAAGTAGTTGGTGCTGTTGGCGATCTGCCACCAGTTCGAGAAGTAGAAGAGCGCCGAGAGGGCACTCAGACGGAAGTCGGGGTAAGTCCCTGTCGGGACGAAGAACCGGACCCACAGCGAGACCACGATCAACATGATGACCAGGGCAGGTAGGAGCCGCCTGGCGCGGCCCGCCCAGAACCCCACCAACTTCACGCGGCCGTTTCGACGAAACCCGGACAGCAGCAGCCCGGTGATCAGGAAGCCAGACAGCACGTAGAAGATGTCGAGGGAGAAGAGCCCTCCCTGTAGCCAGCCGACGCCGAAATGGTCTCCCATGATGACCAGGAGCGCCGCGCCGCGCAGTCCGTCCAACGAAGCGACCCTCTTGCCACCGAGTGCCCGTGGTCCGGTGGCTTGCGTGCTGTCAGGGACCGCCACCGTGCCCCCACCATCCCTCGGATCCATATCGAGACGTCACTTTAGAGGCTGAGGGGTCGAGTGGATGAGCAGCCTGGGACCACTGCCCCTGGGTGACGCGTCGCAGCGTTGGCGGTGTTCTGAGGTGTCGGTTCGGCATCCCTCACTTCGCTCGCCCTCGGGTCGAGAATGGGTCCATGTCAAACCTCTTCACGCAAGTACGGCATCCTTGGATCGAGGAGCGCAAGGCGCACCCCCCGGCCAAGACCAAAGAGCAGCTGCCGACGAAGACTCCAGCTGCCCGGTTCAACTCGGCATTGGCGATCAAGATCACCAACGGAGTCGGGACGATGTGGTGCGCGTATATCTTCGGGTTGATTGCCCTGATCGGGCTGCCGGCAGTGCTGGGGCTGAGCGTTCTCCCCAGCAGGTTCAGCACGATCGTTCTGTGGGTCTCGTCCGAGTTCTTACAGCTGGTGCTGCTCTCGGTCATCATCGTGGGCCAGAACATCCAGAGCTCGGCTGCCGACGTACGGTCCGAAGCAACGTACAAAGACGCGGACGCGGTACTGCACGAGGCGTTGCAGATCCAGAAGCACCTGGAAGCTCAGGATGCTGCGATCGAGAGCATCTTGAGCAAGGTGTCCAACTCCAACTCGGCCTGAGGTCTGCTCGAGAAGCTACGCTCCCCGTTCCCAGCGCGCGACCTCGCTGACTTCGCCGCTTTCAATGTCGTAGATGAAGCCGACGACGACCTGCAGTAGTCCGAGATAGGGCTTGGTGGTGAGCAGCTCGATGTCCTTCCGGAGAGTAGCGGCGTGGTGGTCGATGGAGAAGAACTCGAGATCGGCGCCGGTGAGCTTCTGCAGCTCCTCGTCCGTTACGCCAACGAGGCCACAGGTGGTGTGCTGCATCACGACCACGGTGTCGACACCGAGCACGTGGCTCGACACCGCCAGGCTCCGCAGCACATCATCGGTCACCCTGCCGCCTGCATTGCGGATAACGTGTGTTTCACCGAGATATAAGCCAAGGGCGGCTAGCACGTCGATGCGCGCGTCCATGCAGGTGACGACGGCAAGGTGCCGGCTCGGGTGAGGATCGGCGATATTTGCCCGAGCGGCGGCGTATCCCTCGTTGGCGGAGAGGAGCTGAGCGATCTGTGTCATGGGACCCTCTTCATGGGCGATGGGTTCGGTACCGTGTGGGGCCACCAACGGACCCTTGATAGTTCCGAGGTTACGGAGCAGTTAATGCCACTGTACGCGCTCGGTGGTCCCGGACGAACGCTTCGCGATGTTCGTCGTGAACGAGATCGTGGTGCAGGTACGTCGTACGCCGTCACCCGTGAAGGTACGACGCAGACCGCCTGCCCGAATGCCGTGTCTATGACAGCATTGCCACATGGCTTCACGCTCCACTCCACCGGACCCGTTTGCCCCTGCCCGCCTGGGCCCGCTGACGCTACGGAACCGGCTGGTGAAGGCGGCGACGTTCGAGGGACCGCTGCGGGAGAACGTGGTGAGCGATCGTCTCATCGAATTCCATCGTCGAATGGCTGCCGGAGGGGTGGGCATGACGACGGTTGCCTACTGTGCTGTCTCGCCGGAGGGGAGCACGGACGGACGCACGTTGTTGCTCAGACCGGAGGCGGTTGCGGGTATGGCCCGACTTGCCGAAGCGGTCCACGCTGAGGGGGCTTCTGTATCGGCCCAGATTGGTCATGCAGGACCGGTGGCCAACCCTGTCGCCACGAAGCACCCAAGCCTTGGTCCCACACGGATACTGAACCCTCTCGGGATGCGCCGTTCTGCCGCTGCTTCGACGTCGGACATCGATCGGATCACCACTGCCTTTGCGAACGGAGCCACCTTGGTGGCTGATGCCGGTTTCGACGCCGTCGAGGTGCATCTCGGTCACGGTTACCTGCTCAGCTCGTTCCTGTCCCCTAAGTTGAATTCCCGTACCGACCAATGGGGCGGCTCACTTCAGAACCGGGCACGCTTTCCCCGTCAGGTCATGCGTGCTGTCCGAGATGCTGTTGGTGACCGCATTGCCGTCACCGCCAAGTTCAACATGGCTGATGGTGTGTCCGGTGGCTTCTGGCTCGACGAGAGCGTGGAGGTCGCCCGGTGGCTGGCCGACGACGGTACGGTCGACGCTCTGGAGCTGACCGGTGGTAGCTCGTTCGCGAACCCCATGTACATGTTCCGGGGCGATCCACCGATCGCAGAGATGGCTCAGTTCATGCCCAAGCCGATCCGTAAGGGGTTCAAGCTGTTCGGTGGCAAGTTTCTGCACAGCTATCCGTTCGAAGAGGCCTACTTCCTGCCGTACGCTCGCCAATTCCGTGACGCACTGGATCTGCCACTCATTCTCCTGGGAGGCGTCAACGAATTGAGCACGGTGCAGCAAGCCATGGCGGAAGGGTTCGAGTTTGTTGCCATGGGCCGTGCGCTGCTTCGAGAACCCGATCTGGTCAAGCGGTGGCAAGCCGGCGATGACAGCACCTCGCTCTGCGTGCACTGCAACAAGTGCATGCCGACGATCTACCGCGGCACCCACTGCGTGCTCGTCGACCCGGAGGCACGACCGTAAGCTCGATGATCAAAGGTATCCGGCTCCGGTGCAGTGTTCGATGCCGGCGTGAGAGCAGTACCGCTGGCGTCAGGCGGCGCGGCCGCAGAAGTTGAGCAGCTCTGTCTGAGCGTCCGCATCCGCCGCCGGCGTGATCTTCGCTCCAAACCCACCAGGGCGGCGGATCGCCTCATCGATGGGACCGAGAAACTCCATCGACTTGGACACGGCATCCGGGTCGAGCTCCTCATCCTGACCGGTGGCGCGGGCAAGATCCCACGTGTGCATGAGTGTGTCGGCGCAGAGCAGACGACCGACGAGTGACTCGAATGGCTGCTCGCCGAACATCCCACCGATGGTCTTGGACGCTCGTGCCTCATCGCTGACAGCCTCGGTGACCGCACCGGTTGCGGCCAACCACTGTTTCAGAAGGTCACCCTCCAGGTCGACGTCGGCAAGGTCTGTCTCGTCCAGTGTTGCGATAACCCGCTGGTGAACCCCGATCACGTGAGCAACGAGATCGAGGGCACTCCACTCTGTACACGGTGTTGGAGCTGACCATTGGTCGTCCCGGACACCCTCAACACGGGCGGTGAAACCATCGGCGATCGTTCGGTAGCGTTCGGATGTCTCGGACATATCCACCACAGTAACGTCCCATGGTCTTCTGCTACCCAGTTGCTCCTTCTGCTATCCAATCGCTACTGAGGGACTCGGCGGATGGAAAGCACGCCGAGCCCCGGCGATGTTCGCCACTGGCCGATGGGCCGTACTCTGTGGGTATGGGATTCTACGGACAGGGGATCGGCGGTCGTGGTTCGTGGGTCTTCGTCGTGTTCATCGTGGTGATGTTCGTGCTCAGAATGGCCTCCTCCCGCCGCCGGCGGCAGTCGGGGTATCGGGGTAGACAGCGCACGACGCCCATGTCGAGCGTGTTCTCCAGTCCGCCCACCTCGCCACGCTCTCCCTCGTCACCCCCGCCTCGCACACTTTCGACCTATACCGGTATCCCGGCCGGGTGGATGGCGGACCCCTCGGGGAAGTTCGAGCAGCGCTACTGGTCAGGGAGTGAGTGGACCGAGCACGTCATGACCAACGAGACCCCCGGTATCGACCCTCCCCCTGAACGTCCCCTCGGCCAGGAGACGACGTCCTCGGACGATCCTGACGACCAACCGGGAAGCACCGACCACGAATCCTCCGAGTCGACCGACCCAGGCTGACACTCCCTGGAACCAGGAACGTCAACCCTTGTTGGCGGCCCGGGACCGCCGTTTCACGGCACGACGGAGTTGGACGATCCGCACTGAGCCGAGAGTGAGCACGATGAGCGCACCCAGAACGGCGGCGAAGAGAAGAGCAAGGGCCAGCGGCAACGATCCCGACGCGGCGAAGAAGCTGACCTTCACATCCTGAAGGTTCTGGAAGATGAACACCAGGATGACGATCAAGAGGAGTACCCCGAGGATCAACGCCACCCATAGCCGACCGGCTCGGGTGGTCGGCACGGTGGTGGGGATCGGTGCAGCATCTGCGTCTTCGGTCGACAGTTCGACGGACTCAGCGGCAGCTCCGGGTGGCGCCGTGGCATCGGGTTCGGTACCGCCGGTGTCCTGTGGTGATGAGGACTGTTCGGACTCCATCGACAACCTCGACCTCCCCCAACAGCTCGGGCGCTGTTACTCGCCACGAGCTGGTTCGTCAGTCCTTACTCGGACTTGGATGTACCTCTATCTGTATCTGTATCTGCCCTGATACCCCTGCCCTGATACCCCTGTTCATTGGACCGTACACCTGGAAGCCCCCACACCGTCGGGTGCTCGTTGCCCGTAGGCACCGCCGATATGCACGCCCCATGCTGCAGACTCCCGGCTGCAACTCCTAGCTCGCAGGCCCGGTCCCGATAGAGGCCCATCACTGCATGGCCTACCTGCACGTGGTGCCACGTGGTGGAAGGTGGCCGTCCAACAGGTAGCGATTGACGATTGTCTGCATACAGTCGTCCTGTGAGCCGTTGAGCAACCACGTATGACCCCAACCGTCCCAGGTCACCTGCACCGCTGACGGGATGTCGGCGGCTAGGCGCAACGAGCCGACGAGCGGCGTGTTGGGGTCACCTGTATTGCCGATCACCAGTATCGGCGGTGTTCCTGTGGGGTGCAGATCGACAACCGGCTGGAGGGCCCGTGGCCACGCCACGCACCCGCCCAGGTTGTAGGTGACGGCGTAGCCACCGAGCAGTGGGTACCGAGCCTGCAGCGACCTGGCTTGAGCACCGGCGGCCAAGGCGTCCGGATGACTGGCGGCATCGTTACAGGTGATGGCCCACTGGGCATCGATCAACGACACCCCGTCAAGGTCTTGGTCGAGCTCCAACGCCAACTCTCGTAACGGTGCGCCGTTGCCCTGGATGGCATCGGCAAGCGCCAGGGGATACAACTCCGTGAGCTTGGGTGCGCTGAGGTAGAGCAGTGTGGCCGTATCAAGGTCGCCGACCGTCACCGGATAGTTGTCGCCGTTACCTGGAGCCGGCAAGGGGTGGGCGGTGAGGCTGGCGGTGAGCGCTTCGAACTTGGCCTGTGGGTCCGGTTGCAGCGGGCAGCTCGGGTCGGCCGCACACGTGGTGAAGAAGTGCTGGAGCGACCGGTCGATCGCAGGAGCCTCGTCGGCGGCCTGTGTGGCCAGCGATGCGTTGACGTCGACAGCACCGTCGAGAACCATGGCTCGGAGCCGATGAGGGAACAGTGAGGCGTAGACCGTGCCCAGCTCGGTCCCGTAGGAGAGGCCGTAGTAGCTGATCTGCTGCTGGCCGAGGGCGATGCGTATCCGGTCCATGTCACGGGCGGTGTTGGTGGAGTTCACCTCGGACAGGAACGACGGGTACTGCTGCTCGCAGGCCTGGGCCATGGCGGTGAATGCTGCAGCGCCTGGCAGGGGCTGGTTCGGTGCCGTTGGCACCGGCAGCAAGCTACTGATGGCGGACGCGTTCGTTCCACAGTCGAGGGGATTGCTGGCTCCGGTGCCGCGTGGGTCGAAACTGACCACGTCGAACCGCTGGGTGATCTCGGTGGGTAACAGATTCAGTATCACCGGCAAGATCTGGTTTCCGCTCTCGCCGGGACCGCCGGGGTTGAACAGCAGTGTCCCGATGCGTTTGGCAGGGTCCATCGCCGGTTCGCGGGTGAGCGCTATCTGGATGCTCGGGCCGTCAGGATGGCGGTAGTTGACGGGCACGGAGACCGACCCACACTGCAGGTTGTTCTGGCTCGGACAGGCTGTCCAGACAACCGGACTCGGTGCAGGCGCGGGAGGGAGCGGGGGAGCGGTACTGGTGCTGCTGTCCTGAGCGGCCGTCGATGACGTGCAGGCCCCGAGCATCGCCGCTGCCACGACGAGGCTGAGAGTACCGACGACAACACCGATGACACGAGCAACCCGACGACTGTGAACCCTTGCTGGCACCACCAGGCTGCACCGTAGCGAAGATCCGGCTGTCACGGTCGAGGCTATTCCCACCTCACCGCTTGACTGGAGGAGCATCGAGTGCACAGTGCATGCACTCCCGTTCCTGATGCTCCGGCTGTTGACTGTCCTGTTCCACCGCCAGCGACGGTGCCGACGGGTTGCGGATAGTGGCAGCGGAGAGGAGCCCGCCGGCCGCACACGCCACCGCCGCGATCTCGACGGCAGTACGGAACCCACCGGCGAACTGATCGGGGTGCAGGTAGCTGGCTCCGGTGAGCCCGGCCAGGGTAGGGAGGACCGCTACGGCGATGAGCCCACCAACTCGGGCGACATCGTTATTGACGGCAGAGGCCAACCCGGCGTGCTCCACGGGCGCAGCTGCCATGGCCGTTGCTGTCAGCGGCGCCACCGTGATCGCCAGCCCGATGCCGAACACGAGAACGGCGGGGAAGACGTAGACGAAGTAGTTCGGTCCTCCGGTGACCCGGGTCAGCAACGCCAGTCCTGCGCCCACCACGAGCGGGCCGACGCTCATCTGGAGTCGTGGTCCCAATCGGGTCGCCAGTCGTCCCGACCGTGCCGAGAACACCAACATGATGATGGTCACCGGCAACAAGGCCACGCCCGACTCCAATGGCGAGTAGTGGGACACCACCTGCAGCGCGATGGGCAGCATGAAGAGGGCTCCGCTCAATGCGGCGTAGACCACGAAGGTCACCGCGTTGGTCGCCGTGAACTGTCGCTCACGGAAGATCGACAGCGGGAGCATGGGGTGCGAGCTCCGGCGCTCCACCACCAGGAACCCGACCAGGCCGATAATGGCAGTCCCGAGCATGGCCACGATGACGGAGGAGCCCCAGCCGTCTGCTGGCCCTTCGATCAACCCGTAGGTCAGACCGGTCAACCCCAATATGGCGAGGGCAGCGCCGGTGATGTCGAGCGAGCGTTCGGCACCGGCATCCTGTGACTCGGGAACGTGCCGAGCGGTCAGTATCAGCACGGTCAGGGCGATCGGCACATTGATGAAGAACACCCACCGCCACGAGGCCACTGCGATGAGGTAACCCCCGATCAGAGGGCCGGCGGCAGTGGCGAGCCCGCCGAGACCAGACCAGGCGCCGATGGCCTGGCCACGGTCGTCAGGTGTGAAAGACGCTTGCAGGATGGCCAAGCTGCCGGGAACGAGCAGCGCCGCCCCGACCCCCTGTAGCGCACGGGTCACGATAAGCACCGTGGCGTCAGGAGCGATGCCGCATGCCATGGAAGCGATGGCGAACCAGGCGACACCGATGGAGAAGACGCGTTTGCGACCGAACCGATCACCGAGCGTCCCTCCGATGAGCAAGAAGGCCGCCAGTGTCAGCGTGTAGGCGGTGACCACCCACTGCAGTGCTCCCAGCCCAGCATGGAACTCTCGTCCGATGGTGGGGAGGGCGATGCCGACGACCGTGGCATCCAGTGCAGCGATGCCGGACCCGAGCACGGACGCGGCAATAACCCAGCGCCCTGGAGACGAGTGGTAGAGAAGCGACCCCGAGGAACCGGGGCCTTCGGCGGGTGCGGTGCTCAGCGGGCGTTGATGTAGTCGACGAGCTCGGCACGGTCTTTCTCCAGGTCACCGATCCGGCTCTTGACGACGTCGCCGATGCTGACGATCCCGCACAGGACTCCGTCTTGGACGACGGGAACATGGCGGATCCGGTGTTCGGTCATGATGGTCATGAGCAGTTCGGTGTCGTCCTCCGGTGCGCACGAGTACACGGTGGAGGACATGATCGACGTCACGGGCTCACCGATGAGACCCTCGCCCAGATCGTTGAGCCGCCGGACCACGTCCCGCTCCGAGACGATCCCGTCGATGTGCTTCCCGTCGGCTGAGACCACGAGAGCCCCGATGCGACGTTGGCAGAGCTGAGCCACCGCTTCACCGACCGTTGCGTCTCCACGAATGGTGTCGACCGCAGCTCCCTTATCCGACAACAGTGCCGAGATCTGCATCGCTGGACCTCCCTCGGAGTGCCTGGTACCTGTCTGTCTGTACCTACCTGTCAGTACTCTACGCCTCACCGATACCACGTGCTCACGGCCAGAAACCGCGCCGCGCCGCTCCCCGAATGGACCCGCTATCTCTTCGCCAACCTCTCGGATTCTTGGAACCGGCTCCCGCCTCCTTCTGCTCCTCCGGAACCCCCTGCGTCGCCAAAAAAGATCGCCCCGTGACCCCTCCGATGCGGAGATTCTTCATGATGCAACGCGCTCCTGATCTCAAGTGAGGTATGCGTCCTACAGCACCTCCTTCGGCCCTAACACTGCCTTGACCCCCTGTATCGGCTGACGTCCACGGTCAGAGGACAGGTCGCTTGAACCACTCAGAGGTATGCGTCCTACAGCACCTCCTTCGGCTCTGACACTGCCTTGACCCCCTGTATCGGCTGACGTCCACGGTCAGAGGACAGGTCGGTTGAACCACTCAATGGACCTCCTGCCCCGTACACTGCGACGGTGGCGCCCGACGTGGTGAGGGCCGAGCAAGGGGGGAGGACGAAATGAGCGAGACGGCCACAGCGGTTCTGCCCGAGCCCGAGTCGGTTCCCGCCTTGTCTCATCGCCGCGTGCTCATCGTCATCGGCGCGCTCATGCTGGGGATGTTCCTGGCTGCCTTGGACCAGACCGTCGTGTCCACCGCCCTCCCCACCATCGTGGGGGATCTGCACGGTGCCTCCCATCTGAGCTGGGTGGTGACTGCCTACCTGCTCGCCTCGACGGTGTCCACCCCTCTGTGGGGAAAGCTCGGCGACCTTTACGGGCGAAAGTTCTTCTTTCAGGCCTCCATCGTCATCTTCCTGTTCGGTTCGGCCCTCTCCGGGTTGAGCCACTCGATGATCGAGCTGATCCTCTTCCGGGCCGTGCAGGGCTTGGGTGGCGGGGGTCTGATGATCGGCGCTCAGACGATCGTCGGCGACGTGGTCTCACCTCGGGATCGCGGCCGGTACATGGGACTGTTCATGGCCATGTTCGGGGTCACTACCGTCATCGGACCGCTCATCGGGGGTGTCTTCGTCGACTACCTCAGCTGGCGATGGATCTTCTACATCAACATTCCCATTGGTGCGGTCGCCCTGGTGGTCACCGCCGTTTCTCTCCCCGGGACCATGAGCCGGGTGCACCGGGTCATCGACTATCTGGGCACCATACTCGTGTCCCTGGCCGCCACCTGCCTGGTGTTGTTCACGAGTCTGGGCGGCACCTCCTATCCGTGGACGTCGCCGTTCATCATCGGCCTGGCCGTAGCCGGTGTGGTGCTTGCCATCCTGTTTCTCTTGGCCGAACGCCGTGCGGTCGAGCCGGTCATCCCACTTCCTCTCTTCGCCAACAAGGTGTTCGGCGCTGCCAGTGCCATCGGCTTCGTGGTCGGCTTCGCCATGTTCGGTGCACTGACCTTTCTGCCTCTGTTCTTCCAGGACGTGAAGGGGGTCAGCCCGATCCAGTCAGGGGTGCGCCTCTTCCCGATGATGGGCGGGCTGCTGGTCGCCTCCATCGGTTCCGGACTGCTGGTCAGCAAATGGGGTCGCTACAAGGTCTTTCCGGTGATCGGCACCGGGCTGATGACGATCGGGCTCTACCTGATGTCGTTGATCGGAGTTAGCACCGGGGCCTGGGTGACGGCGGGGTACATGGTGGTGTTCGGCTTGGGGCTGGGCTTGGTCCTCCAGGTGCTGACGGTAGCGGTCCAGAACGCTGTCCCCTACGAAGAGCTGGGTACGGCGACATCCGGGGTGACCTTCTTCCGCATGATCGGTGGCTCGTTCGGGACAGCCGTGTTCGGCGCCGTCTTCGCCAACCTGGTGGTCAACAACGTGCTGCACGCCCTACACCTGACCAAGGCGCCTGCAGGGTTCAATCTCAACGCCGACAACCCCTCGGCTATCCATAAGCTTCCCGCTGTAGCGCAGGCCGGCGTGGTCGACGGTATCGCCCATACCATCCAGACCATGTTCTTCATCGGAGTGCCTATCGGCTTCGTGGCGTTCCTGTTGAGCTGGACGTTGCCGGAGATCGAACTGCGCAAGTCCATCCGTGACTCGGAACCGGGCGAGAACCTCGGGCTGCCTGAGCCCCGAAGCTCGCTGGGAGAGGTGCAGCGGATCTTGGAGCGGGCCGCCAGCCGCGAGAACCGCAGCGAGCTCTATGGAGCGCTCTCGGCGCGAGCCGGGCTCGACCTCCAGCCCCGGGCCAGCTGGCTCCTCTACAGGCTGGCCGACCGACCGGACTCCACCATCGAAGAGGTGAGCGCGCGGCTGAAGGTCAAGCCCGAGCGGTTGCGCGACGGTGTGAACTCGCTGGTATCGGCGGGAATGGTCGAGCAGGTCCAACACGCCGGAGGTCCTGGTTTGGCGCTCACCGCCTCTGGGCGCGATGCCATTGAGAAGCTCACGGTCGCCCGTCGTGACTCCTTAACCGAGTTGCTCGAAGGATGGAACCCCGAGGCTCACCCCGAGGTGGTTGGCATGATCCGAGACCTGGCCAACGCCCTCTTGGCTGACGACGACAAGCTCCTGGCCGACGCACGCGCCGCCGCCACGGCGTGAGCGTCCCGGCGGTACAACCGATCCGGAGGAGGGGAGTTGTGCGGTAGGCGGTCCTTCAGCCCTCACCATGCGGGTAGCTGGGGTGGGTCAGACGTTGACGCCCGCCTGGAGGCGCTCGGTCGACTCGATGTACTCCTCGACCATGTCGAAGACGACGTCCTTGGCCTTGCGCACCTGCGTGGCTCGACCGATGACCTGTCCGCACGGGTTGAAGTTCACGTCCTTGGCCTGGACCGGGTAGCGGCTTCCCCGGCTGACTGCCTCGATGGCCACCAGCATCTGCAGCGGCATCGGCAGGGGGTCGGGTGTGTCGGGGGCGTCCCAAGCATCGGTCCAGTCGTTCTTCAGCATGCGGCACGGCTTCCCGGTGAACGAGCGCGACCGGATCGTGTCGCGGCTGGTGGCGGCCAGATAGGTGTCCATCTGGCCCGGGGGAATAGCGGCCTCCTCGACGGTCAGCCACAGCGTTCCCGACCACACACCCTGAGCGCCCATGGCCAGCGCTGCTGCCATCTGACGACCGCTCCCGACACCACCGGCGGCGAGCACCGGCAGGGGAGCGACAGCATCGATGACCTCGGGCCACAGGACAATGCTGCCCACGTCGCCGGTGTGCCCACCGCCTTCAGAACCCTGGCAGATGATGAAGTCGAGGCCAGCGTCTTTGTGATGCACGGCGTGCTTCACCGAGCCGGCCAACGCACCGATCATCAACCCGGCGTCCTGGACCCGCTTCACCACGTCAGCCGGTGGTGTCCCCAGCGCGTTGGCGATGAGCTTCACCTTCGGGTGTCGGAGTGCTACGTCGATCAGGCCGTGGGCGTGAGCGGCGGTCCAGCCCATCATGCCGGAGCTCTTCTCTTCGCTCTCGGGGATATCGGGCACGCCGTGGTCGGCGAGCAGCTTGCGTGCGAACTCCCGGTGGGTGGCGGGAACCATGCCTTGGAGCTGTGCCTCCAGCTTCTCCGGGTCCATCTCGTCCATGCCCTCGTACTTGGCGGGGATGACGATGTCGACCCCGTACGGGTTGTCACCCACGTGCTCATCGATCCAGGTCAGCTCCACCTCGAGCTGCTCGGGATCGAAGGCGATGGCGCCAAGGACGCCGATGCCTCCGGCGTTGGACACGGCGGCCACGACGTCCCGACAGTGTGTGAAGGCGAAGATGGGGAATTCGATCCCGAGTCGTTGACGGATCTCGGTGTTCATGATGGGTGCTCCTGTTCTCGGTTGGTCAAGGGTCGGTCGCCGGGCTGTCCGGTGAGCGAGGTCGTCGTTGCGCGGTCGTCTCTGTGCTCGTCGATGGTGAGTCCGAGCAGGGCAGCGAGCCCTTTGACAGCAGTGTCGGCGTTGATCGAGTCGGGGTCGGTGCGGTGCTGCATCTCCAGGCCGTTCAGGAGTGCCTTGATCAGGATGGCCAACTGGTCCGGTTCGACGACGGGTGCTGCACCGACCTTCGCTGTCCACCACGAGAGATCCCGTACGCTATGGCGTTGGCTTTCTCGGTTGCGGGTCCGTAGCACGGCGGCAACGTCGGGGTCGCGTGCTGCCCGCAACCACAGCTCGTGCTCCAGTAAGAGCCGCTGTCCCATCTGCTCGTTGTCACCCCGCCCGACGTTGTCCCACACCGCACCGAGCTGTCGGATCGGTTCGTCGGTGACTGCCACCTCGGCAAACAGCATGGTGAGCATGGACTGCTTCCACGAGTCCAGAAGGGCCAGCAGCATCCCCTGTTTCGAGCCGAAGTGGGCATAGACGGCGCCGGAAGTGCGTCCGGCCGCCTCGGCTACTGCGTCCACGGAGACGGCGTCGATCCCGTGCTCGGCGAACAGGTCGGCCGCTGCGGTCAGCAGCCGCGTCCGCGTCTCTGCTTTTCGCTCTTCCTGGGTTTGTGACAACTCACACCTCCCCGACGTCGCGGCCGTTCCAGCACGGCTTGCCCCGTTGCTCCTGTTGCTGCAGGCGTGCCTCTGCTGCACAGGTTTACATAGTCAACTCTATATATTCTCGTGTCGAGTTGCAACCATATGTCGACACCCCAGATCCGACTGTCGAGGTGCCGAGGTTTCGTTACCAATTGTCCCATGGTTCACGGCATTGGTGGTGATCGGTGTCGAGCTGGTGTCGAGCTGGCGCCGTGCCGGTGCTGTGCTGGCGCCGAGCTGGTGTCGAGCTGGTGTCGAGCTGGTGTCGTGCTGGCGCCGTGCCGGTGCTGTGCTGGCGCCGTGCCGGTGCTGTGCCGGTGTCGAGCTGGTGTCGTGCTGGCGCCGAGCTGGTGTCGAGCTGGCGCCGTGCCGGTGCTGTGCCGGTGTCGAGCTGGTGTCGCTCGAGCTGGTGTCGAGCTGGTGCCGTGCCGGTGCTGTGCCGGTGTCGAGCTGGTGTCGTGCTGGCGCCGAGCTGGTGCCGTGTCGGTGCTGTGCCGGATCAGAACTCGATCCCTTTCTTTGCTTTGATGCCTTGGTCGAAGGCGTGCTTCACCTTCCGCATCTCGGTCACCGTGTCGGCCACCTCGATGAGCTCGTCGGGAGCGTCACGTCCGGTGATCACCACGTTGGTCTTTGGGGAACGCCCGACCACGGCCGCAGCCACCTCGTCCGCCGCTATCCACCCGTACGTCACCGCGTACGTCAGCTCGTCGAGGATGAGAAGGTCGTACTGGCCCGACGCCAGCTTCTCCCGGGCGACCTCCCATGCGTGGCGTCCTTTGGCCGCCGTCTCGTCGAGGTCGGTGGACTCCCAGGTGAACCCGTCGCCCATCGTGTGCCACTCGATGTCCAGATGGTCGGCCAGCTTGCGCTCACCAGTCTTCCACTTGCCGCTCTTGATGAACTGGACGACTCCGACCTTCCAGCCCCGAGCCCAGCCCCTCCCCATCACACCGAAGGCCGCCGAGGACTTGCCCTTGCCGTAACCGGTGTTGATCAGGACGACAGAGTCGACACGTGCCATGGCCGTCACGGTACTGCCCGGAGTGTGGTGCATGGACACTGCAAGGGTGCAAGATCGCACCCGGAACGGGGCCGGACTGCACTCCACGACCCCACGCTCGAGCTGACGGCACCGTATAGGCTCTGGCCTCGGAGGGCAGGGAACCCGGTGTAAGTCCGGGGCTGTCCCGCAACTGTGATCGGGGAGCGACCTTCACCACATGGCCACGGCTCGGAAACGGGCGGGAAGGCCGAGGGGAGTGATGATCCGACAGCCAGGAGACCTGCCTCCCTCTCGAGAAGGGGTGCGTGCTCCTCCGGGGGCAGGAAGGACGCGTGGACGTGGCAGCGAGCAGACAGGGTGAACTGACACTGGTGCTCGGTGGCACCCGGTTGGGCAAGTCCGAGGTGGCTGCGCGTCTCGCCCGCGAGTTGGTCGACGACGTCCTGCTGGTGGGTGCCGGCCAGCTGTTGTCTCTTGGTCGGAGGCGCTGACCATGCGAAGAGCAGTGGCGTTTCTCACCCCAATTGGCAAGGCGCAGGTACCCCAGCCATCGTCGTTGGTGTGGTTCCCATTGGTGGGTGGGGTGATCGGGGCATTGCTCGGCTTGTTGTGGTGGGCGCTGTCCAAGGCGTGGCCTTCCGGAGTGGTGGCGGCACTGGTGGTCGCCGCTGATCTGGCGTTGACCGGGATGCTCCATGTGGACGGGCTGGTCGATGCCACTGATGGCCTGCTGCCTCCACACTTGTCGCACGAGCGACGCTTGGCGGTGATAAAGAAGTCGACGTCGGGTGCCCTCGGGATCGCCTCGGCCACCATCGTGCTACTGCTCCGGTGGGTGAGCCTCATGTCGCTGAAGCCCTCGATCGTGCTGCTGGTGGGGATCTGGGTCGGGTCCCGGACGGTCATGGCGGTAGTGGCCACCTCGGTGCCGTACGCCCGGCCCGAGGGAGGGTTGTCTTCGGCATGCATCGAACCGGCTTCGGGCAACGGCCCTGCCACTCGTCGTTCGAACCGTGCCAGGCGGACGCGGCTGGTCATCGGCGTCCTCGGCGCAGTGATGGCGCTCGGGTTCTGCATCGCCTGGAAGCCGATCGGCGGTGTCGTCATCGTGGTGGTGGAGGTGGTGGTGGCGACGTTGGTGGTCTGGTTCGCCCGGCGGCGGATCGGTGGTTTCACCGGTGACGTGCTGGGAGCAGCTGGCATCATGGGCGAGACAGTGGCGCTGATCGTGGCGGCGGCCCGATGGTAAGGCGCCCGGTGCCCAACCCGTTCCAGCCGTTCCAGCCATTACAGACAGTGCCGGCGGCGCAGCCATGAGGGGGGCGCTCATGGTGTGTGGCACCGCCAGCGATGTCGGCAAGAGCCAGATCGTGGCCGGACTGTGTCGACAGCTGGCACGCCAAGGGGTTCGGGTGGCGCCGTTCAAGGCACAGAACATGGCGCTGAACTCCTTTGTCACCCCGGCCGGCCACGAGATCGGTCGGGCTCAGGCCATGCAAGCCATGGCTGCCGGTGTGGAGCCCGATGTCGCCATGAACCCGATCCTGTTGAAGCCGGCCAGTGACCAGGCGAGCCAGGTCATCGTCCTCGGTCGGCCGTGGAAAAACCTCGATGTGGCGGGGTACCACGCCGCCAAGCCCGAGCTCATGGATGTGGTGACCGAAGCGCTGGCCGACCTTCGTTCCCGGTTCGACGTCGTCCTGTGTGAAGGAGCCGGCAGCCCAGCCGAGATCAATCTGCTCGACAGAGATCTGGTCAACCTGGGCCTTGCTTCCAGGGTCGGCATCCCGGCGATCGTGGTGGGGGACATCGATCGTGGCGGCGTTTTCGCCGCTCTGTACGGCACCGTGGCTCTGCTACCCGAAGAGCTGCGCCGGTGGGTTCGAGCGTTCGTCATCAACAAATTTCGAGGGGATCTGACCCTGCTGGGTGATGGTCTCGTTGATCTGGAGCGGCGAACGGGGAGGCCCACGTTGGGTGTTCTGCCCTTCATCGAGGGCCTGACCCTCGATGCCGAGGACTCGCTGGCGTTGGTCTCGTCCTCGGCGGTGCACGGCGATGGCGACGTCGACGTCGACGAGCGCTTGGAGCACTCAGACCGTCTGGACGTCGTGGTCGTCCGCTTTCCTCATATCTCCAACTTCACCGACGTCGACGCCTTGGCAGTGGAGCCGGGCGTGTCGGTACGGTTCGTGGACTCGCCCGATTCGCTCGGACATCCAGACCTGATCGTGCTGCCGGGTACCAAGTCGACCGCCAATGACCTGGCCTGGTTCCGGTCCCGTGGGTTCGAGGATGCGCTGGCAGGCTTGCGGGATGACGGCCACGGTGGTGTCCGACCCGACTCCCCGATGGTGTTCGGGATCTGTGGCGGGTACCAGATGCTCGGTGAGCTGATCGAGGATCCGGGAGCTGTCGAGAGCCGGGACGGAGCGGTACCGGGGCTGGGCCTCCTCGACCTTCGGACGGTGTACCTGGTGGACAAGCACACTCGGCAACGGCGAGGACGGACCACCTGGCGCCAGTCGTCCTTGCGACCTCACTCATCGCCCGCCGCCCGCGCTTCTGGTGTCACCGGTGCGGAGACCTCGCTCCAACCGGACTGGGAGCTTGAGGGATCGCCCCGCCAGACGCCGTCGCTGCCCATCTCCGGGTACGAGATCCATCACGGGCGACCACATGCCGGTCCATCGGCGGTTCCTTGGTTCCTGCTCGGGGACAGGAGGGGGAACCGTACCGAGGGGATCGTCGACGACAAGAACGGGGTCTGCGGCTCGAGCCTGCACGGTCTGTTGGAAGGCGACGACTTCCGATCCGTGCTCCTCGGCGCGGTCGCCGAGCGTCGGGGCCATCCGTGGGTGCCATCGGGCGCGTCGTTCATCACGGCCCGTCAGGGGCAGATCGACCGGCTGGCCGATCTGTGTGCCGAGCATCTCGATCTCGATGCGTTATGGCGTCTCGTCACCGAAGGCGGTGGTACCCGCGGGGACGACGTTGAGTGATGACGTTGAGTGATGAGGTTGAGTGATGAGACGGACGGTGCCAGGCGGATCACGTAGGTATCGCAGGTATCGCCGTGATCCTCTGGGACGCTGTTCGTAGGATCGTTCTCAGGACACCGTGAGGTCCGAGTCGTCCCAGTAGGCGTGGACCGAGGCGATGAGACCATCGTCACCGATGGCGAAGACCTCGATCCCGTCGATCACCATGGTGGTCTCTGCTGCCTTGACGGCGACCTCGAAGTCGATCGCCACGTGGTCGCCGCAGGTGTGGACCGTCTTGGCGGTGAAGGTCCACCCGTCGCTGGCTTCGATGCTGGTGGTGAAGAAGGCGCGGACTGCGTCACGCCCCCGGTTCGGCGGGCTTGACGCCGGGTCGGCCTGGACGGCGTCTTCGGCGAAGAGGGCAGCGATGGCGTCAGGGTCGCGGGTGTTCAGTGCGGCCACGTAAGAGGCGATGACGTTACGGAGTTGATCAGGCGTAGGCACGGTGCTTCTCCTTGGGGTTGTCGAGGTGCTCCTGGGGCGCGGCGAGCGGTTGGTCGATGGTCAGGCGCCGGTGGCGTGCACGCCGCCGTCCACGTGCACCATCTCACCGGTGGTCATGGGGAAAAGATCGGAGAGGAGCGCCACACAGGCTCGGGCTACGACGTCGGTGTCGAGGAGGTCCCAACCGAGCGGCGCTCGGGCTGCCCACGTGTCTTCGAAGGCTGCGAAGCCGGGGATGGACTTGGCTGCCATAGTCCTCACCGGTCCGGCAGCCACCAGGTTGACGCGAACCTTCTCGGCCCCGAGGTCCCGGGCCAGGTACCGGGACAGGGACTCGAGGGCTGCCTTGGAGACGCCCATCCAGTCGTACGCCGGCCACGCCACGGTGGCGTCGAAGTCGAGGCCGACCACCGACGCTCCTGGTCCTCCATCGGCTCCGGCTGCGGCCAGCAGCGGTCGGAAGGCCTGGGTCAGTGCTTTCAACGAGTACGCCGAGATGTGTAGGGCGACCTGGACCGCGTCCCACTCGGCCTGGAAGATGTCGCCACCCAGACACTCCGGAGGAGCGAAGGCGATGGCGTGGAGGATGCCGTCGAGCCGGTCCCACCTGGCTCCGAGCTCGGCCGCCGCCGCCGTCAACTGTTCAGGACGGGCCACGTCGATCTCCAGCACGTCCACCTCTGTGGGCAGCTTGCGGGCGGTCCGTCGGGTCAGCGACAGGCCCCGCCCCGCACCGCTCAACACCACCTCGGCACCTTCTGTCTGGGCCAGGCGAGCCACGGCGAAGGCCAACGAGGCGTCGGTCAGCACCCCGGTGACCAGGATGCGTTTTCCTGTCAGCAGTCCCATGAGCCGGTCAGGTTACTGCGAGAGCAATCGTCGGTGGTCGGTGGATGCGGTGTCCTGGTTGCCAGACCCGTCGACGCCGTGTGCAAGGGTAGGGCCGTGTCCAAGGATGAGGCTGTGAATAAGGACGAGGTTGTGAACAAGGATGACGCCGTGTCCAAGGATGACGCCGTGTCCAAGGATGAGGCTGTGAACAAGGATGAGGCTGTGAACAAGGATGACGCCGTGCGCGTCGGAATACTCGGAGGAACGGGCCCGGCTGGCCGAGGCCTCGCTGTCCGGCTGGCCGCCGCCGGGACCGCGGTGGTCATCGGGTCGCGTGATGCCGATCGGGCCGAGGCCGTGGCTGCCGAGGTCCGGGAACAGTGGTCGGAACGAGCGCTGGACGTTCGGGGAGCGTCCAACGAGATCACCGCTGAGTGCGGCCTCGTCGTCGTGGCCACGCCGTGGGACGCAGCGGTACCGACGGTCAGGCCGTTGGCCGACGCCCTGTCCGGCAAGGTGGTCGTCTCCATGGCCAACGCGTTGGTCAAGGAGAGGAAGGAATTCCTGGCCCTGGTGCCCCCCCGGGGATCGGTGGCTGCCTCACTCCAGGCCGTGCTGCCGGACTCCTTCGTCTCGGCTTCCCTGCACCACCTTCCCGCCTCGGAGATGGGCAAGCTCGATGCCCCTCTTCAGGCCGATGTCCTGGTCTGCTCTGACTATCCGGAAGCCACTCAGGCCACGATTTCGATGATCGACGCCGTCGACGGGCTGCGCGGGATCGACGCCGGCAGCCTGTCGCAGGCCGCACCGATCGAGGCGTTCACGGCCGTGCTCATCACGGTCAACATTCGCCACAAGGTCCACTCGACCGTGTTGCTGTCCGGCTACGACCACTGACCTTCGGAAGTTGATCGCCGGACATGCGCCTCTACGACACCGCTCGCCAGGCGGTCGTGCCCTTCGAACCCGGCCCACTGGTCACGCTGTACTCGTGCGGCATTACTCCCTATGACGCTGCCCACCTGGGTCATGCTGCCGTCTACCTGACCTTCGACATCCTCCAGCGGCGGCTGCGCGACCTCGGTCATGAGACGCGCTGTGTGCGGAACGTCACCGACGTGGACGACGACATGCTGCGCAAAGCCCGTGAGGTGGGAGTCCACTATCTCGACCTGGCTGCCGAGGAGATCGCCCGGTTCGACGCCGATATGGGCACCCTCGGACTCATCCCGGCCTGGTCCGAGCCCCGGGCCACTTCGGCCATTCCGGACATCTTGACCCTCATCGGCTCGGTCCTCGACAGCGGCCACGCCTACCGATCCGGTGGATCGGTGTACTTCGACGTCACCACCTTCGAACGTTTCGGCGAGCTGAGCCATCTCGAGCGGTCGTCGATGGTGGCGCTGGCTGCCGAGCACGGCGGCAATCCCGACGATCCGGACAAGCGCAACCCGCTCGACTTCGTCCTCTGGCAACCGTCGCTGCCCGACGAGCCGGCGTGGGAGTCACGGTGGGGGGCGGGACGTCCCGGTTGGCATATCGAGTGCTCGGCGCTTGCGTTGCGAGAGCTGGGGGAGACCATCGATGTCCATGGCGGCGGTCGTGATCTGGTCTTCCCGCACCATGAGTGTGAGACGGCCCAGTCCGAGTCGGTGACCGGTCGACCCTTTGTCAGACACTGGCTTCACGTCGGCCTGGTTGGACTGGATGGAACCAAGATGTCCAAGTCGCTGGGCAACCTGGTGTTCGTGGGCAACCTCCTGGAGCAGTGGGAGCCAGTAGCCATCCGCACCGCGCTGCTCGATCATCACTACCGGTTCGACTGGGAGTGGACCGATGCCGACATGCCAGCTGCTGCTGCCCGCATCACCGCCTGGAGAGAGGCGACATCGAGAGCGGCAAGCGGAGGGCCGCAGGGAACAAGCGAGGACAAAGTGCTCGACCCGGCGCTCGAAGCAGTCCGTGACGCTCTTGACGATGACCTCGATACCCCCAGGGCTCTGGCTGCCCTGGACGAGCTGGCCCGAACCGGACATGCCGTGGATCGGGGAGCAAGGTTGCTGGGCATTACGCTGTAAGTTCCCACGTCGCTCCACAGAAAGGCAGCATCATGGCAGGCGTAGTCACCGTCCGACTTCCCGACGGCTCGACGAAGGAGCTTCCGGAGGAGGCGACGGCCGGAGACCTCGCCCGGTCCATCGGGCCACGTCTGGCCAAGGCGGCAGTGGCCGCTACCGTCGACGGCGCCGAGGTCGACCTGTCCGCCGTGCTTCCTGACGGCGCCGAGGTCTCGGTGATCACCGCTGACTCCGATGCCGGTCGGAGCGTGTTGCGCCACTCCACCGCCCACGTCCTGGCCCAGGCGGTTCTGCGGCTGTGGCCCGGGGCACACTTTGCCATCGGACCGGTGATCGAGGACGGCTTCTACTACGACTTCGAGCTGCCGGGGGGCGCTCACTTCACGGACGACGACCTGGAGCGCATCGCCGCCACCATGCGGGAGATCATGACCGAGAACCAGCCGTTCATCCGCCATGAGCACACGGTGGACGAGGGGTTGGTCCTCTTCGGTGATCAGCCGTTCAAACGAGAGATCATCGAAGCGGTAGGGGCAGGTGCGGCCGAGGTCGATGTCGCGCCTGCCGAGGTCGATGTCGCGCCTGCCGAGGTCGACGACCCCCAGGTGCCGGTTGCCCAAGACCCGTCACACGAGCCGACCGACCACCGCTTGCCCCAGGTGTCGACGTACTGGAACTCGCCGACCTTCACTGATCTGTGCCGCGGCCCGCACGTCCCTTCGACCAGCCGGCTCGGACACTTCCGGTTGATGCGGGTGGCCGGCGCCTACTGGCGAGGCGATGAGAAGCGCCCTCAACTGCAACGCATCTACGGGACGGCGTGGGAGTCGGAGAAGGCGTTGGCACAGCACCTCCACCGGCTGGAAGAGGCCGAGCGGCGTGATCATCGAAAGCTCGGCGCGGAGCTCGACCTGTTCTCATTTCCCGAAGAGATCGGGTCAGGTCTGCCCGTGTTCCACCCCAAGGGCGGGACCGTCCGTCGCCTCATGGAGGACTACTCGCGCCAGCGTCATGTCGAGGCCGGGTACGAGTTCGTAAACACGCCGCACATCACAAAGTCGGAGCTGTTCGAGACCTCGGGCCACTTGGACTGGTTCGCCGACGGCATGTTCCCGCCTATGGAGCTCGACGGCGGCCAGCAGTACTACGTGAAGCCGATGAACTGCCCGTTCCACATCCTGATCTATAAGAGCCGGCAGCGCTCCTATCGGGAGCTACCACTGCGGCTGTTCGAGTTCGGCACGGTGTACCGGTACGAGAAGTCCGGGGTCGTCCACGGACTGACCAGGGTGCGAGGGATGACCCAGGACGACGCCCACATCTTCTGCACCCGTGACCAGATGGGCGCCGAGCTGCACTCGACGCTGCTGTTCGTCCTGGACGTGCTGCGTGACTACGGGCTCGACGACTTCTTTCTGGAGCTGTCCACGAAGCCGGAAGCGAAGGCGGTGGGCAGCGACGAGGAGTGGGAGGAGGCCACTGAGGCCTTGCGAGCGACGGCAGAAGCCATGGACCTGGCGCTGGTCCTGGACGAGGGCGGCGGCGCCTTCTACGGACCGAAGATCTCCGTACAGGCCCGTGACGCCATCGGACGCACTCATCAGATGTCCACCATCCAACTCGACTTCCAGATGCCCCAGCGGTTCGAGATGGAGTACATCGGGAGTGACAACGCCCGCCACCGGCCGATCATGATCCACCGTGCCCTCTTCGGTACGGTGGAGCGCTTCTTCGCCATCCTGCTGGAGCATCACGCCGGGGCGTTCCCGACCTGGTTGTCTCCTGAGCAGGTGCGAGTCCTGCCGGTGCAGGATGCCCACGAGAGCTACGCCGACAAAGTGACCGAACGGCTGTGTGCCGTCGGCATCCGGGCTGTCACCGTCCCGGCCGACGAGAAGCTCGGGGCTCGGATCCGGCAAGCCAAGCTGGCCAAGCTGCCCTACGTGTTGGTGGTTGGCGACGACGACATCGCCGCCGGGACGGTCGGTGTCAACCGGCGAGGCGCCCAACAACCGGAACGCGGGGTTGAGGTCATGGCGTTCACCGAAGCCCTCGAACAGGAGATCGCCACTCGCCGCCTCCCGAGCCTCGACGGAGCCGACGGGCAGTGAACTTCGATCAGCTCTGGGCCGGGTGGCGGAGCGAGTATGTGAGCTCCGTTCCGTCGGCAGGTGCCGTCGGCGCCGTTCCGTTCGACGAAGGGATGGCTACCGGTGATCCCACCTCGGACGAAGCGCACCCGCTCGACGATCCCGAACGTTGTGTGTTCTGCCGTCTGTCGGCGAGCGGTGCACCGTCGGTTGAGAACGGGGTGCTGTGGCGGGGTGAGCTGACCTTTGCCGTGCTCAACGCCTACCCCTATGCCAGTGGACACCTGATGGTCATGCCATCACGCCATGTGCGGTCGATGGCAGAGATGTCCAACGACGAGGGGGCTGAGCTGTGGTCGGCGTTGCGCAGCGGAGTGACGGCGCTGGAGAGGGCTTACAGTCCAGAAGGCGTGAACTTTGGGGCGAACCTGGGTCGTGCTGCGGGAGCGGGCATCCCTCGTCATCTGCACCTGCACGTCGTTCCCCGGTGGGTCGGCGACACCAACTTCATGACCTCGGTGGCAGGGGTGCGGGTGCTGCCCGAGACGTTGGCCGACAGTTGGAGCCGGCTTAGTACCGTTTGGCCGGGTTGAACCGTCTGGCCGGGTTGAACCGTCTGGCCGGGTTGAACCGTCTGGCCGGACTGAATCGGCGGGTTAGGTTGAGTTGGGCTGAGCCGTCTGGCTCGCTAGGAACAGCCAGGCCCGAACCTCGCTATCGACTCGATCCGACAGAGGCAGCCGGACTGGGCTGACCCGACCCGGCTTTGGCGTGCGCATCACGAGACAGGGTGCTCACCAGGTGAGCGGGGACCACGTCGTAGTGATCGTGATCGGCGCGGAACCGCCCCCGCCCCCGGGTCATCGATCGCAGGTCGACGGCGTAGCGGGACAGCTCGGCCTGTGGCACCAGTGCGACGATGGTGTGGTTGCCGCGCTCGTCGATGTCGGTCCCCTGGACACGACCCCGCCTGGCGTTCAGATCACCCAGTACGTCGCCCTGAACGTGGGGTGGCACTGTCACCTCGACCCGAGAGATCGGCTCCAAGAGCACCGGTTCGGCTTGGCCGAGTGCCTCACGGCAGGCGAGGGCGCCGGCCATCTTGAAGCTCATCTCCGAGGAGTCGACCGGGTGATGCTTGCCGTCGAGACAGGTCACCGCCACGTCGATCACCGGCCATCCGAAGGGCCCGCCGTTGGCCATGGTCTCGACCACGCCCTTCTCCACGGCCGGGATGTACTGGCGGGGAATGGCCCCGCCCACCACCTCGTCGACGAACGTAAATCCCTCGCCCCGAGCCAACGGGCCGATCCGAATGGTGGCTACGCCGAACTGTCCGTGCCCGCCTGTCTGCTTCTTGTACCGGCCCTCGGCTGTCACCGTTCGAGTGATCGTCTCGCGGTAGGGGACGAGCACGTCGTCTCGTTCGACCGCTACTCCGAACTTCCTGGCCAAACGGTCCAGGGCGACGGCCAGATGCGTCTCGCCCGCGCCACCGAGGACTGTCTGGTGGATCTCGTCGTCCCGCCGGACCGACAGCGCCGGGTCCTCCTGGAGCAGTCGGTGCAGCGAGGACATCATCTTGTCCTCGTCGGCAGCGGTCCGGGGACGGATGGCGGTGAAGAGGGCGGCCGGCTCTGGGTCAGGCATCGGCGGCGAGGTCACGGTGACCGGCATGTGCGGCGTGGTCAGTGTGTCGCCGGTCACCGTCTGCGACAGCTTCGGCACGGCGAAGAGATCACCTGCTGTTACGAAGGGCACCGATGAGGTCTCGTGGCCACGAAGGGTCTCGACGGTATGAAACCGTTCGTCGACGTGTGCGCGGACATTGGTCATGACCAGGTTCGGACGGACGGTGCCCGATAAGAGACGGCAGAGGGAGAGCCGGCCGACGTACGGATCCGTCATGGTCTTGAACACCCGGACCAGAGGGTCGCCGTCCGGATCACAGGTCACGTCGAGTGAGGTGTCTCCGGCAACGACCACTGCGGGGGGCCGGGCGGTGGGAGGTGGGCACAGCTCGGCCACGATGTTGACCAGACGATCGATCCCCACCCCGGTGGTGGCCGATACGCAGATCACCGGGAAGACGGCAGCGGCGGAGACCCCTCCGGCCAAGCTGGTCTCGAGCTCCTCGAAAGACAGGGTGTCGCCATCGAGGTAGCGCTCCATCAGAGCGTCCTCGCCTACGACGATCCCTTCCACCAACGCTTCGTGGATCTCGTGCTCGGTTGCGGCCAACTCGTCCGGCAGCGGGCCTGGAACCCCGGTGGTGCCCTCTTCCGGCCGGTACGTGATCGCCGTATCACTCAACAGGTCGATGACGCCCCTGAACTCCGACTGCATGCCGATGGGGAGCTCCAGCGGGGCGATGCCGGCACCGAACGTGGAGCGGAGCTCGGTGAGTACCCGATCGAAGTCGGCTCTGTCCCGGTCGAGCTGGGTTACCACGATGACTCGTGGCAGCTGCGCTTCCTCGGCCATCTCCCAGGCAGCCTCGGTCTGGGTCTGCACACCGTCCACGGCGCTCACCACCACGACGGCCAGGTCGACGACGGCGAGGGCGGCAGCGACCTCGTAGGCGTAGTCGGCGTACCCAGGGGTGTCGACCAGGTTCACCTTGACGGTACCGACCGCGCTCCGGTCGACGACGCAGGGAGCGAGGGAGAGCCCCATGCTCATGTGGTGGGCGATCTCCTCGGGCTCGTAGTCACAGACGGTCGTACCGTCCTCCACCCGCCCCATCCGATGGATGGCGCCCGTATGGGCTAGGACCGCCTCGACCAGGGTCGTCTTTCCCACCCCGGTGTGGCCGATCAGGGCCACGTTCCGGATGTGGTGCGAAGAGAAGTGGTCCATGTCTGGCACCTCCTGGCAGACTGGTCCAATCGGTCTGGCTGCTTGCGAGCCTACCGTTCGCCCGTCACTGAGGCTCGGTCCGCGACATGCGGCCAGGCTGGGCGGTAACCTTAAGAAACCAGCTAACTGCAGCTAGCAGATGGTAGAGTTCAGGGAAACCTCTGGAGGAGCCGCCATGTTCGACGGCCGTTGGCGCGACTCAGTGGACCGGATGACCGGTCCCGTCGGTCACAGGCTGCAGAAGATCGGGGTCACAGCCGATGTGCTCACGGCGACTGGCCTCATTACCGCTACGGGGACGGCTGTTGCCGTAGCGACCGGTCACCTGCACCTGGCGATCCTGTTGCTTGTTCTCACTGGCCTCCACGACCTTCTGGACGGTCCGGTGGCCAAGGCCTCTGGAACTGCGTCTGTGCGTGGGGCGTTCTTCGACTCGGTCACCGACCGGGTCACCGACTGCCTGCTGCTGGGAGGTGTGGCCTGGTACCTGGTCTCGAGGGGCTCGGGCCACCTCGTGCTGCTCCCGTTCGCTGTGCTGGGGGTCACGTTGCTCGTCTCGTACCAGCGGGCGAAGGCGGAGTCGTTGGGGATCTCGGCGAAAGGAGGGCTCATGGAGCGGGCCGAGCGGATGATCCTGCTCGGCATCGGCTTCCTGTCCGCATCGTTCCTCGTGCCAGTGCTGTGGGTCATGCTGGGACTGACCGTGCTCACCGCCGCTGGACGCTTTGTGAAGGTGTGGCGTCTGGCCGAGGCTCCACCTCAGGTCAGCGCAGCCCGTCGCGTTCGTCGCGACGCTGTTGCGGTACGCAACCCTCGGCGTCGTCCAGCTGGCTCGTCGTCACGTTGGCGCGCCAGGCGTCAGGGAGAGCTGGCCAGTCGTTCCGGCCGCACCTGGAGGGCTCGTCGAGCCCGCCAGGGCCTCCGTCTCCGTGCCTCGGCTCGCCGTAACGGCTGATCGTCGCTGGTTGCCCGCAGATCCTCGAACGATGAACGCACCATGGCCTCTCCCCGTCTGATGTACCGGACCTATACGACACTGGGACGTGCTCTGGCTACGCTGCCGGAGCCCGTCGCTCTTGGCGCGGCCGCTATCGCCGGGGACGTCATGTATCAGGTTCGCCACGAGCACAGGGCCAACGTGAAGCGGAACCTCCAACGGGTCGTGGGCGCCGACACCAGTTCGGACTCGCTCGATCGGTGGGCACGTCAGGCGTTTCGGGCTTATGCCCGATACTGGGTGGAGGGAGCCCGCCTTCCCAGCGTCTCGGGCCAGGAGGTGCAGCAGCGGGTCGTGGTGGAGGATGGCTTCGAGCACGTGGTCCAGGGGATGGACGCGGGGAACGGAGTGATCATCGCCTTGCCGCACGTCGGTAGTTGGGAGTACGGCGGCGCCTTCCTCGCCACAGTGGGCTTTCCCATGACAGCAGTGGCTGAACGCATCGAGCCCCCGGAGCTCTTCGACTACTTCGTGAAGCAGCGCGCGGCGATGGGTCTTACCATCGTGCCTCTGGACGACGCGTCGGGTGGCGTGGTGCTGCGGACGCTCCGAGACGGTGGTCTGGTCGGTCTGCTGTGTGACCGAGACCTTCTCCACAACGGTGTCGAGGTCGAGTTCTTTGGGGAAAAGACCACGATGCCGGCCGGACCAGCCACGCTGGCGATGCGAACCGGCGCCACGTTGGTAACTGCCGCTGTCTACAGCGGGCCCGGTCGCGCTCATAGCGCAGTGGTCGGGCCGCCGATAGACACGGCACGCTCGGGTCGATTTCGGGCCGACGTGTCGAGGATCACACAGGAGATCGCCGACCGGTTCGAGGTCCTTATCCGGCGGGCTCCCGAACAGTGGCACGTCTTTCAACCACTGTGGTCTGTGGACCGAGTTGGAGTCGGACAGTGAGCGCGGCGTCGAAGAAGCATTCCAGCTCTGCGGCGGCTCAGAGCTCTCCGGCAGCTCAGAGTGCCGAGACGGGTGAAAACCCTGCAAAGGGTGGGAACTCTGCGGCGATTGAACACCGATTCCAGTCTCTCATCGAGCACATCGACGACGCGGCGATGGTGATCGATGCCAAGGGACGGATCGTGTTCGTCAATCCGTCAGCCCGAAGGCTGCTCGGTTACGACCTCAGCGGAAAGATCGGCGAAGACATCTTCCAGTTCCTCGATGAGAGCGAAGTGGAGGACATGAGGCGGTCGTTTCTTGATCTGGTGGCGGGTCGACGACTGACGGTCTCCCTTGAGATGCAGGCGATAAGAGCCGACGGACAGCGGATCGACCTGGATATCGTCGCTTCGAGTCATTTCCAGGGCTCCATCGGCAGCATTGTGGCGAATGTCCGTGACGTCACGACGAGGAAATGGGCCGAGCGGCAGGCTTATGAGGCGGAACGACGCTACGCCACGATTATGGAGTCGCTGGTGGACGGCGTGATGATGCTCGATGCATCAGGCGTTGTCGTCACAACGAACGAGGCGCTTGAGTCACTGTTCGATGCACCGCCCGGATGGCTGAGAGGCCGTCGACTCGACGACGTACTGCGTATCAGTGAAGCCGTGGGGGTGGAGGTCATCACCGTCGACGGTGACCTGGTTCCCACCGACAAACACCCGGTGATGCAGAGTTTGGCGACGGGCGAAGCATCCTCCGGTGTCATCCACGGAATTCGTCGGCCAAACAACTCGACGATCTGGCTTCGAATCAATATCAGGGTCATAGGGGGAAGCGACGGTCGATCGATTGCCGGGGTAGTCGCATCGCTGAGCGATATCACCGAGGTCCGTAACACTGCCATCGAGCTCCGTCAGGAGCAGCGGTTTCTTCAGGTGCTCCTGGACAACCTCGAAGAGGGCATCATGGCCTGTGACGACGAGGGTCGCTTGACCATGGTGAACCCAGCTGCCCGGCGAATGCAGGGTACGACCGAAGAGAGTGATCCGATCGGGAAGACGCCGTCCACCCAGTGGCTGCGGCGTGCCGACGGCAGCCCGATGCCATCCGAGGAGAGCCCTCTGGTCCAGGCTCTTGCCGGCGAGCACCTTCGGGAGTACGAGTTCATGATCGTGTCACGTGGCGGCGCTCGCAGCTCGATCAGAGCCAACGCCCAGACCTTGTTCGACGACGCTCACCAGAAGCTCGGAGCGGTGGTGGCGATGCGAGATGTCACCGAGCAGAAGCAGAATGAGGAACGGCTGGCCCTCCTGGCCCTGCACGATCCTCTGACCGGGGTTGCCAACCGGACCCTGCTCGCCGATCGTCTGCGCCAAGCCCTCGAGGACCTCCCCTCGTCGACCTCGACGAAGGAGCCGCCACGAGAAGCCCAACCAGGGTTGGAGGTGGCGGTACCAGGTACCTCCATCGCCGTCTTCCTCCTCGACCTCGACGACTTTAAAGAGGTAAACGACGCCTTGGGTCACGATGTCGGGGACGACGTACTGGTGGCAGTGGCACGGCGGCTGCAGGCGATGGTGCGACCGACCGATACGGTGGCCCGCCTGGGTGGAGATGAGTTCGTGGTGGTGTGCCAGATGAGAAGGGGAGAAGAGGAGCTGGAACGCATTGCCGAGCGCATCTCGTCGGCACTGAACAAGCCCTACTACATCAACGGCAAATTCTTGACTCTGTCGGCATCGATCGGTGGTGTCTTCACCGACGACCGGTCGACAGATCCGGCTTTACTGCTGAGTCAGGCAGACGACGCCATGTACGGCGTCAAGTGGAAGCGACGTCACGCACGACCACCAGCGACCCACTGAATGTCGCCTTTGGGGTCTACGGGATCAGGTGGCCGCCGCGTCGCCATGGTCTGTCCGTACAGCTTGAGTCGTCCTGGGGGCGTCCAGGGACAGGTCGTCGGTTTAGCTCGTGCCCTGGTTCGCCGTGGGCACCAGGTGACGGTGTTCGCCCCCCTGGACGAACCCGGAGATGCTCCCGCTGACATTGACCTGGTTGCGACCGGCCACTCGGTCTCGCTCCCGTCCAATGGTTCGTTGGCACCGGTCTCGCTGTCACCACGTGCTGTTTATCGAGCGCTTGGCGCTCTGCGTCTCGGCCGTTTCGATGTCGTCCATGTGCATGAGCCGTTCTCGCCTGGCCTGCCCTACGGACTGCTCGTACGAAGCGACCTGCCACCGGTGGTCGCCACCTTTCATCGCAGCGGGAGCAGCTTCTTCTACTCTGCGCTGCGACCCCTGACCAAGGCGTTGGCGAACCGCCGTCTTGCTCTTCGCTGCGCCGTGTCAGAAGCTGCACGGAAGACCGCCTATGACGCCGTGGGGGGTGAGTACGTGGTGGTGTTCAATGGGGTCGAGGTCGACCGGTATGGCAAGGCCGAACCTTGGCCTACGAACGGCCCGACTGTCCTGTTCCTCGGCCGTCACGAGGACCGAAAAGGACTACGAGTCCTGCTCGAGGCGTTCGCTCGGTTGCTCGGAGACCGGAGTGGCGGAAGCATGCAGGAGCAAGCTGAGTCGGGTGCGGGTATCAGTAGTGCTTCCGGTGGTCCGGGGGATATTGGCAGTGCCCGCAGTGGTACGGGGAGTGTTGCCAGTGCCCCGACGCTGTGGATCGCCGGTGACGGGCCGGACACCGACCGGTTGCGCCGGCTCTATCCGGAGTCCGATCACATCCATTGGCTCGGACTGCTCTCTGAGGAAGAGAAGTTTCGGCGTCTGGCTGGGGCGGATGTGCTGTGCGCACCGTCACTCGGTGGCGAGTCCTTCGGGATGGTGCTCCTCGAGGCAATGGCGGCACGGACACTGGTTGTGGCCAGTGACATCAGTGGCTATCGCGATGCGGCGGGGGGAAGTGCCCTCATGGTGCCCCCCGGGGATCCTGTCGCCCTGTCCAAAGCGCTCCGGACCATCCTCGAGCCGGCGGATGGCGCCATGGCCTCGCACCGCGAGCGTTGCCGTGTCGATGGAGCGGCCAGAGCGGAGTCGTGGTCGATGGATCGCCTGGCCGAGCGTTATGAGTCGCTGTATCTGAGCACGATGCAGCAGCAGGGGCGATAGGAGGCCCAGCGAACGGGCAGCCCGGGTTTAGGTTCTCGGCTCCCTCATCCACCCTGCCTATCGGCTGGGCCTCTGAGCCGTCGTACACTGCTGACGTCATGAATACACCTGCCTCTGACTCGAACACCCCTGACGATCGCCAACGTGCTTCTGGGCCGACCGGATCAGCGAGTGCCGCTCGGGGCCAGAGGAGTGGTAGCGGCGGCGGTTCGAACCGGAACCGGAACCGGGGTCGCAGTACGGGATCGGGGCAGGGTCGTGGTGGTGGACGGGGCGCAGGCCAGGGCTCAGCCGAGAAGACCCCCGCCGGCGGCGGCCGGAGCGAGGACGGACAGAGCGCAGGGCAAGGCGGTGGGAGCCGCAATCGGGGTCGAGGCCGAGGCCGACAAGGCCAATCACAGGGTGGACAGCGATCCGGACAACCCGGTGCATCGGGAAACGGGCGTTCACGACAAGATGCTGGATCGCAGTCCCACTCTGCCCAGAGGTCAGGATCGAGCTCTCGTGGGCCGGGAGATCGTGTCCAGCGGACAACGACAGTCGTGGCTGGCGCAGAAGCCATTCCAAACCGTTCTCAAGAGGTCACCGACGAGGAGCGAGCCGTGGTGACCAATCGGCGACGGGCCCTCGTGGTCTGTACGGCACCGTCACTGATACTCGGCCTGGTTCTGGGGGCACTCACCGCCATTGCCGTGCCACTTCTTGGAGTTCTGGTAGCCGTCGTGGTCACCGTGGTGGTGACGATCTGGTTGTGGCGTCGGGCATCTGGCGTCGTGCTTCGCGCTGTTGGCGCCCGTCGAAGTGACGAGATCGAGCGACCTCGGTTGCACAATCTGGTTGAAGGTCTGTGCGCAACCATGGGTCTTCCTCATCCCGCCATCTACATCGTCGACGATCCGACGCCCAACGCATTGGCAGTAGGGAGGGACCCCCGATCTGCGGCGCTGGTGGTGACCTCGAGCCTCGATGAACGGCTGAGCCTGGTAGAGCTCGAAGGCGTGTTGGCGCACGAGCTCGTGCACATCAAACGGCGTGACACGGTGATCGCCGGCGCGGCAGTCTCGGTGCTGGCCCCGTTGGCGGCAGTGTCAGGATCAGGGGCCGGGATGGTACGGGCTCTCGTCGGCCAAGGTCGCGAATTCGTGGCAGACCAGCGGGCTGTCTCTGTCGTCCGTTATCCACCCGGGCTTGGCTCCGCATTGGAGACGATGACTGTTGCGTCGTCAGCTGCTTCACCGTGGCCTCCGGGCCCCAGCCGTGTTGCCGCCATCACTCGTTGGTTGTGGATCGACCCGATGGTGGGTTACCGGGAGGATGGTCTCTCGCATGGCAATCTTGACGACACCGCTGTGCGTGCAGCGGCGCTCGCTGAGCTTTAGAGGATCAGGTTGGAGAAGAGAATCAGGTTCAGGTAGAGAAGAGAGCAGTGCGGGCTTGAAGTTTCTCGCCGCTTACGCGCAGATCACCCCCGTCAGTTTCAGCTTTTGCCCGCGTTCAAACCCCGGGGGCTTGACGTCATTCCAAGTCGAAGAGCCGACCCTCGCTGCCGCCAGGGCCAGGGCCAGGGCCAGGGCCAGGGCCGGGATCGGGGCCAGGATCAGGGTTCAGATCAACATCGGCACCGGTACCTAGATCAGTGCTGGCACCGGGATCAGGCGAACCTGAAGTCGGATCTGGCGGATCCGATCCAGACTCTTCTGCTCGTTCACTCACCGTCCCTCCACCGGGTGCTGGCCATCGATCCGGTGAGATCCACTCCCAGGCCCCCGGTTCTCCCTTCAGCTCGAACCCTTGATGGGTGCGCAGGTAGTGATGGTGATGACAAAGTCGGGCAAGGTTCCACAGAGCCGTCTCGCCCCCTTCGGCAAAGGGAACGATCCGGTGGTCGATCTCCAGCCCATACCGGACATCACACCCCGGCACCACACACGTCTCGTCCCGTTCGACGAGCGCGGTGCGGATCGAGGCAGGGACGGCACGCCCCAGATGGCACACGGTTGCGATGTCAGCGCCTTTGGTGATGACCAGCTTCAAGATGGCATCACCCAGAAACGATCTGGCCACATCGATAGGCACCGGACCAACCCCGGGGATCTCGCAGCACTCACCAGGTTCGACGTGGCCTCGCCGAAGCGCAGCAAGATCGACTCGCAGGTGGATGGTGGCCCGGGGAGGAGCAATGGAAGCACCACTGCCACTTTCGGTGTCATCTTGAGCACCAGCGTCATCTTGAGCACCAGCGTCATCTTGAGCACCAGCATCGTCATATGCAGGATCACGATCACCGGGCCGAGCCGTCTTCGTGCGACGTTTCGTACGAGGCCGCAGCCGCTCCGAACGCCTCGTACCGGTAACCAGCGCCACCAGCGCATCGGCACCGTAGGCCTCAGCCGGCTCCCGGGCACCTGTTTGTTGAGCTTCATGAAAGATCGTGGTGCGTGCGGCATCCACAGCAGCGAGCACGGCTGCTCCGGCGTCGGGGGTCAGTCGTGCCTCTAGACAGAAGGCACCGTCTCGCTCGGTGTGATGGCGAAAGTAGCGAGAAGACCGAATGCGCTCGTAGGCAGCCAGCTCGTCCTCGTGTGATCTGGCGGCAGCTTTGGCTCGTGCACACCGGTCCCGCAGTTGGCGAAAGGTCTCGCTGCGAGCTGATCGAAGTAGCTCCTGCTCACTGTCCGGGTTGACGTCCAACACGTCAGCCACCTGACGGGCTCGGACGGGGGCGAGGGTGCCACTGCGCACAGCGTCGGCAACCCGGGGATGGGCCTCCAGCTGGTCGGCCAACTCCAAAGAGCCGAGAGCTGATCCCACCGACTCTCCGGTGACCTCGGCCAGCCACTGGGCGGCTGTGCGGTGGCCTTCGTGCTGGTGGAGGTTCGTCTCGGCTACTCGCCTGGCACACAACGCCTTACCGGTCGCACACAGGCGCTCACCCACCGAGAACCGCTCCACCAGAGCAGCGGCATCGTCACCACTAAACCGGCTGGGCTCCAGCGAAGCGACGAAGGTCTGGAGGAAGGAGATGGCCTCGGTGACCAAGGAAGCATCAGGAGCAGCGGCGTCAGGAGAGGAAGTATCAGGAGTAGCGGCATCAGGAGAGGAAGTATCAGGAGCGGCGGCGTCAGGAGAGGAAGTATCAGGAGCGGCGGCGTCAGGAGAGGAAGCATCAGGGGCGACACCGGGGTTACCGGTATGCATCGCAGCGTCAGCCGGTGTCTGTCTGCTGTGCTCCTGTTCACTGAGTGTGCCCGCCAGAGCCATCTCTCCATGATGACAGCGGGGTGTAACGCTGACTGAGGGAGGGACCAGGAGGAGAGAGCCGAAGAGACCGGCTACTCCTCGTTCGGACAGAGTCCCGAGATCAGCGCATCGGTATCGCACTGGCCTTTGCCGTCAAACAGGTGATCACGGATCTTGCGAAGCAGGGCCTCGAGCATGCGCTCTTCGTCACTACTCAGAACATCGGTGAGCAGCTCGTCGATGTGGGCTACGTGTAGAGGGACGGCTCGTGCCATGACGGCTCTGCCGCTTTTGGTCAAGACGGCGAACGCACCTCGTCGGTCCTCGGGACAGACTTCACGCGTCACCAGCCCAATCTCCTCGAGCCGATCAACCGCACGGGTGAGCCCGCTCGGCGAGAGGGTTGTTTGGGCTGCGAGCTCGCTCATCCGGAGCCGCTGCTCCGGTGTCCGAGCCAAGCGGATGAGCACATCGAAGGACTGGTTGGAGAGCCCGAAATTCGGGTTCCAGCCGCCGTTCGAACTCCCGTCGCAGGCCAGCAGCCGACTCGAACAGCAGCCCAATCGTCGTCAATCGAGAGTCGTTGTCCGAGCTGTCGTCACCGATCGGGCTCGGCGGGGACAGCGTCGTCGAAGGTTTGAGCTGGGTGGCCGCCGCTGTTGTCGCTGTGCGCTTGGTCGCCATGAACGTAGGTTACCCGCTATCACAGAATAGTTGCACCTGCAATCAACTTAAGATACAGTAGTTGTGAAAGCAACTATTACTCAAACAGGTCACAGACTCGGATGCAGGATCACCCAGTTGGTGTGATCCTTAACCAGGAGGTAACGAGATGAGCGATGCGGCACAGGTAACAAGTCGGACGATCGACGGCGTGGAGCTGCCGGCAGCGGGAACCTACGCCATCGACGAGGCACACACACATGCCGGGTTCGCCGTCCGGCACATGGCCGTTTCCAGGGTACGGGGCCGGTTCGCCAAGGTAGAGGGCACGTTGGTGGTGGGCGAGGACCCACTCCAGTCGTCGGTGACGGTGAGCATCGATGCGAACAGCATCGACACACGAGACGAGACCCGTGACAACCATCTGCGCAGTGCCGACTTCCTCGATGTCGAGAACCACCCCACCCTCACGTTCACGAGCACCGCAGTGCACCCTGATGGAGCGGCGGCGTGGAAAGTCGACGGCGACCTCACCATCCGGGGCACCACCCGCCCGGTTGTGCTCGCCGTCACGCTCGAGGGCGCCGTCCAGGACCCCTACGGGAACTATCGCGTCGGTTTCAGTGCGCGGACTGAGATCGATCGGGACGATTTCGGGGTCTCGTTCAATGCGGTCATGGAGGCCGGTGGTGTCGTCGTGGCCAAGAAGGTAGCGATCGAGATCGAGGCCGAGGCCGTCCTCCAGTCATGAATGCACGGTGACGTCACAGGAGCCACCCCAGTTGTTCTCCCAGCAGAAGGCTGATCAGGTCGATGAGGGCCGGATCGCGCGTGACTCGGGTAGCGGGTCGACCCGAATGCCCACTGTTTTCATCGGCCACGGCAATCCGATGTACGCCATCGTGCCGAATCGCTACGCAGATGCTTGGGGGACACTGGGGCGGGAGCTCCCCAGGCCGCGTGCCGTGCTCTCGGTGTCGGCACACTGGTACGTACCGGGTGTTGCCGTCACGGCGATGGCGAGACCTCGGACCATCCATGATTTCGGAGGCTTCCCCCGTGAGCTGTTCGAGGTCTCCTACCCGGCTGAAGGAGACCCGGCCCTGGCTGACCAGGTCCGGTCGCTCATGGCGCCGCTCGATGTGACGCTGGATACCCACTGGGGCCTGGATCACGGCACCTGGTCGGTGCTTCGACATATGTACCCGGACGCAGACGTACCGGTTGTCCAGCTGAGTATCGATGCCCGTCGACCGCCGGAGTACCACGTCGAGGTGGGGAGGAGGCTGGCTTCGCTCCGCTCTGAGGGCGTGCTGCTCATGGGAAGTGGCAACGTCGTTCACAACCTCCAGCTGGCTCGTTTCGGCGACAACGTGGAGCCGTTCGACTGGGCTGAACAGTTCCAACACGAGGTGCGAGCGCGGATCAGCAACGGGGAGGACCGGTTGCTGGTCTCCTACGAAGAGCTCGGTTTGCACGCCAGGTTGGCTGTTCCCACTCCTGATCACTACTACCCACTGCTGTACGTGCTCGGCGCCCGTCAGCCCGGCGATCATGCTGCTTTCCCGGTGGACGGCATCGACGCAGGGTCCCTGTCCATGTTGTCGGTTGTTCTGGGCGGTCAAGACGTCCCAGAGGAGCAGACCGGAGATGGGGCAGTGGCAGCAGCCCGTCGTTCTGCCTGATGCACACGGGCTCTGTGTGACAGAAGGCCCCGTAGAACAGAACGGCCCTGCTTGCAGAACATGGGGACCACCGGCAGTACAATCGTCAGGTATGGGTGACGAACAGCTCGAATCGCATCGGGGAGCGGAAGATCGCCCCATAGGGACGTTCACGGTCAAGCGTGGTCTGGCCGACATGCTCCGCGGCGGGGTGATCATGGATGTCGTCGACGCCGAGCAAGCCAAGATCGCCGAAGATGCCGGTGCGGTGGCGGTCATGGCGCTGGAGCGCGTGCCTTCCGACATCCGGCGTGATGGTGGGGTGGCTCGGATGAGCGACCCGGCGTTGATCGAGGGTATTCAGGCTGCAGTCACGGTCCCGGTCATGGCCAAGGCCCGTATCGGTCACTTCGCCGAGGCTCAGGTGTTGGCGGCGTTGGGCGTGGACTACATCGACGAGAGCGAGGTGCTGACTCCCGCCGACGACTCCCACCACATCGATAAGTGGGAGTTCGACATTCCTTTTGTGTGTGGCGCCACCAACCTGGGTGAGGCGCTCCGGAGGATCTCCGAAGGTGCGGCGATGATCCGGTCCAAGGGGGAGGCGGGTACCGGCAATGTCGTGGAGGCGGTCCACCACCTCCGGTCGATCCTCGGAGACATCCGGAAGATCACCCAGGCGGACTCGGCCGAGCAGTACGCCTGGGCCAAGGAGCTCGCCGCTCCGGTGAGCCTTGTCCAAGAGATCGCTCGTACCGGCCATCTCCCCGTACCGCTGTTCTGCGCCGGAGGCATTGCCACTCCCGCCGATGCCTCGCTCGTGCTGCAGCTGGGCGCTGAGGCCGTGTTCGTGGGTTCCGGCATCTTCAAGAGCGAGGACCCGTCTCGACGAGCTCGGGCCATCGTCGAGGCCACCGCTCACTTCACCGACGCGGGCCTCGTGGCCAAGGTGTCGACCGGGCTGGGTGACGCCATGGTCGGCCAGGAGATCGAGACGTTGGGTGTCCATCTTGCCGACCGCGGCTGGTAACGGGGAGTTTCGGGGTGCCTCCAGGTGACCATCGGTGTTCTGGCCTTACAGGGCGACGTACGCGAGCACACCGCAGCATTCGCTGATCTGGGTGAGTCAACTCGTGCTGTCCGGAGGCCATCAGACCTCGCTGGGCTGTCCGGCATCGTGCTACCCGGAGGGGAGTCGACCACGCTCTCCTTGCTTCTCGAGTCCTCGGGTCTGGTCGAGCCGCTGACGGTGTTGTTGCAGGCCGGGTGGCCGGTGTTCGGGACGTGTGCGGGCATGATCCTGTTGGCGACCGACGTGCGTGACGGCCGCCCCGACCAACGGAGCTTCGGGGTCATCGACCTCACGGTGCGTCGCAATGGGTACGGCCGCCAGGCCGCTTCGTTCGAGTGTGACCTCGAGGTGTCCGGAATCGAGACGTCCAGCGCTGAGGTGTCCAGAACTGCGGCATCCAGCGCTGAGGTGTCCAGAACTGCGGCATCCAGCGCTGAGGTGTCCAGAACTGCGGCATTCGGTATCGACGGGGCGGACGACGGGCCCATGCACGCCATCTTCATCAGAGCTCCAGTCGTCGACTCCTGTGGCCCAGCGGTCGACGTGTTGGCTACCCTGCCTGCCGCCTCTGTTGGCGCAGGCTCGACGAACAACACAACCTCGAACAGTGCAGAGGACGGGTTCAACACACCGGGCACGCCACGTCCGGTGGCGTGCAGGCAGGGACCGGTGTTGGTGACGGCGTTCCATCCGGAGCTGACCCGGGATCGGCGGTTCCATCGGCTCTTCGTGACGATGACCAAGGAAGGCAGGCTGTAGGCGATGTCGGGACACTCGAAGTGGGCAACGACCAAGTACCGCAAAGGCGCGCAAGACCAGGCCCGAGCCAAGGTGTTCGCCAAGATCATCCGGCAGGTCGAGGTAGCAGCGCGTGAAGGCGGTAGCGACATGACGGCCAATGCCAGTCTCCGGACCATGTACTCGAAGGCTCGTGATGCTTCGGTGCCCATCGACACCATCGAACGGGCGATCAAACGGGGATCCGGTGAGCTCGAGGGCGTGCGCTACGAGTCGATCAGCTACGAGGGCTATGCGCCTGACGGGGTGGCGGTGATCGTGGAGTGTCTCTCGGACAACCGCAACCGGACCGGCGCCGAGATCCGGAACCTGTTCAACAAGAACGGCGGCTCGATGGCCGAACCGGGCGCGGTGAGCTGGCAGTTCGTTCGCAAGGGCCTCATCTCGTTGCCCCGTACCCTCGATGAGGACAAGGTCATGGAGGTGGGCATGGAAGCCGGTGCCGAGGACTTGGCCGACGAGGACGACCGCTGGGTACTGACCTGCTCACCGACGGATCTGACTGCAGTGCGCACGGCGTTGGAAGACGCTGACCTGGCGCCGTCGTCGTCTGATCTGTCCATGGTTCCCACGTCCACCATCGAGGTTGCTGACGAGAGTGAGGCGAAGAAGGTGCTCCGCCTCATCGAGGCTCTTGATGATCACGATGACGTGCAGAACGTGTATGCCAACTTCGACATCCCCGACTCGGTGATGGCTGCGTACGAGGGGTAGGAGCGGGTCCGTACGAGGGTAAGAGCGGGCCTGGCGGATAAGCGGCTCGGTACCCTCGCCTCCTGGTATCCCCATCGCCACCGTTTCGACACGGTAATGTCGAACGCATGTTCGTGTTGGGGATCGACCCCGGGCTGTCCCGGTGCGGCTACGGCGTGGTCACACGCCGCGGGTCCGACATGGTTGCCGCTGCCGGTGGCGTCATATCGACGTCGCCCGGCATGCCGCTGCCGGAACGCCTGCTCACACTGTCGACCGAGCTCCGAGCCCTGGTCGCCGAGTACCGTCCGGGCGCAGTGGTGGTGGAGCGAGTGTTCTTCCAGGTGAATGTGCGCACAGCCATGGCTACGGGGCAGGCCGCCGGTGTGGCGCTGGCCGCCGCCGCCGAGTCTGGCTGCGAGGTGGCGCAGTACACCTCGAACGAGGTGAAGGAGGCGCTTGTCGGCTACGGCAGCGCCACGAAGGACCAGGTGCAGCGGATGATCGCCTCTGTGCTCGGGCTGTCCGAGCCACCTCGACCTCCTGACGTGGCTGACGCCCTCGCTCTGGCGGTCTGTCATCTGACCACACAACCGTTCCGGCGTGCCGTGGCAGCGGCAACAACGTCGGCAACAACGTCGTCGGCAACAACGTCGGCAGAAAGAACGTCGGCAGCAACAACGTCGGCAGAAAGAACGACCACGGCAACAACGTCGGCAGAAAGAACGACCACGGCAACGACTGCGGCAACAGGTGGCGTCCCATGATCGGCTCGCTGCGAGGGACACTGATCGGCCAACCGGCCGTGGGTGAGGTGCTCGTTGACGTGCACGGTGTTGGCTATCGGGTATCCGTCCCCACCTCCTTTTTGGCCACAGTGGGACCGGTCGGATCGGAGGTGTTCCTCCATGTTCATACTCACGTGCGTGAGGACGCCATCGTGCTGTACGGATTTGCCCACGCCGACGAGCGTCGTTGTTTCGAAACGTTGCTCGGTGCTCACGGAGTGGGTCCCTCGTTGGCACTGGCCATCTTGTCGTCGCTGTCGCCTGCGGCGCTGTCCACCGCCGTCCTGGAGGACGACGTCAGCACGCTCTGTCTGGTACCCGGTGTGGGGAAGAAGACCGCTGCCCGGCTGTTGCTGGAGCTGAAAGCCAGGTTGGACCTGCCTTCCTTCGGGGATGAGGTTCCGGGCTTGTCGGATCACGACCGCTCTGCTCGTACCGAGGTCAGAGTGGCCCTGGCTGAGCTGGGCTACAGCCCGGAGGAGATCCGAGGGGCCGTGGACTCGTTGGCCGATGCTGCCACCGCTGACGACGATGTTCCGGTCGAGGAGCTGTTGCGGTCAGCGTTACGGGAGCTGGCTCGGTCCCGATGAGCCCCGACGCGCGCCGAGAGGTGCTGGCAGTGGACGAGGAGATGGCACTGGACCGCTCCAGTCAGCCTGGCGAGGCAGATCTCGCCCATCTCGCCCATTCGGGACGCCAGGTAGACCCGGTGGCGGCTCCTGCCGAAGAGCTCGACGAGGCCAGCCTTCGACCCCGGACGTTGGACGAGTTCGTGGGACAGCCCCAGCTGACCGAGCATCTCCAGATCGTGCTCGAAGCAGCCCGGAAGCGCCGTCAGCCCGTCGACCACTTGTTGTTTGCCGGTCCACCCGGGCTGGGAAAGACCTCGTTGGCAGGGATCGTCGCCAGCGAGATGGGTGTGGGTCTCCGCGTCACCGCTGGCCCGGTGCTGGTTCGTACCGGAGATCTGGCCGCGCTCCTCACCGACCTCCAAGAAGGCGACGTGCTCTTCATCGACGAGATCCATCGGCTGCACCATGCCGTGGAAGAGGTGCTGTACCCGGCCATGGAGGACTACAAGCTCGACATCCTGATCGGCAAAGGACCGACGGCCCGGAGCATTCGTCTGGATCTACCCAGGTTCACGCTGATCGGTGCCACTACCCGGACAGGGCTGGTGACGAGCCCGTTGCGGGACCGCTTCGGCTTCGTCGGACGTCTGGATCACTACTCCGTGGACGAGCTACAGGCGATCGTGATCCGATCGGCAGAGATTCTCGGTGTGCCGATCGAGACCGAAGGGGCGCGGCGGATCGCCGAACGATCCCGAGGGACGCCGAGGATCGCCAACCGGTTACTGCGGCGGGTGCGGGACTTCGTCGAGGTCCGCGCCGAGGGCACGATCACGGCCAAGGCGGCGGTGGTCGGGCTGGAGCTGTTCGGGGTGGACGAGCTGGGTCTGGACAAGGTGGATCGCTCCATCCTCGACGTACTGTGCCGCCGGTTCGCAGGACGGGCCGTCGGTCTCACCACCCTGGCCCAGTGCATCGGTGAGGAGCCGGACACCATCGAAGACGCCTACGAGCCCTATCTGTTGCAACAAGGGCTGTTGCAACGGACCCCCCGAGGTCGGATCGCCGCACCCCGGGCCTGGGCACACCTGGGCCTGGCCCCGGTCGAGTCCACGCTGCTCTGACTCAGGCTCGCTCGCCAACAACGGCTGTTCTCACCGCCAACCGCCTCGTCTGCGACGATGTCGGGCATGTCGTCTCGGTCCCGCACGCCACCCGTGGTGTCCTCAGCGCCTCTCGCTCCGGCGGTTGCAGCGGGCGGTGTGCCCATGGACGCGTACGACTACGGGCTTCCTGACGACGCCATCGCTCAGTCACCGGTGGAGCCACGCAGTGCTGCCCGAATGCTGGTGGACCCATCCTTGGCGGGCTCAGCTCGTGCAGACCCAGGCAGGACAGGCTCAGGCAGGACAGGCTCAGGCAGTACAGACTTGGACGGTACGGGCTTGGGCAGTACGGACCCAAACGGTGTAGGGCACGCCACCGTGGCCGATCTCCCTGCCTACCTGAGGCCGGGCGATCTGCTGGTGGTCAACGAGACTCGCGTGTTGGCTGCTCGGCTGTCCTTGGTGAAACGGACCGGGGGAGCTGCCGAGGTCCTTCTTCTGGAACCGTCGCTTCCTGGCACGACGACGTCCACCGTCATGCCGGCACCTCTTACGACACCCCCGGAAGTGGCGACGTCCTCGCATGCACCGACACCCCCCGATGCGGCGGTGCCTTCTGGTGCAACGGTTCCCTCGGAGGCAGGGCTCTGGGAGGCCTTGGTCCGGCCCGGTCGCCGGTTGCCACCGGGCACATTGTTGTGGGAGGGCATCGGTGGTGAACCCGTCGTCGAGGTGGGGGAGCCGATCGCCGGTCACGATGACGGGCGCCGCCAGGTGCGTCTGCTCGACCCCGAGGTGGTGGCACGAGCAGGTGCCGTACCGCTTCCTCCCTACATTCACACCCCGCTCAGCGACCCGGATCGCTACCAGACCGTCTACGCAACGCCCCCCGCCCCAAGCGCCCAGTCCATTGCCGCTCCCACCGCCGGTCTCCATCTCACGCCCGAGGTCCTCGCTGCGTGCGGCGAAGCCGGGGCATCGATCGCCACTGTCGACCTGGCCATCGGACTGGGCACGTTCCGCCCGGTCACCGCCCCCACTCCGGAGCAGCACTTCATCCATACCGAGCGCTACGTCGTACCGGAGGGGACCATGGCGGCGTGCCGGGAAGCCACCCGAGTGATCGCCATCGGGACCACGGCTGTCCGGGCACTCGAGACTGCAGCAGCCACTGGACAGCTCTCAGGGCGTACGGATCTGTACATCCATGGCCGGTACCCGTTCCGTGTGGTCGATGTGCTGCTCACCAACTTCCATCTGCCTCGCTCCACCTTGCTGCTGTTGGTGGAGGCGTTCTACGGGCCGCAGTGGCGGGAGCTGTACGCCACGGCGCTGTCTGCGGGGTACCGGTTTCTGTCCTTCGGTGACGCCATGTTGCTGAACCGGGGACGCGGTGGAGACCTGGTTCCCGGATGACGGCTACCCGGATCGACATCGAGGCCATCGATGGTGTCGCCCGAACCGGCGTGGTTCACACTGCTCGGGGCTCGTACCGCACCCCTACCTTCATGCCGGTGGGAACCCGAGGGGCGGTCAAGGCGCTCGACGCCGCCGACCTCGAAGCGGCGGGCGCCGAGGTGGTTCTGTCCAACACCTACCACCTGATGCTCCGGCCCGGTGCGGCGGTCGTGGCCGATCTCGGGGGTCTGCACCGGTTCTCGGGATGGAACGGCCACACGCTGACCGACTCGGGTGGGTTCCAGGTCCACTCGCTATCGCCGGAGGTCGATGATGACGGGGTCACCTTCACATCGGTGTACGACGGTTCGTCGGTTCGCCTGACTCCCGAGTCGGCGGTCGAGGTCCAAGGTCTGATCGGTGCAGACATTCAGATGGTCCTCGACGTCTGTGCCACGCTTCCCGCCGAGCCCGACGTCCTTCGGTTGGCGGTGGACCGGACGGCAGCATGGGCGGCTCGGGCCAGACGGCATCACCGACAGCTGGTGGCACGGCCGGCACATCAGGCGCTGTTCGGCATCGTCCAAGGCGGGACCGATCTTGCGCTGCGTGTCGAGAGTGCCCGTCGTACGGTCGATCTCGAGTTCGACGGTTACGGCATCGGTGGCCTGTCGGTCGGTGAGTCTCGTTCGGCCATGCTCGAGACGTTGGCCGTCGTCGTCCCGGAGCTACCGGCGGACCGACCTCGTTATCTGATGGGTGTCGGTGACCCGGTGGGGCTGGTCGAGGCGATCGCCTTGGGCATCGACCAGTTCGACTGTGTCGGACCCACCCGAATGGCCCGACACGGTTCCATCCTGACCAGCGAGGGCAAACTCAACCTTCGGAACGCTGTCTTTGTCCGTGACGACGACCCACTCGACGCCCGGTGTACGTGCTCGACGTGCGCTCGGTGGTCCCGTGGCTACCTGCGCCATCTGCTGAGCGTGGGGGAGCCCACCGCCTGGCGGCTGCTCAGCATCCACAACCTGAGGTTCATCCTCGATCTGATGGACCAGGCCCGTGCCGCAGTCGCCGCTGGGAGGCTCAGCGAGCTCCGCCGTTCGATCGCGGCGTGTTGGGACGGATGAGTAGGACGGCGAAGGGGCTGAGAGGCTGAACGGGCCTGGTCGGCCATGTTTTTACAAGCATCGTCAGGACTGGGGACGATTGAAGGGCAGGCTGAGCTACAGTCTGTCCGCTGTGTGGACCCCGACCCCCTTTCCTGACGCTCGATGACGCCATCCCTGCTTACGTCGGCTGTGTCCTTGTTCGCTGCTACTTCAACGACGCAGAAGAGCAATCCGCTGGTGACGTTCCTGCCCTTGATCGTCATTGCCGTTGCTGCCTACTTCTTCTTCTTGCGGCCACAGCAGCAACGGGCGAAGAGGCAGCGGGAGCAGGTGAAGCAGTTCGAGGTGGGGAACGAGGTGCTCACTGCGGGGGGAATCGTCGGGCACATCATCGATATTCAGGATGACCGGGTCACCCTGGAGACGAGCGTCGGGGCGTCTTTCGTGGTGCTTCTGCCCTATATCCTCCGCCGGCTGGATGTCGATCCCGATGCGGGCCTCGGCGACCAGGAGCACGACGGCGAGGATGACGACGAGGAGTACGCGGAGCACGACGGGGAGTACGACGACCAGGACTTCGATCACGACGGCGGGGACGACCACGATCACGATTACCACACCGGCGACGAGAGTGATGATCACGACCATGGTGACGATCGAGGTCCCACCACCTCACGCTGATGAAGAAGAAGCGCCCCCTGTGGATCAGCCTGCTGGCGGTTGTCGCCATCGCCGCCATCGCATTGGGAGGGACTCTCGCTGCCGGGTGGTCACCGAAGCTGGGTCTCGACCTCGACGGCGGTCTCGAAGTCGTCTATCAGACGGCCCATCACGTACCGACCAATCAGCTCAACACTGCGGTTGACATCCTCAACAGCCGTGTGAGCGCTCTGGGCGCTTCAGGAGCGGAGGTATCCAGTCAGGGCGGCAACGAGATCAACGTCTCCATTCCTGGTGCCAAGAACATCAATCAGATCCTGGCCACGTTGGGGAACACCGCCCAGCTCTACTTCCGTCCGGGCCTGTGTTATGCCTACCCCTTCACTGTGGCCAAGGGGAAGAAACCGTCCACGGGGCCGTTACCCTCGTGTTCGTCGGCCTCGCAGTTGACGGCGAAGAACATCGGCGTGCAGTCCGGCTCTACCAGTGCGAATGGGTCGACGCCGAGCAACATCCAGAAGCTCGAGGAGAGCCCGGATCAGGGCTTCGCCACCTACCCGTCCACTTCGGCCTCCGCCGACAAGAAGGATGCCACCGTGCTCCTCCCCGGGTCGGCCGGTTCCGGGCTGGGCGGGGAGCGCATGCTGCTGGGTCCCTCGACGGTGACCGGCACCGCTGTCCACTCAGCCTCGGCCCAGTTCAACAGCCCCAACTGGGTGGTCGATATCTCGTTGACCGGTGCCGGGTCGACCGCGTGGGACAACCTAGCCAGGCAGCAGTTCCACGCCATCATCGCTATGGATCTCGACGGTCAGGTCATTTCGGCGCCGATCACCCAGCCTTCCCAGGGCACGTTCAGCTCGTTCGGCGGCCAAGTGGAGATCAGCGGTGGTTTCACCGAGAGCCAGGCGAAGCAGCTGGCGACTGAGCTGAACTACGGCGCACTGCCAGTGAAACTGAACCGGATCACCGTGGAGACGGTGTCACCTTCGCTCGGGAAGTCGTCGCTGGATGCCGGTCTGATCTCGGGTCTGGCCGGGTTGGCCCTGGTCATGCTGTACATGATCTTCTACTACCGGTTGCTCGGGGTCGTGGTGATCTCGGGTCTGGCCGTGACCGGGGCGATGTTGTGGGCGGTGATCGCGGCGCTGGGCCACTGGTTTGGCACCACCATCGACCTGGCCGGAATCATTGGAGTCATCGTGTCGGTGGGTATCACCGTCGACTCGTACATCGTCTACTTCGAACGATTAAAAGACGAGGCCCGGGCAGGGCGTACCGTGCGGTCGAGCGTGGACAAGGGGTTCTCCAGCGCGTTCCGGACCGTCTTGGCCGCAGACGCCGTCTCGTTCCTCGGGGCCTTCATTCTCTATGAGATCTCTCTCGGGGACGTCAAGGGGTTCGCACTGTTCCTCGGTATCTCGACCATCCTCGACGTGTTCGTCACCTACTTCTTCACCCGGCCCTTCGTGATCCTGCTCGGCCGCCGTCGTGGAATTGAAGACACAGGGCGGATGGGCATGGCCAGAGGGCTCGGCGTCAAGACCGAGGCTGTCTCGTGAGCGCGCGCAACAGGAGAAAGCGACCCGGCAACGGGGACGCTGTCGGCACTGACGACACCACCGTGGACGACGAGGTCGAGGTGGAAGCTGACGACGGGGCAGACGAGAGCGCTGACGGGGGAACGCAGTCGCAGACGTCGTCGAGCACCGAGTCCAGTGCCGAGTCCAGCACCGAGTCCAGCACCGAGTCCAGTACCGAGTCGGACGACGGTGGTGTCGATGAAGCGCCGGACGCTGCCTCGGCCTCCTCTGCCGAGTCGACCGAGGACGGTGAGGAAAAGCGGCCCAACGCACTGGTACGGCTCTATCGCGGCCAGACGTCCTTCGACTTCCTGGGGAACCGGAAGAAATGGTTCACCATCTCGGCCATCATCATCGTGGCCGGAGTCATCTCCCTGAGCACCCGTGGGCTGAACCTGGGCATCGATTTCAAAGGTGGACAGACGTGGGAGGTCCAGAGCAGCTCGTTGACCGTTGCTCGTGCCACCAGCGCGGTCGAGGCTGCCGGCCTCACCCAGCCGACCGTCGTCGAGCTCACCGACCAGGTCCACCATACGAAGTCGATCGAGGTGGAGGCAGACCTCAACAACAAGACGCAGGCGCAGAGGGACGTGATCGAGAACAACGTCACCACGGCGCTGGGTAAAGCGGCCGGTATCCCTGCATCGCAGGCTGCCCAGAAGATCTCCTTCAACGATGTCGGACCCACCTGGGGTGGTCAGGTGACCTCGAAAGCCATCGAGGCTCTCATCGTCTTCTTCATCGCCGTCGTGATCTTCATCTCGATCCGGTTCGAGTTCAAGATGGCTATCGCCGCGCTGGTGGCGGTCATCCACGACATCCTGGTGACAGTGGGGATCTACTCGTTGGCTGGGTTCCAGGTCACCCCGGACACAGTGGTCGCCGTGCTCACCGTGCTCGGCTATTCGCTCTACGACACGGTGGTGGTCTTCGACCGAGTAGCCGAGAACGCCAAGGGCCTCGGCGCGTCCGGACGCATGACCTACTCCGAGACCGTCAACCTGTCGATGAACCAGACGCTGGCCCGATCGATCAACACCTCGATGGTGGCCATCATCCCCGTACTCTCCGTCCTGGTGGTGGGCTCTATCATCCTCGGCGCTACTTCCCTGGAGGACTTTGGTCTGGCACTGGTGATCGGGCTCACCAGTGGTGCCTACTCCTCGATCTTCATCGCTTCGCCGCTTCTGGCCATGATGAAGGAGCGGGAACCCCGGTACGTGACCATTCGCCAGCGTCTCGAGGCCAGGGGTGATCGGGTGGGCATTCTCACCCCCTCGGCCGCCGCCGCCATGGCTGGTGGGGGCTCTGGCCGGGCCGGGTCTCGTTCGAAGCCTCGATCCTCTGGGTTGCTCCGCCCCGGGGCCTCTTCGGGTGCCACACGGGCAGCGACGAGTCGAGCGGCATCACCATCGAGAGGCCGGAGCGCCTCGTCCACGGGGTCCGCAACGTCCGCAACGTCCGCAACGTCCTCGACCAGTGGCGGCACCGGCGGAAGCAGGCCGTCGGGTGGTGGCGCTGCTCGCCCCGCCGGGAACCGACCACCTCCTCGGCCCCGCAAGGGCAAGGGGAAGGGCGGCAAGGGTAAACGCCGTTGATCGTCGCTCGATAGAGCGATGAACGGCCTGGTGGTACCGGTTGGTACGGCCTCCCAGGTACCCTGGATGAGTGGACCGTGTAGGGATGGCAGTGGCAGCACGAGCCTCGTCTGAGGGGACGGAGACGACAGAACCGGGCTCGTCGATTGCCAGCGCAGTGCCCGAGAGCAGCGTGCTGCCCGAAAGCGCACTGCCCCAGCCCGAGGCGGCTCTCCTGGCACCGGTCATCGAGGCGTTCCTCCGCCGCCACTCGCAGGAAGACGTCGGCCTGATCGTCCGGGCAGCGGAGACGGCCACCACCGCCCATGCCGGGCAGCTTCGTCAGTCCGGCGAACCGTACATCACGCACCCCATTGCCGTGGCGGGGATCGTGGCCGATCTGGGTCTCGATGCCCAGACCATCGCCGCCGCCTTGTTGCACGATGCCGTCGAGGACACCGGGATCACCAACAAGGCGATCGAAGAGAACTTCGGCCCGGCGGTAGCCGCCATCGTCGACGGTGTCACCAAGCTGGACCGGCTCCAGTTCGACTCGAAGGAAGCCCAGCAGGCGGCCACTGTTCGCAAAATGTTGGTGGCCATGGCCGACGACTGGCGGGTGTTGATCATCAAGCTGGGAGACCGGCTTCACAACATGCGGACCCTCTCGGTGATGCCGGAGTGGAAGCAGCGTCGGACGGCGCAGGAGACACTCGACATCTACGCCCCGTTGGCCCACCGGCTCGGGATCCAAGAGGTGAAGTGGCAGCTCGAGGATCTGGCCTTCGCCACGCTCCACCCCAAGCGCTATGCGGAGATCGAGCAGATGGTGGCCGCCCGAGCCCCGCTTCGGGACGAGTACCTGGCCCGAGTCCTGGTCGCCGTGCGGGAACGGCTTCATACTTCGGGGATCACGGCAGAAGTAACCGGACGCCCGAAGCATCTGTGGAGCATCTACGAGAAGATGGTCGTGCGGGGTAGAGAGCTCGACGAGCTCTACGACTTGGTCGGTATCCGAGTCATCGTCGAGGCGGAGAAGGACTGCTGGGCGGCGCTCGGCTCCATCCACGCCATCTGGCCCCCGGTCCAAGGGCGGTTCAAGGACTACATCAACTCCCCGAAGTTCAACCTGTACCAGTCCCTCCACACCACGGTCATCGGCCTGGACGGCAAGCCGATCGAGGTCCAGGTCCGTACGCACGAGATGCACCGGAGAGCGGAGTACGGCATCGCCGCCCACTGGGGGTACAAGGAGCAGCGCGCCAAGGGCCATCGAGAGCCTGCCGGCACCGATGTCGTAGAGCGAGGTCGTCGAGCCGATCGACACACGTTGGCAAAGGAGACCTCTTCCACCATTGCCGAGATCGAGTGGATGCAGCGGATCGCCGACTTCCAGAACGAGACGACCGATCCGATCGAATTTCTCGAAGCTCTCAAGCTCGACCTCGAGCAAGACGAGGTGTACGTCTTCACGCCGAAGGGCAAGGTCATCGCCCTGACCGCCAATGCGACACCGGTCGACTTCGCCTATGCCATTCACACCGAGGTCGGTCACCGTTGTATCGGTGCGAAGGTCAACGGGAGGTTGGTATCGCTGGAGACCACGTTGAACTCCGCCGACACCGTGGAGATCTTCACGTCGAAGGCCACGACGGCGGGGCCGTCTCGGGACTGGCTCAACGTGGTGGCCTCCTCCCGGGCTCGCACCAAGATCCGTCAGTGGTTCTCCCGGGAGCGCCGAGAGGATGCCATCGAGGTCGGGCGGGAGGAGCTGACCAAAGAGCTGCGCCGGGAGGGCCTGCCCATCCAGAAGCTGGCCTCTGACCACGCTCTCAACGAGCTGGCCACGACCATGAACTACGCCGATCTCGATGCCTTGTACGCCGCCATCGGGGATAACCGCGTCTCAGCACGGGCTGCGGCCCAACGCCTGCTCCGTGAGCTTCGAGGTGGCGTCTACGACGAGCAGCTCCCGGTCACTGCTCGTCGACAGCCCACGGCTGCCCGTCCCGAGCGGAGCTCCAACGTCGGTGTCTACGTCGAGGGACTCGACGACCTGATGGTCCGGTTGTCTCGGTGCTGTACGCCGGTTCCCGGGGACGAGATCGTCGGCTTCGTGACACGAGGGCGAGGGGTGTCGGTGCACAGGGCCGACTGTTCCAACGCTGCCTCGTTGGCCAGCCGATCCCGTGAGCGCCTCATCGAGGTCGAGTGGGATCACCGATCGTCCGGTGTGTTCGTGGCCACCATCGAGGTCGTGGCCTTCGACCGGTCAAGGCTGCTCACCGACGTCTCCAAGGTGGTCTCCGAACACCATCTCAACATCGTGGGTGCCAACACCCAGACCGATGTCGACCGGATCAGCCGGATGCGCTTCGACGTAGAGTTGGCCGACACCAACCATCTGGAGTCCGTCATGAACTCCATTCGACACCTCGACGCCGTCTACGACGCCTACCGCATCCTGCCCGGAAAGAAGGACTGAGCTACCGATGAGTGACGAACCGACGACGGCGCGCGCCCCGAGTGGGACGCACGATGTTCTCTGGCCGGAGTCGACCCGTTGGGAGTCGTTGCTCACCACCTTCGCTCACCAGGTCGAACGTGCCGGCTACGGGCTCACCCATACCCCGATCTTCGAGGACGTCCGGGTGTTCCGCCGTGGTATCGGCGAAGGAAGCGACGTCGTGGGGAAGGAGATGTACGAGTTCGAGGACCGGGGTGGTCGGACGTTGGCCCTTCGACCCGAAGGCACCGCTCCGATGGTACGTGCCTACGTGCAACATCGACCGCCTTTGCCGTGGAAGGCGTGGTACGCCACCCCGGCATTCCGGTATGAACGACCGCAGGCCGGGCGGTACCGGCAGCACCATCAGCTGGGTGTGGAGGCGTTGGGTCCCGCCGATCCCGACCTCGATGTCGAGGTGATAGCGCTGGCCGACGGGTTCTTCCGGTCGTTGGGGTTGACCGACATCGTGTTGAAGCTGAACTCGATGGGTGACGGGGAGTGCCGTCCCGCTTACGTGGAGCTGTTGCGGTCGACGCTGGCAGAGCGCCGCCATGAGCTCTGTCCGGAGCACCGGGACCGTCTCGACGCCAACCCCCTTCGGGTGCTCGACTGCAAGAAGGAGCCGTGCCGAAAGGCCTCGGCCGATGCCCCTCGCCTGACCGATCACCTGTGTGACCCGTGCCGGGAGCACTTCGACCGGGTGCGGGCCGGGCTCGACGCTCTGGCCGTCCCTTACCTGCTCGATCACCGCCTGGTCCGTGGGTTCGATTACTACTCTCGAACCACCTTCGAGTTCGCCGCCGGAGCACTGGACGCCGCCCAGAACGGCATTGGCGGTGGTGGACGGTACGACGGGTTGGTCGAGATGTTGGGTGGACCGCCCACGCCGGGTATCGGTTTCGGCATCGGGATCGAACGGGTGCTGCTGGCGTGCGACGCCGAGGGGGTCTTTCCCGTGGCGCCTCCCATCCTCGACGCCTATGTGGTCGACGTGGCCGGTGGCCAGACGGCCCGGGACGTGACCGCCTCCCTCCGGCGGGCAGGCTTGTCCGCCGACCGTGCCTTCGACGGACGCTCCATGAAGTCACAGCTCAAGTCCGCCGACCGCTCGGGAGCCCGGGTGGCGATCATCGTGGGCCCTGACGAGGTGGCCGCGGGTACGGTGTCCGTTCGACTCCTCCGGGACGCCGGCACCCAACGGACGGTTCCGATGGGCGAGGTGGTCGAGGCTGTTCGGGCCGCATCACCGCCCACCATCGGAAAGGAACTTGCATGACCGGCACACTCGAGAGCGCTGACACCACGTCGATGCGTACCCATAGATGCGGTCGGGTCGGAGTGGCCGACATCGGTACCACGGTGAAGCTGTGCGGCTGGGTGGCCAAGCGCCGTGAGCACGGCGAGCACTTGGCGTTCGTCGATCTCCGTGACCACACCGGGATCGTCCAGTGCGTGGTGCCGGGAACGGTCGACGTACGGAGCGAGTACGTGATCGCTGTCGAAGGCGTGGTTCGCCATCGACCGGAGGGAACGGTCAACCCCGACCTGCTCACCGGCGAGATCGAGATCGCTGACTGCACCGTCGAAGTGCTGTCGGTGGCAGAGCCGCCGCCGTTCGCCGTCGACGACCGTGTGGATGCCGACGAGGCTGTCCGGCTCCGGAACCGGTTCGTCGATCTCCGCCGCCCCCGGATGCAGGCCAACCTGCGCCTCCGGGCCCGGATCAACGCGGCGTTGCGCAACGCCATGGATCGCCAGGGGTTCTGCGAAGTGGAGACTCCGATGCTGTGGGCACCCACGCCCGAGGGTGCGCGCGAGTTCGCCGTGCCCAGCCGTCTCCATCAAGGGTCGTTCTATGTGCTGCCTCAGAGTCCACAGCTGGCCAAGCAGCTGCTCATGGTGGCGGGAGTCGATCGCTACTTCCAGATCGCCCGGTGCATGCGGGACGAGGATCTCCGTGCCGATCGCCAGTTCGAGTTCTCACAGCTCGACGTGGAGGCCTCGTTCGTCACCCAGGAGGACGTGCTCGGCTTCGTCTCCGAAGCAGTGCTCGACGCCACTGAAGCGGCGACCGGTGAGCGTCCTCCACTCATCCACCGGATGACGTGGGCGCAGGCTCTCGATCAGTACGGTACGGACAAGCCCGACCTGCGCTTCGGCATGGAGCTCGTCGACCTCTCCGCGGTGTTCGAGGGGACTGGCGTGAAGGCGTTCAGTGCGCCGTGCGTGAAGGCCATACGGCTCGTGGACGGCGCGTCACTGACCCGGTCCAAGCTGGACAACCTCACCGAGCGGGCCAAACAGTTGGGAGCAAAAGGCCTGGCGTGGTTCCGGGTCACCGCGTCATCGGATGGCGATACCGGTGCCGGCGACAGCGCGTTGGGCCTGGACTCGCCTCTCGATCGCTTTCTCTCTGACGACGAACGCACCGCCATCTTGACCACCACGGGAGCCGAAGCCGGTGATCTGGTGCTCATCGTGGCTGATGAGCACCGGCTGGCCTGCACCGTTCTCGGTCAGCTCCGGGTCGACCTCGGTGCCCGGCCGGTGGGCGAGGGACCGTTCCGGTACGTCTGGGTTGTGGACTTCCCGATGTTCGACGGGGTGGATGCCGAAGGCAATCCGGTTGCTGCCCATCATCCCTTCACCATGCCGCACCCGAACGACCTCGATCGGCTTGAGTCCGATCCGGCTTCCGTGCGGTCGCAAGCGTACGACCTGGTCTTAAACGGGTGGGAGCTCGGATCGGGCAGCGTCCGGATCCATCGTGCTGATATCCAGAGCCGGGTGTTCGGTGTTCTCGGCATCACGGCCGAGGAGGCCGAGTCCCGCTTCGGTTTCCTCCTGGGAGCGTTCCGATACGGTGCACCGCCTCACGCCGGGTTCGCGGTGGGGATCGACCGTCTGGTCGCTATCGTTGCCGGTGAGGACAGCATCAGGGAGGTCATTGCCTTTCCGAAGACCCAGTCGGGGTCCGACCCGATGACCGGCGCCCCGAAACCGTTGGCAGCCGGAGCGTTGGCCGAGCTCGGACTGCGGATGATGCCTCGCCCTGAGTGAGCAAGGGCGCCACGAACCACACAGAGTGAGTTGGCACGCAGTGAGCTGGTATGCAGTGAAGACGAGGGGATGACCGATGGCCGCTGACGACCTCTTCTCCACGGCAGCGGAGGAGCGTCTCGCCTCCCGAGCGCCGTTGGCGGCCCGGTTGCGTCCCCGGAGCCTGGACGACATCGTCGGCCAGCAGCATCTGGTGGGACCGGGGGCACCGCTGCGGGCGCTCATCGAGTCCGACCGGCTGACCTCTGCCATCTTGTGGGGGCCGCCGGGAACCGGGAAGACGACGTTGGCTTCGGTGGTGGCTGCAGTCACCGCGAAAGCGTTCGTACCCCTGTCAGCGGTCACTGCCGGTGTGAAGGACGTCCGCCAGGTGGTCGAGGGCGCCCGTTTGTTGCTGGGGGAGCAGGGTCGGGGCACCATCCTGTTCTTGGACGAGGTCCACCGCTTCAATCGGGCCCAACAGGATGTGCTGCTCCCATCGGTCGAGGAAGGGCTCGTGGTGCTGATCGGTGCCACCACGGAAAACCCGTTCTTCGAGGTCAATGCCCCGTTGTTGTCTCGGTCCACGTTGTGGCGCCTGGAGCCCCTCTCGAACGACGAGCTGCGGGAGGTGGTAGCTCGTGGCCTACGAGCAGAGGGAGCCGAGGCTGATCCGGACGCCGTGACCGGTCTGATCGCTCTGGCCGACGGCGACGCCCGGGCCGTGCTCACCACACTCGAGGTTGCCCTGGCACTGGCCGGCGACCAGCCGGTCACGGTGAACGACGTGGAACGAGCCCGGCACACCCGGCTGCATCACTATGGCGAGGACGACCACTACGACCAAGTCAGTGCCTTCATCAAGAGCGTACGGGGGTCGGATCCGGATGCCGGGCTCTACTGGCTGGCCCGCATGCTCGAGTCGGGCGAGGACGCCCGTTTCATCGCCCGACGCCTGGTCATACTGGCCAGCGAGGATGTGGGCGAGGCAGATCCCTTGGCCCTGGTCGTCGCCGACGCCGCCGCTCGAGCCGTCGAGTTCGTCGGCCTTCCCGAAGCGCAGCTCACCCTGGCGCAGGCGGTGGTGCACCTGGCGTGCGCTCCCAAGTCCAACCGGGTCACGGTGGCGCTCGGTCGAGCACAGCACGATGTTCGCAGCGGTCCACGTGGCGACGTGCCGGCGCACCTCCGGGATGCTCACTATCGGGGCGCCAGTTCGATAGGCCACGGTAAGGGATACGTCTATCCGCACGACCAACCCGGAGCGTGGACGGACCAGGAGTACCGCCCGCCCGAGCTCGGTGACACCGTGTACTACGAACCGAGCGATCGTGGCCACGAAGCCGTCGTGGCCGAACGGCTGCGCCAGCTGCGGGGCGATCAGGAACAGGACGGAACGTAACGGGCCTGGACCACCTGTTCTGCGTTCTCTTTGGATGTTCGGGAGCCGACTCCGGGCTCCTTCTGCTCCTCTGAGACGTTGGTACTGCCGAACGACGACAACGCCGTGACACGAAGCCTCGGAACGACGAGCCCGGCCCCTGTCCGCAGGGCCTCTATGCTGACCAGGTCATGTCTGCTGGTGAGATCGCCGTCCTCGTCGCTGCCGTCGCGTGCTTTCTCGCCGTGTGCGGGCTGCTGGTCGCCATCGCCGGACTGCGAAGGCAGGTACGCCGCCTCGAGGCGGTGTCGGACGAGCTGCGAGCCAGGACGATGCCGTTGGTCGTCGACGCGCAGCGGGTCGTCGATCAGGCGGCGACAGAGATGGAACGGGTCGGTGCCGTGCTGGAGTCGACCGAGGCGGTCACCGCCACCGTTGACTCTGCGTCCCGGCTGGCGTACCGCGCCTTCGCCAATCCGGTCGTGAAGGTGCTGGCAGTCCGGGCCGGCGCTGCAGGAGGCATGCGGCGCCTTCGCAAGACGACTTCCGTTCCGGACAGGACGACCTCCGTGCCGGACGGATCGAACGGGCGGGGCTGAGCAGTCATGCCCAAGCGAACCTTCTGGTTGACCGCCGGCATCGCCCTGGGGGCCGGCTCGTCGATCTGGGCCGAGCGCCGGGTACGCCGGACGATCGAACGGACGGCAGCGAAGCTGGCCCCCGATGCGCTCGTCGCCGAAGTGGGGCGGTCTGCTCGCAACGCTGCCGGTGCCACGAGTGACCGAATCCGGGACGCGTTCGCCGAGGGGCGTGATTCGATGCAGCGCCACGAGGAACAGCTCTGGGCCGAGCTGGCCGACCGAGGAGTCGCTCCACCTATTCGCTGAGCCTCTCACCTGGGCCGAAGCTCCTATTGATGTCAAGGTCCCAATGGAGGGATGTTCGAGAGCGGAGACAGCGGGCACACCAATGACGGGCCACTCTGACGAGGGCATGCTCTTATCAAGCCACGCGTCTTCGACAATCGCGGTGCCTGGCCGTGGACCGGCGGTTCGGTTTCAGGTCAGCCCTCGTGGGCGACAGGTAGGCTTGGAGCCAGGTCCACGTTCCAGGGATCTCAGTGGCGAGGCAGGGTGTGGTACACCTCGCGTGCGACGTAGCGCTTGAGGATCCGGATGACCTCACGCTTGGAGCGACCTTCTTTGGTGCGTCGTTCCACGTAGGCCCTGGTGTCAGGGTCGCAGGTGATTCGCACGATCACAATTCGCCACAGGGCCGAGTTGGCTTGCCGGTCGCCACCGGCGTTCAGCCGGTGCCGGGTCACCTTGCCCGAGGATGCCTCGAGCGGGGCAACCCCGCAAAGCTTTGCCCAGGCGGCTTCGGAGGTCAGTCGCTCGGGGTTGTCGCCGGCGGCCACGAGCAGGGTGGCAGCCACGACGGTGCCCACGCCACGGAGGGCCACGAGTTCAGGGGCCGTGGTGGCCACCAGGGGAGCGAGGAGCTGGTCGAGGGCCCCACGCTCCTCGTCGAGGGCGCCGATACGCTGAGCCAGCGTGCGCAGGGCGGTCTTTGTCGCTGTGGTCACCTGATCGGGCGAGTGCAGCGGGCGCAGGCCCTTGGCTTCGTCGACCAGCCTGGCCTGGTTGAGATGCTTGAATCGGACCCGCAGCTCATCGGGTCCGGTGAGCACCAAGTGGCGCATCTGCACCAGCGCCTTATTGCGCCCCTGGGTGGCCGAGCGGCGGGTCACCAACAGCACCCGGATGGCCTCGACGGCGCCATCGCGGCTCTTGGCGCCAGCGGCCTGGCCTGAGAGCACGGCCCGGGCCGCTTGAACGGCATCGAGGGAATCGGACTTGCCTTGCCTCCTCCGAGCCTGGCGGTTGGGCCGGTCGACCTCGACGACACGGACTCCCTGGCGCCCGAGGAAGCGAGCCAGGCCCGCGCCATAGGCGCCGGTGCCCTCCACTCCTACGCACGTGACCTCCCCGAAGTTGCAGAGCCAGGCACAGAGCTCCTGGTAGCCAGCAGGGGACGCCTCGAAGGCCTCTGTGCCAAGGACCCTGCCCACCGAGTCGAGAGCGGCGGCAACGTGGACGTCGCCATGGGTGTCGACACCCCCAGTGATCCGGCATGTGGTGTCTATGGTGGTCATAGCCATCCCTTCTTCTCCTTTTGGTCAAGGGGTGGCACGGCCGTCCCGGATCGGAGCGACGGGCGGTCCAGGTTGTTCGAGCAACCCGGACCAATCACCCCACCTCGGAGACGGGACGTGCCGTTTTCAATCTGCGGCTGGAAGGTTTCGGTCGACGACGTCGTTCGACGCCACAAGAATCCAAGTCAGGCCGAACCAACCAGCGACTCCCGAACCTATTCACGACCAGCCCAAAGGCGGTGGATCCTCCAGGAAGTCAAAGACATCATCATTGGTAGGCTTTCCCGTCGTGACCTCCGGCTCGACGACTGATGCCAACGATCTACGTACCGCCTTCACCCGGTTCTTCGTCGAACGTGGCCATACCGCGGTGCCGTCGGCGAGTCTTATCCCGCACGATCCGTCGGTACTGTTCACCATCGCCGGCATGGTGCCGTTCAAACCGTTCTTCGTGGGTGACGAACCCGCACCCTGGTCCCGAGCCACTTCGGTCCAGAAATGCTTCCGCACACTCGACATAGACATCGTCGGCACGACCCAACGCCACTGCACGTTCTTCGAGATGCTGGGCAACTTCAGCTTTGGCGACTACTTCAAGGCAGAAGCCATCCCGTTCGCCTGGGAGCTGGTCACCGAGGTGCTCGGCATCGACGGTGATCGTCTGTGGGTGACGGTCCACGAGAGCGATGACGACGCCGAGCAGATATGGGCTGACGTCGTCGGCGTCCCCCGTGACCGGATCCAGCGGCTGGGGGAGGACAACTTCTGGCAGATGGGTCCCACCGGACCGTGCGGGCCGAGCTCGGAGCTCTACTTCGACAAGGGCGAGGCGGCCGGTGAGCCGGGGGGGCCGGCGCACGGGGGGGCCGAGCGGTTCGTCGAGATCTGGAACCTGGTGTTCATGCAGTTCAACCGGCTGGCCGATGGAACGACCGAGGACCTGCCCCACCCCAGCATCGATACCGGCGCCGGGCTCGAGCGCATTCTGCCGGTTCTCCAGGGCGTCGACTCCATCTTTGCCACCGATCTGTTCCTCCCGTTGATCGATGCGGCGGAGAGGATCTCCGGTCGTACCTATGGCAGGGACGAAGGCGACGACGTTGGGCTCCGGATCATGGCCGATCACGGTCGTGCCATGTCCATGTTGGTGGCCGACGGCGTGCTCCCCTCGAACGAAGGACGCGGGTACGTGCTCCGGCGCATCATCCGCCGGGCCATCGGTCGGGCCCGACAACTCGGAGTCGATACCCAGATCACCCCGTTGCTGGTCGACGCGGCCGTAGGTGTCCTCGGCGCGTCGTACCCGAAGCTCGCCGAGAACCACCGGTTGGTGACCGACGTGGTGGCACGAGAGGAAGAGGGCTTCCTGCGTACCCTCGCTGCCGGGTCGGCGATTCTCGAAGAGCAGTTGGCTTCGGGAACCGTCACCGTTCCCGGCGACGTGGCGTTCCGCCTCCACGACACCTATGGGTTCCCGGTGGAGTTGACGGTCGAGATGGCCGAGGAGGCCGGCGTCACCGTCGATCTGGCCGGGTTCGAGGCGGCAATGGACGAGCAGAAGCGTCAAGCTCGGGCTGCTGCTCGGGCAGGACGTGTGGATGCCGGTGAGGACGCGTACCGAGCCGTCCTCGACGCAGAGGGGCAGACGCTGTTCGTCGGTTCGTCCCCCGACGCCTACTCGGCTCCGGCTCGGGTGGTCGCCGTGTTGACCGATCCGGACCCGGAGCATGCCGGCCACGCCGAGATCTTTCTGGACCGGAGTCCCTTCTACGCCGAGAGTGGCGGTCAGGTCGGCGATACCGGCACCATCGTGACCGAGACCGGCACAGCGCTCGTCTACGACACGGTCATGGCCCTTCCGGGCCTGTTCACCCATCGCGCCAGCATCACCGGCGAGCTCTTTGCCGGCCAGGAGGCCCTGGCCACCATCGACGCCGTTCGTCGGGACTCGTTGCGGCGCAACCATACGGCTACCCACCTGCTGCACGCCGCGCTGCGCGCCGTGTTGGGCGACCACGTTCGCCAGCAGGGATCGTTGGTGGCGCCGGACCGCCTTCGTTTCGACTTCAGCCACAGTGTTGGGGTCGCACCTGCGGAGCTGGCTGCGGTCGCATCGATGGCCAACATGGACGTCTTGAGCGACGCGCCGGTGACCGTGATCGAGACGTCCAAGGTCGAAGCGGAGGCCATGGGGGCACTGGCGTTCTTCGGGGATAAGTACGGCGAACGAGTACGAGTGGTCCGAGCCGGCGAGCATTCGACCGAGCTGTGCGGTGGAACCCACGTGTCAGCGCTGGGAATGATCGGCCCCATCACCATCGTGTCCGAGTCGTCGATCGGGTCCAACACCCGCCGGATCGAAGCGGCGTCCGGCACGGGAGCGTTCGAGCGGATCACCCACCACAACGCCGTGCTGGCCGAGGCGGCAGCACTGTTGCGGACCGAGCCGGAAGAAGTCCCCGAGGCGATCAACCGGCTGCTGGAACGCCAACGAGCGGCCGACAAGGCGTTGGAACAGGCGAGGAGCAAGGATCTCCAGAACGAGGCAGCCGTGCTGGTCTCCCACGCCGTGGACGGTGTGGTGATCGCCCGACGTGACGGCCTGAGTCCCGATCTACTCCGGACGTTGGCCCAGAGCACCAGGACACTGGGCTCCCTCCGTGCCGTTGTCCTGGGGGGAGCCCTGACGGCACCCGTGCTGCTGTTGCGGCAGCAGCCGATCCCGCCGACGGTACGCACGCCGGTGACCTGGTGAAACGAGTTGCCACGTTGGTCGGCGGCGGCGGCGGTGGTTCCCCCGAGGTGGCAGTGGCCGGAGGCAAGGACGCCGGTGGCATCGACAGCGCTCTCGATGAGGCACGCCGGGCGCTTGCCGGTGGTTGAGGTGCGAGGGGCCCAGCGGGCGGACAGCCCGGGTGGCGGTGCCAGGAGGCGGGTGGTGGGGATCGACCTGGGGTCACGGCGGATCGGGGTCGCCGTGAGCGATTCGGCCGGTACGCTGGCGTTGCCCAGGACCACGCTCGTTCGCACTGGCGACCTGGAGCAGGACCGTTCGGCGTTGGTACGGTTGGTCCTGGACGAAGAGGCCGAGGTGGTGGTGATCGGTCTGCCGTTGTCACTCGACGGTGCCAGAGGAGCGGCTGCCCAGGCGGCCGAAGCCGAAGCTGCAGCACTGTCGGTGTTGCTCACGCCAGAAGGAGTCGCGGTGGAGCTGTTTGACGAGCGTCTGACCACGGTCACCGCCCATGCTGCCTTGGCTCAGGCCGGGAAGAGCTCACGGGCTCGGCGTTCCGTCGTGGACCGGTCGGCCGCCGCCGTGCTGCTACAGGCGTGGCTCGACGGACGTCGGACACGCGGCACAGGCCAGTGACGGACGACGAGCTCCCCCCGATGGGGCCGACAGAACCAGTAGAGCCGGCGGAATCGGTAGAGCCGGTAGAGCCGGCCGAAGGAAGAGGAAGAGAGCCAGGGCCGGCAGAGCAAGAAGGGCCGGCAGAGCAAGAAGGGCCGGCCCACCGCCGGACCCGAGATCACCGGCTGTCCTTCCGACGCCATCCGTGGCGAACGACAGGCGTCACGTTGCTGGTGCTCGCCGTGGTCGTCATCGGTGGAGGGCTCCTGTGGCTCGACGTCCAGGCCAACCCGTCGGGAGCGCAAGGGCCGGAGGTCATCATCACCGTGCCTCAGGGAGACAGCACCAGCCAGGTTGCTTCCTTGCTTCAGGAGAAGAAGGTCGTCGGAAGCTCCCTGGCACTTCGAATATGGCTCGTGCTGCACGGCTCGCCGACCATCGAAGTGGGCAACTACGCACTGCACCAGAGTTCGTCGTTCGCAACTGTGAAGAACGAGTTGGGAGCAGGCCCCAATGTCTTCGCTCTCTCTATTCCACCAGGGTTCACAGTGGCCGAGGTGGCGCAGCGGGTGGGACAGCTCCCCGGCCACAACCAGTCGGCGTTCCTGGCCCTGGCTACGGGTGGCACACTGCACTCGCCGTATGAGCAGCCCGGATCGAACAGCCTCGAAGGGTTGTTGGCCACTGGGACCTACCAGGTTGTGCCGGGCGAGACCGACACCCAGATCCTGACCCAGATGATCGATCGCTTCAATCAGGTGGCCGATGAAGTGGGGCTCACGACAGGCGCAGCAGCGCTGGGGAGAACTCCCTACGAGGTGATCACCGTTGCGTCGATCGTCGAGAAGGAGGGGGTGATCCAGAAGAACCTGGGTCCGGTCGCTCGGGTGATCTACAACCGTCTCAACGACGACATGCCACTTCAGATGGACTCCACCGTGCTCTATGCCGAGCATCGGGACGGAGGAACAGTGACCCAGCAGGACGAACAGTTGGTGACCCCGTACAACACGTACTTGAACAAGGGACTGACCCCCACGCCGATCTGCTTTCCATCCAAAGCAGCGTTGCAAGCGGCGCTGAACCCACCGGAAGGTTCCTGGCTGTACTTCGTGGTGACCCAAGAGAACGGGACGGAGTCCTTCGCGACCACCTTCGCAGAACAGCAGGCCAACGAGGCACTCGCCCAACAACGAGGACTCCCGTGATGGACGAGACGTGCCGATCGTGACTTCCGGAGCGGACATCGACCGCATCTCGGCAGCCACCACCGTGGTCGGGGTCATCGGCGATCCTGTCGCGCATTCGCTGTCACCGCTCCTCCACAACGCGGCGTTCGCCCACCTCGGTCTGGACTGGGTCTCGGTCGGCTTCCCGGTGACCGCAGAGCACATCGGTGCCGCCGTCGATGGGATGCGGGCTCTGGGAATCGTCGGGCTCTCGGTCACCATGCCCCACAAGGAAGCAGCGTCTGCACTCGTCGATCGGGTGACGCCGGTGGCAGCCACCCTCGGGGCGGTCAACTGCATCACCGCCGGACCCGATGGCCTGGTGGGCAGCAACACCGATGGCGAGGGTTTCGTCGCCTCGCTCCGCCGTGGTGACCACTTCGATCCGCAGGGGAAGACGTGTCTGGTGGTCGGCGCCGGTGGTGCGGCCCGGGCGGTCATCGTGGCGCTGGCCGATGCCGGTGCCACGGAGATCATCGTGGTCAACCGCACGGAGGCCCGAGCGAAGGCCGCCGTCGCTGTCGGTGGACCAGTGGCCAGGGTCGGACGCCCCGAAGAAGCGCCTGGAGCCGATCTGGTGGTCAACGCCACACCGGCAGGGATGGAGGGACACCAGGGCAGCAGTATCGGCGGCTTGCCATTCGATCCGCACCACTTGCGGGCCGAGCAGGTAGTGGTCGACCTGGTGTACCACCCAGCGTCCACGCCTTGGCTCGCTGCAGCCCGCGTCGAGGGCGCCACCGTGCACAACGGCCTGGGCATGCTGGTCCACCAGGCTGCCGCTCAGCTGCGTACGTGGACGGGGAAAGAGCCTCCTGTCTCGGTGATGTGGCAGCTGGCCTCCGATGCTCTCAGCGGTCGCTGATCCCTCGATATCCTGGGCTTCTTCGTGAACTACGTCCCCATCCCCACCACCCATCGATCTCGCCAGGCTCGTCTGCTCACCGCCCGCATCGACCTGGTCCTGGTCGCTACCGCTGTGATCCTGGCCATCACCGGCGTGGTCATGGTCTACTCGGCGACCAGGAGCTCATTGATCCTGAACGGCGAGAATCCCCACTACTACCTGGAACGGCAGCTGGCGTTCATGATCATCGGGCTGGTGGCCATGGTGGTCATGGTCGCTGTTCGACTATCGGCAGTTGGAGCACGTCAGCACCATCATCTATCTGGGAACACTCTTCCTACTGCTGGCCGTGTTCGCGGTCGGACACTCCGCACAAGGTGCGACTCGGTGGTTCCCGATCGGTCCTTTTCAGCTACAGCCGTCCGAGTTCGCCACCCTGGCAGTGATCATCGCCATCGCCACGTACTGTGCGCGCCGTCCGGATGGTTTGGTGTTCCGGGACATGGTGCGCCTGGTGCTGCTGGCCGGCATCCCGATCATCTTGGTGGTGAAGCAGCCGGACCTGGGAACCGGCATCGTAATGAGCGTTGTGATGCTGGTCATGCTCGGTGTCGCCGGTCTGCCCGGGCGTTACCTGGTGTTGCTGATCGTCGGCCTCGGGCTTCTAGTGATCGTCACCCTGAAAGTTGGTCTGCTGCATCAGTACCAGATCGACCGGCTGACCAGCTTCATCTCTCCCAATAAACCCGGCTCGTCCGCCACCTACAACGTGAACCAGGCCAAGAACGCCATCGGGTCCGGTGGCTGGTTCGGCACGGGGCTGTTCAAGGGGGCCCAGACCAACCTGTCCTACGTGCCGTCGCAACAGACCGACTTCATCTTCTCAGCGGTGGGGGAGCAGCTCGGTTTCATGGGCACTGCCGTGCTGATCGGGTTGTACGGCGTGGTGGCCTGGCGCATTCTCCGGACCGCCCAGCTGGCCCGGGACAACTACGGGCGGCTCCTGTGCGCTGGGGTGTTCGCACTGATGGTGTTCTCGGTGTTCGAGAACGTGGGGATGAACGTGGGGATCATGCCGGTGGCGGGTATCCCGCTCCCGTTCCTCAGTTACGGCGGCTCGTCCATCCTCGTGTTCTTTGCCGCCATCGGTCTGGTGCTCAACGTCCACATGCGGAGCGTTCGGTGACGGTAGGACCAACGGCATCCGCTCCTGAGTTCCGCATGGCCATCGTGGCCGATGTCTCCGTCGAGCTTCCCTCCCAGTACCCGACCGTCGTCATCCGTGAAGTGGAGTCGCCACGCCGTCAGCTCTCCTTCGCTATCGGCCTGCAGGACGGTGTGGGACTGTCTCACGCCCTTCGGCGGATTCCTACCCCACGACCACTGACGTACGAGCTGGTCGCCGATGTTCTGCATGGTTTCGATATCGACGTGGTGGCCGTTCGTTTGGTCGGCAGGCAGGGCCAGACCTACTTCGCCGAGCTTGACCTCCGGGGTCGCTCCGGGCGGAACGTCTACTCGTGTCGCCCGACCGATGCACTCACCCTCGCCCTCCGCCAATCGGTTCCCGTTCCCATCCTGGTCGATGCCCGCCTGTTCGAGGACCCTGGCGATGTTCCCCCACCGACAGCCGAGACCGATGAACCGGAACCGATCTACACCATCCCGGCTGATCCGGAGTCACAACCGAGCACCCCAGTCGACAAAGACGAGGCGGTTGGCGGTTAGCGCTCCGCCCGACAACACGTGGTCCGACAACACGTGGTCCGACAACATGTGCACCCCGCCACGCCGGCCGGCTTCAGCCCTGGCGGTGTCCCTGTCGTCTCTGTCGAGCTTTACGGCTATGTCCGGGGGACGACCACTCGATCCTCGTGCTCGCTGGCACTCTCCGTCAACGCCGACGTGTCTGCCGATTGGGTCCCCTCGTCGGAGATCCGCATGAGTACGGCTATCAGGATGTAGTTGGCGATCAGCGCCGAACCACCGTACGAGACGAACGGCAAGGTGATCCCGGTCAACGGGAGAAGACGGATGACGCCGGCGATGATGAAGAACGCCTGGAAGCCGATGATCACCGTGAGGCCGGTCGCAGTCAGCTTGGCAAACTGAGAGCGGGCGGTCTGAGCGATTCGCAGACCGGTACCGACCAGCAACAGGAACGCCACGACCACCATTGTCGACCCGAGCAGTCCCATCTCCTCGCCGATGACGGCGAAGATGAAGTCGGTGTTGACGTTGGGAATCAGGTAGGCGGCAGCTCCCAGTCCGAGCCCGCTCCCACCGATCCCGCCACTGCCCAGTGCGTACCACGACTGGCGTAGTTGGAACCCGGGATCGTTGGGAAGGATCTTCCACGGATCAAGCCACGTCTGTACCCGCACCTGAGTTTGGCCGAGCAAGTGGCTCGACAGATAGGCGCCGATTGCGAAGAGGACGATACCCAGCAAGAGGTAGCCGGTCCGGCCGGTGGTCACCCACAGCATGGCGATGAACAGGGTGAAGAGGAGGGCGGAGAAGCCGATGTCGTGCTCCAGGCTCATGACGCCGATGGCGAAGATCCAGGCGGCGGTGATCGGCAACAGCGGACGGGGATCGAGAAATAGCCTGCTTCCCACCCTGGCAGTAGGGGTGGTCAGGATCTCCCGCTTCTCGGAGAAGTAGGAGGCGAAGAAGATGCACAGCATCAGCTTCGAGATCTCGACCGGCTGGAACTCGAACGAACCGACGTGGATCCACAGCCGAGCCCCTTGGATCTCCAGTCCGACTTTGGGGAGGAGTGGAGCCAGGAGCAGCAAGCTACCGAACAGCAACAGCAGGTACCGGTACCGGTCGAGATCCCTCGACCGCCTGACAAAGAACAGGGTGAGGACATAGGCACCCACCCCTACGGCTGTCCACAGTGCCTGGATGGGCGCGTAGTTGGTGGCATTTGCCAAGTCGATCCGGACGATCATCACGTAGCCGATGCCGTTGAGAAGGAAGCAGATCGGCAGCACCACGGGATGGGCGTCGGGTGCCAGGTACCGGGTGGCGATGTGGGCGATGGCTCCCAGGAGGAACATGGCGATGATCAGGGGACCGACGTCGGCCGGGACCTTGTTCGTGTTGCCCACGATCATCAGCGTGTACGCGGCCAGGATGATCACCCCGGCGGCAACCATGAGGCCCATCTCGGTACGACGGCGGGGTTTCGGCCCGCGTGGGCGCCGGAGGGGTGCTGGCGTCCGGATATGGCTCAAGACCGACACGGCGGCGAGCCTATCGGTGTGCGTCGAGCTACCGGGGGAGTCCTTCCCTGTGTGCCTCGACCATATCCACAGAGGCAGCGATCTGGCTGAGCGGTACCATGCTGAGGATATGAGCGACCGTCTGATCGCCGAGCGGGAGGTGGCAACCACCGGGAGTCCCAGGATGGGCGTGGATGGGATCTCGGCTCCAGCACAGGCCCCGGGGAGCCAATCCCAGCTGGTCAGCCGGTCGGATCGGAACGACGAGGCCGATCCCGGAAGGTTCCTCAATCGTGAGCTCTCCTGGCTCGACTTCGGTGCCCGGCTGTTGGAGCTGGCCGACGACGAACGTCTTCCGCTGTTCGAACGAGTGAAGTTCCTGGCCATCTTCTCCGATGGCCTGGACGAGTTCTTCCAGGTTCGTGTCGCCGGGCTGGAAGACCAGGTCGCAGCCGGGCTGCGTACTCGTTCACCGGACGGTATGAGTCCAGGTGAGCAGCTCGATGCCATCACAAAGCGAGTGACCGAGCTGGTGGATTGGCAGGGTCGCATCTTCCTGGACCGGGTCGTCCCAGGGTTGGCCGCTGCCGGCATCGTCCTCTCCGATTGGCACACGTTGGACGAAGAGGACCGCGCCTACCTGGTGGAGGTCTTCCATCAACAGATGTTCCCGGTCCTGACCCCGCTTGCCGTCGACCCGGGCCACCCGTTCCCCTACATATCGAACCTGTCGTTGAACCTGGTGGTACGGGTGCTCGACCCGGTCACCAGCGAGAACAGGATTGCACGGGTCAAGGTTCCGCCCCTGCTTCCCCGCTTCGTGGTGATGCCCGACGGAGAGCGGTTCGTCCCGTTGGAGCAGGTGATCGCTGCGCACCTCGACATGCTGTTCCCGGCCATGACCGTCGGCGAGCACTACGCCTTCCGGGTCACCCGAAATGCCGACCTGTCCGTCGAGGAAGACGAGGTCGGAGACTTGTTGGCGGCGGTCGAGCTCGAGCTGCAACGACGGCGGTTCGGCGAGCCCGTCCGTCTCGAGATCGCTGCTGATGCCACGCCCGAGATACGAGATCTCCTGGCCACGGCGGTAGGCGTTCCGCCGGCAAGCGTCTACACCATCGAAACCCCCATCGATCTGAGCGGACTGTGGGCCGTGACCGATCTCCAACGCCCCGATCTCGCTGTTGAGCCGTGGCTACCGGTGACCGGTCCACCGCTGGCACCGGTAGGCAGTGATCCGGTGGATGTGTTCGCTGTGCTTCGTGATCACGATGTGCTCGTTCACCACCCCTACGACTCCTTCACCACGTCGGTCGAGGCCTTGGTCACGCAAGCGGCCGACGACCCGGGGGTGCTGGCCATCAAGCTGACGCTGTACCGAACCTCGGGTGACAGCTCCATCGTGGCGGCCCTGATCCGGGCGTCGAAATCAGGGAAGCAGGTGGCGGCCCTGGTGGAGCTCCAGGCACGGTTCGACGAGCAGGCCAACATCGCCTGGGCTCGTGCTCTCGAAGAGGCAGGCGTCCACGTGGTCTACGGTTTGGCCGGGTTGAAGACCCACTCGAAGACGGCGCTGGTGGTCCGACGAGAGGCGGGCGAGATCCGCCGCTACTGCCATATCGGGACCGGGAACTACAACTCCCTGACAGCCCGGCACTACGAGGATCTCGGTCTTCTAACCGCTGAGCCTGCCGTTGCCGACGATGTGGCCAACCTCTTCAACTATCTCACCGGTTTCAGCCGACCGGCGGAGTACCACCGCCTGGTGGTGGCTCCCGTCTCGTTCCGTCAGCAGTTGATCTCCTGGATCGAAGAGGAGACACAGGCCGGTGTGCAGGGCCGCATCGTGTTGAAGGCCAATGGGCTCACCGACCCGTCCGTCATCGACTGCCTCTACCGTGCATCGGCCGCCGGAGTCTCCATCGACCTGATCATCCGGGGGCGATGCTGCCTGAGGCCCGGGCTCCCCGGACTGTCGGAGAACATTCGGGTCCGATCGATCGTCGGACAGTTTCTGGAACACTCTCGGGTCTTCCGGTTCGGAGGGGTTGGCGACAGGCGCTTGCTGGTTGCCTTGGGATCAGCCGATCTGATGGAGCGAAATCTCGATCGGCGCATCGAGGCGGTCCTGCCCATCGAGGTCTCCGAACTTCGGGATCGTCTGGTGCGGATCCTGGACCTTGCGCTCATGGACGACACGAATACCTGGACGCTCGATTCGGACGGGACGTGGACCCGCGTGCTGGCCGGAAACGGCTTCAGCCTTCAGGCTCGGCTTCAGCACCAGGCTCGAGCACGGACCCACCCCCGGACCGCTTCACCACTGGAGATCGAACAGCAGGTCGACCGGAGTGCCCGTTGGCGAGTGGTGCGGTGGTGGAGGAAGCGTGCCGGTCGTCGCCGTGGGCGGGAGGTTTCTGCGCCGCACTGACTTCCGTGGTTGCTTTTGAGGATGTGCCGCCGCCCTTGGTGGAGAGGGCCGTGGACCTCCGATCTGGACCGCCACGTCGCTGGTCGTAGCGTCGCAGGAAGAACAGATGAAGTCGCTGGTAGAGCTTGCCCTGTTCGAGCTCCAGCGATGCGTACGCCAAGCCCCCGAACGGGATCGGAAGCCAGAAGTTGACGGCGCGATACGCAAGCACCCCCGAGAGCGCCTGTCCGGCTGTCGGTCCGAACCCGGTGATCATCGAGACCAGGACGAACTCGACGATGCCGAGTCCGCCAGGGGTGATGGGAATAGCAGCCAGGATGTTGGCCAACCCGTAGGCCACCAGGAGATCGATGGGGTTGATGAAGTGGCTGAACGCTGCCACGAACACCCAGAGCGACGCCGCGTCGAGCAGCCAGTTGACCGTGGCCCATCCGACCGCCCTGACCAGAAGGCGACGGTCCTGGCATAGGACGGCGAACCGTTCCGCCAGCCGTTCCACCAGCGCCGCGGTCTTATCGGGGTCGAGGAAGCGAATGCGCCTGGAGATCCGTCGGACCACCTGGCTCGCTCGTTGCTGCCCTCTGGTCAGAAGGTAGAAGAGGCCACCGAAAGCGCCGAGCAGGATGACACCGATGCCCGCAGCCACGACGACCAAGATCGTGCCGGAGGCTGATTGGGAACCGTGGTGACTGGTGGGGGCGTGGAAACCGTGCAGAACGATGAAACCCACCAGTGCCAGCCAGAACAGGACGTTCAGGACCACAGCAGAGCCGATGCCCTGGGTGCCGAGCGCGAACCCGGCATCGGGTGCGCTGACCTCCGACTGGGTCAGTAGTCGATACCCGAGAGCGGCTCCAGGGGCGGTCCCTCCGGGCGAGACGTGGCTGAGGGCCAAAGTCGACATGTTGATCCGGAACAGTCGGAGCCGTTTGGGTCCGTTCTCCGGGAGTACTGCGTGAGTCAGCTGGGTGTATGCGGTCAGGGCGCCGATCTCCAACAGGACGCCGAGAATGAGATAGATGGGATGGATGTGGCCGAGAGCGGTGAGATCGTCCCGATGGCTGGCCAGCAACGGAATGGCGATATAGAAGAAGAAGAGGAACAGCAGTACGAGCCCGACCGTCCAACGGACTTCTTTTCGTACGAACGGGCCTCGGTGCCACCAACGCCGTCGCGTGCCATGAGGATGCTCGGCGACCATTGCCCTCATGTTGACACGCCGCCGCCCCGATCGTGGTACCCAGCGTCAGGGTGGCACCCAGCCTGACGGTGCACGATGCCACTCAGCTGACCTGGGACCTGCCATGCTGAACCGATGAACGAGGAGCCGGAGCATGAATCGGCTGCTGAGGGCAGGAGCACGAAGCAGGTGAGCACGGCTCGTACGCAGGAGCCGGTGGAGGTAGCCGGCCCGGACGCTCCACGTCGTGACCGCCTGTTCGCCGCTGCTGCCGCCAAAGGAGTACCCCTCCGGACCATCTTGACCGTGGACGCCGTCGTGGTAGCCACCTGGGTGGCGTACCGGTTGGTGGGGCGACTGCGCGAAGTGATCCTGTGGATCCTGATCGCCGGGTTCATCTCCCTGGTTCTCAATCCGGCCGTGGTGGCGCTGCAACGTTGGCGCCTTCGGCGAGCTGTAGCCGTGGTCATCGTGTTCTTCGCTGCAGTCCTGGCTTTCTTGGGGCTGCTCGGCCTCTTCGGTTATCCACTGGTCAACGCTCTGACCCACTTCGCCGAGCGTCTTCCCAGCATGACCCGTCAGCTCGAACGGGGTCACGGACAGCTGGCCAAGACCCTCCAGCGCTTCCACCTACTGAGTTGGGTACAGAAGAACGCACCGAAGCTGCAGGCCGCGGCCAAAAACCTTGGCAAACCGGCACTCAGCGTCGGGACCAACGTCGGCAAAGCAGTGTTCTCCACCATCCTGGCCCTGACCACCATTGCCTTCCTGTCGTTGTTCATGCTGCTGGAGGCGCCGACCCTCCGTCGGGGCTTCCTCAACACCCTGGCACCCAGACGGCGGGCAAAGGTCGAGCAGGTCTCGAGCGCGGTCTCCAGGTCCGTTACTGCGTACGTGCTCGGGAACGCCGCCCTCTCCCTCGTCTTTGGACTGGTGGTGTTCGTGACCTTGGTGATCCTGGGCGTGCCTTTCGCGCTCCTGCTCGGCCTGTGGGTCGCGCTCGTGGCGATGATTCCGCTCGTTGGGGGTCTGATCGCCGGTGTACCCACCGTGGTGATCGCCTTGTTGCACTCCCCGGTTGCAGCCATCGTCGCGCTCGCCGTGTTCGTAGCTTTCCAGCTGGTCGAGAACCACTTTCTCTATCCGCTGGTGATGAGCAGAACGGTGCGCCTGAACCCACTGTGGGTGCTCCTGGCCGTGTTGATCGGAGCCAATTTGGGCGGGGCATTCGGTTCCGGTTTGGGTGCCCTTGCCGGCGCATTGGTAGCGATTCCCGTGGGTGGAGCCATCCAGGTCATATTTCGGGAGGTCTGGCAGTACACGCGTGCAACCCCTTCGGAGGTCCCACTCGACGGCATCCTGAACGGGGCTCATTTGGAACCTGATCGCAATACAACCGACCCAGTACCGTAAGCTGCCCGTCGTGAATGTGCTGGTGGTACTGCCCACGTATAACGAGTCTGAGAATATCGATCGTGTCCTCCGACGCATCAGAGTGGCACTGCCGGAGGCAACCATCCTGGTTGTGGACGATGGAAGCCCGGACGGTACGGCCGAGCTGGCCGAGACCATCGGCAAGGAGATCGGCGGGGTTGAACTGCTCCGGCGTGAGGAGAAGTCGGGGCTGGGGAGTGCCTACCGTGCCGGGTTCCGTTGGGGTCTGGAGCGCAATTTCGAAGCTTGCGTCGAGATGGATGCCGACTTGTCTCATGATCCGGACGCCCTGCCGGCACTGGTCGCTCCATTGAGCGAAGGCTTCGAGCTGTCGGTGGGGTCACGGTATATCCCGGGGGGGTCCATCCCACACTGGGCGTGGCATCGTCGGCTCCTGTCCAAAGGGGGCAATGTGTACGCCTCGGCGCTGCTGGGCTTGGGGATCACCGACTCCACCTCGGGCTTCCGGGCATACGCGGCATCGGTACTCCGACGCATCGATCTGGAGCACATCCGTGCCGATGGTTACGGGTTCCAGATCGAGATGACCTTCCAGGCCAAGAGAGCCGACGCTCCCATCGTGGAGGTTCCCATCCGGTTCGTCGACCGGGTCGAGGGAGAGTCCAAGATGTCCACTGCCATCGTGGTCGAAGCGTTCGGACTGGTCACGTGGTGGGGGATCCAGCGAGTGTTCGGCAGGTTCCGGCAGAAGGCAGCGAAGACGCAGACCCCTGTTTGAGCTGCGCACGGCACCCCGGCGTCGCTCGGGAGACACTCCCGTCTGCAAGCATGGATACATGGCAACGTCCGGACGGGTGCTCGTAGTCGATGACGAGCCCTACATCACCGATGTGCTGGCTGCGGCGCTCCGTTTCGAACATTTCGAGATCGAGGTGGCGTCGACCGGCGCTCAAGCGTTGACCATGGCCCTGCCCGGTGGTTTCGACATGATGGTCCTCGATGTGATGCTTCCAGACCTCGAGGGTACCGAGGTCTGTCGCCGGCTCAGAGCGGCCGGTAATGGCACGCCCGTCCTGTTCCTGACCGCACGCGATGCGAGCGAGGACAAATTGGCCGGCCTGGCACTGGGGGACGACTACGTCACCAAGCCGTTCAGTATCGACGAGCTGGTAGCCCGAATCCGAGCGATCCTACGGCGGACCATAGGAGATGGTTCAGATGTGGACGGCCGCATCCGGTTCTCCGACCTTGTCATGGACGAGGAGACGTACGAGGTCTGGCGAGCAGGTGAGGCTATCGAGCTCACCGCCACCGAGTTCAATCTTCTGCGGTACCTGATGATCAACGCCCGACGGGTGCTGTCCAAGTCGGAGATACTCAATGCCGTATGGGACTACGACTTCGAGGGTGATCCCAACATCGTGGAGACGTACATCAGCTATCTCCGTAAGAAGATCGATCGGTTCGATCCTCCGTTGGTCCATACGATCAGACGGGTCGGGTACAGCCTGCGAGAGCCGAAACCGTGAGGCTGCGTCGTCGGTTGATCGCCATCATGATCGTCTTGGTGGCGCTGGGGCTGGTCGCTGTGGACCTCGTCACCTACAGCTCCTTGCACTCCTACCTCTATGGGCGGACGGATGCACAGCTGACGATGGCTCAGGACCAGATCGACGGGGCGGCGCTGCATGCCGAGCGACGAGGAACGCCGCTCGTGATCGAGACCATCGCTCGGGTCGTCAGTCCAGAGGTCTACGTCGAGATCCTCAACAGCAAAGGGAACGTCGTCCTGAGCCGCCCTTCGGGGAGCAGAGCCCATCAAGACCCGGCACCGATGCTCCCTGCCAAGCTACCGGTACGACCTCCGTTCAGCCGAGGCGAGCTGACGCGCGGGAGCTACCACCCCGATGCTTCGGCCATCGTCGTGCACTCGGCAGCAACGCCGTCCTCGCCCGCCGTGCAGTACCGTTTGCAGGCGTCGGCGCTTCCCGGAGAGACCCTGGTGGTGGCTACCCGTCTGGACTCGGTCACGGCCACTCTTCAGTCGCTGCTTCATGTGGAGCTCGCCGTCTCTGCAGGTGTCGTCGTCGCCCTGTTGGTGTTGTTGATGCTGTTGATCACCCGGGGTCTCCGTCCGCTCGAGGACATGACGGCTGAGGCGGGAGCCATCGCCGCTGGTGACTTGACGCGGCGGGTAGCGCCGAGCGATGAGAAGAGCGAGATCGGGAGACTGGGACAAGCGTTGAACGGCATGTTGACCCAGATCGAAGCCGCATTCGCTCAGCAGCAACTGTCGGAAGAACGATTGCGTCGTTTCCTCGGTGATGCATCGCACGAGCTACGGACACCGCTGACTTCGATCAGAGGATACGCAGAGCTCTTGAGGAAAGACGCGCTCGATGACGAGGAGGCACGAGAGCGGGCGTTGGCGAGGATCGAGAGCGAAGCAGCCAGGATGGGCACGATGGTGGAGGACCTGTTGCTTCTGGCCCGGATGGGGGAGAGCCCGGTTCCTCGAACGAAGCCGGTCGATCTCCGCGCCATGGTGACCGAAGCGGTGGATGACGCCCAGGCATTGGACCGAAGCCGGCGCATCGTGCTCGTCGCACCCAGACCGGTGGTGATCGAAGCGGACGAGCAGCGTATTGGCCAGCTGACCCACAACCTGTTGCAGAACGCGTTGATCCACACACCGCCCGGCACTCCTATCGATGTCCGAGTGGAACAAGCTGATGGTCGGACCGTGCTTCGAGTGCGGGATGAAGGTCCGGGTATGACCGTGGAACAGGCGAGCCGGGTGTTCGACCGCTTCTACCGGGGCTCATCCTCGAGACCGGATGGTGGATCCGGGCTGGGACTGTTCATCGTGGCCGCTGTGGCCAAATCTCTGGGTGGTCATGTCACCGTGGACACGGCACCGGGTAAGGGGGCGACGTTCGAGGTCGTGCTACCCAACCGCAACGCCAGTACATCGAGTGACCCGGTCGAACCGGACGTGCCTCCACCCCCTGCTCCTCCGTATCCGGCTGCTATACCCCAACCCGATGAGGGGCATGAGCGCAACGCTGTACATCACTGAACACGGTACCGGCTCGCCGGTGCTGCTGCTGCACGGCCAACCGGGAACCGGAGCGATCTGGGAGCCGGTGGCTGACGAGCTCGCTGCCGACTACCGAGTTCTTGTTCCCGACCGGATCGGAAACGGTCGCACCGGCGGTGAGGGACGGGGTTGTGCCGATAATGCCGACTTAGTGGCCGAGCTTCTTCAGGCCAAGAACGCCGCCCCTGCGACCGTCGTCGGCCACAGCTGGGGAGGTGGCGTCGCCATCCTGTTGACAGCTCGACATCCAGAGTTCGTGCAAAGCCTGGTCCTGGTGGGTTCGGTGGGCACGGCCGATACTGTCAACGGGCTCGACCATCTGCTGACGGTGCACGGTGTGGGGGATGCGCTCACCGTCGCCGGCTTGATGGCTATGGGCAGCGTGCTGCCGAGGGTCCGTCACTGGACTCCCCGGCTTCCGGGCACGGTCGGGGAGTATCTCGATGCCGTCCTTCCGGACGAACAACTGACCGAAGGGCTGGAAGGTGCATGGGGAAGGACGATGCGAACGTTCATGATCGAACAACGCGCCCTGATGACCGAGATCGGGGACATGGAGCGAGCCATGCCTTCTGTGCATGTGCCCACTGCCGTCGTGAGTGGGGAGTGGGATCTCGTCGTTCCTCCTCGTTCCGCCGATACGATGGCCCGTACGATTCCCGATGCCGAGTTGGTCCGAATGGCCCGAGTGGGCCACTTCATCCCTCGGGATGCACCGCACGCCCTGGCCGAGGTGATCCGAGCAACCCACCACCGGGCACCAGAGCATCGAGCACGGCAGTGAACTTCCAGTTGGCCTCGCGTAGCTCTGCTTGAGGATCGGAGCCATCGACGACGCCTACGCCCGCAGCCAGGCGAGCACGGCCTTCGACGACGGTGGCGGCCCGTATGCCCACAACCCACTGCCCGTCGCCGGTAGCGTCCATCCAGCCGACAGGTCCGGCGTAGTGGGCACGGGAGGGGGCCTCCAGCTGCTCGATGGCCTGAAGCGCCCGGTCCCGAGGCATCCCACCGACGGCAGGAGTGGGATGCAGGAGCGACACCAGCTCGAGCACCGTGGCCACATCGTGGGCAGAAGAAGAGTCGGTGGCCACATCGTGGGCAGAAGAAGAGTCGGTGGCCACATCGTGGGCAAGAGAGGAGCCGGCTGCGAGGACACCGGAGATGGAGGTCGCCAGATGAGAGACGCTGTGCAGATGTAGCAGGTCCGGCGTCGACGGCACTGCGAGCTCGGTACACAGAGGGGCGAGAGCCATGGTGATGGCATCGACCACCACTCGATGCTCGGCTAGGTCTTTGGTCGATGTACGGAGATCGAGACCGGGATCGGAACCGGAAAGTGGGTCAGGAGCCCGATCCTCACGCTGACTGGTCGTACCAGCCAGCGGACGGCAGTGAACTCGATCGTCGTACCGGGCCACCAGGAGCTCGGGGCTGGCGCCGATGAACTGGGCTCCTTCGACCGGGATCGAGAACATGGTGGCCGTTGGCTCCATGTCATGCCATCGACGGAGCAACGGCGGAAGATCGATCGGGCTGTCGAACTCCACGTCGAGCTGGCGAGCCAGTACCACTTTGTGCAGCTCACCCCGGTTGATATCGTCCACGGCCCGGCTCACGGCATCGAGAAATGTCTGATCGGACATCAGCGGTGTGATCGACGGTGTCGTGAGATGGGGACTCGTAGACAGCTGCGAACGCTCGAGAAGCCGCGTTCGTAGTCCCTCCGAGGTGGTGGGGAGTTGATCGGTTCCGACGACCGTGACCCACTCCTGCCCGTCGGATGCACACCCGTAGAGAAACTCGGGCACGATCAGCCGACCGGTAGCACCGCGGTCGAACGGAAGAGCTCCGAATGCCACGACACCGGAACCGGGCTGTCCGACCTCGTTACTGCTCTCGATGGCCGCCAGCTGTCTACGGACTTCGATGACATCTCGGCTGTCCTCGATCCCGTGATGCAACGGGATTGACAGCGCTATCCCCACTCCCACCAGTACCAAGGTCTCGGTGACAAAGAGAGTGCCGGACGAGCCAGCCAGTGAGAAAGGGTCGATCCGGGGCCCGCCGTCGAGCAGGAGGCAGCGCGAACGAAGGGGCGGGGCCTGGGTGCTGGAGGAGCCGTTCCCGATGGTGTCCGCAGCGCCGGCGTTCCTCATGGTCTGCCGCTCCGGGTGGCAGTGATCAACTGGCTGAGCCCCCCGGAGAGCGCCTGTCGGTTCACGGACGAGAACCCGCTCTCACGGAGCATGGCTCGGAGCGTGGCGGTGGGTGGAAGGTAAGCGGTGGACCGGGGCAGGTACCGGTACGCAGCGCCGTCCGACAACAGACCACCCAACACGGGCACCACGCGGCGAAACCACAGGCGATGACCGGCGAGCATGAGACCGCTCTCGGGTTCGGCCACCTCGAGCAGACTGATCCGACCACCGGGCCGAACCACACGGGCAAGCTCGCTGAACGCGGTGTCCAGGTCAGTGAAGTTCCGAAGCCCATAGCCACAGGTGACCCCGTCCACCGACCCGTCGGCGATGGGCAACGCCGCCACGTCAGCTTGGGTCAAAGGCTCGCCGGCCCGATTCGCCTCCAACATTCCCCACGACAGATCCAGACCGATGGGCCGGAGCCCCTTGGTCCTGAGCATCCGTAGGAAGTCACCGGTCCCGCAGGCCAGATCGAGGATGAACGCACCTTTCGGCAGGCCAAGTGCGTCCACCGACTGTCGGCGCCAATGGATGTCGAGCCCAAAGGTCATCAGGCGGTTGACCAGATCGTACCGAGGAGCGATGGCATCGAACATCGACTGCACCAGGGCGGTCTTCTCGGTGCCCGTGGGAAGATCTGCCTCTGCTGCTCGGGCAGCTGTGTCGAACGCAGCGCTATTCGGGACGGAGGGCGAGGTAGTCACCGTGCCACCGCTTCGTCGCCGTCGCCAGTTTGATCGTGAACGGCCTGAAGCTCTCCTGGAGTTCCCATCTGCTCGATATGGTCGAGGGCGGCTTTGAGCAACGCCCGGGTGAAGTGGTGCTCGACCAGTGTGGTCACCGCTGGGAGAAGCTCGGTGTAAGCCTCGACGAGCCGCTTGCTGTCCGGTACGTCACTTCTGCCGGCATCGCTCTCTTCCCGAAGGGAGCCCCGTATGTACGTGGAGAAGAGGTTCACGGCATCGCTGGCCACGGACACGGTGGCAGCGTGGTGTCGCCTGGCCAGCTCGAGGAGCGCCGATAGTGGCACTCCCCACTCCAGGAGCGCCAGCCCGGCTCGTGCCGCGTCAACGTCTTCGTCGGTATAGCGCTCGTCGGCTCCGACCCGACGGGGGATGAGAAGCCCCTCGGCCTCGACTGCCCGGAGCAAGGGCAGCGGTACGCCGGTGCGGAGCGCCAGCTCCTCAATGGTGAACAGCTCGAGCTCTTCGGCGTCTGCCGGTACGGTGCGGTTCGAAGTGTGCTCGTGCTGGTGGCCGGGCTCGTCCGGGCTGTGCTCGTGCGGGTGGTGGGTTGCTTCTGTGATCCGGGAGCCGGCTAGCTCGCTGAGAAGGGCCTCGTCGGCGGCGTCCAGGTCGCCGTTCAGCAGTCGGATGATGGTGGCCAAGGTGAACCCTCTGGCCTGTAGCGACCGGATACGGGCGATGCGGGTGACATGCTCGGCGTCGTACCAGGCCACCCGACCCTGCCGTCGTGGCGAGGCAAGGAGCCCCTTCGACTGGTAGTAACGAATGGTGTCGACGGATACCCCGGCTCTCGCCGCCAGCTGCTCAACCCGCATCTCCATGCCACCACTCTAGGAGTAACAGCTCGTACTATCAGAGCAATCCCGGAATCCGGCCGTCTCGGCACGGTGGCGGTAGGGGGAACAGGCGTCAGCGCGGTCAGTGGAAGTAGCGGTACACCACTTGGGCCACGCAGCTGGGCTTCGCTGCTCCCTCGACCTCGAGGGTGAGATCGAGGACCACCTGCACGCCACCTTGGACATCCTCGGCTCCGGCTACGGCTGCGCCGAGCCGCAGCTTCGAACCTACGAGCACCGGGGCCGGAAACCGCACCTTGTTGCAGCCGTAGTTGACCCCCATGGACATGCCCTCGACCACCAGGACCTCACCCAGGAACACCGGTGCGAGGGATAGGGTCAGGTACCCGTGGGCGATGGTGTCGCCGAACGGTCCATCCTTGGCCTTCTCCGGGTCGACGTGGATCCACTGGTGATCACCCGTGGCCTCAGCGAACAGGTTGATCTGATCCTGATCGATGACGTGCCACTCGCTGTAGCCGAGGTGTTGTCCAACCAGATCGTGAAACTTCTCGATGCCATGCACGGTGGTAGCCATGTCCAAACCTTAGAGGCTCAGCGGAGAAGCGGTCCCGAGCTTGCTGATGCAGGGGCTCCTTTGTCCAGAGATCAGTCCGTCCTCATCGCCGTCCACTCGGTACGATCCATCGCGTGGTTGACGAGCATCACCATCATCGGAGCTTGCAGGGCGGGGGAGCGTGCGCCGCCATGTTCGGCATCAGCGACGGGTTGGTCTCGAATGTGGCCCTGATACTGGGGATGGCCGGCGCTCACACATCGGTGACGTCGGTACGGCTGGCAGGTCTGGCCGGTCTGGTCGGCGGAGCGTTCTCCATGGCAGCCGGGGAGTATGTCTCGATGCGCGCTCAAACCGAGCTCATGGAGCGCGAGCTCGACGTGGAGCGACAGGCTCTTCATCATGAACCTGAAGACGAGCGCCGCGAGTTGTCGGCCATCTACGAGCGACGAGGGCTCGAGCCACAGCTGGCCACCGAGCTGGCGATCAAGATGATGCGGGACCCGCAGACCGCTCTCGAGACTCACGCTCGAGAAGAGTTGGGTATCAACCCCAACCAGCTGGGCAACCCGTTGCAGGCGGCGGTGTCATCGTTCTTCATGTTCGCTCTCGGCGCTGTCGTGCCCTTGTTGCCATGGTTGGTGACGTCGGGGTCCACGGCGGCGTGGGCATCGGTGATCCTCACTGCCGTGGCATCGTTGTCCGTCGGGGTCGCGCTGTCCTTCTTCACCGAGCGGGCGTGGCTGTGGTCGGCGTGCCGACAACTCCTCATCTCCGGGGTTGCCGCCGGTGTGACCTTCAGCATCGGGCGCATCATCGGGTAGCCGGCCGGCCTCCTTCAGCTCGCACTGGCCACTTCACCGGCATAGGCCCGATCGACGTGATCGTCGGTGAACCCAAGTGATCGGTAAAGACGTACAGCAGCGATGTTGTCGGTCTCGACGTAGAGCATTCCTGTTGTCAGGCCCGCATCGGCCAACCAGGACAGCCCAGCGATGGTCAGCGATCGCCCCAGACCACGACCGTGGAAATCAGGGTCCACAGAGACGACGTAGATCTCCCCCAGTGGGGGATCGGCGTCGTGATGGATCTTCGTCCAGCATGAGCCGATCAGCCGACCGCCTTCGTCGTGAAGCAAGAAACCGAGTGGGTCGAACCACGGCTCTTCCTCTCGCTCGAGCAACGTTTCGAGATCCCATCCTCCCTGTTCGGGATGGGAGGAGAACGCCCGATTGTTCACGGCCAGCCACGCCGACTCGTCACGACCGGGCTGAAAAGGTCGGGTGACAATTGCGCCGGTACCCTGCTGGTCAGCACCCCCGACAGTTCGGGCGAGCGGGAGCGGGACTCGCATCTGGATGAGCTCCCGGTCGAGCAGGAGGCCTTGTCTCATGGCGATGTCGTCGTGAACGGAGGTGGCGCGGGTCGCCCAGAAGAAGACCCGGCCCCCTCCTTGCCGACCGACCTCATCCAGGAGGGAACGGAGCAGCTCCTCTGCGATAGGTACCTTGGGATCCCGATGATCGGGGTGAACCGCCACCTCGATACCCCAACTGCTGTTTCCCTGGCTGAGATGGCCGTAGCCCACCAACCGGCCCGAGTCGACAACTCGGGCCATGGACCGTGCGCCAGCCCCCCGGCTGTGCTGCGCATGGGTTGCCTGGAGGCACTTCTGTTCGCTCAGAGGAGCGAACCCGTCGGCAGCGGATATCTGCCGAAGCAGCTCGGCGATCTCTCCTGCATCGGAAGAGGACAGGTCGTGGTGGATCTCGACCGTGACTCGACTCACGGTGACGACCCTACAGGTAGTGTTCGCTCGATGGCCCGTCCTCGATCAGCAGCCGGTCGTGCTCGCGTCACGAGCGAGCGACTGGCTCACGAGTTTCCGGGCACGGCGAAAGAGTTGTGTGCGTTGGAGTACGACAGCCCCTTCCAACTGCTCACGGCCACCATCCTCTCTGCCCAGTGCACCGATCGCCGTGTGAACCTGGTGACGCAGACGCTGTTCGCTCGGTACCCGAACGCCGCCGCCCTGGCTGTTGCCGATCCAGATGCAGTCGAGGAGATCATTCGGTCGATCGGCTTCTTCCGCGCTAAGACCCGCAACATCATCGGTATGGCGAACGCACTCGTGGATCGTTTCGATGGTGAGGTCCCCACCCAGCGGGAGGAGTTGGTGACGCTTCCCGGAGTCGGCCGGAAGACGGCGAACGTCGTTCGGAGCGTTGCCTTTGGCCTGCCCGGCCTGCCCGTGGATACCCATGTCGGACGTCTGTCCGTCCGTCTCGGCCTGACCACGGAGACGGACCCGGTCAAAGTGGAACTGGCGCTCAATGCACTGGTGCCTGCAGGGGAGCGCGGTGCTTTCAGTCTGCGGTTGATCCTGCACGGGCGTCAGACGTGCACAGCTCGTTCCCCACGCTGCACCACCTGTGTCCTGGCTGACTTCTGTCCATCTGCAACAGTGCCGGCTGTTACTAGAAAATCTAGAGTTTCTTGAGAAAAGCTCTCAAAACTACACCTTTGATTGGAACATCGGCCTGAAACCTGCTGTTGTAGGAGTTACTCGGAACCGGTTCCCGCCACCTGGTTCCGTAGGTGCGGTGTCCGGGATCCGCCGCCCGGCCCGCTCGTGCGAAGGCGCCCCGTCGGGGCGCCTTCGCCGCGTATGCGCCCGACCGTATGTCGCACGCTGTTCTACACGTCAGGAGCGTCGACCCAACGCAGAAGTCAGGCGGTTCAACCTCCGGTTGGCGGCCCCCAGGGCTCGCTCGATTGCGAACAGCTCTGACGCCAACTCTTCATCCTTTGCGGCTGCAGCAGCTTCGGCGTGCGCGGTGATCCGGTGTGCCAGCTCGTCCAGCGCAGTGGCGAGGGAGGACAGTTCGGCGTTGCTCTCGGCCATGGGGGGATCATGACAGAAACGTGGACCAGACGGTGCCGACCTGCCGGGTAGCATCGATGGACCATGGCTCTTCGTCGGATCGATCTGCGCGGCTTCACCGGCGACCTACGTACGGAGCTGCCCAAACCACCCGACGGACACGAGCGGTCCTTCGACACGGTCGCCGACATCATCGCCCAGGTGCGCGCCGAGGGCGACACCGCCCTCCGTCGGTTGACAGCACAGCTCGATCACGTGACGATCGACGAGCTCCGGGTCCCCCCGGACCAGGTACAGACCGCTGTGGATCGGATCACTCCGGAGCTCCGTCAGGCGCTTCAGATAGCCCACGACCGGATCGTGGCCTATCACGCTCATGAACAGGTATCAGTCGGCGAGTTCGAATCCGATGGCATCGCTGTCCGGCACCTCACTCGTCCCGTGAAGCGGGCTGGCTGCTACGCCCCCGGTGGCCGGGCCCGGTACCCGTCGACGGTTCTCATGTGTGCGGCACCCGCTCGGGTGGCTGGCGTGAGCGAGGTGGTCCTGTGTGTGCCACCGGGTGCCGACGGCACGGTGGACGACGTCACCTTGGCTGCAGCAGCCATCGCCGGGGTGGACGAGGTCTATCGGGTTGGCGGGGCCCAGGCGATCGCTGCCATGGCCTACGGTACGGCCTCTATCGCACCGGTCGATGTCATCGTGGGACCCGGGAACCGGTATGTGGCTGAAGCCAAGCGTCAGGTCTCTGGCATCGTTGGGATCGCGTCCACGTTTGCCGGTCCTTCCGAAGTGGTCGTGGTGGCCGGCCCGGACACCCCGCCACAGCTGGCCGCCATCGACCTGGTGGTCCAGGCCGAACATGGCCCTGATGGCCTGGCATGGCTCGTCACCTGGTCGGAGAAGCTGGCTGATGCCGTGAGCGCCGAGGTCAGCCGCCTGGTCGACGCGTCGCCCCGGCAGCCCGATCTGGAAGCGACGCTTCAGACTGGTGGGTACATCGTGTTGGTCGACGGTCCTACCCAGGCACTCGACGTCTCCAACGTCGTGGCTCCCGAGCATCTGGAGTTACTGCTCGACGGGGCGGAAAGTCTGTTGCCTCTGGTTCAGGCAGCGGGGGCGGTGTTCCTCGGCGTCCATGCACCGGCCAGCATCGGGGACTATCTGGCCGGTCCCAACCACGTGCTGCCGACCAACAGAACAGCCAGGTTTGCCAGCGCGCTTCGGGTCGACGACTTCCAACGTCACATCCACGCCGTGTCGGTCGACGAAAAGACTCTGGCATCCCTGGGTCCCCATGTCGTCGCTCTCGCAGAGGCCGAGGGGCTTCCAGCTCATGCCGATTCGGTACGCTTGCGATGGACAACCTCGCAGTGACAGGGGCAGGAGCAGCAGACCCGGAGATGGCCAGCGGAACGACACCCATCCCGTTGCGCCCGGACCTGGTCGCGCTCCGTGGATACCACTCGCCCCAGGTCGATGTGGACGTGCGGCTCAACACCAACGAATCGCCGCTCCCGCCGCCCGATGCCTGGCTCCAATCCCTTCGTGACGAGCTGGGGTCGATCGCCTTCAACCGTTATCCCGATCGTGATGCCACGGCGCTGCGGGCTGCCATTGCCGAGTCGCACCAGGTCTCACCAGACCAGGTGTTCTGTGCCAACGGGTCGAACGAGATCCTCCAAAGCCTGTTACTGGCTTATGGAGGGCCAGATCGGTGCGTTGCCCTGTTCGAGCCCACGTACACGCTGCATCGGCATATCGCCATGATCACCGGCACCACGGTTGTCAGCGGACACCGAACCGACGACTTTCGTCTCGACCTGTCCGAGGTTGACCGTGTTCTCGCCGAGTCGGACCCGATCATCACGTTTCTGTGTTCGCCGAACAACCCGACAGGCCGTGCCGAGCCGCCGGAGACGGTCGAGCGAGTGATGGCCGCCACCACGGGTCTCGTCGTGGTCGACGAGGCTTACGGGCAGTTCGCTCCGTCCTCCGCACTGGAGATCATCCGGAACAAGAGCCCGCGGCACCAGCAGGTGGCAGTGGTCCGGACTTTCTCCAAGACGTGGTCGATGGCCGCCGGTCGTCTCGGGTACCTGGTCGCCTCGCCGGATGTGATTGCCGCTTGTGAGCTGGTCGCCCTGCCCTATCACCTGGACGCGGTGAAGCAGGCGGCCGGGCGTCTCGCCCTGCAGTACGAGGAGGACATGCAGGCCCGAGTCGCTGTCGTGCGAGAGGAGCGCGGCCGCATCGCTGCCGCCTTTGCCGGCCTGCCTATCGAGACATGGCCCTCGGATGCCAACTTCATTCTCTTTCGACCGACCAGTCGACCAGCCCGAGGGGTCTGGCAGTTCCTCCTCGACCGTTCGATCCTCGTGCGAGACTGTTCGGAGTGGCCGGGTCTCACCGGATGCCTCCGGGTGACCGTGGGCACACCGGAGGAGAACGGCCGGTTCCTGGCGGCCCTGGAAGAGAGCCTCACATGACTGTTACATCACCCTCAGCCTTACCGCCTCTCGACTCCAGAAAGGCGAGGCAGAAACGTTCCACCAAAGAGACGTCGATCGAGGTCACCCTGGACGTCGACGGCTCCGGTGTGACCGAGGTTGCCACCGGGCTCCCGTTCTTCGACCATATGGTCAGCCAACTCGGCCGGCACAGCGGCTTCGACCTCACGGTGAAAGCAGAGGGCGATCTCGATGTCGATGCCCATCACACCGTGGAAGACGTGGGCATCACCGTTGGCGAGGCTCTCGCCGAAGCGCTCGGGGACAAGGCGGGAATCCGTCGCTTCGGCTCCATCAACCTGCCCCTCGACGAGGCACTGGTCGAGGTCGCTCTCGACCTTTCCGGCCGTCCCTATCTCGCCTATGACGTCGGGTTTCCCCCTGATGTTGCCCCACTGGGCACGCCGCCGTTCGATCCGCAACTTGCCGAGGAGTTCTGGCGCGCCTTTGCCACGTCGGCAGCCCTGACGCTCCACGTTCGGTTGCAGACGGGAAAGAACACCCATCACATCGTCGAAGCATCGTTCAAAGGTGTGGCGCGCGCCCTCCGTGATGCCGTTCGCCGCGAGGGTGCGGACATTCCTTCCACGAAGGGAACGCTGTGATCACCGTGCCTGCGTTTGCACTGTTTCTCCGTTCCGCACTGCCGTGATCGCCGTTCTCGACTACGGCATCGGCAACCTTCGTTCGGCCGAGAAGGCCCTGGTGCACCTCGGTGCCGATGCCAGGTTGGTCGATGACCCCGACGAGGTGGCGACCGCGGACGGTGTGGTCTTGCCTGGGGTCGGTGCCTTCGGACCGTGTGCCGGCGCCCTTCGAGCCACCGGGCTCGATACCGCGGCCAGAGACGCCATGAGTCGGCATATCCCGTTTCTGGGGATCTGTGTCGGCTTCCAGCTGCTGTACGAGGGATCGGAGGAGGACCCCGGAAGCGCCGGTCTCGGTGTGCTTCCCGGAACGGTTCGCTCCCTTCCCCCTGGGGTGAAGCATCCACAGATGCAGTGGAACCAGCTCGACCGGCCACCTGGCGTCGAGTCGCGGTTGCTACGCGGGCTCGGCGAGCAGCCGTGGGTGTACTTCGTACACTCCTTTGCCCCCGAGCTGACCGCACAGACCACATCCACCTGCGAGTACGGCGGCACGGTCACTGCCTCGGCCGAACAAGGCACCGTATGGGGGACGCAGTTCCACCCGGAGAAGTCAGGTGCCAGCGGGTTGGCCATCCTGGCGAACTTCGTATCCGCCTGTTCGACGACGGCTGCCCAGACGCTGACCGACGGCACAGCCGGGCAACCCACTGCCGGCGGTACAGCCTCCTGATGGACCTGTACCCGGCCATCGATATTCGGGACGGCGGAGCAGTTCGCCTCACCCAGGGGGACTTCGACAGACAGACCGAGTACGGCGACCCGATCGAATTGGGAGCGGCGTTCGCAGGGCAAGGCGCTCCTTGGCTGCACGTCGTGGATCTCGATGCAGCCCGATCCGGTCGTCCCGTCAATCGAAACCTCGTCGTCGCGCTTGCCGCAGCAGTGGACATCCCGGTGCAGACAGGTGGCGGTATACGCACAGAGCAAGACGTGGCCGAGCTTATCGACGGTGGGGTGACGAGGGTCATCCTCGGTACCGCTGTGCTCGACGACCCCGACCTGGCCCGTCGGGCGACAGCCCGGTTTCCCGGCCGGGTTGCGATCGGTCTCGACTACCGCACGGGTGACGACGGGCGACCGGATGTGGCCGTCCGCGGCTGGGAACAGGGGAGCGGACGAACCGTCGTGGAGCTTCTCTGTGACCTCGCCGACGTAGCCCTGGCTGCGGTGATCGTCACCTCGATCGAGCGGGACGGCACGTTGACCGGACCGGACCTCAATGGGCTCATCGAGGTGCTCGGGGCAACGTCGTCCCCGGTCATCGCATCGGGAGGGATCGGCTCGACGGCCGACCTCGAGGCGTTGGCCCGACTGTCGGTGGTTGTTGATGGCAAGGAACGCCGCCTGGCAGGGGCGATCACCGGCAAGGCGTTGGTCGATGGCCGGATGACAGTAAGGGAGGCGATCGCCGCATGCGCAACGTCCGGGTGATCCCCTGTCTCGACGTCGACGCCGGCCGGGTGGTCAAAGGGGTACAGTTCGGCGACCTGGTCGATGCCGGTGATCCGGTGGAGCTCGCCGCCCGTTACGACGCCGAAGGTGCCGATGAGCTGGTCTTTCTGGATATCACCGCGTCCGCTGACGGCCGGGACACCATGGTCGACGTGGTGTCCCGCACAGCCGAGCAGGTCTTCATCCCCTTCACCGTTGGAGGAGGGGTTCGCTCCGTCGAGGACGCCCGTCGTCTGTTGCGAGCTGGAGCCGACAAGGTGGGTGTCAATACTGCAGCCGTTGACCGACCGGCTCTGGTGGCTGAGCTGGCAGCCGAGTTCGGCGCACAGTGCGTGGTGGTGGCCATCGACGTACGGACACGGCTAGGAGACCGTGCCGACGGCTGGGAGGTGTTCACGCACGGTGGGCGCACCCGAACCGGGCTCGACGCCTTGGAGTGGGCCGAACAGTGTGCGGTGTCGGGAGCAGGCGAGATCCTACTGACATCGATGGACCGGGATGGCACCCGAGATGGGTTCGACCTGGCGTTGACCCGGGCGGTCTCGGACCTGTGCGCGGTGCCCATCGTGGCTTCTGGTGGAGTCGGCACACTCGACGATCTGGTCGCAGGCGCGCTCGAGGGTGCCGCCGACGCCGTTTTGGCCGCGTCCATCTTCCATCGACGTGAGTTCACGATCGGTGAGGCGAAAACGCATCTGGCCGCTGCAGGAGTAGCGGTACGCCCTCGTTGACCGGCTCGTATCCGTTGTCGGTCTGAACCGAAGATGGCGTGCGGTAGCCTTGAACGGGTGGCATCCTCATCCCCAGAAGCGCCGACGACCAGCCGAAACGGGTCACCGGACGATCCGCAGATCCCGATCACCGTCCTTGCCGACAGAGTACTGGTCCAGGTGGCGCAGGCCGATGGTGAACGCCGGTCCCGAGCCGGGATCTTGATCCCGGCCACCGCACAGGTGTCCCGGAGGCTGACGTGGGCTGAAGCCGTGGCTATCGGGCCGCATGTCCGTACGGTCAAGGTGGGGGACAAGGTGCTCTTCAACCCTGAAGACCGGTTCGAAGTCGAGATGCAGGGTGACGAGTACGTCATTCTGCGAGAGCGGGACGTCCACGCCGTAGCCTCGGAGCGGATCGATGGTGGGACCGGCCTCTACCTCTGATACGAGACTGGGCGACGACATGAGCATCATCACGAGGGATCCAGCGGACAGGCAGGATGGATCAGCGAGCCTGGACTATCCATCAGCTGGACCTCCAGAAATCAGGGAGCACGAGCTGTGACCACAACCGGTACGACCTATACCGCCACACCCATCGACTGCACTGACGAAGAGCTGGCCCGCGTGGTTTATAACGCCGACGGCCTGGTGCCCGCCATCGTCCAGGATGTTTCCGACGGGACCGTCCTGATGTTGGCATGGATGAACGCGGACTCCCTCCGAAAGACACTGCAGACCGGCCGCACCTGGTTCTGGAGCCGCAGCCGTCAGGAGTACTGGTGCAAAGGGGAGACGTCGGGAGATCGTCAGTGGGTACGAAGCGTCAGCTACGACTGTGACGGTGATGCGCTGCTGGTCCTCGTCGACCAAGAGGGCAGGGGAGCGTGTCATACAGGAGAGCGTTCGTGCTTCTACCGCCGCTTCGGGACGCACCTCGCCACCTCGCACGGCACCGCCATATGACTGCACAAGGATCTACGGCAACGGGGGCGCCGAAGCCTGCGATGGGAGTGTCCTCACAGCCCAACGGTCCCGGTCGTGAAACGTTCCGGGTCCTGGCGGCAAAGCACCAGATCGTTCCGGTGTGGCGGGAGATAGTCGCGGATACCCTCACCCCGGTAGGCACGTTTCTCCGGATCGTCCGAGACAGACCGGGGTTCTTGCTCGAGTCGGTCGAAGGGGGCGAGCGGTGGGGCCGTTACTCCTTCATCGGACGCAACCCGTTGGCAACGGTGATCGCCCGCGGCCGCCATGTCACCACCCATGGATCGCTGTGTCTCGACGACTTCACCGCCGAAGCTGTCGCGGGTGATGGAGGCATCCTGGCCGCGCTCGAGACCATCCTCGATGCTTTCGACTCTCCTGAGCTGTCCGATCTCCCTCCACTCCACGCTGGTCTGGTGGGCTATCTCGGCTACGACGTGGTTCGTGAAGTGGAACACCTTCCTCACGTACCAACCGACGACCTCGGTCATCCAGACGCCATCGTCGCCGTCATCGGCCAGCTCGCCGCCTTCGACCACTGGCGCCAGCGGGTGGTCCTCATCGAGAACGTACTGATCGATCCGACGTGGGACACCGAGCAGTTGGAGGCGGCGTTCGACGCGGCCTGCACCCGGTTGGACGAGCTGGCTGCCGACTGCTTCCTCCCGCTCGACGAAGCTGCTCGTCTGGTGCCTCAGCGTTCGGGAGCCCCGGACGATGTCGTGTCCACGATGTCCTCTGAGCTGTACATGAACGGAGTCCGGGCAGCAAAGGAGCACGTCACGGCGGGGGACATCTTTCAGGTGGTCCTGTCTCAACGGTTCGACCTGCCTGAGCTCGGCGTCGACCCATTCGATGTGTACCGAGTACTTCGGCTGGTCAATCCCAGCCCGTACTTGTACTTTCTGCGATTTCCAGAGGTCACGGTGGTGGGCGCGTCGCCAGAGCCAATGGTGCGCCTACGAGACGGGGTGGTTACCTCTCGACCCATCGCCGGGTCACGACCTCGAGGCCGTACATCGGGAGAGGACGTCCGGCTCCAGGGAGAGCTGGTGGAAGACCCAAAGGAAGTTGCCGAACACGTCATGTTGGTCGATCTGGCCCGTAACGACGTAGGGCGGGTCGTCTCGTTCGGCACCGAACAGGTCGACGAGATGATGGTCGTAGAGCGCTACAGCCACATCATGCACATGACCTCACAGGTATCGGGAACGCTCGCTCCGGGCAATGGACCCATAGATGTCCTTCGGGCCACGTTGCCTGCCGGCACGCTGTCGGGAGCACCCAAGGTACGGGCCATGCAGATCATCGACGACCTGGAGACCACGAAGCGAGGCATCTACGGAGGGGTGGTCGGCTATCTCGACTTCTCCGGCAACCTCGATACCGCCATCGCCATTCGGACCATGACGGTCAATCCGGACGGGCGCGCCTCGGTGCAAGCAGGAGCGGGCATCGTGGCCGACAGCGATCCTGCTTCGGAGAACGCCGAGTGTGCTCACAAGGCAGCTGCCCTGCTCTCGGCAGTGGCCATGGCTCGTGCGGCTCGAGCGGCTCGAGCGGCTGACGCAGACCGGGCCACTCCAGCGGGGGATGGCGCCGCTCAAGCCACTCCAGCGGGGGATGGCGCCGCTCAAGCCACTCCAGCGGCCCAGGGGGGTTGATGGCCTGTCCGGACCCTGCAATCGAAACGTCCGACGCCGAGTCGTCCGTGTCTAACGATTACGAAGCATTTCGCTCCGGTGTAGGAGGATTCGTCCTTTCACGAGACGTGTTGCTGGTCTCCGGCGACGATGCCACCGAGTATCTCCAGGGCCAGTGCAGCCAAGACGTAGCCGAGCTGGCAGTGGGCCAGGCCGCCGATGCGCTCTTGCTCACTCCCCAGGGAAAGGTGGACGCACTGGTCCGGGTGGTTCGGACCGCTGCCGAGGCGTACGTACTTGATACCGACGCCGGGTACGGCGACGCCGTCCAGACACGGCTAGAGCGATTCCGGCTGCGGGTCAAGGTCGACGTGGCACCGCTCTCGTGGACATGCATCGCCGTGCGTGGTCCGGGATCTGCTTCGATCCCACTGCTGGACGATCCGACGATCCTCCCTGCTCCTGTGGAGTGGCCGGGGGTCTCCGGCTTCGACCTACTGGGACCCTCGCCAGAGCTCCCGGATGGCGTACGCCACTGCGGGATATCCGCTTGGGAGGCGGTACGCATCGAGAGCGGCATCCCTCTCATGGGCGCAGAGCTGACCTCGGCCACCATCCCTGCCGAGGCCGGTCTGGTCGAACGCTCGGTGTCGTTTACCAAGGGATGCTTCACCGGCCAGGAGCTGGTCGCTCGACTCGATGCCCGGGGAACCAACGTGGCCCGTCGATTGAGCGGGATCGTGATGGACGGCACCCCCGGCGAACGACCCGTTCCGCCTGTGGGTGCAACGGTGCACACCGTCGACGGTGAGCATGTGGTCGGGAGTCTCACCTCGGTGGCATGGTCTCCCGGACTCCGCACCGCCGTCGGCCTGGCCACCATCCAGCGACGGGTGACCCCTCCGTCACAGGTCTCCGTCCGTTTCCAGATCGACGGCCGTCCGATGGAGATCGGAGCCGAAGCCAGACCCCTCCCCCTCGTCAGCTGAGAGACCCGGCAACTCTCGTTCTGTGTCCGGCATCGTCTGCGACCTCGTCCTTGCCAGTGAGGAACCATGACTCGCCGTGAACAGAGCGAACGTCACCGGATACGGCACGAGACAGTGACGACGGTCACCGGAGCCAGGTACCAGCACCGAAGCTCCTATTGATGTCAAGGTCCCAATGGAGGGATGTTCGAGAGCGGAGACAGCGGGCACACCAATGACGAGCCACTCTGACGGAGGGCATGCTCTTATTAAGCCACGCGTCTTCGACGTCGCGGTGCCTGGCCGTGGACCGGCGGTTCGGTTTCAGGTCAGCCCTCGTGGGCGACAGGTAGGCTTGGAGCCAGGTCCACGTTCCAGGGATCTCAGTGGCGAGGCAGGGTCGTCGGTACACCTCGCGTGCGACGTAGCGCTTGAGGATCCGGATGACCTCACGCTTGGAGCGACCTTCTTTGGTGCGTCGTTCCACGTAGGCCCTGGTGTCAGGGTCGCAGGTGATTCGCACGATCACGATTCGCCACAGGGCCGAGTTGGCTTGCCGGTCGCCACCGGCGTTCAGCCGGTGCCGGGTCACCTTGCCCGAGGATGCCTCGAGCGGGGCCACCCCGCAAAGCTGCGCCCAGGCGGCTTCGGAGGTCAGTCGCTCGGGGTTGTCGCCGGCCACCACGAGCAGGGTGGCAGCCACGACGGTGCCCACGCCACGGAGGGCCACGCAGTTCAGGGGCCGTGGTGAGCCACCAGGGGAGCGAGGAGCTGGTCGAGGTCCCCACGCTCCTCGTCGAGGGCGCCGATACGCTGAGCCAGCGTGCGCAGGGCGGTCTTTGTCGCTGTGGTCACCTGATCGGGCGAGCGCAGCGGGCGCAGGCCCTTGCCCGTCGACCAGCCTGGCCTGGTTGAGATCTTGAATCGGACCCGCAGCTCGTCGGGTCCGGTGAGCACCAAGTGGCGCATCTGGACGAGCGCCTTATTGCGCCCCTGGGTGGCCGAACGGCGGGTCACCAACAGCACCCGGATGGCCTCGACGGCGCCATCGTTGGCCTTGGCCGCCAGCGGCCTGCGCCTGACGAGCGCGGCCCGGGCCGCTTGAACGGCGTCGAGGGGATCGGACTTGCCCTGCCTCCGCCGAGCCTGGCGATTGGGCCGGTCGACCTCGACGACACCGGACTGCCCTGGCGCGCGAGGAAGCGGGCCAGGCCCGCGCCATAGGCGCCGGTGCCCTCCACTCCTACGCACGTGACCTCCCCGAAGTTGCAGAGCCAGGCCAGAGCTCCTGGTAGCCAGCCGGCGACGCCTCGAAGGCCTCTGTGCCAAGGACCCTGCCCACCGGTCGACAGCGGCGGCAACGTGGACGTCGCCATGGGTGTCGACGCCCCCGGTGATCCGGGCGTGTAGTGTCTATGGTGGTCATAGCCATCCCTTCTTCTCCTTTTGGTCAAGGGGTGGCACGGCCGTCCCGGATCGGAGCGACGGGCGGCTCGAGGTTGTTCGAGCAACCCGGACCATCACCCCACCTCGGAGACGGGACGTGCCGTTTTCAATCTGCGGCTGGAAGGTTTCGGTCGACGACGTCGTTCGACGCCACAAGAATCCAAGTCAGGCCGAACCAACCAGCGACTCCCGAACCTATTCACGACCAGCCCAAAGGCGGTGGATCCTCCAGGAAGTCAAAGACATCATCATTGGTAGGCTGGTGCAGCCATGCCCGCCTACCTTGACGACATTCTGGCCGCTCACCGCGCTCGTGCGGCGAACGACCACCGTGACCTCGACACCTTGCTGTCCAAAGCGGGCGAGTCGGCTCCCGTGCGACCGTTCGCAGCGTCGCTGACCTCCGCCGGAGCTGGCCGGTCCATCGCCGTCATCTCCGAGATCAAACGACGCTCGCCGTCCAAGGGTGCACTCGACCTCACGCTGGACCCGGCATCGGTTGCTACCGAGTACCAGGCAGGTGGCGCCGCTTGCCTGTCGGTCCTCACGGACGAGACATTCTTCGGTGGCTCGCCGGCAGACCTCGGTGCCGCTCGGGCGGCATGCTCACTTCCAGTGCTCCGTAAGGACTTCACCGTGAGCGAGCTCGACCTCTGCGATGCCCGGATCATGGGTGCCGATGCCGTGCTGCTCATCGTGGCTGCTCTCGAACGCGGAGCTGAGCTCTTTGTTGGCGGTGGCCCATGACCTGTTGCTCACCCCGTTGGTCGAGGTTCACGATGCCGCCGAGCTCGAGCGATCACTCAGTGCCGGGGCCACGGTGATCGGGGTGAACCAGAGAGATCTGCATACCTTCGAAGTCGACCCAGACCTGGCCGTACGACTGGCAACGACGTTTCCTCCCGGGGTTGTGGCAGTGGCTGAATCGGGGATCCGTGGAGCCGACGATGCGGCTCGGCTGGCCGATGCCGGTTACCACGCCGTCCTGGTCGGGGAGATGCTGATTCGATCCGGCGATCGACAGGCTGCGGTGGCCGAACTGGTTGGCGCCCGGTCACGTTCGGGTTCCCAGACAGACGACCATCGATCGGTGCGGAGCTCCTCGTGACCGTTCTCAACCGCGTCGACGACGCAGACGGCGTGTTCGTGAAGATCTGTGGGGTGACCACGGAGGCCGACGCACTCCTCGCTGTCGGGATGGGTGCTGCTGCGGTCGGGTTCGTCTTCGCCCCCTCGCCACGACAGATGAGACCTGCCGCCGTAGCCGACATCGTCAAACGGCTCCCACACGAGACGGTGACGGTGGGCGTGTTCCGAGACGAACTGCCAGTACGAGTGATCGAGATCGCCAACCAGATCGGCCTGCACGCCGTGCAGCTCCACGGCAACGAATCTATCGACGACACCCGGTGGATCAGCGGGAGAGCAAGCTCCACGATCAAGGCGTTCCCGGCCGGTCATCCGTCGATCGAGCGGTTCGACGAGTACGAGGCCGACTTCCTGCTCATCGACGGTGCCAGCCCCGGTTCCGGTGAGGTGTTCGACTGGCGACTGGCCGAAGGCGTGGCCGACCCCGGCCGGCTGATCGTCTCGGGGGGTCTCCGTCCCAACAACGTAGGAGCTGCGATCGCCCATCTGCGTCCGTGGGGAGTCGACGTCTCCTCCGGCGTGGAGGCAGCTCCCGGTGTCAAGGACCCCGGGAAGATGCGCGACTTCATCGCCGCGGTCCGAGCTGCAGAGGTGACACTGGGGAAGTCTGCGGGAGCCGCCGGTGACGACCTGCCGTACACCGCCGCCCAGCGGGGTGCCGGCGACGGCACTGCCGATCTCTTCGATTGGCAGAACGAGTGATGACGGACGGCACGAGTGTGGGTGCAGTGTCGCCGTCCGCAACACCGGTAGAGCACGGCACGGCGAGCTCGGTCATGGGGGATCCTGGTCCGACCGGACGGTTCGGTGACTTCGGGGGACGGTTCGTACCTGAGTCCCTGGTGCCTGCATGTCAGGAGGTGGAAGCGGCGTTTCGTGACGCGTGGTCCGATCCGGACTTTCATCGCCAGCTCGAGGACATCCTTCGGGAGTACGGCGGCAGGCCGACGCCGGTCACCGAGTGCTCCAGGCTGTCGGAAGCACTCGGGGTACGGATACTGCTCAAACGGGAGGATCTGGCCCATACCGGCTCTCACAAGATCAACAACGTCGTAGGGCAGGCGCTCCTGGCCCAACGGATGGGCAAGCGCCGACTGATCGCCGAGACCGGGGCCGGTCAGCACGGCGTGGCCACGGCCACTGCGGCCGCCCTGTTCGGGATGGAGTGTGTCGTCTACATGGGCGAGGTCGACACCGAACGCCAAGCTCTCAACGTCTTTCGCATGGAGCTGCTCGGAGCGGAGGTGCGGCCGGTCAGCAGTGGGAGCCGAACGCTCAAAGATGCGGTGAACGAGGCCCTCCGGGACTGGGTGGCTTCGGTCGACTTCACCTACTACTGCCTGGGCTCGGTCATGGGTCCGCACCCATACCCGTGGATGGTGCGAGAGCTGCAACGCGTGGTGGGTGACGAGGCTCGGGAGCAGTGCCGAACGATCCTGGGTGGGGCGGATCCGGATGTTGTCGTGGCCTGTGTGGGAGGTGGCTCCAATGCGGCAGGGACCTTTGCCGGCTTCGTCGCCACCGATGCCGCACTGGTCGGCGTAGAGGCTGAGGGCGGTGCCGCCATGGGCAACGGTGTTCCCGGGGTGCTGCACGGTATGCGTTCCAATCTCATGCAGGACGAAGCAGGGCAGATCCTCGAAGCGACGTCCATCTCCGCCGGCCTCGACTACCCGGGTATCGGACCCGAACACGCATACTTGGCTGCCGTTGGACGGGCACGGTACGTGACAGCCGGCGATGCCGAGGTGTTGGATGCGTTCCAGCTCCTCGCCCGCACCGAAGGGATCATTCCCGCACTCGAGTCGGCCCATGCGCTGGCCTGGGTCGTCCGTGCCGCCGGCACCGAGATTCCCCCGGGCTCCACCGTCCTCGTCAACCTGTCGGGTCGAGGAGACAAGGACGTGGCCCAGGTCCGGGACATCCTGAACCGCTCGGATGATCGTGCAGGTGCCCATGGCGGTCAGTGAGACCACCCACGTCCCCGGACATCTCGAATCGGTCCTGAGGAGCAGAAGAGACGCGGGACAGAAGCTCCTCATCCCCTATGTGACCGGAGGCATGGACACGTCGTGGGTCCTCACCGTAGAGGCCATTGCCAGTGCCGGTGCCGATGCCATCGAGATCGGCATCCCCTTCTCCGATCCGATGATCGACGGAAGAACCATCCAGGCCGCTTCGCTTCAGGCCCTGGACCGAGGAACCACGCTCGATGGCATCCTCGCCGACCTGAGCCGCCTGCAGGTGGGCATCCCGTTGGTTGTCATGACCTACTACAACTTGGTGTACCGAGCAGGTCACCGTCGGCTGGCCAGCTCGTTGACGACGTCCGGCGTCTCCGGCGCCATCGTGCCGGACCTACCCTTAGAAGAGGTCGATCCTTGGGCCGATGCTGCTGATGCTGCCGACGTTGCGACCGTGCTGCTCGTGGCGCCGTCAACCCCTTCGGATCGGATCGAGGCCATCGCCGACCGGTCTCGTGGGTTCGTCTACGGCGTGGGGCGGATGGGGGTCACCGGGGAGCAGGCGCAGCTTGCCGACTCGGCCCGAGAGGTAGCCGGGAGAGTCACCGCTGTGACCGATCTGCCGGTATGCGTGGGGATCGGGGTCTCGACCCCTGATCAGGCCAAGACGGTGTGCGAAGCAGCCGATGGCGTAGTGGTCGGCTCTGCGTTGGTACGGCGTCTGCTCGAGGGTTGCGGCCCTGAGGGGGCAGCCGACTTCGTCGGCACCTTGCGGCAGGCCCTGGACGCCGGCTGACCGCCGAGCCCTGTCCCTCTCGAGAAGCTCAGCTCGAGGGCCGATGACCAGGCACCCGTTGTGGCCGCCGAAGCCGAAGGAGTTCGACAGGGCCGGTCCCGGCTCCCAGGCCCGGGCCTCGCCGTGCACCACGTCGAGATGGATCTCGGGGTCGGGCTGCTCGTAGCCGGCGGTGGGGGGGATGAGCCGCGCGGTCGATGGTGAGGGCGGTGGCCACGGCCTCGATGGCCCCGGCCCCGCCCAGCGCGTGCCCGGTGACCCCCTTGATGGAGGTGACGGGCGGTGAGGGGGCACCGAACACCTTCTCGATGGCCTGCGACTCGGCCAGGTCGTTGAGCGGGGTGGAGGTCCCGTGGGCGTTGATGTGGCCGATGTCGCCCGGGCGACAGCCCGGCGTCGGCGAGGGCCAGCTCCATGCAGGCGGCGGCACCGTTGCCCCCCGGGGCCGGGAGCGGTGATGTGGTGGGCGTCGGCGGTGCGAGCCCGACCCAGCCAGCTCGCCGTAGATGCGGGCGCCCCGGGCGGCGGGCGTGGTCGAGGTCCTCGAGGACGAGCGCGCCGCGCGCCCTCGGCGCACACGAAGCCGTCCCGGCGGACGTCGAAGGGGCGGGAGATGCCCCGCTCGACAACGCCGTCATGTTGCCGAAGGCGGCCAGGCCGACCCCGACCATGGCGGCCTCGGCGCCGCCCCCGATGGTGACGTCGCACCGGCCCGTGGCCACGAGCCGGCCGGCGGCGGCGATGGCGTGGGTGCCGGCCGCGCACGCGGTGGCGATGGTCTCGCACGGGCCGTGCCACCCGGCGTGCATCGAGACGTGGCCGCCCCGGCGTTGGACCATCATCATCGGGATCAGGAAGCGGCGACACCCGGCGCGGCCCCTTCTCGTGGAAGACCGCGATCTGGTCCTGGAGCGTCTCGAGGCCGCCCACGCCGGTGGCGAAGACGACGCCGGAGCGGTCGGGGTCGGCGCCGATCTCGCCGGCGTCGACGAGCGCCATGTCGGCGGCGGCCACCGAGAACTGGGCGAAGCGGTCGACCTGGCGGACCTCTTTCGGGCCGAACCACTGGCCGAGGCGTCGAAGCCCGCGACCCGACGCTCACCCTCGGGCGCGGGCCGTTGCAGGCCGTCCCAGAAGGCGTCGAGGCCGATCCCGCAGCACGAGACGACGCCCATGCCGGTGATGGCGACCCGCCGCCCTGGACGGGCCCGTCGGGCCCGATGCCCAGCAGCATCAGAGCTTGGCGGAGATCAGCTCGTAGGCCTGGCCGACGGTCTCGATGCCCTCGAGCTCGGTCTCGTCGACGGTGACGTCGAACGCCTCTTCGAGCGCCATGACCAGCTCGACGAGGTCGAGGCTGTCGGCGTCGAGGTCGTCGCCGAAGCGCGCCTCGGGCACGACCTTGTCCGGCGGCACCTGCAGCACGTCGATCGCGCACGCCTTGAACTTGTCGAAGCTGCGTCCTCGTGCCACTGCTGCCTCCTTGCTCGGTTCGTCTCCCGGTGTCCTCGGGCTCGTCGGTCTGCTCCAGCTGGTATCTGGCCGATTGCCTCCGTGGCCGACGATCACCCCGTGTTCGGGATCCTCGAGTTCACATTCCCATGGCCAGGCCGCCGTCGACCGGAAGCACCGCACCGGTGATGTAGGCCGCGTCGTCGGAGGCGAGAAAGGCCACCGCCCCCGCGACATCGGCGGGACTGGCCCGGCCGGCCCAACGGCACCAACGCCAGGAGCTGCTCGACGCGTTGTTCTCCCAGGCTGGCGATCATATCCGTGTCGACCACACCGGGCGCGACCACGTTCACGGTGATGCCACGGCTGCCCACCTCACGGGCCAGGGACCGGGCCAGGCCCACCAGGCCGGCCTTGGCCGCGCCGTAATTGACCTGTCCCGGCGAGCCGAAGAAGGCGACGACCGAGGACACGAGCACGATCCGTCCGCGGTGCGCCCGCACCATGGCTTGGAGACCGCTCGCGCACGACCCGGTAGACGCCCGAGAGGTTGGTGTCGATGACCTCGTTCCACGCCTCCTCGTCCATGCGCAGCAGCAGCGTGTCCTGGGTGACCCCGGCGTTGGCCACCAGGACCTCGACGGGGCCCAGGCCTCCTCCACCGTCGAGAAGGCCGTCTCCACCTGGGCGGGGTCGCGTCACGTCGCAGGGCACCGCGAGGAGGTCGATCGGTGTCGCCGGGTCTCCGACCGGCTGCCGGCGGGGCCGCGGTCGCGGTAGGTGACGGCCACCCGGTCGCCGAGGGCCTGGAAACGACGGGCACAGCCGAGCCCGATCCCGCGTGACCCGCCGGTGACAGGACGACCCGTCCGTCGCCGACCTCGCCCGCCAGCGTCGGTCGCCGCGTCACGAGGCTGCTCCGGCCTCGTGCGAGTCGACGGTGTCGACCGCCCAGCGCATGACGGTGCTGGCCCACGCCATCCCGGCTCCGAACCCCGAGAGCAGGACGTGGTCCCCGACCCGCAGCCGTCCGGCGTCGGCGGCGTCGGCGAGGGCCAGGGGGATCGACGCGGCTCGAGGTGTTGCCCGTCCGGTCGACGACGACGGCGACGCGGTCCATGGGGATCCCGAGGCGCGACGCGGCCGCCTCGATGATGCGCAGGTTGGCCTGATGGGGGACGAAGAGGGCGATGTCGTCGGGGGTGAGCTTGGCCCGCTCCAGGCGCGTTGGTGGCGGAGTCCGACGGTGATGCGCACGGCGCGCCGGAACACCTCCTTGCCCTCCATGGTCATGTAGCCGCCGTGGGCGGCAGGTGAGGAGGTCGGGCCGACTGCCGTCGACGCCGAGGTCCCACGAGAGGAAGCATCCTCGCCTGGTCGCTGGCCTCGAGGACCACGGCGCCCGCGCCGTCGGCGAAGAGCACGGCGGTGGACCGGTCGTCGGGGTCGGTGAGCAGTGACACGCAGTCGGCGCCGATGAGCAGCACCCGGTGAGCGGCGCCGGTGCGATCGCCCCGTGAGCCGGCCACCAGGGCGTAGACGAACCCGGCGCACGCCGCGTTGACGTCGAAGGCGCCGCCCGACGAGGCCCAGCGCGTGGTGCACGGCGGCCGAGGTGGCCGGCACGGTCAGGTCGGGGGTGCATCGTGGCCAGCACGAGGAGGTCGATGTGGGCCGGGTCGACGCCGGCGCGCTCGAGGCGCTCGGCGTCCGGCCTCGATGGACAAGCGCCGACACCGTGCCCGCCGATGTGCCGCTCCTGGATGCCCGAGCGCGTCACGATCCATTCGTCGGTGGTGTCGAGGCGGGCGTCGAGATCGGCGTTGGTGACGACGGTGTCGGGCAGAGCGCCGCCCCATCCGGTGATAGCGCTCCTGCGGGGCTCACGCGCCGCTCGGCCGGACACGCGAAGCCAGGCCACGGGCTGCCCGGCGACGACCCGTTCGCCGGGACTGGCCAGCCAAGCCGCACCACGATGCCCGCGAACGGGGTGCGGACCTCGGTGGTGCCCCCGACCGTGCCGAGCACGTCGCCCACGGCGAGCACGGGAGCCGGGCTCGGTACCCTCGCCGCTGTCCGGGGCAGCGGTAGCCACTGCCAGCGCGGTGGCCTCGAGCGCGGCCAGGCCGGCGACGGGCTCGAAGACCCCTGCCGAGGGGAGATCACGACACCCGCTCGGAGGTGTAGAGGTGCTCGCCCTGATGAGCCGGCGACATAGACGTTCCAGGTCTCGCTGCCGGCGATGGCGTCCACGAGCGTGTCGAGATCGTCGGGAGCGGCGACGCGTCACCGGCCTGGAGGTCGGGAAGCGTGCGGCGGGCCAGCCCGGTGAGCACGCCGCCCGGGCCGACCTCGACGACCACCGAGTGGCCCCCGTGCCGGCCAGGGTCTCGAGGCTCTGGCGCCACCGGACCGGGCTGCACAGCTGCGCCGAGAGCAGGCCGGGCCACTCGGCTGCGATCGGTGTGGACCCTGGCGTCGACGTTGGCGACCACCGGGACCTCGGGCGAGTGGAACTGGCCAGACGAGCGCTTGCGGAGCCAGGACCGGGCCGGGGCCATGAGCGTGGTGTGGAAGGCGCCGGCCACCGGGATGGGGAGCACCTTGCGGGCGCCGAGCTCCTTGGCCCGATGGCGCCGGCGCGCGCCACCGCCTCGGCCGTCCCGGCGATGACGACCTGACCCGGGGCGTTGTAGTTGGCCACCCACACGTCGTCCTCGGCCCGCTGACACGCGGCGTCGACGGCGTCGTCGTCGAGATGCCGAGCATGGCCGCCATGGTCCCGGGGTGCTCCTCGGCGGCGTTGCTGCATGGCCTCGCCCCGTTCGACGACCAGTCGGACGCCGTCGTCGAAGCGACAGTGCGCCGCTGGCGACCAGGGCCGTGTACTCGCCGAGGCTGTGGCCGGCGCAAGCGGCTGGAGAGTCCCAATCGCTCGATGGCGTCGAGGACGACCAGGCTCAGCACGAAGGTGGCGAGCTGGGCGTTGGCGTCTGGGTCAGCTCGTCCTCGGAGCTCGAGCAGGAGGGCAGCCGATCTCGCCCCGCCGTCTCGGAGGCCTCGGCGACGACTTCCCACGAGGGGTGCTCGACCCAGGCGCGACCCATGCCGGGTCGCTGCGATCCCTGACCCGGGAAGGTGAAGGCCAGCACCCGGACTCCTCTCGAACGCGATTGCTGTGCCCGGGGCGGGACTCGAACCCGCACGCCCTTTCGGACAATGGATTTTGAGTCCATCGCGTCTGCCATTCCGCCACCCGGGCTAATGGCGAGCCAGCCTATCGTCAGGGCGACACGACTCGGCCCGAAGGCGCCGTTCGCTGAGGGCTTCAGCTGGCACGGTCCGCTGGCGGTCGAGGCTGCCAGCGGTGGTCCGAGGGTGACGGCACCGTAGGCTTCCCGCTGATGGGAACCCAGATGGCCCCCCAACCGTCGGCTTCACCGTGGACCTCGTGGCGCACGGTGGGAGCAGGAGCGGCCCTGCAACTGGTCGATGTCGAACTGCACCTGGTGGACCTGGAGCTCCGCCGGCCGCTGCGCACCGCCGTGGGGACGCATCGACGACGTCCGGTGGTCCTGGTCCGGGTGACCGCAGAAGGCCCCACCGGCACGGTCCACGGTTGGGGGGAGTGCGCTGCGCTCGCCGACACGACCTTCGACCGGGAGGACGCCCACCAGGCCTTCGGTACCCTGAGCGAGGTGCTGGTGCCGTGGATGGCCGGTGGTCGTCCTCCCGGCACCGTTGCCGTGCCTGGTCCGTCGCAGCTGGCACGCCAGGAGCGGCCTCCTGGAGTACCCCTGGCCTTTGCCGCACTGGAGATGGCGGTCGCCGATGCCCACCTGCGGGCGACAGACAGATCGTTCCGCGTCGGTGCTCGGGGTGGCAACGGGGGAGCAGCGCTCCTCTGCCGGTGGGCCGGCGGGACGTCCCAAAGGCAGTCCGAAAGACGGTGCGGTCGAGGACGAACACACCCCTGCCATCGTCGTCGGAGCGGTCGTGGGCCAGCACACCTCGGTCGACGCCTTCATGGCCGAGGTCGACGATCTGGTCGCCTTAGGGTTTGCCCGAGTGAAGATCAAGATCGGTCCCGATTGGGACGTCGTCCCTCTCCGGGCTGTTCGAGAACGGTATCCCGACCTGATCATCCAGGCGGACGCCAACGGCTCCTACACCAGAGAGCAGGCTGCTCGACTGTCGCTCCTCGATCCGTTCAGGCTGGCGTGCATCGAACAGCCGATGGGCAGCGACGATCTGGAAGGACATGCCGCATTGGCAGCAGCGATCACCACCCCGATCTGCCTCGATGAATCGCTGACCTCCCCGGCATCGGTGCGTACCGCCACGACTATGGGCGCCTGTCAGGTGGTCTGCGTCAAGCCCGGACGTCTCGGTGGCCTGACTGCTGCTCTCGAGGTGTACCGCCAGTGCGTTGCCGGCGGCGTACCCCTGTGGATCGGCGGAATGTTCGAGTCCGGTTACGCCAGGGCCGTCAATACCGCACTGGCCGGGCTTCCGGGGTTCGTGCTTCCCGGGGATCTCGCACCTGCATCGGGCTATCTCGTCGAGGACCTGGTTCCAGCGCCACTCGTGAGCCGAGGCGGTAGCAGCGGAGTCCTCCGGGTCGGCGTGTACGCCGGACCGGGGATGGGGCCGGCTCCGGACATGGACCTGGTGACCCGGCACACGAGCGCGTCATGGCGGTGGACCAGGGTCGGGACGTGAAGGGGTGTAAGAGAGATCAAGGACCACAGAGGAGTGGGAACGAGAGCCGAACCGGGGCTGACCTGCATCGCCGGCCATTGATCACCGATCGATCACCCATCGACACCTGCCAGGCGGACGCCGGCGATCACGCTGCCACGTCAGTGCATAGAATTGGCAGTCCATGCACCGGTCCACCGTCGAACGCCGTCTGAGCGACGCGCACAAGCGCCTGACCAAGGCGCGGGGTGAGCTGGCGGTGCTCGACGAACAGCTCTCTGTGGTCACCGATATCGCCGATGACACCCGGTTGCGATCCCTGGTGTCCGAGACCCCGGTGGCGGCCAAGGAGTACGACGAGGCCAGCCGGCATGCCACAGCTATGTTGCGGTCACGCCAGGCACTTCTCGATACGATCACCGAGCTCGAACGGCGGCAGGACGAGTTGCTCGATCGACTGGTCATCGGTTCCGGTTGATCGATCCGAGAACATCCACGGAGTGGAGAGGGGTACACATACCATGACCAGGCGCGTGGTCATTGCCGAGGACGAGGCCATCATTCGTCTCGACCTGAAGGAGATCCTCCAGGACGAGGGGTATGACGTGGTGGGCGAGACGGGCCGGGGCGATGAGGCTGTCGAGCTGGTGCGGAACCACCTTCCCGACCTCGCCATCTTGGATATCAAGATGCCCGGCTCCGACGGGTTGGCGGCGGCTCGGGCCATCGCCGGGCTCGGGGAGAAGGTCGCGGTCCTGATCCTCACGGCGTTCAGCCAGCGCAACCTCATCGAAGAGGCGCGGGAGGCAGGGGTGGCCGCCTACCTGGTGAAGCCATTTCAACGGGCCGAGCTGGTACCAGCTATCGATCAGGCGATGGCCCGCTGCGAACAGGACTGGGCCATCGAGGAGGAGGCCGCTGCCGACCTGGCTAGTAACGGCGGGAACGTTCAAGCCACTGCCGAGGACAAGCTCGAGACCCGACGCCTGGTGGACGGCGCCAAAGGTCTGCTGATGGAGCGCTACGGGCTGGCCGAGTCCGATGCTTTCGGGTTCATCCAACGGACAGCGATGGGCAGCCGCTCGAAGATGAGCGACGTGGCCCGCCAGGTGCTCGACGGCACCACCACGCCCTAGAGCCGACGACTCAGCGACCATGGCCAACACTGCATCCCCGAAAAAAGCAGGGTCCTCGAAAAAAGTGGCGCCTTCGCAACAGACGCCCGCCCGGCAGGCCGGTTCGCTCTTCCTCCTCGACGGCATGTCCCTGGCCTTCCGGGCCTACTTCGCCCTCCCACCCGATCTGGCCACCAGCACCGGCATCGTCACCAACGCCGTCCACGGCTTCATCTCGATGCTTCACAACCTGGTGCGTGATCACCACCCCTCTGGGCTGGCGGTGGCCTTCGACCTTCCCGGAGGAACGTTCCGGGACGAGATCGTCGACGACTACAAGGGAGGGCGGGCCGAGACACCACCCGATCTGCCACCCCAATTCGAGATGATCCGTTCCCTGCTCGGCTCGTTGGCAATTCCTGTGATCGAAGCGGAGGGGTTCGAAGCCGACGACATACTGGCCACACTGGCTTCGCAGGCCCGTGACCGTGAGCACAAGGTGGTCGTGGTGACCGGTGATCGGGACGCCTACCAGCTGGTGGAGGATCCCTACATCTCGGTGCTCTACAACCGACGAGGTGTGAGCGACTACGCCCTGTACGACGAAGCAGGGATCGAGGAACGAACCGGCGTACGACCTGAGCGCTACCCGGTCCTTGCTGCCCTTCGTGGGGATCCCTCCGACAACCTGCCCGGCGTACCGGGCGTGGGGGAGAAGACCGCAGCGAAGCTGGTCAACGAGTACGGCGATCTCGACGGCATCTTCGCCCACCTCGACTCGCTGTCACCCAAGCTGCGAGGGAGCCTGACGGCCCATGAGGAGCAAGTTCGACTCAACGCCGAAGTGATCCCTCTGATCCGGGACGTACCCCTCGACACTCACGTTGATCAACTGACGTTGGGTGGTTGGGTCGAAGAGGAAGCACAGCAGACATTCGCCAACCTGGAGCTCCGCACCTTGTGGGACCGGATCAGCTCCCTGATGCGGGATGGTGCCTTCGGCTCACCCACACCGGCAGACGGTGTCTTCCAGCCCCAGCCGAAGACGACAGACAGTGCCAAGGGCGCCAAGAGCACCGGAAGCTCCTGGATCGACACGCTGCATGTCGTCGTGCCGGATAGTGCCCAGGACGCCGTGGCGGCCATCGAGGGTGTGGTAGAGGCAGCCCGGGGCGAGGCGGGCAACGTGGCGCTGCATGCGGTGTGGACCGGCGGTCCCGGGCGTTCACCACTGGCAGGTGTCGTCCTGACCTCCGAACCAACCGGATCGCCTGGATCGGGTCGTGATGTCGTCTACGTCGGTGACACCAGCGATGGGACATCGCTCTTGGAGAAGAAGCCCGTCCTGGGTGCGCTGCACAGCGCACTGGGACCGGACGGTGTCGGTGTGATCGCCCATGACGCGAAGGAGATCATGCGGTCCCTGCTCCCGTTGGGAGTCGACGTGACCGGTTTGGTCATGGACACCGCAGTGGCGGCCTACCTGCTCGATCCGTCGGTGGACCGTTACCGCCTGTCCGACTTGGCCAGTGCCCATCTCGGGGTGACGGTCGACGACGGAGAACAGGGCAAGGGGCAAGGGGCGTTCGAGCTCGATACCGCCGGCGAGGACGGCGGGAGCGAACGTGCGTCGAGTGCCCGTGTGCTCACCGCAACCCGACTGGCAGCGGTGGTGGCCGGCCTTCGTGCCCCTCTGCACGCCGCCCTGGTGGCGAAGAGCGAAGACCAGCTCTATAACGACATCGAACGACCGCTGGTCCGGGTCCTGGCTCGCATGGAGGTCACGGGCATCCCTGTCGACCGGGCTGTTCTCACCCAGATCGCCGCCGAGCTGGCCGACGAATGTCGTACCCTCGAGGCTCAGATCCAAGAGGTGGCCGAGGCCCCCTTCAACGTGAATTCGGTTCCTCAGTTACGTGCCGTGCTCTACGACCAGCTGGGTCTGACGCCAGTGCGCAAGACGAAGACCGGCTACTCCACGGATGCACGCACGTTGGAGCAGTTGCGCGGCCAGCACCCGGTGGTGGAGACCCTGCTCCGGTATCGGGAGGTCGAGAAGCTGCGCTCCACGTACGGCGAGAGCCTCGCCGCCGAGGTTGCCGACGACGGTCGTATCCATGCCACCTTTCGCCAGACCGTGGCCCGTACCGGTCGGCTCTCCTCGGACCGACCCAACCTGCACAACATCCCCGGTGCGGACCGAGGAAGGACGACGGTTCCGGGAAGCGTTCGTTCCCAGTGAGGGCCGCCGGCTGCTCGTGGCCGACTACGACCAGATCGAGCTGCGCGCCATCGCCCACTTGTCCGGCGACCCCGGTCTGACTGCTGCCTTCGCTGCCGGTGAGGACATCCATCGCACGGTGGCGGCCCGGGTCTTCAATATCGAACGGGACCAGGTGAGCCACGCTCAGCGATCCACGGCCAAGATGGTCTCCTACGGCCTGGCTTACGGCATGGAGGCCTACGGCCTGTCCCAGCGGTTGGGGGTACCGGTAGAAGCAGCGGCGGAAATTCTGCAAGCGTTCTTCGAGGGGTTTCCCGGGGTCCAGGAGTACATGCAACGCGCCGTGGCTGACGCCCGCGCCACCGGGTACACCATCACTGCGTTCGGCCGGCGGCGCCCGTTGCCGGACCTGCTGTCCACCAGCTATCACATGCGCCAGGCGGCGGAACGCCAAGCCATGAACGCCAGCATCCAAGGTCTGGCCGCCGATCTGTTCAAGCTGGCCCTCGTCCGGCTGGACGCCGGTCTCGAGGACGGCGGGTTCCGTTCCGACCTGGTGCTCCAGGTGCACGACGAGGTGATCGTGGACGTGGACCCGGACGAGACCGACGCAGCAGCCGAGTTGACCGAGCGAGCGTTGACCGGGGCCGCCGATCTGTCGGTACCACTCAAAGTGGCCATGGCGTGGGGCAACTCGTGGGCGGAGGCCAAGGACAGCTGACGAAGCTGTCGGGGTAGGGCCAGCTGACGAAGCTGTCGGGTAGGGCCAGCTGACGAAGCTGTCGGGGTAGGGCCAGCTGACGAAGCTGTCGGGAACAAGACCGGGTCCCAGGGGCGTTGTCCCCGGTCACGGTGCTATCATTGCTCTCCGGCCGCAGCGATGCGGTCGGTCTCTTCTCCCCGGTGTGACGCGTTGGGTTTGAGTCGGTATCCCAACCGGCGTTCGGCGTGGCCACCGGGACCTGTCCGGAAAGCGAGCTACCTGATTCCATGTCCGACGTTTCTGCAGCAACTGGCGGCCCAGTGACCACCGGGGGCGGTACCACACTGCTCTCCGATGAGGCGATGGGCCGCTTCGACGAGAACGGTGTGTACATCCCTCGGGCCATCACCGAGGACGACCTGGTTGGAGCGTCACTGGAAGACGCCATGGCCGGCACCATCGTCGAGTTCGAGGACGGTGATCTCGTCGAGGGAACCGTGGTCAAGATCGACCGGGACGAAGTGCTCCTCGACATCGGTTTCAAATCCGAAGGCGTCATCCCTGTTCGTGAGCTCTCTATCCGGAACGACGTCGATCCATCCGAGATCGTGTCCCTCGGCGACAAGGTCGAGGCACTTGTGCTCCAGAAGGAGGACAAGGAAGGGCGCCTCATTCTCTCGAAGAAACGGGCACAGTACGAGCGGGCGTGGGGCACCATCGAGAAGCTCAAAGAAGCCGACGAGGTGGTCACCGGACCGGTCATCGAGGTGGTCAAGGGCGGCCTGATCGTCGACATCGGACTGCGGGGCTTCCTGCCTGCTTCTCTGGTGGAGCTCCGTCGGGTACGCGAGCTGCAGCCGTACGTGGGCCGCACCATCGAAGCGAAGATCATCGAGCTGGATCGCAACCGGAATAATGTGGTCCTGTCCCGCCGGGCGTGGCTTGAAGAGACCCAGAAGGAACAGCGGGGCGAGTTTCTCACCAACCTCAAGCCAGGGGAGCGGCGCCACGGTGTGGTGTCCTCTGTGGTCAATTTCGGCGCCTTCGTCGACCTCGGCGGTATGGACGGGCTCGTCCACGTGTCGGAGCTGTCGTGGAAGCACGTCGATCATCCGTCGTCAGTCGTCTCGGTGGGTGACGAGATCGAGGTCGAGGTGCTCGATGTCGACCTGTCCAAGGAGCGCATCAGCCTCTCGCTCAAAGCCACGCAGAACGACCCGTGGCAGGAGTTCGCCAACTCCCACCAGGTGGGCGAGCTGGTCTACGGCCGTATCACCAAGCTCGTGCCCTTCGGCTCGTTCGTCCAGGTGGGAGATGGTATCGAAGGACTGGTGCACATCTCGGAGATGGCCGTGCACCACGTCGACCTGCCCGAACAAGTGGTCACCCCCGGTGAGGAGCTGTGGGTCAAGATCATCGACATCGACCTGCAACGCCGCCGGATCAGCTTGTCTATCAAGCAGGCGGCCGAAGGCGGCGAGGTCTCCGAGGAGTACCGCGAAGCCTTCGGTGAGCACGCCTACGATGCCGAGGGCAACTACATCGGCCCGTTCGAGTTTGCCGAGACCGAGTTCACCCCGGAGACCGAGGCCCAGGCGGCCTGGGCCGAGTATGTGGCCGAGCACGGAACCGGTGACGAGGCGAGCGGCGGAGAGACTGCTACTGCTACTGCTCCGGCCGGAGAGACGGAAGCCGTCGTTGAGGACGCCGGTGCTGCCGATCCGAGCGCCGAACCTGCTGTTGCCGCTGTAACCGACGACGGTTCATCGCAAGGCGAGCCGGTGTCCTCGGCTCCAGCCGATACAGCTTCAGAGGACGCCGCTTCCGAAGCAATCCCCGATGATCCTCAAACGGCGGCCGAGGTCCCGGCCGGAGAGACGGGCACCAACTGAGCTCTCTGTCGAGATCTCCACTGGACCTCTTGCGTGTCCGTACTCTGTGCCGGCCGATCAGTACCATGCAACCCGTGACCTCTCTGACGGTTGAGACCGCCAGTCCCCACGGATCTTTCTGATGGACTCTTCAGCAATCGGCACCCCTGCGGTCGACGCGCCCGTGGACACTCCTCCCGTCGGCCCCCAGACCGGTAGCAACGATCGAGGCAACGGCCCGCCGGAAGGAACCGGGCACGATTCCCCGGATCGGCTCTCCGGTGCCCAGGGAGACCGTTTCAGCCACCGGACACGGGTGATCCTGGGCGTCCTGGTAGCCCTGGTGCTGATGGCGGCGGTCGCCATGCGTTTCTGGACCATCTCCGACCTCTGGCTCGACGAGGCGCTGACCGTCAACATCGCCCGGCTCCCGCTCCACGATCTGCCTGCCTACCTGAAGCGGGACGGCGCACCGCCGCTGTACTACGTACTCCTCCATTACTGGATGGGGATCTTCGGTACCTCTGACCTGGGCGTACGCTCGCTGTCCGGGGTCATGGGCGTCGTCACGATCCCGCTGGTCTGGCTGGCCGGAAAACGGCTCGGCGGTCGTGTCGTCGGATTCGCCGCCATGCTCCTGGTGGCCACCTCGCCGTTCGCCGTGCGCTACGACACCGAGAACCGGATGTACGCCATGGTGGCGCTGCTCACCGTCCTCGGCTTCCTCGCCATTGACCGGGTACTACAGCGTCCTCGACCGGGAAACCTGATTGCCGTCGGCGTGGTCACCGGCTTGTTGCTGTACAGCCAGTACTGGGCGCTCTACCTGGTTGGAGTGGTCTTCCTGTGGCTGGCGTACCAAGCGTGGCGTGGACCAGAGCGCTGGCGACGTACTGCCCGTCCGGCGCTCGTTGCCATGTTCGTCGGGAGTCTGACGTTTCTCCCGTGGGTCCCGACCTTCATCTTCCAGTCGCAGCACACCGGTACGCCCTGGTCCACACCGGCCAACTTCGCCGGCATGGTCAACGCCATCACCACGTTTGCCGGAGGTGGGACCAACCAGGGACGTGCGCTGGCACTCATCTACTTCGGCCTTTGCGGTCTGGGGCTGTTCGGCATCGCCGTCAATCGCCGCCATATCGACCTCGACATCCGCACCCGCCCCCTGGGCCGTCCGGTGACCATCGTCATCGTCGGGACCCTGGCGGCGGCCATCGCCGGGGGCTACCTCTCCAAGAGCGCCTTCGACGCTCGCTACGCCTCGGTCGTGTTCGTCCCCTTGATCCTGTTGGTGGCGTTAGGGGTGACCACCTTCCTGGACCTCCGTGTTCGCACGTGGATCCTGGTCGCCGCGGTGCTTGCCGGACTGTTCGGCTCCATCCCCGACATCACCACCAACCGGACACAGGCCGGACAGGTGAGTCGTGCGCTGAACAGCCAAGCCCATGCCGGGGACATCGTCGCCTACTGTCCCGACCAGCTCGGTCCTGCGGTCGCCCGCCTGCTGCCATCGGGTCGTTACCAGCAGATCACCTTTCCTAGAGACACCGGACCGACGTATGTCAACTGGGTGGACTACGCAGCTGCCACGCACAAGGCTTCGGCGCTGGCATTCGCACAGCGACTCGAGCAGATGGCAGGCAGCAACCACGCCATCTTCATCGTGTGGGCGCCGGGGTACCAGGCATTCGGGAACAAGTGTCAGGGCATCATCGACACGATCCAAGCAGACCCTCACTACAACGTGACCGACCTCGTCGGCGGGAATACCGTCTCCTTCTACCAGCCCATGTACTTGACGCAGTTCGAACCGACGAAGCCGTAGGGGCTCTGGCCGCCCGGTGAGGACCAGATGGCGGGCTCTCGGCCGTGCTGCACGGGTGGCACTCCCGGCGTGGGTACTGAGCCGGGTACTGGTGGTGCTCACCCTGGTGGTGGCCGACCACGTCGTCGCCCGAGTCCGACCGAAGAACCCCGCTGCGGTGACCCGTGTGCACCAAGGGCTGCTCGGGTGGGACGCAGGTTGGTACCTCTCCATCGCCAAGCACGGGTACGCCGCGTCCGGGCAGCAGTCGCTCCGCTTCTTCCCGGTGGTCCCGCTGCTGGCACGGGTGATCGGCTGGGTCCCGGGAGTCGGTCCGAGTGCTGGGCTGGTGCTCCTGGCCAACCTCTCTGCGTTGGCCGGCATGGCGGTCCTGGTCATCCTGGTGCAGCGGGAGACCGGGGACCGGGAGCTCGCCCGGCGTACCGTGTGGCTGTTCGCTCTGGCTCCTCCGGCCTACACCTTGGTGCTCGGCTACGCGGAGGGAACCCTGCTCCTGTGTACAACGGTGGCGTTCGTGGCCCTCCGGTCGAAGCAGTGGTGGTGGGCGGCAGCAGCCGGGCTCGTCGCCGGAGCAGTGCGTCCCATCGGGGTGCTCCTGGTGGTCCCGGCTCTGATCGAGGCGTGGAGGACGTGGAGCGCCGACCGTTCCCTGGGTCGGACCTCCTTGCCCCGGGTGACGGCGATGACGGCTGCCGTCTTGGCGCCGGTGGCGGGCATGGGGGCTTTCTTGTTGTGGGTGGGCTCGAACTTCGGTGACGCCTTGCTCCCGCTCAAGGTGCAAGAGCAGGGTGGTCACCGGGGAACACTCACCGAACCGTTCCGGACCATCGGGCACAACCTGGCCTCAGTGCTGCATGGCCATCACTTCGGCAGCGCGTCGCACATCCCGTGGGTGATCCTGAGCCTGGTGCTGTTGGTGGTGGTCTTCCGCAAGCTCCCGGTCTCCTACGGCGCGTTCGCTGCTGCCGTCCTGGCCGTCTCGCTCACCTCTTCCAACCTGGACTCCTTCGAACGGTACGCACTCAGCGCGTTTCCCCTGGTCATCGGGGCTTCTATGTGGACCTCCCGCCATGGCGTGGAACGAGTGGTCCTGGTGATCGCCGCTATCGGCATGGTGGGCTACGCGTTCCTGGCATTCATCAATGTGGTGGTCCCGTAATGTCAGGCGTACTACCGTCCTCCCCGTCATGACTGTTGGGCTCACCCACCACCGAGCCCACGATTTGAGAATGGAATGATGTCCGTGGCCCCAGCCACCGAGAACCCTGAACGTTCGAGTGCAGTCCAGCCGGATCCGATCGTGGTGATCGGTGCCGGTCCGGCCGGCCTCACTGCTGCCTACGAGATGGTCAAGCGGGGGGATCCGGTCGTCGTCCTCGAGTCGGATGACGTCGTCGGTGGCATCAGCCGAACCGTGGAACGAGACGGGTGGCGTTTCGACATCGGGGGCCACCGTTTCTTCACCAAGGTCCAACCGGTGGAGGACTTCTGGCACGAGGTCCTCTCCGACGATGACTTCCTACTCAGACCCCGGATGAGCCGACTCTTCTACCAGGGGAAGTACTACGACTACCCGCTGCAGGCCACCAACGCCCTCCGCAACCTCGGCCTGCGCGAGTCGTTCCTGTGCGGCCTGTCCTACCTGTGGGCACGAATCCACCCGCCCAAAGACGAGACCAACTACGAGGGCTGGCTGGTCGCTCGGTTCGGATGGCGGTTGTACCGGACCTTCTTCAAGACGTACACGGAGAAGGTGTGGGGGGTGCCGGTCAGCGATATGCCGTCCGACTGGGCCGCGCAGCGGGTCAAGAACCTCGATCTGGGCAAGGCAATTCTGAACGCCATCACCCCCAATCGGAACCAGAAGAAGATCACCTCGCTGATCGAGGAGTTCAACTACCCCAAATTCGGTCCGGGGATGATGTGGGAACGCTGCACCGAGCTGGTCGAGAAGGGCGGCGGCACCGTGAGCATGCAGAGCAGGGTCCAGACCATCCACATCGAGGACGATCGTGCCACAGCGGTCACCACGATCAATCAGGACGGCTCGATCGAACGGATCACCGCTTCTCATGTCATCTCGACCATGCCGATGGCCGAGCTGGTCCGGGCCCTCGACCCACCACCTCCGGCCGAGGTGCTGGCGGCGGGCCGAGATCTCCACTATCGGGACTTCCTCACGGTGGCGCTCGTGGTGCCCGAAGCCAGCGGCTTCCCCGACAACTGGATCTACATTCACGCCACCGATGTGCAGGTGGGGCGGATCCAGAACTTCGGCTCGTGGTCGCCGTACATGGTGAAGGACGGCAGGACCTGCCTCGGTCTCGAGTACTTCGTCTTCGAGGGAGACGAGCTGTGGACCAGTTCGGACGAGGACCTGATCGCACGAGGTACCCGTGAGCTCGGTGTACTCGGACTGGTCTCGCCGGAGGACGTCCAGGCCGGCTACGTCGTGCGGGTTCCCAAGGCGTACCCTTACTACGACACCGAGTACCGCACCAACGTGGCCACCATCACTGCCTACCTCGACAAGCACGCCCCCAACCTGCACCCTGTCGGCCGTAACGGCATGCACAAGTACAACAACCAGGACCACTCGATGTACACCGCCATGTTGACCGTCGAGAACATCCACGGCGCATCTCACGACATCTGGGCGGTCAACGTGGAAGAGGAGTACCACGAGCAGAAGGACGCGGTGCCACGGACCGGTGGCGGGACCGGACGGGACGCTCCGATCCTTCCTCGTCGCTCCGCCGCAGAAGGATCGACGGCAGCAGACACGGGGACGAGCCGGGACATCAACCTGTAGTGAGCGAGAGGGACGACTCCCAGAAGCTCGAGACCATGCTCGAGGAGATCGACCTTGCCGTAGATCCGGTGACCGAGACAGCATCGATGGCCCCTGCCGTCGGCATCGCCGTAGCCGGTGGGCCAATGATCACGCTCCCGGCTAACGAGGAGCCAAAGCACGTCGGCCATCACCATACCGAGTCGTTCCGGGCCGGGATCGTGCAGGCAGGCCCGGTAGCACTCGCCGGCCTGGCAACCAACGGGGCCAGCGTGGTGGTGGTGGTACTGATCGCCCGTTGGCTGACCCCTCGGTCGTACGGCGCCATTGCACAGCTCCTCGGCCTCTTCTTCATCTTGTCCATGCCTGGATCTGCAGTACTGGTCGGCGTGGTCCGACGGGTGACCGCATGGCAGAAGCTGGGCGAGGAGTACCGGATCCACCAGTGGGCGATCCGCGTCTACCGCCTCGGTCTGGTCGCACTTGTCGTAGGGGCGGTGGTGGTCTGGCTGACCCAGGGATGGATCGCCCATCAGCTCTCGTTGCCCAGCGATACCGGTGTCTTCGGGATCCTGGTCGCCGGGGGCATCTGGATCCTGTTGTCCGTCGACCGGGGTCTGCTGCAGTCCCACCGTGACTATCGCTCCTTGGCCGGAAACCTCCTCGTCGAGGGCGGGGTGAGAACCGTGTTCGTGATCGGCCTGGTAGCTGCCGGCCTGGGAGTCGGGGGGTATGCGATCGGCATTTTCGTGAGCGAACTGGTCGCCGCCATCCACGCGCGGTGGCTGGCCAGTCGCGCCTGGCCGGCTATCCCCATCCCAGCAGACGGGCACACCACGACCGACATACCGGCTGCTCGAACAGAGGGAGATCCCGTCGACCTGGCCGCTCGAGCTCAAGCTCCCGTCGCCGGCAACGTGGCCCGAAGAGCGCTGTTGTTCGACGTCTCTGCCGCCTTCGTGGGACTGGCGTTGCTGGCGTTGCTACAGAACGTCGACGTCATCATTCTGGGTCGCCAAGCACCACACAACGCCGGGGCCTATGCGGCCATCTCGGTAGCCAGCAAAGCGCTCGTCTTCGGTGCGCTCGCCTTGGGCAGCTACCTCCTTCCCGAGGCCACCATCCGATGGAACGAAGGGGGTCATGCCCTTCGTCAGTTGGGAGTCACGTTCCTGTTCCTGGCCGTTCCTGCCGTACTGCTGCTCGGAGTGTCGATCTTCGTACCCAAGCAGTTCATCACCTTGTTCTTCTCGGCCAAGCTGTCCACGGCGGCATCGGCGTTCGCTCCTCTGGTGGGAGCGATGATCTTCCTGGCCATCTCGGTGCTGCTCACCAACTACCTGTTTGGGGCCGGACGGCGGTGGATCGTCCTCGTGCTGTTGCTCGGATCGGCTCTCTCGGTTGTGCTGATCGCCGGAGCGCACGGCAACCCGATGCACACGGCCAGAGCCGATCTGGTGGTCCAGGGGCTGCTCGCACTGGCCATCGGAGCGTCTTTCGCCGTAGTCCACTACCGGAAACACGGCCCTCCGGCCATGAAGCGTCACTCCCCATAACCGAGAGGTCAAGTGGATGGGAAAGATGGATGGGGAAGATGGATCGGGCGTTGTATCGGGGGGCCGTTCATCCAGACGAGCAGCGGGGGAAGTGCGTATGTTGGACTGTACGGACGACAACGCCAACGCCGCGACGTGAAGCTCAAGGGGTGGCGAGCCCTACACCCTTGTACGCTGAGTCTCTTACTATTCAGTAAGTTGACGAGCGGCTTATCCAGTAACGTGTTCTAGTCATGACATCGCAACATAGGTAGATTGCAGGACGCGGTGGACAACTCGACCATGGGGGCAGCTGAGGTCAATGAGTCAGGCGATCATCGGTGAAAGGCTCGGACAAGGTCGGCCCAGTGGCGGTTCGGGACAGGTTCCCCCGCCCATGGAGATGACAGCGATCCCCGACACGGACGACTTCTTGGACGACCCAGCCGAGATCATCGAGGGCCCTTCGTCTGCCTCCATCGCACCGCCGTCCACCCCGTTCGACCACCCCCGCCTGAAAGAGCTCGCCGACCTGTCGCTGTCCGAGATAGCGGAGCGAGCCGGTCTTCGACGCATCGACGTGGTGGCATGGCGCGACTTCGACGACCCCGAAGCCGGTGGTTCAGAGCTCCACGCCCACCGGGTCATCTCAGCGTGGGCGCAAGCCGGTCTCGATATCTCCATGATGACGTCGTCGGTGCCCGAGGCTCGAACCGTCGTACGCCGGGACGGCTATCGGGTGGTCCGACGTTCCGGGCGCTACGCCATCTTCCCCAGGACCATGCTGTCCGGTGCGATGGGTCGCATCGGTGGAGGCGACGGCATCGTCGAGATCTGGAACGGGATGCCGTTCCTGTCTCCGCTGTGGGCCCGTTGCCCCCGGATCGTGTTCTTGCACCATGTGCACGCCGAGATGTGGAAGATGGTCCTTCCCGGCGGAATGGCTCAGTGTGGGTATGCCATCGAGCATCGCCTGGCCCCTCCCGTCTACCGACGCAGTCAGATCGTCACGCTCTCGTCGTCCTCGAAGCAGGAGATCGTTGACCGTCTGCGTATCCCGGAGGATCGGGTGATGGTGTCATCACCTGGCGTCGAACCCCACTTCTCCCCGGGTGGCGAGCGGTCCGAGACCCCTCTGGTGGTAGCGGTGGGCCGGCTGGTACCCGTCAAGCGGTTCGAGCTGCTCGTCGATGCCCTCGTACGGCTCAAACCGTTCCATCCGGAGCTGCGCGGGATCATCGTCGGTGAGGGGTACGAGCGTGAGCGCCTGGAGACGCTCATTCGCCGTCACGGGGCGGAAGGATGGATCTCTTTGCCCGGGTACGTGTCCGAGGGCGAGCTCATCGATCTGTACCGGCAGGCCTGGGTTGTGGCCTCCACTTCGCTACGCGAGGGCTGGGGAATGACGGTCACTGAGGCCGGAGCGTGTGGAACCCCATCGGTGGCCACCCGGATCAGTGGCCACGCTGACGCAGTGATGCACCGACGTTCCGGGCTCCTGGTCGACGACCAGCGCGAGCTCGTCGGTGCCCTTCACGCCACCCTCTCCGACGACGTGCTCCGCAAACGGCTCGGCATCGGTGCCTTAGAGCACGCCGAGCAGTTCACCTGGGATGCGACCGCCCGAGGTGCCTTGGCTGCACTCGCATCGGAAGTGCTCGACCGCCGATAGCCACGGAGCCACAGCTCACGTCGACGACGTCTCGTGCGGTCGAGGCGCCTGATGGACGTCCTGCGACCCACTGTCGGCGTCGTCCGTGGGATCGGTCTCGCCGATCGTGTCCTCGTTCGGACCCGTGTCCGGCTCGGTGGCGGTGTGGCGCGTCATCAAACGTCGGGTGATCTCCACGACCGCATCCGCCCCCAGGAAGACCACGGCTGCCCACGCCACCGAGCCGGCCGGTCCAAAGTACGAGGTCCAGTTGCCTCCCGGTATGGCGTGTATCTGAGCCTGGTGGACCACCACGTAGGTTCCTGACGCGATCATCAACGCGACGGCAGCGATGCCCAGCAGCCCCCGTATCCGCGGAACGACCAACGCCACCAGGGTGGCCACCCCGGCCACCAGACCGGTCAAGGGGGCAGCGATCAGCGCCCCCACCACTCCGGTCAGCACGGCGACGGCTATGGAGAGCATCCAGCTGGTGCGGGCTTTCCCGACATGGAACGGGGACCATAAGCTCGGCGCCCGAACCGACCAGCTCGATTCGTCAATCTGCTCGACGGCGGTGACGGTCTCCGGCTCCTTCCCGCGCAGACGTCTGGCGGTGGCTCGTAGGTACCGGCGGATCCGTCGCCGCCAACGGACAGGGAGGTAGGCGAGAAGCAGGCACAACAGAATGGTCAGGCCCGAGATGAGCAGGGCCAGGTCCACCTGTGTCTGTGGCGTGAACCGCAGTGTGACATCGAAGGAGCCGCCGGGGCCCACCCGGGTGAGATCGGCGGCAGTCACCGTCCACCCATTGGCAAAGCCGTCGATGAGGAAAGACCGGCCCAGGTTTGTCCCCGTGCTCGTCGTGGCCTTCCAACCCGAGTCGACGCTCTGCCCCAGCACGAAGTCGAACGGCTTCTTCGCCCCGGTGACCCGAACGTGGATGGTGGTGGCCGTCTGCGAGATCACATGGACCTGAGGAGCGGACTCCGTCGGGGGAGGGGACACCGACGTCGCCAACGTGGCACCCGGTGGAGAGGCTTTCGGTCCGCCTCCGGGTGCCGAGCTCAGAGCCAGCTCGTCGATGTTGAAGCCGTTGATGGCCTGGCCGTCGCTTCCCCTGGCATTGCCGTACGCCGCCGTGATGGTGTGGGTTCCTGGGCCAAGCGTGATGCCACCGGCGTCAAAACCACACAGCGACACCGACAACGCGTTGCCGGCCAGGGCGGTCTGGGTCGATCCGGAAATACTGATCGAGACGGGGTTGCCGTCTATGAAGAGCAGGTTGCTCTGGCACGGGGAGGGGATGCTCGAAGGAGTCGGTGGTGCCTGGATCTCGGGAGCGCCTGGCAGGGTGAGCTGGGGAATGCCAACGTCGGCGATAGCGATGGGGAGAGCGGACGGCGTCTGGGCGTAGTAGTTCACTGTATTGACAAGACGTACCGTGGTGAAGGTGACCTTGATGTCCTGGCCCGTCAGTACCGGGAAGGAGACCGGCACGTTCACCACCGAGCCCGGAGTCCTTCCATTGGCGATCGCCGGGAGCTTGACGTACCGAGATCCGTTTTCCGTGCTGACGGTGACGGAGGTGGGCACCGAGTGCTCACCGTCGGCAACGATCTGAAGGTTGAGCTGATCAAAGGTGACAGGGCTCGGAAGGTCGTACTGAAGCCAGGCACCGGGCTGGCTGTTAGCACCCAATCCGGGCTCCCACACGGTCTGAGGATTGCCGTCGAGGGTGGCGATGGCACCATCCTCGAGGTTGCCAGGGAGCCGTCCCGACGAGTAGGCGGTGATTCCCCCCTCGGCCGCATCCGGTTGTCCGACCAAGTCGTCGATGGCGTCGTCAGGAACAAGGGACGAGATACGGGCCTCACCGGTGAGGTTGAACATCCGGCTAGTCGGTAACCAGATCTGTCGGGACAAGAAGGGTTCGGTGTCCGAACGAGGCGGGGTGCCAGAGCTCCGCAACCGGTTGAGGAGAAAGGTGAGGCTGTCGTTGATGGAGGCAGCCCCCGTTGCCCGGAGCAGGTCCTGAGGAAGCACCACTGTCTCACCGGCGGTCTGGAGGCCGGGGATGTCGACTTCGGCGAAACCGATGGCGCTGGCGCCGACGAACGCGTCAGATCCTCCGAACGCGTCAACCCGGATCCGCAAGGTCTTGAACATCCGGGTGGAGAAGGTGATCTGTTGCCCATTGGCGGTCCTCGACACAGCACCGAGGTTCACCGTGACAGGATCCTTCCCATCGAAGGTCAGTGTGGCGCGGGTGATCCATCGATTCGGGTTGCCCGTTTGCGGTTGCACAAGTGTGACGGTGTTGGTCGTCGTGGGGTGGTCCATGGTGACCTGCCACCACTGCCCGATCGGCGTGGTGAACGAGTTGTCCAGCCACGCGGTGGCAGTCAGGCCGTCGATGGCAGCCGAAGGGCGATCCTCGGGGAAGTAGGTGACCGAGTTGGCATACGAGCTAGCAGAGACAGAAGAGATGTTCTTGAACGCCGTGGTGGTCTGGGCATCTGCCGGCGCCTTCGGAAACAGGTTGATCGGCTCGTTGCTGGGGTTCTGCTTGTCGGGTCCCTGGCTCTTGGTCTCGGTGTACCCGGTGTTCTCCTGTAGCGAGTTCCACAGGAATCCCTGCTTCCGGTTGGTGTCGGTGACCACCAGGTCGGCAGGTTTGGACAGGGTTGCCTTCTTCAGTGTCGGATCGGTGTCGAGCGTTCCGGCATAGAGGATGGTGGGATTGTCGGCCAACATGCCGACCCCAGCTGCGTTCACAATGCCGGTGGCGTCTCCGTCGACGATCAGCGGGTTCGAGATGGACTCGCCCCGGATGATCGGCCGGGGGTTCTTCACCGTGTACGACACCAGTGGGTTCGGCCACGTCTGATTCGGCGGGAGCCCGAGGGACACCTCGTCGAGTGTCGAGAAGTCGGAGATGTTGGGGGTCGGTTTCCCGTACGACACCGGATCCGAAAGACCCGGAGGTGTCGTCGCCAGGTCTGATGCCAGCAAGAGCGGGTAAGGGGTGTTGTAACGCTCGTACTGTTGGTCGTACTGGACCAGAACATCCCCCGCGCTCATCAACGCAGCCATCGGAGCCAGCGCGTTCCAGTCCTCGGTACCTTCCTGCAGTGGCGTATCGACTGCATTCAGGAGATCGGCGGTGGGGAGCGAGCCCATGATCTGTTGTTCGTGGGTCACGAACGGCCTTTGCAGGAAGCCCGGATACACAGTGTCGATGGTGTCACCCCACCGATACGCGGCGAAGTTGTTCCCGGGGAGTGCGTAGACCCGGGTAGAGGTGCGCACGCTGTCCAGCTTGGCCACCGCTTCTTTCACGTAGTTGGGCGGTTGTGCCGGCTGGGTGAAGCCGGTGGCGATGATGGCGCCGGTCCACAGGGGGACAGTAGCGGCAGCAACGATGCCCAGTGCCCCCACCGTGACGATGAGGCCCGTTCGGCGCGTGCGCGCCGCCAGGGCAGAGATGCCCGCTCCGAGCAGAAGAGCCATGCTGAGCAACACGACCGGGCTCGCCCGGTCCGTCGAGCGCATGGCCAGACCAGCTGTCGTGTCCACCATGAACGACTTCAGCAGTGACCCGACGCTCGATGGGTGGGAGAACGGGTGCGCGCCGACCGACAGCACCATGCCCACCACGATCATGAGGACGAAGTAGGTGCGCTGACGCCACCGGACCAGGACGGCGGCCACGAATGCCAGGATGGGCACGGCAAAGCTGGCCCCGATCAACCACAGGTTCTGCGTGTAGGCCACTGAGCTCTGTGTCCATGGACCGACCCGATCAGAGCCGTAGAAGTACCAGTACCCCAGGCCACGCAGCACCTCGGACGCCAGCGACGCCGAGCTGGTGGCCTGGACGGTCTCGGTGTACTTCAGGACGTTGACGCCGAACCCTGCCTCCACCTGGAGCCCCACCACCCACCACAGCGAGGCCAGGGCAGTCAGCAAGCCCGTCCGCCACACCACACCCCACACCCGCCGCCACGTCCCCTCTTTGGTGACGACCACGGCGTAGACGAGCCAGAGAACAGGCCGCGATACCGACGTAGATGACAGAGCTGGCGTTGATCCCACTGACCATGGCGACGGTCAGGGCGAACAGAGCCGGGTAGCGCCAGCCTCCTCTGCGCAGAGCGAGGATGACGAAGGCGAGCATCCAGGGCAGACCAGACCACGGCGACAAGATGACCGAGATACGCCCGGAGTACTGCAGGACGTACGGGGTGAAGACGAACGCCAACGAGGCAACATAACGTCCTGGTCCGGTCAACCCCAGGACCCGACACAGGTAGAGCACCCCGGCACCGGCAGCGAAGAGGAGAGTCCCCATCCACAGCCGTTGCGCGATCCACAGGGGCACGTGGAGCTCGGCCAGCACCCAGTAGAACGGGCCCATGGGGAAGATGTAACCGATGTTCTGATGGGTGACGGTTCCCATCGCCACCGTCGGGTCCCAGATCGAGACGGCTTGGCGGATATAACGCCCCGGGTCGAGATAGAGATACGTCTTCGTGTCGTCGGTCACCGTCCCAGGCTGGGATGCCAGGATCGGGACGAACGAGAACAGAGCGATGATCGCGTAGTCGAGCACCGCTCTGGACCGACTGGGCGATCGAAGGACGGCATACGCGGCCTTCGCGCTTCCGAGCGCGCGGCCGGTTATAGGTTGAGGAGGGGGTTCTGGGTCCGGCACGAGTGATCGGTAGTGTAAACAACCAGACGGCATAGGTTGTATCGAGGCCGACCAGGAGCCCAGGGACGACAGTATGAGCGACGGAACAGACGATCATCAGGTGGAGCGAGGAGCATCGACCATCGCGCCCGGACAGCAGCGGCAACCACGACCGGCCAAACGGTTGACCGGTGAGCGGCCGATGCAGGGCGTCACACCCGACTCCCTGCTCGCCCTCCACGCTGCTGGTTACCGGTCGGTCATCGAACGCCTCGGTGAGGGCGCCATGCTCGACGTCGGATGTGGACAGGGCTTCGAGACGGTGGGGTTCATCTCGGAAGGACGTCCGGTGTTCGGTGCCGACTACAGCGCCGACGCAGTGGAGTTCGCCAACGAGCGATGGGGTTCAGCCGGCCTCCGGGTAGCTCAGATGAACGCCCTGGCCCTCGGTCTGGCTACGGCCAGCTTCCGGTGGGCGTGCTCCTCGCACCTGATCGAGCACTTCGACGACCCAGAAGGCCACGTCAGAGAGGTTGCTCGAGTGTTGGCGGACGATGGAACCGTCTTCTTCCTCACCCCCAACGCCCCCGCCGACTTCGAGAACCCCTTCCATATCCACCTGTTCGAGCTTCCTGAGCTGCGGGAGCTTCTGGAGCGGCACTTTCACGACGTGAAGATCCAGGGACTCGATGCCGTGCCTCACGTCAAGGCAGACTTCACAGCCAGGCGGGTCAAGGCCAACAAGGTGCTCAAACTGGACTTCCTAGACCTCCGGCACCGGATTCCGCGTCGGTGGTATATCGCCGCGTACACCAGGATCCTTCCCGTGGCCTACCGCCTGATCGCCCGTGGCGACGCCGGGGGTGTCACCGGGATCACCGGTGACGACTTCTTCGTGACCGATGACCTCGACAGCACCACCATGGTGCTGTTCGCCACCGCCTCACGCCCACGCCGCTCTCGATGACGGCCGGACCTCGATGCTCACCGTCGGCCTGACCGGAGGTATCGGCGCCGGCAAATCGACGGTCGCCGAGCTCCTGGTGGAACACGGCGCCGTGCTGATCGATGCCGATCTGATCGCCCGGGAAGTGGTCGAACCCGGCGGACCGGCTTACCAACCACTCATCGATCGGTTCGGGACGACCATCGTCGATTCGCAAGGACTGATCGATCGCCCGGCGTTGGCTGCGATCGCGTTTCGGGATCCAGCCGCACTGGCTGACCTGAACGCCATCACCCATCCGGCCATCGGAACGGAGATGATCCGCCGAAAGGACGCCTTCGCCGAGACGGACTCAGTGGTCGTGCTGGACATCCCTTTGCTCACGAACGTACATCGTGAGCTGCTCTCCCTGGCCGCAGTGGTGGTAGTCGACGCGCCGGTCGAGGTCGCCATGGCCCGGCTCATGGACCTCCGAGGCATGAGCCGGAAAGACGCCGAGGCCCGGATGGCCGCCCAGGTCTCTCGTGACACCCGGTTGTCGGTGGCGGATCTGGTGGTGCACAACGCCGGCGACCTCGATGAGCTTCGTCACGAGGTTCGTCAAGTGTGGGACGCACTGCTTGCTCTGAAGCGAGCGCCGTCGGTCTCGTAGGTAGCGGAGCCTCCAACAGTGGGTTGCGGCCGCAGCCGTCGTGGCCGTCGGTCTCGAGACACCATCCCGGTACCATCGGGTGGTGCCCAGCTTCGAAGTCGTCACGCCGTTCCGCCCGTCTGGCGATCAGCCCGAAGCCATCACTGCACTGGTAGCCGGCACCGAGCGCGGCGACCGCTACCAGACCCTGCTGGGCATCACCGGCTCGGGCAAGACGGCGACCATCGCCTGGACCATCGAGGCAGTGCAGCGGCCCACGTTGATCATCGAACCGAACAAGTCCCTCGCCGCCCAGCTGGCCTCGGAGCTGAAGGACTTCTTCCCTCGCAACCGGGTCGAGTACTTCGTGTCCTACTACGACTACTACCAGCCCGAGGCGTACGTCCCTTCGTCGGACACCTATATCGAGAAGGACTCGTCGATCAACGACGAGATCGATCGTCTCCGGCATGCCAGCACATCGTCGTTACTGTTACGCCCCGACACCATCGTGGTGGCTTCCGTATCGTGCATCTACGGCTTAGGGTCGCCGGAGGAGTACCGGAAGCGCATCATCGTCTTACGCCCCGGTGAGGTCCACGAGCAACGCACCCTCCTTCGCCGACTGGTGGAGCTGCAGTACTCCCGCAACGATCTGACCTTGAACCGGGGTCAGTTCCGAGCCCGCGGGGACACGGTGGAGATACACGCCGCCTACGAGGAGCGTGCCGTTCGGATCGAGTTCTTCGGAGACACCGTGGAGAGGATCCGCCCGTTCGACGTGATGACCGGCGAGATCGGGGACGATCTCGATGAGCTGGTCGTCTTCGCCTCCACCCACTACGGCACCGGCGACGAGAAGCTTCGGCAAGCGATCAACGGCATCGAAACCGAGCTGCGTGAGCAATTGACCGAGCTGGAAGGTTCCGGTCGTCTCCTCGAGGCGCAACGGCTGCGAATGCGGACCGAGTACGACCTGGAGATGTTGGCCGAGACCGGCAACTGTGCCGGCATCGAGAACTACAGCCGCCACCTCGACGGGCGCAAGCCCGGTGAGACCCCGTTCACGCTCCTCGACTTCTTTCCCCGAGACTTCCTGGTCGTCCTGGACGAGAGCCACGTTGCCGTCCCGCAGCTGCGTGGCCAGTACGCCGGCGACCGGTCTCGGAAGGAGACGCTGGTCCATCATGGCTTTCGCCTGCCGTCTGCCCTCGACAACCGCCCGTTGCGATTCGACGAGTTCGTGGAGAGAACCGGTCAGACCATCATGCTCTCGGCTACCCCGGGCCCCTGGGAACTCGAGCACAGCAACCAGGTGGTCGAGCAGGTCATCCGGCCCACGGGGCTCGTCGATCCCGAAGTGGACATCATGCCGACCACCGGTCAGATCGACGATCTCCGGGAACGGATAGACGCCACGGTGGCCGCTGGCTACCGGGTCCTGGTCACCACCCTGACGAAGAAGATGTCCGAGGATCTCACCGAGTACTTGGCCGAGCAGGGCGTACGGGTCCAGTACCTCCACTCCGACATCGACACCATGGACCGGATCGAGCTGCTCCGAGAGCTCCGTCTCGGCTCCTTCGATGTGCTGGTCGGCATCAACCTGCTCCGTGAGGGGCTGGACCTGCCGGAAGTGGCACTTGTCGCCATTCTCGACGCGGACAAGGAGGGATTCCTCCGCTCGACCTCGTCGCTGATCCAGACCATGGGCCGAGCGGCCCGAAATGTCGACGGTCGGGTGGTGATGTACGCCGACACCATCACCGACTCCATGCGCAACGCCATCGGCGAGACGCAGCGCCGGCGGGCCAAGCAGATCGCCTACAACCTGGAGCACGGCATCGATCCGACGAGCGTCACCAAGACGGTGACCGACATCCTGGCCAAGGCACGCGGAGAAGACGGTCCGGCATCGACGATGTCAGATGGGAGCACCCGGGGTCGACGAAGAGGGAAGGGCCGAAGCAGGTCGGGCCGCCTCGGCGGGATCGATCCCCAGTCGGTGACAGCCGAGTTGTCCGGGTCCAGGGGGATCGGGTCGAACCCCGACGAGCTGTCCAATCTGATCGGTCGTCTCGAGGTTGAGATGCTCACCGCTGCCGAAGAGCTGCACTTCGAGGAGGCAGCCCTCCTCAGGGACGAGATCGCCGAGCTTCGGGCGCTGCTGGTCCGGGACCCGGTAGACGGGAGCCCGGTGCTCCCGGGCGACACCGCCGACGTGACGATCGACGCCGAGGTCTGACCTCTTACGGGCCTATCCGCTGGACCCCTCAAGCCCAGGAGATGGACCGTCCGGGCTCATACACCGGTATCCTCGGCCCGTGGCAGATCGACTGGTGATACGGGGAGCACGCGAGCACAACCTCCAAGATGTGTCGTTGGACCTGCCGCGAGACCGATTGATCCTGTTCACTGGACTGTCCGGCTCAGGGAAGTCGTCGTTGGCGTTCGACACCATCTACGCCGAGGGTCAACGACGGTACGTCGAGTCCCTGTCCTCTTACGCTCGTCAGTTCCTGGGCCAGATGGACAAGCCCGACGTGGACTTCATCGAAGGCCTGTCACCGGCGATCTCCATCGACCAGAAATCGTCATCGAGAAATCCTCGGTCCACGGTGGGCACGGTGACCGAGGTCTACGACTACCTGCGGCTTCTGTACGCCCGCATCGGGAAGCCCCACTGCCCGACCTGCGGACGACCGATCACCCGTCAGAGCCCCCAACAGATCGTCGACCGGATCTTGGCCATGGACGACGGAACACGGTTCCTGATCCTGGCTCCCGTTGTCCGAGGGCGGAAAGGCGAGTACAGCGCCCTCCTCGACGATCTGGCCAAACAGGGGTTCGCCCGGGTCAGGGTGGATGGGACGACAGTGGAGCTGGCCGACCGAACCGCGGTGGACCTGGCCCGGTACGAGCAGCACACCATCGAGGTGGTGGTGGACCGGTTGATCCGCCGGGACGACATCCGTCGCCGGCTCACCGAATCCCTGGAGACAGCGCTTGGCCTGGCCGAAGGTGTGGCCGAGGTGGTGGTGATCGGGGAGGATGGCGAGGAAGAGGAGGCCATCACCTTCAGCCAACACCTGGCGTGCACTCACTGTGGGACCAGCTTCGAGGAGCCCTCACCTCGGAGTTTCTCCTTCAACTCGCCGTACGGCGCCTGTCCTGCCTGTGCCGGGTTGGGCACGAAGTTCGAGGTGGACCCGGACCTGGTGGTGCCGGACCCGTCCTTGCCGTTGTCCAAAGGGGCACTCGCTCCGTGGTCAGGAGCACGAAGCGAGTACTACGCCCGGGTCATCGAAGCCGTGGCCGAGCTCACCGGGTTCTCGGTTGACGACCCGTGGGAGGACCTCCGCAAGTCCGATCGCAAGCTGGTGTTGTACGGATCCGGCACCAAGCAGATCAACGTCCAGTACCGCAACAGGTACGGTCGCCAACGGTCCTTCACTACCCGGTACGAGGGCATCATGCCCTGGCTCCAGCGGCGGCACGCCGAGGCGGACTCCGACTTCCTCCGGGAGAACCTAGAGGGGTACCTTCGGGAAGTGCCGTGCCCGCAGTGCGGTGGCGCCCGGCTGAAGCCCGTGTCCCTGGCCGTCACCGTCGGAGGCCTGTCCATCTACGAGCTGTGCTCGTTGTCCATCGGGCGAGCTGTCGACGTGGTGACGTCCCTTGATCTGTCGGAGCGAGACCACCTGATCGCCGACCGAGTCTTCCGTGAGGTCCGAGAACGGATGCAGTTCCTCCTCGACGTGGGCCTGGACTACCTGTCCCTGGCCCGCTCGGCCACCACCCTGTCGGGAGGTGAAGCCCAACGCATCCGGCTGGCCAGTCAGATCGGGAGCGGGCTGGTCGGTGTCCTCTACGTGCTCGACGAGCCGTCGATCGGCCTGCACCAGCGGGACAACCAACGCCTGATCGGGACGTTGCTCCGACTGCGGGACCTTGGTAATACGGTCATCGTCGTGGAGCACGACGAAGAGACCATCCGGATCGCAGACCACGTGGTCGACATCGGACCGGGTGCAGGCGAGCACGGGGGCCGAGTGGTCCACTCCGGGACGGTGACCGGACCCGAGGGCCTGCTGTCCAACACCGAGTCGATCACCGGGCAGTACCTCTCGGGAGTCAAGTCCATCCCACGTCCGCAGCAACGACGCTCCGGGAGCGGCGAGGTCTTGACCGTGGTGGGTGCGAGGGAGCACAACCTGAAGGACGTGGACGTCGACGTTCCTCTGGGCTGCCTGGTGGCCGTCACTGGAGTCTCTGGCTCGGGAAAGTCCACGCTGGTCAACGACATCCTCCTGCGGTCGTTGGCGCAGCAGGTCAACCGGGCCAAGACCACCCCCGGCCTCCACCGGACGATCAAAGGTGTCGAGCACATCGACAAAGTGGTGGAGGTCGACCAGGCGCCCATCGGCCGGACCCCCCGTTCGAACCCGGCCACCTACACCGGCGTCTTCGACCACATCCGCAAGCTCTTCAGCCAGACGCCGGAAGCCAAGGTCCGGGGCTATCTTCCCGGCCGTTTCTCATTCAACGTCAAGGGCGGGCGGTGTGAAGCGTGCTCGGGAGACGGCACCATCCGGATCGAGATGCACTTCCTCCCGGATGTGTACGTGCCGTGCGAGGTGTGCGATAGCTCCCGTTACAACCGGGACACCCTCGAAGTCACCTTCCGAGGGAAGACCATCGCCGATGTCCTGGGGATGTCGTGCGAGGAAGCGCTGTCCTTCTTCACCCATCAGCCACCGATCGCTCGCCATCTCCAGACCTTGGTCGACGTAGGCCTCGGGTACATCCGACTCGGACAGCCGGCAACAACCCTCTCGGGCGGGGAAGCCCAACGGGTGAAGCTCGCATCGGAACTGAGCCGGCGTTCCACCGGACACACGCTGTACGTGCTCGACGAGCCGACCACCGGCCTCCACTTCGACGACGTACGCAAACTCCTGGAGGTCCTCGCACGCCTGGTCGACCAAGGGAACACGGTCGTGGTGATCGAGCACAACCTCGACGTGATCAAGAGCGCGGACTGGATCCTCGACCTCGGTCCTGAAGGAGGGGACCGAGGCGGGGAGATAGTGGCGGTCGGCACTCCTGAAGAGGTGGCCACCGTGTCACAGAGCTACACAGGTGAGGTTCTCGCTCCGCTGCTCGGGGTGAAAAGGCGTAAGCGCAACAGGGCCAGCTAACCAGGCGGTGTTGGCAGGGGGGGTGACAGCGCAGCGGTAGCTCAGACCGTCACCAACATCTGGTCCAAGGCGACCTTGGCCCAGGTTGCGGTGTCGTGATCTACGGTGATGCGGTTGCGCACCTCACCGGCCACCAACCCTTCGAGAACCCAGGCCAGATGAGCGGCGTCCACCCGGAACATGGTGGAGCACGGGCACACCAGCGGATCGAGAGAGACCACCGTCTTGTCCGGCGTCTCGTCGTTGAGCCGTTTCACCAAATGAATCTCGGTTCCCACCCCGATGACCGACCCCGCCGGGGCTTCTGCCACCGCTCTGATGATGAAGTCGGTGGACCCTGCCTGGTCAGCCAGTGCCACCACCTCGTGCGAGCACTCCGGGTGGGCGATCACGATGCCATTGGGATACTCGGCTCGGAACGCGTCGATGTGCTCGGGACGGAACCGTTGGTGGACCGAGCAGTGTCCTTTCCACAAGAGAAGGGTCGCTGTCTTCAGCGTTACGTCGTCGAGTCCTCCCTGATCCTGCCGAGGGTTCCATACCGCCATGTCGCCTGCGGTGTAGCCCATCTGGAAACCGGTGTTCCGGCCCAGATGCTGGTCGGGGAAGAACAGCACCTGATCGCCACGGCACTGACCGGTCTGGTCTGGTCGGAGAGCCCATGACAGCACCGCCTGGGCATTGGACGAAGTACAGACCACGCCGCCATGACGACCGACAAAGGCCTTCAGCGCCGCCGATGAGTTCATGTAGGTGACCGGGACGACCCGTTCGGTGTCGGTGACCTTGCCGAGGACGTCCCACGCCTCTTCCACGGCATCCACGTCGGCCATGTCCGCCATGGAACAGCCAGCGTTCAGGTCGGGAAGGATGACCTGCTGGTGATCGCCGGTGAGGATGTCCGCCGACTCGGCCATGAAGTGGACGCCACAGAAGACGATGAACTCGGCGTCACTCCGGTCCACGGCAATTCGGGAGAGACCGAAAGAGTCCCCTCGGGCGTCCGCCCATCGCATCACCTCGTCACGCTGATAGTGATGGCCCAGGATCATCAGGCGCGGCCCCAACGTCTGTTTGGCGTCGGCGATCCAACTGGCCAGCTTGTCCGGGTGCGCCATCGTGTAGCGCTCGGGGAGCGCTGATTGAAGCCGCAGCATCGTGTACTACCCCCTTGTGGAGGAGCTCCGGTAGTGGCCGGCGGGGACAGCCTGGTCGCCCATCCGCGGGGTTGTCGGCCCCGGAGCAATCTGTCGCCGGAGACCAGGCCGGCGTTACTCCCAGCTTAGAGGTTCGATGGACAGGCGGTCCAGGCTCGCCGTTCGATGGCTCCACGGACCCCGGTCGATGAACGGTGACCCGACCGATGGCCCGAACACGGCACACTGGAAGATGTGGTGACCAGACCAGCCATCGGATCGATCCCCGACGACCCGGGCTCGTACCAGTTCGTCGATGCGGACGGCCGCGTCCTGTACGTGGGGAAAGCGAAGTCACTGCGCCACCGGCTGAACTCCTACTTCCAAGACTCTGCGGATCTCTCTCCCCGGACAGCCCAGATGATCGATCAGGCGGACCATGTCGAGTGGATGGTCGTCGACTCGGAGAGCGAAGCGCTGCTCCTGGAGCACAACCTCATCCAACGGCTCCGACCGCGCTTCAACGTTCGGCTCAAAGACGACAAGAGCTATCCATGGCTGGCCCTTACCCTCGACGAGCAGTGGCCCAGGCCGGCGGTGGTCCGAGGGAGGAAGCGAGCCGGGACCCGGTACTTCGGGCCCTACCCCGACGTCGGAGCGATCCGGGACACGCTCGATCTGCTCCTGCGCTCGTTTCCCATCAGGAGCTGCGGCAACAACAAGTTCAGCCGACACCAGAACTTGAAACGACCGTGCCTGCTCTTTCACATCGAACGGTGTTCCGGTCCGTGTATCGGCGCCGTAGACCACCAGACGTACGCAACCATGGTCGATGCGTTCATCGCCATCCTGTCCGGTGACACCAGATCTCTCGAGCGTGAGCTCGAACAGACCATGAAAGACGCTTCGGCATCGCTGGAGTTCGAGCGCGCTTCCATACTTCGGGACAAGCTCGAAGCCGTGCGACGAGCCAATGCGGTACGCCAGATGGCTCTGGGGCGAGCCGAAGATCTGGACATCATCGGTCTGGTCGAAGATCAGCTCGAAGCAGCAGTCCAGGTGTTCCACGTCCGGTCTGGCAAGGTGGTCGGTCGACAGGCCCTCTTCGTGGACAAGCTCGAGGATTTCACCCCTGCACAGCTGGTCGGGCGCATCCTGGTCGATGTGTACGCAAACGCAGCAGCCGGTGTGCCACAACAGGTGCTGGTGCCCGTTCTCCCCGAAGACATCGATGCAGTGACCGAGTACCTGGTCGAACGTCGTGGCGGTCCCGTCTCCCTCCGAGTCCCGGTTCGTGGTCCCAAACGGGCCCTGCAGCAGACCGTGGAGCGCAACGCCGAAGAGGCGTTCCTCCGCCATCGATTGCAGCGAACCTCGGACCACAACAGCCGAGCTCGAGCGCTCGAATCCCTCCAGCGCGAGTTGGGCCTACCCGATGCCCCACTGCGGATCGAGTGCTACGACATGAGCCATCTCCAGGGGACCGACTACGTGGGGTCCATGGTCGTCTTCGAAGATGCTCTCCCCAAGAAGAGCGACTATCGCCACTACAAGGTCGTCTCCGTGCCCGGCAACGACGACTACGCAGCGATGGAGGAGGTGCTCACCCGCCGGCTCTCCGCCTTGCTCGACGATGAACAGACCGAGCGGGTCGAGCAGCGGGTCGAGCAGCAGGGCGAGTCGGGCGAGACCCGATCCGCCACCCGACGTCGGTTTGCCTACCCACCCCAACTGCTGCTCCTCGACGGGGGAGCAGGCCAGTTGGCGGTAGGTGTCCGGGTCTTGGAACGGCTCGGCTTGACCGATCGAGTCCCCATCGCATCGCTGGCCAAGAGCTTCGAAGAGATCTACCTTCCGGACCGGGAGGAACCGCTCCGGTTGTCACGCCAGTCGGAAGCCCTCTACCTGCTGCAACGTGTTCGTGACGAGGCACACCGGTTCGCCATCTCCTACCATCGCAAGCTGCGGGGGAAGCGGATGACCGTCGGAGCGCTCGACGGGATCCCGGGCCTGGGCCCCAAGCGTAAAACCAGGCTGCTCAGCCAGTTCGGTGGTATCGGTTCGCTTCGCCGGGCAACCCAAGAGGAGATCCGTGGGGTGAGCTGGCTGCCGGATGACGTAGCTGACGCTGTCTACGAGCGAGTACATCGACCCCTCTCGCCGAGCGGACACGCCCAGCGTGCAAAGGTAGAACCATAATGGTGCTCCCATGAGTGAACCGCAGGTGAGCAGAGCAGGAAGAGGCCCGGCAGCGTGCTCCTGGTCACTCTCGAAGAGGGCAGCTCCATGAGCGAGTACCTGGTGGTCACCGGCATGTCCGGAGCAGGGCGATCGACCGCCGCTGCCACCTTGGAGGACCTCGGTTGGTTCGTGATCGACAACATGCCCCCTTCGTTGATCTCCAAGGTGGCGGAGCTGGTCGGCAGCTCTGGGGCCGAGCTCGAGCATGTTGCCTTCGTGGTGGGCCGTGGCGGAGGCGAGCAGCTCGACGATGTCATCCCTGCCATCGATGCCCTCCGGGCCGGGAGGAACCGTGTCCGGATCGTGTTCCTGGACGCTGCCGATGACGTTCTGCTCCGTCGGTTCGAGGGAACCCGCCGCCGCCACCCGCTCTCTGGACGAGGCGTCGAGGAGTCCATTCTCGAAGAACGAGAGCTGCTCCAGCCGTTGCGCGACCACGCTGACCTGGTTGTGGACACCGGCGAGCTCAACGTCAACCAGCTGCGGGCCCGTCTGATGGAGGTCTTCGGTGGCAAAGATTCGGATGCCACCATGCAGACGTCGATCGTCTCATTCGGCTTCAAGCACGGGGTCCCGCTCGACGTCGATCTGATGTTCGACTGTCGTTTTCTGCCCAATCCGTACTGGGTGGAGTCCCTCCGACTCCAGAGCGGCCTTGACGCACCGGTACAGGAGTACGTTCTCGGACGAGCCGAAACCTCGCTTTTCCTCGACAAGCTGGACGACCTCTTGGCCATGCTCATCCCCGCCTACATCCGAGAAGGAAAGTCCTACCTGACCGTGGCGATGGGCTGCACCGGCGGCCGACATCGCTCGGTGGTACTGGCCGAAGAGCTCGCTCGCCACCTCAACGAGCGCGGGATCATCACATCGACATTTCACCGGGATGTGGACAGGTGAGCGGCATCGCCCCGCAGGGGCAACAGATGAGTGCCGCCGATAGACCCGCACCTCGGGTGGCAGCCGTAGGTGGCGGGCACGGCCTGGCCGCAACGTTACGGGCCGTCCGGCGCTACACCGACGACGTCACTGCCATCGTGTCGGTGGCCGACGACGGTGGCTCGAGCGGTCGACTGCGTCAGATGTTGAACATCATGCCGCCGGGCGATCTCCGCAAGTGCATGGTGGCACTGGCCGAGCCCGGTTCATTGCTGGCGACCGCCTTCACATACCGGTTTGACCAGGAAGAACTGACGGGCCACTCCCTGGGCAACCTGATGCTGGCCGGTTTAATGGATGCTGCCAACGACCCGATCGCCGGTATCGCCGAAGCGTGCCGTTTGCTCGGCGTCCAGGGGCGGGTCCTGCCGGCCACCACCGACCCTGTTGTCCTGAAGGCGCACGCAGACGGTGGGGAGGTGGCCGGTCAGGTGGCGGTCATGGGAACCGGTGATATCCGTCATGTCTCGCTGGTTCCAGAAGATCCGGCTGCTCCCGAGGAGGCTGTCGAGGCGCTGATGGCCGCCGATCAGATCGTGCTCGGTCCCGGCTCCCTGTTCACCAGCGTCCTGGCGGCAGTAGCGGTTCCCGGGATCAACGAGGCGATCCGACGCTCCTCGGCTCTCACCGTCTACGTCTGCAACCTCCGTCCCGAGGTACCGGAAACAGACGGTTTCGACGTAGCCATGCACCTCGAGGCACTCTCCGCCCACGGCATCGAGGCGGACGTCGCCATCTGTGATCCTTCCGGACTGCCACTTGGCCAGCCGATCTGTCGGGTGATAGAGACGTCGGTCTCACGGCCCAACGGCCTGGCTCACGACGCTGGCAAACTGGCGTCGGTCCTCTCCGGTCTGGTCGGATGAGCATATTGCCCTGTTGTTTTGGCTATTTTTAAGGGCCGTCCTCTTTCGGGCGCCTGGTTATGAGAATCGAGGTACTACAGCAATGACCGTACGGGTGGGCATCAATGGGTTCGGCCGTATCGGCCGAAACTTCCTCCGGGCCGCTCGAGTACAGGGGCAGGACGTCGAGGTTCTGGCTGTCAACGATCTGACTTCAGCACAGACGCTGGCCCACCTACTACGCTACGACTCCACCCACGGGAAGTTCGATGCCGAGGTACGGGTCGACAACGGCGCCATCGTCATCGACGACCACCGGATCGCCGTACTGGCCGAGCGGGACCCAAAGGCGCTCCCGTGGGGCGACCTCGGGGTTGACGTGGTGATCGAATCAACCGGACTGTTCACCAGCCGCGAGCAAGCCGCAGCCCATCTCAGCGACGGGGCGAACCGGGTCATCATCTCGGCCCCGGCCAGCGATGCCGATGCGACGTTTGTCATTGGGGTGAATTCCCATGAGTACGACCCGAGCAAGCACGTCGTCGTGTCCAACGCATCGTGCACGACCAACTGCTTCGTGCCCATGGTCAAAGTGCTCGACGACGCCTTCTCCATCGAGAGCGGCCTCATGACCACCGTGCACGCCTTCACCAACGACCAGAACCTCCTGGACCTCCCGCACAAGGACCTTCGTCGGGCCCGGTCTGCCGCCGTCAACATCGTTCCGGCGTCGACCGGAGCAGCTCGAGCTACCGGCCTCGTCCTCAAATCGATGAAAGGTCGACTCGACGGCTCTGCCTTCCGGGTTCCGGTTCCCGACGGTTCGATCACCGACTTCACCGCCGTCGTCCCCGGTACGGTGACCGTGGACGAGGTCAATCAGGCGTTCGCGGCAGCAGCAACGTCTGGTCCTCTCTCGAAGGTACTGATCTACACTGAAGATCCGATCGTGTCCTCGGATATCGTCGGCAGTCCGGCATCGTGCACCTTCGACGCCGGATTGACCATGGTGATGCCATCGGCCTCGGGGATCACCCTGGTGAAGGTGCAGGGCTGGTACGACAACGAGTGGGGTTATGCCAACCGGCTTGTCGACCTGGCCCGACTGATGGGCAAGGACAACGTCTGAGCGACGCTGACCGGACCCGGGGGGAACGAATTCGAGTTATGAGCACGAGCACCGACAATCCACTGCTTCGGGGTCTTCCCCTGCTCGACGATCTGCCTTCGATCGACGGCTCCAGCGTGCTCGTACGGGTCGACTTCAACGTGCCGCTGCGAAAGTGCAAAGGGGAGCCACCCACGGTCTCGGACGACTTCCGTATTCGTGCAGCACTTCCGACCCTGGAATACCTGTTGCGTCGAGGAGCGTCCGTAACCGCCTGCACACACCTCGGACGCCCGAACGGAGCTCCCGACCCCCAGTGGGACATGGCACCCGTGCGTGACCGACTGGCCGAGCTGGCTCCCGAAGTACAGCTACTCGAGAATCTGAGGTTCTACGCCGGCGAAGCCGATAACGACCCCGAATTCCTGGACAAGCTGATCCACGGCCACGATGCCTACGTGAACGATGCCTTCGGAGTTTCACACCGAATGCACACGTCTGTGGTCGGTCCGCCCACCGTGTTGCCCAGTGCAGCCGGTTACCAGCTCCAGCACGAGGTCGAGGTACTGGGTCAGCTCCTCGGTACACCCGCCTCTCCGTTTCTGGCTGTCGTGGGTGGGGCCAAGGTGGCCGACAAGCTCGGCATCCTGGAGTCGCTCCTCGAGCGGGTCGAGATCCTGATCGTGGGCGGTGGGATGGCGTTCACGTTTCTGGCTGCCGCCGGCCACGATGTCGGAGGCTCCCTGGTCGACGAGGGCCAGCTCGAGAGCTGTGCAGCGCTCCTGGCATCGGGCAAGCAGATCCTGCTCCCCAGTGACGTAGTGGCCCTGGAGCCCGGTGCGCCATTCGGCCCCGAGTGCACCGAAGGTGAGGTTCGGATCGTAGGCAAGGACATACCTCAAGGCTGGCAGGGTCTCGATATCGGTCCGGAGACAGTGGCCGAGTACGCCCGTGCCATCGCCTCAGCCGGTACCGTGCTGTGGAACGGCCCGATGGGCGTGTTCGAGGATGAGCGGTTCGCCGACGGAACCGCCGGGGTGGCCAAGGCCGTAGCTGCCTGTCCCGGTTTCACCGTTGTCGGCGGGGGAGACAGCGCCAGCGCTGTGGAGACATTCGGCCTCGCCGATCAGATCGACTTCATATCGACGGGTGGGGGAGCGTCTCTGGAGCTTCTCGAGCACGGTGATCTCCCCGGCCTGGCTGCGCTACGTTCCGCATCAAACGCTCCACAACGCGGAACTCGCACCCGTCGAGATCACCTCCCATCGTGACCGACGCTGCCCACCGGCGACTCCTGGTGAGTGGAAACTGGAAGATGAATTTCGATCACTTCCAGGCCATCCACGCCGCCCGTGATCTCGGCCTTCGGTTGGGGTCGGCCGATACTGCTGCCGTAGACGTCTCCATCCATCCGCCGTTCACCGACCTGCGGTCTGTCCAGACGGTGCTCGAGGCAGAGAACGTCCCTGTGTCACTCGGTGCCCAGAATTGCGCCATCGAGGACTCGGGTGCCTTCACTGGTGAGGTCAGCGCCCCGATGTTGGCCAAACTGCATGTCGAGTACGTGATCGTCGGTCACTCTGAACGTCGGCGCCTCTTTGGCGAAACCGACGAGGTGGTAGCGGCCAAGATCGCAGCGGTGTTGCGCAACGGTATGGCACCGATCTGCTGCGTAGGAGAGACGACCGACGAGCGAGAAGCCGGCCTCACCCGTGAGCGACTCGCCTCCCAGGTCACCGAGTCGCTCGGCAAGGTTGCTGCCGACCAGGTGGGTACAGTCGTGATCGCCTACGAGCCGATCTGGGCGATCGGAACCGGTGAAGCAGCCACGCCGGACGATGCCCAACAGGCCTGTTCCTGGATCCGAAGCACGATCGGCGAGATTGCCGGGGACGATGCCGCTTCAGGGGTACGCATCCAGTACGGAGGGTCGGTGAACCCAGAGAACACGGGATCGCTGCTCAGCTGCCTCGACGTGGACGGTCTCCTGGTCGGAGGGGCGAGCCTTGATGCCGAAGTCTTCGTGAACATCATCAGGGGTGCCAAGAGTGTGAAGGCATGAGTTTGCTAGCCTTCCGGGCGGTCCTGAGCACAAGGAGGCCACCCAGGTGTTGACAGCAATAGTTCTTGCGGTACAGATCGTGGCGTCATTGGCGCTGATCTTCCTCATTCTCATGCACAGTGGTAAGGGTGGCGGGTTGTCAGACATGTTCGGTGGATCGGTCGGATCGGCTGCTGCTGGCTCGACAGTCGTCGAACGGAACCTGGACCGGATCACCATCACCGTGGCCATCATCTTCGCCTTCACCAACCTGACGTTGATTCTTCGCCTGCAGTGACGCTCGACGGCGCCGGGCCGGTCGGTTATCGGCACCGGGTCACGGCGTTTTGGGCAAAGCACCGCTCGAGATGGGCGCTTCCTCTGGTCATCATCGTCGTGATCATCATCGTCGCCGCTGTGGACCGTATCGAGGCCAGCCGGATCGCCAAGGTAGACCAGCCGGCAGCGTCTCCGCTGAGATCAGTCCAAGGGGGGACCGCCACTGTCGACCTCGACCAGCCATGGTCGGGCTTCAACCCCAACACGACAGAGGGGGCGGCCTCGGCGTCAGCGACGCTGTTGGCGCCGGTACTGCCCAGTGCCTACATCGTGAACCCACAACTGCAACCGGTCTTGAACACGAATCTGCTGGTAAGCGCTGAGGTCACCTCCCTCAATCCCCAGACCATCTCTTACGTCATCAATCCGAAAGCGGTGTGGTCCGACGGGGTTCCCGTGACTGCCCAAGACTTCATCTATGCGTGGGAAGCACAACGAGGCGTGGGCGATGACGTCGATCATCAGCCTTACGACGTGGCATCCACCCTCGGCTATCGAGACATCGACTCGGTCACCGGCAGCACCGACGGGAAGACTGTGACCGTGGTCTTCGGCACTCCGTTCACCGATTGGCGCACCCTGTTCTCCAACATGGTGCCGGCACACATTGCGGAACAGGTGGGGTGGAACCACGGATTCCAGACATTCAACCCGTCCGTCGATCTGTCGGCAGGACCCATGGTCCTTCAGTCGGTATCGGCCAGTGGGACAGCGGTTCTGGTGCGCAACAACCGATGGTGGGGACCGAAATCGAGATTGACGCGCATAGTCGTTCAGAACGCAACGAGTCCAGCGTCATGGGTCCACACCTTGGCGCAGAACAACGGTGCCATAACCCAGTCCACGGCGTTCAACCTCAACCTGCTCAACCAGGTCACCTCCCTGCCGAACACCCAGAGCCAGGTCAACTCTTCACTCACCTTCCTGCAGCTCGAGTTCAATGTGGACGGTGCAGTAACGAGCCAGGTAGTGGTTCGCCAGGCGATTGCCCATCTCGTCGACCGTTCGAAACTGATGACGAACACCCTGGGCACGCTCATGGCCAGCCCCGCGATTGACGACGATCACCTGGCCGTCAATTCACAGCCGCAGTATGCCGCATCCACCGCGTCAGCCGACTACAGCACCGTGGATACCAATGCAGCAGCGAAGCTCCTTGCGTCGGCAGGCTACACACGAGTGGGGTCAGGCCCCTATGAGGACGATGAAGGGAAGCACCTGGTACTCCACGTGGCGCTGGAGACCGGAGATCCCTGGATTGCCAGTGTGGCCCTACAGCTGACAGCGCAGCTCGAAGCCGCCGGAATTGACGTGGTCACCGTTCCGGTGGATGGCGTCGCAGGGATGGATGCTGCTACTCGAGCAAACAGTTACGACCTGGCCCTCGTGTCGAGGACGGCAAGCCCCTATCTCACAACCACCGTGGGGTGGTACTCGACCGAGCTGGGTTCTCCGGGCACCAGTGGGGGATCGGAGGACTGGAGCAACTTCAACGACCCGGATGTCAACCAACTGTTCCAGGAGGCGAGCGCCGAGCCGAACCCAGTACCCGGAGCGACCTACTACGCCCAGATCGACGATCAGCTCTGGGGTGAGATGGTGGCGCTTCCCCTGTTCCAGGAACCGACATTGCTGGCGAATGGGGTGCAGGTCGGGAACACCCGGTACAACGCGTCCTCCAGCGGGCTTCTGTGGAATGCAACCGACTGGTCGGCACTGGCTCCGAAGCCCCAGAACTCAAGCCACTAGAGAGCTCCGACCGGTCAATCCGAAGCCACGGCTGCGCTACCATGCGTACCGTCCCGATCAAGACTCAGGACCACTCGTCGGAGTGGCGGAATAGGTAGACGCGCCAGCTTGAGGGGCTGGTGCCCGCAAGGGCGTGGGGGTTCAAATCCCCCCTCCGACACCACTGATCTGAGACTTCTTCAGCCCCACCTCCTCGAACAGGACGTTGAGGCGTGGAGCGCCAGCGATGGTGACCTCGAGATGGTCGGGAAGCACCGTGATGCTCTCGACGAACTCTTCGATGAGGACCCGTCGCTCGGCTGTGGTGGCCACCTCCCACGACCGTTCGACGTCCAGCTCGCTCAGGACCTGGGCCACCTCGTCGAAGCTCCGTTTGACGTCGTCCGCCTGTTGAACAACGGCCTGCTCGAGGTCTGTTTCGCTGCGTGCAACCTCGATGAGCTTGGTGATGCGAGCTTCCTCTTCGGCGAAGAGGTCGGCTCCCAGTCGGTCGTCGTAGTAGAGGCGCAGCAGCTTCCGACGTTGTATCTCGAGTTCGTCGACTGCGTGCGTAGATCGGCGAGCGGGCCCTCCGCCGGCCTTGGGGACCGGCTCACGGGCCCGCTCGAGTTCACGACGAATAGCCGTCTGGAGTTGCTCGTCCGAGCCGATGAGTCGCAGCCCCAAGACCGCTGCCTTCTGTAGGCCTCCGATCGTCCGACGAGGTTGCTGGCAACCCTGTCCTCGGTGGTGGCAGCGGTACATCTTGCGTCCTTCTCCGTTGCCATCGATGGCCATCAACCGGTTACAGAGCCCACAACGGACCTTCCCGGCAAGCAGGTCTTTTCCCTTGCGCCGTCCCTTGATTCGGCCTCGATGGGCGGTGGCGAAGAGCTCGGGCGTGATGAGTGGCTCGTGGGTCCCCGGATACCACTCGTCGTTGAGCAGCACTTCACCCAGATAGATGCGGGAATGAAGGATGGCCAGCACAGTCGAGTACTTGACCCCGGTGGCGATGGCGATGTCGCCCTGGCTGGCACCTTCGGATCGCATGGCAAAGATCCGGCGCACGACGGGGGCCATCTCGTTGGGCATCAGCTCGCCGTTGACGAGGTCGTAACCGGTCTTCGGTCGGTTGATCCACTTGCCCTGCCGCACGGCTTGTTGCATCCCCATCCGGACGTTCTCAGCCAGCTGCTCCCGGTAGAACTGGGCGAACGAACCGAGGATGTTGTAGAACATCCGGCCCGTAGCCGAGGACAGATCGATCTTCTCGGTGAACGAGTGCAGGGCCACCCCGGCCTGTCCGAACCGGTCGGCCAGCAGGATGAGGTCGCTCAGGCTTCTGGACAGGCGGTCGAGACGCCAGGCCAGCACATTGGAGACGTGGCCCTGGTCGACCATCTGGAGCAATTGCTGAAGTCCGGGTCGATCCAGGTCCTTGCCCGAGCGCCCCGGGTCGGCGATGACGACGACCTCACCGAGGTCGTGTAACTCGGCGTAGATGCGGAGCTTGTCAGCTTGCCCGCCGATCGAGAAGCCCTCCGTCGCCTGTTCCTCGGTCGATACCCGGCAGTAGGCCACTGTCAGCATCTCGCTCCTCCTGTCCCTCGGTCACCAGCCGCAGTCCGATCCGCACCAAGACGGCGGCCACCCGGTCATAGTCGGGGCCGTCGCTCACCGGATCTCCTGTTCGACGCGACGGCGTTCAATACGTTCGGCGAACGGGGTGTGGCTCGCGATCTCGTAGTCCCTTAGATGATGCCCGACAACGCCGACCGTGTCATCGATGTCCTCGGTGCCGACCAAGGCGCCCAATGACGCCAGGTAGCCGGTGAGGCCAGGCAGAAGCTTGGCGATGGAGTCGGCCCGGTGAGCGTTTCGGAGCCGGTCGATGCCCACGGCCTGGTGGCGGAGCGTTGCTTGTTGGACTTGCCGCCATTCGGGAGCGACGGGCCAACGGGACCGGGTGCGATCGAGGGTAGGGGAGCGATAGGTCAGCCACTGCTCGGTTGCATACGACCAGAGGTCTCCAGCTCGGCTAAGGACCTGGCTGGGGGAGTCGAGGTCGAATTCACCGAGGCCTTGCCGCCCGATCTCGAATTCGATGCGGTGCACCGGTGTATCGGGCACGTAGCGGTCGCCCCATACCTCGAACCACCAGCCCTTGCCCTTGGCGGTCGTCTCGGCCGTCTTGTTGTACAGGCGGGCAGAGACCGTCTGGGTCTTTCGGCTGCCGAACTCGAAGCCGGTGAACCGGCCGGCGACTTCGTAGGTTCGGCGGGCGTCGCCACGGCAGAGGAAGCGTTGGGCATCGGCGGCCCCGAGTGTCCAACCTTGCCAGTCGGCGAAGAGGTCGACCCGGCTGACTCCGAAGCGCAACTCGCCGAGATCGGGAGCGAGCACGTCGACCAGGGTGGCGACAGTTGCCGCCGGACCCACGGCGTGTAGGTACTCGGCCCGGGGTTGGATCCGGACGGTGGGGAGATGACGGCTGGTCGTAAAACCAAGCCGGGCGATTCGGTGGTCGAGGCAGAAGCGGTACTTGCCCCACCCGTGGGGAGCGATGCCAAAGGTCTTGTCCCCGATCTCGCAGGGGGCAGGTCGCTTCACTTCCTCGGCCCACTTCCGGCAGTCCTCCAGTCGCTCGACCAAGGACACGGGAAGCACGGCCCGGGCGGACAGGTAAAGGGCATCGACGCCCGAGGCCAACTCCCGTAGCGGACCGGTTGCATGCGCTCCTGTCATATCGGCAACCCGCATATTTGCGACTAGCTCATCAGACGAGTACGTCGGCGAAACCATGGCGGGCTATCAGCCGGCCACCCCGCCCGATCGGGCGAGCTCGAGCCGTTGGTTGATCTGCTCGGTCCACGCTGTCCGAAGGTCGAGGTCGACCCACGGGAAGGCGAACTCGTCAGGATGAACACCGAAGGCGGCCCGGAAGCGACCCACCTTGCGGTAGATCGTGGCCCGATGCCAACCACCCCGTTCGAGGTTGGCGAAGCCACCAGCCAGATGCCAGGCCACCCAGAAGCCGATCAGCTCCGAACGCTCGACGGCATCAGACGCAATGTCGTCACGGATCTCCGGATCGAGGTCGTCGATCGAGCGCCCTAAGTCGGAGAACGCCTCAGCGACGACCTCTTCGGGCAGCGAGTAGTGGAACCCACCCCAACGCTCTACGGCGATGCCTCGGCCCTCCGTGCTCTCGCTCTTGTCTCCTCGATAGTCGTGTTCACTGGGCATGGTCAGTAGAGTCGCAGATATGCGACTAGATGTCAAGTCCCTAATTCCGCAGGGAGGTCGCAGCGACCATGCCGGCCAGCGGCCGGCCCGGACCATTGTCCCTGTCCGTGGCTCTCCGGCCCCCTCAAGGCTGCCCCTTCTGGGCGGCTCCGCCGGCCTTGACCGGCCCTGATCGGTTGGGAGGGAGCGCTGGTGCTTCAATTCGGCCCCATCGGTGGCAGAATAGAGGGGTGAGCAAAAGCACCTTCGAGCAGGAGTCGTCGGCCGAGCAGGCCGACCAAGCAGATTCGGAAGACATCCTCGTCGCCCGAATTGCTGCTGATCGACGCGCCGGTCGGGACACCACTCGGGATGTCAGGGCGTTCCTACGGGTGGCTGCGGAGAATAACCGAGCGGCCCTCGATCGACTCGCCAAGTAACACCACTTTTCAGTGGTCCAATCCGAGGATGGGGATGTTGTCTACCTTGGGATGGAAGCCTTCTATGAGGCTGCAGCGGTGGCGCTCGGTGCGGATCTGAACACCGTCCGTTCGATTACCAACGAGACGCTCGCTGGCTCCGCCCTTGTCGCCCCAGCCGCCGCTTTCGGCGATCACGAGGAGTATCCGGGTTTCGCGATGAAGACGGCAGTCCTCTTGCAGGCCCTGGCTAGCAATCACCCCCTGCCGGATGGAAACAAGAGAACATCGCTGCTGTGCGCAATGCTGTTTGCCGCCCTCAATGGATATCAGTGGATCCCTCCGGCTGGGGATGACACTGACGGAAGCGAGACGGCGGAAGTTGTTGAAGGAGCAGCCACCCGATCCGTTCCGCTCGGAGCGCTCTCGGCATGGATCGAGGACAGGCTCGTACCCGTGCCGCCGGCCGATTCCCGAGGGCCTATCGCACCGGTCGCCGCTCGTGATCTACCCAGCTGAATACGTCGGTGACCTGGCCTACGCCGACCACGCCATCGACATCGGAGATCTGACTGTTCACGACGTTCACGGCTACAACCCGGCGGGCGTCTACGTGCGCAGGATAAGTGGCAAGGCTGAAGGGATCTCGGTGGCCGAGATCATCATCTCGGTGGCCGGTGATGCGCACGCTCAAGAGGAGCTCGACGCCGAAAACGCCGAAGCGGAGCGGTACCCACTCGGCGTGAAGGAATTCTGGCGCAGTCGACTCGTAGGCAAGGCGACCTACGGAATCGATGGCCATCCAATGACTGATGAGGAATTCGAGGCAGACTGGGCGGAGGGTGAGGAGAGCTAGGTAGTGAAGTCTCGATGCATTTTGCGGGTGCTGTGTTACAGGAAGCGCACCGTCAGCGCTCGCGGCGTCATGATATTAAGGGTTTTGCCGCTCGAACTGAGGTTCGCCTCCAGACCACCGTCATAGGCTCTGCGGGTACTGATCTATGTCACGAAGAGACACCATCGAGAACATGAACGCAATTGCCCGGGATAGAGGTGGATTGTGTCTGTCGACCGAGTATCTCGACCAGCGATCGGACTTGCAATGGCAGTGTTCTGAAGGACACGCTTGGGCGGCGCCCCCGAGCCAAATCAAGGGCAGCCGCAACAAACCGGGCACTTGGTGCCCGAAATGCGGACAGCAATCAGCCGCACGCAAGCGCCTATACACCCCAGGCGACATGCAGCGCCTTGCGGAATCACGTGGTGGTACCTTCGCATCGGACCGCTACGAGGGCTCTCAGGTCAAGCACCTGTGGCGTTGCGCCAAGTACCCAGAGCATCCTGAGTTTGAGATGCGTCCGGCCGTGGTCACCAGAGGGGGCTGGTGCCAGAAATCCGCGGGCAATTCCAAGCCAACACTGGACGACCTCAATGCGTTCGCACGCGAGGTGCACCCCTTGGCGCGCTGTCTCTCCACGCAGTACGTGAATTCGTCTACTCAATTGCAGTGGTTCTGCGGCGTCGAAGGCCACGAACCCTTCTGCCGCACCTACAGGGCCGTCAAGCATGACGGTAGTTGGTGCAAGTCCTGTGCGAGTTCTCGCACCAGACCGACCAAGTACGACCGGGAGATGTGCACTCGGTTGGCCACCAGCCTCGGAGGGCAGCTCGTAAGCGTAGAGCCGTATCGAAGTACAAAGCAGAAGCTGCGATGGCGATGTGCAGACGGCCACGAATTCGTCCGTACCTTGGACAGCATCCTCTCGTATCGCTCATTCTGTCCAACATGCACGCGGAGGTCAGGTCTTCGGGAGGAGTACATCCGTCAGCTGTTCTCGCACTTATTCAACGCACTCTTTGAGCGTCGGCGCGATCTGCCGTGGCTCATGAATAGTCGAGGCAATGCAATGGAGCTCGACGGCTTCAACTCTAGCTGGGCCCTAGCGTTCGAGCACAACGGGCTTCAGCACTATGAGATCGATGGGTACCTGACCGTTCACCTGACCCAGTTGGAGACGAGGTTGGCTGATGATGCCGACAAGATCCGGTTGTGCCAGGAGCATGGTGTCAGTTTGATCATCGTTCCATTCTCCATACCGTGGAAGCAGATCGAATCATTTGTACTGGGTGAGCTCAAGAAGCTTTCGATTGAACCCGTGAATCCGATCAGCTTTGTTCCTGGCCTCATTGCTCCTTCAATGTTGCTGGAGTTGCGGCAGCACGCGGAGAGTCTCGGCGGATGGTTGCAGTCAGATCGATATGAGGGAAGTGCTGAGAAGCTCCGCTGGAAGTGCAAGAATCCCGAGCATCCTCCGTTCCGGAGCACTCCAAACTCCGTGATGAATGGGAGATGGTGCAAGGCATGTGCTTCGGAACGCCTATCAGAGTCCTACCGAGTGGCTTCTAACAAAGTGCAAGATTGGGCTCGCGCCTGCAGAGGCGAACTCGTCCTGTCCGAGGCACCCGGATCCGATGTTGGCCCGACCTTCGCTCTCAGCGATCAAGCAGAGTTCCATTGTTTGCTCTGCGGTAGGAGTCAGGTCCGCACGATCCGGCAAGTGAAGGAGGGGCGCCTATGCCTCTGCGCTACAGGGAAGATTCGGATTGATCGAGCGGCTGTCGAGGAGGCACTTGCCAAGCGTCGTCTCTCTTTGGTCGAACCAGTCGACGTAGTCGGAGGTCGCTCTCGGATAACGGTTCGATGCGATGCCTGCGGGACGCAGTGGACGGCAATGTCATCGAATGCTGTCAATAATGAGATTGGATGTCCGAAGTGCAGACGCAACGCCCGAATCGATGTTGTGAAAGCCCGCGAACTTGGTAACCGACTTGGCTTCAAGTTGCTCAGCGACGACGTGAGCGGCGGGAACGAGGTACTTCGGTGGGAGTGCATCGAGTGTAGGGACCGTCTAGAGCTTCCCTATCGACAGATGAGGAATGTGCGCCGATGCCGCGCTTGTGTCCGCCGAGAAACGACGATCCGTCTTGGCCTGTAGACAACGGCTCTTGGCCCCTAACCTCACACCCAAGGTTGGATTCGCCAGTCGTAGGTCGCGTGTGTCGGCCCTCCGACACGGATCGCACGTGTGTTCGATTCATCTGAGGACTACGTCACAGCTGCTCGTTCGCGGCGACAGCTCGACGAAGGAACGCGTTGAGCGAGGGCAGCTCAGGACCGACCATCGGCGACGATCTTGCCGAAGACGACCATTGCTCCTTCGACATCGATGCAGCGATCGGCGTTGGCTCGGGCGAGGAGGTCCTCGTCGAGCACCCAGTCCCACTTGTCTACCCTAAAAGGGCCGAGCTCTTCGGCCAGCTTGAGAGGATCCGGCGAACATGTACTCACCACCGCTAACGCGATCGACTCGAGTTCGCCAGCGCTAGTACTCGGGACGCGAATGGCGGGCCCTGCGATCTCTGCTGCCACCCCCCGGCCTCGAAGCATCCGGGTGGCAGTGGCCAGCGCGAGGTCGCCCACCCAAGGAAAGACCAGCGACTCATGTCCTGCCTCGAACACGGTGTGTTGTGACAAGTCGGCGCGCCTCCATGCGGCGCGCGCCTCGGCAAGGATCTCGGCGGCATCAGCGGCGAGCCAGTTCGCGACATCAGTCCCTTCGTAGACGGCCACCATCTCGTCCCGAGCGGCGTTGCTCAGCGGCGGTAGCTCCGAATCGAAGTGGGGGACCTTGCCGGCCGGAGAGGGCGTGACGTCGATCAGCTCAGCCTCGGCGTCGACTACTGCAATCTCCCAGCGACGCCCGGCAAAGATCAGGAAGTCGCCGACGGTCGGGGGCAGCTGAGGTGAGAGCGTGCCGAGAGGACGCCCTCCGGTGGTGACCCGCCACTCCGTCGGTGTCTCGAATACGGCGTAGAAGGTGAAGTGACTGACAATCTTCTCTCCGACGCGGCCCAGCAGTAGGATGTCCGACGGGTCCTGTGTGATCAGCTCGGACCGCGCCATGGAGCGGAGGATCTGTGCGAAGGTCGCTGCATCGACGGCGGCGAACGGTCCTGGTCCACAGAGGACGCGGTAGAGCTGTGCCGCTTTCGCTCCACCGTGCTGGCTGATCATGGAGAGGGACTGCTGGATCAGAGTCGAGAGGTTGAGGTCTGAGCTCGTTGGACTGTCCATCCATCGTCGGAGGAGCAGGTTGACCATGGAGATCGACTGGACCAGCGGGCACCGGAGCTCATCGATCAGGTCGGACTTCGGCACGAGTTCAGGAACCGAACTGTAGAGGCGGAGGACCGCGGGCTCGCCTCGTCGGCCAGAGCGCCCGACTCGCTGACGAAGGACAGCGACCGACGGTGGCGGTCCCACCTGGGCGACCGAGGAGACCGCACCCACGTCGATGCCGAGCTCCAAGGTCGAGGTGCAGATCACCGTGGCTGGGACGTTGTGGTCCTTGAGCCGCGCCTCCACGTCCTCCCGGACCTCTTTGGAGAGGTTGCCGTGGTGGGGCCAGAATTCGTTCGGGAAATGTTCTTGCTCACACCACTGAGTGAGCATGTCAGAGAGCGTCTCGACTCGGCCACGTGCGTTCGCGAACACGAGGTTATTCGAGCCGCGGAGGGTCTTGAAGAGGTGGTCCGCTATGGCGAACAGCGCACCGCCCCCGTCGCCGGCCGGGGTTGCAGCGCGATCGACGTAGCCGCGGAGTTGCAGTTGAAGATCGAAGCCTTCGCCAGAGCAGTCGACGACAGAGACTACGCCTGGGGCCGTAGGGCGAAGGAATGACTTGGCCATGTCGATATTGCCGATGGTTGCGGATAGTCCGACTCGTGGTGGCTCTCGCCGCAGGATGAGATCCAGGCGGTGGAGAAGAGATTGGACCTGGGCTCCCCGCTGCGTGCCGATGAAGGCGTGCAGCTCATCGATCACCATATAGCGGAGCGGTGCAAACAGCTTGGCCAGCGAATCGCCTCGGAGGACGAACATCGCCTCGAGTGACTCGGGTGTGATGACCAGTACCCCACTCGGCTTCTTGGTGAAGGTGGCCTTGGCCGAGGCAGAGACGTCTCCATGCCAGCGGTGGACGGGCACCTGGGCCCGCTCGCACATCTCCTCGAGGCGTGCGAACTGATCGTTGATCAACGCCTTGAGCGGTGAGATGCAGAGCACCTCGGCGCCCTCGCCTGGAGTGCTCGGAGCAAAAGCGAGATTCGAGAGCATCGGGAGGAAGGCCGCCTCCGTCTTACCGGATGCCGTGGTCGCAGCGAGGATCACATCCCTGTCGGAGCCGAGGAGGAGCGGGACGGCCTGCTCCTGGACCTCACGGAGGGCCATCCAACCTTCGTCGTAGACCCAGCGCTGCAGGCTGGGGTGGAGCAGATCGAAGGCGGAGGAGGTAGCCGGCTCAGAACCGGAGGTCTGTGAGCTCATCGTCATCCTTGAGGGAGCCCGGGATGGGCTGGTCGTCGATGATCTCGTTGAGGGCGGTCGCCGCCGTCGTGGTGACGGCGACACCGCCGAGGCTGGTGCGCCAGTCGGCATCCGGGTTCTGGTCGAGGACCGCAAGGAGGTTCAGGAACGCCGTCACGGTGTCGCGCGGAGTGCGGAAGTAGGCATCACCCACCTGAGCAGCGCAGTGCTCCATGAAGGCGATCAACGCCTCGTCGGGCACGAGGTCCTTCGCGGGATCGCCACCGCCGAAGACATTGCGCAGGTTCACGAGGAGCGCGTAGAGCTCGTTGGGTGTCAACTGACCGAGCCGGATAACCGGGCCGCTGAAGTCGACGAGGCTACCCTCGGCAAACTGGTTCTCGGGGAGTCGTGTGCGTAGCGCCTGGTACGAGTACATGCCGCGCCTCAGGTCGGTCAGCGTTTCCGTGGTGCCGGCGAAGATGAAGCCGACGCCCGACACGGAGCCGCCATGGCAGTCGTTGATGATCGTGAGGAGTTTCTCGTAGTTCGACTCGCGACCCTTGGGGTGGCTCAGTCGATAGAGAATGGTGAGCTCGTCGATCTCGACGAGGAGGCCGGCGAACCCAGCGAGCCGGACGAATCGTCCGAAGAGCTTGAGGGCGTCGTAGTAGGAGGCATCGCTGACGATTGTTCTGACCCCGAGTGCCTGCCGGGCCTCGGTCTTCGTCGCGTACTCGCCCCGAAGCCAGCGCATCGCTGATCCGGTCAGTGCGTCGTCACCCTCGTCGTGGCCGCGCCAGTAGGCAGCGACCACCTCGACGAAGTCGTAGCCGCCAGTGAACTGCTGAAGGGTGCCCAGTTTCTGGCGGATCACCTGGTCGGCCTCGACCTGCCGTTCCCTGGCGATGTTCAAACACGTGGTGATGAAGCTCTGGAGGATCGACTCCATCGCGCCGCCGCTGGGGCTCGTGCGCGTAGCGAGATTGCTCATCAACTCGGTGTAGAGACCTTGAGCCTGGTTCGAGGTCGAGTGCAGGCGGCGGCTGGGTGTGAGATCGGCGGAGGCGACCACGAGCTTGCCACTCAAGGCAAGCTCACGCGCAAGCCCGAGGAGGAAAGACTTGCCGGACCCGAAGTCGCCGACGATGAACCGGACGGTGGAGCCGCCGCCAGCGATCCGGTCGATGTCGTTGACTAGCGTCCGGATCTCAAGTTCACGGCCGACGCGGAGGTACTTGAGGCCGGCCCTCGGCACGACTCCACTTCTGAGTGCGTCAATGATCGCCGATCGCTCGGCGGCCCGGACCCTGGTGGCTTTCTGACTGTCACCTGTCAACGGTCATCTCCTTATAAGTCTCGTGGTCCACTTCCATCGGGTCATCTCCGGTCACGAAGAGTGCGCCAGTGGTGTCGAGCGCTGCCTCGTTGATACGCGCCACTGCAGAGTCGAAGAATGGGAACCCCAAGGTACTGGCAATCTGTGACGCCTCCTCTTTCGACCAGAGGGTTCGCTCGGCGAGCCGTTGCGCCAGCTCCCGGTGCGCCGCGTCCAGGTTTCCATCATCGTTGGGCGATGGAGTTGGGTCTGCCGAGGTGATAGAGGTGCCCATGACGGCAGGCGTGGCTCGTCCGGTCTCCTCGTCGGTGTCTGCGAGACGCTCGGCGAGGAGGGCGGTCACCTCGTCGGAGGCCAAGAGCCCGGCAACGATCTCCAGGTCAACTTGGGCCGTGACAGGCCCGCGCCTGCTTCGCTGAAGTTCAGGTGGGAGGAGACTCTTTGCCTTCTCGGAGTCCGGGGACGCACCTTTGCTGGCTAGATGACGGCTGTACTTGGCAAGAGCGTCCTGGCACTCCGCGGCCAGCTCGGCGAGCCCAGGAGGAAGGTGATCATCCACGAGCGCGGCAGGGAGATCTTCGAGCACGATCTCGGAAATCAGTCCCCACTGCTTCCGCTTAGCAATTTCCAGCTCGACGGGCATCCCTTCTCCGAAAGCAGCGTCACCGAGAGCCGAGTGATGGAAGATAAACGATCGAAGCGGCACATTTCTTCCCCCAGTGTGGTGACTGAGTGTGAGTGGTCCGGCCTCTGGGTCCGAGATCACGATGCCGGCGCCGTACTGTTCCTGGTAATGGATTAGGAAGAGCTCGTCGAACTCCGTGCGGCATCGCCTTGCTGGGGTGCGGAGTCGAGCACTCGGGTGGGACCGGACCAGAGCGAGGGCGAACGCTCCCGGGAGAGGGAGCCCTCGCTTAGCTGCGACAGCCGCTTCAATCAAAACCTCGGTAGATTGCCCCCACCGCCGGTCTCTACCCCAGGGCCCCGGTGCTTCAATTCCCTGGGCGATAAGGATTACGGTGATGAAGTCGCACAGCGACGACGTGTAGGCACTAAACGCTCTGTCATTTCCGTAGATACTGGCAAGCCTCCGGAGCTCGTGGAAGATTGAGATGAGCTCCTCATGGCCGATGCGCACGTCGAGGTCGGACAGCACCCGGCGCTCCAGGCCATAGAAGAAAAGAAAGGGATACGTCAGCTGGTCGAGCGGAGCGCTCCGGCCCTCTATGAGCCATGTGAGGTAGCCGCCTCGCTGGTATGGAGTGAGCCGCCTGTAGTTGGGCCAATAGCCGATGTCCGGTTCAGAACCAGGCGCTGGGCCGAACGCGACCTCGAGCGTCTCATCGATTATTCCTGCGGCGCTACCGTAGTACCCGTCCACGGACACTTTCGACCCGATGTAGACCATCCCATCAGGGATCGACACTCCAACTACAGACGCACTATTCCCTGGGGGATACCACCTCGTTTTCCCCATGGGGTCGACCCTGGGCTTCCGTGGACCACTTCTGATTGTGAAGGATTTCCCCCCGCCCTCGACCCGAACTAGCGGCATGACCTTTACGCCAGTCACCGGCTGACCTACTTGTGAGGTAAGTGCCGTAGGCTGAGACGCCTCGGGCTTGCTCGTCTGGAGCGTTGGGCTCTTGGGTATGGGTGCTGTGGGTTTTGGATGCGGTACACGGCCGCTTTTGAGCGTGTCGAGCGCTGAGCGGAACTCCTCAGATGCGGTTGGGTCGATCGAGATACAAAGTGTGATCTCGAGGGGGGGGCCGGGGGGCCGGCCGGCACGGATGTCTCCGACAACGCGTGCGAAGTTGGCGGACAGGGTCGCCGAGAAGCCCTGAAATTGATGCAGCGGCAGGCTCACGTACTTTGCCAGAGCCATGAAGGTGGGACGCCACCGATCCTCCACCGCTGCTCCTCTGACTTTCATTCCCCACGAGATCATCTCCGCATAGACGTCACTCAGTTGGGTGGCGACGGCCCGGATAGCCGCTTCGTCTCCGGCCTGGCCGGGTGGCCCGAATGCTCGCTCGAGAACCTTCGGGTTGAGAAGTTGGTCGGCCCGTTTGACCTTCTTGGATATTTCGTCGGTCAATGTGCGGATGTACGCAGTGGGGTTCGGCACAGGGATGCTGAATGGCCGAACAAGCTGGGACTGGTACTCGGCGTAGGCGCTCTGGTGGGCCTCGAGCCCGCGGGCCAGCTCGGAAGCGAAGTAGAGGTACTCCCAACCGGAGTCGTGGTCAGCGGGCGGAACAACCGTCATCGTAGATCTCCGGCCGGCCGCAGAGGCCAGCCACTTCGACACACGTGGGTGCACCCTCAGTCCCTCCGGCCTAGTGGTGCCACATTCTGCCTCTGAACCGCCCCGATTTCCATCACGACAGGGCGTGGAGCAAAGTTTCGTGTCCCCCTCCGACATGTTCAAAAACGCACGCGTCGAACGGTCGTGCTTCGGTCTGTGGCTGGCACTCAACGCTGATCGGCGACGTGGATGGTGATGCCAAGCTCGCCGGCAGCCTGCTCGACTACTCGACCTATGTTGGCGGGGGTGCCGAACCACAATTGCCTCCCGAAGGCGAGACCGGCGGCCAAGGTTTCCGCGATCAGTAGTCCGGTCCGGCGGTAGCGCGCGGCGATGGCTGCTGCGTCGTCAAGAAGGGGGCGGGAATCGAGCACCTGAAAGACCTCAGGGTGGGGGTGCCGAACGATCGCCCGGTCCGATTCGGGCAGGAACGAGAGAATTTCGAGAGAGCTGGCCGCCTTTAGGGGCGTGGAGGGCCTGGAGAAGACGCCAATGTCGGCTCGCTGGTAGTGCCAGCTCGTCGTCAGGCAGTTCCGGGGGCCAGTCGGCCAGGACGACGCGGACCGCAATGTATTCGTCGATGACGATCATCTGTCGAGCCCGGCCGAGTCAGTTGTGAGGGTCGGCTTCGTCAGCGCCGAGCAGCGGGTCGGCCTCGCTCACTGCGTCCAGAGCGGCCTGGAACTCGGCGGCCAGGTCTCCGCTGACCAGGCGACGTAGAATCTCCCGCCCTTCGGGGGACAGGCGAGGATCACCGGCCCGCCGACGCTGGCGGCGCTGCTCCAATAGTTCCTCGCCGACGCTCATGACCACCAGTTTGCCACCGAACGCCACTGGAGCGTTCGGCAAGGTCGGCTGGGTTATCGGAGCCCCGGCAGGAGATGTTCGATTCAGAGGTAGTTACGCCACCTGACAAAGCTCTGACCAGGGACTTTCCACCACGACGGAGCGTGGACCTCGGGTCCATGTCGGTCCTCCGACACCAGTAAAAATCCTGGTGAAATAGGACGGTTCAGTATCCTCCCCCGGGCCAGGCTTCCGAAAACCCACCCGTTCGACGCGTGTCGCAGTGGCCAAGACCGTTGCTCGGCGTTCCGCGAGGCGTTCACCCAACGAGGAAGTGGGGGACAAACCTGCCTTTCATGCGATCAAGGGTACAGGAGGGGAGTATTTGCGACAGCGACCGTCACCTCAAGACCCGAGATGCCGCGGGTCGGGGAAGCCGAGACCGACATAGCCAGGCGCGCGTTTGGCCAACGATGAGGCAAGGACTCCGGTGGCGACATCGTGATAGTCGTGGACTTCGGCAGTGTCCTTCCGTGGATGGGGCCGAAGGATACGCCCGGCATACTGCACGAGGCGTCCTCTAAAAGCAATCGGTGCGGCCAGGAATAGAGTGTCCAGCTGCGGACAGTCGAAGCCTTCCCCGATATAGGGGCCGGTGGCGACGACCAGGAGGGGCGCTTCGCCGGGTGAGACGTCGAGACGGGCAAGGGCGGCAGCTCGGGCCTTCGCCCCCATCCCCCCACGCAGGATCACTGGATCGCATCCTTGCTCCCTGAGCATGGAGGCGAGCAGCTCGACGTGCTTGGTCCACTGGGTCAACACGAGGCAGTGCCGTCTCCGGCTCCGGGCGGAAACGACGTCATCGACGATTTGCCGATTGCGCATGGGGTCGTCAGTTAGGTCCCGGTAGACGGCAGCGATGCCACCGGGTACGGAGGGGTCAACGTCACCCGTGTAGCGGAACGATGTCGGGTGCACGTGCAGGATGGGCTCGGGTGCTGCGGTCGGCGAGGATTGGATAGAGAGGGTGCCCGAGGGTGATCGACGCACTGTATGGCGGACCGGGCCGAGCTGGAGGGCGATGAGCTCGTCGAGTTGGTCGCGTCGATAGGGCGTCGCCGTCAGGCCGAGCCACCGGCGTGCGGGTATCTGACGTACCACGTGCTCGAACGCTGCGGCGGGGACGTGATGGCACTCGTCGACGACGACCATCCCGTAACCGGAGGTCAGCGCGGTGGCGTCCTCGCGGCGGGACAGCGTCTGGAAGGTGGCGATGTCGATGATGCCTCGAGTCTTCGTACGTCCACCTCCACGCTGGCCGGCCTTGACGCCGAGTAGATCGAGGATCTGGGTTCGCCACTGGTCGGCGAGAGTCTTTCGGTCCACCAACACCAGGGTCGAGACGCCGTGGGCAGCTATCAGGGCGCAGGAGATGACCGTCTTGCCGGCACCGGGCGGAGCGACCAGCACACCGATGTCGTGGGCAGTCAATGCATCAAACGCCTCTTGCTGATCCGAGTACAGGGCCGCGGTGAGATCGAAATCTTGGGGCTCTCCGTCACTACGTTCGTCATCGAGCTCCAAGCGACTCCCAGCTTCCTCCACCAGGTCGCCCAGGCGGTCGAGCAGCCCCCGTGGCAAGATCAGGTCACCGGTGATGGTTTCGTCATAGCTGCGAAGGAAGCGAGGAATGTTCCAGGTCGAGACTCGTCGGCGCTGGCGCTCGTAGAAGATGGGATTGGCCATCGAGGCTACGTGCTTGAGCGTTGCCAACAATGCGGGGAGAGGTCCGCACCCGTGACGGTAATCATGGCACCGAGCCGCGCATGTATAACGGCTGCGGACTGAACCGAGATGCGTGTCGAGCTGGCTGTGTGTAGGTGACTCACCGAGGAGCCGACGGTCACATGGCCGAGCCGCTGTGCCAGCCTGGTGACCTCGCGTGGAGAGAGTCGGGCGACGCTCGATAGGTAGGCCCATTGGTCGTCATGGGGTTCGAGCGTGGCCAAGTCGAGGAACACCGTCCCGTTGCGGCGCCGACATCGCCCCTGGAGCGGCGCCGCAATCAAATTCCCCAGTCCGCCGACCTGCAGGACATCCTGGGATGGGAACAGGCGGTCGTAGCTGGCCAGATCCATCTTCCCGCGCAGTGCGATCGCCTCTCGCAGTAGCCCGAACCCCACCGTGCGCGCCGATGCAGCGGGAACCGGCGCCGAAAAGAACAACCACACGTGCGCCCCGAGACCGGATCGGGATATCTCCAGGGCTGCGGGTGCGCCGGCGGCGCGAGCGGCCTTCAGGTAGGACAGAGCATCGAGCATGGCAGCAGAACCGTCGAAATCGGCGGCCAGCCACACACATCGGTCGCCGTCGAGCATCGGGTAGAGCCCGAGGTCGAGCTCCCCAGACAGATGCGCAGCCACGACATCGTCGGTCAATGGCAGGTATTCCCGTGCCGAGGTGGGGACGCCCTTCTGCCACCGGCCACGTACTGCCGGCATCCATCCGGACTTGCCTGAGCGGACGTTCTCCCACCGTTGTGCATAGATGTCGGTGCGGGCAGCGAAAAGCGCCCGGAAGAATGCCACCTTCATCGCAGGCGAAGACCCCGCATGGACAGAGCCCGGAGCTGCATCGAAGATTCCCGATTGCACGGGATCTGGCAGCCCAGCCTCCTGCGGCGTCAGCTTCAACAGCTGCAAAAGTCGGGCGTTCTCCGCTCGCAAGTGCGTGACCTGCTTGCGCACCGCAGCCAGCTCGGTATCCGAGCCGGTGAATGGACGGGCAACATCCTCGTCCGGGTTGGTTCCGGCTTCCGTCACCGGCACATACGCTTGCGGCACGACACGGACCGTCTCGTGCCTGTGCGCCGACGTTGTCGACGTCGCCGTTGGAGAGGTGGGCAAGTCGCCACCGTTGTCATGCCGATCAGTCGACGGATCCGCGTTGCACGATCCATTGCGTCATCAGGCGAGGGTAGACGTCGGCGATGTGATCGAAGTCGCTGTCGTAGTGCAGGACTGTGGCGTCGGCATGGACAGCGGCGGCGGCGATGGCGACATCGATGACACCAGCGGCACGACCTTTGCCGGCCCGCCAGAGCGCGGTCCGGATGTCCACGATGATCTGGTCGGTGTCTGGTGAGGCGGACAGGTAAAGGAACGAAGTACGCAGGCGGTGCGTGCCTTCGGCATGTTCGGCGGTAGAACGTGCGCTGTACGCGAACTCATCCAAGGTCAACGCGCAGCAACATAGATCGTGCTCGGCTTCCAGGATGGCCCCGATAGCTGTCTGCACCGCAGGACTACGGGACAGGCGCTGCAAGACGCTGTTGTCAACGAGATAGCGGCTCACCGGCGCGCTGCGGCGCGGACCTCGGGATCACGGAGATCGGCCGCTGGATCCGTGGTGATAATCCAGTCGATGGTCTCCCGCTGGTCGTGTAGCCGCACCAACTTGGACAAGGCGGTGTTGACAGCGTCCTTCTTCGTGGCGTGCGGACCGAGGATGGCCCGTGCTCGTCCGAGCAGATCTTCGTCGATGTCGATGAGCGTTTTGGACACGACCTCTCCTCCTGGGTAGAACATGGATTCTTCTCCAGTATATCCGGGGTTGATATATTGGAGGTAGCTGAAGTCATGCCACGCGACACAGCTCCGACCAGGGGATTTCCACCACGACGGGGCGTGGACCTCGGGTCCAAGTCGATCCTCCGACACGCTCAAACTCCACACCCCTCAATGTGGAGCTGAGCCGTACTCCTCCGTCGTTAGAGCGGTCGCAATTGGCGAGGGCTCCGTTGGAGTAGATGCGGTTGGACAGGTACGGCGTTATCGGGGCTCGGGCTATCCCCGGCACCACGACGCCTGCGGGCTAGTTGTCGGACGACTGCTATCGCCACGACGACGATCCGACACGAATCGAACGTGTGTCCATAACATTGTCACCAGGGCAGGGTGTCCTACGCCGCGTAGCGCTTTCCGGGGAGCCGGGCCCGATGGTATGGTGGTCAGTGCCCAAGGCACTAGCTGCGGGAAGTGAGCCCGAGACCCGTCCCGGATGGACGTGGCGCTCGGGCTTTGCGCTTTCCGGGACGACTCTCAGACCTGCCGGACCTGCTTCACGACAGGGGCGATCCGCCGACGCCAGTCGCCCGAGCGCACCCAGCACCAGGCCACAAGGTCGGGCACTGCCAGCAATGGGTCCTCGTGAGCGCGCCGGTGCTGGTACTCGACCCGATCAGCCAGCCCAGTTCGGCGGACGAGGTGGTACAGCTCTTGGCGGTCGGCCCGCACGAGCGAGTCGTCTTGCTCGATCACGAGTTGCGTGTCGTCGACGTCGGTGCCGGTTAGGTCCTCGATCAGCGCAGCGAGACAGGCGAACCGTGCCTCCCTGTCGGTGCGGTACCTCCGTCCGGCGTCATAGATACTCACCTCGACTTCGGCGGACACCACAGCAGCCACGATGCCGGGCCGATGGCGTGGCCGCTCGTCGACCATGTGAAGGCGCCGGTTGCCCGGCTGGACCAGGCCCCGAATCACTCTGCTCACCGCAGCAGGATCGGTCACGGTCACCGCTGCCACGACGTACGCTGCCCGCTTCGTCTCGTCGACGTAGACGTACCGAATGGTCACCCGCCGGACCGGCTCACAGGTCGATGACTGTCTGCCGGTCGAGCTGCCCCGACAAAGGGGTCGTCGTCGGTACACGTGAACCGGGGCACCTTCGGATGCTGCTGGTTGTGCGGGTCATCCAATCCGCCTCCTTCCGCTCTGAGGGAGTGCCCTGGGCGGGGTAGTCTCTCGTCCTTACCGGCTTTTCACCACCGGATGGAGGATGTTGGCCCGAGCGCCCGCAGGACATCCTGACGGGTCACGCGGAGACAATACAATGTCGACTGTTCCCATCAGGGGCGTCATCAGCGAACAGTCGATGGGTAGATCACGACGCCAGACAAAGCTCTGACCAGCCACTATCCATCTCGACGGAGCGTGGACCTCGGCTCCATGTCGGTCCTCCGACACCACTGATCCGCGGCTTCTTCGGCCCGACCTCACCGTCACCGGATATTTGATAGCTGGGCCCTCTTCGTCGTGCCGGATTACCTTGGAGTGAACTCCGGTCTTTCGAGAGGTGATCACCATGGCCAAGCTCATCTACTCGGCGATCACGTCACTCGACGGGTATATCGAGGACAAGGAAGGCAACTTCGAATGGGGAATGCCTGACGAGGAGGTGTTTCGCTTCGTCATTGAGCTAGAACGTCCGGTTGGCACCTATCTCTACGGACGCAGGATGTACGAGACGATGGTCTACTGGGAGACCGTGCAGGCTGTCGCCGACCAGCCGCCCCACATACGGGAGTTCACGGAGCTGTGGCAGGCCGCCGACAAGATCGTGTACTCGAAGTCGTTGGAAACCGCCGCCAGCGCTAGAACACGTATCGAGCGCGAGTTCGACCCAGAGGCGATCCAGGAGATGAAAGCCACTCGGGAAGGTGACATCACCGTGGGCGGTCCCGACCTGGCAGGACAGGCTTTCAAGGCCGGGCTGGTGGATGAATGTCAGCTGCTCCTGACGCCCCTTGTCGTGGGAGGTGGCAAACCGTCACTGCCCAACGATGTCCGCTTTGATCTGGAACTACTCGACGAACGCCGCTTCCGCAGCGGTGTCGTATTCCTTCGCTATCGCACCTCGATGGCCGGCTCAGAGCATCCTTGAACGCCGAGAGCGAGACGTGTTCAAGTCGTCTCACGACTTTTCAGCTTGGCGCTCCACTTCTCTTCGACGTTGCCGTAACGCCAGATCGCCAATGCAGCAGCCCACGTGGCGACAAACACTCCCACGATGACAAAGCCGGCCGTGTTGATGTTGAACCTGGCCATCTCGTCCCAGAACTGACCGTGAAGATGCAGCTCCACCGGTAGAAGGCCAAGCACTTCGATGGTGCCGATGAAGAAACAGATTGTCACCGAGAGCCCGGTGATCGCCAGGTTGTAATAGACCTTGCGGACCGGATTGAAGAACGCCCATCCGTAGGCGAGGTTCATGAAACAACCATCCATGGTGTCCATAAGAGACATCCCGGCCGTGAACAGGATCGGAAGGCACATGATGGAGTACCAAGGCAGAGCTTGTGTAGCCAGCAACGCAGTGGTGGCGAGCAGGGCGACTTCGGTGGCAGTGTCAAAGCCCATACCGAACACCACTCCTACTGGGTACATCTGCCACTCTTTGGTGATCGATCGCATCCACTTGCCAAAGAACCGGTACATCAGCCCTCGGTTCTGGAGCTGTCGCTCGAGCTCGGCCTCGTCGTAGCTGCCGTTGTGCATCGACCGGAATACCTTGACGATGCCCGCCAGGATGACGATGTTGAGCAAAGCAATCAAATAGAGAAACCCAGCCGAGACGATGGTGCCGAAAACACCACCGAACCGCTCCAGGCCAGAGTGATTGTTCGAAACCGCTCCGTAGACCGCCTTCTCGGCGACGACGATTCCCACTCCGATGGCAACGACGATGGTCGAGTGCCCCAAGGAGAAGAAGTAGCCCACGCTGAGGGGGCGCTTCGACCCATCGACCCCCCGTCGCTCATCCATCAGCTTTCGCGTGGTGTTATCGATCGCCGAAATGTGGTCAGCGTCGAAAGCGTGACGAAGACCCAACGTATAAGCGAGAACGCTCACCCCGATCCCGAGACCCTTGTAGTGGCCGGGAACCACGAAGATGATGAACACCCCGAAGCCGATCACATGCAACAACAAGATGGATGCAAACATCCATCTGGCTCGACGCCACTCGCTAGGACTGAGCGAACGACGTAGTTGCGTGAGTCGTCCGACAGGGGGAGACGCCTCGGTGATGGCCATGCGGCGATTCCTCCATCCGGACACCTGCTCGAGCTTCCACGCTCAACCTAATCTAATTGCATATGAGTCGCAACTAGTATCATGTTGCATACTGAAGCAGTACTGCCGTATGAAAGCAGCATCGGCAGTCACTCGTTCCCAGTCGTCATGCCGTTCTCAGCGACAGAGCCACCGGGCCGTTCGGACAACACTTACCCGCCCTATGGTCCGGCCGCTTACTGGGGTTTTCCGAGGGTCCAGAACTGCAATGGGGATGTGCTCAACGCCTTGGGAGACGAGGTGTACGCCTCGATCAACCACTGAGAACCGTGAGCGGGGGCACCAGCAACAAGGGTCGGGTACAAGGTCACCGTCGTAGACGAGTACGGGGGGAGTACCACCTGGTGATGGTCGGACGGAGACCAGAATCCGTCGGGGTGTCCGGAACCAATCGTGACCATGAAGTGAGGAGACACCGTATGGTCGGTCGTATTGTGAACCGACACGGTTACGGCATCGAACACGGTTCCGGCGCGACTGGAGCTTACCGATCGAACTGTCAGCTGCAACGGAGGAGATACAAAGGCGAGAACCGAGACGATAACGGCTGCCACTGCAGGCACAATGGCAACCAGACCCAATGGCATTCGGAGACGATGTCGGTGGGCAGATGCCATAGATCGGGCCATGAGGCCCGCAGGTTCGGTCATCGCTCCAGTGGGCCGAGTCGCCGTGCTCACGCTGATGGCAGCCACGATGGCGGCGGGATACAGATCGAGAAGGTAGCTCGACAAGCTGCGAGTCGCGAAGAAGAACGCAACCGGCAGGAGGATCATCCATACCCGCTTGAGCTCGGTGTACCAGACAACGAATGCCGCCAAGAGCGACAGGAAGACCAGGATCCCGGCGACAGTGAGCATCGAGAGCGAGACTCCCCGGGTGATCCCGTGTGTGGCCAAGGTCACCAGGCCCTGACCATCGGCTACCAGCGGCTCGACGAGCGGAAGAACCGTTCCCCGCGCCCATGCCGTTGGCTGCCAAATGATGAATGTCAGGTTCACCGCTACGAAGACGGATATCACGATCGCCAGGTAAGGCACGACGGTTCGAAGTGGGCGGCGATCGGTATTGCGTGCCTCGATAGCCAGCCCGATAACCAGGAACGGGATGCAGAACCAGGGTGTCTGTTTGATGGAACAGGCGAGACCGAGCGCGATCGGACCGATCCACCGCGCTATGCCGGCTTGACGTCCGAGACCGAACCGGTCCCATCGCCATACCGCCAGCACCAGGAATGGCAAGAAGAGGGCGTCGGTTCCCCCGGAGCTGAAGATTCCCGTATAGATAGGAGTCAGAAAAACCAGCGCGGCAACCCAGCGCAACGACACTGGCACGATCACGAAGATGAGCGCGCCAGTGATCAAACCACGCGTAGAGGTCCATCCAGTCGGCTACCCCATGGTGGAAGCCGAGAAGCATGGCCGGGACCTGGAGAAGAAACGAACCTGCCGGGTACGACACGCTGGTGACGTGCCCTCCATTGATCGTGTAGGTCCAGTTGTTCGCCGGGATCTGGAGCAGACGAGCTGCCGATGCCATCGAGGTCGTATAGGGGTTTTGGCCATGGGATAGCGCCTGACCAGCCACTTGATTGAAAGCAGCCGAGTCGGTGCTGTAGTACTCACGAAGATGGATGGCGATCGCCTCCGGAATTGCGATCGACGCCAACACAGAAATGAGTGTCAGCGCCTGCATCACCCGGGTTCGAAGGTTTCGCACAAGCCACGTTGCAGTCAGTCCTGCGATGGCTGCGAGCACGAGCAACGGCGCGACGACACCAGCCGGTACCCACGACGACCACGATCCCCACAGATTGATCCCGCCGTAGAGAACGCCGAGCCACACGAGACTCCAGGCACAACGCTCGGCCACAGTGCTCGTACTCGTCGGTCCGTCTGCCACCGACACCTCGGGTGCCATCGACCCTGGAGCGCGTTCACGCACTGGCGTTCGCACGTCAGGAAGCCCTTCCGAATTCCCCGGTGGTATGGAGGTCATAACGCCTTATGAGCAGGGCGCTCATCATGGAAATACCTGGTACGTAGACACGGTCAAGATGGTCAACGCAATAAGCAAGACAGTAGATGTTGCAAGGGTGGCGATGAAGACCCAGCCTCGTAGCCGCGTTCCGACTGCAAGAACGAGCGGAAATGCCAGAAAAATGAACCGTGGTCGCAGCCCGACCGGTACGGACACCAACGCAAGGATGCCGGCCGACAGTCCATACAGGAACATCGGCATGGGCATGCGATCACGAATGGCCACGATCACACAGATCGCAGCGACGACAATGCCCGTAAAGAGCAGATCACCTGTCTTCGTAGCAGCAACTGGATCCCTCAGGAACGACGTGACGATATTGATGGAGTAGAGGAGCGAGGGGTAACTGTGCCAACCACCTCGTTCGGTCAGACGCCATGCCATCAGGGTCCCCGTGTGTTGCCACAGCCACAACTGATAGGCGATGAAACCGAGTGGCGTCACAACCAGCGCCGCTAGTGACCGCCAGTTCCGATGTCTCGTCATCTCCCGATAGGCGCACCATGCGCAGCTGACCATGAATGCCAAAGCGATTGGCGTAACCGCTGTCGCCAGCATCCCGAAGACCCCGGCAACCAGCCAACGCCGTCGCATCAGTGCCAGTATCCCGAGCGCGACGAAAGTGATCGCCATACCTTCCGAATAGACCATGCTCAGGACAAACGAACCGGGAAACAGCGCCAAGAGAAGCGTGGCACGGTCGGCGGCGTTCTGCCCGGCATAGTGACGCACGAGCGCCCACACTGCGACTATTGCGGTCAGTCCGGTCGCGCTGGTGATCATGACTCCCGCTGTCAACAACGAAAAGCCGGTGAGGTAGGAGAGCCAACGGATTGTCAACGGGAACAGTGGAAAGAAGGCAGTCGTATTGCCGGCCACATGTCCGTGCACATGAGGCAGTTGGCTGGGCCACCCGTACTCGGCAGCCCGGATGAACCAACGGCTGTCCCAAAGGTCGATCTCTCCCCGTACGCTCTTGTGCGAGGTAGCTGTCGAGATGACAAGGGCAATCAGGGTGACAGCTCTCGAGATCAGATAGATCACCACGGGACGCAGGATCCAACGAAGCCAGTGACGCGCTTTGGCAGCCTTGGGACTTGTGATGGGCTCGACAGATACTGGCTGCTCAACCCCGTCGCCGATCAGGTCAGGCGATCGGATCGTTCCTGTCTCTTCCGTCACGGCGAAAGCCGTCATTTGTTCAGATGACATGACCCGTCACCACCGATCGCCATCGTTGACCTCGAAACAGCCATACACAGATAGCCACCGTGGCCAGAGAGACGATGATATACGCGCCCCCGCTGAGAAGAGGTGTGCCGCTCGGACCGACGATCAACATGGCCAGTGCCGCCACCACGGCAAGTGCCGCCGATCGTTGTGCCCGTGTTGCGGCGAGAAGAGCCAGACCCCACATCAGATACCAGGGCCATACCGTCGGACTGCCAATCACAATGAGCAGCAGCGCAATTCCCAACGCTCGAACAACATCGAGTTTACGAATGTTGAGAAGGAGCCAGACCGAGGCAGCCACTGCGGCGATACCGCAGATGGCTTGGGTCACGGTTACCGTGGCCGACTGTCTCACGGGAATGCCGACCATATGGAGCAGATGGAAGAAGAGGGTGCCGAGTGAGACCGCAGGTGTTGAGTCCACGCGCAGCTCGGTAGGAACGTGCAACGCAGCAGTACCGAGCCATGTCCAACCAAATCCAGCCGCCATGGTCACGCCCACGAACACAATGGCTGTCACGACAACGGCTTTGATGACCACCGTCCATCGCCTGATGCCGTTCGTTGCCGTGAACTGGTCGGCAGCCAGGAAGACGATCGCCGCAGCTGCAGGCAGTTTGACCGTCGCTGCGAGGGCGCACAAGACCAGGCCCGGCACCAGTCGACCCTCGACAGCCAAGGTGACGCCAGCCAGAAGTAGCCCGACCATGAGAGCGTCGTTGTGGCCAGAGGCGATGAAGCTGAACAGTGCCAGAGGACTGAGTGCGCCGAGCCAAAGTGCGACCCCAGGGTCCGTACCGAGGTGACGAGCCAACCGGGGCAGAGAGACCATGATCAGAACCACGCCGACGAGCTCGAGCGTCCGGAAGGCGAGCACTTCTGCGATGAGAGAGCCACCGGTCACACCGACTACGAACCTGCATGAGATGACGAAGAGTGGCCCGTAGGGAGACGTGGTCGTCCGCCACACACTTGCAATCGATGCGAGCAACGGTCCCTTGCCAAGCACGGATGGGCCGACCTTGTAGGGATTGAGCCCGTGATGGGCGATCATGCCTTGGCCGATATAGCTGTAGATATCACGGCTGAACAACGGTGGCCCGAGGAAAAGCGGGGCACCCCAGACGGCGAGGATCAACCATGCTCGCCCTGTCGTGAGCAGCCCCTGGCGGGCTCCACGGCCAACGCCAAGCCAACCGGCGATGAGCAGAACGATCGACACGTAGAACCCAGCGGAAACAACGGATCCGCCCTTGGGGATCGAGAACCACCAGAGGTAGTGGCCCGGATCGGGCACGGACCCGATCCGGGTACCGGTCAGAACCATGCCCACGGAACCGCAGAAGCCCAGAACGACCCAAACGGCCATGGACCCGGTCGTCAGGAGAGGTGACTCGGGTTCGCTCTGTGATCCGTGCACGACGGTGGGCGATCCCACGTTGCTCCTTCCAGTCAACCCACCTAGCAACGGGCTCCGACAAACGATATGGCGCAAACGTTAGTCCGACCTTTCGTCATCCAATTGTCACTTTGCAGGTGTGGCGTACCGTTGGTCCAGGCTGTGCCCTTGATACGCCCTCCATCTGGTCAGCCTCCACCCCGGAAGCTGAGATTTCGCTGAGAGCTACGCCTGCATGCGCCTGCACCCTGAGAAGTACCGTGACGTACCCGTATCCGATGCCCTCACGACCAAGGAGCTCACATGAGCACTGAGGCTCCAACCTTGCTTGACCGTGCCGTCGCTTCTGTCCGGTTGGACTGGGCTCCAGCTCATCGTCAGCCATCGGTGGTGCTGGTTGCCGTAGCGACCGTCGCCGCGGTGGTCGGATCACTAGCAGCAGACGCCATTCTGGTCGCCATCGGCACCGCCGTGTTTCCGTCGACCAAGGGCTACGGGCATTTCCAGTTCTCCGACTACGCGAAGCTGACGATCATCGGTGTGCTCATCGCCTGTATCGCCTGGCCCGTGGTCTGTCGGATCTCAGCCGCACCACGCTGGCTGTTCTACCGACTCGCCATTCTGGTGACAGCAGTGCTGTTGCTTCCCGATGTCTGGCTGCTGGCCAAGGGCCAGCCCGTACGAGCAGTCGTGGTGCTCATGACCATGCACCTGGCCATCGGGCTGATCACCTACAACCTCCTCGTTCACGTTGCACCAGTACGAAGAGTCCGTGACATCAGGACCTGACGACAACGAGTGTCCAAGAGCGAACAGCACCGGATGCAGCGCTAGACGAAGATCTTGCCCCAACCCCCATCGGTCCTGGTCATGAACACGGTCGTGAGCTTCATGCTGCTGTGGAGCCATCCGTCGTCGGTTCTCACATACTCGTCGTCCTCGAACCCGCACATCCAGAACGAGGACCCGTCTGGCGTAGAACAGGGGCAGAGGATGTCCCACCGGGCTCGGGCAGTGCCACCGTCAACAGCGATACGTGGTTTGACGAAGAGGTGGCGAGCGAACGTGAGGGTGGGTCGTCGCATCCGATCAGCGATGGCCTCGGTACCGACAGCTCTACCCAGAGCAGGGCCACCGTCCCACATAGCGTCGGCGGTGAACAGCCCGGCGATCTGGCTGGCGATGTGGTCGAGGGACACCTCGTCGACAACAGCACCACGGCTGAACCGTTGGTCGGCCAGCTCCCCGTACCGGGCTTTGAGCTCCTGGATGGCCAACATCGCCTCGGCCGCTTCCACCCGACGACGTAAGGACGCCACCTCCGTCGCCAACTCGTCGATCGTGCTCATGTCGTACTCTCCCATCGATCGATACGGGCGAAACCGCTCGGTCATGATCACCGGATAACGTCACGATTCATGGACCGTCTGTGCAGATGAACGATCCTACGATGACCGACCAAGCAGGTCGACCATGGTGGAAACCACCCCCCGAGGCCACCCGGACTGCCGGATGGGCGCTGCTTCCGCTGCGACTGTTCCTCGGGATCACCTACTGCTATGCCGGTCTTCAGAAACTGGCCAACCCCCAGTTCCTCAACAACGCCAGCCCCATCTCCATCCACGCCCAGCTACTCGGTGTCGAGCACTCGAGCCCGATCCACGGGCTTGTCAGCACGCTCGTGCAGGTGGCCCCGGCGGTCGGTCTGCTCATTGCCGTGGGTGAGCTGGCGGTCGGGATCGGAGTCCTGGTCGGCCTCTGGACCCGCATCGCGGCACTTGGCGGGATGGCCATCTCGTTGGGACTGTTCCTGACTGTCAGCTATCACTCGTCGCCTTACTTCACCGGATCGGACATCGTCTTCTTCTTCGCCTGGACACCGCTGCTCATCGCCGGTGCCGGAGGAGCGCCGGCCATCGACACAAGGCTCGAGCGTCTGCGTGCACGCGATACGGGACTACTCCTGCAACGCCGGGCCATCCTGGTCCAAGGGACATCCGCAGGCATGGTCGCCCTCGCCGTGGTGATAACCGGGGGATTGACGGCGTGGATCGGTCGACTGGTTGGACACACCACGACCGAAGCAGAGCCTGGTGTAGACACCATCTCCACCACAACGACCACACTGCACCACTCGTCAGGCAGTACGACCACATCGGGACAGGCCAACCCGCCGGGACACCTGCTGGGTGCCGCCTCTGACGTGCCGGTCAAAGGCGCGTCTCAGTTCACCGATCCCGTCACCGGCGACCCCGGACTGGTACTCCAACCCACAGCCGGTGATTTCGTCGCATTCGACGCCATCTGTCCGCACGCCGGCTGTACCGTCCAGTTCGCCCAGTCAAGCGACATCATCGTGTGCCCGTGTCACGGCTCCGAGTTCAACGCCCGGACCGGCGCCCTGGTGCGTGGGCCTGCAACACGTGGGTTGACTCCGATCACCGTGGCCCTCGGATCGGACGGGGATCTGTACGTCGACGGGTGAGAGACACATCGACAGGTGATCGTGGCCTCTGCCAAGCCGGGTTCGACCACTCTGCCCAAGGAGTATCATGCGGCTCACGGTTGGGCGTAACCGTCTGAAGAGTTCCCGGCGCGCGAGGTGCCGACACGTGAGCCCGGAGCACTGGCTTCCGGGACCACCCGCAGAGGAGACACTCGTACCGGATGAGTCACGATGGTGCAGAGAACGGGCTGACAGCTCCTGGAGCCACCTGGATCGTCGACCTCGATGGCGTGGTGTGGCTGACCGGTGAACCGATCGGTGGCGTCGCTGCCGCCGTGTCCTCGCTGCGAAGCCGCGGCGTCCGTATCATCTTCGCCACCAACAACGCCGCTCCGACCATCGCCGAACTACTGGAGCGGCTGGAACGAGCGGGGATCCCGGCCTCAGCCGAGGACCTGGTCACCTCCGCACAAGCCGCTGCTTCGATACTGCAGCCGGAGAGTACGGCAATGGTGCTGGCCGAAGGTGGAGTGCTCGAAGCCCTTCGAAGCCGCGGCGTGACGGTACGGGAGTCCGGACCGGTGGACGCCGTCGTGGTGGGTTGGACGCATCAGTTCGATTTCGACCGACTGGCTGCAGTGTCCACCGCTGCCCGGGACGGAGCCCGGCTGATCGGGACCAACGAGGATCCCACCCACCCCACACCGACTGGCCTCCTCCCTGGTTCGGGCGCGCTCCTTGCGGCAGTCGCTGCAGCCAGTGAGATGCAACCCGAGGTCGCTGGAAAACCTCATGCGCCAACGGTGGCGTTGCTCCGATCACGCTTCGACCTTGATGACCAAGCCAGGCCCGTGTTGATGGTGGGGGATCGGCCGATCACTGACGGTCAGCTCGCCGTACGTCTGGGAGTTCCGTACGCGCTGGTTGACTCAGGCGTGACCCCACCAGGGCAGGCGGTCACCGAAGTACCAGTCCACTACAGGGCCAAGGACTTCTCCGAGCTGGTCGACCAATTCCTGGGCATATGACCACAATTGTTTATATAATGCTTGCTACTAGCTAGCACCTGAGGTATCATGAGTTCAATGGGCACCAACGACGCGTTCCGACGGTATCTCGATGCAGGTGCAGCGCTGACCCAGCTCACCAAGGCGCGAGCAGAGGAACTGGTGCAGGAACTGGTCAAGAACGGTGCGATCCAGGGCAAAGAAGCCCAGGCAAAGGTCGACGAGCTGATCGAACGCAGCCGGAAGAGCAGCGAAGCCGTGCTGTCTCTTGTCCGGGAAGAGGTGTCGAGCCAACTGTCCTCGTTCGGGATCGGGAGCCTGGAGGACCTGGCTCGCCAAGTCGCAGCACTGCTCGGACGATCGAGCGGGAAGTCGCCTGGACATTCGGCCTCGACAACCGCCACTGCTCCAGCCAAGAAGGCTGCAGCGAAGCGGGCACCGACGAAGAAGGCCGCTGGTAAGAAGGCTGCTGCTGCAAAGAAGGCCCCGGCGAAGAAGACAGCCGCCAAGAAGACCGCGACGAAGAAGACTGCAGCGAAGCGGGCACCGACGAAGAAGGCCGTTGGTAAGAAGGCTGCTGCCAAGACATCGACAACGACGCCTCCGTCTACGACCGGGTCGGCAGACTGAGCAAAGCGACGAGACGCCGCCTCGACCAGGAGCTGGTCAAACGCGGCTTCGCACCCAGCCGGCAGCAGGCCGCCGACCTGATAGCCCAAGGCACGGTGCTGGTGTCCGGTGTCGTCGCCGCCAAACCGTCACGGTTGGTGGCACCGGCTGAACCGATCCGTATCGTCGGTCCTCGGGCACGGTTCGTCGGCCGAGGCGGCGAGAAACTCACAGCGGCTCTGGAACGGTTCGCCATCGATGTCACCGGGTCCCGTGCACTCGACGCCGGATCGTCGACCGGTGGGTTCACGGACTGCTTGTTGCAGCACGGAGCGATCTCGGTGACCTCGGTCGATGTGGGACGGGGGCAGCTGCACGAACGTCTTCGTCGTGACGACCGGGTCACCTCCCTCGAACAGCTCGATATCCGGGAGTACTCGCTCGAGATCTCGGGGGATCGTCCGTTCGATGTCGTCACCGCCGACTTATCGTTCATCTCCCTGACCAGAGCAGTTCCGGTACTGGCCGGCCCGCTGGCGCGGGTGCGTGCCGACCTGGTCTTACTGGTCAAGCCACAATTCGAGGCAGGACGGCTGGAGACGTCCAAGGGCAGCGGCGTCATTCGAGACGCGGCCATCCACCGCCGTACGCTGGGCAGCGTGAGCAACGCACTCATTGCCGAGGGAGCGGCCGTCATGGGGGTCATCCCATCACCCATCACCGGTCAAGCCGGAAACATCGAATTCCTTCTGCACGCCCGTGCTCATGCCGGTGCTGATGCGGGAGTGAGCGATATCGACACCCTGCTGTCAGCGGCCGTTTTCGAGGCCCACGATGACAAGAGCGTGCTCGACGACCACCAGGATGCACCCGTGAGCAAGGACGACGGGTCATGATGGAGGTGACATGGCGGTAATCGCATTCTTCGTCCATCCCGAGAGGCAGCAGGCTGCCGAATTGGCCGAACGAACTTCGTCCTGGCTCACGGCGCGGGGCCACCAAGCCGTCTCGGCCATCCAGCCTGACGGATCGGTTTCGGCCCGTGGATCCGACCTTCTGGTGAGCGTGGGAGGTGACGGCATGCTGCTCCAGGCAGTGGGGTCGGCTCTCTCGGACGACGTACCGGTGCTCGGAGTGAACATGGGCAGGCTCGGCTATCTGACCCAGATCGAACCCTCCGGTCTTGAACAGGCGCTCAAGGCGTTTCTCGCCGGCGAGCACGTGATCGACGATCGCATGACGCTGCACGTCTCTGTGACTGACGCCAACGGCACCCTGCACGCTGAGCGACTGGCCCTGAACGAAGCCGTGATCGAAAAGAGCGTCCCCGGGCACACTGTCCGCATTGCATCCGCGATCGTCGGCCGGCCCTTCATGACCTATGCCGGTGATGGAATGCTGGTCGCCACCCCTACCGGCTCCACCGCTTACAACCTCTCGGCTCGAGGACCGGTGCTCTCCCCTCGGATGCGAGCCATCGTCATGACCCCGGTCTCTCCTCACATGCTGTTCGACCGGACCCTGGTGTTGGAACCGTCCGAGTGGGTTTCTCTGACCATCCTCGAGCCCCGGCCTGCGGTTCTCGTTGTCGACGGCGCCACGATCGCCACCCTCGAGCCCGGTACGGTCGTCTCTTGTCGAGAGGGCGATCGACCAGCCCGTCTGGTCATGTTCCCCGAACCGGACTTCCATGCCGTCCTCAAGGCCAAGTTCCGCCTGGCCGACCGGTAACGAGAGCCGAGGATCGATCGCCGTGTTGTGGGAGCTCCGGGTGCGGGACCTCGGGGTGATCGACGACGTGACCGTGACGTTCGGACCGGGCATGACCGCTCTGACCGGCGAGACGGGTGCTGGGAAGACCTTGCTGGTCGAAGCGTTGGCACTCCTGCTCGGGGGCCGGGCCGACCCAGCTCTGGTGCGATCGGGAGCGGCCGAGGCCATCGTCGAAGGCCGGTTCACCGTCAACGACGAGCAAGACGGCGACGGGGGAGACGGCGAGCAGGTCATCCTGTCCAGAGCGGTAGCCAAAGCCGGACGCAGCCGGGCATGGATCGACGGTCGGATGGTCTCTGCCAGCATCATCGGAGAGATGGGCGCCAAGCTCCTCGAGCTTCATGGCCAACACCAACACCAGGCGCTTCTCCACGGTCCGGCCCAACGAGCAGCGCTCGACAGCTTCGCCGACATCGACCTGGAGCCGATGCGTACTGCTCGCGCCTTACTCCGAGCCCTCGAAGCGGAGTCGGACGCCCTAGGTGGTGACGCTCACCAGCGGGCGCGAGAGCTCGACCTACTCGCGTACCAGATTGCCGAGATCGAAGATGCGGCCATCGAGGACGAGGGTGAGGACGATCGCTTGGCTGCCGAAGAGGAGCGATTGGCATCGGCATCGGCACACCGGGAAGCTGCTGCTGCCGCTCTCGACGCGTTGAGCGGGACTGCTTCGGAGAACGCCCAGGATCGGGTGGCAGTAGCGGTCGGTGCGCTCGCCGGCCGGCCGCCCCTTGCCGAGTTCGAGGAACGCAGTCGCTCCGTGATGGCCGAACTGGCCGAGCTGAGCACCGAGCTACGACGGGTGGTCGAGACCTGGGATGACGACCCCGAGCGGCTTGAGACAGTACGAGCTCGCCGCCAGCTCATTCACGAGCTGCAACGCAAGTACGGTGCCACGGTAGGTGAGGTGCTCGCTTATGGGCACGACGCCAGAGAACGGCTCGCCGCTCTGGAGTCGGTGAGCGAACGAGCCGCCGTGCTCCACGAAGAGATCATCCAGGCCAGGCAGATCCTCGCCGATGCCGAATCACTGGTCGCTCATCGCCGACATCAGGCCGCACCCATCCTTGCTGACCAGATCGAGTCGACCCTCCGAACCCTGGCCATGCCCTCTGCCCACGTCGAGATCGAGGTAGACGGAGGCGGTCCTGATGACCAGGTCACCTTGTTGTTGGGGGCGAACCCGGGCGAGCCCGTCCTTCCCATGGCCAAAGTGGCTTCCGGTGGGGAGTTGGCCCGCACCATGCTGGCCATCAGGTTGGCCACCACCGAAGCTCCCGGAGCGATGGTCTTCGATGAGGTTGATGCAGGCATCGGCGGGGTCGCTGCCATATCGGTGGGAGCGGCGCTGGCCACGCTGGCCCGGCGAGCACAGGTCCTGGTCGTCACCCATCTCGCCCAGGTGGCCGCCCATGCAGATCGACAGGTCTCGGTCCGCAAGGACGAACGTGACGGCAGGACCGTGGCCGTGGCCACCGAGCTCGACGACGACGCCCGGGTCGTCGAGCTCAGCCGCATGCTCTCGGGCAGTCCAGACAGCGAAAGCGCACGCCACCATCGCGCGTGAGCTCCTGGAAGCCTCGTCGATCCACCTATCGACACCTCATTGACGGTTCGAGCGGTCCACCCGACAAGCCAGCCGGTTCCGATAGTGTCGAGGGGTGCCCGACACGCCACCGTCGCCGAGTCCCTCAGGAGACCACGCAGCGGGCGCAGCAACCCCGGTGGTCCGGCCATCCTCCAACACGAAGTACATCTTCTTCACCGGAGGGGTGTCCTCGTCCCTCGGTAAGGGCCTGACGGCATCCTCGCTCGGCCGCTTATTGAAGTGCCGTGGCCTGCGGGTCACCATGTGCAAACTCGATCCGTACATCAACGTGGACCCGGGGACGATGAACCCGTTCGAGCACGGTGAGGTGTTCGTCACCGAGGACGGGGGTGAGACCGACCTCGACCTCGGCCACTACGAGCGGTTCATCGACGAGAACCTGCACAAGGAGTCGAACACCACGACGGGGAGGATCTACTCCTCGGTGATCGCCAAGGAGCGCCGGGGTGACTACCTGGGCAAGACCGTCCAGGTGATCCCCCACGTGACCGACGAGATCAAGGAGCGGATACGCCGGCTGGGCACCGAAGACGTCGACGTGGTCATCGTCGAGATCGGCGGCACGGTTGGCGATATCGAGATCGTCCCCTTCATCGAAGCCATCCGACAGTTTCGCCGGGACGTCGGACGAGACAACGTCTGCTACGTCCATCTCACCCTGGTGCCTTACCTCGGCCCTTCGGGCGAACAGAAGACCAAGCCCACACAGCACTCGGTCACCGAGCTTCGCAGCCGAGGGATCCAGCCCGATGTCATCGTCTGTCGGTCGGATCGTCATATTCCCGATGACCTGAAGCGGAAGATCTCGTTGTTGTGCGACGTGCCGATCGAAGCAGTGGTCTCTGCTGTGGATGCACGGAACATCTACGAGATCCCACTGGTCGTCCACGAGGAAGGTCTGGACACTTATATCCTTCGACTCCTCCGGTTCTCCGAGCAGGAGTACCCCCTTGACCTGTCCGGATGGGAACGGTTGGTGGCCCAGGTTGATGCGGCCGCCCGACCGGTGCACATGGGCATCATCGGGAAGTACGTGGACCTCCCCGACGCCTACCTCTCCGTGGTGGAGTCTCTTCGACACGCTGGTTTCCACCACGGTGCCAAGGTGGAGATCGAGTGGATCCAGGCAGCGGAAGTGCCCGACCTGCTATCCCACGATCGCCTTCGCGAATTCGACGGGTTCGTGATCCCCGGCGGCTTCGGTGAACGAGGGATCGAAGGAAAGATCGCCGCCGCCGGCTACGCCCGCCTTCATGACATCCCCCTCCTCGGTCTCTGCCTGGGACTGCAGGTGATGGTCATCGAAGCGGCGAGAAACATGGCTGACCTGAGCGATGCCAACTCACGGGAGTTCGACCCGACGACCCGGTACCCGGTGATCGACCTCATGAACGACCAGAACGACGTGGTCAACCTGGGGGGCACCATGCGCCTGGGTGCCTACGGGGCACGCCTGCTTCCCGGCTCTCGGGTGGCCGAAGCATACGGAACCGAACTGGTCTCGGAGCGCCACCGCCACCGCTACGAGGTCAACCCCCGGTTCCGACACGACCTGGAGGATGCCGGCCTGGTGTGCTCGGGCACCTCACCCGACGGACGTCTGGTGGAGTTCATCGAACTACCAGGACATCCGTTCTGGGTAGGAACCCAGGCGCACCCGGAGTTCAAGAGCAGGCCCGATCGACCTCATCCACTGTTTCGAGAGCTGGTCGGTGCCGCCCTGGTCAGAGCCGAAGGCCGCGAGCCACGGCTGATCGACCTCGGTGCCGTCACCTGAGCACCTGGGTCGGGACACCCGATCCGATCCGTTCGATCCCGAGAGTGCGGCCACCCTGCCCGTGTTCCGCAAAGTGGGGGAGGAGGCCATCCACAAGGGGTGGATCGTTACGACCAGTAGGGCATCGTTCGTCGATCCCGATGGGAACCAGTTCGAACGAGACGTGATCCGTCATCCCGGTGCCGTGGCCGTGGTTCCGGTGACCGACGACGGGGCAGTGCTGCTGGTCCACCAATTCCGTCCAGCGGTCAATCGTTGGCTGTTCGAGGTGCCCGCCGGTACCTGCGACGTCAACGGCGAGTCGGCAGAGACCACTGCCCAACGAGAGCTGGCAGAAGAGACCGGGCAGCAGGCTGCGCACCTGGTCCTCCTGACTCGATGTCTCAACACGCCCGGCTTCTGCGACGAGGTCACCGAGGTGTTCCTGGCCACCGAGCTCCACCCGGTCCCAGTGGACCGCCAGGGCATCGAGGAGGCGTACATGAGCGTTGAGGCAGTGCCGTTGACCCGGTTCGACGCTCTCGTCGACGACGGCGTCATCGTCGATGCAGTCACCATCCTCGGCATCGCTCTGGCTCGCCGCACACTGCGACGACCCGTGTGAGCCCTCTGTCCTGGCACCGGATGTCCGCCGGGTCGTCATGACTCAGCCGTTGTCGCTGGAAGCCGAGGAGTTCCTGTCCTGGCTGACCGTCGAGCGCGGTCGTTCTTCGAACACGGTGGTGTCGTACCGACGGGACCTGGTGGGATGGGAACAGTGGCTCTGTACCATCGACGCGACACCTGACAAAGTCGAGGCCGGCGACCTGGAGGCCTACTTGACCCTCAAGCGGGATGAGGGCAAGAGCGCCGCCACCATCACCCGGAACCTCGCAACCCTCAGAGGCTTCTACCGCTTCCTCTACGAAGAAGGGACGATCGCCGCTGACCCTACTGCGGACCTCCAGTCACCACGATTGGCGAAACGACTGCCCAAAGCTCTGGACGAGAGCCAGACGCTGGCATTGATCAACGCCGTCACCGGAGAGGAGCCCCTGGACTACCGAGATCGCGCCTTGCTCGAGCTCCTCTACGGCACAGGAGCACGGATCTCCGAAGTGGTCGGGCTCTCGCTGCCGGACGTGCACTTCGACGACGGCCTGGTACGAGTGTTCGGCAAGGGGTCGAAGGAGCGGCTTGTGCCGTTGGGGCGTGCATCCACAGGGGCGCTGCTGGCTTGGCTGTCACCAGCAGGACGACCTCGGATTGCCCCCGAGCGCTGGGCACGTCGGGACGATGCCGAGGCAGTGTTCCTGAACACCCGTGGAGGACGGCTGAGCCGCCAGGGTGCGTGGATGGTACTCAAGCGCCATGCGGAGCGTGTCGGACTTCATGACCAGGTCAGTCCTCATGTGCTGCGTCACAGCTGTGCCAGCCACATGCTGGCGCACGGAGCCGATATCCGGGTGGTCCAGGAGCTGCTCGGCCATGTGTCGATTGCCACCACGCAGATGTACACCAGGCTGTCCACCGAGCATCTCCGGACCGCGTACGAAGGAGCGCACCCGCGCGCCGGACACGAACAGGACAAGTAGGCTCTCCCTCGTGCCGAGCGATGCCCCGACCATCAATTACCGAACTCTTCTCGAAGAAGAACGAGCTCAACTGCTTTCGCAGCTGTCCGAGCTCGGGTTCGGTGAGGGCCAAGGTCTCGACTACGACCCCAACTTCGCAGATTCGAGTCAGGTGACAGCGGAGCGTGGCGAAGCCGAGATGCTCGCCGGGCAGTTACAGGAGACGCTGGGCGATGTTGCCCATGCCTTGGCCAAACTGGACGACGGCAGCTTCGGAAAGTGCGAGGAGTGCGGTCAAGCCATCGACCCGACTCGATTAGAGGCCATGCCGGCCACCCGCTACTGCATCATCCACGCCGCACGGCACTGAGCAGGTACGCCGACAATGGGATGGTCCGGGGATGGTGGAACCCGTCGGACACCGCGCTGGCAGGTTCCAGGAACCAGGCAGACCTGGATCCTGATCGCCATCGCTGCGGTCATCATGGCGATCCTGGTGCTGACCCACCGGGTCAGCACCTTCAGCTCATCTACTTCTGCGTCCTCATCCCGTCGATCATCTTCCACGAGATCTCCCACGGGCTGGTCGCTCTCGCCTTCGGTGACGATACGGCGAAGCGCCAGGGCCGTCTGACACTCAACCCGGTGCGCCACGTCGATCCGGTGGGGACACTGTTGGTCCCGGCGCTGCTCAGCCTGTCAGGACTCGGAGCCTACGGCTGGGCCAAACCAGTGCCTGTCAGCGTCAACAAGTTGCGTAGTCCTCGCAACCATACGGTTCTGGTCTCGCTGGTCGGCCCGCTGACCAACTTCGCCTTGGCTGCTGTCTGCGGCGTCGTGTTCGCCGCTACCGTGCCGGAAGCCACCCGTCAGTACGTCCATCTCGGCTACTGGACGTACCCACCGATCTGGGCTCAGTTCATCTTCCTGGGTGGTGTGGCCAACATCGTTCTCGGCATCTTCAATCTCATCCCCATTCCGCCCCTCGACGGAGCAGCGGTCTTGGAACGGCTGCTCCCCACTGACGTACTTCCCGGCTACTACCGGCTGCAGCCGATGCTCATGTTCCTTCCTTTTGTGCTACTTCTCTTGTTCCGAAACCAATGGTCCGAGCTCATCGATCACCTCATCAATTGGTGGTCAGGGCTCATCGTCTGAGTAGGTTTCCCCTCCTCCACATGCCTGTCCTCGAACCCGCATGAGCATCCATCACACCGCCACGGCGGATCCTTCGGACCTGCCAACGCCTCGAGGGCAAGAGGAAGGTGCAACGTTTGCCGTACGGATGTCCGAAGTCCGTCGCTGGCTTCGGAGCCACGCCGGCATCGTCGTCCTGGTGGCCATTCCCCTGGTGCTGTTCGGTGGACCGCTCATCATCGGACGGCTGTTCCTCAACGGCGACAACCTCGTCCAGAACTTCCCTCTCCGGATCCTGGTGGGCCAGGACATCATCCATGGCCACCTACCACTGGACAATCCGTACATCTACAGCGGAGCGCCACTGCTCGGTGGGTTCAACGCCGGCGCTGTGTACCCGCTCACCTGGATGTTCGCCGTGCTCCCCACCTCGCTGGCATGGACATTGGACCTCATCGCCGCCTACGAGGTCGCCCTGGTGGGCACGTACCTGTTCCTCCGTCGCCAGCCCATGTCCGGTACGGCAGCAACGTTCGGCGCTGCCGCCTTCTCCTTTGCCGGCTATTTCAGCGGACAGATCGTCCACATCGACCTGATCTCGGGAGCCGGATGGCTGCCGTGGATGCTGCTCGCCATCCACAACCTGACCGAGTACTACGAAACAGGCGCTTCGTCGAACGAAGTGCGAGGCACAGCACAAGTGACGCGGCGCCGAGCCTTCGGGTGGACCGTCCTGCTGGCCATCTTCGCCGCCATGACCATCTTGGCCGGAGCACCGGAGGCCATCCTCGACGGCGCCGTCGTCGTGTTGATGTACACGATCTGGCGGATCTGGAAAACCGGTCTACTGCATGCTGCTTCTCTACGACGCCTGGGCGCGTTCGTCTGCCGTGTGGCCATCGCCGTCATCGGCGGCCTCGTCCTGAGCGCCGCCCAATGGATCCCCGGTCAGGTGTTCACCGACCAGTCGCAACGAGCCGTGCCCACCTATACCTACTTCAGTAGCGGTTCGCTGCCTTGGCGCCTCACGGTCTTGCTCTTCTCGCCCTTTGCCATGGGAACCAACCAGAGCAATCCCATCGGGTACTTCGGCACTTACAACCTCCCCGAAGTCGCCAGCTACGTCGGCGTGCTCGCTCTGATTGCCGCATTCGCCCTGCTGTGCTCCCGGTGGCGAAGGCGACCGGAGTCCGGCTCGTGGTGGATCTGGTACATCGTCCTGGGTGTCAGCCTGGTTGCCGCGTGGGGTGGGGACACCCCGTTCGGCCATGTGCTCTTCTCCATTCCCGAGATCAGGAGCCAGCGTCTCCTCAACCGCAACCTCCTGGGGGTCGATTTCTCGTTGGCAACCCTGTTGGCGTGGTGGGTTCACATGATGCTGACCGATCGAGCCCGTAGGGAAACGGAGTCGGCGCAGCCAAAGGACCTGACGGATCGAGCAGCACGAGAACGGGGCGGCCATCGAGCCCGATGGAGCGAGGTGATGCTCACCTGCGTCCCCGTGGCGATCATCGCCGTCCTGTGTATCGGAACCTGGCTGTGGGGTAGCGGTCTCGAGGCGGCCATCCGGGTCAGTGCCTCCATCACGACCACTGCCCGCTACGAGTTAGCGGGCATCATGACCGGGGGTCTGGTGATCGCCATCGCTGCCACCTGGATCGTCCTTGCCCGATCACGGTTCACAGCACGGCAGCTCAGATGTGCGCTCACCGGCATCATGACCGCTGATCTGCTGCTGTTCACCGCCTTCATGCTGCAAGGCCCGGTCACGAGCACCACCGCCTACGCCACCAGCTCGCAGGCCACACAGTTCGCCGCCCTGGTGGGGAACGGACGCTTCATCATCTACGACCCCGACACCCGTAACTTCAACCAACTGATCACCGTGGGTCGGAACGATCTGAACGTGCTACGCCGGGTACTCAGTGCACAGGGGTACGCGTCGCTGGTGAGCAACGAGTACTTTCAGGCCACCGGCACCCACGCTCAGCAGACCCTCGATCCCAAGACGCTGCTCGGTCCAACGTGGGACGACCTCGACGTCCATGTCCTCCTCTCGCTGCCCAGCTACTTCGTTACCCCCGTCACGCCATCGCAGGTCGGTACTACGTCGAACACCCGGACACGGTTGACCTCGGGCACGACCCACACGTGGTACTTCGGTGGGATGCTCTCTCTCAGCCACGGCGACATACCCGTTACCGGGGTCAGTGCCGGCGCGGCCGTCCAGATGGGTGTCGTCACCGCCAGTGGATCGGTCCGATGGCTCCCGCAGGCGGTACTCCAACGAAACGCTTCCCATCAGGGGACGAGTGTTCGTTTCTCCCTGCCGACGCCCACTCCGGCAGCGGGCGTCGTGCTTCGCACCGCGCCGGGGACAACCCTGACTGCACTCGTTCCCGAGGTCCACACCGCCCAGGACGGTGACGTCCTCCTCAACGGACCGCTGGCCAACACGGTGACCCCGCCTCACTGGCAGTACACCGGTACCCTCGAGTCGTTCGGCGTGTTCCGCAATACCCAGGCGCGGGGACAGCTGTGGACGGTGCCGCGGGGTTCCGACGGCACGTCCAGTGATGGCTCGGGGTCCACCGATGTCCGGGTGGTGAGCTCCGGGATCGACGGCACCGAGCGGATCACGGTCCGGACCGATCGCCCGATCTGGTTGGTGCGCAGCGAAGCCGCTGCGCCGGGCTGGAAGGCAACCATCCAACCAATCGGCTCCTCCTCTTCCTCAGCGACTCCGGTTGTCACGTCCGGCGTGATCCAGAAAGTGGCCGTACCCGCTGGCGACTACGAGATCACCTTCCGCTACGAACCGACCAACGCTCTCGTGGGGATCGCTCTCTCCGCCGTTGGTGGAGTCACGTTGATCGGTATCGGGATCGTGTCGTTCTTCAGTTGGCGGCGGCGGCGTTCGTCGTCACGACAACCAGTTTGAGCGCGTGCCGGAGCGCCCAAAGGCAGGCAAGGACACTCACAAGGGAGGCATCAACCCCATCGCGTCGGCCGCCCGGGCGTAGGTTTCGGCTGCCACTGCATGGGCCTTCTCCGCTCCGACAGCCAAGAGCGCGGCCACCGCGCCGGGGTCGGACGCCAGCGCTTTACGACGCTCACGTATCGGACGCAGCAGCTCCACCAACGACTCGGTGACATCCTGTTTCAGGTCGCCATAGCGCTCGTAGCCCGAAGCCACCTCTACCGGGGAACGATCAGTGGTGACGGCCAGTAGCTCCAACAGGTTGGACAGCCCCGGCTTCGCCTCGGGGTCGTAGCGCACCTCGCCGTCGTTGTCAGTGACCGCCCGCTTCACCTTGCGCTCCAGCTCAGCCGGCTCGTCCAGAACGTGCACCATCCCGAGAGGCGAGCTCACCGACTTGGACATCTTCCGCTCCGGATGCTGTAAGTCCATGACCCGCGCCCCGACAGGCGGAATGGTGGCTTCGGGGACCACGAACACCTCCCCGTAACGATGGTTGAACCGGGTCGCCACCTCACGGGCCAGCTCCAGGTGCTGACGTTGGTCGTCACCGACAGGGACCCGATCGGCGCTGTAGAGGAGGATGTCCGCCGCCATCAAGACCGGGTAGGTGAGCAACCCGGCCCGAACCGACTCTTGACCTGCGCCCTTCTCCTTGAACTGGGTCATCCGACGGAGCTCGCCCATGGTGGCGGTGCACTCCAGGAGCCAGGCCATCCGAGGATGCTCGGGAACGTGGCTCTGGACGAACAACGTGCAGCAGCTCGGGTCGAGACCCGAAGCCAGAAGATCGATGGCGGCGTCCCTGGTGTGGCTGCGCAACATCTCCGGATCGATGTCGAGAGTGAGGGCGTGGAGGTCGACGATGCAGTAGTAGGCATCGTGGACATGTTGGTCCGCCACCCAATTCCTGATGGCCCCCAAGTAGTTGCCTAGATGGAACGTGCCGCTCGGTTGAATGCCGGAAAGAACCCTGGTCATAGGCGGTCATCGTAGGGGCGGTCAGCGATGCCCGGGAACATCGGCGGGATGCGCGGCGCTCAGGTAACGAACCGGTATCGTCAAGGACCGTGGTCGCCACCGTCTCGATACCCGTCTTCGAAGGGCCCGTTGACCTACTGCTGCACCTGGTGAACTCGCACCAGGTGGACGTCTACGACATCCCGTTGTCGACCGTGGTGGACGCCTTCGTGGCCGAAGTCGCCCAGTGGGAGCAGGTGGATCTTCCCACCTTGTCCGAGTTCCTCGTGGTGGCGGCGGTGCTGGTGGAGCTCAAATCGAAGCGGCTGCTGCCGGGTCCGGACGATGTCGAGCCCGACGAAGAGCTCGCCGGATGGGAGGAGCGAGACCTGCTGCTGGCTCGCCTCCTCGAGTGCCAGGCCTACTCGGCCGCGGCCGACGGCTTCGCCCTCATGATGGAGCAGGCCACCCGGTCGATACCCCGGAGCGCAGGTCTCGACGACGGGTTCGTGGTTCACGCTCCCGACCTCCTGGCCGGCGTCACACCGGGTCAGGTGATGGCGGCATACCTACGGGCAACCGCTGCACGCCCGATCCCGATGGTCGACCTGTACCACGTGACGGTTGACGCCGTCACGGTGTCCGAGGCAGTGTCCGAGCTCGAGGACCGCCTTCCTTCGGTGGGGACAGCAACCTTTCGCCAGCTGACCGATCATCTGACTACCCGGATGGAGATCATCGTCCGGTTTCTCGCCCTCCTCGAGCTGTGCAAGCAGGGACGGGTAGCACTCGAGCAGGGGGAGACCTTCGGTGAGATGGAGGTTGCCTGGGTGGTCGGGGCTCCTGCCACCGTCTCTGTCGGGGCTACCGACTACGAGTACCAGGGCTGAACCGTGCCACTCTCCAATGAGGCCAGGGCCATCGAAGCCGTGCTCGTGGTGGCGGTGGAGCCGGTACCGCCAGGACTGCTGGCCGAGCTCCTGGAGATACCCGCCGACCAGGTGGGGCCGCTGTGCGCCGAGCTGATCGCCTCGTGTCACGAGGAGAACCGGGGGTTCATGGTCGCTCGCATCGCCGGCGGTTATCGCATCCAGACCCATCCCGACCTCGCCCCCTACGTCGAGCGGTTCGCCAACGTCGGTGTCTCGTCTCGTCTATCGGCAGCTGCCTTGGAGACGCTGGCCATCGTGGCCTACAAACAACCGGTGTCGCGGACCCAGATTGCTGCCCTTCGCGGTGTCAACGTCGACGGGGTGGTCCGTCTTCTAGAGCACCGTGGGTATATCGCTCCGGTGGGTCGGGCTGCCGGTCCTGGACAACCGGTGCTCTACGGCACCACCGAAGCGTTCCTGGAGCGACTGGGCCTCGACCGGGTCGAACAGCTGCCTCCAGTCGAGGATCTGCTTCCTGGGCCGGACGCCGTCGCTCAGTTCGAGGAGCAGCTCCGGTCCACCGGTAGTGACTGATCCGGGTATCTCCCAACCCGAGGGGGAGCGGCTCCAGAAGGTACTGGCCAGGACCGGCCTCGGGTCCCGTCGAGTCTGTGAGGACCTGATCGTCAGCGGGCGGATCACCGTGAACGGGGAGATACCCATTCTCGGGCGGCGAGTCGATACCGCTGTTGACCGGGTAGCGCTCGACGGCGTGCCGCTCCCTGTGCTCCCCGGTCTCGTCCACTACCTGCTCAACAAGCCGGCCGGCGTGGTCACCACTGCCGACGACCCGGAGGGGCGCCCCACCGTCGTCTCCCTGGTGCCTGCCGATCCACGGGTCTTCGCAGTGGGTCGCCTCGACATGGACACCGAAGGTCTGCTGATCATGACCAACGACGGCGAGCTGACCCACCGGCTGACCCATCCATCGTTCGGGGTTCCCAAGGAGTACCTGGCGGAGGTGGACGGCCGACCATCGCCCGCCGACATCCGACGCCTGCGCGAGGGCGTGGCGCTGGCTGACGGGATGACCGCTCCAGCCCGGGTGGCGGTGGTGGCGCCCACCCTGGTGCGAATCGTGATCCACGAAGGTCGGAACCGCCAAGTTCGCCGCATGTGCGACGCCATCGGCCACCCTGTGCGCCGACTGGTCCGTACCAGGATCGGCCCCGTAGCCGACCCGTCGCTCAGTCCCGGCTCGTGGCGGCTGCTCTCCGCTGCCGAAGTCAGGGCCTTGGGCGCCGCCGCTGTGCCCCAGGCCGGTCCCACAACTTCTTCTGAGTAAGGGGCGCGGCGAAAGGAAGTGGCAGACCTGGGCCGCCTGCCCAGGGAACCTCTAATATGGCCGGCCGATGCCTACTTCCGTCCGAGCAGTCCGTGGCGCCACCACCGTCGACGCCGATACACCCGAGTCCATCCGGGAGCGGGTGGTGGCGCTCCTCGAACAGGTCCTGGAGCGCAACGGGCTCAGCGAAGAGGACATCATCTCCATCCTGTTCACCGCCACCGATGACATCGTGTCCACGTTCCCGGCCACGGCAGCGCGTTCCATGGGGCTCGGTGCGGTGCCACTGATATGTGCCCGGGAGCTGGCTGTCATCGGTTCGGTGCCACAGTGCATCCGAGTGTTGCTCCACGTCACCACCGAGCGATCCCGGGAGGACATCCACCACGTCTACCTCGAGGGCGCCAAGGGACTCCGTGACGACCTCCCCGACTGACGTCGGTCCAACCTCCTCACCCACCAGGAGCGACAGCCCGCGCACTCCAGGACGGGCGACCATCGTGGGGACGGGACTGATCGGTGGATCGATCGGGATCGCCCTTCGCCAGCGGGGCTGGAGGGTGACCGGTGTCGACCGCACACCCAGCGTCGTGGATCGTGCCCTGGCACTGGGCGCACTCGATGCGGAGGGCTACGACGACGAGGCCGACGTCGTCTTCGTAGCGACACCGGTACGCGCCGCCGAGGCGGTCGTCAAACATGCTCTTGCACGTCCGGATCGTCGGCCTGATGCCATCGTGACCGACGTCGGGAGCGTGAAGGGTCCGCTGATGGAAGCGGTCGACCACCCTCTCTTCGTCGGCGGCCACCCGATGGCCGGCTCGGAGCAGGTGGGGGTGGACGGCGCCGATGGTGACCTCTTCGTGGGTGCGACCTGGGTCCTGACCCCGACCGCACACACCGATCCGATGGCTTACACGCGGCTGCGCGGCGTGGTAGTCGATCTCGGTGCCAACGTTGTCTCCCTGCCGCCGACACAGCACGACTCATTGGTGGCGGTGATCTCCCACGTGCCCCATCTCACTGCTGCCACCTTGATGGACCTGGCTGCCGGTGTGGGAGAAGAGCACGCCGCCCTCTTGCAGCTGGCTGCAGGGGGGTTTCGGGACATGACCCGTATCGCCGCCGGCCAACCGACCATCTGGCCCGATATCTGCGACGACAACGCCGCCGCCATCATCGAGACCCTCGATCTGCTCATCGACTCGTTGGGGACCATGCGTACCCGGGTGGCCGAGCACGACCATGAGGCGCTCCTGGCCGTCCTCGAGCGGGCAGCGATGGCCAGACGGGCCCTGCCCGACCGCCTCCCTCGTCCCGAAGGGTTGGCCGAGATCAGGGTCCCGGTACCCGACGAGACCGGCGTGGCGGCCGAGATCACCACGCTCGCCGCCGAGCTGGGCGTGAACATCGTCGACTTCGAGATCGCCCACTCGGTCGAAGGGACCGGGGGAGTCGTGGTGATGACCGTCGACCGTCACTCCGTGAGCACGCTGTCAGTCGCCCTGGCTGACCGGGGGTACCGCTCGTCGAGCAGGGACCTTGGGCCGACCCGATGAGCTCGGCCACAGCAGGTGACTCCATGCAGGTACGGGGTGGTCAGGCTCTGGTGGGCTCGGTGCGGGCACCAGGAGACAAGTCGATCTCCCATCGGGCACTCCTCATCGCCGCCCTGGCCGACGGGGAGTCCACGATCACCGGCCTGTCCGACGGGGACGACGTCCGTCGCACCGTGATCGCCCTCGAAGCCCTAGGTGCCCAGATCACCGATGAGGGCGGCACCCTCCGAGTGGTCGGGGGTCGTTCTCGTCTCCATGCAGCCGCCGGACCCATCGATCTCGGCAATTCAGGAACGGGGATGCGGCTCATCGCCGGTGTCCTGGCAGGGATCCCCGGCGCCACCACGTTGACCGGTGACGACTCACTGCAGAGCCGACCGATGGACCGTATCGGCCAGCCCCTGGCGATGATGGGCGCCTCCGTCGTCGGACGCGGTGACCGCTGCCTCCCACCCATCGAGATCACCGGGGCACCGCTCCATGGGATCGACTACACCCCTCCGATGGCCAGTGCTCAAGTGAAGTCGGCGGTGCTCCTGGCCGGTCTGGGTGCCGACGGGGAGACCGTTGTCAGGGAGCCGGTCCCTACTCGGACCCACACCGAGGACATGTTGGCCGCTGCGGGTGCCGCCATCTCGGTGGTGCACCACGATGGCGGCCGGGTGATCCGACTCCGCCGATCCGATCTGCTCCCCGGAGCGAGATCGGTGCCGGGGGATCCGTCACAGGCAGCGTTCTGGGTGGTGGGAGCGTCCGTGATTCCCGGTAGCACCGTCACCATCCCCGGCGTGTACCTCGGGGCAAGGCGAGCAGGATTCCTCGACGTCCTCCGTCGCATGGGTGCGCACGTCGAGGCCGTTGAGCGCAGTGGCGATCTCGGCACCATTATCGCCAGCTCCGCCCCTTTGCAAGGAACCGTCGTCCGCTCCGAGGAGATCCCGTCGTTGGACGAAGTCCCGATCCTCGCCGTGGCCGCCGCCGTGGCTGAAGGCGAGTCCAGGTTCTGCGATGTCGGCGAGCTTCGAGTCAAGGAGTCGGATCGCCTGTCCGGCATCGTGAGCATGCTCGGTGCCCTCGGAGCCGAGGCCATCGTGGACGGAGACGACCTGGTGGTGGCCGGAAGTACCGAGCTCCATGGCGGAACGTTCGACTCCAGCGGCGATCATCGGATGGCCATGGCCACCGCCATAGCCGGCACCGCCTGCCCGTCGACGTCCGACATCACCACTATCGATGGGTGGGGGTCGGTTGGCACCAGCTATCCCAGGTTCTCGATCGACCTGGCCACACTGGCCGAGCCGAGGGCGGACCGGTCATGACCCGAGGACCGACGATCGCCATCGACGGACCTGCTGGTGCCGGAAAGTCGACTGTCTCGCAAGCGGTGGCGGCCCATCTGGGTCTGGCCCGGCTGGATACCGGCGCCATGTACCGAGCCGTGGCATGGGCAGCCCTGGCCCAAGGTGTGGATCCAGAGGACCATGTCGCTGTGGCCGCACTGGCCGAAAGCATGCAGATCGAAGTGGGGGAGCGCGTGGTGGCCGATGGCACCGACATCACCGATGCCATCCGAGAGCCCGCAGTGAACCAAGCGGTGTCGGTGGTCGCTGCCAACGCTGATGTCCGGTCGGTTCTCGTACGGCGGCAGCGCCAATGGGTAGCCGAGCACAGCGGCGGGGTCGTCGAAGGCCGGGACATCGGGTCGGTGGTCTTTCCCCAGGCCGACCTCAAGGTCTTTCTCACGGCGTCGCCACAGGAGCGGGCGCGTCGACGGTCCGAAGAAGGCGCCGACGGCGTGGCCCGGCGGGACAGGCTCGACAGCACCCGCACGACGTCACCGTTGGAGGTCGCCGACGGTGCTCAGGTTGTCGACACCACCGGTCGATCGGTGGAGGACGTGGTGCAGGAGGTGCTGGCATGGCTGTAGCCGGCAGCTCGGGTGGCGAAAGAGCGGTCTCTGGGACAGGGAAGAGCGAGGAGGAGCATGCCACAGCGGGCCTGGCCGTCGATACGAGGATCACTCCTATCTATCGGTTCCTCCGGATGTTGGTCCGAGGACTGAACCGGCTCCTGTTCCGTACCACCGTCGAAGGGAAAGACCTGGTGCCCACAGACGGACCGGTGATCATCGCGCCGGTCCATCGATCGTTCATCGACTTCTTCGTGGTCTCCGAGGTGACCGGGCGCAAGCTCCACTACATGGCCAAGGACGGGCTGTGGAAACGACCACGCCTCGGTCGGTTTCTGCTCTCCATAGGTGCGTTCCCGGTTCACCGAGAGTCGGCCGACCGTGAGGCCCTCCGCCGAGCCCAGAAGATCCTCGACGCGGGCGAGGTGCTCGTTCTCTTTCCAGAAGGCGCCCGCCGATACGGCAAGACAGTGGGGGAGCTCCACGAGGGGGCGGCGTTCCTGGCCGCTCGCACCGGCGCCACCATCGTCCCGGTGGGGATCGGGGGCACGGTCTCGGTGATGCCCAAGAACACCTACATGCCACGACCCTCGAAAGTGCACGTGGTCGTGGGCGACCCGCTCACGGCTCCAGCTCGGTCACAGGGTGGGCGCGTGCCACGGAGCAAGGTGCACCAGCTGACCGAGGAGCTCCGTACATCTATCCAGGATCTCTACAACCGAGCGATCGCCACGACCGGTCACCCCTGATCCCGAGGCTGGTGACGGCCGAAAGAGGCGCGAGCCCAACTGGTCACGATCACCCGTGCGTACTGAAGGCCGAAGAACAGGTTCCCGCCCTTCTTCGACTCACCTGATGCCCGTGGGTGCCACACGGTGGCCTGCTCGTCGATCCTCCAGCCGCGGGACGCTGCGGTGATGACCACCTCCGCTGTCTGGTACTGGTCCTGATAGAGGTACGGGACGATGTCGGCCAGCGTCTCTGCCCGAAACGCTCGATAGCCGTTGGACGTGTCAGTGAGCTGTTGACGGGTGATGGCGTTGAGCGCTCGGGCATAGAGACGTACCCCGGCTCGGCGAAACCGGTCGGTGGTCTGGTCGACCCCGAGGCGGCGAGAGGCGATCACGAAGTCGGCTTCTCCGTCCACCAAAGGCCGCAGCAGGGCGCCCATCTCGGTGGGATCGTTCTGGCCGTCGGCGTCGAGCGTGACGATGTAGCGAGCCCCGTGAGCCAATGCCAGCTCGTACGCCAGACGAAGGGCAGCCCCCTGCCCCAGGTTGACCGGCAGGATGCAGGTGAAGACATCGGCGTCCAGGGCCACCCGATCGGTGCCGTCCTCACCTCCGTCCACCACCACGAGCGTGGACACCTCGAGGTCGTCGACAACAGTGGGCATCGATTTCAACACGTCGCCCAGGTTCGCCTCTTCCTCGTAGGCAGCGATGACCGCCACCACCGGACCGAAGGACGCCTCGGGATAGCGGTCGTCGAAGTCCCGACGTGCCAGGTTCAACGCCAGGTCCTTGAGTGCGGCTTGACGACGGCTCTCTCGGTTCCCGGCCCGCGTGAACCATCGATGGCGCTGTGTGGCCATCAGAAGACGTGAGGGAGAGCGAAGACGGTGGTCATAGGTGTAGTTTCGCACCGAGCGAGACACGATGGCGGATCACAGGGGAGCCAGGTCCCAGAGGAGGAGATTCCGGCAGAACGGATCTGGGGAGCCCGGGCCGCCTCTCCCTCTCCTTCTCCATCAGGCTCAGAGGCGTGCAAGGACATCGGCGGCAGCTACAGATCGATCGTCCCCGAGGATCGACGAGGCGAGATCCTCCGAAGGCGGGGTAACAGCCAGGAACGACAAGGTCGCAGCCAATCCCCTGAGCAGCTCACGCAGCTCCGGCGGAGGAGGGAAGTACTCCTCTTCGACGGTGATCGAGGTCACTTCGACGCCGAGTCGGGGAGCCAAGCGCTCCACGACGGCCTGCACGAGCGCTTCTGGCGCCGAAGCGCCTGCCGTGACCCCCACGGTGCCGGTCAGATCGTCCGGCACCTCCGAGGCATCGTTCACACGAACCACCCGGGGGCAGCCGTAAGAGACGGCCACCTTCTCCAGGGCGATGGTGTTCGATGAATTGGCCGATCCGATCACCACCACGGCGTCCACCTTGCCGGCGATCGTCTTCAGCGCAGTTTGCCGGTTGGTCGTGGCGAAGCACAGATCGCTCCGGTTGGGCATCCACAGATCCGGGAATCGTTCTCGAGCCCGGTCGACAATTCCGGCCCATTCGTCGTGGCTGAGGGTGGTCTGTGCCAAGAGCGCCATCGGTGGAGCACCGTCGTCGACAGAGCCGACTTCATCCAGGGCATCCACGTCCTCGACCCGTTCCAGCAGATGTACGGCCGACGGGGCCACGGCCATGGTCCCCACCGCCTCCTCGTGGCCATGATGGCCGATGTACAGCACGGTGTAGCCCTTACGGGCCCGAACCTTCAGCTCATGGTGGACTTTGGTCACCAGCGGACAGACCGCGTCGACCACGACCCGCCCCCTGGCATGGGCGGCATCCACGACCTGCGGGGCGGACCCATGGGCGGAGAGCATCAGAGGGGCACCGGCAGGCACTTCGTCGACATTGTCGACGAAGATGACTCCTGAGGAGCGAAATTGCTCCACCACATGCTGGTTGTGGACAATCTCGTGGTAGCAGTACACGGGCGGCTCGAACACCCGAACCATCCATGCCAGTGCCTTGATGGCCTTCTCCACGCCGGCACAGAAGCCCCTGGGCTCGGCCAGGAGTACGCGTTCTACGGGCACGGTCTCAGGTTACCGCCGGTTCCTGGGCTGTCGGACCGTGGCCCGGTGTGAAGTCGAGGCCTCTTAACCAGGTAACCTGGGGAAATGTCGGTGCCACGGGTCACCACGGCGCCCAAAGTGATCGCCGTGTCGGAAACGTCACCAGCCGATCGATCCGGGCTCCTCCCCGGGGACGAGATCCTCTTCTTGAACGGACGGTCACCACGTGACGTCATCGAGTACAGCCTCCTGGTCGACGAGGCCGATCTGGACCTCATCGTTCGCCGGCACGGTCAGATAGATCCGTTCACACTGTCCGTGCGCAAAGAGCCAGGCGAGCCTCTGGGTGCAGAGGTGTCCTCTGCCGTCTTCGACCGGGTCCGCACCTGTGACAACCACTGCGAGTTCTGCTTCATCACGCAGCTGCCCAAGGGAATGCGTCGCAGCCTGTCACTGAAGGACGACGACTACCGCCTGTCCTTCCTCTACGGGAACTTCACCACGCTCACCCGGTTCACCGAGATGGACCTGGAGCGAGTCCTCACCCAACGACTGAGCCCACTGTTCGTCTCCATCCATGCCACCGATCCCGAGGTACGGGCTCGCCTGCTGCGGAACCGTCGAGGTGCGACCAGCCTTCGATGGCTCAGCGCCCTCCTCGACGGAGGGATCGAAGTCCATGGGCAGATCGTGGTGTGCCCCGATCGCAACGAGGGCGACACTCTTCGGGACACCTTGGCCGGAGTCCTGGATCGCTATCCGACGCTGGCCACGGTGGCCTGTGTGCCGCTCGGCGTGTCCCGGTTCTCCACCGAAGGGGCCATGCGCCCGCATACCCGGGACGAGGCAGCCGAGGTGTGCGACATCGTCGACGAGTGGCAGCAGACGTTCCTCACGGCCATCGGGCGACGCATGGTGTTCGCCGCCGACGAGTACTACATCATGGCCAACCGGCCGTTCCCTGCCGCCCACACCTACGAGGGCTTTCCCCAGCACGAGAACGGTCTGGGTATGGCTCGTGCCTTCGAGGCGGCGTTCCGGGGCGACGAGTCGTCGGCGCTCGGCGTGCGACCCGGGTTCTTCGCATGGGTCGATGGCGCCCCACCGCTCGGGTACCGGGCACCACGGAGCCCAGCGGACCGTGGAGTCGGGCATAACGCCGCACCCGTCGCCATCCTCACCGGCGAGTACGGCGCCCGTGTGCTCGCCCCTCTCGTGGACGAGCTCGGCCGAGATGACATCCGGTTGGTCCCGGTGGCTAACGAGTACTTCGGGGGCAACATCGGAGTATCCGGCTTGCTCACCGGAACCGACCTCACCCGGGTGCTCGAGCAGCAGCCCGAGGGACACCGTTACCTGTTGCCCGATGCCTGCCTGTCGCAAGGTCGTTTCCTCGACGACCTGACGACAGACGACCTTCCCCGACCCGTTGAAGTGGTTGCCACCGACGGTCTGTCGCTACGACGAGCACTCGACGGGTCAACGGCAGTCACGACACCGACCAGGACACAGACACTGCCGGACCGCGTCCCGGTCACACTGGGAGCATCGCGATGACCTCACCCGTATCCGCAACTTCGCCGACGTCCTCTCCGGCTGTCTTCGAACGAGCACGTCCCTTGGTCGTGATTGCCGGCCGACCCAATGTGGGAAAGTCCACACTGGTCAACCGCATCGTCGGCCGTCGGATCGCCGTGGTCGAAGAACGGCCCGGAGTAACCCGGGATCGCAAGGAGCTCGACGCCGAGTGGTGCGGCCACCACTTCACCGTCGTGGACACCGGCGGCTGGCTGGCAACTGCCGACCCACTCGACGCTCAGGTGAGCGCTCAGGCGGAACGAGCCGTCGCCGAGGCCAGCGTCGTCTTGTTCGTGGTCGACGTCACAGTGGGGGTGACCGACGAGGACCTGGCGATGGCCAGGTTCCTTCGCCGCTCCGGACGACCGATCCGGGTGGTAGCCAACAAGGTCGATTCGTCCCAACGTGAGAGCGATGCGTGGGATGCGGTGTCGTTGGGGCTCGGCGACCCATGGCCGGTGAGCGCCCTCCACGGCCGGGGCACCGGCGATCTCCTCGACGACGTGGTCAACCTGCTCCCGGATCGGACCGATGCAGAGGAACCGAGACATGCAGCAACCGGTCAAGCCGCCCAAGACAGCGGGGAACAGCAGCCGGGCATACCTCGGGTGGCGCTGGTCGGACGCCCCAACGTGGGTAAGTCGACACTGTTCAACCGACTGGTTGGAGACGAGCGTTCGGTCACCCACGATGCCCCGGGAACAACACGAGACGCAGTGGACACGGTGGTGGAGACGCCCGAGGGGACGGTGTGCTTCATCGACACGGCGGGGATGCGCCGGAAGTCCCGCACTGAGCGGGGGACCGAGTACTTCTCGGTGCTCCGGGCGCTGGAGGCGCTGGACCGGGCCGATATCGCCCTGTTGGTGATCGATGCCACCGCCGGGGTCACCCACCAGGACCAGCGATTGGCTGAACGGGTGGGAGCAGCCGGTTGCCCGACCGTGGTGGTGCTGAACAAGTGGGAGCTGGTAGCCACCGAGGACCGGGACGACATCCTCGCCGACATCGGCGATCGGTTGGCCTTCCTGGGAGACGCTCCGGTCCTGAAACTCAGCGCACTGTCCGGACTGGGTGTACATCGGATCCTGCCTGCGGTGGCTGCAGCCGAAGAGGCTTACCACTCACGGATCCCCACCGGGGAGCTCAACAGGGCCATGAAGGCGATCCAAGCCACCCACCCACCGGTCGGGGCCAAGATCCAGTACGCCGTACAGGGAGCGAACGATCCACCGACCTTCACCCTGTTCACCAACGGACGGTTGCAGCCCACGTACCTGCGGTATGTGGAACGAGGGCTACGAGAGCGGTTCGAGCTGGGGCCGACACCCATCAAGTTGCGGGTGCGAGCCAAGGGGGCCAACGGAGGTGGGGGGCGACGGCGTTGACCGCACGTGGCGCGACGAGAGAGATGAGCATGGGCCGTGGCTTGGTGTGAAGAGTGCGACCAACAGGTCGCCGAGGACGCATTGAGCGAGGAAGGGGAGTGCCCGACGTGCGGTGGTCCAGTGGCCACGCATCGGAAGATCCCCTGGCAGTTCAAGATCATGATCTACATCACGATCGTCTACCTGGGGTATCGCGCCTATCAGGGGATCACCTGGCTCGTACACCACGTCTAAGGGGTTCAGAGGAGAAGTGTCCGGGCTTGCTGCTCCCACCGGTGAGCCAATCGGCCGGCGGTAGGCCTTGCATGCCCTTCACCCACTCTGCCGAGCGGCGAAGAGCCACTGCACACCAGCTAGGATCGTCACTTCCACAGTCCGTAGTCCGTCGGTCTACCCAAACCGGTTGAGGAGTGTGGAACAGGTCAGGGGAGCGAATGCATCCCTGCCTTGCAGATTGAGTAACGGGCTGTGGCGCAGCTTGGTTAGCGCGCTTGACTGGGGGTCAAGAGGTCCCGGGTTCAAATCCCGGCAGCCCGACCAGAAAGAGCAGGTCAGAGGGGTAGAGATTTCGCCACCCGATCTGCTCAACGAGCCGTCCCCGCGAAATCCACGCGCGATTTCCGTAGCAACACGTTGCGTTCGATGCTCACCGGCTCGTCCGAGTTGCTGCGGGCCGCCGACCGGGCACGGTCCATCGCATCGGCAGCAGATCGCAGATCGCCCGGATACAGGTGGGCGTAGGTGCGAAGGAAGACGGCCGGGTCATGCCCGAGAGCAGCAGCCGCAGTGGTAACCGGCACGCCGCGCTGTGCCATAAGACTCGCCGCCGTGTGTCGCAACACGTACGGCGTTGCCCACGACGGCAATCCGAGCTTCAGGGCGGCCGGCTGCCACACCCGATGGCGCCAGTTCGAGAGGCGGACCCGTTCCCTGTTCGGCGTCGTGAAGATCGGGGCCTCAGGATCGTTGACGACATTGACTGCCAGGTGGCCCTGAAGCTCGACGAGTACCGACGCCGGGACCTGTACCACCCGGGATCGATGCGTCTTCGTGTCCTGTTCGATCAGCCGGCCTCGGTGCTCGCTCAGCGCTCCTTCCACGGTGATACGTCCGAGGTCATCGAGATGGCGCCTCCGGAGGGCCACCGCCTCACCTGGCCGAAGCCCGCAGTAGGCGAGCACAAGGACGAAGGGTCGCCACCACGGGTCGACGGTCTCCGCGAGGGTTTCCACCTGTTCGGCGGTCAACGCTTGACGAGTTCGGCTGGTGCCCTTGGCAATGCGCACACCGGAGAGCGGATTGGAGGTGATGATCCCCGAGTCGACAGCAGAGGTCAACACCATACCGGCCACGGTCCGAGCGACATGGACCGTCGAACCCGAAAACCCCGCGTTCCGAAGCTCGCTCAACCACTCCTCCATCTGGATGCGGCGCAAGTCCCTGAGTGAGAAATCACCGAGATATGGCAGGACGTGACACCGGAGGGACGACTCGTACCCGGTGATCGTGCTCGGTGCTCGGTCACTGGTCACAATCGTCAGCCACCATCGGTCGTGCCACGAACGGAAAGTGATCTTCGCCAGGCGAGGATCAAGGTACTGGCCGGTGTCGATCTGGTGCCGGGTCGACCGTTCGAACCGTTCGGCGTCGCCTTTGCGATCAAAAGTCCGCTCCCGAGGGTGCGGGTCCCGATACCGAACCACCCAGGTGCTGGGCCCCGCTTTCGTGTTCCGCTTGTGGATGCTCATCGATCGATTCCTCGCGAGTGATGACTTCGTTGGCAGGCAGCACTTCGATGCTGCGATTCGTGGCTGCTGGCGCACCGCCTCCGGCGGCTTGCCATCCGGTCTCCGTCTCAGACCCAGTAGCGGTCCTCGTTGGCAGCGCGGTGTTCATCGAGTCGCTGTCGCCGCTTGTCCTCAGCGAAGAGGGCCTCCCCCCGGTTCGCCCATCCACTGCCGACCACCTGCCACTCGGCATCGACAGTTTGTCCAGGAGGTGCGACACCTCGACCTCGTCGTGCTTCTCGCCATGTCGCCCGTTCGGCACGGAGGGATGCAAAGGTGGACGAGTACTGCAAGGATTTTGTCAGAAAGTGACCGCTGTAGCCGAGCGCGTGGGCATACCGGCGCAGGTGAAGGTCGCTGAGTTTCGGATCGGCGCCCAGTTGCCAGGCGGTCTCCACCATCCGTCGGAGGTGGGGGGAGAGGACACGATGGGCCAGGTCCTCATCAGAGGTGACGGGTCGATCAAGCGCACCGGAGTCGTCGGAGGACTTGGTCGCATACTTGGCCGTATAACCGGCGATTCGTTGGGCACGATTTCCCACTCGCTCCAGGACTTGGACGTCGAGCTCGCTGCCCCACAGCGCCACACCCCGGACGTGAGGAACCCGGACCGCTCGTGCCGCCCGCACACAGGCGAGGACCAGTTGGTCCTCAGTGACCGGTGGTAACGCGCCACCGTATCCGTCGGCCCGAATCACAGCATGGAGGTGGACGATGCCTCGTCGTTGGTATTCGGCCACTCGGCAGAAAGAAAGCCGGACGAGCTCGTTGGTCTGGGCTTGTGTGCGCCCGAGCACCACTGCCAGCTGACGCTGGATGTAGATGGTGGTGCGCCGCCACAGTTCGGGCGTGCTGGCGTTGTGCAGGACCGCACCCACATAGTCGTAGCAACCGGGGCATAGGGGCGTGCTCACGATGTCGTCGCTGCTGTGGTGACGAACGAAGCACACCGTTCGCCGGCCGTGGGGGCATCGAGTCGGTGAGTGGCCGGGACGACAGGGCGCACCGGTCTTTGCTGCATGGACGACGCCGAAGCTCGGGGCGGTCAGTGTCAGGAGCACGGCCGGGTGGGTGGTGATCGACTCATCCACACCTTTGCCGCCGATGAGCCCAGCCCGGATCAGATGACGAGCATCGGCCCGGTAGACCGACGCGCACGAGGGGCATCTGGTCTCACGTCTGGTGCCACATGCTTTGAGGAACACGCCATCGGGCAGCGTTCCCGTCGAGAATTGCACATGTCGCTCATCGTCGGCAGTTGCCGTGACCACACCGCGAAGACGGACTGGGTGGCGACACCACCCGCACCCTTTCCCCTGGGCGACGAACTCTTCGTAGGTCCCGGATTTCAGGTGTCCTGCCAGCGTGGTCAGTATCTCGTGATCGATGGCGTCCATAGCCGGGAAGGATGAACCTCTCCGGCAGACTTGTCAAGCATCGTCCCTGGTCAACAGGGGTATTGAGCGGTAATCACCGGTTCTGATCAGTCAACAGCAGTCACTGATGGACAAGTGAATTGGCCCAAATTCTTATGTTGAATCATTCATCGGTCCCCGGCGCTGCTCGGCCCGTAGGGGCCGGCAGCACCGGTGACCGTGGTGCGTATGGCACAGCCGAGCGTGCCTCCCTCCCCGAGATGCACTCCTCGATCCTGATTCCGACGTGTCCCAACGACCCACACGAACTGTGAGGACTTCCTCTACCATGTCAAGGAGGGGTGACATGCAGTGCCCACAAGGGGTATCATGGATCTTGTCGGGGACATTCGCTCCTCGGAAGTGACGCCCGGGCCTACCGCCGGAAGACGGGACCCCGGGCGCCTGCGCGTCTACGGAGCTATCTCAATGACGCGGACGAGACTCTCCGGGAGCACCTTCAGGTACCGACTGTCCTCGCCAGCGAGGTGTGAAGCGACTGCACCGGCGAGAGCATCAGCCAGCCAGAGGATCGGCTCTTCAGACGGCAGTTGGAATCCCCAATCGAAGGCCGGATTGGCCAACCCTGCCCGCTTACCATGTCCGATCGTCCTCGAGTCCTTCCGGTTGTTCACGTCTCGCCGGCTTTCGAAGACTGCTCTGGCGATATCCACCTCCCGAAAGTCCCAGAGCATTCGTTCGATACACCGGGCTCGGGCGCGATCCTGTTTCGCAGGAAGAGGACGGCAGCAGTAGACGTGCATACTGAGTGACAGCGATCGGACGACCTCCATCATCTTGAGCCTCTGAGTGACACTCTCGTCGTGCCAATGGAAACGGACCTGCCGCTTCGAAAGCAGGACCGAACGAGCGACATTGCGAACCTTGTCCAGATCCGTTTCTCCAACGGAGACAACCGCTATGAGATAGAAGCCGGTCGCGGTGGACTCCCGGACTGATTCGTCGATAAACGCAATGCTCACGAGCCCACCGCTTCTCCCGGCACTATTCCACGATCACAGAGCGGACAGCATAGGACGCCGATCTTCCAAACTAGGAAGGCCGTTGTCGACGGCGGAACACCAGTGATCCTACCTTGCGATGTACGCGCGATAGTCCTTGCATGATCGATACAATCTGATCATTCTTCTCGTCGATCCATCCCCGCGCGATCCCCGCGTGCGATCGGAAAATAGGGGTCACGGGCGGTCAACAGCGGTGCGTTGGAATTATGCTTTCACCTGGTCTTTCACCGCATTTGGCAGATCAGCATGGTTGAGCCAATTTCGGTCTTGGGGCGACTGGGGGTCAAGAGGTCCCGGGTTCAAATCCCGGCAGCCCGACCACGTAGGGGCCAGGTGAAGGCCGGTTTCCGGGAGCAGAGATCGGACTTGCCGCCCTGTTTGTCAACGGGAGGATCTGGCAGATCTTAAAATTCCGGTGTGAAATTCCGGTTCATGCTTTCCACTATGGCTCCGGCTCCTAGATGCTGAATTCCAAGGGGTCAGTGGTCGTAGGCGACAAGCGAGAGCGCCCGCCCACGGCGGAAGACACAGCGTACGCCCGGCAGACCGTTGGACAGCTTCTGATTCTGACCGCGCCTCTGCGAACGTCCGTATGTAATGCAGGTCAATTCGGACTTCCACGATCGGTTAGCGTTACCAAGCATGCACGAGGCCGAGTTGCCCACTTCGACGAATCGTCAAGATAGTGCAACCCGTGATCCAACAACAGGATACGTGGACCCAGCAGCCACTCAGGTAGGAAACGAACTACGACCGTCAGCCTCGGCAGTGTATTTCGGACGCATGCGGGGAAGGACTTCACGTACCCCAACCCCTCGTGTTCGGATGTCGGTCGTGCTCCTCACATGGTCCGCAGGATTCATCGGGATATTCCTGATCTCGATCCCGAGCCTGTACCCGGACTTGCCCGTCTCGACAAAGCTGTTCCTCATTGGGTCATTCGGTGCATCGGCAGCATTGCTCTATGCCGCTCCTTTATCCGATTTTGCACAGCCTCGGAATCTCATGGTCGGCCAACTGATAGCGGCCTTGGTTGGGGTAACGGCGTACAAATTGCTAGGCACTCACGTGGGCTTAGCGGCCGGCGTGGCTGTCGCAACTGCGATCGCCATCATGCAGCTGACGCACACTGTGCATCCACCGGCGGGAGCGACCGCGCTCATCGCAGTACTCGGTCCGGCGAGCGTCCACAAGCTCGGCTATCTGTTCGTTCTCACTCCGGTGCTGGCGGGAGCGACGATCCTGTTGCTAGTCGCCCTGGTGATGAACAACCTGTCATCCGACGAGAGCCACCACTACCCAGTCATTTGGTGGTAAACGCGACACATCGAAACGAGCGACAGGGTACGGGCACGCTGCCGGGCCGGGGCGTCGTCGCCCAGCTAGCCCCGCCTCTTCACGCCGCCATTTGAGCTGACCGGTCCGCGTCCGTGGAAAAGCCCTCCCAGTAGGGGAAACTGTTGTTCTCGAGGCAACAGCATCACCCAACAGAAGGGCACTTCCAAAGTGAACGGTAACAGCACTCGTCGCGTCGTTGTGGAACCCGGTGGAACCGGCGTGGTGGCCCACGTCGGACTGCACACTCTTGGGTCCTTTGCCGACCGGTTGGGACTCGGTGATGCGCTTTCGTCCCGGATCCCGTGGAGTGGATCGGGCTTCCCGGTCCACGACCGGGGCAAGGTGCTCGTTCAGACCGCCCTCATGCTGGCCGGTGGGGGCGAGAGCTGTCTCGACATCGAGCACCTGCGCATCGGAGGGGACCTGTTCGGCTCGGTACCGTCGGACACGACGGTCGCACGCACGTTCCACGAGATCGCCCCGTCCACCCGGTTGGGGATCGCACGAGCGATGGCGGAGATGCGAGCTCAGGTGTGGTCCCGTTCGTCGGCGACGACGGGCACTGCTCCTGTCCTCTTGGACATCGACGCCTCCCTGGTCGAGATCCACTCCGAAGGCAAGGAGCAGGCGGCACCCACCTACAAGGGCGGGTTCGGGTTCCATCCGATCTTTTGTTTCGCCGACGCCACCGGTGAGACGCTCTCCGCGCTCCTGCGTCCGGGGAACGCCGGGTCCAACACCGTGGCCGATCACATCACCGTGCTCGACGACGCTGTCGCCCAGCTGCCCGAAGAGATCGCTCGTGGCCACCATGTCGGCGACGATCCCGAGTTGGTCAACCGTGACGTCATCATGCGGGCCGACTCGGCCGGGTGCACCGAGGACTTCTTGGCAGCATGCCGGGCCCGCAACGTGGGCTTCTACGTGTCTGCCCGGTCGAACGCCCAGGTCACCGCCGCCATCTTCGATGCCATCGGAGTCGAAGAGGTGTGGCTGGACGCCCTCGCTCAGAACGGTGAGTTGAAGGACGGCGCTCACGTAGCCGAGCTCACCTCGCTGATCGACGGGAAGAGGTTCCCCTCTCGAACCCGGTTGATCATCCGACGTGAACCCCTTCACCCCGGTGCCCAGCGCAGCCTGTTCCCGAGCCTCGACTACCGCTACTGGGGGTTCTACACCGACCAGGACGGCGACCCGAGAGACCTGGATGCAACCATGCGGGCCCACGCCCACGTCGAGTCCCACATCCAGCGATTGAAGGAGTCGGGGCTCTGTCGGTTCCCCTTCGCCAGCTTCGAGGCCAACACCAACTGGCTGATGACCGTCACCCTGGCTGCCGACCTCGTGCGGTGGTTCCAGCTGTTGTGCCTCGACGGGAGCTGGAGCGACGCCCGACCCAAGGCACTTCGTTGGGGGATCTTCCACGCACCGGGACGTCTCGTGCACCGGGCACGCCAGCGCGTCGTGCGCATCATCGAAGGTTGGCCGACAACCCAGATGCTCCTCGATGCCTACCAACGCATCGACCTCATCACCTGACCGACTCCAGAGAACCCGTGAGGCGGCACCAGCGTGACCACGCGTGTCCTCAAGCATGTCCCTGGTCACTTTCCGACCCCGACAAAGCGCACAACGATCGCCGTCGTCATCACCACGGAGCCACAATCACCGGTCCGACCGCTCAGCCCACTGGAATGACGACATCAGGCCACCGCCGAATAGCGGCGTGAAGAGGCGGGGCTAGCCTCTGGCATCGCGTCGGGGAGGACCAGTCGTCTTCCTGAGCTGACTGCTTTTGTGATTGGTTCGCTTCAGGAGCGAGGGAGGGCATCTCCGGCTACAAGCCAGAGACGAGCTCGGCCACGATCTCTGCCGCTGGTTGTGGCTGCTGGGCGAGTGCGACACTCTGGCCGGCCCACAATGAGATTGCCTCGATATCACCAGTGGTACCGACCATGGGCGCCGCCGGCTCGTATCGGACAATCGCTTCGCCGGAAGCAAAGTGCGCGATGACATCGCCCTCTCCCGGTCGACTCCCCGGTGGGGGCCTGCCTGCCGCCTCCCACGCTTCGGCGGTCGAGTATGCGTCGCGTGCGGTGCGCTTCAACGCAGTGGCCCTCGGAGTTATAGAGAACTCCGTCTACGATCCGGTGTCGTATGAGGGCTTGGCACAGCTCCATCCCCTGGGCCGAGTTGGTCAGATCAGCGACGTTGTCGAGGGAATTCTCTATCTCGAGCAGGCCTCATTTGTCACGGGAGTTGTCCTGCACATCGATGATGGTCAGTCAGCGGGGGGCTGATTCGCCAGATGACCAGTTGGCGGGCCACCAGTCTCCTTGTGGGTCGGTGGTTTGCCCAACCTCGATGATGTAACCGTCGGGATCGCGGATGTAGCAACGGATCTCGTACTGGTGCCGTTTGGGCGGCGTCAGAAACTGGGCGCCGCGGGCGCTCCATTCGACGTACGCGGCGTGGATGTCCGCGACCCGAATATTGAGGAAGCTGCTGACCCGGTCGGGGTCGCCTGGGGTCTGAAGGGTGACCGTGGGCTTGTCGTCAGTGGGGCCTCCGCCGCCGTTGATGACAATGAAGCTGTTGGCGAGTGCGATGTTGGTTGGCTCTGGGCCGAAGACCACCCTGCCTCCGAGTACTTCGGTATAGAAGCGCCGAGAGCGCTCGATGTCATCAGAGACGATGAAATAGCAGACCACCATTCGCTCTACGGGCTGCGTGGGTTCGGCCACAGGCACCTCCACTCGGCGGGGCTCATGCCCCGCTTACGACGGGGTCTGACGCCTTCAGTCAACCACGTCAGTTCGTCGAGGGTCGGACTGGTCGCCTCTGGCAGCTGGCAGAGCGCCTGGGCCCCTCGTGCGCCAGCTCGGGCGTGGCGCAACGTCCACACCTTCACCAAGTGTCAGGCCGGAAACCGAACCATGGGTCGATTTTAGCTCGCCAAGCAGTCGAGTCTCAGTATGGGCGGCGATTCTCTTGCCATCGATTGTCCACGCCACCTTCATCAAGAGCTGGGCTAGGAAGTCGGTGGTCTCCCTTCCAGAATGGTGTCCCCGCCCGTGATGCACAGTGTCGTCGTCGGGCAGGTGATTGCGGCCACCGTGCTTAGGGTGGATGTCGTGTCTCGGGTCCACGTCACCCCGCCATCGTCGCTGGTGCCAAGCAGCGCGGACCCGCCAGCAACGCACACCGATATGGTGGCACACGACACAGTCAGCCAGTGATCCGAGATGTTCGTGACGGCGGTCGACCAATTGTCGCCACTGTCAGTAGTCCGCGCGACCACGCCGTTCGCCCCCATAGCAACACATGTCGTCGGACTGGGACAGGTAATCGCCCCAAGAAGGCTGCCAGCCGGAATATCTATGCTCTGCGGCTCCCAGGACCAATCGGCAGTTCCCTCGGGACGCGTTCCCCGGTCCACCTCGCCGTTTCCCGCCGCCGCGTAGCACAGGGCGGTTGTTGGACAGCTCAAAGCCGTGAGCATCGGTCCCCCCGGGATCGAACCCAGCCACCACTTCTTCGCGCCATTGAGGGTGGTGTACACGGTTCCTGACCCGACACCGACACAACTGAGGCTTGTGAAACACGCCGTTGCCGCGGGACCCGTACCGGGAGCCGAAGCTGGAGACGTCGCGAGCTTCCACGTCCTGCCGTAGTCCTCCGATCGGAGCGCCAACGACTTGCCGATGGCGATGCAGGTCGGCGCATCCGCGCATGAGACGGCTTGAAGCCCGAGTTGGGCGATGCCGCTTAAGGGCTGCAACCAGAAATCGCCGCTGGTGGTGGACTTCCCGATGGCATCTTTGCCGCCGCTCATGCAAGTCAGCTCGGAGGTCCCGCCACTCTTGCACGAAAGGGTAGAGACGTCGGGCACGGCGTTGGTGGTGTTCCAGGTGGCACCGTCGTTCGCCGAGCTCATCACCAAACCCGAAGGACCGACGGCGGTGCATACTGCGGCCGCACACGACAGAGCCACTGCGCCTGCCACGCCCGGTGCTGGTAACACGTGAGTTTTCCACGTTGTGCCACTGTCGGTCGTGGTGAGCGACATTTTGCTGTCATTGAGGCCGGTGCAACGAGTGTCGGAGGTACACGACAGAGCAGTAACGGGGTGCGACCCAGGGGTGAGCCCTAACAGAGCGAAGGTTTTTCCGGCATTGGTGGTCCGGTAGAAGTGGCTGAGGGTATCGGCAGCCAGACACGTGGTCGTCGACAGACAGGACAGCGCTGTGAGGTTCCCGGCCCCGGCTATCTTGATTGGTGAAACCTTGTCCCCTACGACGAGCGAACCGGCGCCACTACCACCAAGCGCGATACAGGTTGTCGTTGTCGGGCACGCCACAGTCGCGTAACTCAACAGTGGCGGAGCAGGCGAAATGACTGCCCAGGTCTCGCCCTCGTTGATCGAACGCCAGATACCTCCATTCGCTCCGACGATCACACAATTTTCGCCGTATCGCACCCCAATCTGCTCGCCACCTGCGTGCCACCGACAGCTTTGGGAAGGGGTCCAGTGTCGGTCCATTTCAACCCGTCGTCGGTGCTGCGGTAGACGTGTGACACCCCAATTGTCACCCCGCTGGAAGAGATGGCCAGGCATGTCGAGTTCGAACAGGTGACCGATGCAAGGGTTTCGTTGGCAGTAGTCTGAGCGGGCAACCAGGGCACTTGCGACCAGCTGCGCGTTCGTCCCGCCATCGATGGACCGTAGCGCCCAGCCGGTCCCGCCAACCGCAACACACTTGTCTGCAGTGGCGCAGCTGACGTCCACGAGAGTCGGTCCTCTATCGACCCAGTTCCACTTCGGAGCCGTGCTGACCGTCGGAATCGTTGCGGTGGTCGGAGATGTGATCATCGTTGTAGTGGTCGGGGTGGTCGGAGATGTAGTCGTCGACTCGCTGGTAGGCGAAACTCCACTGGTCGTTGTGGTGGCGTCGGGAGTCGACGCCCCGACGGTCGCTGAAACCGGAAATGCGACCACGACAATGGAGGCTACGAACAGCACGGTGAGCCTGATGTGACGGCGGCGACGAATGAGCGCTGTGACTGCGGTCGCTACCATCTGTTTGTCGCCCCTCTTATTTGGAATCTGGCTTAGCTTAGAGCGTCAGCGGATAAGGACAGATCCTGGCACCACCGGTTCCGCCAGTCGATGAGTTTGGCTGTGAGCAAGAACACGACGGCGAGGGCGAGTTGAGCAAGGTGGTGGACGTTCTTGTGGTCCGTATTCCGCCGCAGCTGACCGAAATTGGCAGGATCGCTGCTTGGCGCCTTTCCGCGCTGCTTACTTACAGAGAGATGGTCGACCCACGCCCGATGCACTAGCGTGCCTCCGTGAACGTAGCCGGGGTTGTCGTGGCGAAATTCGGAGTTCAATTGCGCTCTCAGGCCATTCGCTCGTGCCGGGCTGCTGGGCTGACAGGGGTTGTGATCATCACGTGCGTTGGAGCGGGCGTCGTGTACGTGGCGTCTCCCGTGTCAGCTGCCACGCCGCCCTCAACGAGTACGACGACCGCTCCTTCGTCGGGTACCGCGCCCTCGACAACGACGACTATTACGGCACCCTCGTCAATCGCTCCGACTCCCTCGACCACAATCACTCCGACACCGCCAGTCTCGTCGGCTGTGGGTACCCCGCTCGTGTCGGTGACCGACAGCTCTCTGCACGTGACGTCCGCTAGCGCCACCATTTCCGCCAAAGTTTCGTGGAACGCCGCAGGCCTTGCCAGCCGGATGACCATCGGGGACCTGCGCGTGGTGGCTGTCAATCAAAAGAGCCGCCTCCCCACGGTGGTGGCGAGCAGCACCGAGAACCCGCTCACTTCCTCAACGCCAAAATCGGTCACCTTCACCGTCACATCCATGCCTCTGGTGCGCGCCCTAGCGGCCGGCAATCGGGTTGTGCTGACTGCCACCCAACACGAGCCCACCATCTCCCTTCTGACACCTCGGAGCTTCGTGACGGTGCACCAGCTCCAGGCGGGACCTAGCCGCGGTTCGGTGGGGAGGCTCGACTGCTCAGACAGGCCGCTGCAGGCGGGCGGATCGGATGGTGTCGCCGATTACAACAATTGTGACTTTACGGGGGCCATTCTGTCGTTTGCCCGGCTCAGTACGGTCGGGTCTGCGACGAACTACCTGCAAGCTGATTTCACGGGCGCCGATCTGAGAAATTCAAGCCTGGATCAGGCAGCCCTCTGGTCTGCCTGGTTACCCGGGGCCGATCTTTCTGGTGCCGGTCTGCACGGTACTGCGTTCTTCAATGCCTTCGCCCCGCACCTTGCCGTGGTCAAGACCGGGATCGCCGGCAGCAACTTCTTTCACGCTGATCTCACTGAGGCGAATTTCTCAGGGTCGACCATCGCCGGTACTTCCTTTGCGTCGTCTACGCTCGCCCAAGCGTCGTTCCAGGATGCAACGCTGACGGGCGATGACATGGCGTACAGTGACCAATCCGGCGCGGACCTACAGGGGACCCAGCTATTGCCGGGATCATCGTATTTTACGGTCAATTGGACGAATGCGAATCTTAAAGGTGCGACCATCACGCCGCTGCAAGGTTTGCCCCGATGGGCGCTTGCGACGCTGTGCAACACGACCCTGCCATCGGGTGTGGTGGACAACACTGACTGCTAAACGACATTTCGCTTCGGGGCAAGAACTTCGAGAGCGTTGCTCAGCTCGCTGCTTGACATAGGAGCATCCTGGGTTTGACAGATCGGTAGCTGAGTAGGCCCAGCGACGGAGCGAGGCCTGGACTGCCTCTCCGCTGGACCCCTACACTCGTGCTGCCCGTGGCGCCAGGCGGCGGGGAGTGCAGCGGAGTATCACGGGGAGCAAGCTGATGAGTGATGGCACCCGAGGGCATGGATGGTGGCAGGCATCGGACGGAAAGTGGTATCCGCCCGAGGAACACCCGAACTTCGAGAGCCTGCCCCCGCCACCGTCGAGCCATAGACCGCATCCCGACCCCGACCCTTACGGTCGAACCGAAGCCGTTCCTCCCGTGGCCGATCAGGCCACCACGGCAGTCCCATCGGTGGGGGGCGAAGCCACGAGGGCCATGCCGATCGTGGGAGCAGCAGCCGGGACCACTGGCGGTCGGGTGCCACCCGGTACACCTCCGCCGACAGGAGGAACGGGTGACGAGGACAAGAAGCGAAACTGGTGGCCGTGGCTGATCGGAGTGGTGGTGGTCGTACTGATCGCCTTGATCGTCGTACTGATCGTCTCGAGCTCCAACTCCTCGAAGCCTTCGAAAGCACCGAACACAACGACCACATCGTCCTCAACCACCGTGCCGCCGACGACCAGACCAACCACGACGACCGTGCCACCGACCACTACCACCACGACCAACCCGCCGCCGACAACCACCACGACGACCGTGCCACCGACCACTACCACCACCGTGCCGCCGACAACCACCAGTGTGCCGTCGGGCTCGCAGAAGTAACGGTCGTTCAGAACGAAGGGGCGGAGAGGCTTAGCGAAGAGGCCGGCCGGATCGGAGAATCGGTGCCGGTGGGTCCCTGCCTTCCCGCACCAGACGGACCAGACTTCAGGGATGCAGGGAACTCTCACGCAGCATGGCCAAGTCCACGAAGCCACCAAGGAGCTCGTGACACACACGCTCTCTGAGGGACAGTTCTTCTGGCTCGATCTCGATGGTGTCGACGCCGAAGCTCTCGACATGCTGCTACACACGTTCCGGCTTCACCCACTGGCCGTCGAGGACGCCGAGCACTTCGGTCAGCGTCCGAAGATCGACGATTACGACGATTTCACTTCCATGGTGGTGTACGGAGCGAACAGCAACGGAGAGAACGGCAACAGTGGCAACGTTGAACAGATCGATGTCGTCGAGGTGCACGCCCTGTTCACCGAGAAGTACTTGATCACCGTTCATCGGGGGACCTGCGACGCGGTAGACCAAGTGCACAACCGGGTGGGCCACCACCAGGCCAGCGAGGTCGAAGCCCCCCATATCGCGCTTCTGTACCTCGTGATCGACGCGCTGGTCGACGGTTTCTTTCCGGTACTGGACTCGTTCGACAGCCGGATCGACGAGCTCGAGGATGCCATCCTGGCCAAGCCGACCGAAGAACAACTGGGAACGCTCTTCCAGATGAAACGGTCGTTGGTGGCCATCCGCAAGATCGTGACCCCCGAACGAGACCTGCTCGCCTCGGTCACCTCCGGGGTGAACGAAATACCGGGAATGACCGATGAGGGTCAGCGGTACTTCCGCGATCTCTACGATCATCTCATTCGCATCAGCGACCTAATAGATGGTTACCGGGATCTGTTGAGCGGCGCTATGGACACCCACCTGTCCACCGTGTCCAACCGATTGAACGTGGTGATGAAACAGCTGACCATCATCGCCACCATCTTTCTGCCCCTCAGCTTCCTGACCGGCTTCTTCGGTCAGAACTTCGCGTGGTTGGTCACCAGGATCGGCGGAACAGTGGCCTTCTTTGGGCTCGGCATCGGGCTGGAGGTAGCGGCTGCTGTCGGGCTGTACGTCATGTTCCGCAAGCGAGGTTGGCTCGGGGGCCCGTCCGAATAGTCACGCCCGGATAGTCACGCCCAAACAGGAGCGTGGACGGGGGGTGACGGGCGTCACTGCGGGGTCGTCAGGTCGACGATCTCGTACGCCCACAGCTCGCTGCTCATCGACACCGGGGGAGGGGTCGTGTCTTCAGCGCCTTCGGCACTCGCGTCAGATGCACCGTGGTGCCCACTATCCCCGCCATGGCCAGCATGGTGCCCACCATGGCCGGAGGGCCCGGAAGAGCCTCGGTGCCCATGCCCGAACGCTGGCGACGCCACCCATGCCTCGAACGCGGCGTCGTCTCGCCATCGGGTGACCACCAACCACGTCTCCCGGTCGTCGACCGGGCGCAGGAGCTCGAACCCCTCGAAGCCGTCGGCATCGTCCACCGCTCCGGCGCGATTGGCGAACCGGCGGGCGAGCTCGTCTCCGGACTGAGAAGGAACGGTGATTGCGTTGATCTTGACGACGGTCACGCACCGATCATTGCCGCCCTCAAGGCCATGTCCAAATCGGTGCCGTTCACGGCTTGAGCGCACGCGTTCGTCTCACACACTCGTAATTACGGCCGTGTGGTACGGTGAGACCCGCAGGTTGACGCTCAACGTTCGGTTGATACTCAACCTCTGCTCGAGGTGGAGGAAAGTCGATGACGGTACGTACCACTGAGATTGTTCCTGACGATGGTTTCCGCGGCCCGCAGGTCTGCTCGCTCGTCGGGATCACCTACCGGCAGCTGGACTACTGGGCCCGGACCGGGCTGCTCCGACCGTCTATCGCCGATGCACAGGGGAGTGGGAGCCAACGTCGTTATTCGTACAACGACGTTCTGGAGCTCAAGGTGATCAAACAGCTCCTCGATGCCGGATTGAAGCTCAAACAGGCCAGGCAAGCGGTCCAATGTCTTCGAGACGATCTCGGCGCCGATCTGGCTTCTGCCCAGCTCGTGTTGGCCGGTACCCGTTCAGTGCTCGCCCACTCGAACGGTGAGGTCGTGGACCTCTTGGCCGGCGGCCAAGGCGTGTTCAACGTCTTGGCGCTTTCCGGCGTGGTCAAAGAACTCGAAGCGGCGATCGTGGAGATCACCGGCTCGGACACCCGTCCTCCCATTCCTCAACATCACCCGGCTGCTCGCTATCTGGCAACGCCCGAGGCAGCCGAACGTTGATCTGGCCGACCGCGACCCCCTGGCAGGGCGTGACCTCCGCCATCGAGACGACCCGGTTCGCCCATGAGTCAGAACGCCGGTTCGCCCGGATCCTCGACTTCTACGGGGTGGCGTGGGAGTACGAGCCTGTCGAGTTCGCGTTGCGCTGGGACGAGAGTGGAAGACCAACAGCCGGGTTTCGCCCCGACTTCTGGCTCCCTGGACAACGTCTCTTCGTGGAGCTGACCACGATGAACCAACCACTCGTCACCAAGAAGAACGGCAAGGTGAGAAGGCTCCGAGAGCTCTACCCGGAGATCCAGGTCAAGGTGCTCTACCAGCGAGACACACTGGCGCTGCTGGCCAAGTACGGGCTCGCTGGCGACGGGCTCGGAGCGGGCCGGCCTTCCAGCGCGGCCCGTCCTGCCTGATCCAGACCTCCTCTTTGGTGAGCCGCTCACACCGTTTAGTGTGGCGGCGTGACTGCAGCACTGTCTCCCTCTGATGCCGTGAGCCATGCCGATGGAAGTAACGCTGGTGGGAGCGACGGAGGTGACGGGAACGAAACCCTCCGTCGAACATCGTTGGTGGACGCTCACCGCCGGTTGGGAGCGAAACTTGTCGAGTTCGGTGGCTGGGAGATGCCTCTGGCCTACCCATCCGGCACCCTGGAGGAGCATCGAGCGTGTCGAACGAATGCCGTCGCGTTCGACGTGAGCCACCTGGGAACAGTACGAGTGGCGGGAAGCGACGCCTTCGATCGTCTGCAGGCCGTCGCTCTCCAACGACCTGCGACGGATCGACCCTGGTCGGGCCCAGTACACCCACCTGCTCGACGAGAACGATGCGTCGGTGGTGGACGACATCATCGTGTGGTGGGTTGCGAGCGACGTGTTCGATGTGATGCCCAATGCCTCCAATACCGAGCGGGTGGTGGCCGCCATCGGTGGGACCGACACCACTGACAGCCGGGCCATCGTCGCTCTTCAGGGTCCGACGCTCGCCGTCGCTTGGCCACCATCGCACCCGACGCCGCCGCCGTCCCCCGCTTCCATGTCGGCCAGTTCCGATGGGAGGGCGTGCTGTGCGCAGGTCGCCGGTACTGGCTACACCGGCGAAGACGGCGTCGAGTGTGCAGTGCCCGGCCGAGATGGCCGACGTCGTTCTGGGACGCCGTGCTCGCCGCCGGCATTATCCCCGCTGGACTCGGGGCTCGGGACACGCTTCGGCTCGAGGCGGCCCTGCCGCTCCACGGTCACGAGCTCGGCCCCGGCATCACCCCGCTCCAGGCCGGCCTGGGCTGGGTCGTCGGTTGGGAGAAGCCCAATTCCGGGGTCGTGCAGGCTCTGGAGGCAGAACGGTCAGCCGGGTCCGACGCCGACATCTGGTCGGCGTGAGCACATCCGGACGGCAGCCCCCACGCCAAGGTTCCGTAGTGCTGATCGACGGCGTCGAGGTCGGCGTCGTCACCAGTGGCAACTTCTCGCCCATGCTCGGGCACGGGATCGCCCTGGCCTTCGTCGCCAGCGACGTCGACGTCCGACCCGGCCGCCGAGATCGAGGTCGCCCTGCGGGGTCGTACGTTGGAGGGGACCAGGTAACCACCACTCCATTCGTCCACGCCGGCCAGTGGGCCGGCACCCCCTGAACAACCACCGAGGAGCGGAGCGCCCGTGGGCACCTATATCCCGCACACCGACGACGAGATAGCCGGCATGCTGGCCTTTCTGGGGTTGTCGTCGATCGACGAACTGTTCGAGGTCGTCCCCGAGGCCCTGCGTCTGCAACGAAGGTTGGAGCTGACCGACTGCTGTCGATGAACCCGACGTCCTCGCCCATTTCGACGAGCTCGGGCGACAGCAATCGGGCCCGCATCGATCGTCTGGTCTGCTTTGCCGGCGGGGGAGCGTATGACCACGAGATCCCGTCGGTCACCCAGGCCCTCGCCGGTCGCTCGGAGTTCGTCACCTCCTACACCCCCTACCAACCCGAGGTGGCCCAGGGCGTGCTGCAGGCCGATCTTCGAGTTCCAGACCATGATGTCCCGGCTGTCCGGGTCTGCCGATGGCCAACGCCTCCCTCTACGACGGGGCCAGCGCCGCCGTCGAGGCGGTGAACCTCGGGGTGGCTGCGTCGGGACGCGACCGTATGGGTGTCCGAGGGCATCCATCCCCACTGGCGCCAGGTACTCGCTACCTGCGCAATTGGCACGGGTCACCGTCTCTCGACCATCGCCCTGGTCGATGGTCGGACAGCATGGCCAGAAGTCCAGGAGGCACCGGACGACGGCGTACCGGGGTGGTCATCGTGGGCTACCCGAACTACCTCGGTTGCCTCGAGGACCTCGGTGCAGCACGGACGATCTGCGATCGCACCGGTGCCGTCCTGGTCGTGGCGGCTGACCCGGTGGTCGCCGGGGATCCTACGGTCTCCAGGGGAGTGGGGCGCCGACGTGGTGGTGGGCGAGGGACAGGCCTTCGGCACCACCCTCGGGTTCGGTGGTCCGTACCTCGGCCTGTTCGCGCTGCGCCCAGGCTCACGTCCGGCGGCTGCCAGGACGGCTGGTAGGAGAGACGGTGGACGCCGACGGCCGACTGCGCGTATGTCACCACCCTCCGAGCCCGAGAACAGGACATCCGACGTGAAAAGGCCACGTCCAACGTGTGCACCAACCAGACGCTCATGGCCATTACCGCTGCTGTACAGCTCGGCTGGCTGGGGACGTCGGGGATCGCCGAGTTGGGCCTGCGTTGCGCTCGTGCCACCCGGTACTGCCGGGAGTCGTTGCTCGCCATCGATGGTGTCGACCCGTTCGTCGATGCGCCGGTACTCCGGGAGTTCGCCGTACGGACACCGGTCCCGGCGAGCGTCGTCATTGACCGGATGGCGGACGAGGGCTTCCTGGCCGGGATCGCGCTCGACGGCGCTTATGCCGACGGCGAACACGGCCTGTTGGTGGCCGTCACCGAACGACGAACCCGCTGCAGAGATCGATGGCTACGCCGCTGCATTCGCGAAGGCGGTTGCGTAATGAGTGATGTCACCCCACCCCTGCCGGTCGAACCCGCCACCAGCAGTGCTGCCGGCGGCCGGGCCACCAGCGCCCCACTGCTCGGCCGTGAGGCCGAACCCACGCTGTTCGAGCTCTCGCATCCCGGACGCAGCGCCTGGTCGTTTCGGACCACAGGGTTACCCGAAACCACCGTCGAAGAACTCGTCCCCGTCGAGCACCGCCGTGCCCAACCCCTCCCTCTGGCCCAGGTGTCCGAACGAGACCTGGTAGGACCACTTCACCCGACTGTCGCATCGGCAGTTCTCAGTCGATCTCGGCGCCTACCCACTGGGTTCGTGCACGATGAAGTACAACCCGAAGATGTGCGACACGGTCGCAGCCATGCCCGGGCTGGCCGGAGTCCATCCGGCCGCACCGGCGTCGCTCACCCAAGGGTGGCTCTCCCTCCTCGTCGAGCTCGAAGAGACCCTGTGCGAGATCACCGGAATGGCTGCGGCCACGTTGCAGCCGGCCGCTGGGGCAGCCGGTGAGCTCACCGGCCTGCTCCTCATGCGGGCGTGGCACGACGCCCAGAGGCTCGACCCGCCACAAGGTGATCATTCCCGACTCCGCCCACGGGACCAACCCGGCATCGGTGACCTTGGGCGGCTACACGGTAGTCACCGTACCCAGCGACGAACCGGGGCTGTGTGGACATGGCCTGCACTGCGCTCCGAGCTCGACGAGGACGTGGCCGGCATCATGCTGACCAACCCGAACACGCTCGGGCTGTTCGAGGAGGACATCGCCGAGATCGCCGCCGCCGTCCACGAGGTGGGGGGTCTGCTCTACTACGACGGAGCCAACCTGAACGCCATCCTCGGCGTGGTCCGGCCCGGAGACATGGGCTTCGACATCGTCCATATGAACCTGCACAAGACGTTCGCCACGCCTCACGGCGGTGGAGGTCCCGGCGCAGGCCCAGTGGCAGTGTCCGAACGGCTGGTCCCGTTCCTCCCTGGCCCTCGGCCCACTCGAATGGGCGAGAGCGGCGAGGACCTGCGTTCGGATGGATGGTCCCCGAACGCTCCATCGGACGCATGCACTCCTGGCACGGCAACGCCCTGGTGTTGGCCCGAGCCCTGGCCTACATCCTGGTCAACGGCAGCGATGGTCTCCGGCAGATCGCCGAGATCGCCGTCCTCAACGCCAACTGGATCCGACAGCGGTCTGAGCGGTACCTACGACGTTCCTTTCGATCGACCCTGCATGCACGAGACGGTGCTCTCGGCCCGCAACCTGAAGCAGCGCCACGGGGTACGGGCGCTCGACCTGGCCAAGCGTCTCCTCGAAGAGGCTTCCACGCACCGACCGTCTACTTTCCGCTGATCGTCGAGGAGGCGTTGATGATCGAGCCGACCGAGACCGAGAGCCCCCAGACATTGATGGCGCTGGCCGAAGCGCTGGAGCGGATCGCCTATGAGGCACAGCACGGCGAAGGTGTCTCGATATCCGAGGCGCCCCGGGCCACCCCGGTCCGCCGGGTGGACGAGGCTCGTGCGGCACGCACGTTGATCCCCACGTTCGACGCGCGGCCCAGAGGGGGAGGGAAAGGCGTATGAAAGGCGGTATTTTCACGACACGGTTCGTCGACCCGTACCTCAAGTGGCACAAGATCATCTACGAGAAGTCCGACGGCCGGGTGGGCAAGCACTCGAACGGTGTCCCTGCCCTGCTTCTGACCACCACGGGCCGGAAATCCGGACTACCCAGGACAAACGGATTGACCTACTGCCGGAGATCGCGGCGATATCATCGTGGTGGCTTCGAACGGCGGGAGCGACCAGGCCACCGGCCTGGTTGTTGAACCTTCAGGCCGACCCGAGGGTCCAGGTCAGGTTGGGACGGCAGGTGATCAGAGCCACCGCACGGGTCGCAGACCCCGACGAACGGGCCGCGCTGTGGCCACTGGTGAACCAGACCAACCGAGGTCTCGCCCCCCTCGTCCACCCAGGTGCCACCGGCCGGTACGACGTCTACCAATGGCACGCCAACCGTGAGATCGCCGTGGTGATCGTGTCACCAGACCGGGCATAGCAGTCCGAGGACTTTCCTGAGAGGTTCAGGCGAGCCCGGGCATCCCTCTCCGCTGAGCTTCTTACGTGGTGGCGGGGATGTTCTGCTTCAGTAGCCATCCAATGCCGGCCAGCGCCTGGAGGACCGTCCATGTCTGACCACTCGGGTCGGTCAAGTCCTCGTGCCCTTGGGCATCGAGTAGCTGTGAGAGCACCTTGGGAAGCTTATGGCTGGTGACGTCAGGTGATGCCACCGTCTCGAAACGCTCGTGACCCTGAGGGTCGATCAGGACGTACCCGTCCGAATGGTTGATGTCGTAGGTGAGCGGCTCATGGGTCCACCAGTCGATCTCCGGCGGCGACCCCTCCGGGACCTTCTGGGCGTAGAAGTGGAAGAACGCGTTGAGAGCGCTGATGTTGCTCTGTGTTCCGGTCAGGAGTGGCCACGATGCTCCGGTCATATGGGCATAGGCGGTCAACCGTGCTGGCGTGTCCCGACCGGGATCAACGGAGTACTCGAGAACCTGGACCTTGCCGCCGAGGCCGGCAGCATCAACGGCACGCTGGACGAGCAGGAGATTGTCGGTGGTCAGCGGACATGTCTCCTGGCACAAGGTCATAAAGGGCGCCAAGATCACGGTCTTGCCCCGGAAAGCGGTCAGCGCCGTGGGCTGGCCTTTCTCATTGACCAACGGGATCGGTGGGACGATCCGATTCTGGACGATACCCAGTGAGGGGGAGGGGGTCGAGGGAGGACTGGACGAGCAACCGGCTACGCCGATCCCTCCGACGACCATGGCCACACAGAGCACGACGGTCTTTGTACGCCAGAGCCGAGCGCAACGTGAAAGCACTCGGGTGAGGATAGGACAGTAGGTTTCGTTCAGTCAGATCGCTGTCCGGCCACCGAGCCTCTCAATCGAGAAGATCGGGCTGCTCCCGCACGATGCGATCGAACAGCGGCTGAAAGCTGAACCAGCCGGCCAGGTGCGACCCGACTTGGCCCCTGGTGATACGGGCCATCTCCGGGTCGATGTGGACCGGCGTACCGGCTGCCGACGCCAAGAGCTGGGCCTGGCACGAGCGCTCCATGGTGATGAACCACCATGCTGCCTCGTCGACGGAGTGGCCGACAGTGAGGAGCCCGTGGTTGCGGAGGATAACTGCCTTATTGTCGCCCAGCGCATGGGCGATTCGCTTGCCCTCCTCCGGGTCGACCACCACGCCGGTGTAGTCGTCGAATACCCCGTGGTCCTCGTAGAAGGCGCAGACGTCCTGGGTGATCGGCTCCAAGCGTCGGCCCAGGGTCGACCATGACTTACCGAAGATGGAATGTGCGTGAGCAGCAGCGACCACGTCGGGCCGAGCCGCATGCACTTGGCTGTGGATGGCGAACGCTGCAGCGTTCACCGGCTTGTCTCCCTCGACGACCTCACCGTGGTCGTTGACCAGGATGAGGTCTGAGACCCGGACATGGCCGAAGTGCATACCGAACGGGTTGACCCAGAAGTGGTCGAGACGTTCCGGGTCACGAGCGGTGACGTGACCAGCGATCCCCTCGTCAAAACCGAACTTCGAGAACAGACGGAACGCCGCCGCCAGGCGCTGCTTGCGGTAGACACGCTCTTCATCGAGAGAGTCGAACGTCAGGGACTGGGGAAGCTGCGCGATCTCGACCATGAGAGCCCTCCTCACCTGGGCTAATTCTCGTCATCCACTGGAGCTCGCAGAGAACAGGGACGTGCTCTGCTCAACCAGTGTACGAGAAGAAACAGTCTGATCGTACTGGAACTGTGTGGCGCTAAGGGCCCTCGTGCTCCGGTGGGACATAGCGATAACCGAATCCGCGCACAGCCTCGATGGGGGAGGCCAACGCTGTCTCGCTGCCCAACTTTCGGCGGAGGCGCAGGATGGCAAATTTCGACGCGGGCAGGGCCAACACCGGTCGGGTCGTTCCAGGCCTCCTCGAGCAGCTGCTCAAGGGAGAGAACCTGTCCTGGATGTCGGACAAAGGCCGCCATCAGCCGAAACTCGGTCGGCGTGACTTCGACCGGCGTCCCGAGCACCCGAACTTGGCGATCGACGAAGTCCACTTCGAGGCGTTCGTCGACATAACGAGCGTCCCTGGTCTGATGTGTTCGGTGCCGCCGGAGGAGGGTGTGGACCCGTGCGGTGAGCTCCCGTTTACCAAAGGGTTTGGTCAGGTAGTCGTCCGCTCCTCCCATCAGCCCGCGGACTTTGTCCGACTCGAGGTCACGGGCGGTCAACATGATCACCGGCACGTCGCTGAGGTCCCGGATGCGCTCGAGCACCTGCCACCCATCGATCCCGGGCAGACCGATATCGAGCACGACGAGGTCGACCGAACGCTCGATCAAGACTCTCAGAGCGTTCGCTCCATTGGACGAGAAGAGCACGTTGTGGCCGATCCCCTCGAGAACGGTGACGACCGCCAGAGCGATGTCTCGGTCGTCCTCGACAACCAGGACGGTGGCCTCATCGGTCACGGTACTCACCTCGTCGTGGAATCCGAAGAGTGAACGTGGTGCCCACATCCACTTGAGAGTCGACAGAGACCGTGCCGCTGTGGTGAGCGATGATCCCCTGCACGATGGCCAGACCGAGACCGGTTCCCTGAATCGCCTGTGCAACGGCGTTCGATGCCCGGTGAAAACGGGTGAACAGCATGGGAATGTCTTCCTCGGGAATGCCGATGCCAGCGTCGGTCACCGCCACGATCACGTCCGTGGCGTCGACGTCGAGAATCACCGTTGCCGAACCTCCCCGGTGGCTGAACTTGACCGCGTTGGTCAGCAGATTGATCATCGCTCGCTCGAGCTGGACGAAGACACCCCGGACGACTGCCTCATGTTCGGGGATGGTGACCAGAAGGTCTACGTGTCGCTGTTCCGCTGCCGGGGTCACTGCCAGACGAGTGGACTCGAGCACGTCTCGCATGTCGACATCGGAGGCTGTAGCCGAAAGCTCACCGGTTCCGATCCGAGACAGGGTCAGGATGTCCTCAGTGAGGACCCGAAGCCGCATCGTGCTCCGGTCGATCACCTTGAGCAGGTGAAGCTGTTCGGAAGAGACCGGACCGGCATCTCCGTCCATCAATAGCTCCACGCAGGCACTGATCGAAGTGAGCGGGGTTCGGAGCTCGTGGGAAACCGTCGAGACGAACTCCCCTTTGGACCGGTCGAGATCGCGGAGCTCGGCTGCCAGCGTTCGCTGCCCTTCGTAGAGCTCGACCGTCAGTGCTCGCTGCTGTTCAAACCGTTGCGCATGCAGGACGGCACGTGCGATATCAGTGGTAACGGTCTCCACCAATGCCACCTCATCGTCGCTCCACTGTCGTGGGGTGCTATCGAGGAGAACGAGGATCCCGATCCGTTCTCCGTCGGCCACCAAGGAGCTGAGGAGTACCGCATTGGCTCCCAGTTGCCCGATGTACTCGGCAACAGCCGGATCCTCGAGCAGCGGGCCCCCGGTGAGATCCGACATGACGAGCATCGACTGTGACGCGACCACCTCTTCCAAGACGACGACGAGCGTTGCTGGTGGTGCTCCGACAACCTCATCGATCGACTTCAGGCCTGGTGCCCGCCATTCGGCGGCAACAGCTCCGAACCGACCGTTCTCGACCAGCCGCACGAGAGCGCGGTCGAGCTGGAACGCCTCGCCCACAGCCTCAACGGACTCGGTGAGCACGGCATCGACCTCCAAATGCTCACGCACGTTGCGACCCAGCCGAGCACCGAGGGCGGCAAGTCGAACTCGATGTTCCTGTTCGATGGTGTACCGCTCGGCTTCGGCAGCCAAGAGATTGGTAGTCCGAGCCACTGCCTGTACCTCGGTCGTGCCAACCTCGGTGATCCGGATGGTCTGGTCACCGATCGTCAGACGCTCGAGAGCGTCTGCCACTCGCTCCAAGGGAGGGATAAGCCCTCGAGTGAGTAGCAGTCCCGTCGCCGTCCCCGCCAGGATGACCAGCAGGGTGAGCAACCCGACGATGAGGAATCCGTACCGCTCTGTCTGGCTTGCACCCTGCTCGGCCTGGCTGGCCAGCTGATTGAGCTCATGACGGACAGTGGCTTGGTCTGAGCGGAAGCGGCCCAGGAGTATGTCCCCGTTCATCTTCGCTGCCGAGGTGTTGGCAGCAACACTCCCAGCGATAGCGGGTTCGGCGTACTGGCTGACCCAACGTTGGCCGGCTCTGTCCTCGGCACGGAGCAGCTGTCGGACGTCGGGGTCGTCGACTGCAGCACGCAACCCGATGGTCATGGCTGTTTGATACTGCTCAATCGCGTCGTGGTACGAGTTGGCGTAAGAAATCTCCTGGACGAATTGATACTGACGAAGATCCGCTGCTGCGTCACTCAGGGCCTGCAGGGCCGTCCCGTTCTGCACCGCCACGGGCTGTACCGTGCGCGTCAAGGTGTCCACTCCTTGTTTCACCGTGCTGAGCGTCACCAATGCTGCTGCGCAGACAGCGAGCATCGTGATCACCAGGACCAGCCATGCCTGTCGGAAGACGCGGCGAGTGGGTCGGCCCGACACGAGACTGTTGGGCCAGGTCGCCAAGGACACGAGCCGCTACTTCTCGCACTTCCCGAACGAGTGACGGCATTGTCGGCCCCGTGGTGCTCGCCCAGCCTTACCGTCCATCGTCTCTCGCAACCCCCCCTCGCAGCCGAGGAGCCGGCGACACGCAGTAGAACCCCTGTTGCCACCATGGCCGACACATGCTGCGTCGTGTACCAGTCTGCATGAAAAAATCGGGGGCTGCTCAGCCCCCGATGTACAGAGATGATCGCTCGACACCATTGTGGTGGACGAGAGGACGCGCCAAGATGGGTAGCGGTAGCGCGACAACCGGTCGGGCAGCCATGATTCGGAAGCAGCACCATGCACCTGGTCCCGTGCATTCAGTTCGACTGATTGGGACCTCTCATGCACAGCTGCACGAAACCACACCTGCTATCGCGAATCCGCACATCGTGGAGGAGACACCGTCGGGGCACGACGACGGGCTCTGCACACCACATCACACCTGTCGCACGTCGTTCGGCCATCATCGCTGTCGCCATCGGCTTGGTTGCCGTGGTCGCCCTCCCTGCAACGCTCTTCATCTCGGCCACGCCGCGAACGTCCCCGTCCTCGACGACAGCATCGGAAGGGAGCGCTGCGCCATCAACGACGCTGCACCACACGGCGACGTCCAACGGTGCGACGAGCGGCGGCGGAACGGCGACCACGACAACACCGCCATCGTCGGCCTCTCCATCGACCGGTGCAACACCGCCGTCCGGATCGTCCGCGTCCTCATCAGGACCTGGGGCGCCTTCGGCAGCAGAAACCACCTCCTCGGGAAACAACCTTCCTGCGCCGCCGGCACCGCCGACGCCGTACCCACAGCAACCGAGTGACTTCCAGTCACCGACTGCGTTGATAAGCCCCGCCGCCACCTCGACACTGAACAGTAAGACGACGAGTGACACCAGACATCACGTCACTGCCGAGTCCAGCACCCGCCCGGCGGTGGCCTCCACCCGGGACGCGACCATGACAGAAGTGGCGACCACGGCGGCGGCGACCACGGCGCGGACGAAAATCTCGACGGCGACCAAGGTGGCGACCCATGCGACAACGGTGGCAGCCACCACGCCCAGCCAGGCTTCGACATGGGGAAGCAGTGGATCGGCTCACACCCTCGTGCTCTACGACTCAACGGGCGCCTACGGCTACCTGGGTGAGCTGTACGCCATCGGCGCGGGCAACCTGGCCACCCACTTCGGCCCGGTCACCGCCGAGCCCGTCGTCGACTATCAGGCCGGCCAGGTGAACGACTACACGACCACGATCTACCTCGGCTCGACCTACAACGAGCCGACTACCTACGACCTTCCTGAACGACGTCCTGTCCACCACCCGGCCGGTGCTGTGGGCTGGAGACAACATCTGGCAACTCTCGGGCACGCGGCACAGCCGACACAGCCTTCCAGACCGCGCTACGGCTGGGATCCCTCGACCTCCTACTTCGACTACCACCGACCAGCTGGCCAGCGTGACCTACAACGGGCAGCAGCTCACCCGGAACCCTCGGGAACGGTGCGGTCCTCGGACCCCATCTGACACCCATCGGCACCACCACACCGCCGACCGTACTGGGCCAGGCCAACTGCACATCGACAACACGGAGCCCCAGTGACCTGCAACTCATCGCCCAAAGCACCGGGACCAGCTTCCCCTGGGCCATTCGATCGGCCAACCTGACCTACGTCGGTGAGATCCCGCTCTCGTACATGACCGAGTCCGACCGGTACCTCGGCGTTCTCCGATCTGCTGTACAACGCCCTCGAGCCCACGTCGCCGCCGACTCACCAGGCCCTCGTCCGACTAGAGGACGTCAGCCCAGGGATCGACACGCCCAGCCGAGCTCGAGGCCGACGCCAACTACCTCTACAGCGTGCACGTCCCCTTCTCGCATCGGAGTGATCCCGGCCTACCTGGATCCGAACGGAGTCGACAACAACGGGGTACCGGTCAACGAGAACATCTCCCAGACGTCCAACGCCACTATCGCCGCCTTCGACGCTGCCCTCAAGTACATGGTGGCGCGGGGCGGGACGATCATCGAGCACGGGTACACCCACCAGTACTCGAACATCGCCAACCCCTACGACGCCGTAAGCGGTGACGACTTCGAGTTCTACCGGGCCCAGTGCTCGACCGACCCAGAACCCGCCCTACACCTTCGACAATCGCCCTGTCCCAACACCGACTGGGTCATCGAGGAAGGACCGCTGCCAAATGACTCCGAGGCTTGGGCTCAAGGCCGGGCAGCAACCGGACAAGTCACTGTTCACCGCAGCCGGACTGCCACCCCGACCATCTGGGAGACGCCCGCACTACGCGGCCTCCGCTGCCGACTACGAAGGCATCGACCAGGTCGTTCAAGGTCCGCTACGAGCGCGAGCTCTTCTTCGGCGGCCAGATCACTCCTGGTGCAACCATCGACGCCAGCCACGTCTTCGGCCAGTTCTTCCCCTACACGGTCCAGGACCCGTACGGCGACACCGTCATTCCCGAGGACCTCGGCAACTACGAACCCACTGAAGAGAACAACAACCCGCCGAAGCCACCCTCGTACATCATCGCCAACGCCCAGGCTGAGCTGGCCGTCCGCCAAGGCGTCGCCAGCTTCTTCTTCCACCCGTACTACGACCTGACCTACCTGGAGCAGATCGTCCAGGGCATCCAGGCTCTCGGCTACACATTCGTGAGCGCACCGAGTACCGAGACACCGACGGTGGCGACCACATCCCTGGCCAGCGGGGCCGTTGGTCAGGCATACAGCCAGAACGTCATCGCCACCACTGGGGTGGGCGCCGAGAAGTGGTCGCTCGCCTCCGGCAGCCTCCCGGCTGGGCTCACGTTGGCCACAGGAACCGGTGCCATCACCGGCACACCCACGAGCCAGGGGACCGCTACCTTCACGCTACGGGTTACCGATTCGAACTCGCCGGCAGGATCAGGGACAAGAGCACTGACCATTACCATCGGGCCACCTCCGCCGCCCCCCCTCCAAGTGACATCGACCTCACTGGCCACCGGGACAGTAGGTCAGCCCTACACAGCCACATTGGCAGCCACAGGAGGGACGGGAGCGTACACCTGGTCGGTGACGTCAGAGGGTCTGCCGCCGGGACTGACGCTCAACGCGTCAACCGGTGCCATCACCGGCACACCGACCGCCCAGTTCAGCTCTCCCGTGGGGTTCACGGTGACCGACTCAGCCGTGCCGACACCGGTAATGGCCAGCACCACGGTGGTACTGACCGTAGGCCCAGCTACGGCGGGTCCGAGCCCGACACTCGGGGTCTACCTTGACTCCACTGGCTACCGGGGCCCCGGTGTTGCGATCTTCGGGGTGACCGTGGCCTGTAGCGCGCCGGTTGCCGGCACCTTGACCGTCTCCATGACACTGTCCGGGGTCTCGGGGAGCGTGACGGTGATGGCATCGTGTCCGGCCAGCGGGCTGGCCTATATCCCGGTACAGGTGCCGGGCGGGTGGAGCGCAGGGACTGCCGCCGTCAATGCGGTCTACCAGGCTGCCGGAGCCACGGCGACGGCCGCCGGGAACGTGATCATCTCCTGAATTGTTCGCGCCGACGGCAGCCCGAGCCCAGACCGCCGCCGGCGACAGCCTCAACCTCATTCGAAACGGAGCTCGCCCCTGACCACAGCACGAGCCGTCTCGGAGAGGGACTGTCCGGTGGCGAACGCCCGAGCCTGAAGCATGGTGAACGCTTCACGAGTCCCCGTACCGAGCTGCGCAGCAACGATGCCCGAGGCCTGATCGATCACCGCCCGATGTTCGGCCAGCGGTCGCAGTCCTGCTGCCAGCGCTTCGTTCTCGGCGCCGGCCTGCATGGACAGGACCGTGTGAGTTGTCAACGTGGCCACCAGTGCTGCTTCTTCCATCCGGTCCTCGGGAAGCGAGCGATCTGGCGTGAGATACAGCGACAGAGCCCCGATACGAACTACTCCGATCTGAAGGGGGAGCGCGGCAGCCCCGTGCACACCAGCCAGGAGTGCTGCCCAAGCGAAGGTGTGCCATCGGGAGTTCCGAAGTGCCTCGAGGTCAGGCTCCCATACCGGCCTTCCAAACTGTTCCGCGTCGAAGGCCGGTCCCTCGCCCAGGGTCAGCTGCAGCTCGTCGATCACAGCAGTGAACGGATCGGATACACAGAGCGAGGTCATGCCCTCCTCACCCGTTCGGATGATCACGGATGCACAGCGGATATCGAGCACATCGGCGATGGCTTGGCATAAACGGCTACCGATCGGCCCTGAGGTCTCGTCCGTCCAAACTTCCAGTATTTGTACCAATCGTCGTCGGGGGATTATCACAGATATACCTAGTATAAAATTGATTTATAACGGCTACGGAAAAGCAACTGTTGCGCCCTCAAATGTGATCCAATAAGGGCTTTCCTGTTCAAAGTTTGCCTGCGTCTCTTTGCCGATGTAGAGATCCATGTGGCGCGCTCCCCCCAGACCCGGCGTGAACTGATCGCGAATCTGCCAATCAGACTGTTCGAAGCGGGAGCACACCGTTGGGTCCACGGATGTCCCGTCCTGGTTCGTCCCGCAGCTGACGATACGAACCTCGGTCCCCCGGGGGACACCGTCAGCGGCTGCCGACACAAAAGGGATCAAGGGGTCTCCGTAGCTGTCCCGGGGCGCCGTATCGAGCCAGAACCCGGTGGTGCTGATCCCAGCCGACCAGTTCAGGTACATGCCGGCCTGAGGTCCGGCGGTGATCAGTCCCGTCCCCTCGTCCTGGACTCTGTTCACGAATCCTTCGGGAAATGTTCCCAGTTCATAGCTGTCATCTGTCGTATCGCAGTTCAGCGATAGGCATCCGATGACGTTCTCGACCGCACCGGTGTAGTACTGCTCGACAGCGGTGACGTACACGGTCAGTTCCCAACCCGTGTCACCGCCTCCCAGCGTGCTCTGTGGAACCGACGACGTTGTCCCTATGGACGTCGACGACGGGCCCGTAAGAAGCGCTCCATAGCTGCAGGCAGCTGCGACCACCGTCACCATGACGAGCAGCGCTCCGACTGCCGTGCGCTGTGCGTTGCCGGCATTGCGTCTCTGGGTGATCACGTTCGCATGCTCCGAATTTCATCGCGCTCGACGAGCTCGTGGAGATCGCTCGCCATTACAGGGGGCGCGGAAACCGATATGCCGGACCATGACCAGTAATCAAGTACTCCAAACATACCGACTTCCGCATCATCATCATATGGCATATTAGGAGCCACAATGTCAGGATTGTATTGATTTGATCGATAGAAAGATATATGCTGTTCAAGGGGTAACAATCACCTGTTGCTCTTCAATCGCTCCGGACCCGGTGACACCACCGTGCGCTGTCGGCACAGTGGCAGCTCATGTCGTCCAGACCCGCGACCCGTCAACGAACGACTCGGGACGACCAAGGACTGGAGACGACAACATGTGTGGAATCGTTGGCTATGTAGGGGAGCGCGACTCCGTGCCCATCATGTTGGACGGGTTGCGACGTCTCGAGTACCGAGGCTACGACTCAGCCGGGGTAGCAGTGGCCGGCATGAACGGCCTGTCGGTGCACAAGACAAGCGGCAAGGTCCGTCGGCTAGCAGAGTCGCTGCCGGTGTGGTGTCGGGGCGGAACCGGGATCGGTCACACCCGTTGGGCAACCCACGGAGAGCCGAACGACACGAACGCGCATCCACATCTGGACCACAGTGGGCGGTTCGCCGTGGTGCACAATGGGATCATCGAGAACGCGACGGAGCTGCGATCGATATTGGCAGCCGAAGGGACGGTCCTCCGATCGACCACCGACTCCGAGGTGCTGGCCCATCTCATCAGCCGATCCTCACGCACCGATCTCGAAGAACGTGTTGCGGATGCGCTCGTCATCGTCGAAGGGACCTACGGTCTCGCCGTCCTCGACGCATGGTGTCCTGACCGGATCGTGATCGCTCGAAACGGCAGCCCGGTCGTCGTCGGGTTCGGGGAGCACGAACACTTTGTCGCTTCGGATATAGCCGCCCTCGCCCCTTACGTAGAACAAGTGGTACATCTGGAAGACGGTGAGATCGGTGTAGCCACGGCACAGGGATACACGGTTCTGGGCTCCAATCGTCCCGAACGGCGTTCCCGACCAAGATCGATCATCACGTGCGCCAACGCATACGACAGGGGTGCGTTCAGTCACTTCATGCGCAAGGAGATCGCCGAACAGCCCGAAGCCGTGGCCCGCACCCTGGACGGCCGCCTCGACCAACGACGGAGCCATGCGGTGCTGGCTGACTGCGGTCTGGGCTCGGACGACCTATCGATGATCCGCCGGGTCAAGTTCCTGGGGTGTGGATCGGCATACTACGCAGGAATGTCGGGAGCGTTCCTCGTCGAAGCACTGACAGGGATCCCGGCCGACGCCGAAGCGGCATCAGAGTTCCGCTACCGGCAGCCGATCGTCGAGAAGGACACGCTGTACATGGTCATCAGCCAGTCCGGTGAGACGCTCGACACGCTGCGCTCGGTTCAAGAGGTGCAGCGGCAAGGGGCCAAGGCCCTCGGCATCGTCAACGTGATGGGCAGCAGCATCGCCAGGCAGTGCGATGGGACGTTCCCACTCCGAGCGGGGCCAGAGGTATCCGTCGCCGCCACGAAGTCCTTCAGCTGTACCATCGCCGCCACAGCAGTACTTGCCGCTCACCTTGGCCAGGTGCGAGGAGTACGCGGAAGCTCAGGACAGCGCGTCCTGCAAGCGCTCGCTGCGCTCCCGGATCAGATCGCTGCCATCAGTGCACTCGAGCCACGAATTGCCGACACCGCGTCCTGGCTGGCCGCCGCTGACAGCGCCTTTTTCATAGGCCGGGTCGAGGGGTACCCGATCGCCCGTGAAGGAGCGCAGAAGCTGAAGGAGGTCTCGTACATCCACGCCGAGGCCTACCCGGCCTCGGAGCTCAAGCATGGCCCCCTGGCCCTGGTGGCGCCTGGAGTGCCGACCGTGGCCGTCGTCCCTGACGACCGACTGTACGCCAAGAACGTCTCGACCCTGGAGGAGATCCGGTCCCGTCGAGGGCCGATCGTGGCAGTTGGGCATACAGCCGAACTCGACCATGCCGCCAACGCGGCGTTCCTCGTGCCGAAGAGCGAGCCCGAGCTCGACCCGCTCTTGCTCAATGTGCCACTGCAGCTACTCGCGTATCACGCCGCGGTCATCCTCGGGTACGACGTCGATCAGCCACGCAACCTGGCCAAGAGCGTCACCGTGGAGTAGGGGAGTACGCCGAGATAGGTGACTCCCGTGGAACAGCCGGTGGGAAGAGGCTCAGGGAGAGCCTCATAACGTCGAACACTCAAGTCTTGTGGTGACCCCGGCGTTTCGGAGCGAAGGCCATGACCCCATCACCAGAGGCACCGTTCTCAGAAGTGTCGTAGTCCTGCTCCGTCTGTTCCGTATATGCGGACGCGACTGCCCCGACAACACCGGCCACCTCTACCAAGAAAGCGCGCACTTCGTGTCGATCCCAACCCCGCAACGCAGGATGAAACCGTTTCTGTGCAATCTGGGTAGGGGACAGCGTGCTCGGGGTTGGCGGCGTCCTCATACCGTCGTTGTCGTCGGTCATCGTTGACTCGGGGAGAGCGTACGACGGCCGACGGCGCCACCGAGTGCTCGACGTAGCTCGGTGGGGGTCAACTCTCCGTCGATGGCCGCTCGAGCAACCGATGGCAGGGTCAGGTTGTGATTCCGGGCAAAACGGCGCAGCAGGGTGAAGGCGTCGTTCATGTCGACACCGAGACGCTCCGACATGACTCCCTTGGCCTGCTCAATGAGCACTCTGCTGTTCAGCGCGCTCTGAAGCTGTTCGCTGAGAACCTCGTAACGACGGACGGTACGCTCGTGCAGAATGCCGATAGTGGCACTGTCAGCCATGGCCTGACCAAGTTCGAGGGTGGTCGCCGATAGCTCCCGGTCATCGGTGGCGCACAGTTGGATAGCTCCGATCGTTTGGTTTCGCAGGCGCAAGGGAAGGACGTGCATGGTCCTGTAACCCATGACGCGCGCCAGGGGAACGACGCGTGGCCAGAGACCTTCGGCGTCCTCCAGTCGAAGATTGACCACCGGATGGCCGGTCGTAGCGCACTCGATCGCCGGTCCTTCCTGTTGCTCGATCTGGAACGACTGCAGTACGTGCACACGCTCGCTGGACGCGTGCGCCTCTTGGAGTAGGCCGGACTGGTCGCAAAAGACGATGCCGACCTCAGGATCGCCCACGAGCTCGGCATAGTGCTGTGCCAGAAGCGCAGTCAGTCCTTGCAAGTTGATGTCCGATCCAACGGTGTCCGTCAGCTCGATGAGCGTCTGAGCCACCCACGCAGCACGCGTGTCGGCAATCTCGGATCGGTGGGGGACAGCTGCATGCGGCGATTCGACCGTTCGGCTGGCTGACCGTTGCGAGCGCCCTTCACGCGAGACGTCTGGTCGTACAGGTGTGAATCCGGTGGTGACGGTTGCGTTGCCCATTCTTGCCTCCGGCGATCAGATTTTCCACGCATGCCCGATGGACTTTCGCAAAGAAGGTAGTGCCGCCACATCGCTCGCAGGTCTAGGCAGACGGTGACATTATTGCATCGGATAATTGTGGCTTGATGACATGGTACGAGTGGTTGGTCGATCACGCAACGTATTTCGGTTGTTACTTGGTTGCTGACCAGTAATTTTGCCGAAATCATCCGCTTTCATTCAAGAATCCGTCAATATCATTCCTGGTCAAATGGCATATCAACTCGAACTCACGTCTAGATGACATGCTGGTTGCAACTTAGTAGCAAGGGTCACTATCGGTGATAAATCCATAAATAACTAAGGTCTTATTTAAAAATAGTAATCACTATGAGTAGTGGGCCTGAATAGGACCCTGATCCCTATTGATAGGTCAATGCCATTGCGTGACCCGCAGTCGTGTGCCTTACTGGAGTGGAACGTGTACCGACAGGTCAACTGCTCGGTTACACGAAACGAATCGTCGTGCACCTGGTCCCGTGCCCCGAGGAACAGCCCCTAAGGCCGTTCTCGAAAGGAGACCAGATATGTACGGCATCTCACATCTCATTCCCATCGTCGGAGCGGTCACCGGCACGGTGTTGCTCGGCCCCCGCACCACCGACCCGTCAACAGCAGCACTGGCGTTCACCGGCATCGCACTGGGGCTCTACCTCGGCATTGCTGGATCGCTACTGGCCGTAGGCCTCATCTTCCGCTTACTCGGACGTCGTTCGGCGCGCCACAGCACTGACGTCTGATCTCAACGCCAGACATTGTCACGGCACGGGAACCAAACGAGAAGGGGCTAACCCTGTGTGGTTGATCGCTATCGGGCTGACGGTCACTTTCATGACCTACAACACCGTCATGTTCGTCGCTTCCCGACGGCACATCATCGTCCCGTCGTCCATTGACGATGGGCTCTTCTTCGTGTTCCTCGTCCCGTGTCTCAATGAGGAGTTGGTCATCGGAGCAAGTATCGACCGACTTCTCGCCCTACCCGGTGACCGGTTCGCCATCCTGGTGGTGGACGACGGCTCCACCGACCGGACCGCTGAGATCGTCCAGGGCTACGACCGTCAGCGGGTATGGCTCCTCCAACGGATGCTGCCCGACGCCCAGCAGGGCAAGGGCGCGGCGTTGAACGCTGCATACAACTATCTCCGTCGTTCTGGCCGGTTACAAGGTCACCGCCTTGACCAAGTCGTCTTGGCTGTTGTCGACGCTGACGGCAGGGTGGAACCCGACGTGTTATTCGAGGTCGCGCCTTACTTCGGCGATCCTGGTATCGGTGCTGTCCAGATCGGCGTTCGTATGTACAACGCCGGCGACACCCTTCTGGCACGCCTGCAGGACTTCGAGTTCGTATCGTTCACCGAGGTCTTTCAACGGGCACGTCACCAGATAGGTAGCTCCGGGTTAGGGGGAAACGGTCAGTTCAACCGATTCTCCGCTCTCAACACCCTGGGTGACGAACCGTGGACCGACTGTTTGACCGAAGATCTCGACCTCGGCATCTGCCTGCTTGCCTCGGGGTGGCGCAACGCGTTCTGCTCCACAACATGGGTGAACCAGCAGGCGTTGACCAACGTACGTCGCCTGATTCGTCAACGGGGACGCTGGTTCCAGGGCCACCTCCAGTGCTGGCGTCGCCTGGGGATCGTGATCCGAGCCCCAGTGAAGCTCCGCGCAACTGCCGACCTCGTGCACAACCTGGTAGGGCCGGCATTGGTCCTCCTCATGTCGTTATCGGTCGCCCTGTTCGTGGCATCGAGCATCACCGTGGCCGTCGTCGCACCGGCGGCATTGGCTGCCGGGGTCACCGCATCCCACGGGTTGCCCCTGGTCATCTGGTATGCCCTGTCCTTCGGTCTAGCGTTGCCGTACGCCTTCGCCTACTGGCTCCATGAACCGTCGATCGGCTTCCTACGCGCCATCCTTCTCGGCCACCTCTTCACCTTCTACAGCTTCCTGTGGTTCATCGCCGGATGGCTGGCCATAGCCCGGATGGTCCGTCGCAGTCATGGCTGGCAGAAGACGGAGCGGGCAGCCGACGTGAGGGGCGTCTCGCCTGATCCTGAGCCGGCACTCGCTGCCTGAACGTTGCCCGGGCTCAGGTCGCTCAACGCCGGAACAGCTCGTCGGTCACCGACGAGCCTCGTGCCTCCGAATGTTGAGCAGCCATTCCAGGTGATACCGGGGGATCATCCACGTACGGCCTATCTTCGTGGCAGGAAGCTCGCCAGCAGTAATCCACCTGCGAACCGTGAGCTCGGAGACCGCCAAGCTGTTAGCCACCTGGCGGACCGTGCACGATTGTGGAAGATCGTGCAACGAGCCCTGATCTGGAGCGGGGAGGCGCCAGGTGCCGCCGATGCGGAACGCAGTGGTGTCACCGCAACGCACGCGGCGACGGACGGTCAACTCTGACACGCCAAGTCGGTGCGCCCGTTGCTGCACGGTCTCCACCAGACAGGGGGTCGGAAGAACGTAGTGCTCCGCAGTCGGCCGGCGAAGACGGCGCACGTCGTCATTCATGACGTCAGAACCATCGGCTCATGCCAACCTACGAACGGCTCGGGAGCTGGACCGAGATCGAACAGCCAACTCAGGGCAGCCACGCTGCGGTCAGCAGCTCGTCCGTCTCCGTACACCTGGCGGGGAACAGCCATACCCCGGTAGAAGTCCTCATCGTGCAGCAGGGCGTGGACCTCGTTGACGATCCGGCTCCGATCGGTCCCTACCAGCCGGACCGATCCGGCAGCTATCGCTTCAGGTCGCTCGGTGGTGTCACGTAGGACAAGGACCGGCTTACCCAGGGTCGGACCTTCCTCTTGAATGCCGCCGCTGTCGCTGAGGAGGATGTCGGCCCGAGCCATGAGACGGGCGAAAGCCCCGTAATCCAGTGGTTCCCGTACCCACACATTGGAAAGGCCGGACAGGGCAGGGAGGATCTCCTGGCGAACTGCCGGGTTACGGTGGATGGGTACCACGATCACGAGGTCAGGTTCGGCCCGGGCTATGTCGGAAAGGGCCATGCCGATCGAGCGCATGGGCGCACCCCACGACTCACGGCGGTGCGCAGTTACGAGCATGACCCGTCTCGAGTCATCATCCAACGACTCCAGAGACCTGTCACGAAAGGGCGCCGGGTGGTCGACTGCCCAGATCAGAGCATCGATCACGGTGTTACCGACCACGACGACCTGTTGGGGGGGGACTGCCTCACGCAGCAGGTTGTCGGCTGCGCTCCTCGTCGGAGCCAGATGGAGCGTGGCCAGCTGACCGAGCAGCTTGCGGTTCCCCTCTTCTGGATAGGGGGAGAGCGGATTCCCGCTACGCAGTCCCGCCTCGAGGTGGACGACCGGGATCCGGTGGTAGAACGCGGCAAGTGCCCCGGTCAATGCAGCGGTCGTGTCGCCTTGGACCACCATCACGTCCGGATGGGATCTCAGGAGCAGAGCCTCCAGCCCGTTCAGCGTGCGTACTGTGATATCCGCCAATGTCTGACCGGTGGACATGATGGCAAGATCGGCGATCGGTTCGATGGAGAAGAGCTCGAGAACTGGGTCGAGCATCTCCCGGTGCTGTCCGGTCACCACCACCAAGGGCTCGAAGTGCGGAGAGCGGCGGAGCGCTAGCACCAGCGGCGCCATCTTGATGGCTTCGGGTCTCGTCCCGAAGACGAGCATGACCTGGCGGGGCACCGGTTCGCGGTGTCGGCCAACAAGCGTATGTAGTCCCATGGAACCTTCCGAGCGACGTGAGTACTCGCGTCTCCGGGATCCGGGGAAACACCTACGGTGGCCGCTGCCGAGTTCCTGAGCAGGACTGGATTGAGACCATCCTACTCTCGCCCCGTATACAGGACAACACCCCAGGGCTCGACACCGGTGCGCTCATGCACGCATGAACCTCGACCCAAGACAGCGTGGGCCGCTTCCGTTTAGTTTACATAATATACATTATCGGCGGTCTATAGGTCATCGAGATCATCGCCCAGCGGTGCCATGCACCTGACATACGGCAGGCCACGGCGTGGAGACAGGGTGGCTACTATCCCCTTCATTCGCCGAGACGTGACTGCCCTGACAATGACTCCACACTCAGCAGATAGACAGCCCGAGCTCGCTGCTCCTTCGGCTGCCCGTCGTCCATGACGGCCCGACGGGCCCTCAGGGTTCCGCAGATCACGGTCTACTTCTGGATCGTCAAAGCCCTGTCGACCGCCATGGGTGAGGCGACATCGGACTATCTCGTCCATGTCCTGCATCCGGCTCCTGCCGTGGTGCTGGGATTCATCGGTTTTGTCATCGCACTGGTGCTGCAGTTCCGGATGGGCCGCTACATGGCGTGGACCTACTGGTTCGCAGTGGTCATGGTCGGCGTCTTCGGCACCATGGCCGCAGACGTTCTTCACGTCGGGTTCGGCGTCCCGTACATCGCATCGAGCACCCTGTACGGGATCGTGCTCCTCGCCGTCTTCGTGACCTGGCAGCGAACCGAGAAGACTCTCTCGATCCACAGCATCGACACACCACGCCGAGAGGCGTTCTACTGGGCCGCGGTGGTCTCCACCTTCGCGCTCGGCACCGCGGTCGGTGATCTGACCGCAACCACGTTCCACTTGGGATACGGGTTTTCGATCGTGCTCTTCGCCGGGCTGATCGCCGTTCCTGCCATCGGTTACTGGCGGTTCAAGTGGAACCCGATCTTCGCCTTCTGGTTCGCCTACGTCGTCACCCGGCCACTCGGAGCCTCGTTCGCCGACTGGGTGGGCAAGCCTTCCAATGTGGGCGGTCTGGGATGGGGCGATGGGCGGGTCAGCCTGATCCTGACGGCCGTCATCGTCTGCTTTGTCGCATTCCTCGCCATCACCCGCAAAGACGTACAGAGTCAAGACTCGGTCGAAGACGTCTCCTCGGACGTCGTTGCGCCAGAAGATCGCTGACGTCCTCGAAACGTACTTGTCACCAGGAACACCACGGCCACGAACGGCAGGAGGACAACCGCCAACCTGCCGTGGGGACTGACGAGGAAGGCCAAGCCGACGATCACGGCGGTGGCGACGAAGAGCTCCGGGGTGTCGCCGACGAGGAAGTCCCACCAGAACAGCCCGAACGCCCGTATGCAGCGAGACAAGATGCTCACTCCGTCACCAGCTTCGGCGATGAGCCACCGGATCGTGGAGGCATGGGAGGATGCAAGGTCCGGAGCCAGGCCACCGAAACAGCGGTGACGAGGACGAACAGCGCCACCAGCCCAAGGATGTCCACGTCGCCCCCGGGCCAGTGCACCCCAGCACCCTCCCCCACCCAGAACAAGCCGAAGCTCGTCAACATGATCCCGACCGCCGTCTTGATCGTGTTCTCCGGCACTCGGGACAGCTGTCTCGCCACCACGGCACCGACGCCGGCCACCACAACGACAGCGGCCCCTGCTGCAGCTGCAGCGATGCCCAGGCGGTGCTGGCTCGCACCGAGGCTGACGACGACGAGCACGACCTCCACCCCCTCGAGGAACACGCCCTTGAAGGCCACAGCGAAGCCCACACCGTCTCGACGCTTGGGCAACGGCTGCCCAGAGGATCCCCGCAGTTCCGCCGACGTCGTGGCGAAGATGGCGTCCTCGTCGTGGAGCGCCTTGTGGCCGCTGGCGCGCAGGATGGACTTGCGAAGCCACGAGAGCCCGAGAACAAGGAGTAGTGCGCCGACCACGACCCGCAGTGTGTCGATCGGCACGTAGCGCATCAAGGGGACCCCCACAGAGAGGACGATGACCGCCAGGACGACGACGGCAACCGCTGCTCCTTCGAGCGCAGAGCGCCATCCGCGCGTCACTCCGGCCGCAACCACGATGGTGAGCGCCTCGACCATCTCGACAGCACAGGCCCCGAAGACCGCCAGAACAAGCACGACAGTCGACGTCGTGTTCATCGCTCGGTACACCTCCATGTGCGGTCCATAGATCTCCTCGAGAGCCCGTACTGATCTACGCAGCCATCACGACGTCTACAGGATGACACCGGACTCCCGGTCAGACGTAGGATGGGCTGTCAACACAAGGGTCAGGGGTATCGGCCATGGACCGCACGTTCGATCCGGACGACAACATCTTCTCCAGCGAGGAGGGAGCGTTCATCCGCACCTGCGGTCGCTGTGGGGCCCAGACATCTCCACAGTGGTCGGAGTCGGCCAGCCTCGAAGAAGCCCGTCGCTACGGATGGCGTCGAGTCGCTGCCTCTGACCGCCCGGGCTCACGTCGCATGGATCTCTGTGGCTGCTGCGCAGCCGATGCCGGCTACAGGGCTCCCCTGGCGGCTCGTCGGGGGTCGTGGTAGCTGAGGTTTCGCTGAGAGATCTGCTGCCTCTACCGTGCTCCCGCTTCATACGGCTGTACGCCGTCTTCCTCGAGAACGGTGACCACGTCACGCAGGTCGACCCGTTCCTGTCTGCTCGCTCGGGGTTGGGGCGGGTCGTCGCCGATCGTGCCAACGTTGACCCATCCGAGCAGCCGTTCCTCTTCGGTGAGGTGGAACAGGCTCCGGAGCGCTACGCCGTCCTGGATCGATGCGCTCTTCCAGATGGCGCCGAGACCGAGCGCTGCCGCGGTGACGACCATGGCGTACCCGCAACACGATGCCGACGCCACCTGCTCCCACTCCGGGACGTTCGACCCCGTCTGCGGTGAGGCGATCAGCACCACTATGCAGGGAGCGGTGAACGCCTTGCCCCTCATCTTGTCCACGACTGCCGTCGGCGGATCGGATCTGACCTCGTGAACACCGGCAGCCAACGCATCACCGAACTGTCGGCGATGCTCACCGGCCACGACGACGAACCGCCACGGATGAAGGCCTCCGTGGTCGGGAACTGCGGTCGCCGCGTCCAGGATCCACCGGAGCTGTTCTGCCGTCGGGGCCTCTCCGTCCCGGGCCGGCTGACAACGCGGCGCCACCAACTGCGCGACGAGCGCTTCCTGGGGCACGCTCACGCCGCGTTCAGAATGGGGGCGCCGACCGTGGGCATGGTGTCCTCCTCTAGACAACCGAGCCGCAACAGTCCCTGTGCGACGTCCCGGCTTTCGTACGATCATTATAGGCCATCACCAGGGGAAACCCCCCTACCTTCCCCTTGGCGCGACAGCTGGTCACCGAGCGTATTTCAGAGACCACCCGAAGCAGCAGTAGCGTGTCGGCCGGTATGTCGCACAGGATCGAGGTAGAGCTGACCAGCAGTACCGGTGATGGCACGTGGACGTGGCGTGCCGCCGGTGCCAAGCAACCCCGGGGAACCGTGCCGGGCGAGCTCGTACCCGACGGATCCGGGGTAGGCACCGTCCTGCGCGCCGAGGTGGAGACCACTCTGGACGGGATGAACGTGGTGGCACTGCTTCCGGTCAAGACCAAGGGCAGCCACCAGCCGACAGAGCGGATCGAGATCCTCGGTCCTCCCCGTTCGGGTCCAGATGTCTCCGTCGTCCTCGCCCCGAAGTCCAAGGGGCGGCGTCGAGACGACCATGACCGGGCGGACGGACCACGGAGGTCGTCAGGCGGGCGTCCACGGAACGACACGGACAACACCGGATCTCGCCGCCCTCGCAGTGAGGGACGGACCCGCACCGAGCCCGGCGCTGCCGGCGATGGGTCTGCTGCTACTACTAGCGACCGCCGGAACGACCGCCCTGCCCGCCCGACAGGACGCCCCGCCGGACGCACGGCTGGAGGGCGGCCCGGGGGTCGAGACGGCTCCCGTCGTCCCCAGCAGTCCACCACCTATCGCAACGCCGCCCTGGCCGCCTTGCGCCCCGAGCAGCTCCCTGTGGCCGAACAGCTGCTGCGCGGTGGCATCCCTGCTGTTCGTCAGGCGATCAACGAACAGAACGAACGAGCCCGGGCCGACGGCCGGGCCGAGGTGACCCCTGAGCCGCTTCTGGCCATGGCTGAGGAGCTGTTACCGGTGGTCAACCTGGCCAACTGGAAGGACCGGGCCTCGGTTGCCCGAAACGCCGGCAAGGACGTTGCGCTCCGCGAACTTCGATCCATCGTTGCCTCGTCGTCCACGGTCACCCTGGACGAAGAGGGCCGAGCGCTCACAACAGCGCTGCGGGCCTCCCTGGAGCAGCGGGTCACCGCCCTCCGTGACGGCTGGGTGGCGCGCATCAACACCGCCGTGGACGAAGGGCGTATTGCCGACGCGCTGCGCACGTCCTCCCGGCCACCCGAACCTGCAGCTCGCCTGTCTGCCGAGCTCGCCGTCAAACTGTCCGAAGCAGCCGGGCAGGCGATGTCGAGCGAGACGCCACCCGCCGAGTGGCTGTCGATCCTCGAGGTCGTCGTCGAGTCGCCGGTACGCCGGACGGTGAAGCCGGTCGGGATCCCGACCGATCCGGACGAGGCGCTGCTGGCCGCGGCCCGCCGGGCGTCCGGCTTCGTCCCGCAGCTTGCCCGACTGCTGGGGATTCCTATTCCCCCGCCACCCGGGCCCCGGCGTCCCGTTGTGACCAGGTCCCCCTCTGGCCGCCGATCTGCCTGAGAGGCCAGCGGCTGGGAGTACCAGGCTCGCTCCACAGACTTCACGGACCACCCTCGAGCGAGCGGTGCATGACCAACAACCGGGCCTTGAACCCAGCGGCTTCGAAGAAGCTCTTTCCCTCCCGGTCACCCGGAAGCGCTACCCCATCCACTCCGATGCATCGGCACTCCTCGAACCACGCCATCAGCGTGTCGACGAGCAGTCGCCCGACGCCAACCGAACGAGCATCCGACTCGACGTAACAGCCCTCCAGCTGACCAAGCCGAGTATCACCACGCAACGTCTCGATACGCCCCAGTGCCATCCCCACCACGACACCGTCGATGGTTCCCACCAGCACCGATCGATCGGGGTCGACCATCGACGCTGCGAGCTGTTCGGGATCGAAGGCGCCGGCTGACGGCAGTCGGCCCTCGGCCATCAGCAGGGATCCTCCACGGTGACTCAACAGGTGGTCACGGAGCTGGGACGACAGCTCGGCCAGCGCCTGGGCATCACCGGATGTCGCCTTCCGCACTGCTTCCACAGATCCTCCTCGGCGGTACGAGCCGCACCCGGGTGCGCCGTGCAGACGCCGAGCCTCTGTCAGGAGCGTTCGTCCAATAGCTGGTCGACCCGGTTGAGGATAGTCCTGCGACCACGATGAGCTGCTTCGTAAGCCCTGACTGCGTGGAGCTCCTCGTGCGTGAGCCCATCAAGGCGCTGGACCACCTGGGAAGCGGACAGCGCGTCAAAGCCAGGTATGGCCAACGTGAGCGGCCCCTCCCCCGGGTCCTCTCTCTGTTCCTCAGGGCCCTCTCTCCTCTGCTTCTGTTCCTCCGGTCCACCACCTGTCTGTTGGGCGACGTCCGGGCTCAGTCGAGTCGCGGGTGTGCCGGGAGTAGTGGGCTTGGACGCGCTGCGACTCTCGGTGGAAACGGAGTGTTGTCGGAGGAGGTTTTCCGAGCGTCGATGCAACTCCTGACGTCCGGCCGAGACGGCGAACATGCCCACCGCCCGAGCCGAGCCGAGCCTGCCGTTGAGCAGCGTCCGGCCTCGTTCGGCCAACGCGGGGAGCTCTTCGACCGCCGAGATCACCAACCCAACCGGGGCGAAGACGAGCACATCCAGCACTCGTTCGCCAGCTGGCTTGTGCTCGACTTCCTCTTGTTCCATCAACGGGCTCCTTCGAGGCTCCTTGCCGTCAGACGCAGTCCCGACAGAGCATCTTCTTCCGATTGGCCAGCTGGCTCGGATGCTTCACCAAGAAACACGACCGACAGACGAACTCGTCCGGCTGTTTGGGCAAGACTCGCTCCACACCTTCGGTTCGCTCGTCAGTCTCGACCGTCTCCTCGTCCTCGGGCTCCTCCTCGACGACCAGACGCTCCTTGAGGATCATGTCCAGGCTTGCCTCGACATCCTCGTCCTCGTCGTCGTCCTCGTCCTCGTCCTCGTCCCCATCGCCCGACGCAGCAGCTGCCGGTGCAGCGGGAACCTCGGCATCGTCGTCGTCCTCGTCGTCGACCTTGACTGCGGCATCATCGTCCTCATCGACGAGTGCGACCTCGTCGTCCTCGATCAGGTCGTCGTCGTCCTCCAACTCGTCGAGGTCGGCCTCGACCAGCTCGTTGGGTTCTTCCACATCGTCAAGTTCTTGCGGCATATCGGCCCTTCAATGGTGAGTTGGGCGGGAGCATAGACGGTCAAGCGTGGCGTTCGTACAGGAGTTGGGATGTGCATCTCGGGCATGCGAGTGCAAGGCCGGCGACTGCTTCGAGCTCTCGACCATCAACAGGGGCCGGAGGGCCGTGGCGAGCGGGTCGAGTATGGGGACTCGGTGTCCAGGCGGGCGGGCCCGGGGTTCTTTGGCACCATTCCCCCGGTACCCGCGGCTTGCGCCTCCGGTTCCGGGGGAACGTTCTCTACTCGAACCCCAAGGCCTCCCTCCGCCTCTCACAGCATCCCCCCTGGGTCGGTTTCGGCGGTACACGACCGCACGAACCCATCCGTCGGGTATCTGGGACTGTGCGGAACGATAGGCCAAGGACACCTGCAGTCGTCAAGCGGCTTTTGTCCCTCGTGACCAGCAGTGACATTCAACCCCCCTGGTCAGGGGTGTGCAGGAAATCCGGCTGACTGCTGACGCCACAGCGAACCGAGAGGTCCGGCGAGGAAGTCGGGTGAACCGGCATGAGCTCGGACCGCCTACCCGCTGAGCCTCTTCATCTCGGCACGTCGCTCCGACTCCAACCGTTCGAGATCCTGCGCCCCGTGGTCGACGTGCGACATGGCCTCAGCCAACAGGCGATGACCCGCCTGCTCACCGATGAGGCGATGCATCTCGTGGGCCACCCATCGATAGGAAGGGTGCCCCTGCGGGCTCGATCGGAGCTCGACTACATGCATGGCGGCACGGGCATTCATCTGCATCGAGTAGCGGATACGGTAGGCCAGTGCGACGGCGTAGGCCGCCTCCACCGGGAACGTCCGATTCAGCATCTCGTAAAGGTCACGAGAGCGCTCGAGCGAGGCCGTATAGCGATCGGCCACCCCGGCTTCCGTCACCGTCTCGGGCACGTCATACCCGAGCGAGGGGCGAAGGGCCTGCCACTCGATGGTCAACATCCGATGTCGCTGCAGGTCCCTGAATGCTCCGTAATCGGTGACCACGTCGAAACGGTAGGACGTGCGCTCGAACGCCCGCCCCGGCCGGTGACGACGGTTAGAACGCTCCCCCACATAGCCCAGAAGGAGCGATCGTCGCTCGTCGGCACCGAGCTGGCGAACCCGTCGCAGCACTTCTTCCTCTGACGCCGTGGTATGCGGGTAGCAGATGGCGGCGATCACCTTCTCCTCTCCGTCCGGGTCGAAGTCGACCAGGGTCACCGAAGGGGCACCGGCAGGACCATGGACCGGCGTGTCGGTCGGGTCGACCAGATCAGGGAAGAGGCGTTCCACGGTGTGCGCGGTGTCATCACGGACTTGCGCCAGGTATGTCGACCATATGCCGCCGCGCTCTGGACGGTCCACGCGTTGGAGGAACGACGGGATCACCTTCCGGAGCTCGTCGAGCATCATCGTGGCGTACTGCCGAGCTTCGGGCAATGGATGGGAACGCATGCGCAACAGCAGCATCTCGTAGGACTGCCCCGTCCCGTAGATGCCGACGTTGGACAGGGATCCGGCAGGCAAGAGCCCTCTGAGAGAGTCGAGTGCCTTGGCCCGAATAGCCTGCCGATGCACGAAGTCCGAGTCGCCGGGTTGGCGGGGATGCCGTCGGGTCAGCCATGTCTGCACCTCGCCCAGCAGCTCGCCATAGGTGTCGAACATGCGGTCCATCTCGCCGACGTAGCGGGCGCCGAGCGGCGACTCGAGCAGTCCGGGATCGCGGTAGTACCGGTAGTGGCCGGTGGTGAGCCGGCTGTCGTAGGCGATATAGCGAGTGGACTGCTCGAGGTAGGCCATCAGCCGCCCCCACTCGAGAATCTTGGTCAACACGTTGGATGCCTGCTCGCAGGCCAGATGGACCCCACCCAGCTGGGCCACCGAGTCGTCGCCGTACTCCAGGAACACCTTCTCGTACAGATCCTCGGCCCGCCTGAGGCCAATGGTGGCGTCTACGGTGGCATCGCCGGCGATGTCGAGCTCGCCGACGAACTCGTCCAGGAACAGTCGCCGGAGGCTCTTCGGCGAACGGGAGTAACGGGCAAAAAGAGCTCCCTTGACCACTTCTGGCAAGTTGACCAGGGCAAACACAGGAAGATGCAGGTTGGTGCAGTACCGGCGGAGGATGTCCTCCTCTTGTGATGTAAACGTCTCCACGGCGTAGGGGAACATGCCCGGATCACATTAGAGGCCCAGTAGAGAGAGGGGTTGGATCAGGGAGCCGTCCATCCGGACGAGCAGCGCAAGGAGAAAATGCGCGCTGGGGTGCCGGGATCAGGACATCGGATCGTTGGCTGCCACGACACCACGACGGAGCAGAGTGACAGCCGTCTCCGCCGCCTGGGCGGTACCTGGTGAGGGTGCCACCTGGGACAGCTGGCGGAGCAGATCGATCAGTTGGCGGATGTTGCGAACGAAGTCCCCCGGCGCGACCTCGCAGTCCCGGAGGACCGTGGAGAGCGAGCCCCCTTCCGCCCATCGGATCACCGATCGGGCCAACCCCGGATCCGGGCACCGGGTACGGGGAAGGCCGTGCTGCTGCTCCTCTTTCCGGAGTCCTTGGGCCAGCCCGGCCAACGCCTCCAGCCGTTTGGCGCTCTCCCGCTCCCTGAGCGATGGTGGCTCATCCTCCCGCCGTCTCGCCTCGAAGGTGATACCGGAGACGACACCGGCCAGGCGGGAGGGCGACAGGCCGTCGAACAGGCCGTGACGAACGCCCTCGGCCACCAGAAGGTCGCACTCGTGGTAGATCGCCGCCAGTCCGAGCCCTGCTTCCGTCACGTGCCATCCATCGACATAGCCTCGTGAACCGAGCACAGCGAGACGTTGATCGAGCTGTGCCGGCAGTGACACGGACCCCGACGGCGCCTGCCACTGGCCGTAGGACGAGCGCAGCAGGTCGTGAGCCCCATCCCGAGACCACCGGCGAACCAGGTTCACAGCCAGGTTGTAGGTGGGATGGAACGAAGAGCGAAGATCGGGGGGCGGGGCGACAGCGGTAGCCGCAACGGTACCGAAGGTGGTCGCCGCAGAGTACAGGACCATTGCGTGCCCCACGGTGTCGATGCCCCGTCGTCCGGCACGCCCGGTCAGCTGCTGATACTCACCCGAGGTCAACGTCGATATATCCGATCCCCGGAACTTCGAGAATCGTTCGACCACGACCGTCCGAGCAGGCATGTTGATACCGAGAGCCAATGTCTCGGTGGCGAACACCAGCTTCAACAGGCCGGCGGAGAAGCACGCCTCGACCGCCTGGCGGAACGCAGGGACCAGACCAGCGTGGTGCGGGGCGATCCCGGCCTCCAGGGCCGACAGCCACGCTCCATAGCCGAGTGTTCGGAGGTCGTCGTCGCAGAGGCGCTCCACCGCCGCCTCGGCCACCTCCCGGATCGAGAGGCGTTCTTCGTGTGAGGTGAGCCGAAGCCCGTCCCCGAGGCACTGCTGGGCGGCATCGTCACAAGCGGCCCGGCTGAAGATGAAGGTGATGGCCGGCAGCATGTTTTCCGACGCCAGGTACTCGGCCACCTCGGTGCGGCGAGGGACCCTGAACCGATGATGGGAACCGCGCCGGCGGCGCTCGTCCAGGGCCCGTCCTTCCGGGTTCGGGTAACCGTTCCGGAGCAAGGGGATCACAACGGGGCGATCACGACCCCGCTCCCCCACCGCATAGTGGTGCTGCAAGGTCACCGGACGATGGGTCTCCACCACCACCCGGACGGGGCCCCGCACCGAGGCCAACCACGCCCCGAAGTCGTCGGCATTGGCCACCGTGGCCGAGAGACAGACGAAGGACACCGTTTGGGGGGTGAGAACCAGTACCTCTTCCCACACCGAGCCTCGATAGGGGTCCTGGAGATAGTGGACCTCGTCCAGAACCACAACGGCCAACCCATCGAGAACCGACGCCCGGGCGAAGAGCATGTTCCGGAACACTTCGGTGGTCATCACCACGATCGGAGCATGCGGTTGATGGGAGACGTCACCGGTGAGAAGCCCAACCCGTGCACTCCCGTACCGGGCGGTGAGCTCGTCGAACTTCTGGTTGGACAGGGCCTTCAGGGGCGTGGTGAAGAACGCCTTGCGCCCGTTGGCAAGAGCACGAGCCACGGCGTACTCGGCCACCACCGTCTTGCCTGATCCAGTAGGAGCCGAGACCAGTACCGAACAGCCGGCATCGAGAGCGTCCATGGCCTCCACCTGGTACTCATCAGGAGGAAATCCGAGACCGTCGAGGAATTGCTCCCTGGGTGTGGTCGGTACAGCCGGCGTGGAGGGCGAAGGTGGCGTGGTCGTCAGCTCCGTACCGCTGTCTCGGACTCGACCACTGCGTTCTGGTCAGTGGCCTTGCGACGCAGGAACACCCTCCCGATGACGATGGACACCTCGTAGAAGACGTACATCGGAATGGCCAAGGCCAGCATGGAGAACGGGTCGGAGCTCGGTGTGATCACGCCGGCGATGACCACGATGCCCACGATGGCCCAGCGACGCCACTTCGAGAGTTTCTGCGGTGTCAGGACGCCAGCGATCTCCAACGAGACCAGAAGCACCGGGAATTCGAAGGTGATGCCGAACACCACCATCAGCAAGATGATGAGTCCCAAGTAGTTGCTCGGGGTATAGATCTGCTGCAACGAAGGACCGCCGATGTGGTCGAGCCACTGGAGGGCATGAGGAAAGGTGATGTACGCCACCACGCATCCCAGGACAAACAGCACGATGGACGACACGATGAACGGAATGGCGTACTTCTTCTCCTTGGGGTTCAAGCCGGGGGTGATGAACCGCCACAGCTCCCACAGGATGAGCGGCGAAGCGAGAAACAGCCCTCCATACGCGGCGATCTTGACCCGGAGGGCGAGCCCGTCGAGCGGGCTCGTGACGTACAAGGAGCAGTGGCGCGGGTTGACCTGGCAGTACGGATGCTGCAAGAACGAGAGGGCGTACTTATAGAGCAGGAATGCCACGGTGCCGGTCACGATGAACGCCACGGCACAGGTCAGCACCCGGCGACGGAGCTCGGCCAGGTGCTCCGTGAGGGTCATGGAGTCAGGAACCGGTTTCGACTCCCGTCGTCGTTTCAGTGTGATCACCATGACCCTTGTGTCCTTGTCCCGTCGTCCGGTGAGGGCAGGTCAGTTCATGCCGGGGTCGTCAAGAACCGCGGCACCACGAACCTCATGACTGACGCCACCGGGCTGGGCTATCGAGACAGCCGGAGCAGTCGTTCGAACCGTTCCGACAGGCTGGTTCTCCCCTGATGAGGGTTGGGCCGTTCCATCGGGCTCGACTGTTGTCTCGACTGTTGTTTCGACACCGTCAACCGTGTTGGATGTCACGCCCGTGGCGACGTTCTCGGTCGACCCGCTGCTGGCCAGATCGTCCAAGAACGACAGTGGTGATCGAACTGCATGAGCGATCCGATCGGTGGAAGGAAGCTCGGGAAAGGTGCCCCGCACGTCGGACTCGAGACGCGAGCGGAATTTCTTGAAGTCGCCCCAGAGGCCACCGACCTGCCTGGCCACCTGTGGAAGCTTGTCCGGTCCGAGCACCACGAGCGCCACCACCAGGATGACCAGCAACTTCGCCGGGCTGAGGAAGGGCACAGTCATTGAGTGTACCGGGGACCCCGGAACAGGGACGATCGCCGGCAGAACGTCGGTCGCTACAGACCGGCGATCAGCTTCTCCACACGCTCGTCCTTGGCCTTGAACGGGTCCTTCAGGAGAACGGTTCGCTGTGCCTGGTCGTTGAGCTTCAGGTGGACCCAGTCGACGGTGAAGTCTCGACGACGCTCCTTGGCCCGGCGGACGAACTCGCCACGCAGTCGCGCCCGTGTCGTCTGCGGAGGAGTCGAGATGGCCGTCACGATATCGCTGTCCTGGCAGATCCGGTCGAGCTGATCGTGCTGCTGCAGCCGGTAGTACAGACCGCGCTTGCGATCGACGTCGTGGTACTGCAGATCGAGCAGGGCCACCTTCGGGCTGCTGAGGGGCAGATCGTGTCGGGCTCGGTACTGGTCGACCAGGCGGTATTTGGCCACCCAATCGCACTCACGGTGCAGGCTGAGCGGGTCGGACTCCAGGCCTTTGAGGCAGTGCTCCCACATGTCGAGAGCACGGTCCTCCTGCGGCGAGAGTCCCTGTTGGTCCCGGTACTTGAGCGCTCGCTGCAGGTACGCGGACTGGATGTCGAGTGCGCTCATCTCGCGTCCATTGGCCAATCGCACCGTTCGCTGACAGGTGACGTCGTGGCTGATCTCCCGAATGGCCCGGATCGGGTTCTCCAAGGTGAGGTCCCGCAACACGATAGAGGGATCCTCGAGCATCCGCAACAGGATGCTGGTCGCCCCTACTTTCAAGAACGTCGCGTACTCGCTCATGTTGGAGTCACCCACGATGACGTGGAGTCGGCGGTACTTCTCTGCGTCGGCGTGGGGTTCGTCCCGTGTGTTGATGATCGGTCGGCTTCGGGTCGTGGCCGAAGAGACGCCCTCCCAGATGTGCTCGGCCCGCTGGCTCAGGCAGTACACCGCACCTCGGGCGGTCTGAAGCACTTTGCCCGCCCCCGCGTAGATCTGACGGCTGACAAGGAACGGGATGAGCACCTCGGTGTAGTGCGAGAATTCGTCCCGTCGGCTGGTCAGATAGTTCTCGTGGCAGCCGTACGAATTGCCTGCTGAATCCGTGTTGTTCTTGAACAGGTAGACATCGCCTCGGATCCCCTCCTCCCGCAAGCGAGCTTCCGCCCCCTCGACCAGTTGCGACAGGATCCACTCCCCTGCCTTGTCGTGGACAACCAGCTCGCCGATGTCGTCGCACTCGGGAGTGGCATACTCCGGGTGGCTACCCACATCGAGGTAGAGCCTGGCTCCGTTCTCGAGAAAGACATTGGACGAACGCCCCCAGCTCACCACCCGTCGAAAGAGGTAGCGAGCGACTTCGTCCGGGCTGAGCCGTCGCTGGCCGCGGAGGGTACAGGTAACCCCGTACTCGTTCTCCAGGCCGAAGATGCGACGGTCCATAGCCTTCACGGTACCGGCAGGACGTGCCGGCATCAGCGCATGCTCCCCCGATCAGGACAACAGGGCGTCGAGCTCGTCCTCGGCCAGCCGCACGAAAGCCCGGCGCCCGTTGCCACCGGTGAGCGCAGCAGCCTCCAGATCACCCCCACGCAGTGTTCTGTCCGGACCAGCCAGCGCCGTCACCGCGCCCCTGAGGGCGTCGCCGAGCGGCCAGTCCGATCGCCAGGCTGCCTCCAGTCGTTCGGCGATGGCCTCGGTCTCCCCACCCAACACCGCGTACCGGTCCTCGTCGGTGATCGTTCCCTCGTAGGCAATGTGGTAGAGCTGATTGGGCCGGAGACCGGTCCCCAGCTCGGCCACGAGGATCTCCACTTCGAGCGGCTTCATCTCATGGGTGAACACCTGCCCCAAGTACTGGGCGTACAGATTGGCCAGTGACCGGGCGTCCACGTCCTCCCGGCTGTAGGCGTACCCCTTGGTATCGGCGTGACGGATGCCGGACACCCGCAGCTGGTCGAACTCGTTGTACTTGCCCACCCCGGCGAAGGCGATGCGATCGTAGATCTCGCTGATCTTGTGGAGCGACCGGGACGGGTTCTCGGCGACAACGAGAATGCCCTGGTCGTACACGGTTGCCACCAGAGATCGCCCCCTGGCGATCCCCTTCTGGGCGTACTCGGCCCGGTCCTTCATCACCTGCTCCGGGGCCACGTAGTAGGGCATGGTCATGGCTGACGCCCTTCTGTTTGCCGGCGCTCGATCAATGTGGCGAACCGCTCGGCCACCTCCTCATCGGTGACCGCTTGGAAGCCACCAGCGGTAACCGTCGCCACCAGAGGGTAGATCCCCCGGACGACATCAGGACCGCCGGTGGCAGAGTCCTCGTCCGCCGCCTCGTAGAGAGCCTCGATGGCCAGCTCTACGGCGGCATCACGGCTCAATCCCGTCCGATAGCCGAGCTTTATGGTGGTGCGGGCGTCCCGGCCGCCGGAACCGGTCGCGCTGTGCTCGGTCTCTTCGTAGTGACCGCCAGTGACGTCGTAGTTGAAGATGCGGCCCGTTCCCCGAGCCAGGTCGTACCCAGCGAAGAGCGGCACGACAGCAAGACCCTGCAGGGCCATGGCGAGGTTGTCCCGCACCATCTGCCCCAGCTGGTTGGCCTTTCCCTCGAGGCTGAGCACGACACCCTCGACCTTCTCGTAGTGCTCGAGCTGGGTCTGGAACAACCGGACCATCTCCACCGCCGGGCCAGCCGCGCCGGCGATGGCCACAGCGGAGAACCTATCTGCCGGAAAGACCTTCTCCATGGCCCGATGGGCGATGGAGTGCCCTTCGGTCGCCCGGCGGTCGCCCGCCATGACCACGCCATCGGCAAACCGAAGCGCCACCACCGTGGTCCCATGCCTGATGTCTCCCGGCCCGGGGCCGGTGGAGGCAACACCGGACAAGCCCGCCGGGGGCGAGATGTTCATGCGACGGACCAGACCGGCAAAATCGGGTCCAGGATCGTCCGTGGGACTGAAGAGCGGTAAGGGCACGTCGGTTACTCGCCGCCCTTCTGCACATAGTTCCGGACGAACTCCTCGGCGTTGTCCTCGAGGACCTCGTCGATCTCGTCGAGCAGATCGTCGAGCTCGGCCTTCAGCTTCTCGCCCTTGGCCGAAACCGGAGGAACCTCCTCGACCTCCTCTGCGGTCCGCTCGGTCGTGCTCGTCTTCTTCTTCAGTTCGCGTTCAGCCATAGCCTCACCTCTCTCAACGGCTCAACCGATCCAACAGCTCGGAAGCGCTCGTACTTTCCTGCAACAGCTCCTCCACATGCTCGGCGGTACCACGCAGGGGGTCCATCATAGGGACGCGCCGCAACGGGTCCGTGCCGAGGTCGAATACCAACGAGTCCCAGTTGGCGGTGACCACCTCGGTGGGGAAACGGCTCAGGCACTGGCCACGAAACCAGGCACGAGTTCTACGAGGTGGCTCGACGACTGCCGCAGCCACCTCCTCGTCCGTGACCAACCGCTCCATATCGAGCCGGGCGAAGAGAGAACGTTCCGGGCGAAGGTCGTGATACTGCAGGTCCATGGCGGCCATTCGGTGGTCGGACCACAAGCACCCATGTCGCTCCCGGTAGGCCTCGAGCAGCTGGAGCTTCGCCACCCAATCCAGCTGGTGGGAGAGAGACATCGGATCGGTCTCCAAACCGTTGAGCACCCTCTCCCATCGTTTCAGCACCGCCTCACCCACCTCGACGTCGACCATGCATTCCAAACCGCGGTCGTCGGCATACTTGCGAGCCAACGAGAACAGCTCCCACTGAACGGCCAGAGCGGTCGCAGTGGAGCCGTCGGCCATCTCGATCGGCCGAGACAGGGTTCGGTCGCAAGAGATGGTGTGTATGGCCCGGACAGGGTCGGCGAAGGTCAGGTCGCGGCTTCCGGTGAAGTCGTCCTCGATCATGGCCAGGACCAACGAGGTGGTGCCCACCTTCAGGAACGTGGCTACTTCGGCCAGGTTGGCGTCGCCCACGATCACATGGAGCCGGCGGTACCGATGAGGGTCGGCGTGAGGCTCGTCCCTGGTGTTCACCAACGGCCGCTTGAGCGTCGTCTCCAGGCCGACCTGCTCCTCGAAGAACTCGGCGCGTTGGGAGATCTGGAACTCCACCGCCATACCGTCGTACGTCGTGGTCTCTGTGCCGACCTTGCCCGATCCACAGTAGATCTGGCGGGTCACGAAGTGAGGTATGACCGACCCGACGATGCGGGAGAACGGCGTTGCCCGGTCCATCAGATAGTTCTCGTGGGCTCCGTAGGAGTTTCCCTTGCCGTCGGAGTTGTTCTTATAGACGACCAGGCGCCGTCCATCGTTCACCGTCCGGTCGGCGGCCTCCATCGAACGCTGCAGGACGAGCTCGCCCACCCGGTCGTAGAGCACGCACTCGAGAGCGTCAGCGCACTCGGGTGTCGAGAACTCGGGATGGGCATGGTCGACGTAGTAACGGGCACCGTTGGTGAGCACGGTATTGACCAGGTGGGTCTCGATCTGTGGAGGCATCGAACCCTCGCCCGCTTCCCCTCGGGCGTCATTGCCGGGAGACTCGTCCTCGAAGTCCCAACCGATCTGCTGCCGGGCCACTTCCTGGGCGTAGGCGTTGACCAGTACCGACGATGCGGCGATCGGATTGGGATCACCGTTCGACACGTGAATGCCGTACTCAGTCTCGATTCCGCAGACCTTGGGAATGGCCACGAAGCCGACCCTATCCTGGAGCGAACATCATCACGCACACCCCCGTCGACGACTGCGAGGAACAACGATTCCACACAGGCTCAAAGATACTGGCCGGTCCCGACCCTCTCGATGGACCGTCCCCCCTTTGTCTCTCGATCCTCGCTGATCAGCGTGCGGATGTAGACGATCCGCTCACCCTTCTTCCCGGAGATCTTCGCCCAGTCGTCGGGATTGGTGGTGTTGGGGAGATCCTCGTTCTCCTTGTACTCCTGACGAAGCGACTCCAACAGATCGTCGACCCTGATCCCCCGCCCTTCGCCGGCGATGGTCCGTTTAATGGCCAGCTTCTTGGCTCGCCGCACGATGTTCTCGATCATGGCCCCCGACGCGAAGTCCCGGTAGTACAGGATCTCCTTGTCGCCGTTCTGGTACGTGACCTCGAGGAAAGCGGTTCTCGCTCGTCGTTCCGGTACATCTCGGCCGACCGTGGTCTCGATGATGGCCTGTGTCGCCTTGGCCGGGTCGCCGCCACCCTCGATCCGGACCTCGTCGGCATCGAGCGGCAGATCAGGGGTGAGGTAACGGGAGAAGATCTGGACGGCGGCGGCCTCGTTCGGACGTTCGATACGAATCTTCACATCGAGACGTCCAGGACGGAGAATGGCCGGGTCGATGAGATCCTCCCGATTGGACGCGCCGATCACGATCACATCGCGGAGGGTCTCGACGCCGTCGATCTCGGCCAGGAGCTGCGGCACGATGGTCGACTCCATATCCGAGCTGATCCCCGTGCCCCGGGTGCGGAACAGCGAATCCATCTCGTCGAAGAACACGATGACCGGGACACCCTCCTCCGACTTCTCCCGGGCCCGCTGGAAGACCAACCGGATCTGTCGCTCGGTCTCGCCCACGTACTTGTTCAACAGCTCGGGACCCTTGATGTTCAAGAAGTAGCTGCGGATATTCGTGTTCCCGGTCACCTGAGCCACCTTCTTGGCGAGTGAGTTGGCCACGGCCTTGGCAATTAGAGTCTTGCCGCACCCGGGAGGACCGTACAGCAGGATGCCCTTGGGCGCCGGCAGCTTGTGCTCGGCATAGAGCTCCCGATGCAGGTAGGGAAGCTCCACCGCATCGGTGATCGCTTCGATCTGGGAGTCCAGGCCGCCGACGTCGCCGTAGGTGACGTCGGGCACCTCTTCGAGGATCAGCTCTTCGACCTCGGGTCGGGGCAGCTTCTCGATGAGCAGACCGGTACTGCTCTCCATCGAGAGGGTGTCGCCGGCACGGAGCTTCGTCCCGACGAGATCGTCGGACAGCTCTGCCACCCGCTCCTCGTCCGCCCGGCTGAACACCAGGGCGCGCTTCTTGTCCTCGAGCGTCTCCTTCAGGACGACGACCTCACCCGAACCCTCGCCCTCTCGGGCCAGCACCACGTTGAGAGACTCGTTCAGGACGACTTCGTTACCTCGACGAAGCTCACCGGTCTCGATATCCGGATGCAGGGACACCCGCATCTTCCGTCCTCCGGAGAACACGTCCACTGTGCCGTCGTCGTTGGCCCCGAGGTACGTGCCGTACGCCGCCGGGGGCTGGGTCAGCTTCTCCACCTCTTCACGGAGGTTGGCGATGTGCTCCTTGGCCGTCTGAAGGGTGAACGTCAACTTCTCGTTCTGAGAGACGGCCTGGGCCAGCTGGCCCTTCGTCTCAAGCAGCTTCTCCTCGAGGGTCTGCACCCGCCGGGGGCTCTCCTGAAGCCGACGCCGGAGCGTCATGACCTCTTCTTCGGCCTCCCGGGCGCGCAACACGAGTGCGTCGAGGTCCTCTCCACTGCTGGCTCGATGTTCGTTCCCCGGTTCCCGGAAATCAGCCGTTCGAATCACCTCGCATGTGCTCGCTCCCTGGTAGGAGACTCTACTGACCCACTCTGCCTCTCCTAAAGCCTCTCAAGCGACCCTACACCGGGGTACAGACGGGTGACGCACCTGCCCCGGTGAGGTCGGTAACGGGATCCGTCCGAACGATCCCCTCTCCTGGTCAGGAAGCAGCTCGCTCCCCTCCCGGTCAACGGGCAGCATCGAGAGTTCTTCGGACCTGCTGAGCCCCAGGACGGACACCTCGGGTCAGCGAGGCAGTAACATCAGTTGACGGGTCGGTCGGCCCTCGTCGGGTTGACCGCGTTCTTGAGTATGGACGCGACCCAGTTGACCGCCCTCCCGGTGGGTCGTGCACGGCCACATCGGGAGCTTGCATGTAGGAGAATTGACACTGATGAAGGTCTGGATCGACCAGGATCTCTGTACCGGCGATGGCCTCTGCGAGGAGATCGCCCCTGCGGTCTTCACACTGCTCGACGACGGCCTGGCCTACGTGAAAGAGGGCGCCGACGTGAAGAACGAGCCCGGTGGCTCCGCTGGCATAGCCGCAGTCCCGGGCGACCTCGAAGATGCTGTCGTCGAGGCATCAGAAGAGTGCCCCGGGGAGTGCATCTTCATCGAGCAGGGCTAGCCACCTCGGGATCGTCAGGTGGCACAAGGAGTCGTGCCGTGGTCAGGAACCCGGTATGCCCCACCATCCGGTGGTCGGGACGTACGGAACGAGCTTCGACGTGCCAGGTCCGATGGAGGACTTCGAGCGTCTCCGCCAGTCCAAAAGAGCTCTCGTCCAGAGCACTGCGAAACTGAGCCGTCTGGTTGATCGTCGGCAGGTAGGCGCAGATGATGCCGCCCGAGCGCATGGCCTTCTCGGCATGCACGAGCACGCGCCAGGGCTCGGGGAGGTCCAGGACGACGCGATCGAGACCAACCTCGTCGATGCCCTGGTAGACGTCGCGCAACTCCACACGGTACGAGGCGTTCACACCGGCCGAAGCCTGCACGTTCGAACGAGCCCGATCGGCAAAGTCCTCGCGTAGCTCGTACCCGACCACGTCCGCCCCCGCTCGCAGGAGGGCCATGGACAGGGCGCCGGACCCCACACCTGCCTCGAGCACCCGCATGCCAGGCCCAATGTCAGCGAACACCAGGATGGCAGCCAGGTCCTTGGGATAGATGACCTGGGCCCCACGAGGCATCTTCAACACCACATCCGAGAGGGTGGGACGCACCACCAGGAACTGTCGCCCCGTGCTTCCGAGCACCGTGGACCCCTCGGCAGCCCCGATCAGATCGTCATGAGCAACGATGCCGATGTGGGTGTGGAACGTGGCCCCGGCCCGCAGGGTGATCAGATACCGACGCTCCTTGGCATCGACCAGCAGCACACGCTCCCCGTCGCAAAGGCGCGACCTGTCCGAAGGCTCGCTGTCGTCCCTCACGTCGCTCAGGCACCGGACTTCTTGGACGAAGCACGCGGATCGCCGGTCGTGATCACGAGCCCCTCGCCAGGCCGCAGCTGCGTCCGGTACACGAGATCGTCACGGTTCTTTCGTGCCCGATTGAGCATCCATGCCGATGCGGCCACGACGAACCACAGGGGATGACCTCCACGCATGCCCCGACGGAAACCCTTCGAGATAACAAGTCGGAAGATGCGATCCACGGTTCAGATCCGTCGTACTTCGACCACGGCAGAGCGTTTGCGACCACGACGGCGTCCGGCCAGGAACGCAATGGTCACCACGACGACGGCGATGGTCACCCCTACGGTCAGCAATTGCGGCTTCGCCGCCCCGACCTCGGCTCCGACGTCACCGTTCAGCTCGCGGAAGCGAGCCTCGATGTCGTCACGAGTGATGCGAGCCCCATCGGTGCTCATACTGCCTCCTTAGTCACGTTGTATCGAGCGCTTGGCCTGGCCCTTCCGAATGGCCATAGCGGCGATAGCAACCACGCCGATCGAGACGACGGCGCAGATTAAATACGGTAGCCACGACAGATTGCCGGCGAAGGCACTCCCGGTCTCGCCCTGGAGCACGCGCAGCAGAGCGACGGCCACGATGACGAAGCCTGCGGCCAGGGCGACGGAACCGGCGACGCCGAACGCCACGAACCGGCCAAGCCCCTTCAACGGCTCGAGCGTCTCTTGTTTGACGTACTCGATCACCAGATGGAGGACGTCGCCCCCCTTCGCCTGGAGGCGACCGGTAGCCTTGCTCTTGTCACCACGGCGCTCGGGCACAGTCCTCCTTAGGTAGCTCTGGGTCTTGGTCTTCGGATATGTCGGGGGTTTCGGTCATGTCCTTTTCCCCAAGGCTGACCAACCAGCTGACCAACTATACGCACCAAGGCCCCCGGAACCCTCACCTTCGGTGATCTCGGCACCGGCGAGACGGCACCGGACCGACAACCTCCTTCTGCCGACGGCCAACGGCTACATGGGGTGAACGGCCTGGAGGATCCCCTGTCCGAACTGCTCGATCGCATGCAGCTGTTCCTCGAGAGCGGCTCCCGGAAGCGCCACCGCCACCCAGCTCACCCCGACGGCCGCCAACTCGGTGCACGAGGCCACCACTGCCTCCTCGTCGAAGACGCTGTCTCTCATGTCGAGGCCGGCAGGAATGAACATCACGTCGAGCGGCTCCGTCCGCCCCACCGAAGCCGAGTAGTCAGCGGCGTACGCCAGTCGATCGGCAAGATCGGCGGCCGTGACAAGTGGCGCCGTCCGGGTTCTGGACGCTGCTCGTGGTGGATTGGGAAATGGCGACCAGCCTTGCGCATGGTCAACGGCTCGACGGATGGCCATCCGGCTGTTACCCCCGATCCAGATGGGAGGGTGAGGTCGTTGGATCGGCCGAGGGAGCATGGTGTTCCCCGCGGCGAAGAAGTCCCGCCCCTCCAATGTCACGCTTTCACCGGTCCACGCTGCCTTCATCGCCATCAAGGCTTCGTCGGTGAGCTCGTTTCGATGCTCGAAGGGCACGCCAAGTGCCGCGAATTCTGCTTCGAGATAGCCCGAGCCGATACCCAGCTCCACCCGACCTCCACTGAGAGCGTCGAGGGTGGCAATGCTCTTGGCGGCAAGGAAGGGGTTCCGGTACGCAGCCACGAAGAGGTTGGTGTGCAGACGAACTCGAGAGGTGGCGGCAGCGGCGAAGCTGAGCGCCACCATCGGATCGAGCGCGTGGTGGCCTCCATGTGCCAGCCAGACGTCACCGGGGAAAGGGTGCTCGGTGGTATAGACCGCGTCAAAGCCGGCGCCCTCTGCTGCGGCAGCCAGCTCCCCTACCGGAGGCTGGGCACGCCCTGGCCCCTGCGCATCGGCCTTCGGGGTGGGTAGGCCATAGGACACCTTCATGGTGACCTCCTTTCGCTGTCGTCGGTCAGCCAGGTCGTCATCGACGTTCGGCTCACGGTATCGACCTCTCTTCCAGTCGATGCACTGCTCGGCCCACTCGTCTCAGAAGCGATCTCCATCCTCACTCCCGAGGCGTCAGAAGGTAGGTGGAGCTGGCCCGAGCCACGCAACGCCCATCGCTGTCGTTCACCTCGGCTTCCACGAAGACCACTCGGGATCCTCCTGAGACGACCTGGGCGATGCACTCGAGCGTGGTGCCGATCGTGGCCGGCGCCAAGAAGCTGGTCTTCATCTCCATGTTGGCGGAGAACACTCGCTGATCTCGAGCAGCAGCGAAGGTGACCGTGGCCGAACCCATCGCCGAGTCGGCAAAGGCGGCCACGAAGCCGCCCTGAACGATCCCGACCGGGTTGGCAAACCGCTCGTCGGCGTTCATCCGCCAGACGGTCCGGCCCGGCTGGGACTTGTCCGTACAGACCATGCCCAAGGTGAGCTCGCAGTTGGGAGGCACCTGGATCCGGTCGTCGGCCACAAGAGGACGCTACTAAGAGGTCCAGCGGATAGACAGCCAAGGACCGGCGAGCTCGGGAGGAAGCAATACACCGGCTGACAACACGGGCCCGTCCCTTTCCGAGCACGACGATGGACCGATAGGGTGACCTGCGATGAGCGGAACAGAGACCACGGCACCAGAAGTGACACGAGACACCGCCCTGGAGGACCTCGGGATCAACGTGATCCGGGGCTTGGCCATGGACGCCCCGCAACACGCCAACGCCGGGCATCCGGGCACGGCCATGGCGCTCGCCCCACTGGCTCACGTCCTGTTCACCCGGGTGATGCACCACGATCCATCGGATCCGGACTGGCCGGACCGAGACCGCTTCGTGCTCTCCAACGGACACGCCTCCATCCTGTTGTACTCCATGCTCTATCTCACCGGCTACGGGCTCACCCTCGACGATCTACGAGGGTTCCGCCAGTGGGGCTCGAAGACACCCGGGCACCCCGAGGTCCACCACACCGAGGGGGTCGAAGTGACCACCGGCCCCCTGGGCCAAGGGTTTGCCAACGGCGTAGGCATGGGTATCGCAGAACGGTTCCTCCGTTCCCGGTACTCCCCGGAGATCTGCGATCACTACACGTTCGTGTTCGCCGGCGACGGCTGTCTCGAGGAGGGCATCTCCCACGAGGCGGCCTCACTGGCCGGTCACCAGGGTCTGGGCCGGCTGGTCTACGTCTACGACGACAACCACATCACGATCGACGGCCCCACGGAGCTCTCCTACTCGGACAACGTCGGTGAGCGCTTCGACGCCTACGGGTGGGACGTGGACAACATCGGGGAGGCGTCCAACGATCTCGATGCGCTGGAGGCGGCGCTGCTTCGGGCCAAGGGTGTCGAGGACAAGCCGTCGCTGATCATCCTGCGCAGCCACATCGGCTACCCGTCACCTCACCTCACCGATACGGCCAAGGCACACGGTTCGCCGCTGGGCGAGGAAGAGATCCGCCTGACCAAGGAGATCCTGGGTCTGCCCCCCGACGAGGAGTTCTGGGTACCGGACGCCGTCCTCGACCTGTACCGTCGATGCATCCCTCGGGGCCAGGCCTACCGAGCCGCATGGGAGCAGCGGTACGCCGCTTTCGACGGCGACAAGCAAGCGTGGGAAGCGGGCCAAGAAGGCAGGGGCCTCCCCGGGTGGGAGTCGAAACTGCCGACGTTCGACCCCGGGAGCGGCCCCACCGCCACCCGGAAGGCCATCGAGATCTGCCTGAACGCCACGGCCGACGTGATCCCCGCCATCGTGCCCGGCAGCGCCGATCTCACGGGGAACACCGGTGTGGCACTCCACGACGGGACACCGCAGTCCAAAGAGCACCCCGAAGGCAACACCATCCACTACGGCATACGCGAGCACGGCATGGGCGGTGTCATGACCGGTATGGCCGCACACGGTGGGGTGATCCCGATGGGAGGAACGTTCTTCGTCTTCAGCGACTACATGCGGGGAGCCGTCCGCGTCGCCGCCTTGTCGCAGGCCCATGTCGTCTACTCGTGGACACACGACTCCATAGGTCTGGGCGAGGACGGACCCACCCACCAGCCCATCGAGCAGCTGGCAGCCGTGCGGGCCATGCCCGACCTACGGGTCATCCGACCGGCCGACGCCAACGAGACGGCTCAGGCCTGGCGGATCGCCGTCGACTCGGCCGGTCCCACTGCGCTCATCCTCACCCGGCAGGCAGTTCCAGTCCTGGCCGAGACAGTGGAGAAGGCGGCAGATGGCGTTCGCCTCGGTGCCTATGTCCTCCGGCCCGAGACAGATGACAGCTCCCCGGACATCATCCTGATTGGCACCGGGAGCGAGGTGCACGTATGTCTGGAGGCCGCCGACCACCTGGCCACCACGGGCATCAGGGCCCGGGTGGTCTCGTTCCCATCCTGGGAGCTGTTCGCCAACCAGGACGCGTCGTACCGATCGGAGATCTTCCCACCCGATGTCCCTCGGTTATCCGTCGAGGCCGCCAGCTCGTTCGGATGGGAGCGGTACGCGGACGACTCGGTGAGCATCGACCACTTCGGTGCATCGGCATCAGGAGAACGGAACATGATCGAGTTCGGTTTCACCCCAGAGAACGTCGCCGCCCGAGCCGAGGCTCTCCTCGCCGCCGGCTCAGTGGACTGACCAGATCCCGGATCAGGGATCGTCGAAAGGACGACCGTGACAACACTCAACAACCTCTACGAACAGCAGGGCCAGAGCCCCTGGTTGGACAATCTCCGCCGTGATTGGCTCCAGGACGGGACGCTTGCCCAACTGGTGTCCGACGGGATCAGGGGCGTGACCTCCAACCCGACGATCTTCGCCAAGGCCATCGAAGGCCAGGACACCTACGACGACCAGTTCCGTGAGTTGATCAAGACCACGTCGGTGGAAGACGCTTACTGGGATCTGGTCGTCGACGATATAGACGCCGCGCTCGCCCTGCTGCGCCCCACCTACGACACCTCCGGTGGAACCGACGGCTTCGTATCGGTCGAGGTGGCCCCATCTCTCGCCCACGACACGGATAGGACCATCGCGTCGGCCCGCTCCCTGCACCAACGGATCGCAAAGCCCAACGTCCTGGTCAAGATCCCGGCCACCGAGGAGGGCATACCGGCAATCAAACAGATGATCAGCGACGGTCACAGCATCAACGTCACGCTGATCTTCAGCTTAGAGCGATATGCAGAGGTGATCGAGGCCTACCAGTCCGGGCTCGAGGCCTACGCGGAGTCCGGAGCCACTGACCTGTCCAAGGTAGCCAGCGTCGCCTCCTTCTTCATCAGTCGGGTGGACACCGAGGTCGATCGTCGGATCGAAGCGGCGGCGAAGGGCGGCAACGACCACCTACTCGCCCTGCGGGGACATGCTGCTGTAGCCCAAGCCCGACAGGCCTACCGTCTCTTCCAACAGAAATTCTCCGGGCCCCGGTGGGAGACGCTCGCCTCCAAAGGAGCACAGGTACAGCGCCCGCTGTGGGCATCCACCTCGACCAAGAACCCGGACTACCCCGACCTGGCCTACGTGAACACGCTGATTGGACCGGATACGGTCAACACCATGCCCGACGGAACGGTCAGGGACTTCCTCGATCACGGCATCCCTGCCCGGACCGTCGACATCGACCTGGACGAGGCCGACCGGACCATCGCCTCGTTGACCGAAGCCGGCATCGATATGGCTGACGTGGCTGCCACCCTCGAGGCAGAAGGCGTCGCGTCGTTCGCCAAGTCGTTCGACGAGCTGATGCAGTCCTTGCGTGACAAGGCGAACCAACTGTCCGGCGACTCCGGCAACGGCAGCCGCTGAAGCGCTGAGAGCGTCCGGGCCGGACAACTCCGGGCGACGTGGTGCGGAGCCGGCCACTCGGTGTTCATTTCGACAGCGACAACGACATCGACGACAAGAGGAGTTTCTCATGAAGATAGCCATGGTGGGTCTGGGGAAGATGGGTGCCAACATGACCCAACGCCTCATCGAAAAGGGGCACGAGGTCGTTGCCTTCGATCTCTCTGCCGACGCCCGAGCTGCCGCAGCCAAGATCGGTGCCGAGCCTGCTGCCAGCCTCGAAGAAGTGGCATCGAAGCTCACCGCACCACGAGCGGTCTGGGTCATGGTCCCTGCCGGTGAACCGACCAACTCCACCATTCGGACCCTGGCCGGCCTGTTCGAGTCCGGCGACGTGATCGTCGACGGTGGCAACTCCAACTACAAGGAGACCGCTCCCCTGGTCGACGAGCTGGCTGCCAAGGGCATCAGCCTGGTCGACGCCGGTACGTCCGGGGGCATCTGGGGCCTGAAGGAGGGGTACTGCCTCATGGTGGGTGGGACCAAAGAGGGGGTCGCTGTGGTGGAGCCGGCATTCCTGGCACTCGCTCCCGAAGGCGGCTATGCCCATGTCGGCCCTCCCGGGGCCGGTCACTTCGTGAAGATGGTCCACAACGGGATCGAGTACGGCCTCATGCAGGCGTACGCCGAGGGCTTCGAGATCATGGATGCAGCAGACGAGTTCAACCTCGACCTGCACGAGATCGCCGCTATCTGGCGGTACGGATCGGTGGTACGAAGCTGGCTCCTCGAGCTGACGGAGCGAGCACTTCGGCCCGACTCCGGGTTCGACCAGATCGAAGGAGTGGTCGTCGATTCGGGTGAGGGTCGTTGGACGGTCGAAGAGGCCATCGATCGAGCCGTGCCCGCTCCGGCGATCTCGGCCGCCCTCTACGCTCGGTTCGCCTCTCGTGAGAAGGACGGCTTCGGGCTCAGACTGCTGTCGGCACTCAGGAACCAGTTCGGTGGCCACGCGTTCACCACGACAGCCGGAACCCAGGGCGGCGAGCTCTACACCCCCAAGTGAGCACGACCACCGACTCTGCCGCAGACACGGCCAGCGGGGAGGAGACGCGGACGGCGGCCCCGGCGGCAGGCACCACGATCAAGCCGTCCATGCCCGAGGTGTTCACCAAGGCACCGCCGGTGGCCTTGGTCATCTTCGGCGCGTCGGGCGACCTGACGGCTCGGAAGATCCTTCCCGCCCTGTCCAAGCTGGCCGAACGAGGAGCGCTCGACAACGGCTTCGTGGTCATCGGTGTAGCTCGGACCGAGTGGTCGGACGAGGAGTTCCGTGCCCACGTCCTGGACGCCACCCCTGACGGGGGGGAGAAGTGGAAGGCGTTCGTGGGTCGCTTCCGGTACATCACCGGTGAGTACGACCATCCCAGCACCTTCGACGCCTTGAAACAGATGCTCGAGGTGGCGGACAAAGAAGACGGGACTGCCGGCAACCGGCTCTACTACCTGGCCACCATTCCGGCAGTGTTCGGCCTGGTGGCCGGAGCGCTGGCTACCCACAACTGCACCGGACCTGGTGAAGGCGGCGAGTTCGCCCGTCTGGTGGTGGAGAAACCCTTCGGACGGGATCTGGAAAGCGCCATCGAGCTCGACGAGCAGATCCATACCGCGTTCGACGAGAGTCAGATCTACCGCATCGATCACTACATGGGCAAAGAGACCGTCCAGAACCTCTTGGCCCTACGGTTCGCCAACGCCATCTTCGAACCCATCTGGAACCGGCGCTACGTCGAACAAATACAGATCACTGTGGCGGAGAGTCTCGGCGTAGAGCATCGGGGCGGCTTCTACGAGACCGCCGGAGCGCTGCGCGACATCGTGCAGAACCACGTGATGCAGGTCCTGGCCCTGACCCTCATGGAGTCGCCGACCAGCACGGACGCCGATCGCATCCGTGACGAGAAGGTGAAGCTCCTCCAAGCCATCGCCATCCCCAGCCCAGACGAAGCCGTCGACAGATCGGTTCGTGGTCAGTACCAAGCCGGTGTCGTCAACAACCTGCCCGTTCCCGGGTACCGGGAAGAGGAGGACGTGGCCTCTGACTCCACCACCGAGACCTACCTGGCACTACGGCTCCAGGTGGACAATTGGCGGTGGGAGGGCGTGCCCATCTACGTGCGTACGGGCAAGCGTCTTCCCGCTCGGGTCACAGAGGTCGCACTGCAGTTCCACCAAGTTCCGCACCTGCTCTTCGATAAGAAGACGAGCCGAGACCTGCGGCCGAACGTGCTGATCCTCCGGATCCAACCCAACGAAGGCATCAGTCTCGAGTTCGGTGCCAAGGTGCCCGGTGAGGCGTTCCGCGTCCGGTCGGTGGCCATGGACTTCTCGTACGCGGAGGCGTTCGCCGGTGAGGAGGCAGCCGACGGCTACGAACGGCTGCTCCATGACGCCATGGTGGGCGATGCCACCCTGTTCATCAGGTCGGACGAAGTACGTCAAGCGTGGCAGATCGTCGATCCTTACCTGAAGGCGTGGTCGGAAGCAGGCGTGTCGCTCTACCCTTACCGGGCCGGAACGTGGGGACCCCAGATGGCCGATCTTCTGGTCGAGCAATCTGGTGACCAGTGGCGCAACCCGGAGCTCGACATCGATCTGGCCGGTGGCCGGCTGACCGAGTCACAGTGAGCACGGGACGGAGTCGTTTCATGGACGGTACGGGCTGATGGAGGGCACGATCCGAGTCGTCGACTCCGTCGCCGACGCCTTTGCCGAGATGGTCGGCGAAGTGCTGGCCCAGGAGACCGCTCCCGGAAAGCACGAGGAGAGCGGGTTCTCCCTGTTCCTGTCAGGGGGACCGACCGCCGGCGAGGCGTACAAGCGTTTGGCTCGGCTGACCGGTCCCGGCACTCGCCCAGGCCCGTCAGTCGACTGGTCGAAGGTGGACGCCTACTGGGGCGACGAGCGGTGCGTCCCCCCTGATGACGAGGACTCCAACCAGCGCCTCTGTCGAGAGGCCCTCCTCGATCCGGTCGGTCCGGTGCGCTCGATCCATCCCATGTACCTGGGAGGCGCACCAGCGGACGCTGCCGGTACCTATCAGGCCGAGTTGGCCCGCCTCGACCGGTTCGACCTCGTGCATCTGGGCATGGGCCCCGATGGGCACTGCGCATCGCTGTTCCCGGGGTCGACGGCGCTCGACGTCACCGACGAACAGGTACTCGTACTCCCCAACACCGATCCGAACGCGACGAACCCCCACGAACGAATCACCTTGACACTGCCGGCCATCTCTCGAGCCCGCCTGGTCGTCTTCACCGTGGCCGGCGACTCCAAGCGGGATGCCCTCGCTCGAGTACGGGCAGGCGAGGATCTTCCTGCTGGCCGCGTTCGTGCTGACGAGGTGGTATGGATCGTCGATCGGATTGCCGCCGGCGAACCAGGCGGCTCTTGAGCCACCACCAGAAGCGGTACGGACCGACCGGGCTTACCAGGGGCCTCCGATAAGGTGGCGTCAATGCCTGAAACGACCAGGTTTACGACCCAACAGGCCTTCGGACCGGACGAACTGCTCCATGCCGAACTAGGCGAGCTGCGAGCAGAGGCGCGTCGACAACGGAGCGCAGCGCACGGCGTCCGGACCACTTTCTCGCCCAAGGTGTTCATCCCGCTCACCATGCTGTGCCGAGACCGCTGCGGCTACTGCACCTTCGCCAAAGCACCAACGCGGGTCGAGGCTCCCTACCTCTCGCCTGACCAAGTACTGGCCATTGCGCGATCCGGTCGAGACGCCGGGTGCCACGAAGCCCTGTTCACGCTGGGAGAAGGACCCGAAGACCGATATCCGGCCGCACGAACGTGGCTGGCAGAGCACGGTTACGCGTCAACCGTTGACTACCTGGCCCAGATGAGCAAGCTGGTGGTCGACGAGACGGGGCTCCTCCCCCACGCCAACGCCGGCGCTCTGACGGCCGACGAGTTGGCGGTGCTCCGGGAGGTGTCGGCCAGCCAGGGGATGATGATCGAGTCGGTCAACCCCAACCTCACCGCTCACCGGTCGGCACCGGACAAAACACCCGAGCGCCGGCTGGCCACTCTGGAGGCGGCAGGATCACTGGCCATTCCCTTCACGACCGGTCTGCTCGTCGGGATCGGCGAGAACCGGGAAGATCGATTGGCGACGCTGATCGCGATCGCTGACAGCCATAGGCGTCACGGTCACGTGCAAGAGGTGATCGTCCAGAACTTCCTGCCGAAGCCGGGAACGGCGATGCACAACGCTCCCCCATGTCCTACCGACGAGTTCCTCTGGACTATCGCCGCCGCTCGTCTCCTGCTCCCGATCGAGATCCACCTGCAGGCACCCCCCAACCTGTCGGACGACCTTGCTCCCCTCCTCGAATCCGGCATCGACGACTGGGGTGGCGTCTCCCCGGTCACTGCCGACCACGTCAATCCGGAGCGAGCGTGGCCCGCTCTCGAGATTCTCCGCGCCGCCACCGAAGCGGCCGGCCACACGCTCGCCCCACGCCTCACCATCTACCCCGAGTTCGCCACGCAGCCAGAGCGGTGGCTGTCGGAGCCCATGCGATTTCCCGTCCTCGACGCGTCAGATGCCGAAGGTCTGGCTCGGGACCACCCATGGTGCTCTGGGGGTGACCTCTTACCGCCGACCTTGCTGAGCACCCCAGCAGAGAGACAGTCCGGGTTCATCTCCCCCCCGGTGGCCACGCTACCCACCACCGAAAGCCCGGTCGGTGAGGTCCTCGCCGGTGTCATGGCCGGTGAGGAGGTCGGCGAAGACGAGATCGTGACCCTGTTCTCCGCCAGAGGACCGGAGGTGCGCGCCGTAGCCGCGATCGCCGACTCGCTGCGGCGAGAGACCGTTGGTGACGAAGTGACCTTCGTCGCCAACCGAAACATCAACTACACCAATGTCTGCACGTTCAAGTGCCGGTTCTGCGCTTTCTCCAAGGGCCCACTCTCGCTCAACCTCCGAGGGAAGCCGTATCTGTTGGAGCTCAGCGACATCACCGAGCGGGTCGTTGAAGCCGAAGACCGCGGCGCGACCGAAGTCTGTCTACAGGGTGGTATCCATCCCAACTTCGACGGCGAGTACTACCTCGAGGTGATCAAGGCGGTGCGAGAGGCCTCGGCCACCATCCACATCCACGGGTTCACTGCACTCGAGGTCACCGAGGGCGCCCGGCGGTCCGAGGTGTCGTTGGCCGAGTACCTCACCCGCTTGCGTGACGCCGGGCTGAAGACGCTTCCTGGTACGGCTGCCGAGATTCTCGACAACGACGTTCGAGCGATCCTGTGCCCGGACAAGATCAACACCGAAGAGTGGCTCTACGCACATCAGACCGCGCACAGCGTCGGCCTTCGTTCCAACGTGACCATCATGTTCGGTGCGGTAGAACAGCCCCGGTCATGGGCGAAACATATGGTGCTCACCAGAGAGCTCCAGCGTGAGACCGGAGGGTTCACCGAGTTCGTGCCCCTCCCGTTCGTCCACATGGCCTCCCCCATCTACCTCCAGAAACGATCGAGGCGCGGCCCGACGTTCCGAGAGACCCTGCTCATGCATGCAATCGGTCGGATCGCCTACCGGGGTGCCATCGACAACATCCAGATCAGCTGGGTGAAGATGGGGTCCGCCGGGGTCCGCCAGGTTCTCGGGGCCGGCGTCAACGACCTGGGCGGAACCCTCATGGACGAGAACATCTCCCGGGCTGCCGGAGCCAGTCACGGCCAGATGATGGACGTCGACGGTTTCCGGGAGCTTCTGGAACCACTGGGCCGAACTCTCGTACAGCGCACCACCCTGTACGGCAGAGTGCCCACCGAGCATTACGGTTCGACCAGGCGCACGACGGTCGGCTCCTCCGCCAGCTGATCAGTGACCCGGCAGCTCCACACTCTCGCAGCCGAATCCCTCTCGCAGCGTGATCCGGTTCTGAAAGAGCTCCTGGCACGCCATGGCGTTCCGCCGGCCCGTCCCCGGGTACCCTCGTCACAGCGGTTCGCCGCCCTGGCGCGCTCTATCCTCTACCAGCAGCTCGCCGGGAACGCCGCCACCGCCATCCATGGCCGGTTCGTCGCTGCCGTGGGGGGAACGGTCACCGCCGATGCAGTGCTCGCCGCCTCACCGGATCTTCTGGCGTCATGCGGTCTGAGCGGCGCCAAGGCGGCAGCAATTCGAGATCTTGCCAACAAGGTGTCCACGGGCCAGGTCTCGTTGGAACGCATTGGCCGGCTGTCCGACGAGGAGGTGATCGAGCGCCTCATACAGGTTCGCGGCATCGGTCGTTGGACAGCAGAGATGTTTCTGCTCGGCACGTTGGGCCGTCTCGACATCTGGCCCACCGGAGACTATGGAGTGCGGGTCGGCTACGCCGAAGCCTGGCAGCTGCCGGACGTCCCCACACCGAAGCAACTGGAGACCTTGGGTAAGTCCTATCGGCCGTATCGCAGTGTGGTGGCGTGGTACTGCTGGCGGGCGGCAGACGACCGTACGGTCACTGTATAGACATCTCGACTTGATACAGCCCACGGCGAGACATCTACGCGCCGGAACTTCGTATCAGCAACCGGGTCGGCTCAGTTCTGCTGGTGCCCGGTCAACAACTCGTTGAGCCGGTCCAGTGTGCGCTCCATGTCACGACGCGTCTTGTTCGAGTAGATGTTCCCGAGCTTCAGCAGCGACCGCTGGTGGTCCGGAGTGATGTCCCAGCTCTCACGGACCAGGGTGCCGCCAGTGACCGGCTCGAGCTCGTAACGCCAGATCCTCCCTCCCACCAGTCGACCCCAGGTACCGGTCGGCCCGGTCTGCCAGGCAACCAGTCGGTTCTCTTCGAACTCGACCACCTTGTTCACCGTGGAGTACCGGAGGACCATCTTCATCCCCATCCCGAACGTATCCCCCAAGGCCAGACGGTGCGATCCATCCTGAGTGGCACCCTGCAACATGCCGGAACCGTCGATCAACCGGTGTTTGCTCGCATCGGCCACCACGTCGAAGATGGTCTCTGGCGGTACCGGGATCTCCTTCTCCACCAAGAGCACATACCCGTTCATCGCTGTCTCTTCATGCTTCGTCCTTCTCCGTCGTCTTCAGGGACCGTCGTCGTCAGCGGCGCCCAAGCCGCTACCTCCGAGCAACGTCACCGCCTTGTCCACGGCTCGACGCGCCCTGGTGATCCGCTTCTCCTCGGCGATCAACGCCGGGTCAGGGTCGCCGTCGGTCCGCACCGAGTCCGAAGCCTGGCGCAGCCGGTCAATGGCCAGGTCTGCCAGCGTCTCCGAGATAGCCGACAACCGATCGGCGACCTCGGACAGGTCCTCGCTCACTGTTCCGACGGGATCGTGACCTCGATCACCTCGAGCTTCTCGTCGGCATGCTGCGCCCGGATCATCTTCTTGTCGAACTTGCCCACGCTGGTCTTCGGAATCTCCTCGACGAACGTCCAACGTTCCGGCAGCCACCACCGGGACACCCGACCGGCGAGGAACTCGACCAGCTCCTCTGCACTCGGGTCAGCCCCTTCGGCGCGGACCACCGCTACCAACGGGCGCTCGCTCCACTTGGGATCAGGAACAGCGACCACCGCGGCCTCGTGCACCCCCGGGTGGGCCATGACCTCGTTCTCGAGCTCCACCGACGAGATCCACTCGCCACCCGACTTGATGACGTCCTTGGTGCGATCGCTGATCTGCATGAAGCCCTTCGAGTCGAGCGATCCCACGTCGCCGGTCTTCAGCCATCCATCGTGAAACCGCTCTGGCTGGGGATCACGGTAGTAGGAGCCGGTGATCCACGCTCCCCTGACCTCGAACTCTCCCACGGCCCGGCCGTCGTTGGGAAGGATGGAACCGTCGTCGGCGACGATACGGATCTCCACCCCGGGAACCACCCTGCCGGTCTTGACCCGCCACTCCAACTCGTCCTGAGGAGCGGTGCCCCGGGGTGGGATGGACAGGGCACACAGCGGGCTGGTCTCAGTCATCCCCCACCCCTGGGTCATGTCCACCCCGAGCCGCTCCTTGAACTGCTCGATCATCTGCCTGGGTACGGCGGCACCTCCTGCCACCACGGCCCGCAGCGAGGACATGTCGACCTCGTGCGACTCGGCGTAGCGGAGCAGATCGTTCCAGATGGTGGGCACACCGGCAGCCACGGTCGGGCGCAGCACCGAGATCAGAGCCGACAACGGCTCGGCCTGGAGGAACTGTTGGGGCATCACCAGATCGGTGCCGACCATGAACGCTGCGTAGGGAACTCCCCACGCGTTGACGTGGAACATCGGCACGATGGCCAACACCCGATCCATCTGGCTGATCCCCATCGACGACGCCGAGGTGAGCGCCATCGAGTGCAGGACGGTTGACCGATGGCTGTACACGACACCCTTCGGGTCGCCGGTCGTGCCGGACGTGTAACACATACCTGCCGCCTGACGTTCGTCGAGCGTGGGCCACGAGTAGCCGGGCTCCTCGGCGTCGACCAGTTCGTCGTAGTCGAGGACCTGCCCCAGGGGTGACTCGGATCCATCGCCACCGGCCACGATGAAGTGCCTCACGGTGGTCAGTTGGTCCCGCACCCGGGCCAGCAGAGGCACCAGCATGGCATCGATGATGATGACCTTGTCCTCACCATGGTTGATCACGAACGCGAGCTGTTCGGGGTAGAGCCGGACATTGAGAGTATGGAGGATCGCTCCCATGCACGGCACTGCCAGGTACGCCTCCATGTGGGTCTGGTTGTTCCATAGGAAGGTGCCTACCCGGTCGTCAGCACCGACCCCCAGCGAACGCAGGGCCTTCGCCAGACGATCGGCGCGATCGGCCACCTCGGTGAACGACGCCGTCTCGTGCTCGCCCGCCGGGCCGATCACCGTCAGTACCTGACTATCCCCGTAGACGTTTCGACCATGACGGAGGATGTCGCTGATCAGCAATGGTGCGTCTTGCATGGTGCTGAGCACGGCCAGCCTCCCCTGTGTACTTGGTCAACCGAGCATACCGATACCGGTCACACGAAACTTCTCGATCGAGTCACGCTGCTTCCGGCTGAAAGGCTCCTCTCCACTGGAGCCCCTTCTCTCCCTTGCCACAACGCCTAGGCCAGTGCTGAACTGGAACTGATCGCACCTGTCCACCGTCACGCACGATGGTCACGAGTCTGAGCTCCGCCGCTCACCGAAGACACGTTGGAACAGGTGAGGTGGACGGTGACCAAGGTCGTGGTAGGGGCGGGTGCAGCGTGCGTCAGCGTCGTCGTCGGTCTGGTTCTGCTGGTGGTGATCGTCGCCGGATCGGCTCTCAGCAGTGACGAGACCCCGAGCGCTGCCGCCACCGAACAGATCCCGGCTGCCATGCTCGCTCTCTACCAGCAAGCGGCCGTCACCTGCCCTGGGCTCCCCTGGGCGGTGCTGGCGGCGATCGGCACAGTCGAGTCGTCGAACGGCACCTCTAACCTGCCCGGCGTGCACTCCGGCGCCAACTCGGCCGGTGCACAAGGACCGATGCAGTTCGAGCCCGCCACCTTCGCCGCTTACGACCAGCCCGTGCCGGCGGGTGGCGCCGACCCGCCGAGCCCCTACGACCCGACCGACGCCGTCTACGCCGCCGCCCGCATGCTGTGTGCCAACGGAGCGGAAGACGGCGCGAACATCTCTGGCGCGATCTACGCCTATAACCACTCGCAGGCCTACGTCACCCAAGTGCTCGCCCTGGCAGAGACCTACGAGCAGCCGCAGACCGAGACCGTGGCAGCGAGCACCGCCGGTGGTACAGCCGCCAACTGGGCACTGGCCCAGATCGGTACCCCGTACGTCTGGGGCGGTGAGACGCCCGGAGTGGGCTTCGACTGCTCCGGGCTCGCTCAAGCTGCGTACGAGATCGCTGGTATCGCCCTCCCCCGCGTGGCCCAGGACCAGTACGATGCCGGTCCGCACCTGCCGGCAGGTACCCCCTTGGAAGCCGGTGACCTGGTGTTCTTCGGGGGTGGACCGACAGACGTCTCCCATGTAGGGATCTATGTCGGAACCCAGAGTGGCCAGGCGGTCATGGTGGACGCCCCCTACACCGGTGTCGACGTCCGGTTCGATCAGTTCTCCAGCACACCAGGGGCAGGGTGGGGATCCGATATCTACGTTGGCGCCACCCGGCCCGGTTCGTGATAACAGCCCGATCGAGCACGCAAGGATCGATCGGAACCAGAAGTAGCGGAGATGCCGAGCACCTCGACTCCAGACCCCGGTGTTCTCGTCCATCAACCAGCCAGCAAGCTCGGACGCTCTCCTGCCAAGATGCGCTCGTGAATATTCGGCCCGAGCGCCTCGGACGCACGACGGTCCTTGCCCTGGGCGCCTCGTCCCTGGCCATCTTCGTCGTGGCGAACGACTTCACCTCGCTCTCGGTCGCTCTCCCGGCGATCGAGCGCAACTTCCACATCGACGTGTCCACCGTGCAGTGGACGATCAACGTGTACGCCCTCGGGTTCGGCGTGCTCACGATCACCGGCGGCCGGCTCGCCGACCTGTTCGGCAGGCGAAAGATATTCGTCATCGGTGCCGGCTTCTTTGCCGGCTTCTCCATCCTCGGTGCACTGGCGCCAAACGCTGCCGTGCTGATCGCCGCACGGGCCCTCATGTCGGTCGGTGGAGCGCTGATGTGGCCTGCTGCACTCGGGATGACCTACTCACTGCTCCCGGAGTCGCGCCGGGGGTTGGCGGGAGGACTCGTCTTGGGCGTAGTGGGACTCGGGAACGCAGCAGGACCGCTGATCGGAGGAGTGGTCACCGACGCATTCGGCTGGCGCTACATCTTGGCCCTCAACGTACCCATCGCCGTTGTCTCCGTCGTCGTAGCAGTGCGTTGTATTCCCGAGAGCCGAGAGGCTTCGGCTGAGCACCGTATCGACTGGTGGGGGATGTCACTCGTCTCCGGGTCACTCGTTGCTTTGCTGCTGGCGCTGGACGAAGCGGCCTCCTCCGGCTGGGGAGGCCCGGTGGTAGTCGGGCTGTTGGTCGCCAGCGGGGTCTTGCTCGCTGCGTTGATCCCCGTGGAACGACGGGCCGGTTCGTGGGCCCTCGTGCCGCACGACGTAGTGGTGAACCAGGAGTTCTGTGCGGCCCTCGTTGCCGTGCTGTTCATGAGCATGACCTTCTTCACCGTGCTGGTGTACCTACCGCAATTCATGGAGAAAATGCTCGGGTACTCGGCCCTTCGAGCCGGCGTCGGCTTGCTGCCGTTGATGATCGTCTTCGGATGCTCCTCCTTCATCGCCGGACGACTGTACGAGCGACTCGGAGCGAAACGGGTCGTAGTCGCCGGAGCCGGGTTCCTGCCTCTGGGGATGCTGGCACTCTCGTTCCTGTCGGACCACTCGGGCTACGCCGTGCTGGTGCCGGGTATGGTACTGCTCGGCGTGGGCACGGGGCTCTTCTACTCAGCCGCCTTCACCGCCGCCGTCTCGTCGCTCGACTCGGACCGGGCCAGCCTGGCAAGCGGCATCATCTACATGGTCCAGGTCGCCGGCGGCTCGATCGGCCTGGGTGTCGCCACGGTGATCGTCGCCGGCAACGCTGGCGCCGAGGCACGAGTTGGTGGTCACGCCGGCGCAGCGTTCGTCCAGGGCCTCCAGACAACGTTCGAGGTGAGTGCGGCTCTGGCCGTCGTCGGCTTCGTCGTTACGTTGCTATTCGTCGGTGGGCGATTCGGCTCGCTTCGCCGCCGGCAGATCGCGGTCACCTAGACCCAGCAGTTGGGATGGGGCGAGCCGGGCGAGCCGGGCGAGCATCCGCCTATCGCAACGCGAGCTGACCAGGTGTGATCGGAGCCGGCAACGCCGTCTCACCCATCAGGTACCGGTCCACCGACGCTGCAGCCGAACGGCCCTCGGCAATGGCCCAGACGATCAAGCTCTGACCCCGGGTCATGTCGCCACAGACGAACACGCCGTCGACGTTGGTCGACCAGGAGGAGTCGGCAGCAACCGTGCCCCGGGCGTCCAACTCGAGGCCAAGCTCATCGACCACGCCGTTCCGCTCTGCTCCCAGAAATCCCAGGGCGAGGAGCACCAGCTCGGCCTGGAGCTCGAACACCGAGTCGGCAACCGGTGTGAACGTCGGGCGTCCGTCATCGGCGGTGGACACCTCCACCTCCTGGCAGCGCAAGGCCCGTACGGCACCGCTCCCGTCATCCACGAACGCCACCGTGGTCACCGCGAACAATCGCTCGCCGCCTTCTTCGTGTGCAAACGAGGTTCGCAGGATGAGGGGCCACGTCGGCCACGGGTTGTCGCCCAGTCGAGTCGGGGGGGGCTCGGGCATGATCTCGAGCTGATGTATCGACAGCGCCCCTTGTCGATGGGCAGTGCCCAGACAGTCGGCCCCGGTGTCCCCGCCCCCGATGATCACCACGTGCTTACCTCGGGCAGTGATCGGGGACTCCTTCAGCACACCCTCTTGCACCCGGTTCGATGGCTTCAGGTAGTCCATGGCCGGGTAGACGCCCTGGAGCTCCCGACCTTCGACCGGGAGATCTCGGGGCAGGGTGGCCCCACCGGCCAAGAGCACAGCATCGAACTCGTCCATCAACGACTGCGCCGAGAGCACGGTGGCGTCCTCGGCAACAGCGGCGCGCACCTCTGGTGCCGCAGCTCCGACGGACACGCCGCAGCGGAACTCCACCCCTTCGGCGACCAACTGCGCCAGTCGGCGGTCGAGGACCGCCTTCTCCATCTTGAACTCGGGAATGCCGTAGCGAAGCAGGCCCCCCGGCCGCTCAGCCCGTTCGAACACGACGACGTGATGACCGGCCCGAGCCAGTTGCTGGGCCGCAGCCAGACCCGACGGACCGGAGCCGACAACCGCCACCTGCTTCCCGGTCGTCGCCGTCGACTTCACCGGTTCAACCCAGCCTTCGCTCCACGCCCTTTCGATGATCTCGTACTCGATCCGTTCGATGGTCACCGGATCGGCGTTGATGCCGAGCACACACGCTCCTTCGCATGGAGCGGGACAGAGGCGCCCGGTGAACTCAGGGAAGTTGTTGGTTGCGTGCAGTCGATCGATGGCCTCCGACCAATCGTCCCGGTACACCAGGTCGTTCCACTCCGGAATCAGGTTGCCCAGTGGGCAGCCCTCGTGACAGAACGGGATACCGCAGTCCATGCAGCGCGCGCCCTGTTCCCGGGAAGACTCGACCGGGAACGGCTCGTAGACCTCTTTCCAGTCACGCAACCGGACCGGCACGGGACGACGAGATGGAAGCTCCCGCCCGAATTCGAGGAACCCGGTGATGTCACCCATGCTCAACCTGCCTCATGAACCAACCCATCTCATCCATGTGAAGCGGCCATGACCGCCTCGTCCACTGACCTTCCCTCGGCCACGGCCTGCTCGGTAGCCTCGAGTACCCGGCGGTAGTCCCGGGGCATCACCTTGACGAACGACTCCGACATCAAGCTCCACTCGAGAAGCACCTGTCGGGCCACTTCCGAGCCCGTCTCGTCCCGATGCAAGGTGATTCGATCCTTGAGCCAGATGCGATCGTCAGCCGATAGCGGCTCGAGGTCGACCAGCTCCGAGTTGTACAGACCTCCGAAGTGATCGTCTGGGTCGTAGACGAAGGCCACGCCGCCGGACATACCAGCACCGAAGTTCCGTCCGGTAGGACCGAGCACCACCACCCGGCCCCCGGTCATGTACTCGCACCCGTGATCGCCGACCCCCTCCACCACAGCGATAGCTCCGGAGTTTCGCACACAGAACCGCTCTCCGACCTGGCCGCGAATGAACACCTCACCGGATGTGGCGCCGTAGAGGATCACGTTGCCGGCCACGATGTTGTCCTCCGCCACGAACGGCGACTCCTGCGGTGGACGCACAATGATCCGCCCACCGGATAGCCCCTTGCCCAGGTAGTCGTTGGCATCGCCCACGAGCCTCATGGTCACACCCTTGGGTACGAATGCTCCGAAGCTCTGCCCGGCCGAGCCCCGGAACGTCAGGTCGATGGAGCCCTCGGGCAGACCGTGGGCACCGTGACGACGAGTGATCTCGTAGCCGAGCAGGGTCCCTACCGTTCGATCGACGTTGGTGATCGCCACCTCGGCCACGACCGATTTCTCGTTCTCGATCGCCGGCCGGCACGCATCCATGAACTGGTGGTCCAAGGCCCGCTCCAGGCCGTGATCCTGTTCGGCTACGCAGTACCGCACTGCGTCTGCACGTGCTTGTGGGACCTCCAGGATCGGCGATAGGTCCAACCCGGACGCCTTCCAGTGGTCGATAGCCTTGGTGGCGTCGAGCAGCTCTACTCTGCCGATCGCCTCCTCGATAGAGCGCAGCCCCAACGCGGCGAGGTACTCACGCACTTCCTCGGCGATGTACTCGAAGAAGGTCTCCACGAACTCCGGCTGACCCGAGTAGCGCTTGCGAAGCTCGGGGTTCTGGGTGGCGATACCCACCGGACACGTGTCGAGATGGCAGACCCGCATCATGACGCAGCCCGAGACCACCAACGGTGCGGTGGCAAATCCGTACTCCTCGGCACCGAGCAGGGCACCGATGATCACGTCCCGACCGGTCTTCATCTGCCCGTCCACCTGCACGACGATGCGATCCCGGAGGTCGTTGGCCATCAAGGTCTGCTGGGTCTCGGCCAGACCCAGCTCCCAGGGGATACCAGCGTGCTTCAACGAAGTCGAGTGGCGCCGCCCCCGTCCCGCCGTCATGCCCGGAGATCAGCACGACGTCGGAGTGGGCCTTGGCCACCCCGGCAGCGACCGTGCCCACACCCACCTCGGCCACCAGCTTCACGTGTACCCGAGCACGAGGATTGGCCGACTTCAGGTCGTGGATGAGCTGAGCAATGTCCTCGATGGAGTAGATGTCGTGGTGCGGAGGAGGCGAGATCAACCCCACCCCCGGCGTCGTGGACCTGGTCTTGGCGATCCACGGGTACACCTTGCTGCCCGAGAGCTGGCCGCCCTCACCGGGCTTGGCGCCCTGGGCGATCTTGATCTGGATGTCGTCGGCGTTCACCAGGTACTCGCTGGTGACTCCGAACCGACCTGACGCCACCTGCTTAATGGAGCTGCGGCGCAGATCCCCGTTGGCATCCGGGGTGAACCGATCGACATCTTCACCACCCTCGCCCGTATTGGACCGGCCGCCGATGCGATTCATGGCGATGGCGAGTGTCTCGTGAGCTTCCGCCGAGATGGAGCCGTAGGACATGGCTCCGGTGGAGAACCTGGCCACGATGGCCGAGATGGGCTCCACCTCCTCGATCGGAACCGGTGTGCGCTCCCCTACCTTCAGCTCCAGTAGACCGCGCAGCGTGGCAAGTGCGGTCGACTGGTTGTCGACTGCACGCGAGTACTCCTTAAAGATCTCGTAACGCTTGGACCGGGTGGCGTGCTGCAACTTAAAGACGGTCCTGGGGTTGAAGAGGTGCACCTCACCCTCACGGCGCCACTGGTACTCCCCCCCGACCTCCCGCTCACGATGGGCCAGCTCTAGCGGTCGCTCCAGATGGGCCAGATGATGCCGGGCGATCACCTCGTTCGCCAACACGTCGAGACCGACACCACCGATACGGCTGACCGTGCCCGTGAAGTACTCGTCGATGACGTCGGTGGCCAGACCGACCGCTTCGAAGACCTGGGCGCCGGTGTACGAGGCAACGGTGGAGATGCCCATCTTCGACATCACCTTCAACACACCCTTGCTGGCGGCCTTGATGTAGTTCTTCTGGGCCTGGCGGGGCGTCACCCCGGTCAACATGCCCGACGCGATCATGTCGTCGATGGTCTCGAACGCCAAGTACGGATTGATGGCAGCCGCACCGAACCCCTTGAGCAGCGCCATGTGGTGGACCTCACGGGCGTCCCCGGACTCCACCACCAGACCAACCCGGGTACGGGTCTTCTCACGCACCAGATGGTGGTGGACCGCAGAGACCAACAGCAGGGACGGGATGGGCGCCAGCTCGTTCGTGGAGTTCCGGTCGGAGAGCACGATGATGTCTGCGCCGTCGGCAATGGCCTCGCTCACCTTGGCCCGCACGTTCTCGATGGCAACCCGCAACGCCTCGCCCCCTCCAACCACCTCGAAGAGGCCGTCGACGGCGAAGGCGCTGAAGCCCGGCGTCTGGCCGTCTTCGTTGACGTAGAGCAACTTGGCCAGATCGTCGTTGTCGATGACCGGCATGGGCAGCACGATCTGTCGGCACGATTCGGCCGTAGGGTCGAGCAGATTGGCCTCGGGGCCGACGCTGGACGCCAGCGAAGTGACCAGCTCCTCCCGGATGGCATCCAACGGCGGGTTCGTCACCTGGGCGAAGAGCTGGGTGAAGTAGTCGTAGAGCAGTCGGGGTCGGCTTGACAGTACGGCGATCGCCGCATCGGAGCCCATGGAGCCGATCGGCTCCGCCCCGGTCCTGGCCATGGGGGCCAACAGCATCCGGAGCTCTTCGGTGGTGTAGCCGAACAGACGCTGACGACCGACGACCGATGCGTGCTGGGGAGTGAGCATGGTGCGCGGAGGCAGGTCGTCGAGATCGACCTGCCCGGCCTCCAGCCATTCGAAGTAGGGGTGCTGCGATGCCAGGGACGCCTTGATCTCGTCGTCGTCAACGATGCGGCCTGCTTCGGTATCGACCAGGAACATCCGCCCTGGCTGTAGCCGACCCTTGCGGACCACCTTGGCCGGATCGGCATCGAGAACACCCACCTCGCTCGCCAGTACGACCAGGTCGTCGTCGGTGACCCAGTACCGGGCCGGACGGAGGCCGTTGCGATCGAGCACGGCACCGATGGTCGTCCCGTCGGTGAAGGCCACGGCCGCCGGTCCGTCCCACGGCTCCATGAGCGAAGCGTGGTAGCGGTAGAAGGCGCGCCGAGCCGGGTCCATTGTCCGATGGTTCTCCCATGCTTCGGGGATCATCATCAACACGGCGTGATGCAACGGCCGTCCACCCAGGTGCAGCAGCTCCAGGACTTCGTCGAACGACGCCGAGTCGCTAGCGCCGGGGGTGACGATGGGGAAGGCACGCTCGAGACCCGGGATGAGGTCCGAAGCCAGGAGGGCCTCCCGAGCCCGCATCCAGTTGCGGTTCCCGGCCAGGGTGTTGATCTCCCCGTTGTGAGCCAGGTACCGGTACGGATGGGCCAGGGGCCACGACGGGAAGGTGTTGGTGGAGAAGCGGGAGTGGACGAGCGCCAGGCCGCTCACCACCCGCTCGTCCGACAGGTCGGGGTAGAAGTCACACAGCTGGTGAGAGGTGAGCATCCCCTTATAGGTGACGGTCCGCGCCGACAACGAGGCGAAGTAGACCCCGTCGATCTCGTGCTCGGTCCGTTTGCGCAGCACGAACGCCAGGCGGTCGAGGGCCAGGACCGGATCGTTGCCCACCAGCGTCGTCATCGGTGCGGGGGTGACGAAGAGCTGGCGCATCCGGGGCATCTCCCCCCGAGCCACCGAACCCAGCATGGAGTCGTCGACGGGCACATCCCGCCAGCCGATGACCGACAGGCCCTCTTCATTGGCCAGGCGTTCCACTGCCAACTGGACCTTCTCTGCCTCGGCGCCGTCCTGGGGCAGGAAGGCGACCCCCACCGCGTACTCGCCTCGGCCAGGCAGATCGAAGCCAGCCTCGGCCACGAGGAAGTCGTGGGGAACCTGGATCAGAATGCCGGCACCGTCGCCGCTGTCCTCTTCGCTCCCGGTGGCCCCACGGTGAGCCAGGTGCTCGAGCGCGGTGATCGCCTGCAGGACCAACCCGTGGGTCGGACGTCCATGCAAGTCGGCGACCAGGGCGATGCCACACGCATCGTGCTCGAAACGCTGGTCGTACAGCCCGGTCGTCGGGGGGCGCGGCACGTTGGCGGATGCCGTCGTGTCGTCAATTGGGGGGTCGCCGAACAGGCCGTCAGGTGTCGTCATCGGGTCTCTCCATCAAGGGATGGTGCATCTTCCGCCCGGGACGACGTTGGCCCTGCGGTCCATCAACTCTACACGGTGGTGGCGGTTCCCGACGCCCCGCGACGTGCCAACAAGCCCGCTCGTAGGATAAGACCGTGCCTGGATCAACCGTAGCGGATGCCGTTGTCGTCGGCGGCGGTGTCATCGGACTGACCGCAGCCTGGCGGTCGGCCCAGGCAGGGCTGTCGGTCACCGTGATCGACCCGCTCCCCGGCCACGGGGCATCCTGGGCTGCAGCCGGCATGCTGGCACCCGTTACCGAGGCGCACTATGGCGAGGAGCCGCTGGTGCGGCTGAACATCGCTGCCGCCGAACGCTGGCCCACGTTCGCACACGAGCTCGAGTCCAACTCCGGGGTTCCCGTGGGGTACCTCCAACACGGGACGCTGGTCGTGGCCGCCGATGCCTCGGATCGGGCCGCCATCGACGAGGTGCTCGAGTTTCAGCAGTCGCTGGGCCTTCGAGCCAGACGGTTGTCGGCGCCGGCATGCCGCACCCTGGAACCATCGCTGGCACCCGGTATCCGGGGCGGAGTCGACGTCCCCGGAGACCACCAGGTGGACAACCGTCAACTGATCGCAGCACTGCTCACAGCCTGTCGACAGGCAGGGGTCTCGATGATCACTGATCGCGCCGACCGGGTTGTGTGTGCACCCGGCGGTCGAGCGGAGGGTGTGGAACTTCGAGACGGCGGGATCGTCCGTACGGCTTCGGTGGTGATCGCCGCCGGATGCTGGTCGAACCAGCTCGGCGGCCTCCCCGTAGGAACGCTGCCTTCGGTCCGGCCGGTCAAGGGGCTCACCCTCCGGGTTGCCGGTCGTGCCGGCATACCCCTGCTGCGACGCACGGTACGGGGGTTGGTCCACGGACGGACGTGCTACCTGGTGCCCCGAGACGACGGCTCAGCGGTGGTGGGGGCCACGGTCGAGGAGAAGGGATTCGACGACACCGTCGAGGTCGGGGCGGTCCATGCGCTTCTCCGTGATGCCCGCACTATCGTGCCCGGACTCGACGAGTACGAGCTGGTCGAGACCACAACCGGCCTCCGACCCGGGTCGCCCGACAACGCACCGGCCATCGGATGGACGAATGTCGCCGGGGTACTGGTGGCAACCGGCCACTACCGCAACGGGATCCTGTTGGCGCCGTTGACCGCCGATACGGTGGCCGCGCTGCTAACCGGCGGTACGGCTCCCGATGCCGTCGTCCCGTTCGGACCCGAGCGGTTTCTCCTCCCCCGGGTCACCGGTGCTGCCTGTGCCCCTGGAACGCCTGAGGCCCCTGGAGCGCCCGGAAGAGCCACCCAACCAGCGGCACAGGGCGTCCGGTGACCAGTGCCGGTCCGGTGGAGACCTTGATCAACGGGAAGCCCTGGAGCGGGGCTGCCGGGACCACCGTGGCAGACATCGTCCGCAGCTGGTGCCCGTCACCCAACGGGATCGCCGTCGCCCAGAACGGCGACGTCGTCCCCAAGAGCTCGTGGGAGACCACCGAGGTGATCACCGGCGACCGTATCGAGATCGTGTCGGCTGCAGCAGGCGGCTAACCGCCCAGCAGAGACCAGTAGAGAGGGGCACTGGGCTCTGCCCCGCCCAGAAGGGGCCTCTCACCACCTCCTGCATACGGGCGGTACGGTGAAGTCGTGACCGTCTCCGAGCAGATCACGAGCGCCGACGTCCCAGAGGAGCCGAAGGGTGGCAGCACGACAGAGATGACCCAACACGACCCGTGGGTCGTCGGAGGCGTCACGGTGGGCTCACGGACCATCCTCGGTACCGGGGGTATGTCGAGCCTCGAATCGCTCCGTGGCGCGCTGGTGGCGTCGGGCACGGCTCTGGCCACCGTGGCGGTGCGTCGCGTCGACCCGACAGCACAAGGCTCCCTGCTCGACCTGCTCACCGAGGTCGGCGTGCAGGTGCTGCCCAACACGGCCGGCTGCTACACCGCGGCCGAGGCCGTGCTCACGGCCAAGCTGGCCCGCGAGGCGTTCCGGACCGATTGGGTGAAGCTGGAGGTCATCGGCGACGACCGCACCTTGCTCCCTGACCCGATCGAACTGGTGACAGCAGCCGAGGAGCTGGTCGACAGCGGGTTCGTCGTGTTCCCGTACACCAACGACGACCCCATCCTCGCCCGCCGGCTCCAGCAGGTGGGGTGCGCCGCCGTGATGCCGCTCGGCTCACCGATCGGCAGCGGGTTGGGCATCCGCAACCCACACAATCTGGCCTTGATCGTCGAGGACGCCGAGGTGCCGGTGATTCTGGACGCGGGGGTGGGGACCGCGTCCGATGCCTGCCTGGCCATGGAGCTGGGGTGCGACGCCGTACTGGTGGCCTCTGCGGTGACTCGAGCCAGACAGCCGGCGTTGATGGCGGCAGCCATACGGGATGCGGTGGTCGCCGGTCGTGCGGCCAGCCGAGCAGGGCGCATCCCCCGACGATTCCACGGCGAGGCATCGAGCTCGTGGCAGGGCATGATCGACTCCGGCCCTCTCCAGGGCTCATGAGCCGGCCGGAGGGCGAATGATCGGGGATCCACCGGTGGCACTGACCATCGCCGGCTCGGACTCGGGTGCTGGAGCCGGGATCCAGGCCGACCTGAAGGCCATGGCTGCGCTCGGAGTGTTCGCCACCACCGCCATCACGGCAGTCACCGCCCAGAACACCGTGACCGTGGAGAGCGTCCACCATGTCCCCCCAGCCATGGTGGACGAGCAGATCTCAGCGGTCCTCGCCGACCTTTCGGTGATGGCAGTGAAGACCGGGATGTTGGCGTCGGCAGAGACCATCGAAGTGGTGTCCGCCCGTGCCGCTGCCGGCGATCTGCCCAATCTGGTCGTGGACCCGGTCATGGTCGCCTCGACCGGACGCCCACTGCTCGACGATGAGGGCATCGAGGCCTACCGTCGCCACTTGGTGTGCCATGCGGTCGTGATGACCCCCAACCTCTGGGAGGCGGCACTGTTGGCGGACGTCGACCCCAAGACGGTGGCCGACACCGACGGGATGGTCGATGTCGCCCGTCGCCTGCACACCCTGGGGGCCCGTTGGGTGCTGGTGAAGGGCGGGCACCTCCCAGGGGTGGGACCTCGTGACGGTGATCATGAACGTCCTTCGAGCGTGCCTGACATCCTGTTCGACGGGACCACGGTCACCGTGCTCTCCGGCCAGCACGTGCAGACGACCAACGTCCACGGGAGCGGTTGCTCGCTCTCGGCCGCCATCGCTGCCGGACTGGCGTCCGGCGCGAACGTGCCCACTGCCGTCAGCGATGCCAAGCGGTACGTGACCGACGCCATGCGGGGTGGGGCCGAGTGGCACCTCGGCAGCGGGCACGGCCCGCTCGACCACCTGGGGTGGTCGACCAGAGGATGACAGCGACCGAGAACAACTCACCCGGGTCGGGTGGAGCGTGACGGACCCCGGAACGTACAGCGGCCGGGTCGCAACGACCCGGCCGCTCCCCACCCTGTAACAGGAACCTGCATCCGGAGTAGTCCGGATGCCCCCTCCTGCGGACGCCAAGAGAAGCGGGCGTCGTTGCTGATCCACATTCTTGACGATCGTTACGAAAATGTAAACAACCTATGAGCAGGTTATCTACCGAATAAAGCCCCGATCAGGGCCAAGTGGCACGTTATCCACAGGATGAAACTACGTCGCAGAGGTCACGGCAGAAGGCGGCGGGATGACCCCCGGGCCGGTGACCAGGCAGCCTGCCCGCGCGGCCGCATTGGCCGGGGCAGAGAGCTTTGGCGGGTGGAGGAAGTGGGGAGACGACGAGAAGTCGACCATATCCAGCAGGTTCGATGCCGCGGCATCGCGGCGGGTCAGAGCCGGAAGGTTCCACTTGGTCTCCACCAACTTCAGGATCGAGGTGTGGTCGGACACCTGATGGGAGGCGTAGCCGGGCTTGGCGTAGGGGCTGACCACGCCGGTGGGCACCCGGAAACCGTACCGGTCGAAGCCGCCAGGCTGCAGGCTGCCCGGTCCGGCAGTGGCGGCGGTGATGTCGGGAGGGACGTTGTCCGGAGCAACGGCTTTCGGTGGTGCGACATGGTCGTAGTACCCCCCGTGCTCGTCGTAGGTCCATACCAACAACGTGCTCTTCCACTTCGGTCCCGAAGTCACCGCGTTGACCACCGATGCCAGGAACTGGTCCCCGTACTGGATGTCCTGGGGGTTCTCCTCAGAGGTCTTGTCGAAGTTCGGATCGACCACGCTGAAGCCCGGCAGGCTGCCCGATGAGCAGTCCGTGAAGAAGTTGTCGATCGACACCACGTTCGACGCGATCGCCTTCTCACCAGCCTGTGCAAGGAAGATATAGGCGGTGGGTGCTGAGCTGTAGTAGTTCTTCCAGGAGATGTCGTGCTTGTTCAAGAGGTTGAAGATCGTGCCGTTGGGCGGCAGCTCCTCGTTCAGCGCGTCGTTCACCATACCGAGCGAGGTTCCGGCCATGAGGTATCGACGGTTGGGGTACGTCTGGGCCAGCACCGAGCAGAAGTACCGATCGTTGATCGGATAGGTCTGGGCCAAGTCGTGGGTGAACGGTAGATCGCTCCCCGTCCAGTAGCCCATCGACACCGGACCTGATGGGCTGACGACGAACCCTTGGTTGCTTCCCTTGTCGTACTGGATGTGGGATGCGTCCCATGATTGAGATGGCTGGCTCTTGAGCTGACATGGGGTGGACATATGGAAGGCGTGGACGAGGTTGCCCTGTCCGTCCGGGTTCGTGGCGGTCGGGACTCCCCCCTTGAGGGTGAACCCATCCCCCCGGCCCAACGTCCCCAGTATGTTGTCGAACGAGTGGTTCTCGAGCATGACGACCACGATGTGGTCGATCTCCGGCAGTTGATCGCTGCCGGCAGCGGCCTTTGGATTCGGTAACGACCCGACTCGACCCAGCGTCTTGGCACCGGTACTCGCACGGGGGATCGCCGACGACGATGCAGACGACGATCCCGAGCCGTACACGGCCAGCGCCACCCCAGTGGCACCGACCACCGCTGTCCCCAGGAACTTTCGGCGGCTCAGCCACAGTCCACCGATGTCGCCTTCGTGCTGCCCCCGATCGTCAGCCTCCAATGTGCCTCCCGGCGGTGACAACGGATCCCTGTCACGACCGAAGGTCGGCCTCCGGTCGACACCTCAACGAGTCAGAGGCCCGTTCATGGCCGCTGACCGTATAGTAACCACGCCACTCCTCACGGGCCACAGCCAGTAGTTGTCTGGTAGACGCCTCCTGCTCGGGGACCCTGCTCAGGACCCCCGCTCGGGGACCCACGAACGCTGGGTGCCCGATTGAACCCCCGGGTCGCCAGATAGGATTCGTCGTGGTCACAAACACCGGTATAGACCAAGCAAGCTCGTCGCACGACGGTGATGCTGACGACAACCAGGCGTACCCGGTAGACGATCTCCACGATCAACCCATCGCCAAATTCAAGCTTCGCTCACCGGCAACGATCGTCCTCGCCATCGCCGTGGTGCTCGCCGTGAGCGGCTTCATCGTCTCGGCCCTCGGCACCGGCACGTCCTCCGTACCGACACTCCGGAGCGTCACCCTTGCGGACGGTGCCGTCGTGCGGGTTGAGGCGGGAGCAACGGCGTTCAGCGACCTCGAGGCCAGCGGTCAACCACCCACAGACGTCCTGGACGCACTGGCCGTACCCGCCGGGTCCACAAAGACCGGAACCGTCGATATCGACCAGGGTGCCGGACAGTACGACCGCAAAGGGGAGTTCACCTCGCTCCTGTCGTCGGGCGAGGTCCAGGAGTTCTACCAGACGGCCCTCCGCCGGCTCGGGTGGTCGATCGTCTCAAACGGCCCTGACCCCCAACAAGCCGGAGCCAACGAGGTCTTGGGCAAGATCGGGAGCAACGACGGGTACTACTGGGAGGCCGGCGTGGTGATATCACCCACCACATCGGCAGGCGTGACACCGTTCACGGTCGAGATCTTCGAGCTACCCGATCCGGACTGACGGAGCAAGCGAGGCCACGGCGAACGGAACGATCCGGACGATGCCAGGTCGGCCGGATCCTCTGCACGGCGAACCATCCACGCCCACACGAACAGGTTCGCCGGATAGAGCAAGTAGCCAACCCTGGTGGCCGGAGCAGCCAGAATGGCGATCAGCATCACCCATCCGGTGAGCAAGGAGACCTCTGCAGCGTTCCTGGGCGGCTTGACCTTGAGGCGCCAGATCAACAGGATCGCTCCGACGATCGCCACGATGAGCACGTAGATCTTGTGGGCATGGGGGAAAGCGTCGACCAGCAGATGGCCGGGCAACGGGCTGGCAGCCGGCGAGGCGACGCCGGCCAACCCCAGCGGGAACCGGATGACGTTGTCGATGAACGCCGAAGAGTTGCCGATGGCGAACGGCGCCACCACCGGTGCGGCGATGATCAGAAAACCCAACGCATAACGCCAACGAGCACGGTGTCGCGTCAGGTCGTACGCCGCCCACACAGCCAAGAGGGCCAACGGCCAGGCAGTGAACTTCAAGGATGACGCGGCTCCCAGAGCAAGACCGGCGAGGACCGGTCTTCGTCGTTGGAGCGCGACGATACCGAGCAGCATCAGCGCCGCCACCGGCATGTCGTCTCCTCCAGTGGCTAGTGGCAGTGCTGCAGTGGGCAGAACGGCCAGGAACTGAAGCGCTCGCGCCTTGGTGCCTCTCGATGTCCGAAGTGCAACCAGCGCCAAGCCCCCCACCACGACGGTGAAGACCAGGAATTGGATCCGTGCGTCGGTCAGCCGCGCCTCGACCATGCTCGAGGTGGACGAGAAGCCGAACAGGACCATCCCCGGCAGATAGGGGTAGTAGAGCTCGTAGACAGGCTCGCTGCTCTGATGGATCAGGATGTGACCATCACGGTCGATCACCTGGTAGGGGTCCTCACCGTGGGCAACCCGGACACCGGCCCGCTCCACCACGATCACCTCTGGCTGCACGTGCTCGGCCGCATGACCTTCCGAGCGCCAGATCACCTCCATGGTCAACGGCAGCAGCGTGGCACCGGCGAAAACCACGACACAGGCGGTGACCCGGGCGATGCGGAACCTCCGATTCGATGCCGCCAGGCGTGAACCTGAACCATCAGACGTCGCTGGATCACCTCGGTCGATCGAGGTGGAGGGTGCGCCGTCAGAGGCTGTGCCATGCTCCAGGAAGCCGTGCTGTTGCAAGCTGCGCCGTTGCACGTCGCGCCGCCACGCCACCACTGCCATGAATGCAGCACCGGCCAGATAGGGACCGAGCGCCATCGACGCCCACTGACGGTAGAGCGAGATATCCGCGGTCAGTACTGTCAGTGCGGCAAAAACACCAGACAGGCCATAGAGCACCACGTCTCCCCACTCCGGTGACCAGAGTCGCATCTTGTCGAATGCGCGATGGGGCAATTGAGCAAACACCATGAACAATGGTCGGCGTCCCCACGCTTCGGTTGCCCTTCGCTCCCGAGAGTGGTCGGTCGGCACGGCCGATGGTACCACCGGGCCCCTGAGACATCGTCCCGCGCTCGACGGCCCTGCCACCGGGCCCCGGACCACGGCTTCACCCCGTGGTTGGGCCCTCGGGGTTCACGTGAGGGTCGAACCCGAGAACCGAACCGTAGAAGCCGAGCTCGGCATCCAGACAGGCCTCGAGGGTCTCGGCACGACGGAATCCATGGGACTCGCCGGGAAAGACCCGGTACTCGCATCTGACCCCCTGTTGCCGGAGGGCGTCGGCGAACCGTTCTGCTTGAGCGACCGGCACGACCGGATCGTCGAGACCCTGCAGCAACAGCACGGAGCCGGTGACCCGATCCGCATGGTGCACAGGCGACCGCTCCCGGTACGTCGGAGCCGCCTGCGGAAGGGCTCCCACCAGACCATCGAGGTAACGGGACTCGAAGTCGTGGGTCTCCGCCGCCAACGCCTCGAGATCGGTGACTCCGTACCAAGCCGCAGCACCCGCGAACCGGTCGGACCGGATCAACGCACCGAGAGCGGTGAGCCCACCGGCGCTGGTGCCCCGGATCACCATGCGATCGCCATCCACCAGTCCGCCGTCGGCCAGCGACACAGCCATGGTCACACAGTCGTCGATATCGACCTCGCCCCAGAGACCTCGCAGCTGTTGACGGTACGACCGGCCGTAGCCGGTGCTTCCCCGGTAGTCCACAGCAACCACTGCCAGTCCCCGACTGGCGAAGTACTGGACCAGAGGATCGAACCCCGGGTCCACGCCTGCCGTTGGACCTCCATGACAGAACACGACCAGCGGAGGGAGCGAGCCGGCCGGACCGCAGGAGGTGGCGGTGGTCGGTGGGTAGAAGAGCCCGAAGATGGGTCCTAAGGAAGATGTGGCGACGACCGGCTGAGCGGTGGCGATGGTCTCGGGTGGCATCGTCGGTGCCGATAGGGCACTGAGCATTTGGGCCGGAGTCGTCGCCTGTGGCCGCAGGGCAACCAGGAAGACCGACGGTCCGACATCCGGGGTGGCGCCCAACAGCACCACCCCGCCGTCCGGGGCGGTGCAGACGGCGCTGATGGACACGCACGGCTGTTCCAGTTCCTGGAGCCCACCGGCGAACTGCTCGTCTGCCGGACCGATCCGCACCAGTCGGTCGATCCCATCACGACGCATCCGGCACACCAGGACACCGCCCGGAAACGTTGCCATGGTCGTCTGGCCCAGAACCCAGTCGGGCCCGTGGAACTCAGCCGGTACCCGGGCAAGCGCCTCACCCGCCCCGTCGTTGCCGGGCTCCGTCCCATACGGCTGCCACCAGCCCCCCTCGTCACTGACGTAGAGCAGGTTTCCGTCGTCCCACGTCGGCTGGCCCACAGAGATCTCGCTGCTCCCGGCGATCCGTCGAGGCTCGGTGACACGGGGAGTGCCTCCCCCGCCATCGTCCTCGAAGCGACCCACCCACAGCTCGCAACCATCCCACGACATCTGAGGATGGTCCCAGCACAACCACGCCAGGAACGCTCCGTCCGGTGACAGACGAGGTGCAGCGTAGAAATCCCGGCCCCCCACCAGTGGAACCACCGACAGCGAGCCGTGGGCATCGACAGCCGTGATCCCGTGCTTCACTCCCAGCTCGCTGTGGCGCTCTTCGACGCAGACGAACCAACGACGATCCGCCGACAGCCGGCCGTCGGCATAGCGAGCCGAGCCGTTGTCGCCAGGAGCGGGGGTCAGCGGGACCGGCGTCGGTGTCCCGGTCGAAGTCCCGTTCGAACCTGCGTCGAGGCTCCACCGGTAGAGACGCTGATCCGATTGGTCGACGAAGTACAAGGTGCCGTCCGAGACGGTGGCAGCACCTCCCCCGTACTCGTGCACCCGAGTGCGAATGCTCCGGGTCGGAGGAGACACGTCGACGGGTGGGCTCCCCTGCGACCCTCGGACCAGCACTTGGCGTCCGCCATCGTTCGGTCGGCTCTCGAGCCAGTAGATCCACGCTCCATCCACCTGGAGCCCACTGCGGGACACCTTCCCAGCGGCCACCGCGGTAGCCGACAGCACGGACGGCCACGTTCCGAAAGGGCGGGGGGTCTTCGGCATCGACGGGCGAGTCAGGCGACCGGCTGAGCAGGCAAACGGCCTAGATGAACAGCCCTCTGATCCATCCTGTCTCTTCGCCGAGCCACTTACTCGGGGGAGAAGTCCTCTGGGCGGATGGTATCGAGGAAGGTCCGAAATTCGCCGACCAGCTCGTCGGGGTTCTCGTCATCTCCACCGTCGCCGTACTCGTCACTGTCTTCGTCGTCATCTTCTGACGGGAGCATGATCCCCTCGGCATCCATCAGGTCGTCGGCCACGTACAGCGGGGTTCCGGTGCGAACCGCCACTGCCACGGCATCCGAAGGGCGAGCTGAGATCGGAACCTCTGCATCGTCAAGACGGAGAACGATCTCGGCGTAGTACGTAGCCGTGCGTAGCTCGGTGATCACCACTCGCACCACATCGACCCCAAGACCGTCAAGCAGGTCCCGAATCAGATCGTGGGTCATCGGACGCGGCGTGTCCATGCCCTGCAGCGCAAACGCGATCGCCGTCGCCTCCGGGGCTCCGATGAAGATGGGCAGGGTGCGGCCCAACGCATCGGACTCCTGAAGCAGGAGCACCGGCGTGTTCGACTGGAGGTCCACACGCACTGCTCGAAGCCGGACTTCGACCATGTCTTGCAACTTACTCGCCAAAGGGCGCTGTCGCGGTCAGGTCTCCACCGCAAATACCCCAAGAAGAACGGCAGATGTGGACGGAGAGTGAGCGGGCGGCCGATGGGAGAACAGCCAGTGACATCACCCGCCGAGCAGGTCCCGCAGCGCCGTTCGGAGCAAGGCGCCTCGAAGCCCTTGTCCCAGGCTGATCAGTTCGTCTGCCGTGGTCGAAGCCCGCTGGCTTGCCTCGGGATTTCGCTGCCTCACCAGGGGCAGCACGATCTGCTCGACGAAGCCCGCCTCCCGGTCGGCAGCGTTCTTGTACAGACGGAGATGTCGCGGCTCCACACCGAACCGAGCAAACCCAGCGGCAAGGTTGGCGATGGCAAGACTGTCTTCGTCGAAGTACTCGATACCACCCACCAGAACAGGGGCGAGAAGCCCGAACTCCCGAAGCTGCCCGATCACGTCGGCATCCAAGCCGCTGGCGGTCACCAGCTCGGCCAAGGTGAGGCTGGTGCTGCTGAGATCCGCTCGACGGCTCTCCGCCGCCGCCGAACCCCGCACCGGTTCTGGCTGGGGTGCGGAGGCAGCACGCTGAGACGGAGCCGGCGCCGCTCCTCTCGATGGTGGTCCCGTCTCGGGCTGCGGTGGTGACGGCTCATCTGCCCCGCCCGATGACGACTTGGCCGGCGGTGATGACGGGCGGTCCCGGCGAGCAGCATGCGCCCACGTGGACGGAGGAGGAGCGTCTACCGGACCACTGGTCGTCGTCCTGGCGGGTGCGACCGAACGATCCGCTGCGAGCGACGGAGGCCCGGACACACCATCGAGACCGGGAAGCCCTGGGCCGGGAGTGACCGGCGAAGCAGGGTCTGCCACCGGTGGCGCAGCCGACGACGCATGGGCGTGCGCCACGGTGGCCTGCCCGACCAACACTGGCTCCGAAGTGTGCACCAGGTCTGGCTCGACGTCCTCACGCTGACCCACGTTCGATATCGGCTGCGAAGCCGGGACATCGACGGGTGTCGCCGAGCTCCCGTTGGATCCGTCTGTGCCGTCATCGAGGCGGTCCTTGATGACCTTGAGCGGAAGGAAGTGCTCCCGCTGCTGACGCAGCACCCAACGCAGGCGCTCGACGTCGTGTTCGTAGAACTTCCGGTAGCCCGAGGGGGTTCGCTCCGGATTGACCAGGCCCTGGCTCTCGAGAAACCGGATCTTCGAGATGGTGACGTCAGGAAACTCCTGACGCAGCAGGGTCAGAACGTCGCCAATGGAAAGGTACGACCGTGCACTCACCGTGCGCTCCCCCTGAACAGAACCTGAATCTCGTTGGCCGTCATTCGTTCGTTGCCAACAGGTACAGCAGCTTGAACTTACCAATCTGGACTTCGTCCCCGCTGGAGAGCGTGACCTCGTCGATGCGTTCCCGGTTGACGTAGGTGCCGTTCAGCGACCCCACGTCCCGCACCAAGGTCGAATCCTCCCGACTTGACGAATTCGGCGTGGCGGCGGGACACCGTGATGTCGTCGAGAAAGATGTCGCTCTCGGGGTGACGACCGGCCTTGGTCACCTCTGCCTCGAGGACGTACCGACTTCCCGTGTTCGGGCCCCGCTTGACGACCAACATGCCCACTCCGCCAGGGAGCTCGAGCAGGGTGACAACCGAGTCGTCATCGGCCACCTCGGACAGTCCTCAACCGGCTGGATCGAGACCGTCGTGTCCGAGGACGCAGCAACCAGCACCGATCCACACGATGAGCAGAAGTTGACCCCCATCGGATTTCGGTGACCACAGTTGCGACAGAACACATCATCCACGGTAGTCGCTTCAGTCCTCCTGGTTTTCCCGACCTCGGCCGGCGTATCTCCGTCAGTCGGCAATCAATTGCCGGTAGGCATCAGCGTCGAGAAGCGCTCGTCCGCGCCTGCATCCTCAGGCTCGATCTCGCAGATCCACCCTCGCCATAGGGATCCTCGTTCAAGCGCTCGGGCCCATCGCTCAACGCCTCGTTGACGGCCACGACCTGCCGGTCACCGGCGCATACACCTCCGAGACCGACTTCGTTGACTCGACTTCACCCAACGTTCCACCCGCCTGGACCGTGGAACCGACGGGAGGCAGGTCCACGAAGACGATGTCTCCCAGCGCGTCCTGGGCATAGTCGGTGATACCGACCCGGATCCGGTCGCCGATGGGGCGGACCCACTCGTGATCCGAGGAGTAACGGAGATCGTCAGGGACGTTCATGCAAGCGGACGATACCCGACCGCCAAGGGCTTGGTGGACAGGGAGCCCGGGCCAGCGCGCTGACAGGACGGTCATCTCTGACCGTTCGGCCATCTCGAACCGTTCAGTGAAGAAGCTGGCGAAGCCGGACGGCACACTCCTGGGCCCTCGCCTCCGCCTCGGCATCGCTGGCCGCCTCCGCCCACACATGGGTGAGGGGCTCCTCGGGGTCGGGGAGGACCAGAGCCCAACCGTCGTCCTCGAGCACCTTGACACCGTCTACCAGGACAAGGTCTCGTTCGTGCGACCGCTCCACCAGCGTGCGCATGAGCATGCCCTTCAGTTCCCAGGGGGTATGGACCGAATCGTGGGCGATATGGACAGGTGGAAGGCCCGCCACCATGGTGGAGAGCCGCCGATCCGTCCGGGTCAGCATGGCCAACAGATTCAGCAAGGTGGCAGCAGCGTCGAATGCGGGCAGAAAGTCGGGGAAGATGAACCCACCTGTCTGGCTGGCGGCGAACGTCACGTGCTCGGTGGCGGCCACCTCCATCAGGTGGGCAGCGGACAGCTTCGTCCAGATGATCTCGGCCCCGGCCCGAGAGCAGATCTCCTCGGCCGCCCGGCTGACCGCTACCGGAAGGGCCACCCGGGCGTTGGGGTAGCTCTCGGTCACCAGGGACAGCAGTACCAACAACGTCTCATCATCGGTGAGGGCGTGACCTTGGTCGTCGACGATCATCACATGCTCACCGCCCGGATCGATCACGGCTCCGAGATGGGCGCCCGACGCACGTACCAAGTCGGCGACACGGGCACGCTGGCCTGTCGATCGAACGACATCACGCCCTTTCGTATTGGCATAGGGATTGACGCCAGGACCTCAGCTTCGACCTTGGCCAAGAGGTTGGGCATCACGAAGCTCGACGTCCCGAACGAGTAGTCGAGAACCAGCTTGAGGTCGGCGGTCTTGGTGCTCGATAGATCCACCGAGTTGATCAGGGCTGCGGTGTAGTACTCGAGCGCCCGCGGCGGGAAGCCGATGTCACCAATCTCCCGAGCCAGGACACGGCGAAACTCCTCGCGGTGGTAGAGACGCTCGATCTTCCGCTGGGTCACCTCGTCGAGATCGATCCCGTCCTTATCGAAGAAGCGAATGACCACCGACTCCGGATCGTCAGGAACCAATCGCACGGTGATGCCCCCGACGCTGCCCGACGACTGCACCTGGAACCTGGTGACCGGCACCGTGGCCGCCTCCAGGTCGTCGACGTTCACCCCCACCGTGTTGCAGCCGACCATGATGGCTCGCTTGAGCACCCGAGCGGCCCGGCTGGTGTCACGTGATGCCGAGATCGTCGCGCCCTTTTCGAGCGTGCTGGCCCAGGCCATCGATAAGCCGGACCGCCAACTCCGGGCTGATGTCCACGTTGGCCAACCCCTGGACCCCGTCACGACCGAACAGCGAGCGAGCGCCCCTGGACTCCCAGATGATCGACGAGTTGACCGTCGCTCCCGCTTCCACTGTTTTGAACGGGTAGACCTTCACGCCTGGTCGGAGCTCAGCATGGGCTCCGACGAAGCACTCTTCGCCCAGGACCACGCCCTGCTCGCAGCGCACGCCCTGACGCAAGTCGGTGTTCCGACCCAGGACGCTCCCGTCGATCCGTACCGCAGTGCCCAGGTAGGCGTTGTCATGGACCACGGACCGCTGAAGCGATGCGTTGTCCCCCAGCCGAACGTTCGACCCCAGGGTGCAGTACTTCCCCAGCCGCGCTCCGGCGCCGATGAAGCAGTTGTCGCCGATCACTGCCGGTCCGTCGATCGAGACGGAGGGATCGATCTCGGTGCCTTTGCCCAACCACACTCCAGGACGGAGGGGGAATCCCTCGATCTCCACTTGAACCCGCTCATCCAGGATGTCTTGGTGAGACTTCAGGTATGCGTCAAGGGTCCCGACGTCTTCCCAGTACCCGTCGGCCACGTAGCCGTAGAGCGGTTTCCCTGCTTCGAGGACCGCTGGGAACGACTCCTCGGAGAAGTCCACTGGGCGACCTTCCGGAATGAAGTCGAAGATCTCTGGCTCGAGCACGTAGATCCCGGTGTTGATGGTGTCGCTGAACACCTGACCCCACGTCGGCTTCTCCAGGAATCGCTCTATCGAGCCGTCCTCGTGGGTGATGACGATGCCGAACTCGAGGGGGTTGTCCACGGCCTTCAGGGCCAGCGTGGCCAGTGCCCCTCGCTTCTCGTGAAATGCCACGACCTCGGTCAGGTCGATGTCGGTGAGCACATCCCCGGAGATCACCAGGAACCGCTCATCGAGCTCATCGCGGGCGTTACGCACCGAACCGGCCGTACCCAGTGGCGTCTCTTCGGTGGCGTACACCATGCGAACACCGAACTCGGAACCATCGCCGAAGTAGGTGCGGATGGCATTGGCCATGAAGGCCACGGTGACCACGATGTCTTCGAACCCGTGGTTCCTCAGTAGGTTCACCACATGCTCCATCATCGGCCGGTTGGCCATCGGGAGCATCGGCTTCGGTTGGTTGGAGGTCAGCGGGCGCAGACGAGTGCCCTCGCCGCCAGCCATGATCACCGCCTTCATCGAACCACTCCATCGCTCGGGCTGGCGTGCGCACGATCCGTGCGCCGCCCTTCACTGAGTCGCGCGTCGTGCCAACGGAATGTACGAACCGGCAGCGATCCAGGCCAGGACCAAGCCGATGATCCCGGCCACCCAAGCGAAGACGTGAATGGGGCTCTGCCACTGAGCTGTGCCGTTGCTCAACAGGAAAGCGGGATACGAGAACATGAGAGCGAAGGTACCTGCCTTTCCCACCCACAGTACGTCGATTCTCTTCGCGCCTAGTGATGCCAGGACAAGAACGGCTACGGAGACGACCACCTCACGTGCCAAAGTGGCCACTCCGAACCACACCGGAACAGCACCATGCACGATGATGGCAATGACCGAGGTGCCGACCAGGACCCTGTCGGCCACCGGATCGAGAACCTTCCCAACGGTCGAAACCTGGTGAAATCGTCGAGCGATCTGACCGTCGACCCAGTCAGTGGCACCCAACACCGCCAACAGAATGGCAGCAAAGGTCTGGAGGTGCGCACCGAAGAGCAGCCAGAGGAACAGGGGTATGCAGGCCAGACGGACCACGGTGATCGCGTTGGGAACGGTCAGTATGCGATCGGTTCCCTCCGTCTCAGAGTGGTCGGTTCCTTCTGTGCCGGATCGGTCGGTTTCCTCCGTGCCGGATCGGTCGGTTTCCTCCGTGCCGGATCGGTCGGTTTCCTCCGTGCCGGATCGGTCGGTTTCCTCCGTGCCGGATAGCGGTGCTGTACCAGGCGCGAGCGCATCGGCGTTCTCGATCCCATCCACGCTCCAAGTCTACGAGCCACGACTCGCTCACCCGGGTCCTCGGTGGAAAGCCGCGTCTTCTCCACCCTGACAAGCCACAATGTCCGCCTATGAGATTCTTCCCTGTTACCCGCAGCCGCAACCGGCGTGCCTTCCAGATGGTGCTGGTCGGGCTGGTGATGGCCATCACCACTGCTGCGTGCTCATCGGGAGGCCATACGACAGGAACCTCGACGTCAAAGTCCACGACATCGACGACTTCGGTACCGACCACCACGACAACCGTACCTCCGCCCACGACACCGTTGGCGTCATATGGACAGATCACCGCGGTGGGTGACTCGATCATGATCGACATCCAACCCGACCTCGAAGCAGACGTTCCCGGGATTCAGGTCGATGGCATGGTCTCGAGACAGTTCGAGGATGGCATCGCTGTGGTCCAGGGCTACCGGGCTGCCGGCACGCTGGGGAACGCGTTGGTCGTCGAGCTCGGGACCAACGGTACGATCACCGATTCGGACTTCGACGCCATGATGCAGGCCGCCGGTCCAGTCAAGCGAGTGGTCTTCGTGAACGTGTGCGTCGACCGTTCCTGGGAAGCTCCGGACAATGCAGTCCTGGCAGCAGGAGTTGCCCGTTACCCGGGGGTGGCCGTGCTGGCCGACTGGTACAGCTTGGCCAACCCCAACCCCAGCTGGTTCACCCCCGACGGGGTGCACCTGGAACCCGCCGGGCAGGCGGCTCTGGCCACGCTGATCACCCAGACTCTGGAGGAACCCGGTTGACTCGCACGCAACCCGGAGGGGTTGGTTAACGGCTGCTACGAGCCCGAAGAGCTCGCGGGCCGTGAAGCCCGTTTCATCTCTCGCAACCGCTTCTTATAACTCGCCGCTTTGGCCTCGAGCTCGGCCATCATGCCGGCAAGTCGCTCCTGTTTCCCACTCACCACGCCACGGAGCTTCTGGTTGATGGCGGTGGCTTCGAGGAGGATCTCCCGTCGACGGGACTCGTCCGCCCCTGACCGGTACTCGGTACGCAGCCCAGCCATATCGTCTTCAGCCCGAAGGATGTCGCGTATCTCGCCCAGATCGAAGCCGAGTAGTGACTGGAGCTCCCTGATGTGGACCAGCCGGTCCACATCCTCTTCGCTATAGCGACGCGCACCACCAACCGAGTGGCCAGAGGGGACCAACAGCCCGAGCTCTTCGTACCAGCGCAACGTCCGACTCGAGACTCCCGCTCGTTCTGCCGCTTCCCCGATCCGTAGGGCTCCTGGTTCCATACTCGGCTCGTCGCGATCCGAAGGACCGCTGTCCGGGTCACCGGAGGCGATCGGTGGGACTCCCCCGTCCACCCTCATGCTTCGGCCACGTCAGAAGAACACCTACAGGCCACGTCCGGCATGGTAGCGAACGCGGATGTGCTACGCAGTGTTCATGCCTCGATTCGAACCGTTTCCTGGACTGCGTTACGACACGGCCAGGGTCGACCAGAACGCGGTGATCGCGCCACCGTACGACGTTGTGGAACCCCCGGAACGAGCCACCCTGGCTCGCCGGCACAGTGCGAATGCAGTCCGGGTAGAGCTCCCCGAGCTTGACGGTCGAGCAGGGCTCGATCGGTATCAGAACGCAGCCCGACTCCTGGCCGAATGGGAAGAGTATGGCCAATTACTTCGTGACCCCAACCCTGCCTTCTACGTCTATCGAATGACGCTCCCGGGCGAGGCCGCACACACCACGGGGGTCATCGGCGCACTGGCCATCGACGCAGATGGTCGTGGCGATGTCCTTCCACACGAAGAGACCCTCGCCAAGCCGAAGAGCGATCGTCTCGACCTGCTCCGGGCCACCGAGACGAACTTGTCTCCCGTCTGGGGTCTGTCGCTCGCTGCCGGGCTGTCGAAGACGTTCACCACGGACGGCCTCCCGGATGTCGTTGCCACCGATGATGACGGCGTTCGACACGAGCTATGGGTCGTCGATGACGAGGGTGCAATCGCCGCCATCGGCGACGCAGTAGGCGCCTCTCCGGTGATCATCGCCGACGGCCACCATCGTTACGAGACGGCCCTGGCGTTTCAGCAGGAGCGTCGCGCTGCAGCGGGTGCGTCGACCCCCGGTGCGTTCGACCTGATCATGACATTGGTCGTGGAGCTGGCCGAGGACGAGCTGGCCGTAGGTCCCGTGCACCGTGTCCTATCCGGCCTGCCCGACGGACTGGACCTGGTCGACGTCTTCTCTTCGTGGTTTGAGGCAACCCGGGCCGGCGAGCTCGATACGCGAACGGTCACCGCCCTCGGTGAGTCCGGAGCACTCGCCCTGGTGATGCCGTCAGGAGTGTGGTTGCTGTCCCCCAAAGACGGGACGCCGGAGGCCGCAGGGTCAGATCTCGATTCGTCGATGGTGGCGTTGGTCATCGCCGAGCTGCCCGATCACGACATCGAGTTTCGCTATAGCTGGCAGGATGCCGTTTCGGTCGTCGACAGCGGGGAGGCGCAAGCTGCCATCCTGCTACGGCCGGTCACCGTGGACCAGATCGCCCAGTGGGCCCATGCCCACCGCCGTATGCCTCCGAAGAGCACCTACTTCCACCCCAAGCCGCGCACCGGCATGGTCTACCGAACACTCGTCGACTGACACAGAGGACAATGCCTTCCGGATCAGGCGCAGCGGCGCAGCGGACTACTCAACGACCCAGGACGAACCCGACCGGAGCAGCTGCTTCAGATCTCCTCTGCCCTTCCGCTCCACAGCCTCGTCGAGCTGGTGGTTCATGGACGTTCCGTAGTCGGGCCGGTCCACGTCCCGGAACACACCGATCGGCGTCGGCTCGTAGGGCCCTCTCGACAACCGGCTCAGCTGGAAGGCCAGCCCCGGGCTGTCTCGGTGCTCGTCGTGAACGAGTAACGCCGACTCGCCCACATCGGCCACTTCGACCAGGTGGAGTGATCCGTCAGGATGCAGCACGACACCGTGCTCACCCTCTGCCCCGAACCGGATCGGCTTCCCGTGAACCAGGGGGACCAACATGTCGGCACGCTGGTCCTTCCCGGTGATCTGGGCAAAAGCGCCATCGTTGAAGACGTTGCAGTTCTGGTAGATCTCCACGAACGATGCCCCCTTGTGCTGATGGGCACGGCGGAAGGTCTCCATCATGTGCTTGCGATCCAGGTCGTGGGTCCGGGCCACGAAGGTGGCCTCCGCCCCCAAGGCCAAGCTCAACGGGTTGAACGGCTGTTCGAGCGAACCGAACGGTGTCGACTTGGTCACCTTGGCCACTTCGGATGTGGGCGAGTACTGGCCCTTGGTCAAGCCGTAGATCTGGTTGTTGAACAGCAAAATGGTGATGTTGACGTTACGGCGCAAGGCGTGAATGAGGTGGTTCCCACCGATCGACAGCGAGTCGCCGTCACCGGTGATCACCCACACATCGAGGTCCGGTCGAGTGGTGGCCAAACCGGTGGCGATGGCCGGAGCCCTGCCGTGGATCGAGTGCATGCCGTACGTGTTCATGTAGTAGGGGAAGCGGGCGGCACACCCGATCCCCGAGAGGAACACCGTGCTCTCCCGACGCACACCGAGGTCAGGGAGGAGCATCTGAACGGCAGCCAGGATGGAGTAGTCCCCACACCCCGGACACCACCGCACCTCTTGGTCGGAGGACCAGTCCTTCCGGGTGGTCACGGGGACTGCGACGGGGTCAGCCACGTCAGTCATCAGCTGGATGCCTTTCCGTTTGCAGGGGCCGGCGTGCCGTTCGTAGACGCCGGGTTCACGGGCACCGTTGCCGAACCCTCGGAACCCTCGGAACCCTCGGAACCCTCGGAACCCCCAGAACCCCCGGACACCTCACCGATCTGTTCCAGGATCACCGCCTCCATCTCGGCAGCCCGGAACGGGACACCTTGGATCTTGGTGAAGGACACCGCATCCACCAGGAACTCGGCCCGGAGCAGCCGGCTGAGCTGTCCGAGGTTCACCTCAGGCACCAGTACCCTCTCGTACCGAGCCAGTACCTCCCCCAGATTGGACGGGAACGGATTGAGATGGACGAGGTGGGCGTGGGCAACCTTGTGGTCCCGGGCCCTTACCCGCCGAACCCCAGCGGCGATCGCTCCGTACGTCGATCCCCACCCCACCACCAGGACCTTGGCATCGTCGTCGGCGTCATCGACCTCGAGCAGCGGAATGTCGTTGGCGATGCCTGCGATCCGGGCAGCCCGCAACCGGGTCATCCGCTCGTGGTTGGCTCCGTCGTAGGCGACGCTGCCGCTCCCGTCGGCCTTCTCCAGGCCACCGATGCGATGTTCGAGCCCGGGAACGCCAGGAGGCGCCCACGGGCGGGCGAGGGTCTCCTCGTCACGAACGTACGGCCAGAACGTCTTCTCCCCATCCGGGTCGGTGTGGTTCGGCTCCGTGGCGAACGCCGGATCGATCTCCGGCAGATCGTCGAGATCAGGGAGACGCCACGGCTCGGTGCCGTTGGCCAGGTACCCGTCGGAGAGGAGCATCACCGGGGTGCGGTACTTGACCGCGAGGCGGACCGCCTCGATCACTGTCTCAAAGCAGTGCGACGGCGTCTTGGCCGCCACGATGGGAAGCGGCGCCTCGCCGTGGCGCCCGTACATGGCGTGGAGTAGATCGGCCTGTTCGGTCTTGGTCGGCAGACCGGTGGACGGGCCTCCTCGCTGGATATCGATGACCACCAGCGGCAGCTCCAGGCCGATGGCCAACCCGATCATCTCCGCCTTCAAGTCGACCCCTGGACCCGAGGTCGTGGTCACCCCGAGCGCACCACCGAAAGCAGCGCCGAGTGCGGCACCGACACCGGCGATCTCGTCCTCGGCCTGGAAGGTGCGGACGCCGTACTCCTTGTGCTTCGACAGCTCGTGGAGAATGTCCGAGGCAGGCGTGATGGGATAGGTACCGAGGAACAAGGGCAGCCCACTCTGGGTGGCGGCGACGATGAGGCCCCACGCTGTTGCTGTGTTCCCGGTGATGTTGACGTACTCTCCTGGCTCCAGCTCCGCTGGGCGAACTTCGTACGAGGACTCGAACAGCTCGGCCGTCTCACCGAAGTGGAAGCCGGCCTTGAACGCCCGGAGGTTGGCTTCCTGCACCATTGGCTTGGACGAGAAACGCTTCTCGATCCACTGGGCCGTGGGCTCGGTGGGACGGTTGAAGAGCCAACTGATGAGGCCGAGAGCGAAGAAGTTCTTCGAGCGCTCGGCATCACGTGGCTTCACGCCGGCATCCTTGGACACCTCGGTGGTGATCGAGGTCATCGGAACCTCGTACACGGTGTACCCGGACAGGCTGCCGTCGCTCAGCGGGTTGACGGCGTAGCCCGCCTTGGCCAGGTTTCGGTCGTCGAAGGCATCGACGTTGACGATCAGGATGGCTCCGGGCGGCAGCGTGGCCACGTTGGCCTTCAACGCTGCAGGGTTCATGGCCACCAGGACATTGGGGTCGTCGCCGGGAGTCAGGATGTCGTGATCGGAGATGTGGACCTGAAACGCCGACACACCGGCCAGCGTCCCGGCGGGGGCGCGGATCTCGGCGGGAAAGTCCGGGAAGGTGGCCAGATCGTTGCCGAACAGGGCCGACGATGTCGTGAAGCGGTCTCCGACGAGCTGCATGCCATCACCTGAGTCGCCGGCGAACCGGATGACCACGCGGTCGAGTGGGTGATGCGATGGCTCATTGGTCGTGGTGTCAGGCACCGTGCTCCCTTGGTCGTCTTGCTGCAGTCAGTCGCCGGTTCGACACTCGGCGCTGCTGGTAAATGGGCGATCAGCTGCGGGCGCTCTGCTTGCTCCCCGCTCGCCTGCCCCTGGTTCCATGCTCACGCCCTCAGTGTAATGCCGGCATGAGAGGCCCAACGGATAGGCAGTGCAGGTCGTCACGGCCGTCCGGTCTTCGCCAGGGTCGTGAGATCCGCCTCTCAGGCGATGGTCACGGCGTCGTCGAGGTAGACATCCTGGATGGCGTGGATGAGCGCTGCCCCCTCGTCGGTCGGCCGCTGGAATGCCTTGCGACCGACGATCAGGCCCGCCCCGCCGGCTCGTTTGTTGATCACAGCAGTCCTGACCGCCTGGGCCAGGTCGTTCGCGCCCTTGGACTCGCCGCCCGAGTTGATCAGGCCGATCCGACCGGCATAGCAGTTCACGACCTGCCAACGGGTGAGGTCGATGGGATGGTCCGTGGTCAGCTTGTCGTAGACGAGCGGGTCGGTCTTCCCGAACTGGAGAGCGTTGTAGCCACCGTTGTTCTCCGGCTGCTTCTGCTTGATGATGTCCGCCTCGATGGTGACCCCGAGATGATTCGCCTGGCCGGTGAGGTCGGCTGACAGGTGGTAGTCGACGCCATCCTTCTTGAACGCGCTATTGCGGAGGTAGCACCACAGGACGGTGAACATGCCCAGGCGATGGGCCTCGGCGAACATCCGGGACACCTCCCCGATCTGCCTGTCAGCATGCTCCGACCCAAAGTAGATGGTCGCGCCCACCCCGACGGCACCGAGATCGGCGGCCTGTTGGGCCGAGCCGAACATGGTCTGGTCGTAGGTGTTGGGGTAGTTGAGGAAGTCGTTGTGGTTGAGCTTCACGATGAACGGCATCCGATCGGCATACCGTCGGGAGACGATGCCGAGACCACCGAGGGTGGTGGCGATGGCGTTGCAGCCGCCGGCGATGGCGAGATCCACCAGCTTGGCCGGGTCGAAGTACGCCGGGAACTTCGAGAAACTGGCGGCAGCCGAGTGCTCGATGCCCTGATCGACCGGGAGGATCGAGAGGTAGCCGGTACCGGCAAGACGTCCGGTGTTGTACACCGCTCCCAGGTTCCGGAGGACGGCAGGTGAGCGGTCCGAGTCTGCGAAGACGCGCTCCACATGGTTCGGGGTGGGGAGAAGGAGGTTCTCCGCCGGGAATGCTGTCGCTCGGTGGTTGAGCAGCGAGTCCGCTTCGTCACCCAGAAGTTGTTGAAGATCCATGGACGGGGAGCCTACTGGGCGCGACGAGAACGGTTCGGCGTGCGTCGAGCCCGAGCTGGGGGTCCGAGCGAGTCGAGGCGACCGGCAACGTCGTAGGCGTCAGGGTCGACCGCTGCGATGCGCATGAAGAGCTCTCGGGCACGAGCGAGCTCGCCCGACCGCTCGGTGAGGTCGGCCAGCACGTACCACTGTCGGAGATGCCGCGGCGCCGGGTTCCTGACCAGACGACCGGCGCCGGACTCGACCAGGAGGGCGATGGCACCGGCCAGATCCCCAGCATCGGCTCGGGTGCCGGCCAACACCAGTCGACCCTCGGTCAACACATCTGGATCGGGTGACCCATGACGTAGTTCGTTCCACAGCGCTTCGACCTTCTTCGGGCGACCCAGGGCTCGCTGGCAGTCCATCCGCACCGGATGCAGATCGACCGAGCCGGTCAGTGCGGCGAACGCCTCGAGGTTGGGAAGCGCCGCTTTCCAGAACCCCAGCTGGTACTGGCTGAGCGCAGCCAGCTCGCGGGCTGAAGGCGCAGTGGGCACGGCGTCGATCACCGTCTTCAGGATCCGGGATGCGTCCCGGTACCGCTCTCGTTCATAAGCACCGATGCCAGCAGCCATCCGCTCAGTGATCCGGGGCTTGAGATGGTTCCAATCAGGACCGGCGGCAGATGCCAGCTCGGCGGCGATGTCGGGTGGAAGCTCGGGTGGACCTGCCACCGGAACGGCACGGTAAGCAGAGCTCGAAGCCGGGTCTGCTCCACGTCGAGCCGGACGCCTGTCGGTACGAACCCACTGCTCAGGAACGAACTCATCCGTCCGCCTCCGGCTTCGTCGACGACCTTCGGGCGTGTCGTCGTCGGGACCGTGACCGTCGCTTCCGTCCCGTACCGTGCTCGCCCCTCGACGGGCCACACTTCCCCACTCTTTGCGAACGACGGGGGGCTTGGACTCGAAGGGGCGCCGGTCGCTGGACTGCCGGGGCCGGCCCTTTGCGCCTTTTACACCCTTTGCGCCCTGGGGGCCGCTGGACCCGGCTCTGGACCGATCGGCTCCTCCGGAACGTCCGGAACGTTGCCCGTCCTGCTGACCCCGTGTATCGGAGGAGTAGCCGTGTGAGTCGGACGAACGACCCCGTGTATCGGAGGAGCGACCACGGCTGGGCTGGGCTGCCCCACGCCCACGAGCTCCGTTGCTGCTGCGACTCGTCTCGCCACCCGAGGAGCGACCGCTGGCCTGTTGTTGCCCTCTGGCGGGCCTGCCACGCTGTCCTCCGACAGGCTTACCACCCTGCCCCCTGGCAGGCTTGTCGCCAGAGCCCCGTTGGCGCGGAGAACCAGACGGAGTTCGGGGAGCCATGGCCGCCAAGTGTAGCCACCGCTCCCCTGCCCACCCGAACCATCAGACAGCCGGAAAGAGGTCCAGCAACGACAAAACCCCCGCGTATGCGGGGGTTTTGTGCAGAGAAATCCCGGCGGCGTCCTACTCTCCCAGGGGGCTACCCCCCAAGTACCATCGGCGCTGACGGGCTTAACTGCCGTGTTCGGAATGGGAACGGGTGTCTCTCCGCCGCTATGGCCACCGGAAATCGTGCGCTCGGGGCTCGGCCACGAGATCCACGCAGAGAGGGATCCAGAGCGAGCCCGGCATGACCGACGATCGGTCACCCCTGAGCGTTCCATAGCGAGCACGAGCAAGTTTCCAAGCCCTCGGCCGATTAGTACCGGTCAGCTGAATGCGTTACCGCACGTACACTTCCGGCCTATCAACGTGGTCGTCTGGCCACGGGCCTTACCAGGTTAACCCTGTGGGAGATCTCATCTAGGAACGAGCTTCGCGCTTAGATGCTTTCAGCGCTTATCCCACCCGAAGGTCGCAAATCAGCAGTGCCCTTGGCAGGACAACTGACACACGAGAGCTTCGTCCGTCCCGGTCCTCTCGTACTAGGGACAGCCTTCCTCAAATCTCCTACGGCTGCATCGGATAGGGACCGAACTGTCTCACGACGTTCTAAACCCAGCTCGCGTACCGCTTTAATGGGCGAACAGCCCAACCCTTGGGACCGGCTTCAGCCCCAGGATGCGACGAGCCGACATCGAGGTGCCAAACCTTCCCGTCGATATGGACTCTTGGGGAAGATGAGCCTGTTATCCCCGGGGTACCTTTTATCCGTTGAGCAACGGCGCTTCCACAAGCAACCGCTGGATCACTATGCCCTGCTTTCGCACCTGCTCGACTTGTAGGTCTCGCAGTCAAGCTCCCTTGTGCCATTGCACTCGACGGCTGATTGCCAACCAGCCTGAGGGAACCTTTGGGCGCCTCCGTTACGTTTTAGGAGGCGACCGCCCCAGTCAAACTACCCACCTGACGCTGTCCCTGATCCGGATAACGGACCGAAGTTAGGGTTCCGGCACATAAAGGGTGGTATTTCAAGGTTGACTCCACACTGGCTAGCGCCAACGCTTCAAAGTCTCCCACCTATCCTACACAATATGTACTAAAACTCAACATCAAGCTGTAGTAAAGGTCCACGGGGTCTTTCCGTCCTGATGCAGCTAACGAGCATCTTTACTCGTACTTCAATTTCGCCGGGTCTGTGGTTGAGACAGTAGGAAAGTCGTTACGCCATTCGTGCAGGTCGGAACTTACCCGACAAGGAATTTCGCTCTAGAGCTCCCCATGTCGCCATGAGGCTAGGACCATATCTTCACCTCGGTTGTCGAACCGAGAGGCTGGCGTATGGCCTCTGAGGATTCCAAGAATCGCGACGGCTTGCGATGATTCATCGTCTGAATAATCGTTGCAATCTCTGTCAAGCCATCCACCGTCAAGTGGCTGCCTTGGCACATCATGGAAACGATTGAGACAAACTTGTCAAAATCACCACGTTTCGCCGTTATCAGTGGGTTCACCTTGAAAAACGGAATAATGCGATCCGTCAAATCCGAGAGTCTCCTTACCTCAAATCGATAAAGATCTTCCCGGTGATTGTCGTGTCGGACATTTCGACCGACGTGACCACACTTGAAGAACCGCTCCATTCGATGCAGTGCATCGACGCTCCGCTGCCCTTGGACGACCACAAAAGCAGGTTGGATTTGCCAACCGACCCTGATGGTTCGACTTCGAGTCATTGGAACACTGAAGCAGCCTTCGCCGTCGACAAAGCCGACGACCCACTGCGCGAATCCTGGCCTTTCCTGCTGATTGTCCGCACCGATCAGATTTTCACTATCCATGTCAGTACCTTAGAAACAAGGTGTGACATAAATGAGTACTGTCGGATACACGGGGTTTCCAGCATATAGCCAGCTGCACATTGTGAGATCACTCTCACATGGGGCAGACCCGGGCACGATTCCGGGCGTCTACCTTAGGACCGTTATAGTTACGGCCGCCGTTTACCGGGGCTTAGGTTCAGAGCTTCGCCCGAGGGCTAACCCTTCCCCGTAACCTTCCGGCACCGGGCAGGCGTCAGAGCGTATACATCGTCTTACGACTTCGCACGCTCCTGTGTTTTTAGTAAACAGTCGCTTTCCCCTATTCTCTGCGACCTCTTCAGACTCGGGACGCGTAGTCCGTCATCCTATTGAGGCCCTCCTTCTCCCGAAGTTACGGAGGTATTTTGCCGAGTTCCTTAACCACAGTTCTCCCGATCGCCTTGGTATTCTCTACCTGCCCACCTGTGTCGGTTTGGGGTACGGGCACCGTGTCAGCTCGCTAGAAGATTTTCTCGGCAGCATGGGATTAGTGACTTCGCCTGGTGTGGCTCGGCATCGCGTCTCAGGGTGAATGAGGTCCGGATTTGCCTAGACCTCCCCCTACACGCTTACCCCAGGACAACCAACGCCTGGGCTCACCTACCCTCCTGCGTCCCTCCTTCGCTTTCCTCCACGGGGTCGGTCGGTTCGCCTCGAAAGACAGCCCCTTAGGACACCCATATTGGAATTGGCGCGGACACGGTGGTACTGGAATATCAACCAGTTGTGCATCGACTACGCCTCTCGGCCTCGCCTTAGCTCCCGACTTACCCTGGGGGGATTAGCCTTCCCCAGGAACCCTTGGGCTTACGGCGGAGGGGTTTCTCACCCCTCTCTCGCTACTCAT
>CAWEXG010000011.1:0-195293 GCA_963812965.1 uncultured Acidimicrobiaceae bacterium | reverse complement strand
TCGTCGGGGACAGGCACCATCTCGAAGCCGAAGCCCTCTCGTCGTACGTGAACGGGGGCGAGGACGTCTCGAGCGAGTTCACGCAAGTGTTCGACACCAACCAGAAGACGGCGTTGGTCCGCAGTGAGTACCAGGAGATCGCAGTGGGGGCCATCACCGTTGCCATGGACGATCTGCACACGAATCAGCACGCCTTACAGACGGACCAGTCGGTGCTGCAGCAGCGGGAAGCAGAGGACTCTGCGGCACAGACGCAAGAGGCCACCTTCCTCAACGAGGCCAACAGCACGCAGAACGAGATCGAATCCCAACAGGCTCAGGTCAACGGTCAGCTGGCGGTGGCGATCAGCCAGCAGCAGGCAGCGGAAGCGGCTGCCGCCGAGGCTGCCGTGACGGCGGCTCAGAACGCGGCACTGGCGAAGCAGCAGGCCGCGAACACTGCCAGCTCGTCGTCTTCGACAAGCAGTCAAGCGACGCCGACATCGAGCCAGAGCTCGGCTCCACCGACGGTGACCAGTTCGGGGGGCGGAAGCTCGGTGGATCCTACGCTGAACGGATTTCTACAGTGCGTCGTCCAGGATGAGTCGGGTGGTGACTACACCGCGGTGTCACCCAACGGCGACTACATGGGAGCGTTCCAGTTCAGCCAGGCCACATGGAACAGCGCCGCTGAAGCTGCAGGGCGACCGGACCTCGTTGGCGTGCCGCCCAACCAGGCATCCAAGGCCGACCAGGACATGTTGGCCGTCACGTTGTACTCGCTCGACGGTGAACAGCCGTGGTATGACCCGTGCAGCTGAGAGGCTTGACGGGTAGGGATCTCGGGCTCGCTGACGGAGCGACGAAGTAACGGAGTAGCGAGGAGCAGAGCGTGGCAGATTCAGAACGACCACCGATTCCGTACGATTTCCTTCCTTCGGTTCCCACGCTGACGGTCACCAGTACCGACCTGGTCCACGGCGAGACGCTTCCCGACGTCCATGTCTTCGACAGCATGGGCTTCTCTGGGGACAACGCGTCTCCGCAACTGTCGTGGGCGGACTATCCCGCCGAGACGCAGAGCTTCGCCGTCACCTGCTACGACCCCGATGCGCCGACAGGGAGTGGCTTCTGGCACTGGGTCCTCTTCGACATTCCCGCTGATGTCACCTCGCTGTCGAGGGGGGCAGGGACCGGCGACAAAGCGCCGGCAGGTGCCGTGCACGCTCGAAACGACTTCGGCTCACGGCAGTTCGATGGTGCTGCTCCGCCGGAGGGAGATGCACCGCACCGGTACATCTTCGCCGTTCACGCTGTGGACACCGAGAAGCTGGGGCCGGACGCCGAAGCCTCGCCGGCCTTCGTCGGTTTCAATCTCCGGTTCCACACATTGGCGCGCGGCCTTCTCGTCGCCACCTACGGCGTCTAGACGTACCTGAGGGGCTTCGCGAAGAGGCGGGCTGCAATCAGGGAGCAGTCTGTCCCGGGCTGCTACTCGCTTCCCAACACGAAGCGCTTGACGGCAGTGGCGAAGCCTTCTTCCTCGTTCGAGGTGGTCACCCGATCGGCCGACGACTGGACCTCAGCAGAGGCGTTGCCCATGGCGATACTCAGTCCTGAATCGGCGAACATGAGCACGTCGTTGGGCATGTCCCCAATGGTGGCGATCTGGTCCTCTGGTATGTCGAACGTTGTCGACAGGAACGTCACCACGCTTCCCTTGTTGGCGTCGGGGTGGGTGATGTCGAGGTAGTAGGGCTGTGAGCTGGCGGCGGAGACGTGGTCTCCGAATGTGTCGTGTGCACCCGCTTCCGCTTTGGAGATGGCGTCGTGATCGTCGCTCACTCCCACGATCTTGGCGATGTTGTCGGTCATGCCCTCGAAGCTGTCGACCAGGGTGGGGGGAACGTACCGTCTGTCTCTCCCGCTCGACGTGCGGTCCCTCCGGGTTCTGCACGTACCACTCAGAGCCGCGGTAGATCCAGCTGTCGAGCCCGAACGACTCCAACAGATCGAGTGCTGGTGCCACGACGGACGGTGCCAACACCTTCTGGTCGATCACCGACATATCCGGGCTGACGACTACGCCGCCGTTGAACGCCGAGATGGGCGTGGACAGCGCGAGGGGCTCGATGAGCATCGACATGCCACGAGGAGGACGCCCACTGGTGATGGCGAAGAGGATGCCGACCTCGTGCAGCTGATGCACAGCGGTGACGGCGTCGTCGGTGAGCTCCTTGTCCTGGGTGACCAGCGTGCCGTCGACGTCAGCCAGCAACAGCCGGATGGATCGGTCGTTCGTGGTCATGCATCACAGCCTCGCACACGTTCCTCGACCTCTGGCTGTTAATCGCCAATCGCCAATCGCCAATCGCCAACCGACCGATCTTACCCAACTGGCCGGCCGCCAACCCGCCGGTCCACCACACCGGACCATCAGCGCTTCGGGACCAGTGACCTCAGGGTGATGTCCATGGTCTCGGAGTAGTGAACGGATCCGAGTGGGGTCGAACCTTCTGCAACGGAGACGGTCTCGTGCTGGCGGAGGATCAGTCCACCCTCCGGTGACATCCAGACGTCAGTGGGACTGACGCCCTGCTCGGAACCGGAGAAGTGCATGGTGAACCGGGTATGGATCGCCGGGACGGACTGTGTGCCCACCGTGACGTGGGATGGACCGATCACGACCCCGTCTACCCGTACCCCTGAACCACTCTGGTGGCAGGTGCTCGACCACCGTTCGCCGATGACAGGATGAGGGGGAACGATGTAGGTCGTGGCCGGGCAGGTCATCGTCGTGGTCGTTGCCGCATTGGCGATCTGTTCGGTATCGATCGTTGAGCGAGGCTGAGGGCTCCGCCCGGTTGGGCACACTCGACCACTTGCTCGGTGTGCTCGGCCAGCGCGTCCCACTGCATGGCGGCGCACCGACCGTCGGTCACGATCATGTTGGTGAGCGAAGGGAACGAGCGAGAGATGTCGGCCACGTTGAGCTGTTCGCCGCCTGTCGTCGTGTATTGGTAGACACCGGGCTGGGGCAGCCCGGCAGCTGTTGCTCCCGGCGTGCCACCCTGGTCCTGGCGGTAGAGGCGGATGGCGTCCCGGAGATCGACGGGGTTGCCGCTACTCCGCAGCACGAAGAACCAGAAGGCCACCGTGGCTGCTGCCAGTAGGACCAGGACCACCGGGATCGTCGCCCACCACCGGTGATCGTTTACCCATGTCCATACGATCATGTCGACCTCCCTGGGAGAGGCATGCTCTCAGGCGCCGATCTGCCACCCGTTGTCCATGCGATCCGTGCTCTCCTGATACATCCTCGCGAATATCGCAGGCAGAGCGCGGTCAGCAGGCAGAACGTCATCGACATTCAGGATGCACTCGGCGACAGGAGCCTTGGAAACCGGCAGGGATGGTCCGGGTCCCACCTGCCTTGATGTCCGATTTCCGCTAGCTCAGCCTGTTCCACCGTGGGACGATGGTGGCGTGATGGACGAGTTCGAGCAGCACTACCGTGCGGTGCAGTCGAAAGACTCTCGCTTCGACGGATGGTTCTTCACTGCGGTGACGTCGACACACATCTACTGCCGTCCAAGCTGTCCGGCCATCACCCCGAAACGGTCCAACGTCCGCTTCTATCCAACCAGTGCCGCTGCCCAGATGGCCGGGTTCCGGGCGTGTATGCGATGTCGTCCTGACGCCGCTCCCGGCTCTCCCGAGTGGGACTCCCGAGCAGACGTGGTGGCTCGAGCCATGAAGTTGATTCGCGATGGTGTCGTCGACCGCCACGGCGTGACCGGGCTGGCCAGTCGGCTCGGCTATGGCGAGCGCCAGCTGCACCGTCATCTGGTGGCCGAGGTCGGCACAGGCGCGCTGGCCATCGCCCGGGCCCAACGAGCCCAGACAGCCAGGATCTTGCTCGAGACCACCGATCTCCCGGTGGCACAGATCGCATTCGCAGCAGGATTTTCGAGCATCCGGCAGTGCAACGACACCATTCGTGAGGTGTTCGCCATGTCGCCGACCGGCGTGCGGAAGAAGCATCGGAGCCACGGTGTGAGCAGCGGGGGAGCGATCACCTTACGTCTGGCCCATCGAGAGCCGTTCGACTCCCAGGCGCTGTTCGAGTACCTGGCTGTCCGTGGCGTTTCCGGCGTGGAGGCCTGGGCCGACGGGACCTACAGCCGGAGCATCGGCCTTCCTCACGGCGACGGTGTCGTCGAGCTCACGCCCGGGGACGGGGGCGGGTACGTCCAGGCCACCTTCCACCTACAGGATCTACGTGACCTGACCACGGCCGTCAGCCGTTGCCGTCGGCTGCTCGATCTCGACGCCGACCCGGTTGCGGTGGCAGAGGTGCTCGTCAACGACCCCCTGCTCCGACCCCTGGTGCGACGATCGCCAGGCCGACGTGTGGCTGGGACAGTGGATGGCACAGAACTGGCGGTGCGAGCCGTCATCGGCCAGCAGGTGTCGGTGGCCGGTGCACGTCAGGTCGCCGGTCGGCTTGCTGTCGCTATCGGCCGGCCATTGGCCGAGCCTTACGGCCAGGTGACCCACCTCTTTCCCTCCGCCGCCGACCTGCTCGACGCCGAGGACGAGGCGTTCGCCATGCCCTCCAGCCGGCGTCGTGCGATCAGGACGCTCGTCGGAGCGGTGGCCGATGGTGACCTGGTGATCGATCCCGGTACCGATCCTGCCGACCTCGAGCAGCGCCTGCGGGCCCTGCCTGGGATCGGTCCATGGACCGCTTCGTACGTGCTGATGCGGGCGCTCCGAGACCCGGACATGTTCCTGCCGACCGATGTGGGTATCCGACGGGCGCTCGTTCATCTGGGCGTAGCCGATGACCAGGCCACCATCGTCCATCGCTCGGAACGTTGGCGTCCCTGGCGTGCTTATGCCATGGCCCATCTCTGGGCGTTGCCGACAGGTCGGCGCGTCGATCAACCCCCGAACACGACGGCCTCACGCCGGAGCCCACTCCCACCCCGGAACCCCGCCACGAAAAAGGAAGAAGTACACACATGATGACCATCGACAACACATCCACTCGCTCTCATCACGTCGACGAAGGCGACGACCAACCTGGTGCCGACCACCTCGGTACCGACCACCTCGGTACCGACCGGTACGAGCTGCTCTACCCGAGCCCCGTCGGCGATCTGGTGCTGCGCGCCGACGACCACACGCTCACCTACCTGTACCTGCCCGGTGACCAACCAGACTCCTCGGTCGTCTGCCGGCGTGACGAGCTTCCTGACCACCTGGTCGACGCGGTCACCCAACTCGGTGAGTACTTCGACGGCGATCGAACCGAGTTCGACCTGCCGCTGGCCCCGGCGGGTACGCCGTTCCAGCGCAGCGTCTGGTTTGCCCTGGCCGACATCCCGTACGGTGAGACCATCAGCTACGCCGAGCTGGCCCGGCGGGTCGGTCGTCCCAGCGGCGTTTCGGGCGGTGGGACAGGCCAACGGGGCTAACCCGCTGCCGATCGTCCTACCGTGCCACCGGGTCATCGCATCGGGGGGCGGGATCGGTGGTTATGGCGGCGGCCTCGATCTGAAACGCCGGCTCCTGGCCCTCGAGACTCGTAAGAACGGCTCGGAGTAACAGACCGAGAGATGCGGTGCTCTGGTGTCCCCAATCCGAAAGGCCAGTCAAGGGTGCGTGGGCGTTAGATTGACGAAGAAGCCATGACGACTACCCCGCACTCCACCCACAACGGCATGTCCAGTCGGTTGGTCGTGCTGATGGCCGTCGGCACCGGAGCGATCGTCGCCAACCTCTACTACGCCCAGCCCCTGCTGCACCAGGTGGCCCGGAGCCTCCATGTGGGATCCGGCGCCGCGGCCACGGTAGTCACGGCGACCCAGGTTGGGTATGCGGCAGGCCTGCTCCTGGTTGTGCCGTTGGGTGACCTGCGGCCGCGCCGATCACTCGTGGTCCTCATGTACCTGCTGGCGACGTTGGCTCTGGTGGTGTGTGCCGTCGCCCCCTCGCTCTGGCTCTTCGAGGCGGGATCGGTTGCCGTGGGCGCAGCGTCGGTGGCCGGGCAGATCATGATTCCTTTCGCTGCTGACCTGGCACCGGACCGGAACGACGAGGCCGGGTGGTGGCCCGGCTCATGACCGGCCTGCTCATGGGCATCCTGCTGGCTCGCACGGTGTCCGGGGCGGTGGCGCAGTTGGCCGGATGGCGGACCATCTACTGGGTCTCCGCCGGGCTCATGGTCGTCTTCGCCGTGGTGCTCCGCCGGGCGCTGCCCTCCGAGCCCCAACGGCCTCATGTCTCCTACCGAGGTCTGGTTGGCTCCTCACTTCGCCTCCTGGTCGACGAACCGATGCTCCGCCGGCGCGCCTGGCACGGCGCCATGGTTTTCGCTGCCTTCAGCGTGTTGTGGACGGCGCTGACGTTTCTGTTGAGCGGGTCGCCGTATCACTACTCCAACCTGGTCATCGGCCTCTTCGGTCTGGCCGGCGTGGGCGGGGTGGCAGCGGCAAACGTGGCCGGCAAGCTCGCCGACTCGAACCGGACCACCATCACCACTGCCATCGCGGGCGCGTTGGTGATCGTCTCGTTCCTCATCATGGGCGTCGGGAAAACGTCGGTCGTGGCCCTGGTGATCGGTATCGTCGTCCTCGACTTGGGAACACAAGGCATGCAGATCACCAACCAGGCAGTGATCTACGCTCTCCGTCCCGCTGCCCGCAGTCGCATCAACAGCGCCTACATGGTCTGTTACTTCGTGGGTGGCGCCATCGGCTCGGTCACCGCCGGCTACGTGTTCTCGGCCGCTGGCTGGACAGGAGTGTGCGTGCTCGGCGCGGTCTTCGGCAGTCATGTCACTGGCCATGGCCGTCGCCGATCGCGTGTGGCCGGCCCACCCCTCGCACGTGCACCGGCCCGGCGAGCCCGCCATCAAAAACCCTGCTGTCGTTGAAAACCCCGCTGTCCCGTGAACTGATATTTCAGATTCTCTGACCAGGCTCCGCCCCACGTCAGCTCCTCCGGGACCCCGGTTCCGCCAAAAAACGCTTGACAAGATAAAGAACCTGGAGTTAGATGCCATCGCGACCAGTTTGGGAAACGAAGAGTGTGTACCATCTGATCGAGAAGATACGAAACACCAGTTTTTATCAACCAAGCGAAAGCAGGGGGATGTACATGTTCCGGGGACGTCGCAACACAGCAACAACCCGCGATTTCCAGGCTGAGAAATTCTCAATCTGGGAAAGTTCTCGCGGGGGGGGGTGGGGGAGTAACTCCCTAAGTTTTTCCCACGCAGAGTCACCATAACCTCACCTCGCCGGCGGCTATGCCCGCCGGTTTTTCGCGGCCATAGCGGCAACGCTCCTGGTCGTAGGAGTCGTAGCCGGATCGGTGGCCGGGATCGGGGTGACTGCTGCCAGTGCGGCTACCCCGCTATCAGTGACCACGACCTCGCCACTGCCTTTGGCCCCGCTGAACACCCCCTACAGCACCACGTTGGCCGCAACTGGTGGGACCGGGAGCTATACCTGGAGCGTGGCCACTGGGTCCACGTTGCCAAACTGGTTGAGCCTGGATTCCACAACTGGTGTCCTTTCCGGCACCCCTACGGCCAATGCCACCGCCACGTTCGCCGTGACCGTCACCGACTTGGCCAGCCCGGCCGACACCGCCACCTCGGGACAGCTCACGCTCTATGCCGGGAACGGCGGCACGGAGCCGTTCTCACTCAATATGACCTCGGGATCTTGGACGGTGGTGTCGACACCGCCCGGAACCTCGCAGCCTTTCCCGGCCCAGACCACCACCGCGCTTACTGGCACTGTGGCGCCTTTGACCGGCGCGATCACGGGAGCAACGCTGAGTTTGCCCGTTCAGGACGGTGTGTGCAGCGCGGCTGCTGGGGGATGTACCAACTACATCATGACTGAGGCCGACCCAGGCACGGCTACCGGTCAGATCAACTCGAATGGTGACATCACCCTCAACGACAGCCTCTCCTATGAGCTCGACGTCATCGACGCCGCTCATCGCCCAGTGCTTGTCGACTCCGATCAACATGATCTTCCAGTCCACAGCACCTCAAAACTCGAGCACCGGCGACGTAACGCTCAGTTGCCGCCAACTACACCATCCCGGACTTCGGCGGTGTGCCAGACGGGAATCCCAACGAGGTACCCAACTCCTGTGGCATAGCTCAGGGTTCCCCAGGCTCGATAGGGGTCAACGATGGCACACCCCCTGACGGGGTAGCAGGCAGCACCAATAACAACACCACCCTTAACCTCCAGGGCACCGGTCTTCCCATCCCGCCCCCACCGGGCAAGATCACCACGAACGTGCTGTCGGCCAGCCCTGCTAGCCCGCAGCTGACTACGACTTCGGTGACCCTGACCGACACGATCAGCTCGGGCGGTGCCACGGCCACCGCTGCCACGGGCAACGTCAACTTTCTGGCCAACGGTGTCTCGATCGCCACGGTGCCAGTCAGCGACGGAGGTGCTACTTATACGACAACGACCTTGTCGAGCCAGACCAACCAGCTCGCCGCGGTCTACTCAGGGGACATCAGCTACTCCGGTAGTACCTCGCCAGCGGTGCCGTACACAATCCAGCCACTGCCATCGGTCACGCTGAACTTACCCACAGCGGTCGAGCTGTCGTCACCGACCCCGAGTCCAATGTCGGTCACCATTACCAACCCCTCGACGAGCCAGACGTGGAGTTCCAACTACCTCCAAATTGCGATGAGTAGCCAGGACGGATTTGGACGTGGCGATGTGACGATGGCCTACCAGGACGGTGCGGGTGATTGGTGCCCGATGCCACGTAGTAGGCGACTACCCTCAGCGAACGCGTACTTCAGCGGTTTCGCAACCTCATGTGGCACACCACCCAGCTCGTTCTCGCTTGCTCCTGGAGCTTCGATCACCATCAATCTCCAGATTTCACTTGCGTACGATCCCAACAACTACGGTCCTGGCGCGGGAAATCAGGGGGCGCAAGTCTTTGCAACGCTCTACAACGGAGACTGCACGGTTCCGGTTACCGACAACTCGTCGTGTACTCCGTCCAATAGCCCGTTCAACTCCATCGTCCCAAGGCCCGCTCCTATTCCCAATGGCGCTCCCGAGGCCATTGGCACGTTTACGCATGACCTATGGGGCGCGGGTGCCGGTGAGCTTCAGCAATAACTCCATTCCTACGACGCCGGTGCCCGAGGGGTACACGATCACTCCGCAGCGTCAATTTGCGACCGGCGTCAAATCCCTACGGCATCATGCCAAGCCCGACAGGCACATTGACGTACTTAGTCGACGGAACGACAGTGGGTACAAGCACGTCCTACGGTACCGTTAGCCTCACCAGCAACCAGCCGTTCTACTTCTCCACAGCCAATCTTGTCCCCGGTACTCACACACTCACCCTTGAGTACTCCGGTGACCCGGTCTACTCTCCGAGTTCGTACTCGCAGACGTTCACGGTAGCGCCATCAGCTCCTGGCACACCGTTCGTCTGTAAGACCACTAATGCGAACTATCCAACGCTCAATGCCTCAGTGGTAGCAGTGGCTACGGTCCCCAATCCCGTACCCAGCGGATCGACTGTGTCCGTCAATGCTCTCGATCTGACGCTGAACATGGACCCGGATGGTGGACCGAGTTACTACGGGCTTGTGCCTCTGAGTAGCACCACCATTGGGCTCTCTCCGGGTGGGGCCACGATCATGCCTCCGTCGGTGACCCCAACGAACGCCAACGGCATCGACTCGGCGAGCTGGACTGGACTCTCTTCCACTGTGCCGATCTCCGGCACGCCCGGCACCGTCGTCCCGGTTGCTATCTCATCCCTGAGCTTCGCGGAAGTAGGCAACGACTCATTCGCCTGCAACCCGGCCGATGCAACGCAGCCGGCTGTCGTGCAATATGTCGAGGTTTCGGGCACGACGCTCACGGCGAGCCCCAGTGGTTCAGCCGCTGTCGGTGCACCTGTGACACTGTCGGCCACCGTGTACCCGACACCGTCGGATGCCATCTCTGATCCCATTGTTGGCCAGGTGGACTTCTTCGACGGGGCTACCGATATTGGGACGGTTGGGATGCCAGCTTTCTACCGATCAGGTCTAACCGGTGCTGGTACCGCCACGCTCACCACAAACTCCCTGGCCCCCGGTGACCACACGCTGACGGCAGTGTGGAGTGGCGGTCCAACACCAATCCAAACCTCTGCTCCGATCAACTTCCAGGTCGGTACCGCACCAACGGTGACCACTCAACCCACCAACCAGACAGCCAGTGCCGGTGCAACCACAACGTTCACCACAGCCGCAACCGGTAATCCAACACCCACCGTCCAGTGGCAGGTGTCCAGCAACGGAGGATCGACATGGTCCAACATCAGTGGTGCTACCTCTAACTCCTACACCACACCAGCAACCACGGCATCTGACAACGGCAACCAGTACCAAGCCGTATTCAGCAACGGTGCAGGACCAGCTGCTACTACCAACCCAGCCACCCTCACGGTGCTGGCACCGTCGACCACCGGCTATCGCCTGGTGGCCTCCAACGGAGCTGTGTCCACCTTCGGAAATGCCGGCAACTACGGCTCTGAGGCTGGTCAGCCTCTCAACGCTCCCATTGTCGGCATGGCAGCAACGCCTGACAACAAGGGCTACTGGCTGGTAGGCGCAGACGGTGGCATCTTCACCTTCGGTGATGCCGGCTACTACGGCTCAGAAGGTGGCCAACACCTGAACCAGCCCATCGTCGGCATGGCAGCAACGCCTGATGGCAAGGGCTACTGGCTGGTTGCAGCCGATGGCGGCATCTTCACCTTCGGGGACGCTGGTTTCTTCGGCTCAGAAGGTGGCCAACACCTGAACCAGCCCGTCGTCGGCATGGCAGCAACCCCTGATGGCGGTGGCTACTGGCTGGTGGCCAGCGATGGCGGCATCTTCACCTTCGGCGACGCCGCCTTTGAGGGATCTGAGGGAGGACAGTCACTGAACGCCCCCGTGGTCAGCATGGCAGCAACGCCTTCTGGCAACGGCTACTGGCTGGTGGCCAAAGACGGCGGTGTGTTCACCTTCGGTGATGCCACCTTCAACGGCTCAGCATCTGGTCAGTCCAACGCCCCGGTTGTCGGCATCGTGCCAACCTCGAACGGTGGCGGTTACTGGCTCGGAGCATCGGACGGAGGCCTCTTCACCTTCGGCAACGCTCCGTTCAACGGCTCGGCAGTTGGGGCGACGACCGCCCCGGTGGTTGCCATCGCACCGTAAGGAGCGCCAGAACCAAGAAGGACGTGCGGCCGTTGTTCCTGGGATGCTTGTTGCTCCCAGGGGCAACGAGTCGGATGGCCAGCAAGGCACCATTAACAGAACGCCAGAGGTCCCCAGCGCCGCCAGCTCGGGAACCGGCCAACAGTGTGTGGTCCCCCGCCCCCTAACCCCGGACGGGGGACCACGCAGTTCACGAGCCCTACTGGTCGGCATCACTGCCGGTGCACCCGTGTCCGGTAGCCTCTGAAGCTATGGCCTTAGCTCGATTGGGATCGGTGGCGTTCGACTGTGCGGACCCGCTCGCCCTAGGCACGTTCTGGGCCGAGCTCATTGGTGGCGAGGTGGCGTTCACCAGCGATGAGTTCGTCGCTGTGAAGACCGATCGGTGTTGGCTCGCCGCGATTCGGGTGCCCGACTACGAGCCACCAACCTGGCCTGGCGGCGACCTCCCGAAGCAGATGCATCTCGATCTCGCCGTAGACGATCTGGACGCAGCAGAGGCAGAGGCGATCCGGCTCGGGGCACGCCGTACGGAGACACAGCCGACACCAGAGCGATGGCGGGTGTTGCTCGATCCTGCTGGCCACCCGTTCTGTCTATCGATTCAGATTCCCGAGTAACCCCGTCCCGCTCGCACCCTTGGTGCGTTCCGAGCGGGAGGTGTGACAGCTTCCATCGACTCCCCGGTCGTTATTCGCGAGCTCACCCGCCGATGATCCGAGCCGGCCTATCACGAGCAGCAGCTACTTCGAGAAGTTGGGGGTTCTCGTCGGCATCGGCGAGGCAGAGCTCAGCACCCTGATGTTCCGCTGCAGCCAGAGCTTCGAGTGACATGAGGTTGAGTCGTACGCCTTCATCCAACAGGCGCGCCATTGGCCAAGCCAGATCGCGCAAGGACAGGAGGCCAATGGTGTCGGGTAGCGCCGTGATGGAACGGATCGCTGACGTGGCGACGGCTGGATCGGCCCGGCCGAGTGTACGGGACATGACGCCGGTCACTGAACGGTTACTGATCGCCCGGCAGAGCCGGTGGTACCAGAGTCCGGTTGTGTACACGCGGGCGCCAGGGAGGCGAAGTTCGTGTGGCTCCTCGCCCAGCAACATTCGCAGCAGGAGGTGGTCGTCGACGAGTACGTCCACGGGCAGGGGTCAGGCGAGGTCAGGATCGTCGTTGGCGACTTGAGCGGAGAGCTCGGCGTAGCCGCCGGCTTCCTCGATGGCGTCGCGCAGCAACGCACGGAGGCCTCCACGGCCGGCCGGAACGATCAGCAGGGCATCACCAAGGTCGGCGATCTCGACCGAGCCCCCGTCGCTCAAGTTCCACCGGCGCCTGGCTTCAGCCGGCAGTGCCATCTGGCCTCGGTCCGATACTCGGAACTCTGCAACGGTCATGTACTCATCGTATGTTCTACAACGCGGTATGACAAGTTTGCCTTGTAGAAATGCTCGTGCTGTGCGGCGCGCTCCTATGTCAGAGCGCTTGGTCTGCCGTCTATCACCTCATTCATGTCTTGGGAACGAAGGGTTTTGGCTGGCAACCCCGGCCAACAGTTGGGGTAGTGGGTGCCCCACGATGGTCGTATCGACCGGGCACAATGCACCCATGCGAAATCGGGCTCGCCGGCGGATTCCCGGTTCGGTGCGTCTGGCGATCGTGGTGCTGGTTCTCTTTGCCGGCGGCATCGTGTACCTGGTTGCCGGGAGATCGAACCTCTCCCCGGTCCGTTCCCGGATCGTCACCATCGCCGAGGGTCAGGTGGGCTATCAGCACCCAACCCTCCGACACCTACTGCAATAAGTTCAGCGCCTACTGGAGCTCCGGGCAGGACGTCTGCGGCAACGGGAACCTGAGCGAGGAGTGGTGCGCCGACTTTGCCGCCTGGGTGTGGAAGCAGGCGGGCGTCACCTTCGTGTACGGCTACAGCTCGGGTGACGTGGGCGCCGGGGGCGGCGAGCTTCTACCAGTGGGGCGTGGACCATGGGACGTGGCACCCGGTCGGCAGCGGGTACACGCCGGTTCCCGGGGACGTCGCCGTCTACGGCCTCGACACGACGACGGTGACGGCCGCACACGTGGCCGTCGTCACCGGGTACTCGGCCGGTAATCGTGGTCCGGACGTAGTGAACGGCGACGGCGACCGCACCGGCTTCAGCGTGGTGGAGACGGGCACGGACCAGGTGTCGGCCGACGTAAGTGGGGGTGGGTCGCTGTCTGGCTACGTCGCCCCCTAGCGCCGCACAGACCAGAGCCGGCTAGGAGCAGACAGCGCCCTGACCGGCTGAGGGACGGGCCGCTACGGAAGCCGATGGTACGGATCGCTACAGTGCAGTGACGAAGCCGATGGAAGAGGCAAGAGACGATGGCCGAGACCTACGACACAGCCATGGGACTGCTGGGCGAGGCAGCCGAGGTCCTGAGTGCGGCAGCAGCAGCGTGCGACGAGCCGACGGACGCCTTGGCGCTGTCCAACCTCGCCGACCGGATCTCGAAGTACCTGGCGTCGAGTCGCTCGTCCACGATGCTGGGCATGCCCCGGATCGTCTCGTCGGGAACGGAGCTTTCCGAAGAGATGGTGGTCCGACGCAACGAGGAGAGCCAGCACGGGCACGTGCGCATTGTCGGCAACTGAAGCGCACAACCGGACGAAGGTAAAGGTCAAGGGAGCTGTAGTGAACACCCAGCAGGTGAGTGAGTTCCAGTTCGCGGGCCAGGACATTCCTGGCCTGCTTGCCCAGTGGGCCGAGGTGAAGCCGGACCACCCCTTTCTCATCTGGGAGCCACGTCACGGTACGAGTCGCCGGTGGAGCTACCGGGAGTTCCACCACGACGTGCGCCGTGTGGCCGCCGGCCTGCGCGCCCGAGGGGTGCCGAAGGGCGACAGGATCCTGATCCACTCCGAGAACTGTCCGGAGATGGTGCTGGCGTGGTACGCGTGCGCCACCCTCGGTGCGGTCGCCGTGACCACCAACACCCGGAGCGTCGGCGCCGAGATCACCTACTTCGCCGAGCACACCCGATGCGTGGGAGCGATCACCCAGCCACAGCTGGCCGGGATCGTGGCACAGAGCGCCCCCGGGCTGCAGTGGATCGTGGTGACCGAGGACAACAGCGGAGAGCCGGCGCCACCCGAGCAGCTCGACCACGGCCATGACGGCTTCGACACGCTGTTCGGTGACGGGGACGCTCTCCCGGAGCGCCCGGCCGAGCCGATGCTGCCGGCAGGGATCATGTTCACCTCGGGCACCACCTCCCGTCCCAAGGCGGTGGTCCACACGCACGCCAACGCTCTGTGGGCGGGCCGGGTCGGACCGGTGAACATCGATATGGGCGGCGACGACACGTACCTGGTCTTCCTCCCGTTCTTCCACGTCAACGCCCAGAGCTGGAGCTTCTGGACGACGCTCGGTGTGGGGGGCACAGTGGTGCTCCAGCCTAAATTCTCGGCCAGTCGGTTCTGGCCGATCGTGACCGAGCATCACGTGACCCACATCTCGTTGATCCCGTTCGTCTTCAAGGCGATCGGCGGCCAGCCGGTCCCCGAGCACAATCTGAAGGTGGGGGTGTTCGGGCTCATCGTCCCCGAGCTGGAAGCCATGCTGCAGTGTCGGGTCGTGCCTGCCTACGGCATGACCGAGACGGTCATCCACGCCACCGGGGCGAACCGGTGGCAGCGCTATCCCGTCCGGTCCATGGGGAAGCCGACCCCCGGCTACGAGTTCGTCATCGTGGACCCCGAGTCGGGCGAGCTCTGCGTCAACGGAGAGGTGGGGGAGCTGTGGGTCCGTGGGACTCGAGGGGTGCAGCTCTTCCTGGAGTACGACAACAACCCCGAGGCCATGGCCACCAGCTTTACCGACGACGGATGGTTCAAGACCGGGGACATGGTCCGGCTCGGCGAGGAGGGTAACTACTTCTACTGCGAACGCGACAAGGACGTGCTCAAGGTAGGGGGAGAGAACGTCTCGGCCAGGGAGATCGAGGACGTCTGCCGTCAGGTTCCCGGCATCGCCGATATCGCTGTGGTCGGTCGGTCACACGACATGCTCGACATGGTCCCGGTGGTCTTCGTCATGAAGGCGGACGGGGACGCCGGCGAGGACCCTGCGCTCGAAGCGAAGATCATCGAGGTGTGCAAGGCGAATCTCGCCGACTTCAAGGTTCCCCGAGCCGTCTACGTGGTCGAAGGACTTTCCTCGGGCCACCCTCGACAAGGTGGCCAAGAACCAGCTCCGGGACTTGGCCGAGACCATGGCCCTACCGGGCTGACGGAGCGACCGTTGCCGGGTCGCCGACCTCGTCCGGGCTACCCACTGTCGGCGCAGCGTCGGTCGGCTCGTCGGGATGACGCCGTCCCATGGACGATGGCCACCAGTTCCACCGACCGAGCAATGCCACCGTCGACGGCACGAGCACGGTGCGGACGACAAAGGTATCCAGGAGAATCCCCACGGCCAGGCCGAAGCCGATCTCCTGGAGCTGGCTTCCTCCCGAACCGCTCCCGCCGACGATGGCCAGGACGGCGAAGGTGCCGGCCAGGACCAGACCGGCTGAGGTCACCGTGGGCCCAGTGGCACCCACCGCGGTCACCACCGCCTCACGGAGCGGTCGGTGGGCTGCCTCTTCCCTGATCCTGGACATGACCAGGATGTTGTAGTCCTCTCCCAGCGCCAACAGGAAGATGAACATTAAGAAGGGTAAGAGGAAGGTGATACCTCCCTGCCCGCCGATGGTGATGAATGCGATCACGGCCAGACCCAGCGAGGCCAGATACGACAGCACCACGCTGGCGATCAGGTACAAAGGCGCGACGAGACTACGGAGCACCAAGGCGAGCACGATGCCGATGGCCAGGACGGCGATAGGCACGATGTGTCGCAGGTCACCGTCGGACACGGTGCTTACGTCGTAGAGACCCGGGGCCTCACCGGCGATGCCGCTGGCTGTAGCGCCGGCTTCGTGAGCGACCTGGGTGACCTGGGTGCGAATGGTCGGCACGGCGTGCAGGGCACTGGTCGAGCTGGGGTCCCCGGCGGTGAGCCCGGCTTCCCACTGGACGATCTGCCCGTTGGCGCTGATGAACCGGGACGTCGCTCGGTAGGCGTTGTAGGCGGAGAGCGAAACCGAGGATCCTGCTGGAGGTGTTGTCGGCAGTGCCCCGGGCGGCCCCAGCTGCTGGTGGAGCTCGGTCAGCTGCGAGGGTGTCAGCGCTGTCCCACTGGGGTCCAATGGCCCGGCCAGCGTCTTGAAGCTTCCCGTGTGCTGCAGCCCGTTCGTCGCTGTGACCAGCGGAGCCGGATCCTGCCAGACCGACGTGGGGAACTTCATGATGACGTTGGTCGGGTTGCCACTGGACTGGGGGAAGTGAGCTGCCAAGCTGGCGTTGCCGAGCGCGGCGTTGCTCCCCGACGGAGCAGTGAGTTGCCCGCCGAACCCGCCGGGCTTGAAACCGGTGACCGCGAGAGCCAGCCCACCGAAGATCACCACGCCGATGACCAGGGTGAGTGCCGGCTTCCGGACCAACCGACCGGCGGCCCGGCCCCAGAGCCCCTGGCTGGCTTCCCGCTTCACGACCTTGGTCGGCCAGAAGACAGCCCGCCCGAAGATGGCGAGCAGCGCCGGCACCAGGGTCAGCCCGGCGAGCAGCATGACGGCGATGCCGATGGCCAACGGTGCGCCCAGGTCGTGGTAGATCCCGAAGGTGGCGAAGAACAGGCTGAGGAGGGCGACGATGACGGTGCCGGCCGAGGCCGAGATCGACTCGCCCACCCGCAGCACGGCGACGGCCACTGCGTCTTTCGGGTCACGACCTCGGTAGATCTCCTCGCGCACCCGGAAGACGAGGAATAGCCCGTAGTCGGTTCCCGCCCCCAGGATCAGCACGATGAGAAGCACCTGGGTGACCGAGGAGATCTGCAGCCCTGCCGAGCCCAGGGCGCCGATGAGCGCGCTTGACAGCAACAGCACGATGACGGCGGGGATCAGGGTGATGAACGGCGCCAGAAGTGCCCGGAAGATGAGCAGGAGCAGGACCAGGATGAAGAGGATGGACAGGCTCTGGACGAGGTTGCCCTGCTTCTGTGACTGCTTCTGGTTGGCGACGTCGGTGGCCAACGCCCCGGCCAGGTGGACCTTCAGGTCTGAGGGGAACCCGGATTGAGCCAGCGCCGACTGGAGGCGGTTGATGAGGGTGGTGCCCCCCGACTGGTCGAAGTTGGAGACCGACGAGACCACCAGGAGCTGTACGGCCCGACTGTCGGCCGACTGCCCGAGGAAGGTAACACTGATGACGGTGGGGACCTGGGCCAGTTGAGTCTTCGCTCGGGCGATCGCCGCCTGGTCGGCGGCGGTCAGGGAGGAGCCGGTGGTGGCGGCGATAACCGGGACCTCGCTGTTGGAGCTCGAGCCGAGCAGCGGCTTGGCCAGGTCGGCGGCCTGATTGCTCGGCGCGCTGTTGGGCAAGAAGGCACTGTTGTTGTTGTTGACCTCGCTTCCCAACGATGGCAGCGAGGCTGTGGCAACGACTGTGCCCAGGATCCAGATCACCACCACCAGGTAGCGGAACCGGACCACGCCCCGTCCCAGTGCTGCGAAGAAAGCGTTCACTGTGCGACCCCTCTGGGTGTCTCGGTCTCGTCGGGCGTTACGGTCTGATCGCTCCAGGGGCGCACGGCCCCGGAGAAGGTCTGCACTGTCATCGGTGGCTCCCTCGGGCAGCCACCTGTGGGCCGCCTGCACTCGGCAGTCATCACCGCCGTTCGTCGTCGTTTTCTCTTAGAGTTTGTAAGATCTGGGTTGATTCCGCAAACTGAGCGAACGACTGTTCTTCGCTTTGCCCCGCACTGTTGACGCCAAACCCAGGAGAGCCCAGGAACATCTGGGGTTTCGACCCGGAGAGTCCGATGGCGACCACGACTATCGTAAGCGGTACTGCTCCGGGTGTCGCTCCGGCCACCCGGCCAGCCGAACGATCGGAGGATCCCACGGTACTCACCGACCAGGGAGACGCAGACCAAGAGAGCACGGGCCAGAGGGACGCGGTCACGGCCGATGTGACGGCGTGGCTGGTGGAACACTGGGACCCTGACCTCACGGTCGGCGCCTGGTGGGAGCTGCTGGGTACGTCTGGATGGGCCGCACCGAGCCTGCCCGTTGAGAGCTATGGCAGGGGGCTGTCACGAGAAGAAGGACTCCGGGTGGCGCCGGCGATCCACGAGTTCGGTGCACTGGGGGCACCCGGCGGGCTCGGCCTGCTGCTCGCCGCTCCCACCATCGTCGTTCACGGTGACGACGACCAACGGGAGCGTCTGGTCCGGGACATCGTTACTGGACGACAGGGGTGGTGTCAGCTCTTCAGTGAGCCCGGTGCCGGTTCCGATCTGGCCGGTGTGCAGACCCGTGCAACCCGAGACGGTGACGAGTGGGTGATCGAGGGGCAGAAGGTCTGGACCTCGGCGGGACAGATCGCCGACATGGGCATGCTGTTGGCTCGGACGGACAGCGACGTACCGAAGCACCAAGGCATCAGCTACTTCGCCCTGGACATGCACCAGCCCGGCGTCGAGGTCCGTCCCTTGCGGGAGATGACTGGTCGGTCCCTGTTCAACGAGGTGTTCATCACCGGGGCCCGCGTGTTGTCGAACAACCTCATCGGTGGTCTCAACAACGGCTGGGCGGTGGCCAACACCACGCTGGGCTTCGAGCGGGCCGGCCTGGGAGCAGGTGGGGGATTGGCTGTCGGCGGCCCTGCGATGCCCGGCACGGTCATGGGCAACCTCGACAAGCGGGCTGGCGACTTCGTCTCGGGTCGTCCTCGGCGCTCGAGCAGCGCGGAGACGCTGTTCGGTAGCGTCTCGACGTTGTTGTTGAAGGTGGCGGCGGAGAACGGGGCCAGTCGTGATCCGACGATCCGTCAGGACCTGATGCGGCTCCACACCCTCAACGAGATCGCCCGCTATACCAACCAGCGCCAGAAGGCGCTCCGTGCGGTCGGCGCTGAGATCCCCGGCATGGGGAACATGGCCAAGCTGACCATGAGCCAGATGTTGCGACTTGCCCGGGACGTCGGCCTCCGGGTACTCGGTGGGCGCGGCATGCTCTACGGGTACTCCTCGCAGGACCGTGCCGCGCTCGAGGAGATCACTGACGACCCGAGCGCAGCCATGATCACCGAGGTGGCGCTGTTCGCTCAGGGGCCTTCCATCTACGGCGGTACCGATGAGATCCAGCACAACATCATCGGTGAGCGAGTGTTGGGGCTTCCCAGGGAGCCGAGCGATGATCGGACGGTGCCGTTCCGCCAACTGTTGAAGAACCGGTGACATGAGCACGTACTCGAGACACTCACGACGGAGATCACACCGGTGGGTGTGGATCGTCTCATCGGTAGTCGTGGTCGTGGTCGTTGCCGCCGGGGCGGTGGTGGTGCTGAGACACACCGGTTCACCGGGCAAGACCGCCGATCCAACGGGGGATCGTGCTCCGGCCACGAAGACTGGCCCCCTGACCGTCGTCTCGACCACGCCGGTGGCAGGTGCGGTGAACGTGCCATCCGACATCGCCATCACCGTTCACCTGTCCACGCCGGTGTCCACGGCTGCCGGCCTGCCCACCTTGACTCCCCCGGTGGCCGGAGTGTGGAAGAAGACGGGTGCCACCACGCTCGTCTTCGCTGCCACCGCGCCGTTGATGCCGTCGACGACCGAGGTGCTCACCGTTCCCACCACCCTTGTGAGCGTCTCCGGATCGTCACTGGCTTCGCCGACCACCGTGTCGTTCACAGTGGCGGAGGGGAGTACGGAGCGGTTGCAGCAGCTGCTGGCTCAGCTCGACTACCTACCGCTGACCTTCACACCGTCGGCCCCACTCACCTCCCCGGTGGAAGCAGCCAACCCCCAGCAGGGCTCGTTCAGCTGGCGTTGGGCCAACACGCCGACATCGCTGCAGTCACTGTGGACCGAGGGGGAGATGGACGTCATCACCAAGGGAGCGGTGATGAACTTCGAGAATCAGCACGGACTCACCGTCGATGGCTTGCCCGGTAAGGACGTGTGGAGCGATCTGCTCTCGGACGCCGCCGCCGGAAAGGACAACGCCAACCCGTACACCTACGTGTACGTGTCGAAAGTGCTGCCGGAGACGTTGACGCTGTACGAGAATGGCGCCACGGTGTTCCCCGGCATCCCGGTCAACACCGGGGCTCCGGGCGCAGACACCGCCGACGGGACCTTTCCTGTGTTCGAGCACGTCGTGGCGTCGGACATGTCGGGCACCAATCCCGACGGCAGCACGTACAACGATCCCAATGTCCCGTGGGCCAGCTACTTCAACGGGGGCGACGCGCTGCACGGCTTCGTACGGGCCACCTACGGCTCCCCGCAGAGCAACGGCTGTGTGGAGATGGCGATCTCCGATGCGGCGCAGGTCTGGCCGCTGACGCCCATCGGCACCCTGGTCACCGTGGCCGGTCCTGCCGTTACTTAGGGGTATCCAGGGGCTGTCAGCTGTCAGACCAGGAAGGTGAACAGAGGCGAGCCCGGAGCCACGCGCTCGATCTGGAGTGGGCTGGACTCCATCCGTTTCAGCAGCGGATCCAGGTCGCTTGCTCTGGCCAGCTCGATGCCCACGAGGGCCGGACCTGTCTCCCGGTTGTTCTTCTTCACGTAGTCGAAGAGGGCGATGTCGTCGTCCGGTCCGAGGACATTGTCGAGGAACCGTCGTAAGGCGCCAGGCTCCTGAGGGAAGGTGACCAGGAAGTAGTGCTTCAGCCCCTCGTAGAGGAGCGAGCGTTCGACGATATCGCCGTAGCGGCTCACGTCGTTGTTGCCGCCGGAGACGATGCAGACCACCGGCCCGTCGTTGAGCCCTAGCTGGCGGGCGGCAGCGCTGGCGAGCGCGGCAGCCGGCTCGGCGATGATGCCGTCGGCCTGGTAGAGCTCCAGGAGCTCGGTGCAGACCGCTCCTTCGGCAACGCTGACCATCTCGTCGACCAGATCTCGCACGATGGGGTAGGTCAGCGAGCCCACGGTGCCGACGGCTGCGCCGTCCACGAACGAGTCGAACGAGTCCAGGGGCGTGGGCCCTCCCGCTGCCAGCGCAGCGGCCATACTGGCGGCGCCGGAAGGTTCCGCACCGACGATGCGGGTGTTCGGGATGCCGGTGCTTCATCCACAGCGCCATGCCGGCGATGAGGCCACCGCCGCCGACCGGGATCACCACGGTGCCCACACCGTGTGGGCACTGCTCGCTCAGGTCGACAGCCACCGTTCCCTGGCCGGTAATGGTGCGCGCGTCGTCGAAAGGGTGGACGTACACCGAGCCGGTGGTTGCCGTGTCGGCTAGCGCTGCGGCGCTCGCCTCGTCGTAGTTGGACCCCGTCAGTACCAGCTCGATCCACGATCCTCCGATGGCGGCGATGCGATCCCGTTTCTGGCGAGGTGTCGAGGTGGGGAGGAAGACCCTGCCCTTGATCCCGAGCGCTTGGCAGCTGAACGCCACACCCTGGGCGTGGTTGCCGGCGCTGGCACAGGTCACCCCACGCTCCCGTTCGGGTGGGGAGAGCGATGCGATCAGGTTGTACGCTCCCCGGACCTTGTAGGAGCGGCCGATCTGCAGGTCCTCCCGCTTCAGCATCACCTCGGTGCCCAGCTCGGCCGAGAGCCGTTCGCTGCGCTCGACGGGCGTCTTCCGTACCACCGACCGCAATGCGTCGGCAGCGTGGGCGACTGCTTCGGCGGTGAGCTCAGTGGAGTCGGACATGCCCTGATGGTAGGGGTCTGTCGACCATGGCCGTCACCGACCCGGAGCAAGAGGATGGCTGCCGGGCTCTTGACCGACCCCGGTCAGGGGCTCACGCTCCCGCACCGTCAACGTCGCGCCGATGAGTCCGGTGAGGGCACGACGTTCGTAGACCAGGGGACGTCGGGAGAACAGCAGCGTGTCCAACGGGTACCACAGACCGACCCACGCAGCCACCAGGAACGCCCCGTTGCCCAGAAAGATCTGGATGAACTCGGGCACGTGTCGTCGGGTCAGCGCAACCGACACGGCCAGCCCGAAGAGGAACAGCAAGATGCCGCTGGGCAGTGATGCCACACCTTCGCGTTTCGTGAAACGAAGCTGCCGGTCGGTCTGAAGCAGACGTATCTGGCAGTGCCGGACCATGGCGTCTTGAATGGTGGCGGCGGCGACGTCCTCCATCTGGGAGCGGGGAAGTTCGACGGTGATCCTGACGTGGCGGGGTATCGGTCCGGCCATCAGCTCTTCGGTGAGCTCCTCCATCCCGGTCTGGAGGCGTGTATTGGGTTGGAACATGTCGATGTCGTCCAGCGAGAACAGCTCGTTCGGATGGGTCAGGGAGACGGTGAGCTCGCCGTCGTCGGGCCGGTGATGTGGTACCCGGAAAGGTGTGCGAGCGCGGTTTGAGGTCATCGGGAAAGGTCGCCATGCTCTGCACCGGACCTGCGGCCACGAGTCGGGTTGTCCGGTGCTTCGCCTGGGTGGTGGCACGAAATGCTACCGGATTACCTTGGAAGACCTCGTGTCCGGACATGCACCCCGGCGTCGGTGGCTACGGTACGGGGGTCTGCCGGCACGACGGCAGGAACAACGGCGAACAGCACGACGATGAGAAGAGGACAGTAGATGAGCGACAGAGATCGGGACTTCGCAGCGCTCGCCCTGCGCACGGCCATCGGCCCCATGTTGATCGTCCACGGCACCAATAAGGTCTTCGGTGCCGGGGGGTTGGAAGGAACGACCGGTTGGTTCGACTCGTTGGGCCTGCAACCTGCCGCCGTGCATGCTCGGATGGCTGCTGCCACGGAGATCGGTGCCGGTACGCTTATCACCCTGGGTGCGATGAACCCGCTGCCCAGCGCGGCTGTTGTAGGCCTCATGGCCACCGCCGCCGCTACCGACCACCGGGGTAAGGGGTTCTTCGTCTTCAAGGGCGGCTGGGAGTACACGGCGGTGGTTGCCTTGGCGGCTACCGCCCTTGCCGGGTTGGGGCATGGGCGTTGGTCGGTGGACCGTCTGTTCCGGCGCAAGCCACGATCGGGTGGCGCAGCAGCCCTCGGTGCTGCTGTCCTCGGCCTGGCCAGTGCGGGTGCCCTCTTGGCCGCGACCTACCGTCCCGTCACCGACGAGTCGAAGGCAGTCGACGAGTCAGTGGAGGACGAGACGGTCACCGACGAAACGAGCTGACCTGTCGGCGATTCCGTAGCTCGTACTCGTAGCTCGTGGGGTAGCTCCGACTCCGGGCGTGCCGGCATCGAACCCGGCCACTCTCTGCACGGCGTCATCCCGCGCATGTGAGTCAGCCCGGTCGTAGCTCGAGGAGCTCCGTCGCGTTGTCGTAGAGGACCTTGCGTCGATCGGCAGTATCCAGGTTCTTCAGCTCCTTGACGTACTCACGAGGCTCGGGGAGCGCCTCGATGTGGGGCCAGTCGGAACCGAAGACGACCCTGTCCGCCCCCATGCACTCGATCACCTGGTACACGTCGTCTTCCCAGAAGGGGTTGATCCACACCTGACGCCGGAAGGTTTCGATGGGATCGTCCTTCCAGTACCCGGGCATCTTGTTCGCTGTCGATCGCACCTTCTTGATCAGGTCTGGCAAGTACTCGGCGCCGTTCTCGATCGATGCGATCCTGAGGTTGGGAAACCGATCCAGGTGGTTCTCGAAGATCAGGGTCAGCAGGAAGTCGCGGATGGCCTGTTCGATGGCGAAGTTCTTGATCGACGGCTTCCAACCACCGGAGAACGTGGCGGCGAAGCCGTCGGTTGCATAGCCGTTAGAGGACACTCCGCTGTCGGCGGCGTGGACGACCACGGTGATCCCGGCCTCATTGGCCAGTCCCCAGAACCCGTCGAAGTCCGGATCGAATGGATTGCGACGTCCGGTGGCGGTCACTGGTGCCGCTGGACGCATGACGACGCTTCGGGCCCCGTTGTCGAGCGCCCACCGCAGCTCCTCGGCTGCCCAGGTCGGGTCGGCCAAGGTGATGTAGGGAGCGGCGAAGATGCGTTCCTGATAGTTGAAGGTCCAGTCTTCGACCAGCCACCGGTTGAAGGCCCGGAACAGCAGACATACGGCTTCGGGGTCGTGAGCCAACGACTCTTCGTAGATCATGCCCAAGGTGGGGAACAGCCAGCAGCCTGCCAGTCGCTGGCTGTCGAGCGTCTTCAGACGTGCGCTCGGTTCCCGGTAGGCGGGACGGATGGGCTCCCGTCCCGACAGGAACTCCATCGGATTGCGGTTGTTCGGGTTCCCCCGGAAGTACTCGTACATCGCACCCGGGAAGGCGACGGGGTCGAAGGTGGGGTTGGTCACGGCATGGCTGACCCTGCCTCCAACCACGTGGTACTGCCGGCCGTTGATGTCGCACCACTGGATCACCCGGGGTCCGAGTGCCGGGTCCAGATGTCGGGTGAACGCGTCGAGCGCCTCGTAGTAGTGGTTGTCGCCGTCGAACATCGGATGATCGAGCTCGTCGATGTCGTGCACGGTCGCTCTCCTCTTCGGGTGGTTCTTGTTCCACAAGCAGCATAGGCAGGGATCGTCAGATTTCCGAGCGACGCCGTGACGCCATCGACTCTCTGTCCTCCACGGGGAGAGACGCGAAGCCCCCACCGTCACAACTGCTGTATGCAGATCCACCGGACCGGCCGCCACTGGTTCTCCGTCAGGAGGCATCGGCCAACGTGTCGATGCCGGCCTGAAGGGCAGCCAACGAGCCGACGATGCGATCGATCGACGCGCTGACCAAGGCGAGGTCACGTGCTTGTCGAGCAGCATCGGTGACCCGGCGTTCGCCGCCGGCCAGCTCTGCCTCCCGCAGGCTTCGTGCGGCTTCTGCGTCGTGGCGGAGTACCCCGGCTGCGTCTGTGAGTTTCGTCATCAGCAGCTGGGGTGAGCGTGGGGAGCGCCGTTGCGACAGAGCATCGGCGAGCTCGCCCAGGATCTGGTCGAGAGCGGACCGAACCTCGTCCAGGTGAGGTGGCACGAACTCTCTGCTCACCGTGTCCAGATGGTTCTCGAGCGCGCTGGCCTCTAAGTACACGCTCCTGCTGGCGTCGGTGATCGACCACAGGGGGACGACCTGGTCGCTGTGTCCCGAAAGCCCCCCGAGCAGGCGTTGGAAGCCGACTTGCGCATTGCTGACGGCCCGTCCTGCTCGTTGGAGCGAGGGGGAGGGTCCGCTGTTCGGTCGTGGTGTTCGAGCAGGCGTCAGATAGCGATCGAAGACGTTGTCCAACTGGTCTTGGTCGGCGGTGATGGCAGCGGCGAGATCGTCCGGGAACCTCCGCCGGTCGGCACGGGGCCAGAGTAGATAGCCACCGGCCAGTCCGATGGCCGCACCGATGAGGGTGTCGATGACTCGGTGGCCCGCCAGCTGCCAGTCGCCGGGTGAACCGGCGGAGAGCAGGACGATGAGGGTCGGCGTCAAGAAGACGACCCCCAGCCCATAGTTGAGGGGTAGGAACGAGAACGCCAACCCCGAGAAGATGAACAGCGCCACGATCATCGCCGCTTGACTGTGGAAGCCGGCGACGACCGCTGCGGCCATGACTCCCCCCACCGCCGTGCCGAACACCCGCAGCAAGGAACGCTGCACGGTGTCGGCCACGAACGGCCGGAGCACCACGGCTGCGGTGAGGGGCACCCAGTACCCCTTGTCCACATGGAAGAGCATGGCGATGGCCACACCGACGGCGGTCACGGTCCCGTAGCGGACTCCGTGCCGGAAGATGGCCGAGTCGGGGGTCAGGTTGGTTCGTATGGTGGCCCACACCCTCAGGGGCCGCGCCAGCAGGTCACGGCCGCGACTCGGGCTCGGGTGACTCGACGGCAGGACAGCCGACGGCGGGCGGTTCGCGGCGTTCGTTTGTACGGTCTCGGACGACCAGGAAGTGGGCTGCGGTCCGACTGGTGACTCTGATGGTGTCCCGGCTGGTGGTCCCGCTGGTGGCCCCGGTTGTGGCTCGGGGTCGGTGCTCGAGAGGTCGGGTGCGAGTGCGAGTACGTCATCGTGGGATGCGCCACCGAGGGTGAGTGTCGCCGATGCGTCGTATATGGCAGCGGTCATGGCCTCGAGCCCGTCGACGATCGGCCGCACTGCCACTCCCTGCTCATAGGTCTCCGGGGTGTGCATGCTCATCATCCAGGTCGTGACGTCGGCAACCGCACCGTCGAGCGTGTGGAGAGGGGCGTAGCCCGACCCGGCATCGAAGGCATCCCCAACGTGCAGGTGTTCGATGGCTGCAGCCAACGTCGTCACCGCCGCCGCCATCGCATCGAGTGCGATCCCGGTAGGAGGTTCCGTGCTCTGGGCTGCTGGCCCTGTGCCTTCTAGAGGAGACCCTGTGCCGTTGGGAGCAGAAGTTCTTGGCACGGTTCGTACCAACGCTGCCAACCCTTCTGCTTCGTGCAACAGCCGTTGGGCATCACCCACCAGCCGAAGGAGGGCGCTTCCCATGGTGCTGCTGCCTCGTCGTCCCGTCCGGGTGAGGGTGACGACGGAGCGTGCCGTGTTGACCTGGCTTCGCACCATATCGGCGGTCCGGGCGATCTCCGTCTGATCGGATCCCGACTCTCCGTCGACGTTGCCGGCGAGCGCTCGGATCAGGTCGGCAAGGGATCGATAGCAGCCGGCCACTGCTGTCGAGGCGGCTGCATACGGTCGTATGGGCCAGATCACCAGGGCGACAATCGTGGCCGTCGCTCCACCGCCGGCAACCAGCCAGATCCTCTCGAGGGCGACCGAACTATCCCCGGGGAGACCGGAGCCCACGATGAAGAGCACGGTGACGACGAAACCCACGTTGGAGGCGACGTTGCCGAACAGGTTGGCCAGCCCACAGGCGAAGGCGACCACGAACATCAGCGCGATCGCCGACCCCACGTGCATGCCAGCGATGGTCCCCAGGCCAACGGAGAGAGCGTTGAGCACCGTGGCTGCACACAGCGCGTGCCATCGGCTGATGCGAGCCCCACCGACATCGGCCATGCTGCAGTTGAGGGTGCCCATGCAGAAGAGGGTTGCGGGGGCCAGCTCGCCGATGGCCACGCCGATGGCCAGGGGCACGGCGATGAGGATCGCCATCCGCAACCCGATCGCGAACGCCGGTCGACCCGGCTGGAGCTGGATGAGCGCTCGGAACGGATGAGGTCGAGACGACTCGAACGCCACCGGATCCGTCGGCACGCTCACATCAGGAGCGTTCTCATCAGGAGAGTGTGGAACAGCCGGCTCACGGCGCACCCGGAGAGCATCGCGCAGCCCGCCTGTGCATGACCGCACATTGCCGGTGCTCGGGGGGCTAAGGTGTCGCCAGCGGCCCTATTTCACGCAGGGCCTTGCCGCACTGGTATCCAACGATGGACTCCTGCTGCTCGTTTGCGTGGAGTTCACGAGGTACATGATCATGGCTGAAGGTACGGTTAAGTGGTTCAATGCGGAAAAGGGTTTCGGGTTCATCTCGCCCGACGGTGGTGGTGACGATCTCTTCGTGCACCAGTCCGAGATCCAGATGGAGGGCTTCCGTGATCTGCCGGAAGGCCAACGTGTGGAGTTCGAAGCCACGCAGGGTCAGAAGGGGATGCAGGCCAGCCGCGTTCGCAAAGTATAAGCCCGAGTGATCGGTCGGGATCTCCCGACCACTGCGTACCACCGAGCCGGGTGTTCGCCTCTTGCCGTCTATGGCAGGGGTGGGCCACCCGGCTTGGTGTTTTTCTGCGAGCGGCGTCCGCTCTCTCTACAGTGGGCTCTTGATCGGCCGTACCATCGAGCCGAACGATCACGACCGTCTCATCACCAAGGAGCGTGACATGGCAGTTCACCGCAGCGAGCCCCTGAAGGACGAGTCCACTGCTGATTCGGCCATCGATCCGATGTTCGCACGAGCCAACGAAGAGAAGCTCGCTGCCACCACGATCATCCCTGCCGACTCGATGCGTGCCGATACCGCGCTCGAGCTGGTCCGTGACGAGCTCCTCCTCGACGGCCTCTCACGTCTTAACCTGGCCACCTTTGTCACAACCTGGATGGAGCCGGAAGCTCGGGAGTTGATGGCCGAGACGTTCGACAAGAACATGATCGACAAAGACGAGTACCCCCGCACCGCCGACCTCGAGATGCGGTGCGTCAACATGATCAGCCATCTGTGGAGCGCCCCTGATGAAGGCGGGGCAACGGGCACGTCGACGACCGGGTCGAGTGAGGCGGCCATGCTCGGCGGCATGGCTCTCAAGTGGCGGTGGCGTCAGCGCATGGAGCAGGCGGGCAAGCCGGTCGGGAAGCCCAACATGGTGATGGGAGCCAACGTCCAGGTGTGCTGGGAGAAGTTCTGCCGGTACTGGGAGATCGAGCCGCGCATGATCCCAGTGGAGGGGAACCGCTTCCATCTGACCGGAGAGGAAGTGGCGGCCTACTGCGACGAGAACACCATCGGCGTGGTCGCCATTCTCGGCTCCACGTTCGACGGGAGCTACGAGCCGATCGGAGAGATCTGCAGCGCGCTCGATCGCCTGCAGAGCGAAAAGGGGATCGACGTCCCTGTTCACGTCGACGCCGCCTCCGGTGGCTTCATCGCACCGTTCATCGACCCCGATCTGGTCTGGGACTTCCGACTGCCCAGGGTGCAGTCCATCAACGCCTCCGGGCACAAGTACGGTCTCGTCTATCCCGGCGTGGGGTGGGTCGTGTGGCGGGATGCCGAAGCCTTGCCGGAGGACCTGGTGTTCCGGGTGAACTATCTCGGTGGGAACATGCCCACCTTTGCCCTCAACTTCTCTCGACCTGGCAACCAGGTGGTGACCCAGTACTACAACCTCATCCGGTTGGGGTTCGAGGGGTATCGGGCCATCCAACAGGCGTGCCGCAACGTCGCCACCCGCCTGGCCTCAGGCATCGCCGAGCTCGGGCCGTTCTGGCTCCTGACCGACGGCAGCGAGCTGCCGGTGTTCGCGTTCGCCCTGAACGACGACGTCAAGGCGTACGACGTCTTCCACGTCTCGAAGGAGCTGCGTGGCAAAGGATGGCTGGTGCCTGCCTACACCTTTCCCGAGAACCGCCAGGATCTCAGCGTGCTGCGGGTGGTCGTCCGCAACGGCTTCAGTAACGATCTGGCCGACCTGTTCCTGACCGACCTCACCCAGGTGGTGGAGTACCTGTCGTCGTTGAGCGCTCCGCTCCCGAAGGAGCCCTCGAGCTACCACCACTGACCCTCTCGGGCGGGTTGGAGAGGAACCGCTCACGACATCGGTCGGAGCAGAAGAAGACCTTGCGACCGTGGTGCGTCGTGTTGGCCGGTGCATGCGCTGTCTCCACCTGCATCCCGCACATCGGATCGACGGCGTAGCCGGTGCCGCCACCGAACCGCTCACGGTTCCGGTGCAGCCAGTACAGGACACCGAACACGACGATGAAGATGATGTTCAGGTACGTCGTGTAGTTCCAGGAGAAGCGAGTGGCGACCACCTGGGTGTGGCGTGTCGTGGGGATGAGACCGGCGACGTCGAAGATGAGCTCGGTGATCAGCCCGGCAAGGGACATAACTCCCCAGAACACCATGAGCATGCGGAGCGCCAGGCCGCCGCCGTACTGCTTGCGGTAGATCAAGAGGAGGGGAAGGGTGATGAGATCGGCGAAGATGAAGGAGACCACACCTCCGAACGAGATGCCGCCATGCCAGAGGGCTGCGGCCAAGGGAACGTTCCCTATCGAGCACACGAAGCTGATCAGGGCGATGAACGGTCCGATCATGACGTTCTCGAGGGTGGTCCAGAAGCCATGACCGTGGATGAACAAGGCGTTCCAGACGGTGACGGGAACGAGCTCTGACAGGAACCCAGCGACGACGAACCCGACGACCAGCTCTTTGCGGAGCATGGTGAAGTCGGCCATGGTGTAGCCGGCTGCATCGGACCAACCTGACGCCGACCGCACGCGTGTTCGCCACGACTCACGGGCATGAGGCTCGGTGGGGAGACGGTCCGGGCTTGTCGCCGGGCCACTCTGCTCTTCGTCTCGTACGTGGTGATCGTGAGCATGCGTCTCTGCGCTCGCTCCTTCGTGCCCCCCCAGCCGGTGCTCGTCTATCGACGGCCGTTCCTCTGCCTGCAACCTGTCCCGGGCTTGGACGACCAGTCGCCCCCGGAAGTACAGGCCACCCACAGCCACCAGAAGGACGATCATGATGGCGCCGCCAACGAACTCGCTGACGGCGAACTGCCAACCCATGAGCACGACGAGCACGATGCCCAGCTCTACGACCAGGTTGGTGGAGGCGAACATGAACACCATGGAAGCGACGAAGTCGGCGCCCTTGGCGAAGAGCGACTTCGACATGGCCGACGCTGCATACGAGCACGACGAGGAGACCATGCCGTAGCCGGAGGCACGGGCAATCGACCGGGGTCGGTGATCGCCCAGCTTCCGTTGGATGCCCTCCCGGCTGGCGAACGCCTGGACGGCGCCGGACAGACCGAAGCCGAGGATCAGCGGCCACAAGGTCACCCAGAACATGAAGAAGCCCTCACGCAGGCTGCGCCCGATCTCGTCGATCCAGACCACACCCGTCAGGGCGCCGACCGTCACGAGCGGACCAGCCGGGCAATCGCCGCCGATGCCTCGGCGATCTTCGCGGTGGCGTCGCCCCCTCCGGCGTGGACGGCATCGGTAACGCAGTGGGCCAGGTGGTCTTCGAGCAGCTCGATGGCTACCGACTGCAGCGCCTTCGTGGCCGCAGCCACCTGCTCCAGGATGTTGATGCAGTACCGGTCCTCGTCGATCATCTTCTGGAGGCCCCGTACCTGTCCCTCGACACGGCGTAGCCGCTTCTGTATGGCGTCTCTGTGGTCGTGATATCCGGGTTCTTGGTGATCGGGGTCTCTGGGTTCCATCGGTTCCTCCGGATCGTGGCTTCTGGCGGCCGCTCTGTGCTTTGTTGCTATATACCCCCCTAGGGTATCAAGAGCCCGACGCGAAGGGTTCTGGGGCCGGTATTCCGGCGTAGTCGGGACATCGAACCTGTACGCTGGCGGGCGCGATGAGCGACTCCCGTCCGTTCGATCCGGCATCGATCAGCACCTTTCGGATTATCGACTGGGAGTACGACCGGGATGCCCGGATCGTCACCCTCCGGTACGGGTTCGACGACCGGTACCGGTTCAGCGAGACCATCGAGTTCGTCACCGAACCGGAAGACGCCGGGTCGTCGACGCTGCCCGAGGGATTCGAACGGGCCATCGACCACCTTCACATCGCCGCCGGGGTCAGCTACTTCAAGGCGGCGGCTCCGGCCACCATCCGAGCGGAACATACTGCGCTGACGCCGGCGGAGCTGGAGTTCCACCGTCTTCTCTACGACGACGGCCTTCGGGAGTTCGCCGTGCACAACGGCCTGAGGGTGCCGGTCCAGGTGAAGATCGAAGCCGATCCGGCGTCTGGTTCGGCCCACTCGCTGCTGTCCCGAGTTCGGGACGGCTCTCCCAGCCTCTTGGTGCCGATCGGTGGAGGGAAGGACTCGATGGTGCTCATCGAAGCCCTCCGCTCCCTGTCTCCCCGCCTGTTCGCGGTGAATCCTCACCCACTGGTCAAGGAGCTGACTGCACAGACCGGGCTCCAGCTCATCGAAGTGCGCCGACGGCTGGACCCTTCTCTCAGAGAGCTCAACGAGCAAGGGGCGCTGAACGGCCACGTCCCGATCACTGCCATCGTCTCCCTGATCGCTGTGGTGGGGAGCTTCCTGTACGACTACGACGTGGTGGCCATGGCCATCGAACGTTCGGCCAGCGAGGAGACGTCGATGGTCGATGGCGTACCGGTTAATCACCAGTTCTCGAAGAGCTACCCGTTCGAGCTGGCATTGCGCGACCTGATCACCACCTCGATCGACCCCGATCTGGTCTACGGGTCAGGGCTCCGTCCGTACTCGGAGCTGGCCATCGCCCGGGCGTTCGCCACCCTGACCCAGTACCACGACACGTTCTGCAGCTGTAACGCCGTCTTCCGGCAGGGTGCAGCAGCTGGAGACCGCTGGTGCGGTCACTGCCCTAAATGCCGGTTCGTGGGCTTGATGCTGGCGCCGTTCCTGCCTCGGTCGTCGGTCACCGACATCATCGGGCGAGACATGTTCGCCGATCCGGAGCAGATCGAAGGGTTCCGAGCTCTGATGAGCGATGAGGACAAGCCGTTCGAGTGCGTGGGGGAGCGTCGCGAGTCCGCGGTGGCCGTCAGGTTGCTTGCCCACATGCCCGCATGGTCCGGCTCCCCGGTGATCGAGGCCTTGGCACCGACTGCCGAGGCCATGGTCGGCGACGAGGACGTCCGAGACCTCCTGACACCGAGCGGCACGTCGGTGTTCGACCGTGACGAGCTGGATCCAGCGATGTGGGAACGCTGGTGGCCAACCTGCTCGAAGGCCACGATCGATCCGAGCACTCGGGCGTCGCTCCGTGACGGCGACGCTGGAGTCGCTCGTGTCCAGCCGGGTCGCCGTGTGGGGGCTGGGACAGGAAGGAGCGGCGTTCGCCCGTCTGTTGATCGAGCGGGGTGCGTCCCCGGTCCTGGTGGACGACGATCCGACTGCTACCGGTCTTCGGATCGCCACCACGGTGGGGTCTGATCTTGCCGTGCACCCTCCCTCACGCTCGGTGCTGGCGGATGTCGAAGCCATCGTCCGAGCGCCGGGGGTGAGCCGGTACCGGGACGAGCTCGTCGAGGCGACGGACCGCGGCGTGACGGTCACCACCCCTCTTGCCGTATGGCTCCAGGACTTTCACGACCAACCGGTGCTGGCGATCACCGGGACGAAGGGTAAGAGCACCACGGCTACGCTGGCAGCGCGGATCCTCAGGAACACCGGTGCACGGGTCGCGCTGGCCGGCAACATCGGCATTCCGGTCACCGACCTGTACGAGCAGCCCGACATCGACGTGTATGTGGTCGAGGTCTCGTCCTTTCAGGCGGCGGAGGTTGTCACGTCTCCGCCGGCATCCGTGCTCACCAGCCTGGCTCCCGATCATCTGGATTGGCACCGGGATATCGAGGCCTACTACCGAGACAAGCTGCGTCTGATCTCTGTCGGTCCGACGGGATCGGTGGCCGTCGAATTCGGAAAGCGCCGAAGCAGTGACGCGCACTGCTGACCATCCTCGCCGCGTGCTCTACGGGGATGCCGGACCGGTTCGTGCTGCGTCTGGGTGGATCACGATCGATGGTGACCGTCTGGTCGAGTACGCAGGTCTGCGAGCCCCTGGTCGCCACAACGTGACCAACCTGTGCGGCGCCATCGCCGGCATCATGCTGCTGACCGGGGCACCGCCGCCGGCCGACGCCGTTGCTCAGGCCATCGACTCCTTCGAGGGCCTTCCGTCTCGATGCCAGTCGATCGGCACTCGAAGGGCCGTTGAATTCGTGGACGACGCCTTGGCCAGCAATCCGTTTGCCACCACTGCCTCGGTACGCGCCTTCGGCGACCGCCCGTTGACCATCATCCTCGGAGGAGCGGACAGGGGCATCGACTTCGGTCAGCTCGCCGACGCCGTCGTCTCCAGGACCCCCACCCCCCGGGTCGTGGTCATTCCCCCTGACGGCGACCGGATCATCGAGTCGCTGGTGGCGACAGCAGACGCTCGGCATGCCGATGTCGCTGTCACCGAAGGAGCTGACGTGTCCGATGCGGTGTGCATCGCCGCCGACATCACCCCGGACGGCGGGGTGGTCCTCTTCTCGCCGGGGGCGCCGACCCCCGCAGGTGGAGGTGGTTATCGGGAGCGCAGTCGGCTCTTTCGGGCTGGGTTCGAAGCACTTGTACCGTGATCGGCAGCCGGGATCCCGGACACGCTTGACAGTCCGTACCCCAGGCGGCCACGGTGGACAGGACGAGGGGGTCGAAGATGCCACAAGCCACCATCATCAGTGATGAGGCGAGATCGGTGACGGCGACCGTTCACGGTGACGGGGAAAGACTGCTCATCGAACCCAGTGTGCTGCCCGAAGCTCTGGGTTGGGAGCTGAAGCCGTCCGGACTGTGCCGGGAGGACACCTGCATCCCGGTCGCCGATATCCAGTCGCTGTACGTCGATGGCCAGTTGGATGTGGCTGCAGTGGCTACCGCCCTGGGACGGGTCAGCGTGGTGGATGCCGCTGCCGGCATCGCTGCCATCTCCTTGCCGGCAGAGCTGCGGCACCAGGCCATCGAGGGGAAGGCGCCGCCGTTCACCCTCCCGGACCTCGAGGGTGAGCTACACCACCTCGACGAGTGGCATGGGCGTAAGAAGCTTCTGGTCACGTTCGCCAGCTGGTGCGGCTGTCGGTACGACCTTCCCGGTTGGCAGCGCCTCGACGACGAGCTGGCGAACGACGGCTTCTCGGCCATCGCCGTGGCTATCGACAACGCTGCCGAGGACGTTCGACCGTTTACGACCGATATCACCATCCCGGTGCTCTACGACCCGCACCATCTCCTTACCGAGCTCTACGCCATCTCCAACGTGCCCACCGTGGTGTGGATCGACGAAGAAGACCGGATCGCCCGTCCCAACGGCTACGCGTTCGGAACCGACCTCTTCCGGGACTTCACCGGTGTGGATGCCCAACCCCATCTCGACGAAGTGCGGCGGTGGGTCCGGAACGGCGATCTACCGGTGTCTGCCGAAGAGGCTCGGAACGCGGTAGGCGATCTCAGCAACGACGAGGTGCTGGCCCGGCTGCACTTTCGGGTGGCGGCCAGTGCCCATGGGGGAGGAGACGAAGAGGTTGCCCAGCGTCACTTCGATCGGGCTTCCGAGCTGGCTCCTCACGACTTCACCATCTGGCGTGCGACCATGCCGCTCATCGGGAAGGACCCGTTCGGCGATGAGTTCTTCGCTCAGTACGAGACGTGGGAAGAGGCTGGCAGTCCGTACCACGGGCTACCAGCGGTGCGGGGCACGGCATCCACCCCCTCCTGAGCAACCGGAGCGTTAACGCAGGCGCCACTCCCGGCGTGATCCCGATGCAAAGACCCGCTGACCTTCGGCGAGCGACTCCTCGCTGTTGCCGAGCCCGACAAAGGCGTAACCGAGCGAGAGGGCCTGGGCGCGGCTGAGGTCTCGTCCGGCCCACAGCGCCCGCAGCGTGCCCTGGACGGCGAGTGCGGGAGCCGCGGCGATGGTGTCGGCCGCCCACTGGGCTTTGGCCCGAAGTTCGTCCACATCGGAGGCCAGCTCGGTCACCAGGCCGATCTGATGGGCCCGTGTCGCCGACAGGCGTTCGGAGGCGCCGAGAAGGGTGAGCCGGGCCAGCTCGCCGAACGGCATCGTGCCCGACATCTGTAGCGGCTCGAACGCAGCGGCCATGCCGTAGGTGACGTGGGGGTCGAAAAACATTGAGTCCTCGGTGGCGATGATGAAGTCGACTTCGCCCAGCAGGTAGAACGCACCGCCGCAGGCGATGCCGTTCACCGCGGCGATGACCGGCTTCCAGAGGTCGCAGCGTCTTCGGGCCGAGATTCTCGCCAGGGTCGTCGAACATGAACGGCGTGGTGCCTGCTCCGACGTGCACGCGTCTCGCCCGTCGATCGCCCGTTGGCCGCCGTCGCCGGGCGATCGCGTCCCTCCCAGGGCCTCGTTGCGGTCGATACCGGTGCAGAACGCCTTGTCGCCCGCTCCGGTCAGCACCACGACCCGCACGTCGTCGTGCCGCCGTAGGGCCCGCCACAGCGTCGCGGAGCTCTCGCTGCATGGTGGCGTTGAATGCGTTGTAGACCTCGGGTCGGTTCAGCGTCACCCAGGCGACGCCATCGGACTCCTCATACCCCAAGGTCGTGAACTGTGGGATGGTCGGCATGGTCGACTCCGTCCGTTCTCGATCGTCTGTACTCCGGCTCCGAGCCTGGAGCTTCCACGCTACGGTGCGCAGCGGGCACCCTACTGCGTGCCCGGTGGCGCGTACGATCCCGTCCGGCGACACGAACGACGACACTGGAGGATCCAGGTGGCAGACGACACCCTGCAGGACATCATCGGCAAGCAGACCGCAGCATCCGTGGTGACGGTGGAACGTGGCCACCTGGCCACCTTTGCCGGTGCCGTCAAAGACGACAGCCCTGTCTACCGTGATCCTCGGGCGGCAGCCGAGGCCGGCCTGCCGGGCATCCCTGCGCCACCGACCTACCCGTTCGTCATGGAGAACTTCGGAAAGTACCCTGAGCTCCAGCCGTCCGACGCTCCTACCGGTAACCCGATCGGGGCAGCCATCGGGCCGCTCATGGCCAAAGGTGGCCTCATCCTCCACGGCGAGCAGGAGTTCACCTACCACCGACCGATCGTGGCCGGTGACGTGCTGGTGGGCGACGGCAAGGTCGTGGACGCCTACCAGAAGGAGTCCAAGGGGAAGACGATGACGTTCGTGGTGGTGGAGACCGCATGGTCTGACCAGTCCACTGGTGAGCCGGTGTGCACATCGCGCATGAACCTCATCCATCGGGTCTGATCTCATGCCGATCGGGATCGCTGACGAGCACGAGGAGCTCCGACTGTCGTTGCGGCGCTGGGTCGAGTCCCGGTGCTCCCCCGACGTCACCCGCGCCGCCCTCGACGGCGACCGGGACGAGCTGCCGCCGTTCTGGCACGAGCTGGCGGAGCACGGGTGGTTGGGTATCCACGTCAGCGAAGCGCTCGGAGGCCAGGGCGCCGGCCTGGTCGAGCTGGCCGTCGTCCTCGAGGAGCTGGGACGGGCAGCGGCCCCCGGCCCCTGGGCGTCCACCGCCTTGGCTGCAGCGATCATCGCCGAAACCGGTGACGGGTCGCAGGCTAAGTCGTTCCTGCCGGGCTTGGCTGACGGATCGTCTCCAACCGGGGTGGTCGTGCCCAGTGGGGCGAGTGACGGCGGCGCTGTGGCTGCAACGGGGTTGAACGCCTCGGAGCAGGAGGACGGGACCCTGGTGGTGCACGGCACCCTGGGCCCGATCCCAAACGGGGCGGTGGTCCACCTGGTCGTGGCCCCGGTGCATCTCGATGGCGCCGCGCCGACCGACAGCGCCGCGCCGACCGGTAGCGCCGCGCCGACCGACAGCGCCGCGCCGACCGACAGCGCCGCGCCGACCGACAGCACCGAGGGCGCTGTGCGGTGGGTGGTCCTCGAGTACGGGCAGGGTATCGAGGCGCAGCCGTTGGCGAGCTTCGATCCATCTCGGCGGCTGGCTGCCTGGGAAGTGGACGGCGTCACCGTATCGCCCGAGCGCGTGCTGGCGGTCAGCACCGAGCGGGTCCGTGACCTGGCCATCACCCTTGCTGCCGCCGAAGCAGTTGGCGGCGCCCAATGGTGCTTGGACACCGGCGCCGAGCACGCCCGAACCCGTGAGCAGTTCGGGCGCCCGATCGGCCAGTTCCAGGGGGTGAAGCACCGCCTGGCTGATCTTCTGGTCTCTGTCGAGCAAGCGGTGGCGGCCGCATGGGATGCGGCCCAGGTGCTCGACCTCGACGCCCACACCGGTGGGGGAAGCACCGATTTGGGTGCCGCGTCGCAAAGCCGGTTGGCAGTCCAGGTGGCCGGCGTCCTCGCCCTCGATGGATACGTGGAAGCAGCCAAAGGAGTGATTCAGGTCCTGGGCGGGATGGGCTTCACCTGGGAGCATGACGCCCATATCCACCTGCGCCGCTCCACCACGCTTCGACAGCTGCTCGGTGGCACGGCGCCGCTCCGCGCCGAAGCGTCCAGACTGGCGCTCACCGGCAGCCGGCGTCGTCTGACCATCGAGCTCCCGCCCGAGGCAGAGCAGATCCGCGACGAGATCAAGCCCATCGTGACAGCCATCGCCGGTATCGAGGACCCCGGCGAACAACGCCGACAACTGGCCGAAGAGGGGTTCTTGGCGCCTCACTGGCCCCGTCCTTGGGGGCGGAACGCGGGCGCCGTGGAACAGCTGGTCATCGATCAGACCTGTGCGGACGTTGGGCTTCGGCGCCCCGGTCTAGCGGTGGGCGCCTGGGCTCTTCCCACCATCATCGCCCACGGCACGGAGAGCCAGGCCGAGCGGTGGGTGGGCCCAACCTTCCGCGGTGAGCTCATCTGGTGCCAGCTGTTCAGCGAGCCCGGCGCCGGTTCCGACCTGGCTGCGCTTTCCACCCGCGCCACCAAGGTCGAAGGAGGGTGGCTCCTCAATGGACAGAAGGTGTGGACCTCGGTGGCGAAGCGGGCTGACGTTGGGATCTGTCTGGCCCGAACCAACCCGGACGCACCGAAGCACAAGGGGATCACGTACTTCCTGGTCGACATGAAGAGCCCGGGGATTGATGTCCGCCCCTTGCGAGAGATCACCGGCGACGAGCTGTTCAATGAAGTGTTCTTCGACGAGTGCTTTGTCCCGGACGACTGTGTGGTGGGGGAGGTGGACGGCGGCTGGCGTTTGGCACGGACGACCCTTGCCAACGAACGCGTCTCGCTCTCGTCCGACTCTGCCTTCGGTGGAGGCCTCGAAGCGATGCTCGCCTGGCTAGCTGCCCACCCGCAGGCCCAACAACCAGTGGTCCTGGACCGTCTCGGTTCTCTCTTGGCTGAAGGGCAGTCCTTGGCGGTGCTCGGGTTGCGGGTCACCCTCCGCTCGGTATCGGGTGTCGTACCTGGGCCTGAGTCGAGCGTGCGGAAGCTGCTCGGCGCCGAGTTCGAGCAGCGGGTACAGGAGTTCGGCCTCGATCTGCTGGGCCCGGCCGGGGCCACTACCGTCGGCGATGCTGCTCAGTGGACCCACGGCGTGCTGCAGACGAAGTGCCTCACCATTGCCGGCGGTACCAGTGAGGTGCAACGAAACGTGATCGGGGAGCGCCTGCTCGGCCTCCCCCGCGATCCCGAGCCAGGCCGATGATCCGGCCAGCCATCAGATATAGCCGGCTGACCCCGAGCATGGACTACCTATTCGCTGAACCCCTCAGAGGAGGAAGACGTCGATATGAGTGACCAGCAGTTGTTCTTCGAAGATATCGCCGAGGGCGACGAGGCCCCCGTCCGTTCGCACGTTCTGACGCGGACCGACTTGGTTGCCTACGCTGGTGCATCAGGCGACTTCAACCCGATGCACCACGATGAGGTGAAGGCCACCGCTGCCGGTCAACCGAGTGTGTTCGGGCATGGGATGTTCTCGATGGGGTTCCTCGGTTCTGCCATCACCGACTACGTGGGTATCGGCAACGTCCGTCACTTCCAGGTCCGGTTCGCCAAGCAGACCTGGCCGGACGAGGAGCTCCGGACCACGGTCACGGTCACCGGGAAGCGAATCGAGGGCGCCGACCACCTCGTCGATCTCGACGTGAGGCTCCAGAACGCTGAGGGCGAGGAGAAGGTGGTGGGGACGGCCACGGCGGTCGTCCCGGCCAGAAGCTGACCTGGGCTGGACTGACCTGGGCTGGACGGAACTGAGACGGTACGCCCGCCAGAAGCAGGGGAGCCGGGTACGTCTCGGCGAGGTTCTTGTCCACCGGGGGGCCGTAGGGGGCACAACGACCGCAGCCCTGCCTATCCCGCCAGCACGGGAGATTGCGATGGTACATTCGTTTCCGGGATGAAATCCCTGGTGGATCGGTTGTATCTGGTATGAGGTGTCGGGAACCGGCACGAAGGGGAGGAGTAGTGACCCCTCGGTCTCGGTTCATCGCCGTGAGCGGTGCCTCCGCTGCACGGTCGGTCCACGAGGACCAGGAGGAGGGGGAGCGGTGAGGCGATCGTGGAGGCGGAGGCACGGGGTGATCCGTCCGCTCCTGGTGGTCGCTGTGACGGGGACAGTGCTCGCCGCGTGCGGCAATGCCAGCAGTACCGGTGTCACCCATGCTGGCGATACCGACGGTGTGACGAATACCAGTATCACCGTAGGAGCGTTGGGCTCGTTCAGCGGCTATGCCGCTTCGGACTTCGCTCCGGTGCTCACGGGGGCCGAGGTCTACTTCGACCAGCTCAACGCCAGAGGTGGGGTGAACGGACGCAAGATCATCTACTCACCCCAGGTCGACGACGGGCTGTCTGCCAACGGGGACACGACCGGTGCACAGCAGCTCGTCCAGGACAAGGTCTTTGCCGTGGTGGGGGTGGGGACCCCGTTCTTCACCGGTTCCTCGGTGCTACGGGCCAACGCCGTTCCGACTTTCGGGCTACAAGAGGACACCAACGCCCAGTGGTCGGGCCCGACCATGTTCGGCGTCGGTGGATCGTACGACAACTACGGAGCGCCGATGACCCAGGTCGCTTACGTCGCCCAGCAAACCGGTGCGAAACGTGCCGCTGTGCTCGCCTACAACGTGGCCCAGTCCTCGCAGGGATGTATTGGCGTCACGAAGGCACTGCAGAAGTACCACATCGACGTCGCCGTGAACGACACATCGATTCCCTACGGTGCAGCAACCCTTGATGCCGACGTGACCCGTATGCAACAGGAGGGCGTCAACTTCGTGGCCACGTGCATGGATGCCACGGGGAACATCAAGCTGTCCCAGACGCTGCAACAGCACGGAATGGGAAACGTCACCCAGTACTGGCTCGACGGCTACGACCAGCAGACCCTTCAGAACAACGCTGCGGCGATGGAGGGCGTCTACTTCCTGGTGCAGCAGACCCCCTTCGAGGTCACGAAGCTCGACCCAGGTCGTTACCCCGGGATCGACGACTTCAACGCTGCGCTGAAGAAGTACGCGCCGGCAGGCACGTTGCCGAGCACGCCGGCTCTGGCCGGGTGGGTGAGTGCCGACCTTTTCGTCACCGGGCTGCACTCCTTGGGCAGGAACGTGACCCGTTCCGGGCTGGTGGCAGCCATCAACAAGATGACCTCTTTTACGGCGAACGGAGCCATGCCACCGGTCAACTGGAAGGTTGCCCATACCGGTGTCACCAGCCTCGACTGCTCGTCGTTCGTGCAGGTGCGTCACGGGTCGTTCGTGCCGGTCTTTGGCACCGGAAAGAGCGTGTACTCGTGCTTCAAGTACCCGGCCCCCGCCGGGCCAACGGTCACGACCATCCCCCTTCCTCCCGGAGTGCCGGGACGGTGACCGGGCCGGGGGGCAGCAGGTGAACGAGGCCGACCGAGCCATGCTGTGTTCGGTTCTGTCGGTTCTGTCGGTTCTGTCGGTTCTGTCGGTTCTGTCGGTTCTGTCGGTCTCTTCCGCTGGTTCTGTCGGTTCCGCTGGTTCTGTCGGTTCGCCGATGACCCAATTCTTCAACTACGCCGTACCCGGCCTTCCCTTCGGATGTGTCTTCGCCTTGATGGCGGTGGGCCTGGTCTTGACTTACAAGGCATCGGGGATCTTCAACTTGGCCTTTGGGGCGCAAGCCTTCGTCTCCGCTCTGGCCTTCGTCTTTCTGGTCCAGGACGGTTGGCCACGATGGGCGGCGGGCTTCCTGGCCATCTTTCTATTGGGCCCCTTCGTCGGGCTGATCCTCGACCGGCTCCTCTTCCGTCGGGTGCGGACGGCCAGCCCCTTGGTCAAGTTGGTCCCGGCACTCGGTCTGCTGATAGCCCTTCCTCAGATCGCTCTGATCATCGCCGGTTCGACGCCGGTCATTCCGCCGCCGTCCCTGTTCTTGAACGCACAGCACGTGTACTTCCGGTTGGGGAGCATTCCATTCAGCGGATTGGAGATCTCGATCACCGCCGCCACACTCATCATCGTGGCGGTCCTGGTGGCGCTCTTCCAGTTCACGCCGATCGGTCTCGAGATGCGTGCGGTGGTCGAGAGCCCTCGCCTGACCGAGCTCACCGGTGTCAACGCCGACCGGGTGAGCTCGTTCGCCTGGGTGCTGTCGAGCTGTATGGCCGGGCTGGCCGGGGTGCTACTGGCGCCGCTCTACTCCCAGCTCGACCCGCAGAACTACACCGTGCTGTTGATATGGGGCATCGCTGCCGCCGTCATCGGGCGCTTTGCCAGCTTGCCGATGGCCCTCGTCGGTGGCTTGGTCCTGGGTGTTGCCCAGCAGATCCTTGCCGGCTATCTCCCTGCCGGCATCATCGCCACCGGACTCCGTCCCTCACTTCCGTTCATCGTGTTGCTGGTGTTCCTGCCGTTCTCGAGGCAGCGTGGGGTGGGAGACCCTTTGGCCGCGTGCGACCCGCCGTCGACGGCGATGGTGGATGAAGCGCGCTCCTATCGACCTGCCACCACGCTGACCGTGGACGTTGACGATGGAGTCCACGCCGTGGGGCTCTGGCACCGAGCACTCCATCCCGGGAGAGGCGTTTCCTTCGTGCATCGAGTGACGAGCCGACCCACCGCTTCACTGGCGTGGTTCATAGCGTTCCTGGGCATCGTCTCCGCGCTGACCTGGGTTCAGGCCGACTGGCTTCTCACCATGACCCAAGGTGTGGCCTTCGGAGTGATCTTCCTGTCGCTGACCCTGTTGACAGGGATGAGCGGGCAGATCTCACTGTGCCAGGCCGCATTCGCTGGTGTGGGGGGCTTTGCTGCCGGACAGCTCGCCGATCACACGGGGATGTCGATCCTGGTGGCGATGGTCTTAGGTGGGCTCATCGCAGCCCTCATCGGCGTCGTCGTCGCCTTGCCGACGCTTCGGTTGGCCGGCCTGCCTCTGGCGTTGGCCACGTTGGCATTCGCTCTGCTGGCGGACAACGTGTTGTTCCCCAACAGTTGGGTTGGAAACGGTGCGAGCGGTCTGAACGTTCCTCGACCAGAGATCGGACCGATCAGCTTTGCGTCGTCACGAGCCTTCTTCGTTCTGGCTCTGGTCATTTTGGCGTTGGTTGCCGGTGTGGTGAAGCTGGTGGGTGATGGGACGACCGGTCGGTTCCTCGCTGCCATGCGGGGGAGTGAGGTGGCATCCACCTCGATCGGCATCGACGTACACCGACTCCGGGTAGGCGTCTTCGCCCTGTCGGCAGGCTTGGCCGGCGTGGGTGGTGCTCTCTACGGGTCGATGGAGATGCAGCTCTCGCCCACCGACTTCAACTACGAGATCTCGCTGGTGTTCTTGGTCGTGGTGGCCATTGTCGGGCTCGGGTCGATCACCGGTGCGGTGGTGGCTGGGTTGGTCTACACCGTGTTGCAGAAGGAGCTGGCCAACCTGCCCGCTCGGTACTCCGGACTGCTGGCTGTGCTGTTCGGCCTGGCCACCTTGAGCTACACCCGGCACCCGGAGGGCTTCGTCGACTATCTGGGTGGTCGGCTGTCCTCGATGGCGGGGCGCCTGTACGGGTCGCGTTCTGGCGGCCGCCGGGCCCGTGGCGATATCGCTCACCCCGATCAGCAGGACCATGCGGCACCCGGCTCTCCCGATGTACCCGGCGCCCCTGATGTTTCGGCACCGGGGTCGTTGCCGATCGGTGGGCGGTAGGGCGTGCCTCTTCTGGTTGCCGAAGGTGTGTCGAAACGGTTCGGCGGAGTGATCGCACTGTCAGAGCTCTCGTTCGAGGTGGCCGAGGGTGAGGCCGTCGGGATCGTTGGACCGAACGGTGCGGGCAAGACGACGTTGTTCAACTGCCTCCTCGGTCAGCTGGCGCCGGATACCGGCACCGTCACATTCGACGGTTCCCGGATCGATCGCATGCCGACCTGGAAGCGAAGCCGGTTGGGGATTGGTCGTACCTATCAGCGAATGGAGCTGTTCAACGGGATGACGGTGGCTGACCACCTCTTAGTGGCCGAGCAGGCCCGATCGGGGAGGATCCGGCTATGGCGGGACTTGGTCCACCACGGTGGTCCCCGTCCGTACGAGCTCGCCCATGTCGAGGAGGTGCTGTCCCTTCTCGGGCTCGACGACATGGCGGATCGACTGGTCGACGGGCTGAGCCTGGGACATGGCCGGCTGGTAGAGCTGGGTCGAGCGATGATGGGCCGCCCCCGGCTGCTGATGCTCGATGAGCCGTCGTCGGGTCTCGACGCAGCAGAGACGTCCCGACTCTCGAGGATCCTGGCCGAGGTCCGCCAAGGTCAGGGGACGGCGGTGGTCCTCGTCGAGCACGACTTGCAGCTGGTTGAAGAGGTGGTCGACCGGCTCCATGTGCTCGACTTTGGCCGCATGATCGCCACCGGCTCGGTGGAGGAGGTACTCGCCGACCCCGAGGTTCGTCGTGCCTATCTGGGGGTCGAAGCGTGAGCACGCCGGATGCTCAGGTCACCCCGCCACCATTGCTGCAGCTACGCGATGTCAGCGCTGCCTACGGACCGTATCGTGCCTTGTTCGAGGTGTCGCTCACCGTGACGGCCGGATCCGCTGTCGCCCTCGTGGGTTCCAATGGGGCCGGGAAGTCGACGGTGGCCCGGGTGGCATCGGGCCTGGTGCCGGTGACCGAGGGCCGGATCCTGTTCGACGGACAGGACGTCACGGGTCGATCGACGTGGGAGATCGCACGCTGCGGGTTGGCACACGTCACCGAGGGACGCTCGGTCTTCTCGTCGCTGACCGTCGAGGAGAACCTGATCTTACCGTTCCGCCAGGCGCTCGGTCGCAAGAAGGTCCCCGATGCATTGGAACGGGCGTATACGGCGTTTCCTCGACTGGGTGAGCGACGTCACCAGTCGGTCGAGACCTTGTCCGGGGGCGAGCAGCGCATGCTGGCGCTGGCACGGGTGTTTGTCCTGGACCAGAAGCTGCTCATCGTCGACGAGCTGTCGTTCGGCTTGGCCCCCGTCATCGTCGACGAGGTCTACGACGCGCTGTCGAACGTGCTCGCCGGCGGCACGTCGCTGTTGATCATCGAACAGCACGTGGATCGAGCGCTGCACCTGGCCGATTCCGTGGTCGTCTTGGGCAAGGGGCGGGTGGTCTACGACGGCCCTGTCGATGGTGTGGGCGAGGAGCTCAGCGACCTGGTGCTCGGTCGAATCGGTGGATCTCACACCGATTCGACCGAGACTGAACAGGAACGGTCCAGAGAAAGCTGATCTGAGGCCCAACGGGTAGGCCTTCAGGATGAGTCAGCGAGCTGAGCCTGGAGCCTGAGCCCGGGCTGTCTGTCCGCTATGCCACTTGCCGCTTAGAAGAAGCTGAACGGCGGGATGCCTGGCGAAGCCGTCTTGAATAGCTCGCCCTTGGCGTCGGCCAACTCTTTGGGGGTCCACATCGAATCGCGATGGAGCTCGCCAACCGGGTGGAATCCACCCATGGCCCAGACGTTCCCACCGAAGACCACGAAGTTCTGGCCGGTGACGTCGGAGGCCTCATCCGAGGCGAGGAACCCGATGAGCTGGGCCACGTTGCGAGGATCCCACTCGTCGAAGCCTTCCTCGCCAGCTGCCATCTCGCTGAACAGTTTCTCGGTCATCCGAGTGCGTGCCCGAGGGGAGATGGAGTTGACGGTGACGCCGTACCGCTCGAGCTCCCGGGCGAGTACCCAGGTCAGCGAGGCGATGCCCGCTTTCGCTGCCGAGTAGTTGGCTTGCCCGGCGTTACCGTAGAGCCCGGCTTCCGACGAGGTGTTAATGATGCGCCCGCTCACGGTCTCGCCTGCCTTGGCCAGGTTCCGCCAGTAGACGGCGGCGTGGTGGGCCGGAGCGAAGTGACCCTTCAGGTGGACCCGGATGACGTCGTCCCAGTCGGACTCTTCCAGGTTGAAGCTCATCTTGTCCCGGAGGATGCCGGCGTTGTTCACCAAGATGTTGAGCTGGCCGAACGTGTCGATGGCCTGCTGTACGAGCGCCTTGGCACCCTCCCATGAGCTGACGTCGTCGCCGTTCACGGCGGCGTCGCTGCCGTTAGCCTTGATCAGGTCAACGACCTCTTGAGCGGGATGCTTGTCCCCGCCCTCACCCTGCAGCGACGCTCCGACGTCGTTGACGACGACCCGGGCACCTTCAGACGCCAGCAGTAGGGCCTCCTCGCGTCCGATACCCCGACCTGCGCCGGTGACGATCGCTACCTTTCCGTCGAGCAAACCCATCGTGGCCTCCTGTGCCGTTCCCGTTCCCAAGTATTTCGTACTGCAGTTGTCCAGCACCCGGGCTGGTTGAGGCACGTGCCGCAACGCCGAGGCGATCTGTGCGCCGCCTGCCGGGCATGCCGACGCCTGTTGGCGCTTGTTGACGCCACGTCGGAACCCGGGAAGCATTGCCGAATTGCACACCCATCGGCAAGACGGCCACCGGCAAGGCAGGATTCACAGACCATGACCGCACGGACCCCGAGTACCTCTTCCGGCCTGGCCGAGGACGGTCCTGATCGTGCCGATCCGCCGCGTGCGCTGGTGGTCAAGGCAGGCAGGCGACTGGGCCGAGAGCTCAGCCGCATTCGCGCCTTGCCGTTTGAGCGGCTGCCACCCCGTGAGGCGGTCCGGGTCGCCTACAACGTGTTGCTCCGTCGTGATCCCGACCCGGTGGCATGGGACCACTACACCGGGGCGGTGCGATCGGGCGTCTGGAGCCGGGCCGACATCGCGGACCGGATCCGCAGCTCCAGCGAGTACCGAACCCAGGTCCCCTACGGCGAGATGGCGTTCCACGGCTCGCTCCACTCCAGCCGATGCGAGTTCATTGTCGGGCTACCTCCGGCCAGGAAGATCGTGGATATCGGTGGCGGGCATACCACGGACGGCCGTGGCGCCCTGGTGGTCTCCGGCTACCCCTACCCCTTCGACGAGCTGGTCGTTGTCGACCTGCCTCCTGACGATCGCCACCAGCTCTACCGCTCGGAGCAGTACGGCGACCAGCGCTCCCATCTGGGCACCGTGCGTTACGAGTACCGGTCCATGTCGGACCTGTCGTTCGCGGAGGACGCGTCGATCGACTTGGTCTACAGCGGGCAGTCGATCGAGCACGTGACCGAAGAGGAGGGCGACACCGTGTTGGCCGAGGCCTTCCGGGTCCTGAAACCTGGTGGCTATCTGGCTATCGACACCCCGAACGGAGCTGTCTGCCGGCTGGAGCAGTCTTCGTTCATCGACCCCGACCACGAAGTGGAGTACACGGTGGACAGGTTGCGGGACAAGCTGGTCCGAGCCGGGTTCGAGGTCCTTACCGAACGGGGGCTCAACTGGGGAGGTACGCAGGTGGCGGACGGTGTGTTCGACCGATCCACTGTGGCTGCCAACAACGGGATCTACTTCGACGCAGCGTCCTGCTACCTCCTGGCCGTGCTCTGTCGTCGTCCGCCGACTCCATGACCGGTGGTCATCGCGGTCCCAGCTGCTGGCCGTGTGGCATCTTCGCCACCGACCCGCACACGCCACCCCCACTCGCTACTTATCCGTCACACCCTCCTGTCACCATAGAGGCATGGATCTTCGTCTCTGAAAACCCTGGAAGAGGCCATCGACGACCTGACGACAGCCGACCCCACCATCTTTGGCGACGGCGAGTCCATGGAAGCCTTCCAGCGCCAGCTGGCCCGTCTCGATGCCGTTGTCACCAGAGCCACGGCCTGCTTCGACACCTCAGGGACCTGGGCTCTGGATGGAGCACAGACCACGGCATCCTGGCTGGCTGCAAAGTGTCATCTGCCAAGCTCGCACGCTCGGCGCCTGGTCCGTCGGGCCCGGGCCCTGCGCCACCTGCCCCACAGCGAGCACGCCTGGTCTGCGGGCGAGCTCACCGTCCACCACGTCGACACCCTGGCTGCCCTGTGCACGGAGGTCACCGAAGATGCCCTTGAACGGGACGAGGCCATGTTGGTGGACCAGGCCCGTACCTTGCGCTTCGAGCCTTTTACCCGAGCCCTTGGCTACTGGCGTCAGCTGGCCGACCCCGATGGCACCGAAGAGCGAGCCGAACGCCAACGCACTCGCAGAGACGTCTATCTGGAAAACAGCTTCTCGGGCATGTGGCTCGGGCAGATGACGCTGGATCCGATATCGGGTGCGATCGTCTCTGGTGAACTGGAACGCCTGGAACAAGCATTGTTCGAAGCTGACTGGAAAGATGCCCACGCCGCCCTTGGTCGAGAGCCCACGATCAACGATCTGGCTCGCACTTCTTCACAGCGCCGAGCCGATGCCCTGGTCGAGATGGCAACGAGATCGGCCACAGCGCCACCAAACGGACGACGACCGGCTCCGTTGTTCTCGGTGCTCGTCGGCTACGAAACACTCCACGGTCGCATCTGTGAGCTGGCTGAGGGCATACCGATTGCACCAGGATCCCTGCTTCCCTTCCTGGACGAGGCCACGATCGAGCGAGCGGTGTTCACGCCAGCAGGTCGAGTGGAAGTGAGCGCTACCGCCAGACTGTTCTCTGGATCGACCCGGCGAGCCATCGAGCTGCGAGACCAGCGGTGCACCCATCCCATCTGTGATCGTCCTGCCGGTGTTTGTCAGGTGGACCACATCATCCCCTATGCCCTCGGTGGGCCAACGACCCAGGAGAACGGCAGGTTGTTGTGCGGCTTCCACAACCGGCTGCGGAACCAACGACCGCCGCCTGATGGATAGAGGTTCTTCTGTCTCAGAGATGTCGGGACAGAAGACATCGGGCTCTGTGTGAGCGGTGAATGTCAATTGCACAGAGTGCGGGCGAGAGAGTGCGGGCGAGAGGATTCGAACCTCCACCCCCGAAGGGACCGGGACCTAAACCCGGCGCGTCTGCCAATTCCGCCACGCCCGCAGCACGATCAGCTTAGGGCCGGGCACCCCTGTCTGTTGAGCTTCTTGCCCGAGCACAGCTCTCGCGCCTTGAGGCGCTGGCTATAGTCGTTCGGATGCCGAGCCGGCAGGGCTATCGATGGATACGGCAGTCCTGGCGCCGGACGGCACCAGGGAAAGGAATGGACAAGCGTGGTGTCGCTCCCTACCGACGGTGAGACCGGAGACCTGACGGAACGGGTCGACCGACCGTCCCCGAGTAGCTCGCCATCGACCGATCCGGGTACGCCGGACCTCATCCAACTCGACGCTACGGGTCGAGCGGAGTACCTCGCTGGCGTGATGGCAGAGATCGATGCCGAAGTGGCCAGGCGCCGGGCATCCGGTGATCTCCCGCCCGGCCTGGAGCGTGAGCTCGACGAGCTCTTCCTGGAGTTCTCTCCGGTAGGCATGCAGGGCAAGGCCCGTCTGCGGGAGACCTTGGCATTGGTCGACGGCGCTGCGTATGTGGACACGGCCGTGCCGGTTCTGTCGAACAAGGCAGTCGGTGTCTACATCAAGCGGACGATTCGCAAGACGACCAGTTGGTACATGAACTTCGTGGTGCACCAGATCGTGCGGTTCGCATGGTCCGTCTCCCGCATGCTCCACGTCATGGTCGACCATCTCGAGGATCTTGAGGAGACCGTCGATTCGCTGCAGCCTCCGGTACTGCCGACCTCGGCCGTACCGATCGTGAACGCCGGCGATCAGTGGTGGACCACGACCGCAGTGGACGCGGTGCGGGGGGTCACCGGTCGGGTGCTGCACGGTGAGTGCGGCAACGGCGCCCTGGTAGCTGCCCTGGTAGCTGCCGGAGTCGACGCCTACGGCGTGGACCCGAGCGAGCTGGCGGTGGAGCCCGGTATCGAGCGCGGCTTGGACGTTCGGGCCGAGTCGATCCTGGACCATCTCGAGGTGGTCTCCAAAGAGGCTCTCGGGGCCATCATTCTCAGCGGGTCGGTCCAGTGGCTGTACCCCCACGACCGCGATCGCCTCGTCCAGCTGGCCGCCAGCCGCCTCGCCGCCGGTGGGAAGCTGGTGTTGCAGTCGGCAACGCCGGAGGCGTGGCAGCGAACCGGGTCGAGCCTGGTGACCGATCTGGCACCTGGCCGCCCGCTGCACGCCACTACCTGGTCCCACTTGTTCGCTGCTCATGGCGTGCAGACCGTCACCGTGCACACCGGTGGCGACGATCGTCGCCTGGAGCGACTGTCCGGTGAGAAGGGTGGCGACGGCACGGCCGCTTCCATCAACGCAGCAATCGATGTTGTCAACGAGCTTCTGCTCGGCCCCACCGAGTACCTGCTGGTCGCGGCGCGGGATCGGTGACGGCCGTCCATCAGTTCGTCCCGGCTCTTCTTCCCCGGGACGCCACCGGTCTGCACACGCTCGCCCTTCGGGACACCTTTCGGCGAGAAGGGTGGGAATCGGATATCTACGTCGAGGCCGCTCACGATGAGTTGCGCCACGAGGGCACGTACTTCGAGGAGTACACCCGGCGAGCACGGCCCGGGGACGTCCTGCTCTATCAGCTGTCCACCGGGTCCCCGGTGGCTGACTACCTGCTCGACCGGCCGGAGACCCTCGTCCTGGACTACCACAACATCACCCCGGCCTCGTTCTATGCGCCGTGGGAGGCGAGCACCGCAGACAAGGTGGAGCAAGCCCGCCACCAGGTTGCTGCACTTGCCCCCCGAGCGACTCTGGGTGTGGCCGACTCTGCTTTTAGCGCTGCCGAGCTGCAGGCGTTCGGATGTCCGTCCACCACCGTGGTCCCCATCCTGGTCGACGTGAGCGATTGGTCCATGTCGGTGGACCCCGTCGCTGCAGCAGCGCTGGCCGCCACGGCGGACGGGGGAACGGTCTGGCTGTTCGTGGGTCGCCTGTCACCGAACAAGGCACAGCACGAACTGGTCGAAGCGTTCTGGCTCTACCGCCGGTGGTACGACCCGCTGGCTCGGCTGCTGCTCGTCGGCCCGGCTATCACCAGCTCCTACGCCGACGCCGTCCTGGCCCTGGCCAAGGAGCTTGGGCTCGCCGACGCCGTGGTGCATGGGGAAGGCCTGACATCGGCCGAGCTCGCAGCGTGGTACGCCGCTGCCGACGTCTTCGTCTGCCTGTCCGACCATGAAGGGTTCTGTATTCCGCTCCTCGAGGCGATGGAGTTCGACCTCCCCATCGTGGCGTTTGCCGCCGGCGCCGTACCGGAGACGCTGGGATCGGCCGGCATCCTTCTGGACTCGAAGCGACCGAGTGTCGTGGCGGCAGCGGTCAACCAGGTACGGAACGACAGGTCGCTGTCGGATGGGTTGGTTGCTGAGGGGCGTTGCCGACTCCGTGCATTCGATGCCACCCTGACCCGGCGGCGGTTCGTCGAGGTATTGGGGTCGTTGGCGGACAAAGGGCAAAGTGAGGAGCAGGTGCAGGTCCAGAAGGAGAGGCAGACCCAGAACGACGAGCGGAGCCCGATCTGCGAGGAGAGCCGGAGATGAAGCTGGTGTTCGTCACGCCTCGGTACGGGACCGAGGTCATCGGGGGAGCAGAGACGGCGGCACGCATGTTGGCCGAACGGATATGCCTGCGCTCGGACTGGGACGTGGAGGTGCTGACCAGTGCCTCCCTCGACCACCTGACATGGGAGAACACCGAGGCGGCGGGCACGTCCACGTTGAACGGGGTGACCGTGCACCGTTTCCCGACGGCCAGCCGCCGCCTGCCTGACTACTTCGCACTCGACGGGATGCTGCGCGTGTCGCCGTCGACCGCCACGTTGACCCAGGCTCGGCAGTGGGTGGCGTTGAACGGACCCCTGTGCCCGGAGCTGATCGACGCCGTGTCGCAGAGTGATGCCGACGTGATCGCTTTCTATCCCTACCTGTTCGCCACGACGGTGGACGGCATCGCCGCCGCCCGAGTGCCTACGGTCATGCATCCCGCCGCGCACGACGAGGCTGCGTTGTACCTCCGGGCATTCCGGCACAGCTATCGGGATGTCGGCGGCCTCGTGTACCACACGCAAGCCGAACGCGATCTGGTGGAGCACGTGTTCCATGTCGGGGCCAAGCCACAGGTCGTGCTGGGCTTGGGGGTCAACGATCCGGCCGGCGCTGGACGTAGGGGCGGTGAGATCTTGGGGTTGGGCGACCGCCCGTATCTCTGCTACCTCGGACGGGTCGACGACCACAAGGGCTGCGCCATGCTGGCGGAGTACTTCGCTCGCTACAAGGAACGGCGATCGAACGATCTGGCTCTGGCCTTCGTGGGCCCCGTCTCGGCCAAGGCGCCGGATCACCCGGACATCGTGGTGACCGGGACGGTGTCCGAGGCGGACAAGTGGGACATCCTGGGCGACTCGATCACCATGGTGACGCCCTCGGCCTACGAGTCCTTCTCCCTCGTTCTGCTCGAGGCGTGGACATTGGGCGTGCCCGTCCTGGTCAATGCCACCTGTGCCGCCACCATGGAGCACTGCCAGCACTCGGGTGGTGGGCTCTGGTTCGACTCGTACCGGTCGTTCGAAGTCACCGTGGACCGGTTGGTGGCCGACCCGGCGCTGCGCACCTCACTGGGGATGGCGGGGCAGGCGTACACCGATCGCTACTACCGCTGGCCGGCGATCATTCGCCGGTACTCGGACTTTCTCACTCAGGTTGTCGAACGGGGTCGTGGACCGTTGCTCAGCGATGGGTCCACGACCAGGGTCACCGACGCTCTGCGGTCAGAGTCTGGGAGGAGGGAGAGGTCCAGTGGACGAAGCTGAGGGTCCAGTACACGGAGCGGACGACGGAGCCGAGGCCGAACCGCTATCCCATACCGATACCGATGCCGATGCCGATGCCGATGCCGATGCCGATGCCGATGCCGATGCCGATGCCGTCGAACGAGAGCTACGGGTCGAACGAGAGCTGCTCGATGCGTTCTCCCGGTTGACTCCTCAGGGATCGCTGCGGTGGGGGTTCGCCGACGCCATGGACCGGCTCTTCCGCCCGGATGCCGAGCATGCAGCGTCGCCCGACGAGCCCATTGAGCCCAACGAGTCCGTCACACCGTGGCCTGGTCTGCCCGACGATCTGTCGGAGCGCGGTCGTTCCGCTCAGATGGGCCAGCGACTGGTAGGTGACGTGGCATCAGTGATGGCCACCATCCTGGCCGAGGACGCACGTCGAGCTGCTGTTGCAACGGCCCGCTCGGCGATTCGGGCCGGCGACCAACGGTTCGTTGCCGCATGGGAAGGGCTTCGCTTCCTGGCAGCCAGGGTCGAGCAGCTCGAGCAGCGAGCAGCTGCCGTGTCGGATTTGTTCCCTGACTTGGCCCGGCTGGCGCCCGAAGCTCAGGATCGGGTCGCGGGCAGACCACCTCTTAGAGTGGTTCGTCCCGCCCGCTGTGGCAGGAGTGGTGGTGCACGGCGAATCAGGGGACGGGTCCCTCGTGCGGGCGTTGTCCGCCGCAGGCCACACCGTCCACGGGATCGAGCCTCGGGCGGAACGGGTGTGGGCGGCACTGGACGATGGGCCGGAGATCGGCTTGGGCGAGGTGGAGGACCAGCTGCTTCGATGGGGCGACGGTGAGCTGGCCGGCGTCGTTCTGAGTGGTTGTACTGATCGACTGGGGCTGGCTGGCCAGCTCCACGTGGCAGAGCTGGCGGTCCGGAAGACGGCAGTGGGGGCAACCGTGGCCGTGCTCTCGACGGACCCCACCGTCTGGACGGACACCTGCCCGGTCGTCGCCCAGGACCTCTTGCCTGGTCGGCCGCTGCATCCCGAGACGTGGGCTGCCATCCTGGAGCGGTTAGGGCTCGACGAGGTCCGGTGGCACCGGGCCGAGGGCGGCGACACGGTGCACGCTGTGGTGGGGAGGCGCCGGTAATGACCGGGATCCACCAGTTCGTCCCCATGCTCCACCGTTACGATGCGGTAGGGGAGCACACCTTGGCGCTCCGGGAGCTGCTCCGGGGCTCCGGGATTACCTCGAGGATCTACTCCGAGGTCCCCGATCCGGCCACGGCAGACGAGACCAGCCCGTATATCGACTATGAGGTCGACGCCGAGCCAGGAGACGTGCTCGTCTACCAGTACGCCACGGAGTCGGCGATGGCGAGCTGGTTGGTGAACCGCCCCGAGCCGCTGGTGGTGAACTACCACAGCGTCACCCCTCCCGAGTTCTTCGCGCCGTGGAACAACGCCATCGCCAGGCTCCAGGTCGCTTGTCTGGCAGAGCTCGCTCTGGTGGCGCCCCATGCCGCGCTCGGCATCGCCATCTCCCGGTTCGACGAGGCAGAGCTCCAGGCGGCAGGGTGCTTGTCGACCACAGTGATCCCGGTGCTGACCGCCGGCCGGCCGCTCCCTCCGGGGGATTCCGAGTTCGGACAGCGGTTCCGGGTGCGCTCCGGGCAGACGGAACAGCCCGAGCAGCCCGAGCAGATCGGACAGCCCGAACACCCCAGACAGACGGTATGGCTTTCCGTGGGGCGTTTGGCACCGAACAAGTCGCATCAACGGAGCATCGCCGCGCTGTTCGCCTACCGGATGACCGTCGACCCGTCGGCGATGCTGATCCTGGTCGGAGCTCCGTCGGAGCCCAACTACGCGGCAGCGCTGCACGACTACGCCGTCGGGCTCGGCCTGGTGGACGCAGTGCACTTCGTCAACGGGATCTCCGACGCGGAGCTGGCGGCGTGCTACGAGCTTGCCGACGTACTGGTGATGCTGTCCGAACACGAAGGGTTCGGTGTGCCCCTGGTCGAAGCGATGCGCCACGACCTTCCTGTTGTCGCGCTCGACGCTGGCGCCGTCTCCGAGGTCCTCGGTGACGTGGGGGTGTTGGTGGCTGATGCACGGCCCCTTCGGGTGGCCGAGGCGGTCGGGCGGTTGCTCAGCGACGATCACGCTGCGAAACAGGCCACCGCCGGTGCTGCCGAACAGCTTCGCCGGCTGGGGGTGGATTCTGCAGGGAGCCGGTTGATCGAGGTGCTCCGGGCAGTTGCCGATGCCCCCGGTCCTGTCGACTGAGATCAGGAGGACCGCCGCAGGGCTGCAACGGTTCGGCAGATCGACCAGGTAGGCTCTGGCCTCATGGACGACATCTGTGGCGACGCCCAACGACTCTCCCCAACAGCCGTGATTGGCAGGTCTGGTGTTCTGACCTCCTCTTCGTTCGGCTCGGTTCCCGCTGCGTCGGTTCCTCCGGCACCGTCCTTCGTGGCCTCGGCTCCCAACACCGTTGCCGCCGGGCCTGAGGGTGATATCGGTGCTGGTGCTGACATCTTCAGGCGACTACTCAAAGAGCGCATCGTGTTCATCGGGTCGGCGATCGACCAGGACACCGCCAACCTGGTCTGCTCGCAGCTGATCCTTTTGGAAGCAGAAGACCCCGAACGGGACATCTCGGTGTACATCAACTCTCCTGGGGGCTCGGTCACCGACGGCCTAGCCATCTACGACACCATGCAGTATGTCCGGCCCGACGTCCGGACCACCTGTGTGGGCCTGGCTGCATCCATGGGCCAGTTCCTCCTGTGCGCCGGCACGCCGGGCAAGCGCTTCGCACTTCCGCACAGCCGGATCCTCATGCACCAACCGTCGGGGTCGATGCAGGGGCAGGCTGCAGACATCGCCATCCAGGCTGAGCAGATCATCTACTTGAAACGGATGATGGCTGAGCGGATCTCGTTTCACACCGGCCAGCCCGTGGAGCGGATCGAGACCGACTCCGACCGGGACCGGTGGTTTACCGCCGACGAGGCCAAGGAGTACGGCTTCATCGATGAGGTGATCCAGAAGGACGTCCTCCAGAATGGCAAGGCCACCGCGGAGGCCGCTGGGAAATGAGCATCCGCGAGGCGGGGCCGACGGCCTCCGCCCCAGGAGAGCCAGGAGAGGCGGCCACCGAAGTCGTCACGGGCATCGAAGGTGAGGGCAGGGACAACCGTCCTGCCGTCCTGCACGATCGCCACGGAAACCCTTTCCCGCCTCGCCAACCGAACACCAAGGTGTCCGTGGTCAGCGCGGACATTCAGCTCTTCTCCCGTCTCAAGGCCATCTGGCAGCAGCGGGAGCTGTTGATGCTGTTCATCAGAACCGATCTCAAGGTCAGGTACAAGGAGTCGATCCTCGGCTACTTCTGGTCGATGTTGAACCCGGCACTGGTGCTGGCCATCTACTACGTCATCTTCAGGGTGATCAGCCGTAGCACGATCCCGCTCTTCGCCATCTGGCTGTTCTGCGGTCTCATGGTGTGGAACCTGTTCAACAACGCGTCGATGATGGCGTGTGGCGCCGTGGTGGGCCGAGCCGGCATCGTGAAGAAGGTGGCGTTCCCACGGGAGCTCCTGGCTCTGGCCCAGGTGGGCGTGGCCATCTTCTTGTTCGCCATCCAATGCGTGGTGATGCTCATCGTCCTGGTGGCGTTCGGCCTGAAGCCCGACTACGAGTTCTTACTGCTGCTCCCGCTGGCGTTCGTGGTGTTGATCGTCTTCGCCAGCGCCTTCTGCGTCTTCCTGTCGGCAGTGAACGTCTACCTCCGGGACACCCAGCACCTGACCGAGGTACTGCTCATGGCGTGGTTCTGGGCTACCCCCATCGTGTACGCCTACGGAACCGTTGCCCCCAAACTGCGCCACTACCACCTGCTGTACGTGTACTTCATCATCAACCCGATCACCCCGATCGCCATGACGTTTCAGCGGGCCGTCTATGGGAAGACCCACTACTACTACGTGCCGCCCGGTTCTCCGCCGGGAACGAAGGGGACACTCGAAAATATCCTGCCCCACTCCGGCATCGGCTTCTATGCCGCTGGTCTTGGGATCGAGCTCGTCGTGGTCTTCGGGCTCTTCCTGCTGTCCCTGGTCGTCTTCGGCAGGCTCGAAGGCAACTTCGCTGAGGAGCTGTAGCCCGTGGCCAATGCCATCGAGGTCTCCGACCTCTCGAAGCGCTTCCGTCTGTACAACGAGAAGTACACCTCCATCAAAGAGCGGGTGGTCCACGGCGGCCGGATGCCCTTTGAGGCGTTCTGGGCTCTGCGGGATGTCAACGTAGAGATCGGCGAGGGGACCACCTTCGGGATCTTGGGACGGAACGGCTCGGGAAAGTCGACCTTGCTCAAGTGTGTTGCCGGCATCCTGAAGCCGACCTCGGGCGAAGTACGGGTACGGGGCAACCTGGCTGCCATGTTGGAGCTGGGGGCCGGTATGGCGCAAGAGCTCTCCGGTCGGGACAACATCTACATGAACGGGTCGTTGCTCGGGCTGTCGCACGCCGAGATCGAGCGCCGGTTCGACGACATCGTGGCCTTTGCCGAGCTCGAGCAGTTCATCGACAACCAGGTGAAGTACTACTCGTCGGGTATGTACGTCCGGCTCGGCTTTGCCGTGGCCGTGAACGTGGAACCCGACGTCCTCCTGGTCGACGAGGTCCTCGCCGTGGGCGACGCGGCGTTCCAGCGCAAGTGTCTCGACCACGTGAAGCGGTTCCAGCAGGAGGGCCGGACCATCGTGGTGGTCTCTCACGCCACCGATGTGATCCGCCAGAACTGTGAGCGGGTGATGGTGATCAACCACGGCAAGGTGATCACTGTCGACGAACCAGGCGAGGGCATCCGGGTGTTCCTTGCTGATCTGTTGGGCGTGGGGATGAACGAGACCGCCAGCGACACCGGCAGCGGTTCCAACGTCTTTGCCATCGGGACCGTCCAGGCCGAGCACGGGGGGAGCGGGTCCCGTCCTCACCTCTACCCGGGCGAGTCGCTCACCGTAACCGCCGAGCTGGACAGCCTTGCTCCCGTTCCTGATGCCATCGCCACCATCGCCATCTACGACGACCGGAGCGAGCTGGTCTACGCCTCCGATCCTGACGACCCCACCTACCAGATGGAGGTGCCGGTCGGTGGTGGCACCGTGCGGTTCGACTTCGCCGAGGTCCCGCTGCTGGACGGCACCTACTCGGTCAGCGTGGGAGTCCGGAGCCTGAGCCAGACGGCGGTGTACGACTGGAAGGACCAGGTGACCCAGTTCGAGGTGGCCAACCCCGGCCGGTCGACGGGACGGGTACGCCTTCCTCTCGATGTCAGCTTCCGTCTCCGTTCCTCCGGCAACACGGGGGAGGTTCCCGCCGTGCCGCGGCTCGACACACCGACGCACGACTCGATCTTCTGATGGCTCAACCACGGATCGACCAGGTGATCCCCTCGTTGGCCAGCAGGGATGCCATCGGCGGTCATGTCGTGCAGCTGCGCGATCTGCTCCGCAGCCGGGGGTTCGACTCGGACATCTTCTACGGGAACGCCTCCCCGGACCGACTGAGCTTCGGGCTTCCGGTGGACCGGCTCGGTGACCGATCGGCGCCCGATCGGGTGCTGCTCTACCAGCTCTCCATCGGGAGCGGGGTCGGAGACATCTTCCGGGACCGTAGCGAGCGCAAGTTCGTGAACTACCACAACATCACGCCCGCCGATCTCATCGAGCCGTGGATTCCCGCCGTGGGGGAAGAGGTGCGTTGGGGGCGTGCTCAGCTCGACGCCCTGGCCCCGGTCACCGAGTTCGCCGTCGCCGACTCCCGCTACAACGAGCAAGAGCTCAAAGTCGCCGGGTACCAGTCGACGACGACCGTCCCGCTACTCATCGACTTGGAGGAATTTGCCGGAGCACCCGACCCGGTGCTCGCTGCTCGTCTCGCCGCCGAGCGGGACGATGGGGGTGCATCGCTGCTGTTCGTCGGGAAGGTCGCTCCGCACAAGGCGCAGCACGATCTGGTCAAGGCTCTGGCTGCTTACCGCCGGCTCTACGATCCGAAGGCCCGCCTTCGACTGGTGGGAGGAGCGATCAGCGAGGAGTACCGAGTGGCGATAGAGCGCTTCGTCGACGAGCTGGGCCTCAGCGATGCCGTAGAGATCGCCGGATCGGTGACCCACGAGGAGCTGATCGCCTACTACGCAGCGACGGATGTGTTCCTGTGCCTCTCCGACCACGAGGGGTTCTGCGTGCCACTTCTCGAAGCCATGTACCACCAGGTTCCCATCGTGGCCCACACCTCCACCGCCGTTCCCGAGACGGTGGACGGGGCTGGCTTGGTACTCCCGGGGAAGAGCCCGGCGTTGGTCGCCGCCGCCATCGATCGAGTGGTGACCGATGGGGCGTTGCGGGACGCGCTGGCACGGAGAGCAGTCGAGCGTGTGGCTTCGTTCTCACTGGAGCGGGTCAAAGACAGCTTCGCCTCAGCGCTCGAGTCCGCCTACGCGGCGTGAGCGGTCGCTGCCGTCTGGCGCCGTGAAGGTCGCCTTCGTCGTCCCTCGCTACGGGGTCGACATCATCGGTGGTGCCGAGACCGCTGCCCGGCTCCTGGCCGAGCATCTGGTTGCCCACCAGGGCTGGTCCGTCGAGGTGCTGACTACCTGTGCCAGCGACTTCGTCACTTGGGACAACGAATTGCCACCTGGAGACGAGACGGTGAACGGTGTCACGGTCCACCGTTTCATGTCGGAGCGTGGGCGGGAGCCTTCGTTCCACCCACTCTCGGCGGCGTTGCTCGCCGATCCTGCTCGTGCCACTTTGAACGATGCCGAACGATGGCTCGACCTACAGGGCCCCGTCTGCCCTGATCTCGCCCAGGCCGCCGCTGAGTCGTCTGCCGATGCACTGGTCTTCTACCCATATCTCTACTACCCGACGGTCCGTGTCATCGACCGGGTCACGGTGCCCACGGTGCTCCACCCCGCAGCGCACGACGAGCCAGCGTTGTCCCTGCCGATCTTCCCGCGGGTGTTCGACGCTGCCAACGGCCTCGTGTTCCAGACCACGGCCGAACGAGAACTGGTCCAACGCACCTTCCCCGTCGCCACCCATCCCCAGCTCCTGTTGGGTCTGGGGGTGGACGATCCGGACCAGGACGGCGGCAGCACCAGCGACGACGGTCCGGCCCACTGAGCCGTACCTGCTGTGCCTGGGACGTGTCGACAGCCATAAAGGCAGCCGGCTCCTGGCTGATCTCTTCACTGCTTACAAAGAACGCCGTCCCGGTCCCCTCCGGCTGATCTTCGCCGGCCCGGTGGTGGATGCACCGGCTCCCCATCGAGATATCACCGTCATGGGGCCGGTCGACGACGACGTCAAGTGGGAGCTGCTCCGTCACGCCGTTGCCCTGGTGTCCCCGTCCCCGTGGGAAGCCTTCTCCCTGGTGCTGGCGGAAGCGTGGAGCGCCCGCACGCCGGTGGTGGTCAACGCCGCCTGCGCCGCCACCAGCGAGCACTGCCGGCGATCGGGGGGAGGCGTGACGTTCGGGGAGTACGGTGAGTTCGAGGTGATCGTGGATCGGCTCCTGGTCGACGACGATCTGCGTGCCACCCTCGGGAGCCTGGGAAGGTCGTATGTCGACCGACACTTTCGGTGGCCGATCATCGTCGACCGGTATGCACGGTTCGTCGAGACGGTGGTGGCCCGAGGGCGCTGAGACTCGACGGGCGGTGTTTGTACCGGCTCGATCAGATCAAGTCTTTGCGCCGCATCCACATCAGGGTGAACCAACCCCAGATGGGCGGCAGGTAGGCGGTGAACAGCCGCTGGGTGAACACAGACGCCACCGCGACGTTCTGGGGGACCCCTGCCGCAGACAGGCCGGCGATGAGGCCGGCCTCGACCACGCCCATGCCGCCCGGCACCGGAGACAGCCCTCCCACGATCGAGGCCAGGGTGATCACCACGAAGAGCATGGCCAGTGAGAGGTGGTGGCCGAAGGCGTGCAGTGCGGCGCCGAGGGCCAGGGCGGTGAACAGCTGTGCCCCGACGTTCCCACCAACCACCGCCACGAGCTTGCGCGGCTGCCGGCTCAACGTCTTCAGGTTCTCCCATGCGGCGATGGCGTGAGGCTTGAGCTTGTCGATGGCCAGGTGACGGACCTTGGGGACGAACCAGACCACGCCGGCGATGACGCCAACCCCCACGATGATGGCCAGGATGATCCACACCAGCCCGCCGTGCTTCTGGGAGTCCTGCTGCTTCGTGGCGAAGTGCAGGGATCCCAGGGCGAACGGCAACGAGACCAGGAAGAGCACCCCCTTCACCACCCAGCTCACCGTGCTGTCGAGCACGCCGGCGCTGATCGCCACTGTTGCGGCGTAGCCGCGTTTCTGGAAGAACCGGATCTTCATCGCCAGCGTGCCCATCGTCCCCCCGACGAGTGCGGTGAAATTGTTGGCGAACTGCAGCTGGATCAGGGCGCCGATGGGGACGTCCCCGGGAACGGCCCCGCTGAGAGACCACGCATTGGCAACATTGGGCAGCTGGCCGAGCACGAACACCACGGCGACCCAGCCCCACGCCGCCCCCAGGATGGTGTTGAACGAGCTGGACACGTCGACGAGCACGCCGACCAGTGCCCAGATCCCGATGATCGACCCCACGATGAGAACCAGGTTGGCGATGCTCACTCGCTTCAGCTCCGTGAGCTCCGGCACTTCGATCCCGGCCTCGGTCGCGCAGTGTTCCCGAAGCGACTTCAGGAGCTCCTTGTCGTGATGGAGCGCCTTGATCAGAACGGGGTCGAGTCCCCCGGGCTGCAGGCACAGCAGGACGGCGGCCATGGTGGTGCTATCGAGGACCCGGTGTGCGGCGGCGGCTGTCCGATCTTCCCCTACTACCAGGGCACACGTGGCCAAGATCCCGGCGAGGTCGAGGTCGAGCCGCCTGTTTGGCGCCCCGGACGACGCGCAGCGGAAGTCCTTCAGCTCGACCGTGCTGTCGTTCCCGAGCAGCACGGTTCGAGTGCTGATCGCCCCGTGGGCGATCTGAACATCGCGGAGAAGCAGCACGGACTGAATGGCGGCGTCGAGGTTGGCGTCGGACAGGTCGTCACCCTCGAGCTCGCTGAACGGTCGACTGGGCGGGACCTCGGTGACCAACAGGGCATCGTGGTGGGGGCCGCCGATGCCCGAGGCGATCACGGCTGGGGTGACGACGCCGACGTGGTCGGCCAACAGCGTGAGGTATGCCTCGTGCTCGACCTGCTGGAGCCGGGTCAGCTGCAGGGTCGGCCCGGAGTCCCGGTACACCAGGAACCGCCACACCTTGGCCAGGAGCTGTGCGTTGGAAGCGTCACGTCCGTAGACCGAGACATCGACGGCTTGGCCCGTCGTGGTGTGCCCCGTGAACCGTGATACCCCCCAGAGCTGATCGGTGATGGGGACGAGCTCTGACGTGTCGATGCCCAGGTCGGCGAGGGAGTCGCCGACCTCGAAGACGGACGGCAGGCCTACGGGAGAACCGAAGATCAGATGGACACCGGCGGCGACACCCCAACCGATCACCAGGCTGACCAGCACGTTGAATGGAAGCCCGGCGCCGTTGATCACGGTGGAGACCGAAGCCACCACCACCAGGATGACGACGATCCGATGCCACGTTCGGTTGAGGTACGGAAGCGCGACCGACGCGACGGCCACCGTGGCTGCGACGCGAGCCAGCGGGTACCCCTGGTTCACGTCGTGGAATGCCTCGGCGGGTGGTCGTCCGCCATCACTACCCAGGAGCCAGCCGGCCACACCACAGCTGACCCAAGCCAGGGCGCCGGCGATCGCTGCATTTCGGGCCAGGACGGCATGGCGGACCACCAGGGCGATGAGGACCAATCCGATGATCACCCCGAGCGATCCGATGTACCAGACCGCCGTGATCACCCACTTGACGCCATCAGGTGAGGGGTGGAGCAGTTGTTCGACCCAGAGCTCGGGGTGTGAGTTGGCCCGGATGATGACCGTGCCCACCACCAGAGCGATGACAGCAAGAGTAAGTCGCACCACGTCTGATGCCCGACGCCGAGTCGATCCGTCACCGGTGGGAGCGAAGATGTGGGCACGCCAACGACGCCTGGCCCGTTCCCGTTTTGCCGCGCCTCGTTGTGGGAGTTGGTGGAGGTGGTGACGTCGAGGTCCTCGATCACGGCGTCATCTCGGCTGATCGAAGATCGCCGAGCCTGCTGAAGGCCCGAAGACGCCCGATCGAACCCAGCCGGCCCACATCGATCCCTATGTCCGCTGCCGAGAGCATCCGCAGGTCACCTCGGCTGTTGCCGTAGGCCCAGAGCCGGGGTGGGGGATCTTTCTTGTCGACCTGGTTCGATCCATCGCTTGCTGCGAGCAGGCCCGATCCGTCGCTTTCTGCGACCTGGTTCGATCGATCGCTTTCTGCAATCCATGCCTGTAAGCGGCGCAGCTTTTCCTCGCCACGGCAGTTGTGGCCGTCGTAATGACCGGTCAGGTGCCCGTCCGGCGTGGTCTCGAGCCGTGTGGCGATCACCTCGTCGGCGCCCAGGCGTGCTCCGATCGCTCGTACGTAGCACTCCGGGGATGCCGACACGATGGCGATACGGTCCCCGCGTTGACGATGCCACTCGAAACGCCGGTGCACGTCGTCACGCACCTTGCTGGCCAGGTGATGCTCGGCAAAGTCGGTAGATGTCGATGCGAGTTGCTCACTGCTCACCCCGGCCAAGACCCGCACGAAGAGCATCTCCTTCGTACGGTCGGCAACCTCACCACCGGCCACGGCAGCGTGAGCCAGGCGCCAGGACAGCGCCGTGGTGGCAGCCAGGACCGTCCGACGTCCCCGGACGGCGGTGAGAAAGGCGAACACGCTGCCACCGGTGGTGAGCGTTCCGTCGAAATCGAAGGCGGCGATGTCGCTCATGTTTCCCCACTGTTGCCGGGCTCATCTGCGAGAGTCCACACGAGTGGTGATTCTCGCAGAACCTCGTCCCAGCTGGAAACTTGACCTCTCCGGTCGACAATACGAGCGGAATCGTCTACGCTGGGTCTCTACTACCGATCCGGCGCACAAACCCGCTCACAGCACACAGGAGGAGCATCACATGGCTATTCGTCTGGGCGACACCGCCCCCGATTTCACGGCAGACACGACCGAGGGAACCATCAATTTCCACGAGTACCTCGGTGACAGCTGGGGAATCCTGTTCTCGCACCCGAAGGACTTCACCCCGATCTGCACGACCGAGCTGGGTGCCTTCTCCAAGGCCAAGTCCGAGTTCGACAAGCGCAACACGAAGCTCATCGGCCTGTCCGTCGACGACGTGCACTCGCACGGCAAGTGGGCCGGCGACATCGAGGAGACCCAGGGTGCGGCCTTCAACTTCCCCCTGATCGGGGACGAGGACCGCAAGGTCGCCGACCTCTACGACATGATCCACCCGAACGCCAACGACACCCTGACCGTGCGATCGGTGTTCGTCATCGGCCCGGACAAGAAGGTGAAGCTGACCCTCACCTATCCCGCCTCCACCGGGCGCAACGTGGACGAGATCATTCGTGTCCTCGATTCGCTCCAGCTCACCGCCGACTACAAGGTGGCCACCCCGGTGAACTGGAAGGACGGAGACGACGTCGTGATCGTGCCCGCCGTGTCCGACGAGGATGCCAAGGAGAAGTTCCCCAAGGGTTTCAAGGCGGTGAAGCCGTACCTGCGGCTGACCCCTCAACCCAACAGGTAAGCTCCACTCCCAGAGGGAGCCAGGCCTGCGGGTGTCTCGCTACACACCGGGCCGACTCCGATAGCGGTGCACGAATCCGGTCGTTGGGGCCGAGTTGACGTGACCGTTCTAGTCGGTCAATCCGCCCGGCACCAGCGACTTCTGCTACCATCTTCCGTTGAGGTGCGCCCCATTGGAGGGCCCCTGTCGGTGGTTCATGCCTTCTGGAGATTCGCCACCGGCAACACGGACATCCCAGAGGTCATCTACCCGCACATGCCCGATAAGCAGGCCACCATTACCGAGCACCGTCTCCATGAGACGGACACCGGTTCACCCGAGGTGCAGATCGCGATCCTCACCGAGCGCATCTCCCATCTCACCGAGCACCTCAAGGTGCACAAGGGCGATCATCACACCCGACGAGGGCTGTTGAAGCTCATCGGTCGCCGCCGCCGTCTCCTGGACTACGTCAAGGACAACGACGTCGAGCGCTACCGGACCATCATCAGTCGTCTCGGCCTCCGTCGCTAACACGTTCTCGCTTCCGCCCGGCCTATGCCGGGCGATGGCAATTCCGCCGACCTAGGTGCGGCGGGCAGTACGTCGGCAGCGTCACAGCGTGGCGAACCGGCGCTCATCAGACCAGACAGGGCTCCCTCTTCGGTCAGTCACCAGTTGCCGATCACTCGGCTCCCGTTCAGACGGGGGTGGGGCGTTCGACCACTGGGAACTGGCTCGGGGCGCCCCCGAGCACCCAAGGAGCGTCATGACAGACGCCATCACCGTATCGGCCCCCATCAGTGGTACCGATCGCACACTCACCTTCGAAACGGGAAAGCTGGCCCAACTGGCCGACGGCGCCGTTCGTCGGACGCATCGGCGACACCGTCCTTCTGGCTACGGCCACGGCATCACGGTCGGTCCGGGAGGGAACGGACTTCTTTCCGCTGACCGTCGACATCGAGGAGCGGACCTACGCCGCCGGAAAGATCCCCGGCTCGTTCTTCCGTCGGGAGGGCAAGTCCTCCGACCAGGCCATCCTCACCTGCCGGCTGATCGACCGTCCGCTCCGGCCGTCGTTCCCCAAGGGCTTCCGTAACGAAGTCCACATCGTGGGCACGATCTTCGGCGCCGACCAGGTCAATCCTCACGACGTCCTGGCCATCAACAGCGCATCGGCTGCGCTGATGCTCTCCGGGATCCCCTTCGACGGTCCGATCGGCGCCGTCCGAGTCGCCTACTCGGTCGAGGGCGACGTGGATTCCGCATCCCACCTTCCAGGAGGGCGATGCGTCGACCTTCGAGCTGGTCGTGGCGGGCCGGGCCCTGAGCGACGCCGATGACGCGGAGATCGCCATCATGATGGTGGAGGCAGGCGGGACCGAGCGTTCGTGGCAGTTCTACGAAGAAGGCGCCCCGAGGGTGACCGAGGAGGTGCTGGCCGAAGGGCTCGAGGCGGCTAAGACCTGGATCCGCGAGTCGATCGTGCTCCAGCGCCAGCTGGTTGCCGCCACCATCGAGGCACGTGGCCCCATCACTCCTCTCGAGTTCACCACCTTCTCCGACTACGGCGACGATGTGTGGGAGCGGGTCACAGCGATTGGGACCGATCCGGTCTCCAAGGCGAACGCCTTGACGGCCAAGGCCGAGCGCAACGGAGCACTGGCCGAGATCGACCAACGACATCGTGACGACGCTGGCCGACGAGTTCCCCGATCGTGAGGGCGAGATCAAGGCAGCGGTCAAGGGCCTGACCAAGAAGCTGGTCCGCAAGCGGATCGTCGAGGAGGGGCTGCGGATCGACGGTCGTACGACCTCGCAGATCCGCCCGCTCTCGGCCGAGGTGGACCTGCTCCCCACGGCTCACGGTTCGGCGCTCTTCCAGCGAGGAGAGACCCAGGTGCTCAACGTGACGACGCTGGGCATGCCCCGTATGAACCAGCTTCTCGACACCATCACGCCGGTCGAGTCGAAGCGTTACATGCATCACTACAACTTCCCCCCGTTCTCTACCGGCGAGACCGGCTTCATGCGGGGACCGAAGCGCCGGGAGATCGGCCATGGCCTGCTGGCCGAGCGGGCACTCCTGCCCGTCGTCCCCTACGAGGAGGACTTCCCGTACACCCTCCGTCTCGTCTCCGACGTCCTGGCTTCCAACGGCTCCACCTCGATGGCGTCGGTGTGCGGGTCGACCCTGTCGATGATGGCTGCCGGCGTTCCTCTCAAGGCACCGGTGGCCGGGATCGCTATGGGCCTGGTCTACGACGAAGGCACGTACGTCACCCTCACCGACATCCTGGGTACCGAGGACGCCTTCGGTGACATGGACTTCAAGGTGGCGGGGACCAAGGACTCGGTCACCGCGCTCCAGTTGGACACGAAGATCGATGGCCTTCCCGCTGACGTGCTGTCGAACGCACTACACCAGGCCAAGGAGGCACGGCTTGCCATTCTCGACGTGATGGCAGCCGCCATCGACGGACCCCGGGACCAGGTCGGCCGACGCCGCTCCGAAGATCGTGTCGTTCGAGATCCCCATGGACAAGATCGGCGAGGTCATCGGACCCAAGGGCAAGGTCATCAACGCCCTCCAGCAGGAGACCGGTGCCGACATCGCTGTCGACGACGACGGCATGGTCGGGACGGTGACCATCGGGGCGAAGGACGGCGTCGCGGTCGAAGAGGCACGGCGGCGGATCGCCACCATCCTCGACCCACCCCTGGCCGAGGTCGGCGGCACGTACCAGGGCAAGGTGGTCAACATCACGAAGTTCGGTGCGTTCGTCAACATCCTTCCCGGTCGGGACGGCCTGCTCCACATCTCGAAGATCGGGCGTGGGAAGCGGGTCGAGCGGGTCGAGGACGTTCTCGAGCTGGGCCAATCGGTGGAGGTCAAGGTCGACGACATCGATCCGCAGGGCAAGGTCTCGCTGTCTTTGACCGGCGACCCAGCGCCGACGGAGGGGTCGAGCGGCGACTCAGGCGGCGATGGCGGCAACCGCAGCGACCGTGGCGACCGTGGCGACCGTGGCGACCGTAGCGGTTCAGCGGCCCCGTCTTCCACGGCAGCGTCGTTCGAGGATGCCTTCGAAGCCGAGCTGGTCGAAGAGTTCGGTGAGCTGGGCCCGGAAGCAGCGACTGGCCCCAGCGACCAGTCGTCCGGTGGGGGAGATCGCCGTCGAGGCGGACGCCGTCGCCGGTGATCAGAGGCTCAACGAGCCGACCACAGCGTCAGTGATCCGTACCGAGGTCCTGCCGTCAGGTATCGCGCTCGCCACCGAGCACATGGTCGATGCCCGGTCGGTCTGTATCGGGTTCTGGGTGGGCACCGGCTCGCGAGACGAGAGCGTCGAGCGAGCCGGTGCCTCCCACTTCCTGGAGCACCTGCTGTTCAAGGGCACACCTGGCCGTTCGGCCTCGGCCATCGCCGAAGCGGTCGACGAGGTGGGGGGCGACTTCAACGCCTTCACCACGAAGGAGTACACCTCCTTCTACATAAGACTCCTGGCCGAGCATCTGCCTCTCGGTCTCGACATCCTCTCCGACATCATGTGGCAGCCGGCTCTCCGGCCGGTTGACCTCGATGCGGAGCGACAGGTGATCCTCGACGAGATCCTCATGCACGCCGACGAGCCCGCCGACGAAGCAGCGGAGCAGTCTTCGGCGGCGCTCTTTCCCGACCATCCCCTTGGCCGTGAGGTGCTCGGCACCGAAGCATCGGTGCGGGAGATGACGGCCGAGCAGATTCGCAACTTCTTCGATCTGCACTACCGCCCGGGGAACATGGTGGCCTCTGTTGCCGGTGATCTCGCCCACGAGGCAGTTGCACAAGGTATGCAGGATCGCTTTACCGGCACCATCGGAGGTCAGCACCCTGTTCGCAGCGCCCCTGGCGATACGGTGCTCCCGCTCCGGGTCACTCGCCGGTCCACCGAACAGACCCACCTGGTCCTCGGTATTCGGTCCATCGATCGGTTCGATCACCGGCGGTATGCACTGGCGGTGCTCAACCACGTTCTCGGCGGCGGGCTTTCGAGCCGACTGTTCCAAGAGATACGGGAGCGCCGGGGACTCGCGTACTCGGTCTGGTCGGACCGGGTCGCCTACGCGGACGCCGGCGCACTCACCATCGGGGTCGGCACGGCTCCCGAGCATGTCGCCGAAGTGCTCGACATCGTGGTCGGCGAGTTGGCGACCCTGGGCGACACTGGGATTACCGAACGGGAGCTGGCTATTGCTCGTGGCAACCTGCGAGCGGAGACGCTTCTGGCTTCGGAGGACTCCGGCGCTCGGATGAGCCGGATCGGGACCAGCCTCCTTCTGCACGGCGAGATCCTCGAGGTCGACGAGATCCTCTCCCGGCTCGAAGCGGTCAGCATCGAGGATGTCCGGACGGCCGCAACCGCGCTCGCTTCGGCACCGCGCTCGCTCTCTGTCGTCGGTCCGTTCGACGAGTCGTCGTTCGATGTGGACGCGCTGGGCCTCGGCTAGCGGCCGAGTTCGCCAGTAGGGTGATCCGCATGCGAGTCGGGGTGATCGGAGCCGGGGGCAGAATGGGTCAGGAGGTCTGCCGGACAGTATCGGCCGACCCCGATCTCGAGCTGGTGACAGCGGTCGACCCCGAGTTGGCCGGTATCGATCTCCGTCAGGTCATCGGGACCGACGGCAACGGTCTCCAGGTGGAGGGTGATCTGGAGGCGCTCCGCCGGTCGTCTGCCGAGGTGGCGGTGGACTTCACCTACGCGGACGCTGCTCGAGACAGCCTGGCGTGGTGTGCTGCCGCCGGGATCCACACCGTAGTGGGAACGACGGGGTTCAGCGATGGTGACGTCGAAGACCTGGGTCGTCAGTTCGGTGGCCCGGACCACGATGCCCCCAACTGCGTGCTGGCACCGAACTTCGCCATCGGTGCCGTGTTGATGATGCGCTTCGCCGAGCTCGCAGCGCCGTGGTTCGACGGTGCAGAGATCGTCGAGCTGCACCACGACGGCAAGGTCGACGCTCCTTCCGGCACGGCGATGCGCACGGCGGAGCGCATGGCCAGGGTACGCATCACGGAGGGCAAGACCGAGTACCCGCACGACGGCACGACCACGGTCGTGCTGCCCGAAGCTCGTGGTGGTGCCGGTCCTGGTGGCGTCAGGGTGCACTCGGTGCGCCTGCCGGGACTGATCGCCCATCAAGAGGTGCTGCTGGGATCGGTAGGGCAGAGCCTGACGATCCGTCACGACGCTTACGACCGGAGCTCGTTCATGGACGGGGTAGTGGTGGCCATCAAGGCGGTGCCGTCACGTCCCGGCCTGACGATCGGGCTCGAGCCGCTGCTCGGGCTCTAAGAGAGGCCCGGCGGACGGTGGACACCCGCCAGCGCATCCTGGAGGCGACCTACGCCTGCGTCGCCCGGTGGGGCCTCTCGAAGACCACGGTCGAGGATGCCGGACGGGAGGCAGGGGTGTCCCGGGCAACCGTGTACCGCTACTTTCCCGGCGGACGGGACGAGCTCATCGACGCTGTGGTGGCGTGGGAGTACCTCCAGTTCTTCGCCCGCCTGTACGACGAAGTCCATGACGCACCGAGCTTGGAGCAGGTGATGGAGCGGGGTTTGTACTTCGCCCACCGCTCACTGGCTGAGCACGAGGTCCTGCAGATGATCCTCAGGACCGAGCCGGACGTGCTGATCCCCAAGCTCACGGTCGAGAGCAACCGGATCCTCGGTGCCATTGCCGAGTTCCTCGTCCCGTATCTCGAGCAGCACGGTCTGGCCGATGGCGTCGACTGTCGGGAGGCCGCCGACTTTCTTGCCCGGATGATCCTCTCGTACATGAACGCCCCGGGTCGATGGGACCTGGACGACCGACTCCAGGTCGCAACACTGGTCCGAACCGAGCTGTTGGCCGGCATCGTGGCTGGCCCAGAGCCAGGTCGTTGACAACGAGACAAATATCGACTTAGTGTTTCATCGTGGTGAGATCCGCCAGTGTTGCTTCCGTGTACCTCGGCAACACGACGTCGCCCCAACGGGTGCGCATCGTGGACGGAGCGCTGCGCTGTCTGGCCCGTCAGGGGGTGTCCAAGACCACGGTGGACGATATCGCCCGTGAGTCGGGGCTCTCCCGGGCCACCGTCTACCGGGCATTCCCACAGGGCAAGGACTCGGTGTTGGTAGCGGTGGTCGACACCGAGGTGGGTCGGCTGTTCTCTGCATTGGGAGCCACGATGGGCGAGTCGGACGACCTGTCCGACGTACTGGTCTCCGGCATGGTCGAGGCAGCGAGCCGGATCTCCGAGCACCCTGCGGTGCGGTACTTGATCGATCACGAGCCCGAGATCGTGCTCCGTGCACTGGCATTCGACCGAGGTGACCAGCTGCTGCTGACGACCGGTGGCTTCATGGCTCCGTTCCTGGCCCGGTGGATGGATATGGACGAAGCGCGTCGAGTGGGGGAGTGGGCGGCCCGCATCGTCCTCTCGTACCTACTCGTGCCGGCAGTCGGCGTCGACATGGCCGACCCTCGACGTGTTCGCCACCTGGTGGACACCTTCATGATCCCCGGTATCCGCTCGTTCGGTCTGCCCGACGGTGCGAACGACGGTACGAACACCGGTACAAACGCCGCCGCGAACGACGGTGGGCCCGCCATGGTCCATGCCGGCGGTCCGACTCTCTACGCCGAGCGCCCGATCCGCGCTCTAGCAGTTGCCGACCAGGAGGAAGTGCCATGACAGACGAGACGCGTTCCATCAAGGACATCATCGGACGTGACGACGTCCACGATTTCGAAACCGTCCTGTCGATGATCGGCGCCGAGGACCCGGACGGTCTTCACGAAGTGCCCAACGAGGTCAACACCACGTTCACGTGGGACTACGAGAAGGGGGCTCGGCCAAAGCTCAACAAGCTGTACGAGAAGGCGAAGAACGCTCAGTGGAACGGTGAGACCGATCTGCCCTGGGACACCGTCGTCGACCAGGAGGCACTGGTCATGGCCAACGCCGCCGCCACCGGAGGGTTCGCTAACAGCATCGACCTCACCGGGACCCCTCTCGTGTCGTGGGGCGACAAGGAGTGGCTGCAGTTCGGGGTGGAGAGCCAGAACTGGACCTTGTCGCAGTTCCTCCACGGCGAGCAGGGTGCTCTGGTGTGCACGGCCAAGATCGTGGAGACGGTGCCGTGGATCGATGCGAAGTACTACGCAGCGACCCAGGTCATGGACGAGGCCCGTCATGCCGAGGTGTTCGCCAAGTACCTCCAGAAGCTGTCGGGCCACTATCCGATCAACGCCCACCTCCAGGCGCTCCTCGACGACATCATTCTCGACAGTCGGTGGGACATGACCTATCTGGGCATGCAGATCATGGTCGAGGGGCTGGCGCTGGCCGCGTTCGGCTTCATGCGCCAGATGACCGGCGACCCACTGCTCAAGACGCTGCTCCGCTACGTGATGGCCGACGAAGCGCGGCACGTTGCCTTCGGTGTGCTCAGCCTCCAGGAGCTCTACGCCGAGCTCTCCGCCGCCGAGCTGCGTGAACGTCAGGAGTTCGCGTTCGAAGCAGCGGTCCGCATGCGCGACCGGTTCCTCCAACAAGAGGTGTGGGATCGCATGGGCGTCGACCCCAAGTCGGTGGTCCCCGTGCTGCAACAGGCCCCCGAGCGGGCGGTGTTCCAGGGACTCTTGTTCTCGAAGATCGTGCCCAACTGCAAGAAGCTCGGCCTGCTTGACGGTGCCGACGGGTGGCTGCGTACAAAGTTCACCGAGCTCGGGGTGATCGAGTTCGAGAGCTGGACGGACACCGAGGAGGAGTACGATGCTTTCGCCTCCGTTCCTCCCACGACACGAGTCGCCTGAGGACGGCACGCGGCTGGTCCAACGCCTCCTGGTAGCCTGCCAAATCATGCACACGGCCCCGTCATACAGACTCGTGTCAACGGAGCGCTGATCGACGATGGCACGGTTCGGTGCGGTGATCACCGCCATGGTGACGCCCTTCGACGACCAGGGGTCCGTGGACATCGACGGCGCGGCCACCTTGGCACGGCACCTGGTGAGCACCGGGACCGACGGGTTGGTCGTGGCCGGAACGACCGGTGAGGGCCCGGTGCTCTCGGACGACGAGAAGATGGAGCTGTGGCGATCCGTCGCCGGAGCGGTGACCGTCCCCGTCGTGGCCGCCACCGGGACCAACGACACCGCCCACTCGGTGGCGCTCACCCGGAAGGCAGGCGAGACCGGGGTGGCTGGCGTCCTAGTGGTCACCCCCTACTACAGCCGACCGTCGCAGGCTGGCCTGTCCGCCCACTTCCGGGTGGTTGCCGGCGCCACCGATCTGCCTGTGCTCCTGTACGACATCCCTGTTCGCACCGGCCGGCGTATCGGCACCGACCTCCTGGTCGACCTGGGGACCAACGTCGCCAACATCGTCGGTGTGAAAGATGCCGCCGGGGACGTCGTTGCTGCTGCACGCGTGGTCCAGGAGACCCCGGACGGATTCGAGCTCTACAGCGGCGATGACTCGTTGACGCTCCCACTGCTCGCGGTTGGCGGCGTGGGAGTGATCAGCGTAGCAACCCACTGGGCCGGCGAGCTGTTCGCCGCCATGATCGCCGCTTTCCGGTCGGGCGATCCGGCGTTGGCACGAGAGATCAACGGCCGCCTCCTCGACTCTTACGACTTCGAGTCGACCGAGGCCTTCCCCAACCCGATGCCGGCCAAGGCGGTGTGCCGGGCACTGGGTCTTCCGGCCGGACAGTGCCGCCTCCCTCATGGGGACGCCTCCACCGACCTGGACGAGGAAGCCCGCATCCTGCTGCACCGACTTGGTTCGACCGCACCAGCGAGTGAATCAGTTGGCTGATCCTGCTTCCGGGTCACGTCGTGCCGGAGGGCGCTCGGCGGCCAAGAGCGGAGCCTCCGGTCAGAAGAAGTCGCGGTCCGGAGGAGCCGATGGGAGTGGAAACAGGAGTGCGAAGCCCAAGAAGGCAGTTTCTAAGGGAAAGCGGTCTTCGGTGACGGAAGCGAAGAAGACGACACGGTCCTCGGCGACCCAGTCGAAGCAGGCACCGGCCAAAGCGGGACGGAGCGGCCGACAGCGGTCGAGTCGAGGTTCGACCGGCGGGGTCCAGCCCGTACGTATCGTGTTCCTCGGTGGCCTCGGAGAGATCGGTCGGAACTGTGCATGTATCGAGGTCGACGGTCGGATCCTCGTCCTCGATGTCGGGATCATGTTCCCGGATCCCGACATGCCCGGTGTCGACCTGGTGCTTCCCGACTTCTCGTACCTGCGTGAGAACGCCGATCGGGTCGATGGCGTCATCCTGACCCACGGGCACGAGGACCATACCGGCGGTCTGGCCTTCCTCCTCCGTGACTTCTCGGTTCCTGTCTATGGGTCCGAGCTGACGTTGGGCCTGGCGAGGAACCGGGTGGAGGAGGCGGGGCTTCTCGACAGGGTGCAGCTCGTCCCCGTCGTCGATGGCGAGCGTCGTCGGATCGGGCCCTGTGAGGTGGAGTTCATCCCGGTCACCCACTCCGTCCCCAACGCCTTTGCCACCGCGTTCCACACGCCGCAAGGGGTGATACTCCACTCTGGGGACTTCAAGCTCGACCTCCATCCTGTCGACGGCCGACGCACCGATCTGGCCCGGATGGGAGCGCTGGGGTCGGGCCCGGGCGTCCGGCTGCTCCTGTCCGACTCGACCAACGCCGAGGAGCCCGGTTTCACGCCGTCGGAGACGACCGTCGGTGCCACGCTTCGACGGGTCTTCTTGGCTCGGCCCGGCCGTCGGTTCGTGGTGACCTGCTTCGCCAGCCATATCCACCGGGTGCAACAGGTCGTCGACGCCGCGGTGGCCGGTGGCCGCAAGGTGACCACGCTGGGCCGGTCCATGCAGAAGAACGTGGCGCTGGCTCGTCAGCTCGGCATCCTGCACATCCCCGACTCGGCGCTCGTCGACATCGAGGACGTGGATGGTCTGCCGCCCGGCGAGGTGTGCGTGATCTCGACGGGCTCGCAGGGAGAGCCGATGTCGGCACTGTCCCGGTTGGCCGTCGACGAGAACCGTTTCTTCCGGCTCCACGAGGACGACGTCGTCGTGATCAGTGCCCACCCCATTCCCGGCAACGAGTGGTCGGTGGGACGGGTGATCGACGGGCTGCACCGGCGAGGCGTCGAGGTGATCCACTCTGGTGTCGACAGCGTCCATGTCAGCGGGCATGCCCGCCAAGGTGAGCTGGCCACGCTGCTGTCGGTGACCCGCCCCGACTTCTTCATCCCCGTCCACGGGGAGTACCGCCATATGGCCAACCACGTCCGTCTGGCCGAGTCCATGGGTATCGGGACGGAGCGAATCTTGTTGTGCGAGGACGGAGACGCGGTGCGGCTCGACGCCAACGGCTTGCGTCGTGACGGGGAGGTTCCCGGTGGCTATCTCTTCGTCGACGGGAGCACGGTCGGCGACATCGGACACGGTGTGCTCAGGGACCGCAGGGTGCTGGCCGAAGAAGGTGTGGTCATGGTGGTCGCCACGGTGGACCTGCAACGGTCGGAAGTGGTCGGTACTCCGCAGATCCACACCCGGGGCTGGGCTCACGCCCCCGAGACCGGATCGTTCGTGGAGGACGCTCAACTGGTGGTCACCGAGGCGCTCGAGAAGATGCTCGCCGACGAGAACCACGATCACGAGTCGCTCAACAGGGTCGCTCGCAAGGTGCTGGGAAAGCTGGTGGGTGAGCGAACCCGTCAACGCCCGATGATCGTGCCGGTGATCGTGACCATCTGAGCAACCCCCCGGTCCACCCTGCCTCTCCGCTCAACCTCTAACCTTGAAGGACTGTGACGACCACTACACGGCGTCCGGCAGGTCGCACGGGTGCGGCGCGGTCCAAGGGGAAGACCGGGGCTCGCTCGACGTCGACTCGGTCCGGTAAACGTCCAGCGTCGAAGTCGACGACGGCATCGCGCTCCACCCGGAGTGGGGGCGGCAACGCCCGATCCAAGGGGACTCACGCGCAACAGTCGTCCGGGGTAGGGGCTGCTGTCTGGAGTGTGGTCGCCGAGCACTCGACCGATGTGTGGGGCGTCGTGCTCATCACCTTGGGCGTGCTGTCAGCGCTGGCTCTCTACCTCGATGCGCTAGGCCCGGTGGGGCACGGGGTGCGGGTGGCCCTGGGCGATCTGCTCGGATGGGCCCGCTTCCTGGTTCCCATAGCCGGCGTCTCCGTCGGCATCATCCTGCTCGCCGGTCGGCGCGAGACGGAGGAAGGGCGGGCGAAACGCGAGCCGGTCCGAGCGGTGCTCGGTGCGGTGCTGGCATTGGTGGCTGTGGCGGGCTTGGCTGCCTTGGCCGGTGGCTCGCCGAAGCTCAGGGCGTCCACCTCCGCGTTGTCGGGTGCCGGGGGCTGGCTCGGTGCCATCCTGGGGAACCCGGTCCGATCCGGTCTCGGTGGGTTCGGCGCTGCGGTGGTCTTCGTGGCCGTGTTCGTGGTGGCCGCCATCCTGTTCACCGGGGTCTCGGTCCGGACCGCGGCCGGCGGGTTGGCGTCCGGCGTCCGATGGTTGGTGACCAACGTCACGGGCTCGGATGGCGCATCCGGCCGCAGGGAGAACGATGGGCGGGCGCCGGTAGCGGAGGGGAACGGCGATCCGTTCGCCACTGATGTCATGACGGCACCGACCATCGTCGATCCGGAGCCAGTGACGACCACGCTGCCGGATGAGGAGCCCCCATCGCCGGAGCCCGGACCTCCGGACCTCGATCTGTTGCCGGATGCCGCCACGAAGGGTGGGAAGGCGTCCCAGCTCGAGATGAAGCTGGGCCCCACCGTGGGCGACTGGCGACTACCTCCTGCCAACAAACTGAAACGGTCGAAGCCACAGGCCGTCGACGAGCGGGAGGTGGACAGGGCAGGCGAGGACCTGGTGGCAGCGCTGGCCGCCCACGGGGTCGACACCAGGTTGGTCGGACGCACGGTGGGCCCTTCGGTCACCCGTTACGAGTTGGAGCTGGGTGCGGGGGTCAAGGTGGCCAGGGTGACCTCGTTGTCGAAGGACATCGCCTACGCCATGGCGTCGCCCGACGTCAGGATCCTGGCGCCGATACCGGGCAAGTCGGCCATCGGCGTCGAGGTCCCCAACCGACGACGCCAGCTGGTGGCGCTGGGAGACATCCTCGCCTCCACCGAGGCGAAGCAAGCTCACCATCCGCTCGAGGTGGCGCTCGGGCGTGACATCGCCGGGCGCGCCGTGATGGCCAACCTGGCCGAGATGCCGCACGTGCTGGTGTCCGGAGCCACGGGGTCGGGGAAGTCGTCTTGTATCAACTCGGTACTGACGTCGATCCTCATGCGGGCCACGCCGGACGAGGTCAAGCTGATCCTCGTCGATCCCAAGCGGGTGGAGCTGGGCCAGTACAACGGCCTTCCCCACCTGCTCACCCAGGTGGTGGTGGACCCGAAGAAGGCGGCGAACGCGTCTGTCGTGGGCGGTGAAGGAGATGGAGCGCCGCTACGACCTGCTGGCCGAGGTGGGCATGCGGGACATCACCGGGTTCAACACTGCCGTCGACCGTGGCGAGCTCGACGAGGTGGAGCAGGCCTTTGCCGCCCGGACGCGCGGCGCGGCGCCTGACGACGCCGGAGGGGACGGCATCCCCGAGGAGCCTCGGTACCAGCGCCTGCCGTTCGTGCTCGTTGTGGTGGACGAGTTGAACGACCTGATGATGGTGGCCGCTCGTGACGTGGAGGAATCTGTCTGCCGGATCGCCCAGATGGCACGTGCTGTCGGGATTCACTTGATGTTGGCGACACAGCGCCCGTCGGTCGATGTGATTACCGGCGTGATCAAGGCCAACATCCCGTCACGCATGGCGTTCTCGGTGTCCTCCCTCTCGGACAGCAGGGTCATCCTCGACCAGCCCGGTGCGGAGCGGCTGATCGGCAAGGGAGACATGCTGCTCCTGTCGGCGTCGTCGTCCAACCCCCAGCGTCTGCAGGCACCATGGGTGAGTGAGGGCGAGGTCCGAGACGTGGTCGCCCATTGGCAGCGCCAACGGGAGATGGAGGTCGTGGCCGGCATCGATGAGGTGGGGGGCGCCTTCCAGGGTGGAGATGGTCGGGGTGCCGAAGGAGATGACGACGACCTGTTGGCGCAAGCGATGGACCTGGTGGTCCGCTCTCAGCTCGGGTCTACCTCGATGTTGCAGCGCAAGCTCCGAGTTGGGTTCGCCCGAGCTGGTCGGCTCATGGACCTCATGGAACAGCGGGGCGTGGTCGGGCCGTCCGAGGGGTCCAAGGCCCGTGCCGTGCTGATGACGCCCGAGGAGCTCGACGCACGCTGACGGCAGCCGTCGCCGACGTGGCGGCAGGCGTCGCCGATGTTGAGACCGAGGGTCTGCCGGCTCACGCTCGTCGTGCATGTTCGGTGACGACTACCCTGATCACGTGCGTGCACGTGCCCCTGCTTCGTCGGCCAACCTCGGGCCCGGCTTCGATACGTTGGCTCTTGCCCTCGACAGGCATGTCGAGGTGGAGGTCGAACCGGCATCCCACCTGATCGTCCGATCGGAGGGCGAGGGCGCTGGGCTGTCCGACGACCCGTCTCACCTGGCTGCCCGAGTGGCCATCGATGTCGCCGGGCACGACCGCCTGGCTATCACCGTGCGGTCGAACATCCCCATTGGTCGAGGGTTGGGCTCGTCGGCGGCGCTTGCTGTTGCTGCAGCAGCGGCGGCGGGAGCTCGGGACCCGTTGGCCGTTGCCTCGCAGGTCGACGGTCATCCTGATAATGCGGCGGCATCGGTTGTCGGCGGGCTGATCGCCTCCACCGTGGTTCGAGGCGAGGTCCAGGTGGTTCGCCTCCCTCTCGACCCCGGCCTGGTCTTCGTCCTCATCGTCCCCGAGCTGACCCTCGCCACCGGCAAGGCGCGTCAGATACTGCCGAACGAGGTCACTCGTGAGCATGCAGCGTTCAACCTCGGACGGCTGGCGTTCCTCATCGCCGGCCTGGCCGACCACCGGCTGTTGTTGAAGGAGGCCACGGAGGACCGGCTGCATCAGGACTACCGGAGCCCCCTGTTCCCGGCTGCTCCCACGCTTCTCTCCCGCATGTCGCTCGCCGGCGCTCTGGCGGTGTGCTGGTCCGGGGCGGGACCATCCCTCCTCGGTATCTGTACCGTCTCGAACGGTGCCCAGGTGCAGGCGGCCACCCGTGCGGTGCTGGCCGAGGTCGGAGTGGCCGGAGAGGTGTTGCTCCTTCGCCCCGACATGGAGGGGCTGGTGGTTGGCGACGAGGGCTCGGACAGCCTGTGGCAGGACAGGAACCCGACATGGCTCCGGGGTGGCGCGGCCGGCGGTAGAGAAGCCCCGGCGAGTAACAACCCGGCCAACGGTGGTCTGACCAACGGTGATTCGGTCGTCCCGATCTCGGCCAACAGCGACCCGGCCCTGAACGAAGGAGCTCGGCTGTATGACTTCGACGCCGATCGATAGTCGAGCCGATACTCGAACTGACAGTCGAGCGGACGGTCGAACTGACAGTCGAGCGGACGGTCGAGCGGAGCATGGCGAGCAGCCGCTCCTGGCTGTGGTCTACACACCCGACTCGTTCTCCATCTTCCAGTTGGTCGATGCCTCTCGGGACTGCTGCCGCCTCCTGTGGGTGGTCGACAGCAGTGAGCAGGACATCGCCGGCTCCCTGAAGATGATGGCCAGGTTTGGCAAGGTCGTCGATATCGCCGGGCTCACCATTGACCGGATCACCGAGGCGGTCGCCGCTGCCGAACCGCAGGGCGTCGTGACCTTCACCGACTCGGGCCAGCTTCTGGCAGCGCAGCTCGGTGGCCGACTCGGACTGGAGTTTCACGACGTCGAGGTGGTGGAGCGACTCATCGACAAGGTGGCGCAGCGGACGGCGCTGCGCGCTGCCGGTTTCCCCACCCCGGACTTCTGGTCGATACCAGGATGCGCTCCCGCCTCCGTCATCGATGATGTTGTGGCATCGGTCTCGTTCCCTGTGGTCGTGAAGCCGAGCCAGGGCTCGGCCAGTCGTGACGCGTACCGAGCGGACAGTGTCGAGGTGCTTCAGGAGGTGCTTCAAGAGCACCGGGAGGAGGACATGATCGTCGAGTCGTTCCTGTCCGACCTCACACCACCGTCGAAGCAAGAGCTCGCCGACTTCGTGTCGGTGGAAAGCGTGGTCCTGGGTGACCAGGTGCACCATCTGGCGGTGACCGGACGCTTCCCACTGGCGGCGCCGTTTCGGGGGAGCGGCATGTTCATCCCGAGCAACCTGACACCGGAGCTGGACGCGGAAGTCCGGCAACTCGCGGGCGATGCCGCCATCGCCCTGGGCGTGCGATCGGGTTTCACGCACACAGAGATCAAGATCACCCCGGATGGACCGCGGATCATCGAGGTGAACGGGCGCGTGGGAGGCGGCGTCCCCGATATCGTGCGATTGCTCGGGGGACCGCCGTTCATCTCGTGGCGCATGAGGCTCGCCCTCGGCCTACCGGTTCCGCTCCAGGACGTGAAGGCGTTCGAACGGATTGGCTTCTTCCTGTGGCACCAACCGCCTATCGGCGCATACGAGGTCACCGCAGTGCACGGCCTGGAGGACGTGGCCCAACTGCCGGGTGTGGAAGAGGTTCGATTGGCGCGTCGAGTGGGGGATCCCGTCGACTGGCACGAGGGTGGTGTCGGACACGTGTTCGGTGTGGGAGGGGTCGTGGACGACTACGACGAGCTCATCGCTACCCGACATCGCATTCTCGAGACCACGTCGGTCGAGTATCGCTGGTCTGCCGACGTCGTTGCTTGCGAGGGGGGCACTGCCCAGGACCGGAGCCTGGTGTGATGGCAGGTATGGCCGATGACGGAGTGACTCTCTCGGGGGCCGATGACGAGGTGACACCTCCCCGTACGTTCCATATACGGACCTTTGGATGTCAGATGAACGAGCACGACTCGGAGCGTCTGGCCGGTTTCTTGACCGCCGACGGGTTGGTGGCGACCGACGATCTCGAGATGGCCGATGTGGTGGTGTTCAACACGTGCTGCATTCGGGAGAACGCCGACAATAAGTTCTACGGCAATTTGGGCAACCTGAAGACCCTCCGGGAGAGCCGACCCGACATGCAGATTGCCGTAGGCGGTTGCCTGGCCCAGATGGATCGAGAACGGATCCAGCAGCGAGCGGGACATGTCGACGTGGTGTTCGGAACCCACAACCTGGGGCGGGCCCCCGAGCTTCTGCGCCGTGCCGCGCTGTCCGGTCCGGTGATGGAGATCCTCGACGAGCCTTTGCCCGAGACGGACCCGGCCGCTGCCGGTTCGCAGGCCGCCGCCCTCTCTGCTGCTCGAGATCTTCCCTACGCGGCGTGGGTCACCATCCAGATCGGCTGCGACAACTCCTGTGCGTTCTGCATCGTGCCGTCGGTGCGGGGCGGCGAGGTGTCCCGGCCGTTCGCCGAGCTGGTGTCCGAGGTCGAGATGTTGGCCGATCGGGGAGTGTCCGAGGTCACCTTGTTGGGCCAGAACGTCAACTCGTACGGGCGTGATCTCACGCGCCGCCGTCCGCTCTTTGCCGACCTGCTCCGGGCGGTGGGCGCGGTGGACGGGATCAGACGGGTGCGTTTCACCAGCCCACACCCGAAGGACCTGCGTCCCGAGACGATCGCGGCGATGGCCGAGACGCAGGAGGTGTGCAACCACCTTCACCTTCCGCTCCAGGCAGGGAGCGATCGGACGCTGTCCGCCATGCGCCGTGGGTACACGGCCGAGCGCTACCTGGCTCGACTGGCTGACGCCCGGGCTGCCATCCCGGACCTGGCGGTGACCACCGATCTGATTGTCGGCTTCCCGGGAGAGACCGACCAGGACTTCGAGTCCACGCTCGAGGTGGCGGCGACGGCCGAGTACGACAGCGCCTACACCTTCATCTTCTCGCCGAGACCGGGCACCCGGGCCGCAGACATGGCAGACCGTTTCGTGCCGAACGAGGTGATCGCAGAGCGGTTCGACCGGCTCCGGGTGGTGGTGGAGCGCTCGGCACTGGCCAAGCATCGGGATCGGATCGGCCGGGTGGAAGAGGTCATGGTGGAAGGTCCGTCCAAGCGTGACCCATCGGTGACCACCGGTCGTACCGGGCAGAACAAGCTGGTGCACTTCGCCCTGTCGCCGAACCAGCACGTGCCGGCGGGTTCGTTCGCCACCGTCACAGTGACCGGAGCCGCACCACACCATCTGGTCGGCGAGCTGGTGGAGATGACCAGCCGACCCCGGCACCGCACCCGGATCCCGGTCAGCGCCGGTTGACAGAGCGTCAGCCAGTCGAGCAGCGGTCGACAGGACGTCACTCGACAGAGTGTCACTCGATGGAGCATCCGGTGGCGCTGATCGGGCCGACGGCATCAGGTAAGTCGGCCCTGGCCCTGGCGGTGGCACGCGCGGCGTGTGCCGGTGACGGCGTGCCAGTCGAGCTGGTCTCGGTGGACTCGATGGCGGTCTACCGGGGGATGGATATCGGGACCGCCAAACCGACAGCTGATGTACGAGCAGAGGTGCCCTACCACTTGCTCGACCTCGTCGACCCGTCGGAGGAGTTCACCGTCCAGCAGTTCCAAGCGGCAGCGGTGTCGGCGCTCCATGACATTGCTGCCCGTTCGCATCATGCCCTGTTGGTGGGCGGGACCGGTCTATACCTGCGGTCGGTGATCGACGACCTCTCCTTCCCGGGCCGCTTCCCCGAGGTGGCCTTCGAGCTCGTGGCCGAGCTCGATGCGGCGAGCTCGACTGGTAGCGAGGCAACCGCCGCAGCTTTGGCCGAGCTCCATGCCCGCCTGGCCGAGCTCGACCCGGCCGCTGCCGCCCGGATGGAGCCCACCAACCGCCGTCGGGTGGTGCGGGCCCTCGAAGTGACGTTGGGCTCGGGGCGCCCGTTCTCGACGTTCGGCCCCGGGCTGGACGCCTATCCCCCCAGCCGGTTCACGTTGGTGGGGCTCCCGCCGTCTCAGGAGAGCGACAGACGAATCGAGGAGCGGTTCCAGCGTCAGCTCGACGCTGGGTTCCTCGACGAAGTTCGCTCCTTGGCCGCCCGGCCTGGAGGGCTGTCACGCACGGCTCGGCAGGCGCTTGGCTACCGGGAGCTCCTGTCCCACCTCGAAGAGGGTATGCCGCTCGACACCGCCGTGAACGAGGCGATCCGGCGGACCCGGGCCTTCGCTCGGCGTCAATGGGCCTGGTTCCGTCGAGATCCCCGTATCGTGTGGTTGGATCCGTGCGACGATGGAGTGGCCCGGATCACTGCCTGTCTAGCCGCCGACGGCTTGGGCTGATTGGGCTGAGGCGACGAACTGAAGGAGAGACCGAAGGTGACAGGGACTGGCGCCCGGTGCACCGACGACGAACTGCGATGGAGAGAGGCGACACGACGGCGAGGATGACCATGCACTTCACGAAGCACCACGGTGCGGGAAACGACTTCTTGGTCGTTGTGGACCCGGACGACCGGTGGTCCATCGACGCTGCGTTGGCGCGCACTCTGTGCGACCGGCGGTTCGGGGTGGGCGCTGATGGAGTGATCCGTGTGTTGCCCGGACGTGATGGCGCCGATCTCAGCATGGAGCTCCGGAACGCCGATGGGTCCGAGGCAGAGATGAGCGGGAACGGCATCCGATGCCTGGCGCAAGCTGCCGTGGCCGCCGGCCTGGTCTCGCCTCCCGAGTTCTCGGTGGCGACGCTGGCGGGTGTTCGCACCATCGAGTACCGGCCCGGTGAGCACCCCGATGCCGCCGAGGCGTCCGTCGATATGGGGAAGGCCGAGCTCGGACCGGACCAACCTCAGCAGTTTCCCGATCGCAAAGCCCGCCAGGTGTCCATGGGAAACCCACATCTGGTCCTGCTCGGTCCTGACCCCTCTGTCGTGGACGTCGCCAGCCTGGGCACGCAGCTCCAAGGCCTCCATTTAGGCGGGGTCAACGTCGAGTTCATCGCCACCGGTGGTCCTGACACCATCGTCATGCGCGTGTTCGAACGAGGGGTGGGGGAGACGCTGGCATGCGGCACCGGGAGCTGTGCTGCTGCTGCTGCTGCCCACAGCTGGGGTCTGGTGGGTGAATCGGTGGCGGTGCGCAGTCCCGGGGGCACGCTGCAGGTCGTCCTCGGGGTGGACGGCATTCGCCTGTCCGGTCCGACCTGGAAGGTGGCCGACGTCGAGATCGATCCGGTCAGCATCCGTGTGGCGGCGCCGTGAGCCCAACTCAGTCGGCGTTCACCGATACCCTCATCTCGAGGACCGTTGTAGAGCGGATCGTGTTGGTGGGCGTGACCTTCCCACACGACACACCGGCTACGACCGAGGCGGGCCTGGACGAGCTGGCGCTCCTGGTGGACACGGCCGGTGCCGACGTGCTCGAGCGGATCGTCCAGCGACGGGACCGACCTGACCCGGCTACCTATGTGGGCAAGGGCAAGGCGGAGGAGCTGCGCAGCGTGTGCCTGGCTGTCGATGCCGACACGGTGGTCTTCGATGACGAGCTGACTCCGGCTCAGCAACGGAACCTGGAGCACATCCTGGGTCGAACGGCCATCGACCGTACCGCCGTCATCCTCGACATCTTCGCCCAGAACGCTCGGACACCCGAGGGCAAGGCCCAGGTCGAGCTGGCCCTGTTGCGGTACCGCCTTCCTCGGTTGCGCGGACGGGGGAAGTCGTTCAGTCAGCAGGCCGGTGGGATCGGGACGCGGGGACCAGGTGAGACCCAGCTCGAGGTGGACCGTCGCCGGTTGGTCCGGCGAATGACCCGGCTCGAGGCAGACCTCCGTCGCCTGGACGCCACCAGGCAGACCCAGCGCCGCACCCGCGGTCGGTCCCGACAGCGCACCGTGTCGCTGGTCGGCTACACCAACGCCGGAAAGTCCACCTTGCTGAACAACCTGTGTGCTGCGGACGTGCTGGTGGAGAACAGGCTCTTCTCCACGTTGGACCCTCGCACCCGGCAGCTGGCGCTCCGAGGCGGGGAGACGATCCTGCTCACCGACACGGTCGGCTTCGTGCGCAAGCTCCCTCACCAAGTAGTCGAGGCGTTCCGGTCCACGCTCGAGGTGGTGAGCGAGTCAGACCTCATTGTCCATGTGGTCGATGGGTCGGCTCCCGATCTCGAGGGCCAGATCACAGCGGTGCGGACGGTGTTGGTCGAGATCGGGGCGGACGAGGTGCCGGAGATGCTGGTGGTCAACAAGTCGGACGCCGTGGTTGCTGCCGGCGCGGAGGCGAAAGAGGAGATGAACAGGCTGCTCGCCGCGCACCCCGGCTCGTGCATGGTCTCGGCCCGTACCGGCGAGGGCATCCCGGAGATGCTGGCTGCCGTCGGTGACAGGTTGCGGATCACTGATCGAGTGGTGGAGCTGGTGATCCCGTGGGCTCGTGGCGACGTGCTTGCTGCGGTCCACCGGGAGGGGGGGATCGTGGGCGAGGAGGCGGGTGAGGAGACCACGCGCATCCAGGTCGTCCTCGACGAAGTGGGCAAGGCTCGGTTCCGGGAGTTCGTCTCGGTATGAGCGGGCGTGACACCGTGAACAGAACGGGGCCGAAGGGAACCGGGTTCACCCCGCCGCCGTATCCTTACGATCGCCTCGACGCCGTGCGGGCATCGGCCGTGGACCGGTTCGGTGCCGGCAGCGAGATGGAGGGATCGGCGGGGCGTGGTGGCATCGTCGACTGCTCGATTGGAACCCCGTGCGACCCGCCGCCACCGTTCGTCGTCGAAGCGTTGGCTTCGTCGGGGACCGAGCGAGGGTACCCCACATCGGCCGGGAGCCCGGCTTACCGAGAGGCGGCGGCCCGCTGGCTCCAGCGGCGATTCGGGGTGGAGGTGAACGCAGCCAGTGCGCTGGCAGCGTGTGTCGGCACGAAGGAGTTCGTGGCTTCCACTGCCCAGTACCTCCATCTTCGCCACCCGGAGCGGGACACCGTGCTCTACCCGGCAATCTCCTATCCGACCTACGCCATGGGCGCCGTGCTCGGTGGTTGCCGGCCGGTACCGGTACCGGAGTTGCCGGGCGGGGGCCTCGATCTCGATGCGGTCGACGACGCAGATGCAGCTCGGGCGCTGATGCTCTGGGTCAACTCCCCGTCCAACCCGACGGGGTTGCTGACCGACCTGTCTACGGCGGCAGCGTGGGGGCGTGCCCGGGGGGTTCCCGTGTTCTCCGACGAGTGCTACGCCGAGTTCACCTGGCAGGGCCCCCCTCGTACGATCCTGACCGAAGGCGTCGACGGCGTGGTGGCGGTTCACTCCTTGTCCAAGCGCTCCAACATGGCCGGTGTGCGAGCCGGGTTCTTTGCCGGAGATCCGGACTTGGTCGAGTTCCTCCTCGACGTGCGTCGCCACGCCGGTCTCATGGTGCCAGGCCCGGTACAGGCGGCAGCGGCAGCGGCCTTCGATGACGACGCCCACGTCGAGGTGCAGCGGGAGCGGTATGCCGAGCGTCTGGCATCTCTGGCCGATGCCCTCGGCCGGTGGGGCGTGCCCGTGGAACGACCGGCAGGAGGCTTCTACCTGTGGGTCCGAGTGCCGGAGGGTGTGGCACGGGGCGGCTGGGGTCTGGCCGAGATCCTGGCCGATGCGGCCGGCCTCCTGGTTGGTCCGGGTGATCTGTACGGCGATGACGGTGCACCCTTCGTGCGGATCGCAGTGGTGCAGCCGATGGACCGCCTGGAGTTGGTCGGGAACCGGTTGGCCGACTCACATTCGCTGAGCCTCTAACGTCTGTCCATGCCTGACTCCCACGCGCAGACGATCAGCCTGCTCGAACTGGCTACTGCTCTGGTCTCGGTTCCATCGGTCAGCCGTGGGGAGGCGGAGATCGCCGACGCGGTGGAAGCCGCTCTCAACGTGTGCCCGTGGCTGACGGTCGAGCGGGTTGGCGACAATGTGGTGGCGCGGACCTCTCTGGGCCGTTCCAAGCGGTTGATCCTGGCCGGCCACCTCGACACGGTGCCCCCGGTGGGGGCGAACCAGACACCGGTGATCGAGGACGACGTGCTGTACGGGTTGGGGGCGGCGGACATGAAGGGCGGCTTGGCGGTGCTCCTCTTCCTGGCCGGTACCGTTCCTGAGCCCGAAGTCGACGTCACCTGGTGCTTCTACGCTTGCGAGGAGATCGCCCACGAGTTCAACGGTCTGGGTCGGCTGTGGAGAGAGCGCCCCGAGCTGCTCCAGGCGGACGCCGCCATTCTGGGCGAACCTACCGGGGGGTTGGTCGAGGCCGGATGTCAGGGAACGGTCCGTGTCACCGTGACGCTGGCCGGTACCCGGGCCCATACGGCTCGGCCGTTCATGGGACGTAACGCTGTGCACCGGTTGGCACCTCTGCTGCAGGCCGTCAGCGAGTACGAGGGACGGAAGCCGGTACTCGACGGCTGCGAGTACGGGGAGCAGCTGCAGGTGGTCCGGGTCGAGGGTGGTGTGGCCGGGAACGTCGTTCCTGATGAGGCGTTCTTGACCGTCAACCATCGATTCGCTCCTGACCGGGATGCCGACGAAGCCATCGAGTCGGTCCGGGACCTCCTGTCACCGTGGCTCGAAGAGGGCGACGGTTGGGAGGTCACCGATGTCCAGCCCGGTGCCCTTCCCGCCCTCGACCATCCACTCCTGGCTGCGCTCGTGGCACGGAGCGGCGAGCGCTCCCGGGCCAAGGTGGGGTGGACGGACGTCGCATCGTTCTGGGCCCATGGGATCCCTGCTGCCAACTTCGGTCCCGGTGACCCGTTGTTGGCTCACACGCCCGGTGAGTTCGTGAGACGTGCTGAGCTGGAGCATGCAGCGGCCGTGCTCGGTTCGCTGCTGACCGGACGTCAGTGACCCCTCTATAGCCGGCGGAGTACCGTAACCACCTTGCCGAAGATGGTGATCTCCGACGGGTCGAACTCCATGGGGGAGAGGCGTGCGTTGGCGGGAGTGAGGACGATCCTGCCGTTCTCGGTGGAGAAACGCTTGACCGTTGCCTCCCCGTCCGGGATGCCTGCGACCACCACGTCACCGGTCTGCGCGTCGGGCTGCTGGCGGACGACCACGAAGTCGCCGTCGACGATCCCATCGTCGATCATCGAATCGCCACGGACCGACAGCATGAACAGCGAGCCGGTGCCGGTGAAGTCCTCGGGGAGGGGGTAGAGCTCCTCGATGTTCTCCTGGGCCAGGACGCCCGTGCCGGCAGCAACATCACCGACCAGAGGGACGTGACGGATGGGACGGGCGTCCGCCACCACATGGGATGAGGGGTCGTAGCGAACCTCGATCGCCCTCGGCTTCGTGGGGTCACGGCGGAGATAGCCCTCTCGCTGGAGAACGGCCAGGTGGGCATGGACGGTCGACGACGAGGTCAGGCCGACCGCCTCGCCGATCTCGCGCACCGACGGCGGGTAGCCCCGCTCACGGACCGCTTCGGAGATGCAGTCCAAGATCGCCTTGCGTTTGCTGCTGAGCACCTGGGCCATCGGTCCCCCTGGATCGTGTCGACCGTTGGCCACGGAGCAGCCGGCCCTACCGCTGGTCGGCTGTCCGGGCCGGACCGCGTTACCGAGCGGCGCCTGATCGAACATCTGTTTGGTATACCGTAACCCCAGGACGGCCAGAAAGCAAACATTTGTTCGTTACATCCCTTGACATCGAACACTCGTTCGTGATTTGATCGTCACATGACGAACGTCTGTTCGATACCGGTGTCGACGCTGTCGGATGACATCGGTTGGGGCTATGCCGAGGAGTACGCCGAGCCCGTTGTTCCCAGGTTGCTGGTGGTTTCCGATCCACCACGCCGTTCCAGCCGTCGCCGGGTGTCGCCGGCGGTACGGCGACGCCGTGCCCTCCTGGCCGCTGCGGCCGTGTTGGTCGTCGGCCTTGCTCTCCCGCTGAGCGGGACCGGTGGTCGCTCCCACTCCGCCGGTCTCGCTCTGGCGGAGAACGGTCATCCCGTCGTCTACACCGTGCAGCCTGGCGACACCTTGTGGTCGATCGCCGATCGGGTGGACTCGACGGCAGACCCGCGACCCCTGGTGTCCAGGTTGGCGGCGCAGACAGGTTCGTACACGGTGGTACCTGGGGAGCACATCACGCTGCCGTGATGAGCGGCTCAGCGGAGAGGTGTTCCAGGCTCACCACCCCTTGACCTGCATGTCGTTACGTTCGTCGTCTCGGACGGGTGTTGCCTCCGATGGCTCCGGTTCCGAGTCCAGCTGTGGATCTGCCCCCGACTTCTGATGCCTCAGGTTTCCGGCAGTAGCCTCGCTCTGTGCGATGTCCCTGGTGTTTGGCTGACGACGATCGAGTGGTCGACTCACGTCTGGCCGAGGATGGCATGGCGATCCGGCGCCGTCGGGAGTGCGTGGGTTGTGGGCGTCGCTACACCACGTTCGAGCGGATCGAAGAGGTGCCGCTGATGGTGGTGAAGCGCTCGGGCGTGCGCGAACCCTTCGACCGTACGAAGGTCATCCTCGGGTTGCGGTCCGCCACGAAGAACCGTCCGGTGACAGAGGCTCAGCTCGACGAGGTGGCACAGGAGGTAGAGGACGCCGTGCGGGAGTCCGGGGTCGAGCCCACCACCCAGCGGGTGGGGCTAGCCGTGTTGGAACGGCTTCGCCTGCTCGACGAGGTGGCCTACCTACGTTTCGCCAGTGTGTACAAGGGGTTCGAACATCCCGACGACTTTCAGCGAGAGATGGGCCTCTTGACCAAGACCACCGCTCCCAAGCAGCCCGGTGACCATGCCTGACCAGATGACCGAGGTTCCGAAGCGAGCACTGGGGATCTACGCTCATCCCGACGATCCGGACGTGTCGTGCGGCGGGACGCTGGCCCGATGGGCCAAGGCCGGATGCGACGTCCACGTGGTGTTGTGCACCGACGGGGACAAGGGTTCGTCTGATCGAGACATCGATCCGAGTGCTCTCGCCACCCAGCGTGCGGGTGAGGCCGCCGAGGCCGCTGCGGTACTGGGGCTGACCAGTCAGGAGCTGCTGCACTACCCGGACGGTGAGCTCGTGGACGATGCCCGGTTCCGGGAGCAGTTGGTGGCGGTCATCCGCAGGATCTGTCCCGAGGTGGTCCTGTGCCCGGATCCAACTGCCGTCTTCTTCGGGCAGGAGTACTTCAACCATCGTGACCACCGAATCACTGGTTGGGCGTGTCTCGATGCCGTCTCGCCCGCCGCTGCCCTTCCGCACTACTTCCCGGACGCTGGTCCGGCCCACCAGGTCGGGACGGTGCTGCTGTCGGGAACGCTCGACCCGAATGCGTGGGTCGACATCTCCGACACGGTGGACATAAAGAGCGCGGCAGTGGCTTGCCATCGCAGCCAGTTCCCCGATGGTGGTGACTGGGCCCGGACTGCGGTGCGACTGAGTGCTGAGGACGCGGGCAAGGCCGTGGGCGTCCCGTTTGCCGAAGGGTTCCGGAGGTTGCGGCTCGGTGGATGACCCGGTCATCCGCCATGCTCACTCAGAGGACGACCCCGTCATCCTCCACGTCGACATGGACGCTTTCTTCGCGTCGGTCGAGGTGCTCGACGATCCGTCGTTGACCGGGAAGCCGGTGATCGTCGGCGGTTCGGGTTCCCGAGGAGTGGTCGCAGCCTGCACCTACGAGGCACGTCGGTTCGGCGTTCATTCGGCCATGCCCAGTGTCGTCGCTCGCCGACTGTGCCCGCACGCCATCTTTCTCGATGGTCGTTACCACCGGTACGTGGAGGAGAGCACCAAGCTGCACGAGATCCTGGGCACGATCACCCCCTTGGTGGAAGGGATCTCGCTCGATGAGGCGTTCCTCGACGTCTCCGGCGCCCTTCGGCTCCTGGGGGACGGTCCTACCATCGCCCGGGGAGTTCGCGCTCAGGTGTTCGAGGAGCTGGGCCTCACCTGCTCGGTTGGTGTGGCCCGTACGAAGTTCGTGGCCAAGCTGGCGTCCAAGCAGGCCAAGCCGACTGCCGATCACAGTGGGGTCGTACCGGGGGCCGGCGTGTTCGTCGTGGAACCGGACGACGAGATCGCCTTCCTGCATCGTCTTCCGATCAGGGCCCTGTGGGGGGTGGGTCCGGCGACAGCCCGTCGGCTCACGGGGATCGGTGTCCGCTCCATCGGAGACATCGCCGCACTGCCTCCGGGGACCTTAGAGCGTGTGTTGGGCAAAGCTCACGGTTCCCACCTGGCAGCGTTGTCCCGAGGAGAGGATCCTCGCCCGGTGGTACCCAACTCGAAGGCGAAGTCCATCGGGCACGAAGAGACGTTCCCCCTAGACCTCCACGACCCCGTCGAGCTCGGCATCCATCTGGTCAGGATGGTCGATGCGGTGTGCATGCACGTCCGGGAGGCGCAGCTGTCGGCTCGAACCGTCACGGTCAAAGTCAGGTTCGGCGACTTTTCGACGGTCACCCGGTCTCACTCGTTGACCATCCCGATCGATTCGGCTCCTGCCGCCGGAGCGGTGGCGGGAGCGCTTCTCGATTCGGTCGATGTGAGCCCGGGTGTCCGGCTGCTGGGTGTCAGCTTGTCGGGGTTCGGTGGCGTTGCCGACGGTGTGCAGCTCAGCCTGTTGGGCGACGACGGCAGTCCACAGCATCATGGGTCGGTTCTTCGGTCCATCGGCCCTCCCGGAGCGGTCGACGAGGAGCAGTCGGTGCCGAGAGACAGGGCTGTGCTCGATGACGATGTGGAACGGCTCCAGCGCTCGTGGGCTGACATCACCAGCGCTGTGGACGGTATCCGAGCCAGGTTCGGTCGCCAGTCCGTCGGCCCGGCATCCCTGGTTGACCAGGACGGTCTGCGAGTTCGTCAACGAGGTGACGCACAGTGGGGTCCGCGGGCACCGGAGCCCACGGACGAGTGACGGTGCGCAGGGAAGATGTGTAGGCAAGAGGCCCGGGGAACGGACAAGGTGAACGAAGGAGCCCGAACCGCCTCTCCGCTGGGCCTCTGAACCTGGTTCAGGGTGCCGTCCCCGGTAGGGTGCGGTATGCGACAATTCGCTCACAACGTTGTGAAGGTCACGCTGGGTGCGCGAAACTTGTGCCTGGAGAGTGCGCGATCATGAGGTCGGATATGGCAACACGGTCGAGACATGGGTGGAGGGGAGAGGCCAGTGCCGCTCTCTGATCACGAGCAGCGAGTGCTCCATGAGCTCGAACAGTCGTTGTACAAGCAGGATCCTGCATTTGCCGAGCGTGTGCGCTCGGAGACGGTGTACCGGCACGCTGGTCGCTACTGCATCTGGTCGGCCGTCGTCTTCGTTGCCGCTCTTCTATTCATGGTGCTGACCTTCTCGATGTCGGTCTTCCTGGGGTTTCTCGGCGTCGTGATGATGTTCCTCTCGGCAGGGGTGTTCGTGAACAACGCCCGCCGGATGGGGAAGGCGGGCATCGACGACATCTCCCGCTCCATTCACAACCGGAGCACCGGGTCCACGGTCCACGATCCGCGGGACTGGATCCGCGGTCGGTTCCATCGCGACGGCTGAGCTTCGATCGCCAGGCGTGACGGTGCCTGATGTGACGGTACCGGCGGTACCGGCGGAGCCCGGTATGGCAGCCCCTGGTTCGCCCGACTCCCGATCATCCGGACTGGTCCTGGCAGTCGACATCGGCGGCACGAAGATAGCGGCGGCACTGGTGGACTCGAACGCTTCGGTCCTGGTGGAACGGCAAGTGCCCACCCCGATGAGCGACGATCCGAACACGGTGTTCGACGCCGTGGCGGGGGTGGTCGACGATCTTGTGGCCCAGGCTCCACACGCTCCTGATGTCTGTGGGGTCGGTTGTGGGGGGCCGATGCGTCTTCGTGGCGAGACCGTCTCGCCGTTGAACATCCCGGCCTGGCGGGAGTTCCCACTGTTGCAACGGCTCGAGCACCTGACCGGTCTTCTCGGTCGGGGTGGACAACGACGCCAAGGCGCTTGCCCTGGGTGAAGGATGGGTGGGTGCTGCGGTCGGCCACCGGAACTATCTGGCCATGGTGGTCTCGACCGGGATCGGCGCCGGCATCGTGCTCGACGGCAGGCTGCTCGACGGGGCATCCGGGAACGCCGGCCACATCGGCCACGTCATCGTCGAACCCGATGGGCGCCGGTGTGCATGTGGTAGTCGGGGCTGCCTGGAGGCCGAGGCATCCGGACCATCGATCGCCGCCATCACCGGGAAGGCGCCGGCGGAGGCCTCAGACGAGATACGGCACAGAACCGGTGTCATGGTCGGGAGAGCCGTGGCATCGGTGGTGAACCTGCTCGATCTCCCGTTGGCGATCGTCGCCGGCTCGGTGGCGTTCGGGTTCGGCGAACCGTTCTTCACAGCGGCGCAGTCGGAACTTGACGACCGTTGCCGTCTCCAGTTTTCCCGGGGCGCCCGGATCGTTCCGGCCGGTCTCGGCCCACAGGCCCCCTTGATCGGCGCCGCTGCGGTGGGGAGACGAGTGGCGCTGAGGCAGCAGGTCTGATGACGGTGCGGCCCGCGGTGATATGGGCAGTCGTCCGCCGCCCTTGGCTGTGGCTGAGTGCCGTGGGGGCGGTGCTGCGGCTGGCCGGGCCAGGTTGGTGGCGGCGTGCTCCGTACCTTCCACTTCCAGACGCACGGCTGTGGTCGTTCCGCATGGTCACTGCCTACGGTCGGCCCGATGCGGAGCCGTGTGCGACGGACGTCATCGCCTACCTGGAGTGGTGCCGATCGTCGGTCTGACGGGGATGGTGGTGAGCAGGAACAGCCAGAAGCATCTCTGCCGTGTCGTACAAGGCTAAATTCCGATACCGATGGATCGACGGTCCAATCTCCCGAGGAAGGCGAAGGCGACGACTGCCGCCTCGGCGCGGAAAGGTGACCCCGTCCGGTCACCGATGTCATCGTCGAGACGGGCGCTCGTCCTCAACGCGACATTCGAGCCTCTGGGGATCGTCTCTTCCCGGCGGGCAGTACTGCTGGTCCTCGACACGAAGGCTGAACTGGTCCATACCACCGATCGCGTCTTTCGGGCGGAACGGATCTCGGTTCCCGAGCCGTCGGTCGTCCGCCTGGTCCGGTACGTCTACGTGCCGCGGCAGTACCGGGTGGCGGTCAACCGTCGGACCGTGTTCGCCCGGGACAGCTCTCGCTGCCAGTACTGTGGCGCCGCTGCCGAGAACCTCGACCACGTGATCCCGCGCAGTAAGGGTGGCCCCCACACATGGGAGAACGTTGTGGCCGCCTGCAGGCGTTGCAACACCAGGAAAGAGGACCGTCTTCCGCACGAGGTTGGTATGGCACTTCGCCGTACGCCGGTCGCTCCACATCATCGGGTGCAGCTGTTGGCCTTGTGCGGAGGGACGCGTGAGGACTGGCAGACGTATCTGGAGAAGGGACCTGGCGAGTTCGAGCCGCTGACGGCGTAGTGGGATCCAGCTGGAGGATCGACGAGCGTACCGGGAGTGCTGCCGCTCTCCACGCGAGCTGGCCCACCGTCACGTCGGAACCGGGCAGGCGGGCCGTAGGCATCTGCCGGGTGTCCGGACCTGCAGTAGTGCTCGGGTCGACCCAACGGGAGTCGGTGATCGATCCCGATCGCGCTGTTCAGGCGGGAGTGGTGGTCGCCCGGCGCCGATCAGGTGGTGGTGCTGTGCTGGTCACTCCGGATGACCCGGTCTGGATCGACGTCTGGATCCCCCACGACGATTCGCTGTGGCGTGCCGACGTGGCTCGAGCATTCGACTGGCTGGGCGATACGTGGTGTTCGGCGCTCGGAAACATCGGCATCACCGACGTCTCGGCGAACCGAGGTGGCTCCGTCGCCTGTACGCGGTGGTCGTCGCTGATCTGCTTCGGCGGCGTGGGTACGGGGGAGGTGATCACCGCCGACGGTCGGAAGGTGGTGGGTCTGTCGCAACGGCGGACCCGAGATGGTTCATGGTTCCACGGTGCGTGCGTACGCCGATGGGATCCGGACCCTCTGCTCGACGTGCTGGCGATGTCAGCGCAGGAACGTGAGGTGGCGAGCGCAGACCTGACTGCGGCGGTGTGCGGGATCGCCGACCTTCGTCACGATGTCCCGGACAACCTCACGGGTCTGTCGGCAGTGGCCGATGCGTTCATGGCCGCGCTTCCTGGTGAACCGTAAGCCCGTGCAGCTACCCGTCGACACGCGTGCCCCAGCCTGGCGGATGCCCTAGACACAGAGCTGGTGTTCCGGGTGACCCGACCCGGATCCGGCCCAGCTCGGCTCCTCCGGAACCCCATGCGCCGCCAAAAAGATCACAGCCCGCTATTGACAAGATCAAGAACCTGGAGTTAGATGCGACCACGACCAGTTTGGGAAACGCAGAGCGCGTACCGTCGGGTCGGGAAGCACGAAACACAGGTTCACTGACTAAGCGAAAGCAGGGGGATGTACATGTTCCGGGGACGCCGCAGTACAGCAGCACCCACCCGCGATTCTCAAAACAATGAGAAAACTGTCGCGGGGGGGGGTGGGGGAGTAACTCCCTAAGTTTTTCCCACGCAGAGTCACGTAATTCTCACTTCACCGGCGGCTATGCCCGCCGGTTTTTCGCGGCCATAACAGCAACACTCCTGGTCATAGGCGTCATAGCCGGAACCGTGGCTGGAATTGGCGTGACTGCAGCCGGTGCAGCCACCCCGTTGTCGGTGACCACGACCTCGCCACTGCCATTGGCACCGCTGAACACCCCGTACTCGGTCACTTTGGCCGCAACTGGTGGCACCGGTTCTGACACCTGGAGCGTAGCTACTGGGTCCACACTGCCCAGCTGGCTGAGCCTGGATTCAACGACTGGTGTGCTCTCCGGCACCCCGACGGCCAATGCCACTGCCACCTTTGCAGTGACCGTCACCGACTCGGCCAGCCCTGCTGACACCGCCACCTCCGGTCAGCTCACGCTGTATGCCGGGAACGGCGGCACACAGCCGTTCTCGCTCAACATGACGTCCGGCTCCTGGACGGTACTGGCGACACCGCCCGGGACCTCGCAGCCCTTCCCGGCCCAGACCACCACGACGCTCACCGGCACCGTTGCCCCGCTGACCGGTGCTATTACCGATGCCACGCTGAGCCTGCCGGTTCAGAACGGCGTCTGCAGCGACAGCGGCCGGAGGATGCACCAACTACCTCATGGACGAGGTCGACCCAGGGCACCGCCACCGGCTCCATTAACTCAAACGGCGACATCACGCTCAACGACAGCCTCTCGTACACCCTCGATGTCACCGCACCTCTTTCGTTCCAGTGCCTGTCGACTCCGATCAACATGACCTTCCAGTCCGTAGCACCTCAAAACCCGAGCACCGGCGATGTGACGCTCTCGGCGTCCAACTACAACATTCCCGACTTCACGGACGCTCCAGGAGGTAACTGTGGTATGGCCGGGCCAGGCGCTGAACGGTGGCGGCTACCCCGACCAAGTCGCTGGCAGCACCAACAACAACACCACGCTCAACCTCCAGGGCACTGGGTTGCCCATCCCACCACCGCCAGGAACGTCGACCACGAACGCACTGTCGGCAACGCCGGTCAGCCCGCAGCTGACCGGCACGTCAGTGACGTTGACCGACACCATCAGCTCAGGTGGTAGCCCCGCCACGGCGCCACCGGTACCGTGAACTTCATCGCCAACGGCAGTGTGATCGGCACCGGACCAGTTGACAACGGAACCGCCACGTACACGACCACCGCACTGCCGAGCCAGACGAACCAACTGACAGCGGTGTACTCCGGTGACTTCACCTATGACGGCAGCACGTCGGCAGCAGTGCCCTACACAGTCCAGCCGCTGCCGTCGGTCACGTTGAACATGCCCCCGACGGTCGAGCTGGCGTTCACCGACCCCGACCCCGATGTCGGTCACCTTCACCAACCCCTCGACGGTCAGATGTGGAGTTCCAACTACCTCTTCCTCGAATTTTCAGACTGCAGGACTCATTCGCGCTAGACAAGTGATATAACGCTCGACTACCAGGATCCCGCTGGGAATTGGTGTCCAATGACATCGTCCGATGGCGGACAGACGTGGTATTTCAGCGGCTTTGGAACACCCCCTGCGGTACGTCTCCATCATCGTTCGCCATTAGCCCCTGGAACGTCGGTCACCGTCAATCTCGAGCTATCGATCGCCTATGACCCGAACAACTTTGGTCCCGGCCCAGCGCACGGTCCAGAGCGGAGCTCTCTTAGCGGAACGTGTGCGAGCCCAACCTCGTGCACTTCGGCTCCCGGGCTTGCACTGATCAACCGCAGGCGGTCATTCACCATGACCTATGGGGCACGGTTCCCGGTCGCTTGGGATACGGCCAACGTACCGACAACACCGGTGCCAAAGGGCTACGTAGATCTGGGCAAACGCTCGAGTGACGACCCCGTCGCAGGCGGCGTCGGATCCGTACGGCACACTGCGACACCCGACAGGGACGATCACGTATCTCATCGACGGTGTGCAGGTCGCTACGAGCGCCACAATGTGTCGTTTCCTTTCGCCGAATCTTCTCTCTACTGCCGGCCTGACTGTAGGGACCCACACGCTTACCTATCGAGTACTCCGGTGACCCGGTCTACTCACCGAGCTCGTACTCGGCGCCGTTCACGGTGGCGGCGCCAGCGTGGCACGCCGTTCATCTGTCAGACCACCATGCGGGGCCCTACTCCACGCTCAATGCGTCGGTGGTGGCTGTGGCCACCGTGCCAGTCTCTGGCACCGAGCGGTTCGACCGTGCCGGTCAGTGCTCTCGATCTGACGCTGAACATCGACCCGTCTCGGGGACCTCGGCCGGTAAGCCTGTGAGCAACGTCACCATCGGCCTTTCCCCTGGTGGGGTCTCGATCACGCCAGCTGGGGCAGGACCCGACGTACGCCGACGGCAACATCTCGTTGAGCTGGACCGGGCTGTCTGCTTCGGTGCCGATCTCCGGTACGCCCGGCACGAGTCGTCCCGGTTGGCATCTCATCCCTGATCTTCACTCAGGGAGGCAGACCATTTGTCTGCAACCCGGCCGACCTAACGCAGCCAGCCACCGTGCAGCAGGTCACCGTGTCGGGCACCACGCTCACGACAAGTCCAACTGGTTCGGCCGCTCTTGGTGCACCGGTAACCCTTACGGCAACGGTGTCTCCCCACGCCCAGTGGCAGCATCACCGTCGGCCAAGTGGACTTCTTCGACGGCACCACCGACATCGGGACGGTCCCTGTCCCAGGCTCGGTGTCGCCAATGCGGGTATCGCCACCCTCACCACCACCTCATTGGGCCTGGGTGAGCACACCCTGACGGCAGTGTGGAGTGGCGGCCCTACACCGATCCAAACGTCGGACCCGGTGAACTTCCAGGTCGGCACCGCGCCTGCGATTGTCACCCAACCCACCAACCAGACGACCAGTGCCGGTGCGACCACAACGTTCACACCAGCCGCAACCGGTGATCCAACACCCACCGTCCAATGGCAGGTGTCCACGAACGGAGGATCGACATGGTCCAACATCAGTGGTGCCACTTCTGACTCCTACACCACACCAGCCACCACAGCGTCTGACAACGGCAACCAGTACCAGGCCGTATTCAGTAACGCTGCAGGACCAGCTGCCACTACCAACCCAGCCACCCTCACAGTGCTGGCCCCGTCGACCACCGGCTACCGCCTGGTGGCCTCCAACGGTGCTGTGTCTACCTTTGGGAATGCCGGCAACTACGGCTCTGAGGCTGGCCAGCCGCTGAACGCCCCCATCGTCGGCATGGCAGCAACGCCTGACAACAAGGGCTACTGGCTGGTTGGCGCTGACGGTGGCATCTTCACCTTCGGTGACGCCGGCTACTACGGCTCAGAGGGCGGTCAGCATCTGAACCAGCCCATCGTTGGCATGGCAGCAACACCCGATGGGAAGGGCTACTGGCTGGTTGCAGCCGATGGAGGCATCTTCACCTTCGGCGACGCCGCCTTCTACGGCTCTGAAGGTGGCCAACACCTGAACGCCCCAGTGGTCGGTATGGCAGCAACCCCTGACGGAGGTGGCTACTGGCTGGTGGCTTCTGACGGCGGCATCTTCACCTTCGGCGACGCTGGTTTCTACGGCTCCGAGGGTGGACAGTCGCTGAATGCTCCCGTGATCGGTATGGCAGCAACGCCTGATGGGAAGGGCTACTGGCTGGTTGCCAAGGACGGTGGTGTCTTCACCTTCGGCGACGCCGCCTTCAACGGCTCGGCATCTGGTCAGTCCAACGCCCCGGTGGTCGGCATCATGCCAACCTCGAACGGTGGTGGCTACTGGCTCGGTGCACAGGACGGCGGCATCTTCACCTTCGGGAACGCTCCGTTCAACGGTTCAGGGGTGGGTAGCTTCACTGCTCCGGTTGTTGGGATTGCGCCGTAGGTAGCTCAGAAGCGGAAGGACGTGGGCCGCTGTTCCTGGGAGTGCTTGTTGTGCTCCCAGGGACAGCGGAGCCGGACGGCCAGCAACACCAGCAGAACACCAACAGATCGCCACAGGAACCCAGCTCACGTTAGCCTGGGATCCGGCCAACAGTGTGTGGTCCCCCGCCCCCTAACCCCGGACGGGGGACCACGCAGTTTTGCCCCTCACACACCGGGCAGGGGGCCAGCACGTCCTTCTTCTCCGCCTACCGGGAGAGGTCGGGGGTGACTCTACCAGGTAACCACTGTGGTTCGGTGGGCAGTGTGTGGGATGATAGAGAGATGGTCGGCTGACCTCTCAGATCTCATTGTGGCGGACCAGCCGGTACTCCACGGTCAGGTTCCGTATTCGGGGCACGAGGATCCCAGTCAGCGTCGTTCTTGACTGCCTGGCGGCGGAGCTGCAGCGAACCGGATCGAGATCGCCGCGTAGTACCCGACCCTGACCCCGACAGTACCCAGTCGCGGCTCGTGCCGCAGCAGCGGCTATGGAGCGCTGCTTGCCGAGCCAGTCGTTGAGCTCGCTGACCCCGCTGTCGAATCCCGCCGGGTGGGCAGAACTGAAGCCTCGACGGGACGAGCCCGGCTGCCGGCGGATGTGGCTGTTGCGCGGACGAGATCAGCGGGCTTCGGCGGGCCTGTCGACTCGGTGACAAGCGACGGACCCGAGGCGGCATTCGATAGGTCGCCTGTTCCAGTATTTCCTGTGCGTGCTCTACCGACGAGGAGAGCACGATTCCTCGTCACCATTGGCCAGTCTGGCGGTACCGTCTCCCACCTGGCGACGGGCCCGTTCCTGGTCGGCGGCCACCGGAAGTCAGACGGCCGGTGAGCGTGTCACCATGTGCGTATCTTACACGTACTGGCAGTGCCGGGGACCTGCCACGCTCCTGCATGGCCTGCTGGGGCAGGTTGCTCGTCAGCATGCCCCCAGGTTGACCACCTGAAGGTTCGTCAGATGACCGTGACGACCCGACGGTGCCGACGTACTCGTTGGGTCGTTCGCTGGGCCAGCCTCGGATGGCGTGGGCTCAGGCAGGGATGTTGCGGACGGGAGGCTTCGTGACCTTCCCGGACCGGATGCACGAGGTGCAGACGTGCAGTCGACGGGGCGACCCGTCGACGAGGGCGCGGACCCGCTGGATGTTCGGGTTCCACCGACGCTTGGTACGCCGGTGGGAGTGGCTGATGTTCATACCGAACGACGGCTTCTTGCCGCAGACCTCACACACCGCTGCCATGACGCGTCGACTTCCTTCCAAATCCTTAGGGAACGGCGTAAAGGTTAGCATCCAGCTCATGGGGGCTTTGGAGACGCTCAGCGCATCGGACGTCCGTCGTGCAGTCCGAGCCTTTCGTGATGCTCTTCGTGCCCATCAGGATGTCATCAATCGGCTCAACGTCTACCCGGTGCCGGACGGCGATACCGGTACGAATATGGCGTTGACCTTGGAGTCTGTGGTCACCGACCTGACGGTGCTGTGTGGCGGCTCGAGACGACGGGGGCGCCCGCGCCGATGCCGACCCCGATCTCTCGGCCACCTGCAGCACCATCGCCCACGGCTCGTTGATGGGGGCCCGGGGCAACTCCGGTGTCATCCTGTCGCAGCTGTTGCGGGGCATCACCGACGAGCTCGGCGCCACCTCGGGCACGGCCGGCCCAGTGGAGCTGGCCCGAGCGTTGGCCAGAGCCAGTGATGCTGGCCAACAGGCGGTGATGCGCCCGGTGGAGGGAACGATCCTCACCGTCGCCTCGGGTGCCGCCTCCGGGGCAATCGCCGCGGCAGAACGGGAAAGTCCCTCGTCGATGTGGTTGATGCTGCCCGTAACGCCGCCGCTGACGCGCTGGCTCGGACCCCGGAGCTCTTACCCGTGCTGGCGCAGGCAGGGGTGGTCGACGCCGGTGGCGCCGGGTACCTGCTCCTCTTCGACGCACTGCTCTTCGTGGTGGACGGTCGACCGGTTCCTGCTCCACCCGACCTTCCCGACCAGCTCGATGACGGCTGTTGCGGCCGCTGCGGCTACACAGGCCACGACCCACGGCGAGGAAGCGGGCGGCCGGTGACTCGCCGATCTTCGGTACGAGGTCATGTACCTGCTCGAGGCCGACGACGAGACGATCCCGTCGTTCAAGGAGGTGTGGGCCGGGATCGGAGACTCCATCGTCGTGGTCGGTGGCGACGGCCTCTGGAACTGCCACATCCACACCGACGACATCGGTGCAGCGGTGGAGGCTGCGCTCGATGCAGGTCGACCTCGAAAGATCCGGGTGACCGACCTCCTCGAACAGGTGGAGGAGGAACGGTGGGTACGCGGAAGGAGCGGGCCTGGCCGAGTCGGGGCCGTCGGAGTGCCGCCGGGCCCTCCACCGATCACCGGGGCAGTCGCCGTGGCCAACCGGTGTAGGGATCGGGCGGATCTTCCGCTCGTTGGGCGTGCACCGATTGATCGCCGGCGGCCAGTCGATGAACCCGTCCACGGCGCAGATCCTCGAGGCAGTAGAGGCCGTTCGTGTCAGACGAAGTAGTCATCTTGCCGAACAACAAGAACATCCAGGCGGTGGCCGAACGAGGTCGACGCCCTTACCACCAAGACAGTTCGGGTGATTCCCACCACGACGATTGTCGAAGGGTTCGCCGCGTTGCTGGCGTACGACCCGGAAGCACACATCGATGCCAATACCGAGACCATGAGAGCGTCAGCCGAGCGCGTGGTGACCGGCGAGGTGACGCGTGCAGTACGGGATGCCGAGAGTGACGCCGGGCCCGTCAAGGCCGACGATTGGCTCGGGCTTTCCCGGAAAGGGATCGAGGTGGTGGCCGACTCCATCTCGGCGGCTGGCGTGCACGCTCCTCGACCTGCTGGTCACCGAGGACCACGAGCTGGTGACCATCATCGAGGGCGAGGGCAGCGCCGCCGCCGACACCAGGCGGATCACCGAGTGGGTTCGGGACAACCGGCCCGGTGTCGACGTGGAGGTTCATCACGGCGGTCAGCCCTTGTACCCGTACCTCTTCTCCATCGAGTGACCCGACCGGTGGCCAGGGTGCCCAACGAGACGTCCGGAGCCGGAGGGGCGAGCGGCAGCAGCAGGCCCTATCAGGAGACTCGACAGCAGGCCCTGCAACAGCCGACATCCCCGGTCGGCAACTTCGGCAGCTGGCCGAGACACCCGTCTCCGTCCTGGAGAACGTCGGTACCGTGGCGGTGAGGGAGCTGGCCGAGCTCGGGATCGACACGGTGCTCGACCTGCTGACCCACTACCCCCGGCGCTATATCGACGGGACCCGGCTCGCCCCGCTGCGGGAGATGGCGGAGGGGGACACGGCGTCAGTGCTGGCCACTGTCCGACGTGCCAGTCGTCCGCCCGGGCGTCACCGGCGAGGACCATCCGGGTCGAGCTCGATATTCACGATGGCACCGGCGGTGCCAAGGTCGTCTTCTTCAACCAGACGTGGCGGTCCAAGCAGCTCCCGGCGGGGACCGTTGCACTGTTCTTCGGCAAGCTCGGTACCTATCGGGACAACCGGCAGCTGGTCAACCCCACGGTGGAGGTGGTCCGGTCTGCCGCTGACACCGACGATGGCGAGCCCGCCGATATCACCGGACGCATCTATCCGGTCTATCCGCTGTCGGAGAAGGCCGACCTCACGTCCATCCGCATTACCAGGTTCATGGCCGAAGCCCTCAGGCGGGCAAAGACGTTTGCCGATCCACTGCCTGCCCGGTGGCGAAGCCAGCTGCAGTTGATCGACCGGACCCGGGCGTTTCCGCCATATCCATCAACCCACTTCGCTGGCTGAAAGAGAGCCGGCGCGGCGACGGCTGGCGTTCGACGAGCTGTTCCGTCTGCAGCTGGCGCTGGTGCTGCGGCAGCGTCGACTCGAGGCGGATGCTCGGGGCATCCGTCATCCGGTGCCGCCGGCCATGCTGACGGCAGGAGGCGGCACTGCAACGGAGAGCCCGGCGAAAGAGGGCGCTGCAACGGAGAGCCCGGCAAAAGAGGGCACTGCGCTGGAAGAGAACGCCTCACCGGAAGAGACCACTGTGCCGGGAGACGACACACCAGGAGCGTCTCTCCTCGAGCGCTTCCTGGCCGACCTTCCTTTCGAGCCCACCGGAGCCCAACGGTCTGCCATCGCCGATATCTGCGCCGACCTGGCCGGACCGCTCCCCATGCACCGGCTGCTCCAAGGCGACGTCGGCGCCGGCAAGACGGTCGTGGCGGTGGCCACGCTGTTGATCGCCGTCCAGGGCGAACGTCAAGGCGCCCTGATGGCTCCCACCGAGGTGCTAGCCGAGCAGCACTTCTTCGGGGTGCGCGCCCTGCTGCAGACCTGTCCGTCCCCGACCCCGCCACGCTCCAGGGCAACCGCCCTCTCCGCGTGGCCCTCCTCACCTCGAAGACCCCGGCGACAGAGCGGGCCCGGCTCCATGCGGGCCTCGCAGACGGCACCGTCGACCTGCTAATCGGCACGCACGCCCTGCTGACCGACGAGGTCCGATTCAAGGCGCTCGGGGCAGTTGTCATCGACGAGCAACACCGGTTCGGGGTGGAGCAGCGGGCCGGGCTCAAAGCCAAGGGCAGGGGCGAAGACGGCACGGGGGCCGACCCCGACCTGTTGGTGATGACCGCCACTCCGATCCCGCGCACGGCGGCCATGGTCGTCTTTGGCGATCTCGACATGACCACCATCGACGAGCTTCCTCCGGGCCGAACCCCGATCACCACCCACTGGGCCCGTACCCCGATGGACGAGGCGGCAGCGTTCGAACGGGTCCGGACCGAGGTGGCCGCCGGTCATCGTGCGTTCGTAGTGTGCCCGTTGGTCGAGGGTTCGGACCGGGTCGAGGCCGCATCGGTCACCGAGGAGGCCGCCCGGCTGCAGCAGGGGGAGCTGGCCGACCTGCATGTCGGCCTTCTCCACGGCCAGATGCGTCCGAGCGAGAAGGAAGTGGTCATGGCCGACTTTCGGACAGGCGTGCTCGACGTGCTGGTCGCCACCACGGTGATCGAAGTCGGGGTGGACGTGCCCGAGGCCACGGTCATGATCATCGAAGACGCCGACCGGTTCGGCATTGCCCAGCTCCATCAGCTGCGGGGGCGGGTAGGTCGCGGCAGTGACCCATCGTGGTGCTATCTGCTGTCGGCCAGCGACACGCCCGAGGCGGAGGACGCGTCTGAGCGCCATGGAGCGCACCACCGACGGGTTCGAGCTGGCAGACGTCGACCTGGAGCTCCGGGGCGAAGGCGCGACTTCTGGCGCACGGCAGAAGGGTCGGAGCGATCTGAAGTTGGCGTCGTTGTTCAAGGACCGGGACCTGGTGGACGACGCCCGCCGGGTGGCGGTGGAGATGGTGAAGGCGGACCCGCTGCTCACCGGGGATCGCCTGCTCGTCGATGAGCTGCGCCTGTTCATCGACGACGACGAGGCCGAGTTTCTCTTCAAGAGCTGAGGCCGCACAGCAGCCCTTGGGGGTCGATCCAGGGTTGGGCTCAGCCGTACAGCTAGTTCCGGGGTCACCGGTAGGGTGGGCGACGTGCGCGTGATCGGTGGTGAGCTCCGGGGTCGTCGCCTGTCCGCTCCGACGTTGTCCACGGTGCGCCCTACCTCTGACCGGGTGCGTGAAGCCATCTTCGACATCGTGTTCAGCCTGGGTGGCGTAGAAGGGTTGCAGGTCGCAGATCTGTTCGCCGGCTCCGGTGCCCTGGGTATCGAGGCCCTGTCCCGGGGTGCCTCGTCGGTGACGTTCGTGGACAACGACGCGACTTCGCTGGCTGCTGTTCGTCACAACCTGGCCTCGGTGGGCTTAGCCGATGCCGAACGTGACGGCGATGCCACTATCGTGCGCGCCGACGTCGATACATGGGTGAAGACGACCGCCTCCCACTACGACCTTGTCCTCTGTGATCCACCGTATGGGTACGAGGGATGGACGGCGTTGGTGGAGCGGCTTCCGGCCGATCTCGCCATCCTCGAATCGGGCGCGGAGATTGTTTCGCTAAACGGATGGGGAGTCGTCAAAACCAGACGGTATGGCGGTACGCTCGTCACAGTGGCTCGGCCGGACCGAGCTGCCACAGTCGCCCAACGAGACCGGGCTACGGAGAAAGGTGTTTCGTGAGGATTGCTCTCATTCCAGGATCGTTCGACCCCGTGCACAACGGCCACCTCGAGGTGATCGAACGGGCGGCCCGTCTTTTCGACGAGGTCGTGGTCGCTGCCATCCGGAACCCACAGAAGAGCGAAGCACTCTTCGATCTCCAGGAGCGCCAGGACATGCTCGAGGAGTCGGTCACCCACCTGGCCAACGTGCGCATCGTGTCCATGTCGACGCTGGTAGTGGACGTCGCCCGTGATGTTGGTGCCAGCGCCATCGTGAAGGGCCTGCGGGCCGTGTCCGACTTCGAGAACGAGCTACAGATGGCCCAGATGAACAAGCAGCTCTCCGGGGTGGAGACCCTGTTCATCCCCACCAGCTCGGCCCACTCTTTCATTGCCTCGCGCCTGTTGCGGGAGGTGGCTCGTTTGGGCGGTGACGTCAATGCGTTCGTCCCCAAGGTGGTAGCCCTTCGGCTCCAGGAGAAGTACGCCGATGAGTGACTTGTTCGAGGACCTCGACCAGCAACGGGCAGCAGGTGAGGAGCGAGATGCCGAAGCCCTGGTCCGCCAAGCTCTCGACCTCGTCATGACTGCGAAGCAGATGCCGCTTTCGGCTTCGGTCCTCATCTCGAGGGAAGAGGTGGCGGACGTTCTGCAAGGGGCGTTGGAGCGCATGCCCGAAGAGCTGCGTCAGGCCCGATGGCTGTTGAAGGAGCGGGAGGACTTCCTGGCCGAGCGGTCCAGAGAGGCCGATGCGCTCTTGGAAGAGGTCCGGGTCCAGGCGGAGCGCATGGTGCAGCGCACTGAGATCGTGCGGCAGGCCAATCACGTGGCACAGCGAATCCTGGACGATGCCAACGAGGAGGCTCGCCGTCTTCGTCACGAAGCCGAGGACTACGCCGACCAGAAGTTGGCCAGTTTCGAGATCGTGTTGGACCGCACGATCAAGACAGTCCGGGCCGGCAGGGAGAAGCTCCAGGTCACGCCGTTGCCTCCCGTGGAGATCGGTGAAGGGGGCGATACGTCCTTGGCGTCGGTGTCGCCACTCGACGCCGATGATGACGGTATGTTCGGCGGGGAGATCGGCGCGGTGGAGGATCCTGACGGCTTCTTCGACCAAGATCTCGACTGAGCCGTGAGGGCCGCTCCTCACCGACATCCGGTCGACAGCACCGAGGCCGTGGCCGCCCCCGGCTCGGTTACACACCGACCACCGGCGACGCCGTTTATCGTCCACGCAGCAAAGCTGCGACGGGTGGCGGGAACGGTCCGGCACGAGGAGCGCCGTGGGCGGATCGAGGATCTGGCTGCCGTGGGCGTGGCAGTTCCGAAGGACGCCGAGGTCGGCATGAAGATCACGTTGTCGTCGTATCCCGGTGGGGTGATGGCCTCGGGAACGGTCGATGCTCCATGGGCAGGGGAGTGCCGTCGATGCGGCGGTCCGGTGTCCGGCCAACTGCAGGTGGCGGTACGGGAGCGCTACGTCGAATCTGGCGGCAGTGGCACCTCCAGCTCCAGCCCAGCTAGCCCCAGCCCCGCCAGCGCCGACGACGAAGACGCCTATCCGATGACCGACGACACGCTCGACCTGGAGCCGTTGGCCAGAGACGCCATACTGCTGGAGCTCCCGCTTGCACCGCTGTGCCGGGACGACTGCCTGGGGCTCTGCCCGGTGTGCGGAGCCAACCGCAACGACGAGCCCTGTGCCTGTGAACAGCCGCCGGACCCCCGTTGGTCGGCGCTCGATGTTCTGCGTGACGCCGAGGGCGATGCCGAGGGCGATGGGGAGGGCGGCGAGGAGGGCAACGGCGAGCCCATCAGCGGAGCGTGACGGGGAGGTCGGTGGAGGGCGTAGAATGTCGCTCCTATGGCCGTCCCTAAGAAGAAGACCTCCAAGGCGAAGAGCCGCAGCCGCCGAGCATCCAACTGGGTCCTGCGCGCGCCGGCCCGCTCAGTGTGCCCACAGTGCACGCAGGCCAAGCTCCCCCATGTCGTGTGCCCGAACTGCGGCTGGTACAAGAATCGCCAGGCGATCGAAGTCGAGTAGTGGCTCGCGGCCGTGGCGGGGTGCGCCCGACCGGTGGGGCGTTCGCAGCTCTCCCGGTGGCGGTCGATGTCATGGGGGGGGACCGGGCTCCCGAACAGATCGTCGCCGGTGCACGCCAAGTAGCCGACCAGGCTGGGATCGCTGTGCTGCTGGTCGGCCGGCCCGAGGCGATGGCCGACACCGGTGGCCTACCCGAGCTGCACGCTAGCGAGGTCATCGGCATGGACGACGACCCTGGACAGGGCGTCCGCCGGAAGAAGGACTCGTCGCTGGTGCGGGCAGCCGAGGCGGTACGGGACGGTCAAGCCCTGGCCATGGTGTCGGCGGGAAACACCGGAGCCACCATGGCGTCTGCGCTGTTGCGGATGGGGAGGTTGCCCGGGGTGATCCGTCCGGCGATCGCCACCCCCATCCCGAACCCGGGGACCGACCGACCGCCGACCGTGCTGCTGGACTCCGGTGCCAACGCCGAGTGCAACCCGCAGATGCTGGTGCAGTTCGCCCAGATGGGGGCGGCGTTCTCCACCGAGCGCTACGGCGTCGAGCTGCCGACGGTGGCGCTCCTGTCGATCGGCGAGGAGAAGTCGAAGGGCACGCCGCTGGAGAAGGACACGCATGCCTTGCTGGCTGGGGGAGCCGGTGGCCCGGGCCTGCGTTTCATCGGGAACGTCGAGGGCCGGGACTTCTTCCGTGGAGCCGCCGACGTGATCGTCACTGACGGTTTCACCGGGAACGTGGCGCTGAAGACCATGGAAGGTTCCATGAGGTTCCTCATTGGCGCCCTCACCGAGATCCTGGGTCGTGATGGGGTGTCCGAGGCTGCGGACACCCTCTATCCGCACCTGCTGCCGCTGGCTGCCGAGCTGGATCCGGAAGGAACCGGCGGGGCCATGCTGCTCGGGGTGGACGGGGTCTGTGTTATCAGCCACGGCTCGTCGTCGTCGGCAGCGATGGTGAACGCCATCACCGTGGCCCACGACCTGGCGGTCGCCGGGCTGGTGGAGCACGTAGCGGCGTCGGTGACCGAGGTGCCGGTCGACGTCGGCTGAGGCGGGAGTACGCCCGGGCTGCCGGGCGAGCGACACGGTCAAGCAGACCACGGGCCCCCGCCGGGCGGAGAACGGGCCCCGTCTCCTACCGGCTGAGCAAGTCCTTGGCGATGTGGGTGACCTGGATCTCGTCGGTCCCGGCGTAGATCTGGAACACCTTGGCATCACGAGCCAGCTGCTCGACCCGGAACTCAGACATGTAGCCGTTGCCCCCGAAGAGCTGCACCGCCTCCATGGCTACCTCGGAGGCGGCCTGTGCCGAGTACAGCTTCATGGCTGACGCCTCGGCCAGGGTCAAGCTCTTCCCGGCCGCCGACATCTCAATATGACGAAACACCAAGTTCTGCACATTGAGCCGCGCCACCTCCATCTTGGCCAGCTTCAGCTGGATGAGCTGGCGATCACCGATCGGCTGTCCCCACAGCTTCCGGTCCTTGGCGTACTCCACCGACAGCTTCAGGCACTCTTCGATCAGCCCCAGCGACATGGCGGCCACCCCGGCCCGCTCGGTGGTGAAGTTGGCTTTGGCCGACTCCCGCCCGCCGTCCTGGGTCGATCCCTGGCTGTCGTCGGCCCCTGGTTCGGTCTCGCCCAGGAGCCGGTCCCTGCCTACCCGCACGTCGGACAGGAACAGCTCGCCAGTGGGGGAGGAGTGCAGGCCCATCTTGCGGAAGGGCTTGGACTGCTCGAAGCCCGGAAGCCCCTTGTCCAGCACGAAGGTGAGCACCTGGCGGTCCCGGATCGGGGTGTCGCTTCCGTCGTCGAGCTTGGCGTAGAAGACGATGGTGTCGGCGAAAGGCCCGTTGGTGATGAACGTCTTGTTCCCGTTGAGGATGTACTCGTCGCCGTCCCGACGTGCGGTCGACGTCATCCCTCCCAGGGCGTCGGAGCCGGAGTTGGGCTCGGTGATGGCCCAGGCGCCGATCTTTTCCAGCGTGAGCAGGTCGAGTCCCCACCGCTCCATCTGAGCCGGCGTGCCCTGTTTCATGACGGTGCCCGCTGCCAGCCCGACGCTCACGCCCATGGCGGTGACGATGCCCGGGCAGTAGTGGCACAGCTCCACGATGGGGATGAGCGCCATGGCGGCAGCCCCGCCGTCACCCGATCGTGTCGACTGCTCGGCTCCTTCTGTCTCTGTCGCCTCGGTTGCCGCCCTCGTCGGCTCCTCTGTTCCAGGATGTGTGCCGGACGCCTTGCGCTCCAGCTGCTTCTTGAAGCGGTCCCGGGCCATCTGGTCCATGCCGAAGGTGGCGTACAGCTTCCGCATGATGTCGTACGGGGGTAGGTCGCCGTGCTCGAGAGCATCGATGTTCGGCTCGATCTCGGAAGCGATGAATCGACGGACGGCGTCGCGGACCATGAGCTGCTCTTCAGACCATTCGAACATGGCGGACCTCTCTTGATCTCCGCAGATGCGATCGTGCGGACAGAGCCAGGGTATCCCCCGGGGGTCCACGGCCGTCAGGCGTGGGTGGCATGACCGTCAGGCGTGACCGGTACAGTCGTCAGGTGCGACCGGTGCGACGACAAGGCAACACCAGACAGACGCCGTTCGAGCGGTGGGGTGGCGAAGCGTTCTTCGTCAGGTTGGTCGATCGGTTCTATGTCGGGGTAGCCACCGACCCCCTGCTCCGGCCCATGTACCCCGACGATCTCACCGATTCGAGCGCTCACCTGGCACTGTTCCTGATGCAGTACTGGGGCGGTCCGCCGACCTACAACGAGCAGCGGGGCCATCCTCGGTTACGGATGCGACACGTGCCCTTCGAGATCGGTCAAGCCCAGGCCGATGCGTGGATGGGTCATATGACCGATGCCGTGAACGAGACGGACCTGCCACCCGAGGACCGACAGGAGCTCCTCGACTACCTGGCCATGGCGGCCAAGAGCCTGATCAACACGTAGCGCCCTAGCGAATAGGCCGCCCAGACGTAGCTGCCCCTGGTGGTAGACGAACCGGCCGGACACCGTTGGGCGCCCGACCGGTTCGGTCTTGTTGATGCACAGTAAGAGGCGAGCCAGGGTCGTCTACCCCCGCTGAGCCTCTTGTTCGAGACCCCGTCACCCAGCTGAGATAGATCCGCTTTCGCTGACAGTGAGCGATCCGAGGGAGGGCAGGCTCGGCAGTGAGCTCGCACTAGGCAGTCCCGGCACACTCGGCACCGACCCGCCGGAAGGCAGCCCCGGCACACTCGGCGACGACCCGCCGGAAGGCAAACCTGGCAGTGAGCTGGCGGAGGGCAACCCCGGTAGGGAGCTCGCACTGGGCAGCCCCGGCACACTCGGCACCGACCCACCGGAAGGCAAGCTGGGCAGTGAGCTAGCGGAAGGCAGCCCCGGCACGCTCGGCGACGACCCGCCGGAAGGCAAACCTGGCAGTGAGCTGGCGGAAGGCAACCCCGGTAGAGAGCTCGCACTGGGGAGCCCCGGCACCGACCCGCTGGAAGGCAGGCTGGTCAAGCTGGGTAACCCCGAGGGACCCGTCACACAGAATTTCAGGCCGCCACTGCTCGATGCCTGGACCGATCCTCCCCCACCCGGGGTCGTGGCGCTTCCGCCACCCGAGGCCGTGATCGGGCTCGGAAATGCCGGCAGGGCCGGTGTGCTGGTGCAGTGCGAACCTGCCGAGGAGAGCGATGAAGGAAGCGTCGTGAGCGAAGCAGCACCGGGAAGCGATGTCGGCACACCGGGGCTTTGGCTCGCTCCACTCGGGAGCGCACCGCCTACTGCCAGCGCAACAGCGGCAACCCCCACTGCACCGCTGGTAAGTCGGACAATTCGGGTATGACGTCGCATTGTTCCCCTTTACGGTTCAGGTCATCGATTGCCGATGACGCGATTCGTAGTGAGGAAACGACTCACCTTCCCGAACCTTGCGGTTTCGATGAAACTCGATGACTGGCAGGAGTTTCTTCGAACCGGTGGACCGCCGGCCCTTCGGTGGAGCCGACCCCGACCTACGCTTCGTCCATGGTGCGTCCTGAAAGCTGGACCAGACCTGCGGGTGCAAGTCCCGCCTGGGTAATCGCCGGAGAGCCCAGTAGCAGACCCCGGTCCGTCGCCGAGAGGCGGCGGGCTGAGCGGGGTGTCAAAAGCCTCTTTGGAGGGAGCAAGCGTGCGGGCCGTAGTGCCACCAGGCACGAGTCCTGCAGCCTCGTCAAAGTTACAACGGAGGAGCCGAGCCGCTCATGCCACGGCGAAGGCAGTATTCGACCAACTGGCGCACCGGACATGCCCCTGGTCGAGTCCTTCCGGGGTATGGGGAGCGGCACGTACGCACGGTGTGGTTCGGAACAGGAGAGGCCCGTCTTCCCAGCCTTGTCAGCAAAGACCGCTCGGATAAGCCAATGGTGAAACCGAACGGAGGGAAGCGGGAGTCCGACGGGGTCGTAGTACTGATGAGCGCCGGGATGAACCCGGCAGGAGGGAAGGACCCCGACTTCGGTCACGCCGGGAACGAAGGAACGAGCGAGGGCATGGCCGGGACCGCCCGGCCCATCTCCCCCCTGGGACAACCGTCCCAGGCCAAAGTTCGACGCCTCCAGAACCGGCTATGGGCTGCGGCCAAGCAGTCTGAGGGTCGGCGTTTCCACGCCCTGTATGACCGCATCTACAGAGACGACATCCTGTGGGAGGCGTGGAACCGAGTCCGAGCCAATCGTGGAGCTGCTGGGGTCGATCATCTGACCCTGGCAGACGTGGAGGACGACTACGGAGTCGAGCGTCTGCTCATCGAGCTCCGGGACGACCTCCGTGCAGGCAACTACCGCCCGGCACCAGTTCGCCGGGTGGAGATTCCAAAGCCCGACGGCACGAAGCGGCCACTGGGTATCCCAACGGTCAAGGACCGGGTGGTCCAACAGGCAACCAAGCTCGTCCTCGAACCTATTTTCGAGGCTGACTTCCTGCCCTGCAGTTTCGGGTTCCGCCCGAAGCTTTCGGCCATCGACGCCTTGGAGAAGATCCGGGTCGGCTTCATCAAAGACAAGCACTTCGTCTTTGAGGCCGACATCCAGAACTTCTTCGGCGAGATCGACCACGAGCGATTGCTCTCCCTGGTCGGCCAACGGGTCTCTGACAAACGGGTGCTCAAGCTGCTTCGGCTGTGGTTGCGTGCAGGCGTGTTGGCAGACGGGGTGGTGTCTGAGTCGGTCTCTGGCACTCCCCAGGGCGGGGTGATCTCACCGCTGCTCGCCAACGTCTACCTGCACGCCTTCGACCAGGCCTGGGCTGAGCGTGGCACGGGAGAAGTCGTCCGCTATGCGGACGACTTCGTGGTGCTGTGTTCGTCTCAGAGACAAGCTGAGGAAGCCCAACGGCGGGCGACCGCCATCTTGGGCGACCTCGGTCTCGGACTCCATCCGGACAAGACCCGAGTGGTCGACCTCGGGGAGGGGAAAGAGGGCTTTGACTTCCTCGGGTGCCACCTTCGTGCCCGCATGTCCGGCAAGCTCTGGGAGCAAAAGCGGGTCATCCGCTACTACCTCCACCGCTGGCCGTCACAGCGGTCCATGAAACGAGCCCGGGCGAGGATCAAGGCCATGACCGGTCGAAGCCAGGTCGGACAGGAGTTGGAGACCGTCATCGGACGGCTCAACCTGTTCCTTCGGGGATGGGGCAACTACTTCCGCAACGGGAATGCGGGCGACAAGTTCATAGCAATGGACCGCTACGTGGCATGGCGGCTGAGACGCTTGCTCATCAAGAAGCGTGGCCGCAATCTGCGAGCGGGACAGTGGGACACTTGGACCCGCACCTGGTTCCACGACCAGGGCCTGCACAAGCTCATGGGCACTATTCGATACCCGAAGGCAGCGTAACCATGTCCAGACGACCGTCGGTAAGCCGTGTGCGGGAAAACCGCACGCACGGATTGAAAGGGGGATGGGGAACCGGGCTCGCGTTGCGAGTACTGCGCCCCTGACTACCAATGGCCCCTGAAGCGTTCGTCGCCAACGCCAGCTCCAGGATCAACAATCTGGGTTGGGTGTTCTACTTCGCACCCGGGACCATGGCGAGAGGTAAGGAGCTGGGTCTCGACGGGTTCCGGTTCTACTTCCTGGGGCGGGGAGGGGTCCTCGGCGATGTGGAAGCGCCGGTGGTGACCAGCGCGTTCGGCTACTTCACTCCGGCGCTTGTCGAGGAGATGTGGACCTCGGGCAAGGCGATCATGGCTTCTCGTGCCATGTCTCCTTCGGATGTCGCCCGCCAGTTCTTCGTCTGCTCCGCCGAGCTGGGTCGTGATCGGTTCGCCGACCTCGACGGCTTGGCCGAGTTCTGTGAGGCGGCAGGAGCCATCAACGACGCTGCCGACCCGGTCGGCCTGGCCCTGTACTCGGGCATCCGGGCCGAGCCACTGGTGGATGACCTTCCAGGTCGGGCCATGCAGTTGGTGACGGTCCTGCGGGAGCTCCGGGGCAGCGCCCACCTCGTCGCCGTGCGCGCTTCCGGTCTGGATGCGAAGACCGCTCACCGCATCCGCCGCCCCAACGACGTCGGATTGTTCGGCTGGAGTGAGAACGACGTGCCGGAGATCACCGATCTGGAGCGGGGCAAGCTGGCTGCCGCCGACGAGTTGACCGACCAGCTGCTGCTTCCTGCCTACTCGGCGGTGGACGAGCCAGGTCGACAAGCTGTTCTGTACGGTCTTGATCAGATGGAGGCGGTGTTCGCCGCCACGGCGTAGGAGTAGTCATGCGCATCGTCATCCCGTTGTTCGACCGGTTCACCGCGCTGGACGCAGTCGGCCCGTACGAGGTCCTGTCCAGGCTGCCTGGAGCCGAGGTCGTGTTCGTGGCGACTGAGCCCGGGCCGGTGCGGGCCGACGCCGGGGTCTCCTCAGGCATCGATATGGCGCTCACCCTGGCGGCACGACTGGCCGGCGAGGAGGTGGCTCGTGCCATACAGCTGGCCATCGAGTACGACCCGCAGCCCCCGTTCGACAGCGGTTCGCTGGCCAAGGCCGACCCCGCCATCGCCACCCTGGCTCGTGCCGGGCTCGAGCGAGCAGCTGCATCGCCCGAGTAACCGGCCTACCTGGCCTTTTGGGCACTGTTTCTGCTGCAGGAACACGGTTCCGGTATCATCGATGCTGCTGAGCGGGCACGATGTCCGTCCAGACTTGAGCCCAGACCAGGAGATGCCGTGCCAGCAGAGACCCATGTGGAGAAGGGTCCTCTCGACCGCCAACAGGTGTTCGAATTGATCCGGGACCAGCTCGCCGACATCCTGGAGATCGATCCTGCCGGTATCACGGAGTCATCGTCGTTCGCCGAAGATCTGAACGCCGACTCACTCGCCCTGATCGAGCTGGTGGAGGCCCTCGAAGAAGAGCTGGGCGAACGCTCGGTCGGGTTCCGCATCGACGATGAGGATCTCGAGGATCTCCGTTCCGTTCGTGACGCCGCCGACTACGTCCACACCAAGCTCGACGGGGCTTGAGCCCACACGGTGACGGACGTCGCCGAGCCCGCCGAACCCCTGGTTGGCCAGCTGATCGATCGCCTTGGGTACCGGTTTGCCGACCCAGGGCTTCTGTACCAGGCGCTCTCCCATCGGTCGTGGTGCGCCGAACAGGGCGGGGTTCCATCCAACGAGCGGTTGGAGTTCCTGGGTGACGCCGTGCTGGGCCTGGTGGTGGCAGAGCTGACCTACGACACCTACCCGGACCTGGCCGAGGGGGGGATGGCCAAGGTGCGCGCCGCCGTGGTGAACACGAGGGTGCTGGCCGAGGTGGCCACCGAGATCGATCTCGGTCCTCACCTGCGGTTGGGCAAGGGCGAGGACGTCTCCGGCGGTCGGACGAAGCACTCGATCCTGGCTGACACCACCGAGGCGATCATCGGGGCGGTCTATCTGGACGGTGGGTTCGAGGAGGCCCGGCGGTTCATCGTCGACCTGTTGGCGGCCAGGATCGAGCGGGCGGTCGCCGGGCCCGGCGAGTTCGACCCCAAGAGCCAGCTCCAGGAGCGAACCGTGCGGGCGGGCAGCGGGGTTCCCCGTTACGAGATCACTTCTCGGGGCCCGGATCACGCACGGCGGTACGTGGCGACGGTGTACGTTGCTGACCAGCGTCTCGGCGCGGGGGAAGGGCGCTCTAAGAAAGACGCCGAGCAGGCAGCCGCCCAGGTTGCCTTCGACGTCTTGGAGGACGATGCCATGGGGGACAGCGACACAGCCGGGCATGAGGTCGGATCCCTGGACGGGCCAGAAGACGTTGATCAGAGAGGCGGAGGGGATGCCTGAGCTTCCCGAGGTGGAGACCATCCGGCGCGACCTGCAGGGCGAGGTCGTGGGCCGGAAGATCAAGACGGTCGAGGTACGCAACGGACGGACGGTCCGGCGCCATCCGAGCGCCAAACACTTTCGTGCCCGGGTCGAGGGCCACACCGTCAAGTCGATCGGCCGTGCCGGGAAGTACCTCCTGCTCGGGCTCGATACCGGTGAGACGCTGGTGGTCCATCTGGGCATGAGCGGCCAGCTCCAGCGGGCCAAGGCGGTCAAGGAGCCGAAGGCTCCCCATACTCATGTGGTGATCACCTTCACCCAGGGTGGCCAGCTCCGCTTCGTCGATCCCCGTACGTTCGGCGAGCTCTTCGTCTCCGCACCGACCGAGGACGGCAACGGCATCGCCGAGCTGGTCCATCTGGGCTTCGACCCGCTCGAGGACGTCATGAGCTGGGAGAAGTTCTGGGTGATGCTGTCGGCTCGGAAGACCGGGCTGAAGGCCCTCCTGATGGACCAGGAGTTCGTCGCCGGTATCGGCAACATGTACGCGGACGAGATCCTGTTCGCCGCCGGCCTTCGTTACGACCGCCTGTCCAACTCCCTCTCCTCCCAGGAGGTGCGCCGGCTCTACCGGGCCATGGTGGAGACGTTGTCCGAGGCGGTGAAGCACCGGGGGTCCTCCCTGGCCGACGAGCAGTACCGTGATCTCTTCGGTGAGGTCGGCGACTACCAGGGCCAACATCAGGTCTACGACCGGGAAGGTCAGGCGTGTCGTCGTTGCCGGGCCACCATCGTCCGGGTGAAGTCGGGCGGACGTTCGACCTACCTGTGTGAGCATTGCCAGGTATGAGAGGTCAGCCCCTCTGACGTCTTGCTCCGGTGCCGGTAGGGTGAGCGCCCAGTGTTCCTGAAGTCGCTCTCCCTCAAAGGTTTTAAGTCCTTCGCCGACCCCGCCGTGCTCGAATTCGAGCCGGGGATCACCGTCGTCGTCGGCCCGAACGGTAGCGGGAAGTCCAACGTGGTCGACGCCGTGGCGTGGGTGCTCGGTGCCCAGGGACCGCGTACGGTGCGCTCGGCCAAGATGGAGGACGTCATCTTCGCCGGGCACGGCCACCCGGGCGGCCTTGGGTCGGGCCGAGGTCACCCTGACCATCGACAACAGTGCCGGCAAGCTGGCCACCGACCTGGCCGAGATCACCATCACCCGAACGCTGTTTCGCTCCGGTGACAGCGAGTACGCCATCAACGGTGCGCCGTGCCGGCTCCTCGACATCCAAGAGCTGCTCTCCGACACCGGTGTCGGTCGCCAGCAGCACGTCATCATCAGCCAGGGCCAGCTCGACACCATCCTGAACGCACGTCCCGAGGATCGGCGTGGGGTGATCGAGGAGGCGGCCGGCGTTCTCAAGTACCGGCGACGCCGTGAGCGGGCCGAACGCCGGTTGGCCTCGGCCGACGAGAACCTCGAACGGCTTTTCGATCTGGTGAGGGAGGTGAAGCGCCAGATCCGTCCTCTGGAACGTCAGGCGGCGGCAGCCCGTTCCCACGCCGACCTGGCCGATGAGCTTCAGGCGGTCCGCCTCCACGAAGCCGGCGCAGAGCTGTCTGCGCTCGACCGTCGTCAGATCGAGGGAGTCGCGGCCCAGGGCGAGCTGCACGCCACCGAGGAGCGCCTGCGAGGCTCCCTCGCCGAGCTCGACGCCGCCGCCAGCCGGACCACCGACGAGCTGTCAGCGCAGCAGGAGACCGACCTGGCGTCGTCGCTCGGTCGGGTCGAAGGACTGGTGGAACGAGCGAAGGGCCTCACCGGTGTGCTGCGAGAGCGTCAACGATCTCTGGCCCAGGCACTCGACGCCGCCGCCGACGCCGATGTCGTCTCCACCCTGGAGGCCGAGGGAGCTCGCCTCGGCCGATGAGCTCCAGGTCGCAGAGGCGGAGTCCGAGACGTTGGCTCCGCACCAGGCCGAGCTGGTTGCCGCCGATGAGGCGTTGGCCGCCGAGCTGCAGGCGCATCTGGAGCAGCGGGGGGACGGCTCGGTGCTGCGGGAGGCCGAGGAAGCGGTCACCGTGGCCCGGGGGCAGCTGGGGGCCACGGAGCGCGGCCTGGAACGGGACCGGCGGGCTCTCGAGCAGGTGGCCGCCCGGCTGGCTGCTTTTGAACGTCGTGCCGCCACCCTGGACGGCGAGGAGCACGAGCTGACGGAGCGGCTGGCCGAGACCGAAGAGGTCCGCCAGCGGCTGCAGGTGGCCGTGGCTGAGACCGAGGCCGCCCATGCCGCTGCAGCGGAGCGGGTGGAGGTGGCGGAGGAGTCGCTCCGCCAGGCCGAACAGGAGCACCACCGGTCGGCGGCTCGAGCCGACGCGTTGGCCAAGGCGCTCGACGAGGCCCGCGGCGCCGCCGGCGCCGAGCTGCTGTCGGGTGTCGACGGGGTGGTCGGCACCCTGCTCGATCTGGTCGAGGTGGACACCGGGTGGGAGGACGCGTTCGAGGCCGCCGCCGGGGCGTCGGTGGCTGCGGTGGTGGTGTCGGGGAGCGACTCGGCTCGTACTGCGCTGTCCCGGCTCCGGCAGGGGGAGGCGACCGGTGCGGTGCTGGCCCTCCGGTCGGCGGTGGGCCCGGACAGTGCGGAGGTGACCGGAGCGCCGCTGTCGGACCATCGGTTGGGTGACGCGGTGCGGGCTCATGTGCGGGGTCGCCGCGGTACGGACGTTGCCGGCCTGGACCGGCTCCTCGACACGCTGCTCTCCGGTGCGGTGTGCCCCGCCGGCGGGTGGACCGACGCTATCGACCTGGCGCTGGATCGCCCGGACCTGGTGGTGGTGACCAGGGACGGCGACCGGTTCTCCAGCTCGGGCTGGCGTGTCCGGGCCGGCGGTGGTGTGGTCACCGCTGCGGTGGTCGACGAGGCCCGTGCGCGGGCCGAACGGGCCCAGGTGCAGGCAGCTCTGGCTGCCGAGGAGCGCCAGGCCGCCCGGCTGGCGGTAGAGGAAACCCGTGCCGCCGCCGCCGAAGCAGTGCGGTCCGACGACCGTAACGAGGGAGCTCATCAGAGCGCCCGGAACGAGCTCAACCGGATGGCCAACGACCGGTCCGGACTGAGCGCCGAGCTGTTCGACACCAACCGGCAGTACGCCGAGCTCGACGAGCGCATCGAGCGGGATGCGACCAGGCTGGCCGAGATCCAGGCTCAGCTCCCTGTCCTCGAGGCGGCACGGTCGACGGCGGCGGACCAGGTGGCCATGGCCAGGGCGGAGCGGGTTCGTCTCGACGAGCGGATCGCCGCTGCCGCCACAGAACGCAAGGCGTGGGAGGTGCGGGCGGCCGGGCTGGTCGAGCGTCGCCGGGTGCTGGCCGACCGCCTCATGGAGGTGGAGCGCCGGCTGACCGGGCATGCCGACGAGCGGCAGCAGGCAGCCGAGCGCCGCCGCCGGTTGGAGTCGAGCGCTGTCGCCGTGGAGCGGCTGCTCGCTGTGGTTGCCGGAGCTCAGCTCCAGCTGGACGGGCTGCTGTCGACCATTCGGGACAGGCACCGCCTACAGCTCCAGGCGGTCCGGGCCGGTGGTGCTCGCCTCGAAGCACTGCGGCACGAGCGATCAGCGGCCGAGCACGAGCTGGCTGCAGTGCGCAGCCGTCTGCAGAAGGTCGAGCTCGATCTGGCCGAGGTGTCGATTCGTCGGGAGGCGGTGGTCGAAGCTGTGGGGCGTGAGCTTGGCTGTCGAGCCGGACGACGCGTCTGGTTGCGCCACGCCCCGATCTCCCCGAAGGCGTGGACCCGGCGGCCCACATCGCCCACCTGGAGGCGGAGCTGGCCAAGTTGGGCCCGGTCAACCCGCTGGCTCTGGAAGAGCTGTCGGCGTTGGGCGAGCGTCACCAGTTCCTGGAGACCCAGGTCGAAGACGTCCGTGCTGCCCGGCGAGAGCTCCACCATGTGATCCGCACCTTGGACGAGGAGATCATGGTCGTGTTCGACTCGGCCTTTGCCGACGTGAACGAGCACTTCTCCGATCTGGTCACCACCCTGTTCCCCGGCGGGATGGGACGGCTGTCGCTGACCGATCCCGAGAACCTGCTCGAGACCGGCGTCGAGGTCGAGGTTCGCCCGGCTGGGCGCAACGTCCGCAGGCTCTCACTGCTGTCGGGTGGTGAGCGGTCGTTGGTGGCGTTGGCCTTCCTGTTCGCCGTGTTCCGAAGCCGCCCCTCACCCTTCTACCTGATGGACGAGGTCGAGGCTGCCCTTGACGACGTGAACCTCCATCGGTTCCTCGACCTGGTCCACGAGTTCCGTGAGGAGGCCCAGTTGATCATCGTGAGCCATCAGAAGCGGACCATGGAGGCGGGTGATGCACTCTACGGTGTGACGATGGCACCAGGCGGCTCGTCGAAGGTGGTGAGCCAGAAGGTACCCCGTTCAGAGAACGATCCTGGTTCGGCGGCTCCGGTGGCCGAGTCTTCCGACCGTGCCGACCGTGCCGACCTGTCGACTGAACAGCTGGCAGACCAGCCGGACCGTGTCGATCGGCCAGCCGACCAGTCGGGCCAGCCAGACCAGCTCGACCAGCCAGCTGATCAGCCCGACCAGATTGCCCATGTCGACCGACAGGTCGACGACGAAGTCTCCGTTCAAACGAGCGATCAATGATCGAACCACTGATGCTGACTTCCGACGTGGTGATCGGCCTGTCCATCGCTGTTCCGGTGATCGTGGTGGTGGCGAGCACCGCCGCTCTGGTCAAGGTGCGATCTCTCCGCCGTACGTACGGGGCTGCTCCGGACACGAAGCCGACACCGGCTCCCCCCAAACAAGCAACCCGAACGGCCCCACCGAAAGCCACTCCCCAGAAGACCGCTGTCCAGACCGAGACCCCGGCTACCCCCTCTGAACCGCCTGTTTCCAAGGGTAGGGAACCAGCACCCACCGCTCCTCCCGAACCTGCCACCTACCGGGGTCGCCTGGGCAAGGCCCGGGGCCTGTTGGCCGGCTACCTGGGATCGGTGCGTCAGAGCAACAAGATCGATGCGTCGACGTGGGACGATCTCGAAGAGGCGCTGATCCGTGCCGACGTGGGGGTGGGGGCCACGGATGCGATGCTCAACGACCTTCGTGCCAAGGTGAAGTCCGGTGCCATCACTGGGACGGACGCGCTGGTCGACGCGCTCAAGGCCGATCTGGTCGAAGGGCTGACCATGACGAACGTCGGTCTGGCCCTGCCCGGGTCAGGAACGTCGGACAGCGAAGGCACCCAGAGTGCCCACGCCGATGGCGAGACTCGGTCGGTCGACGTCTGGCTGTTCGTGGGGGTGAACGGCGTGGGGAAGACAACCACGGTGGGCAAGGTCGCCAACCGCTTGGCCGGCTCGGGGGACAAGGTGCTGCTCGCTGCCGGTGACACGTTCCGAGCTGCCGCCGGCGAGCAGCTGGCCATGTGGGCGGACCGTTCCGGCGCCGACATCGTGCGAGGCGCCGAGGGAGGTGACCCCAGCTCGGTCGTGTTCGACGCCGTGCAACGAGCCGAGGCCAAGGGGCACACCCTGGTCCTGGCCGACACCGCCGGCCGGTTGCACAACAAGGTCAACCTGGTGGAAGAGCTGAAGAAGATCCGTCGGGTTGCCGACCGCGCCCCGGGCCGGGTGACCGAGGTGCTGCTCGTCCTCGACGCCACCACCGGCCAGAACGGGCTGGCCCAGGCCAAGGTGTTCACCGAGGCCGTGGACGTCTCCGGAGTGGTGCTGACCAAGCTCGACGGGACAGCCAAAGGCGGGATCGTGGTGGCCATCCAGCGCGAGCTGGGCCTTCCGGTGAAGCTGGTGGGGCTGGGCGAGGGAGCCGGCGACCTGGTCGATTTCGATCCGGTCGCTTTCGTCGACGCCCTCTTCTGACCTCAACCTTCGATCTGGCTCAGTCGGTCGGCCAAAAAGGTCCGCTCGACCTCGTTCTCGCTGAGGAGGAAGGCTTCCTCGTAGGCGACGCGCGCCTCGCTGGTGCGACCCAGCTGGCGTAGGAAGTCAGCGCGTGCCGACGCCAGGTAGCTGTAAGTGGCGAGGAGCGGTTCGGTGGTGAGCACGTCGAGAGCGGCGAGTCCGGTCTCGGGACCTTCCGCCAGGCCGACGGCGACGGCTCGGTTGAGGGCGACCACCGGGGATGGCCAGATCTCGACGAGAAGGTCGTAGAGCCCAACGATCTCGCCCCAGTCAGTGGCGTCCCACGACGGGGCTTCGGCGTGTACCGCGGCGATGGCGGCCATGAGAGCAAAGCGCCCTGGTGGCCGGTGCCCAAGCGCGTCGCGCACGAGGGCGATGCCTTCCCTGATGGCAGATTGATCCCACTGGGCGCGGTCCTGGTCGGCGAGCAGCACGAGATGGCCGTCGTCCCCGAGCCGGGTTGTTCGGCGGGCATCGCTGAGAAGGATGAGGGCCAGCAGGCCGGCGACGTCAGCGTTGTCTGGCAACAGGGTCCGTACGACGCGGGTCAGTTCGAGGGATCGCTCCACTAAATCGCGGCGGATCAGATCGGCACCGACTGGAGCGGTGTGTCCGGTCGTATAGAGCAGATGGAGGACCGTGAGCACGGCGTCGATGCGGGAAGGAAGCTCCTCTGCGGGCGGTATTCGATAGGGGATCCGGGCCATGGCGATCTTCTTCTTGGCGCGGGTGATGCGGGCTGCCATCGTTGTCTCGCTGACCAGGAATGCCCGGCCCACTTCGGCCGTGGTGAGCCCGCAGAGCAGACGAAGCGTCAACGCCACTTGCGCCTCGGTGGCGATGGCCGGGTGACAGCACGTGAAGATCAACCGCAGGCGGTCGTCGGGGATATCGGGGACGTCCAGCTCGTTGGACCCGTTCGTTTCGTCCGTCGCCACCCGTTCGACGAGCAGGGGTAGGGCTCGGTCGTGTGTGGAGTTGCGGCGCGCTATATCGATGGCGCGATGTCGGGCAACCGTGGTCAACCACGCGCCTGGCTTCGTAGGGATCCCACTGGTGGACCAAGTGGCCAGCGCTCGGGCATACGCGTCCTGGACGCACTCTTCCGCCAGGTCGATGTCGCCGGTGACGCGCACCGTCGCTGCGAGCACGAAGGCCCACTCACGACGGTGCGCATCGGCAACAGCGGCTTCGACCGACGCGTTGCACGGGACGACGGGTGTCGCTCAGTCGAAGGTCCTGATCGGTCGGACCTCGATGCCACCGAACGGTGCTGGGACCTGTTTCGCCAGAGCGAGCGCCTCGTCCAGGTCGGCGGCTTCCACCAGGTAGTAGCCACCGAGCGCTTCCTTGGTCTCGGTGAATGGACCATCGGTCACGACGATCTCGCCGGAGGAGTCCCGACGCAGCGACGTGGCCGTGGCCGTGGGTTGCAGGGCGTTCCCGCCTCGCAGCGCAGCGGCGTTGCGCTCACCGAAAACCTGATGCTCCTTCATCATCTGATCGGGGGCCCCGGGTTCGGGATGGTCCCAGGCAGACTCGTCTCCGTAGATGAGGATGAGGTACTCGGCCATGATGTGCTCCTCTCTTATCGGCCCCATCTTTGGGGCCTCTTACTGAGTACGACGGATGGGGAGCGTCTCGATCGACAGCTCCGCACATCTTCTTCACCAGCGTCCTTCACCACGTCCTTCACCAGCGTCCTTCACCAGCGTCCTTCACCAGCGTCCTTCACCAGCGTCCTTCACCAGCGTCCTATCGGCAAGCCGCCGAATGGGTGGCGGTGCCGCTCCTGTAGCCTGGGCGGTCACATGTTCGAAAGTCTGACCGATCGATTCGAGGGCATCCTCTCGCGCATCCGGAGCCGAGGGCGCCTGAGCGAGGACGACGTCGACGAGATCCTCCGGGAGATCCGCACCGCCCTGCTCGAGGCGGATGTGGAGCTCGGGGTGGTGCGAGGCTTCACGGGAGCGGTTCGTGAGCGCTGCGTGGGCCTGGAGCTGTCCCAGAGCCTGAGCCCGGGTCAGCAGGTCATCAAGATCGTCAACGAGGAGCTCACCCGCATCCTGGGTGGCGAGACGCTGAAGCTCAACTACGCCGGCCGTCCCCCCACCGTCATCCTCCTGGCCGGGCTGCAGGGTTCGGGAAAGACCACCACCGCGGCCAAGCTGGCCCGGTGGTTCAAGCAGCAGGGCCGTAACCCGCTGCTGGTCGGTGCCGACCTCCAGCGACCGGCAGCGGTGGAGCAGCTCAAGGTACTCGGCTCCCAAGCGGGGGTCACCGTCTTCAGCGAACCGACCGATCCGGTGTCCGTGGCCCGAGCCGGCTTGGAAGAGTCACGGCGTCTCGGGCGTGACGTCCTGATCGTGGACACTGCCGGCCGGCTCTCCATCGACGAGGCGTTGATGGACGAGGTCCGCCAGATCTCCGCCGTCACCGAACCGCACTACACGTTCCTGGTCATCGATGCCATGACCGGCCAGGACGCCGTGTCCACGGCCTCGTCCTTCCACGACGCCCTCACACTGGACGGCGTCATCCTCACGAAGCTCGACGGCGACGCCCGTGGTGGAGCGGCTTTGTCGGTCAAGGAGGTGGTCGGGAAGCCGATCGCTTTCGCCTCCACTGGCGAGAAGCTCGACGACTTCGACCAGTTCCACCCGGACCGGCTGGCCAACCGGATTCTGGGTATGGGCGATGTCCTGACCCTGATCGAGCAGGCAGAGCGGACCTTCGACGAAGGGGCGGCCGAGAAGGCGGCCTCGGCCATGATCGAGGGACGGTTCACCCTCGAGGACTTCTTAGAGCAGCTCCAGCAGGTGAAGAAGATGGGCTCGTTCTCCGGGATGATGTCCATGATCCCTGGCCTGTCGAAGGACGTGAAGCAGGCGTCGTCGATGGTGGACGACCGCCAGATCGGCCAGGTGGAGGCGATCATTCGCTCGATGACCCCAGCGGAACGGAACGACCCGTCGGCCATCAACGGGTCCCGTCGGCTCCGGATCGCCAAGGGCAGTGGGACGACCACCGCCGACGTGAACGCCTTGTTGAAGCAGTTCAAAGAGATGCAGAAGATGATGAAAGGCTTCGGCAAGGGGGGTATGGGCGGTGCCCTCGGTGGGCTGGGCAGCCTGTTCGGTCGGGGAGGGAAGACGCCCCCGGGTGGCATGGGCGGTCTGGAGGAGATGGCTGGTGCGCTGGGGGGTCCGGGAAACCCTGGTGGCCTGGGCCTTTCTGGTGGCCTACCGCCCGGTGGCGCTGGCGGGCTGGGCGGGGCGGGCCTCAGTGCGTTGGGTGGGGCCACGCCGGGTGGTGCGGGGCAGCGGCCCTCGAGCAAGTCGAAGGGCGGCAAGGGGAAGAAGGGCAAGGGCGGAGGCCGGGTGACGCCCAAATCCCGCTGAACCGGGGCCTGTTGCACGACCCCCCCTCGGTTGGTGCGAGAATGTCTGGCGCACCTCGAGAGAACACGACAGATGGAGTACACCGTGGCAGTAAAGCTCCGCCTTGTGCGGATGGGGAAGAAGAAGCAGCCGACGTACCGATTGGTGGCGGCGGACAGTCGTTCGCCCCGGAACGGCCGCTTCATCGAGATCGTCGGCACCTACGCCCCCCGTGGCCGCTCCCTGGCCGAGCCGGATGCGGTCTTCGAGATCGACAATGCCAAGGCGGTCAAGTGGCTATCCCAGGGCGCACAACCCACGGAACGGGTGGAGAAGCTGCTCAAGAAGTCGGGCGCCCTCGACGAGTTCGATGCAGTGAAGGCAGCCAGGTGACCGACGACCTGGTGGTCGACTCGGCCGACGATGTGAACCGTGTCGACGACGACGACATCGACGGTGACGACAACGCCGGGAACCGGGTGTCCGGCGGCACGCCACTGGCCGTGGTGACCTATCTGGTCAACTCCATCGCCTCCCAGCCGGACGCGGTGGTGATCAACACCGAGGAACGCAACGGTTCGACCCGGTTCCGGATCCACGTCGCTCCTGACGACATGGGTCGGGTCATCGGTCGCCGTGGTCGTGTGGCCCAGGCCATCCGCACCCTGGTAGCCGCAGCCGGCGCCAGGGACGGTGTGCAGACGAACGTCGACATCGTCGACGACTGAGGCGGCCTCGATCGTGTCCGAGACGGGCACGTCGGGAGATCCCGGCTCTGCCGGTTCCAAAGCGGGCACGGTGAGCGATTCCGTTGGTCCTGCCGATCCCGCCCAGAGCGAAATGTCCTCGCCACTGCTCCAGGTCGGCAGGATCGTGAAGCCACACGGCCTCCGTGGCGACGTCATCGTGAACCTCTCCACCAACCGTGACGAGCGAGTAGCGCCCGGGTCGGTTCTCATGGACGCCGGTGGGACCGGGTACACCGTGGTCCGGTCGTCGCCTCACACGGGTCGGTGGATCGTGCAGTTCGAGGGCTGTAACGGCATCGACGCCGCCGAGGTGTTGCGGGGGACCGAGCTCTTCGCCGAGCCGCTCGACGACCCCGACGTGCTCTGGGTGCACGATCTGGTCGGCTCCGAAGCGGTCGATGTGGACGGCACGGTGCTCGGCACGGTCGAGAGCGTCCAGGCCAACCCGGCCAGCGACCTGTTGGTGCTGTCCGGAGGGGCGTTGGTGCCCCTGCGCTTCGTTGTGGGCAACGAGCCTGGGGTCCGGGTGACCATCGACGCCCCCGATGGTCTCTTCGACCTCGGCTGACGAAGGACGGGGTCACGAGGCAGTGCGCATCGACGTCTTCACCATCTTTCCCGAGATCGTCGACCAGTACGGGAGCGCGTCGATCTTGGGACGGGCCAGGGCTCAGGGGGACCTCGATCTCCGTGTCCACGACCTCCGTTCTGGGGCGGACGATCCCCGTCGGTCGGTGGACGACTCGCCCTTCGGCGGCGGTGCCGGCATGGTGTTGGCCCCTGGACCGGTGTTCCGGTGCGTGGAGGCGGCGACATCGAGCCCGGATGGCCTGCCTCGACCTCTGATCCTGCTCACACCGTCCGGACGACGGTTCGACCAACGGGTAGCCGAGGAGCTGGCGGCCGTTCCCGGTGGTTTCTCCTTGCTGTGCGGGCGCTACGAGGGCGTGGACCAGCGGGTCGCCGATCACCTGGTCGACCAGGAGCTGTCCGTGGGGGACTTCGTGCTGGCCGGCGGGGAGCTGGCGGCGCTGGTGGTGGTGGAGGCCGTGGCTCGGCTGGTCCCCGGTGTGCTCGGCAACGAGGCATCGGCAGGGGAGGAGAGCTTCGCCGGCGACCTGCTCGAGTACCCGCACTACACCCGGCCGGCCACGTTCCGGGGGTGGGAGGTGCCCGAGGTCCTCCGTTCCGGCGACCACGGCCGGGTGGAGCGGTGGCGCCTGGCTACCGCCCTGGCCAGGACCCTGGCCCGGCGTCCCGACCTGATCGAGGCCCGTGGGGGACTGACTCCCCAGGAGGTCGACCTGTTGGTCGAGCACGAGGAGGTGCACCTGCTCCGCCAACACGGCTACCATTGGTGAGCCCTGTTAGGGCCGGCTCCCGCCGGTACCGGCAGACAACCCAGTCCAGGCCGGATCCGCTCGTGCGGCGCAGGCCGGGGTCCTGGCAGGTAGTGACGCACAGCGATCCGTGGAGAAACGCGCCCCATGAACCCGACCGACATCATCGACCGCGACAGTCTGCGTGAGGACATCCCCGAGTTCCGCCCCGGCGACTCGGTGAAGGTCCACGTACGGGTTGTGGAGGGCACCCGCGAACGTGTCCAGGTATTCCAAGGTGCGGTGATCCGCCGCCAGGGCACCGGGGTCCGGGAGACCTTCACCGTTCGTAAGGTGAGCTTCGGGGTGGGAGTGGAGCGGACCTTCCCCGTGCACTCGCCGATCATCGCCAAGACCGAGGTGGTGTCGCTGGGCGACGTCCGCCGGGCGAAGCTCTACTACCTCCGTGACCGGCACGGTAAGTCGGCCAAGATCAAGGAGCGCCGCACTGTCCGTCCCTGACCGGGACCGAGACTCAGCGAGCCTGTTCGCTGAACCGCTCACCTCCTCTGCGAGGTACGCTGTGGATGCGATGGCTATCGCCCCATGAGCGCTCGATGAGCACAGAACGATGAGCGAAGAGGATCTCGAACGGTACGAGTCCGAGATCGAGCTCGGTCTTGTCCAGGAGTACCGGGCCGTCCTGCCGCTGTTCTCCTACGTGATCGAGACCGAGCGGCGTTTCTACCTGGCCAACGAGGTCGACGTGACCGTGCGGGAGGGCACCAGCCCGGCGTGTGTCGAGGTGGTCCTCAACGATGCCTGGGTGTGGGACATGTACCGCCCGGCCCGCTTCGTGCCCACGGTTCGCATCATCACCTTCCGTGACGTCAACATCGAGCGGCTTCCCGAGAAGGAGCTGTGACCGTGGGCGTCGACGGGCGCCCGGATCCGCGTGACGCTGCCCGATCCCGAGGGGCGCCCGGACCCTCGCCACGTCTTGGGCGCCGAAGGCGAGACGGTGGCAGCCGAGTGGTACGAGTCGAACGGGTACGAAGTGGTGGAGCGGAACTGGCGACGACGGGAGGGGGAGATCGACCTCATCGTGCGCCGTGGCCGCACCGTCGTCTTCGCCGAGGTGAAGACCAGGACGACCGATAGGTTCGGGACGGGAGCAGAAGCGGTGCTGGTGGCCAAGCAGCGTCGCATCCGCCAGCTGGCACGCCGCTGGCTGTCCGAGCTGACCCCGGCGTCGGGCCGACCGTTGGTGAACGTCCGCTTCGACGTCGTGTCGATCACGGCCGGTCAGGTCGAGGTGATCGAAGACGCGTTCTGAGAGGTCGAGGTGCTTCCGGGAGGGGGCGTTCCCGGGGTGATGCGTGCTGAGTGTTGGGACCTTCAACCCCAGAGCGACTCGCCAGGACCCGACCTGCCGGACCCACTCGTCTGCAGCTGCCAGTTCGCAGGCGCCCGACCCGCCACCGGTAGGGTGGTGCACCATGTCGAACGACCTCGAGACCCTGATCGTGGAGCGAGCCGACGGCGTCGTCACCGTGACGATGAACCGGCCGGCCCGGAAGAATGCCGCCAACGGCCTGATGTGGCGGGAGCTCCAGGCCACCTTCGAGGATGTAGCCACCGATCGTCACGACCGGGTGATGGTGCTCACCGGGGCCGGCGACGCCTTCTGCTCCGGCGCTGACCTGGGGGATGCCTCCGACGTGGCCGGTCGACCCGGCGACCCCTATCTGGTCCAGATGCGCGCCCTGGGGGACGTGGCACTGCGTCTCCATCGCTTCCCGAAGCCGACCATCGCCAAGGTGGGGGGCATCGCCGCCGGTGCCGGGATGAGCCTGGCTCTCGGGTGCGATCTGGTCGTGGCCGGCGACACCGCCCGGTTCTCACAGATCTTCTCGAAGCGCGGGCTCTCGGTCGACTTCGGGTCGTCGTGGCTGCTTCCCCGGCTCATCGGGCTGCACCGGGCCAAGGAGCTCGCCTTCTTCGCTGACATCATCAGTGCCGCCGAGGCTGCTGAATTCGGGATCGTCAACCGGGTGGTCCTGGCCGACCAGCTCGATGCCTTCGTCGACGACTGGGCTCACCGGTTGGCCACCGGCCCCCCGCTTGCCCTGTCGATGACCAAGAGCATGCTCAACAACTCGTTCGCAGTGTCGATGGAGCAGGCCCTCGAAGACGAGGCTCGTTCGCAGGCGGTGAACTTCGCCTCGGCGGACACCACAGAAGCGCTGACCGCGTTCATCGAGAAGCGCGAGCCAACGTTCGAAGGACGGTAGAGCTCGGACCGCTACGAGGCTGGAACGACGATGACACCGTCGGCGACAGGCTCGGAAACACCCTCGCCGGGTGCCTCTGCCACGGTGAACCAGGGTCTCTGGAACCGGCTTCGGGCTCCTACCGATCCTCTGGGACGTCGCTCGCTGTCAGAAAAAATGGGCTCTCCTGACCGATCCGTGGGTTAGTTTCGGCCCGGAAGTGCGGGACGCTGCCCACCGAGGGCGAGTATGGCGAGGGCGATGAGGGCATCGGGCGAACGGAACCCGAAGGCGATGCGGGTGAGGAGTCGGATCTTGGTGTTGGTGGACTCGATCAACCCGTTGGACAGGCCATGGTCCAAGGTGGCGTCGATGGCCGCTCGGTGCTTGACGATCTTGCGCTGCAGTTCAACGAAGGCGTCGATGCGGCAGCGGCGGGCCCAACTCGTCCAAGCGTCAAGCGCCTCCTTGCCGGCCTCCCCTTTGACGGCGAAGGCGTGGCGAAGCCCCTCCTTGAGCAGGTAGGCACGGTAAAGGCGCGGGTCGGTCTTGGCGATCCAGGCGAGCTTGGCCGCCTGGTGTTCGGTCAGGTTCTCGGGGTTCTTCCACAAGGCGTAGCGGGCCCGCTTGATCGAGCGCGCCGCCCCGTCGGCCACGCCGAACTTGCCGGTGGCCGGGTCGACGCGACGGCGACCCGAGGCAGCGTTCCAGGCCTCCCGACGCACGACGTCGAGGGCGTCGGTGGCCCAGGCCACGACGTGGAAGGGGTCGGCACACTGGATCGCATCGGGGCAGCGTTCGGTGACGACCCGGGCGATCCAGGGGGCCGAATCGGCCGAGACGTGGGTGATCTGGGCGCAGCGCTCCTCCCCGAGCAGATCGAAGAAGGTCCCCAAGGTGGCATCATCGCGGCCCGCCGCCGCCCAGACGAGGCGCCCGGTGTCGTGGTCGACCACCACGGTCAAGTAGCGATGCCCGCGCTTGTAGGAGATCTCGTCAATACCAATGCGCCGCAAGTCGGCCAAGCGGTCGACCGTGGCGTCGATGTCTGCTTGGACCCGGGTCACGATCGCCCCCACCGTCCGCCAGGCGACGCGCAGCAGCTCGGTCACCGCCGACTTCGAGCACTGGATGGCCAGCCAGGCGACGGTGTCGTCGAACGGCCTCGTGTGCCCGGCTCCGTGCCGGGCCCAGGGCACCTGAGCGACGGTCACTCCGTGCGCCGGGCACCGCACCCTGGGGGCTTCGGCTTCGAGGAAGCAGCGCAGCTCGCCGACGTCGAGGGCCCGCCAGCGCCGCCGTCCCTCGCCCTGGTCATAGAGGCTGGCGCGTCGACCGCAGTGTCCGCAGCGCCGGGCGGCCCCCTTGGACGGCCGAACCGACACGACGAGCACTCGCTCCGTCGCGTCGAGATCCACCTTCTCGATCACCGTGCGCCCCAACCCCAGCACCTGCTGCCATACGCTCGTGTTCCGCACCCCGTTTGCCTCCTGATCCAAGCCGTCAGACAGCTCGGAAAACTAGGAAGCAGGCGGGGTGCGGACGCGGATGGGTTACTCAAGCACCCACGGATCGGTCAGGAGAGCCAGAACCGGAGCCATGTCCACGTTCGGGAACGCCGGGAACTACGGCTCCGAAGCTGGACAACCGTTGAACGCCCCTATTGTCGGCATGGCGGCTACTCCTGACAACAAGAGCTACTGGCTGGTAGGAGCAGACGGAGGAATCTTCACCTTTGGCGACGCCGGCTACTACGGCTCTGAAGGCGGCCAACACTTGAACGCTCCCATCGTCGGCATGGCAGCAACCCCTGACGGCAAGGGCTACTGGCTTGTAGCCGCAGACGGCGGCATCTTCACCTTCGGCAATGCCCCGTTCAATGGATCAGCGGTTGGCGCCACCGCTGCCCCAATCGTCGGCATCGCACCGTAGGAACTCCAAGAAGGACGTGTGGTCGCTGTCCCTGAGAGCTTGTTTTCCCAGGGACAGCGAGCTCATGGACGACAAGAACGCCAGAGGTCCCCAGCTCCACCAGCTCGGGAACCGGCTCACAGTGTGTGGCCCCCCGCCCCCTAACCCCGGACGGGGGGCCACACGTCTGTTCCCTATCCAGGAGAGGTGGCGGGTGCTTCACCAGATCACCGAGTGTGGCTTGGCGGACAGTGTGGGATCATGGGCACATGGTGGCTGACCTCTTGGATCTCATCGTGGCTGACCAGCCGGTGCTCCACGGTCAGGTTCGTATCCGAGGCACGAGGGTCCCGGTGAGCATCATCCTCGATTGCCTGGCAGCGGGGATGAACGAAGACGAGATCGCCGTGCAGTACCCGACCCTGCCTGAAGGCGCCGTTCGTGCCGCAACAGCCTATGGGGCACTGCTCGCCAAAGAAGAGGTTCTCGCTCCGCCCCGCCAGGTGGAACTGAAGCTCGACGAGAACCTGCCTGCGGATGTCGCCGCGGCGGCGCAGTCCGCGGGCCTTGACGTCGACACCGTCGCTGATGAAGGGCTCACCGGGGCCATTGATGACGACGTGGTGTATGTAGCGACGAGGGAAGAACGCTTCCTCGTCACGCTGGATCGTGGTCTGGCGAACATCCGTCTTCACCCACCCTGCTCAAGGCGATCTGTGGGCGAGAAAGCGTTCCCATCAATGCACTGGTGTGACAAGCGACAAGCGACTGTTGGCGAGAATGTCGGGAAGGACGTCAGAGATTCAGGCTCTTGAACACAGTGCTCGTCTTGATACCCAGACGGATGGACGTGTCACCTGACGCCTCGATACGGACGAACCCAAAGTGCTCGTAGAAGGACGCCGCTCGTTCGTCGATCGCATCGACCACGAATGCTCGCGCCGCAGCCAGGGCGTTCGCCGCACATCCACGACTCAGCGCATCCCACAGCAGTTCCGCACCCAGACCGCTCCCCTGTGACCGCCGGTCCACCGCCAGCCGAGCAATGAGGATCACCGGAACCATTCGTGGAGCACCTCGGGCGACTGGCGCAGGCAGCTCGCCGCGCAACACACGTCCCATCGTCAAGCTGTAGTAGCCGACTACTCGCTGCTCGATGTCGACGAACACGAACGTCCGGGCGGTGTTCATGCGCTCGGCGTGTGCTGCGTGCTCTCGGAGCCAGAGGTCGAGAGACGGCTGGCCGCTCTTGAACTGGGTTAGGTCGTGGGCCTCGGAGAGGCGCTCCGAGGCCCATTCGGTCATCGTTGTGTGACTCGTCGTTTTCCATGCGCCAGACGAGCCAACGCCGGTACGTTCTCAGTTGGGGTATCCAGCCACTCGTAGAAGGAGTCGAACACCTCGGGCGGGAGCGCGACTGTCGTCTGGTCGGCGATGACCTGTTCAGCGGCCTCGTTCGCTGCATCAAGAACGAAGGCGCTCACTGACTTCCGGCTAGCTGAGGCGGCTAGCCGGATGCGTTTCGCCGAGTCGGGATCTGCTCGGAGCTCAATTCTGGCGGCTCGCGTTGGTGCCATGGGGTTTCCCTTCCACGTGTACGGTACTTGTACGGTACAATACCCGGAAGCCGCGTCGGTCACTGTCATTGCGAAGCGGCAGTTATCGCAGCGACGAGGCTTGCTCGCCGGCGATGAACTTCGGTTCGGCAGACACGATGGAGGCGTTGACGGAGTTCATCGAGAAGCGAGAGCCGACGTTCGAGGGGCGGTAGGGCTCGGGGCGCTACGAGGCCGGAACGACGATGACACCGTCGGCGACGGGCTCGGGAACATCCTCGCCGGACTCTCGCATGAGGGCAACGTGTGCCGGAATGGCTTCGCGGATACGACGCTCGACCTCTTCTCGATCGGTGCCGGTAGCGACGCAGCCGGGCAGGTCGGGAACGTACGCCCCCCACGCATCACCCTCGTGCTCGATCACCACGGCGTAGCCGATCATCGCTGGCCTCACATGTGCGCCTGCCTCCAGATATTCGCCAGAGTGCCTCTCGGAACGTCATCGCTGGATGCCCCTGCCACGGTGACGGTACCAGGTAGCTCGGGGTGTTGAAAGTGGCGATGGGCGCCACGTTGGCGTACTTGTCGCCACCCCTCCTGTTCGAGAACCCGGATCACCCCTCGCACTTTCATTGGCGAGCAGGGCTACGACAGCGGTGTTACACGCCGGTGACTAGGGTTTCTGGAACCGGCTTCGGGCTCCTCCTGGTCCTCTGGGACCCCCGTGCGGCCGGAAAAATGCTTGACAAGATCAAGAACCTGGAGTTAGATGCCATCGCGACCAGTTTGGGAAACGAAGAGTGTGTACCATCTGATCGAGAAGCACGAAACAGCAGATTTACCAACACAGTTTCACTCACGACAGCGAAAGCAGGGGGATGTACATGTTCCGGGGACGTCGCAACACAGCAGCAACCCGCGATGCCCAGACTGAGAATTCTCAATCTGGGAAAGTTCTCGCGGGGGGGGGGGTGGGGGAGTAACTCCCTAAGTTTTTCCCACGCAGAGTCACGTAATTCTCACTTCACCGGCGGCCTATGCCCGCCGGTTTTTCGCGGCCACAGCAGCAATGCTCCTGGTCATTGGGGTCGTAGCCGGCACAGTTGCCGGAATTGGCGTCACGGCCGCCAGCGCAGCAACGCCACTGTCGATCACCACGACCTCACCATTGCCGCTGGCCCCGCTCAGCACCCCCTACAGCACCACGTTGGCTGCCACCGGCGGCACCGGTTCCTACACCTGGAGCGTGGCCACCGGGTCCACGTTGCCCAGCTGGCTGAGCCTCGATTCCACGACTGGTGTCCTCTCCGGCACACCAACGGCCAACGCCACCGCTACGTTCGCAGTCACCGTCACCGACTCGGCCAGCCCTGCTGACACCGCCACCTCGGGCCAGCTCACGCTCTATGCCGGAAACGGCGGGACCGAACCGTTTTCACTTAACATGACGTCAGGGTCCTGGACGGTGCTCTCCAGCTCCGCACCAGAGCCGTTCCCGTCCCAGACCACCACCACGCTCACTGGCACCGTGGCTCCGCTGACCGGTGCCATCACCGGCGCAACGTTGAGCTTGCCTGTTCAGAACGGCGTGTGCAGCGCCGCGGCTGGAGGATGTACCAACTACCTCATGACCGAGGTCGACCCGGGTACGGCCACCGGCTCGATCAACTCGAATGGTGACATCACCCTCAACGACAGCCTCTCCTACCAGCTCGACGTCACGTCGCCTTCTATCGCAGCTGGCGACCAATGCCTGTCCACCCCGATCAACATGACGTTCCAGTCGACCACTCCCTACAACACGAGCACCGGTGATGTGACGATCGCGGCTTCGGGCTACAACATTCCTGACTTCACTGGCCTGGCTGGGAGCCCCGACTCCTGTGGGATCGCCGAAGGCTCACTCAACAGTGGTGCCTACCCCTTCCAAGTGGCAGGCAGCACCAACAACAACACGACACTCAACCTCCAGGGCGCTGGTCTTCCCGTCCCACCACCACCGGGCAAGACCACCACGAACGTGCTGTCGGCTAGCCCTGCTAGCCCGCAGCTCACAGGAACGTCGGTCACGTTGACCGACACGATCAGCTCGGGAGGTAGCACCGCTACCAACGCCACCGGCAATGTCAACTTCATGGCGAATGGCGTGGTGCTCGGCACCGAGGCGGTGAGCACTGGCGCCGCCGTGTTCACCACGACTGATCTACCTACGAGTGCCGACCAACTGACGGCGGTCTACTCCGGCGACTTCAGCTACGCGGGCAGCACTTCGCCAGCGGTGTCCTATACCGTCCAGCCGCTGCCAACAGTCACGGTGAATGTGCCGACGACGGTGGAGCTGTCGTCGCCCACTCCAAGCCCACTGTCCGTCACCATCGCCAACCCGTCTTCAGGCCAGACTTGGAATAACCTTTATCTGAACCTCAACTTCAACAACGAGGACTGGGATACCTCCGATATCACCCTGAACTACCAGGACAGCGCCGGGAACTGGTGCCCGATGACCACCTACTTTGGAGGACAAGACAACCAACTTCAGCGGTTTCGGTAGCACCACCATGTGGCACACCACCGTCTTCGTTCTCACTGGCTCCTGGAGCATCGATGACGCTCAACCTGGAGCTCTCGCTCGCCTACGACCCGAACAACTACGGTCCCGGCTCGCAACAGTTGACTGCAACTCTCTCTACAGGGACGTGTGTAAGCCAGACTTCGTGTACGGCCACGACGCCGCTCTCAGGCAGCAGTGCACCAGAGCAGTGGCACGTTCACCATGACCTACGGTGCACGGTCGCTGGTGAGCTTCAGCAACAACCGTATTCCCACACAGTCGTGCCCGAGGGGTACACGGTCGAATCCCGAACGTAACGTGGGGCCTGCGTCAGATCCCTACGGTATCTTGCCCGTACCCAACGGGCACATTACGTACCTAGTCGACGGTGTTGTGGGCACGAGCGGCTGCTGGCAACAACCAGCATCCCTGGTTATCTCTTCGTATCGAGGACTGACTCCCGGTACCCATACGCTCACCATCGAGTACTCGGGTGACGCGATCTACGCTCCGAGTTCGTACTCCACCACCTTCACTGTCGATCCACCTACCCTGGTGTCGCATTTACATGTAACGAAAACAACTCGAGCGTCCCTGCGTTTGCGGCCAGCTTGGTGGCAGTGGCAATCGTGCCCCCCTACGGCCACCAATGGGTCGGACGTCCCAGTCGACAGCTTGGACCTGACCTTGAACGGTGATCCGTACAGCGTACCTCGCTCCGGAGAAACGATGGAAGACGTCAGCATCGGGCTCACACCAGGTGCTGCCACGATCACGCCCCCCCGGTGACGGTAACCGGAACAGCTCATCCGCCGTGTACTCCGCCAGCTGGACGGGACTTTCTGGCAGCATTCCCATCACCGGGGCGCCGGGTACCGTCGTTCCTGTTGCGGATCTCGTCTTTCAGTTTCTCACCCTCGAACGGCGGCGTCGTTTCTTGTACCCCGGTCGATCCGACCCAGCCAGTGGTGCTTCAAAATGTGACCGTATCCGGGACCACTCTCACGACAAGCCCCAGTAGTTCGGCTGCTGCTGGCGCCCCGGTGACGCTGACAGCAACCGTGGCGCCAGCTCCGGGGACCGCACTCTCACCGGTTCCTATGGGCAAGTGGAGTTCCTCGACAACGGCACTGTTCTCGGAACAGCGGCTGTTGTGACTTCACCGTATGGGACCATTGTTCCCGGCAACGGCACCGCCACATTTGCCACCGCACTGCTCCCACCCGGCGAGAACACGTTGACCGCTCAGTGGAGCGGGGCACCTAATGTCGCAGCTAACACGTCTGCTCCGGTGGACTTCCAGGTTGGCACTGCATCAACGGTGACCACCCAACCCACCAGCCAGACAGCCAGTGCCGGGGCGACCACAACATTCACCGCAGCTGCCACCGGTGATCCAACCCCAACGATCCAGTGGCAGATCTCCAGCAACAGAGGATCGACATGGTCACCAACATCTCTGGTGCTACCTGCTTCCTCCTACACCACACCACCAACAACAGCCTCTGACAACGGCAACCAGTACCAAGCCGTCTTCACGAATGCTGCAGGACCAGCTTCCACAACCAACCCAGCCACCCTCACTGTGTTGGCACCGTCGACCACCGGTTACCGCCTGGTGACCTCCAACGGAGCCGTGTCCACGTTCGGGCAACGCCGGGAACTACGGCTCTGAAGCTGGACAACCGTTGAATGCCCCCATCGTCGGCATGGCAGCAACCCCTGACAACAAGGGCTACTGGCTGGTTGGAGCAGACGGAGGAATCTTCACCTTTGGCGATGCTGGCTACTACGGCTCAGAAGGTGGTCAACACCTGAACCAGCCCATCGTCGGCATGGCAGCAACGCCAGATGGGAAGGGCTACTGGCTGGTTGCAGCCGACGGCGGCATCTTCACCTTCGGTGACGCTGCCTTCTACGGCTCGGAAGGTGGCCAACACCTGAATGCCCCAGTAGTCGGCATGGCAGCAACCCCTGATGGTGGTGGTTACTGGCTGGTCGCTTCCGACGGCGGCATCTTCACCTTCGGTGACGCCCCCTTCCTTGGTTCTGAAGGAGGACAGTCGTTGAACGCCCCGGTCGTCGGTATGGCCACGAGCGCAACTGGCTCTGGCTACTGGCTGGTTGCCAAAGACGGTGGTGTCTTCACCTTTGGGAACGCTGCCTTCAATGGCTCGGCATCTGGTCAGTCCAACGCCCCGGTAGTCGGCATCGTGCCAACCTCCAACGACGGTGGCTACTGGCTAGGAGCCCAAGACGGCGGCATCTTCACCTTTGGCAACGCACCGTTCAGCGGCTCAGGAGTCGGTAGCTTCAGCGCTCCGGTGGTTGCTATCGCACCGTAGGGAGGCATTAGAACCGACAAGGACGTGTGTCCGCTGTCCCTTGGAGTTTGTTTCTCGCACCCAGGGACAGCGAGCCACAATGACCAGCAAGCCAACAGAACGCCACAGGTTCTCCACCCTCGGGAACCGGCACACAGTGTGTGGCCCACCGCCCCCTAACCCCGGACGGTGGGCCACACGTTGCAAGCAACCGGTCAGACGGTCACGCGAACGGTGATAGCAGCTGTAATCGGACGTTGAACTCGTTGCAGCGGCCACTTGAACGTTTCGACACGGTTGACGAGGGCTGGGGTGATCTACGCCAATATTTCAACGTTGACATCGAGCGCCCGGTACGTGCCGATCGCCCGCCGGTCACGGGTGGCCAACCGGAGCCGGTGCTCGACGGCGACAGCGCCCACCAACGCGTCGTACACCGCCCCTCCAGCGATGCCAAGCTGCCAGAGCCGACGGAGAAGATCCTGTGCCGATGCAGCGTCCAGGAAGCGTGATGCGGGAAAGTCCCGAGCCAACATCTGGTCGACTGCGCGTGGTGTGCGGCGGAGGGGTGGTGGAAGACGAGTAAGGACCGAGAACGTCTCGAAAGCAGCGTGGCCGGCGAGCCCGACCCGGCGGCCGCCTACTGCGTCGACGGTCGCCCGGTGATGCTCGTGATCAGCGACGACGAGAGCCACGGCAACGCTGGTGTCGACGAGCAGGTTCGTAGTCGTCATCGCTGCTCGGCGTCGCGTACTGGCGCGCACGAGGTCGTCGTCGATACGGCTACCGGTAGGACCAATGACGAGACGCCCCCCTTCCTCCTCGCTGAGCTCATCGTTGGCGATGGGCTCGATGTGAATGCCGGTTCCGTCTGGGGCTACCTCCACCTCACCAGGGATCAGTCCGAGATGGTCGCGTAATGGTTTTGGAATAACCAATCGTCCCGCCTTATCAATGGTTGCTCTCATACCATTAGAATACCATTCACCATACTGCTTGCCTCACATGACGGGGATGCTCCCCACGCGGGTCTTTTTTCTACGCGTGGTCTTGACAAGATCAAGAACCTGGAGTTAGATGCCATCGCGACCAGTTTGGGAAACGAAGAGTGTGTACCATCTGATCGAAGTAGCACGAAACACCAGATTTACCAACACAGTTTCACCAACTACAGCGAAAGCAGGGGGATGTACATGTTCCGGGGACGTCGCAGCACAGCAACAACCCGCGATTTCCAGGCTGAGAATTCTCAATCTGGGAAAGTTCTCGCGGGGGGGGGTGGGGGAGTAACTCCCTAAGTTTTTCCCACGCAGAGTCACCAAAATCTCACTTCACCGGCGGCCTTGCCCGCCGGTTTTTCGCGGCCATAGCGGCAACGCTCCTGGTTGTTGGCATGGTGGCTGGTGCTGTGGCCGGAATTGGGGTGACTGCTGCCAGTGCGGCTACCCCGCTATCAGTGACCACGACCTCGCCACTGCCTCTTGGCCCCGCTGAATCTCCCCTACAGCACCACCCTGGCTGCAACTGGTGGGACCGGGAGCTACACCTGGAGCGTTGCCTCGGGCTCCACATTGCCCAGCTGGTTGAGCCTGAATTCCTCGACCGGTGTGCTTTCGGGCACCCCGACGGCCAATGCCACTGCCACGTTTGCCGTGACTGTCACCGACTCGGCCAGCCCTGCTGACACGGCCACCTCGAGCCAGCTCACGCTCTATGCCGGAAACGGCGGGACGGAGCCGTTCTCGCTCAACATGACATCTGGTTCCTGGACGGTGCTGTCGACACCGCCCGGGACCTCGCAGCCTTTCCCGGCCCAGACCACCACGACGCTCACCGGCACGGTTGCCCCCCTGACCGGCGCGATCACCGGAGCAACGCTGAGCTTGCCCGTCCAGGACGGTGTGTGCAGCAAGGCTGCTGGGGGATGCACCAACTACTTCATGGATGAAGTCAATCCCGGCACCGCTACCGGCTCGATCAACTCGAATGGTGACATCACGCTGAACGACAGCCTCTCCTACACCCTCGACGTCACCGTGCCGCTCACCGCCCAGTGCCTGTCGACCCCGATCAACATGATCTTCCAGTCCACAGCACCTCAAAACCCGAGCACCGGCGATGTAACGCTAGTTGCTGCCAACTACACCATCCCGGACTTCACCGGCATAGACGGGACCAGCAGTGGTCCGACCGACTCCTGCGGCATAGCACAGGGTGCCCCAGGCTCGATAGGACTCAACGATGGCACCTACCCCTACGGGGTGGCAGGCAGCACCAATAACAACACCACCCTCAACCTCCAGGGCACCGGTCTTCCCATCCCACCTCCACCGGGCAAGATCACCACGAACGTGCTGTCGGCCAGCCCTGCCAGCCCGCAGCTGACAACGACTTCGGTAACCCTGACCGACACGATCAGCTCGGGTGGTGCGACGGCCACCGCTGCCACGGGCAACGTCAACTTCCTGGCCAATGGTGTACTCGATCGCCACCGTGCCGGTCAGCAACGGAGGCGCCACTTTCACCACGAACAACTTGTCGAGCCAGACGAACCAGCTGACGGCGGTCTACTCAGGGGACATCAGCTACTCCGGCAGTACTTCGCCAGCGGTGCCGTACACGATCCAGCCACTGCCATCGGTCACGTTGAACTTGCCCAACACGGTGGAGCTGTCGTCACCCACCCCGAGCCTGATGTCGGTCACTATCACCAACCCTTCGACGAGTCAGAGTTGGAGTCCCAACTACCTCCGAAATTGGGATCACTAATCCGGACGGATTTTTCACTGGCGATGGGACAGTCGCTTACCAAGACAGTGCGGGCGATTGGTGCCAGATGCCAACGAACTTCAGCGGCGGCTACCTGGAAGTGTTCTTCAGTGGTTTCGCAACCTCATGCGGCACACCACCCAGCTCGTTCTCGCTTGCTCCTGGCGCTTCGATTACCCTCAATCTCCAGTTTTCACTGGCGTACGACCCCGATAATTATGGTCCCGGCGCAGGGAATCAGGGGGCACAAGTCTTTGCAACGCTCTACAACGGGAGCTGCACGGTTCCGGTTACGGACCCCTTCTCGTGCACTCCATCTGACAGTCCGTTCAACTCCATCGCGCCGACGCCAACTGGCGCTCCCGAGGCCGTTGGTACGTTTACGATGACCTATGGGGCACGGTCCCCGGTGGCTTGGGGAACCACCACCGTACCGACAACACCGGTGCCGGAGGGCTACCAGATCACGCCATGGGCAGGAGAACGTCCCGTCAAGGCGGCGTCAGATCCGTACGGCATCATGCCCCTCCCAACCGGGACGATCACGTATTTCATCGACGGTGTGCAGGTCGCTACAAGCGATACGGCGACTGGTGGTGAGGGTACGTCCCCAAGCCTTGTCTTTCTCCCTACTGCCGGTCTGACTCCAGGGACCCACGCCATCACGTTCGAGTACTCCGGTGATCCGGTCTACTCCCCGAGTTCGTACTCGCAGACGTTCACGGTGGGGCCACCAGCTCCAGGCACACCGTTCGTCTGTCAGACCACTAACTCGGCCGATCCAATGCTCAATGCATCAGTGGTCGCCGTGGCCACCGTGCCAAGTCTGGCACCGAGCGGCTCGACCGTGCCGGTCAGTGCTCTCGATCTGACGCTGAACATCGACCCGAGTGCTGGACCTGGCACTGGTTACCCTGTGAACAACGCCACCATCGGGCTCTCTCCTGGTGGTGGAACGATCACCCCACCTACGGTGACTACGACGAACGCCAACGGCATTACCTCGGTGAGCTGGACCGGGCTGTCTTCCACGGTGCCGATCTCCGGTACGCCAGGGACAGTGGTCCCCGTGGGGGTCTCAACTCTGAGCTTCGCGAGCTCGAGACGCCTCCTACGCCTGCAACCCAGTCGACACGACAGCACCAGCCGTCGTACAGCAGGTCACTGTGTCAGGCACCACGCTCACCACGAGCCCGAGCAGTTCGGCTGCTGTCGGTGCACCGGTGACCCTGACCGCAACGGTGAACCCGACACCGTCGGATGCGTTTAGTAGCCACATCGTCGGCCAGGTGGACTTCTTCGACGGGGCCACCGATCTTGGGACAGTCAGTGTTCCTAGCGTCGACAACCCCACCGGCGGTGCCGGTATCGCCATCCTCACCACAACCTCCCTGGCTCCTGGCGACCACACGCTGACAGCAGTGTGGAGTGGTGGTCCGACACCAGCCCAAACCTCTGCTCCGATCAACTTCCAGGTGGGTACTGCACCAACAGTGACCACCCAACCCACCAACCAGACCACCAGCACAGGAGCGACCACAACGTTCACTGCTGCCGCAACCGGTGATCCAACCCCCACCGTCCAATGGCAGGTGTCCAGCGATGGAGGATCGACATGGTCCAACATCAGTGGTGCCACCTCTGACTCCTACACCACACCAGCCACCACAGCGTCTGACAACGGCAACCAGTACCAGGCCGTATTCAGTAACGGTGCAGGACCAGCTGTCACCACCAACCCAGCCACGTTGACCGTGCTGGCACCGTCGACCACCGGCTATCGCGTGGTGGCCTCCAACGGCACGGTCACCACGTTCGGGAACGCCGGGAACTACGGATCGGAGAGCGGTCAGCCCTCAACGCTCCTATCGTCGGCATAGCAGCAACGCCTGACAACAAGGGCTACTGGCTGGTAGGAGCAGACGGCGGTGTCTTCACCTTCGGCGACGCCACCTTCTACGGCTCTGAGGGCGGCCAACACCTGAACGCTCCCATCGTCGGTATGGCAGCAACCCCTGACGGCAAGGGCTACTGGCTGGTTGCTGCCGATGGCGGCATCTTCACCTTCGGTGACGCCGCCTTCTACGGCTCTGAAGGCGGCCAACACCTGAACCAGCCGGTCGTCGGCATGGCAGCAACCCCTGACGGAGGTGGCTACTGGCTGGTGGCAGCCGACGGCGGCATCTTCACCTTCGGCGACGCCGGTTTCTTCGGCTCAGAAGGTGGCCAGTCACTGAACGCCCCCGTGGTCGGCATGGCAGCTACTCCCGATGGGAAGGGCTACTGGCTGGTTGCCAAAGATGGCGGTGTCTTCACCTTCGGTGACGCCACCTTCAACGGCTCGGCCGCCGGGCAATCGAACGCACCGGTCGTTGGCCTTACTCCCACCCCAGGTGGAGGCGGCTACTGGATCGGGGCAGCCGACGGCGGCATCTTCACCTTCGGCAACGCTCCGTTCAACGGCTCGGCGGTTGGCGCTACCACTGCCCCGATCGTCGGGATTGCGCCGTAGGAACTCCAAGAAGGACGTGAGGCTCGTTGTCCCTGGGAGCTTGTTTCTGGCCCCAGGGACAACGAGCTCACGGACGACAAGAACGCCAACAGAACGCCACAGGAACCCAGCCTCACCAGCTCGGGAACCGGCTCACGGTGTGTGGTCCCCCGCCCCCTAACCCCGGACGGGGGACCACACGTTGCAGACAACCGGTGAGACAGTCACGTGAACGGTGATAGCAGCTGCAACCGGATGTCGAGTTCGTTGCAAGCCTGGCGGAGAAGTGGAGCCTCGATGGTGACCCGGATGCTGGCTCCGCTGATCAGCGCCACAGCGAGCGCCTCGGCGGTCAGGTGGTTGACCCGCCTGCGCAAGCGAAACGCACCCATCACCGGAACCACCAAGCGAGGGCCGGGAACAACGATCTCAGGAGGAAGGTCGTCAAGTGTAGCGAGGAGTGTGTCCTTGGCGGTCGGCGGCAGGTTGGCCACCACGGTCGATAGTGACCCCACCGACGCCGGATCGTGGAGTGCTCGGTATAGCCGGTAGTACCACGAACTTGTCGTAAGCACTTCGCCCGCTTCCACGCCGGCGACAAGAGCAGTAGTGGCGCGGCGGCTCAGGATGGCGAGCAGCGTCGCATCATCGACAACAGTGGGCACGGGGGCGGCTCGTACGTTCAGGTGTTGGCAAGGTCGGGGTCTTCGACCCCGATACGCTCAACTGCCTGAGCGTAGGTGCCATCCGTGAGGATGCGTTGGACAAAGTCCGCTAGCTCGTCCGGCACAGGGGTCGCGGAGAAGCCCCTTCCGGTAGGCCAGAGCTCACCTGTCGCTGCTGCTCGACTCCGGGCACGCCTGACGGCGGATTGAAGCTGAGTTGGGGATGTCTGCTCCAGTGCCACGATCTCAGGCTACTGCTTGTGGGCTGCGATCGCCCTCAGCGCCGGACGGTGGGGTAGGACACAGGCGCCCAGCAACATGATCATGGCGATCATTGGCGACCGTCTGAGCCACCGGATGGCCTCGGATCTCCGTCTTGGTGTCGGTGGAGGTCTGGTGGTGGAGCGCTGCCTACTGTGGGCTGAGAACGTCGATACCAGCTGTCGTGGCCGCGGCGCGGAGCTCGTCGTCGTAGGCGACCATGACGTGAGCGTCGATGCGCAACGCCGTGGCGAGGTGGATGGCGTCGGCGGATCGAAGTTGGCCCGGAAGCAGGGGGGCGGTCGTCAGGTCTCCGCTCTCGACATCGACGAGCTCGAACGTGGATAGCACGTCTGATACAGCGTCGGGTCGGACGAGCTCCGGTCGTCGGTTGGCGGCGCAGTGCAGCTCTGTATGGAGGAGGAGGGACGCCACCAGTGTGTCCGACTCAGTCCGGCGAGACCGTTCCAGGTGCTCGGCGAGCGCTTCCGATTCGGCCTCGTCAACCAGGAGCTTCATCGCCGCCGATGTGTCGACGTAGACGATCACCGGTCGTTACGGAGCTCTGCGATGATCTCGGAGCTCGTCACGTTCGACTTCGTACGGCGAATACGGCGTAGGTCGACCGATCTGTCCGCGGGTTGCCGGATCTTCCCCGCTGCCACCAGCCGCTCGTAGGGCGTGTGCGACGGCGGCACGAGGACGGCGGTGACCTCGCCATGATTGGTCACCTCGATGATTTCTCCACCGCGCACGTCCCGGAGGACTTCCGAGCTGTTGTTCCGCAGTTCGCCGGTGGCTGATGGTCCGCACGGTCCGCTCTCCTCTTCCCGAAGACTTTTCCCCAGAAGCTCAAGTGTAGCAATCGTAGCACTTTTTCGAGGGGTCGTCCGCCTCCTGTTCGGCTTCGGCTCCCGGTGGAAGGACGTCCACGTACCGCCCCGGGTCAGGTGTGGTCGCTACCGAGGCGATAGAAAGGACGCTAGAAAGAGCCAGCCGGAAGGAGGGGTGATCGTGGAGTTCGGGATCTTTGTCCAGGGGCACGTGCCCAAGGCCAGGGTAGAGCGGGACGGGGACCAGGCCGAACACCGAGCTCTTCTCGGCGAAGCTGAGCTCGTCGAGGCGGCTGATCAGCACAACTGGAAGTACGTCTGGGTGACCGAGCACCACTTCCTGACCGAGTACTCCCACCTGTCGGCCAGCGACGTATACCTCGGCTACTGCGCTGCCAAGACGAACCGGATCCACCTGGGCTCGGGCATCTTCAGCTTCAACCCCCACAAGGACCACCCTGCCCGGATCGCCGAACGCGTCGCCATGCTCGACCACCTCACCGAAGGCCGGTTCGAGTTCGGCACTGGCCGTGGTGCCGGCACCATCGAGGTGACCGGGTTCGACATCGAGTCGACCGAGGCCACCCGGGCTGTCTGGGACGAGGTGATCCGTGAGATTCCTCGAATGTGGCGGGAAAAGGAGTACTCCTATCAGGGAGAGTCGTTCCACATCCCGTACCCCGGTCAGGCGATCCCCACAAGGAACGTGCTCCCCAAGCCGTGGGGGACGTCGCACCCTCCGATGTGGGTGGCCGCCGGCAACCCACCGACGTTCGAGAAGGCGGCCAGGATGGGTCTCGGCACCCTGGCCTTCACCACCCGGGCGCTCCCCGACATGGCGCCGCTCATCGACGTGTACAAGTCCAACATCAGCGATGCTGTACCGGTGGGCGAGTACGTCAACGACAACATCATGGTCACCACTGCCATGGTCTGTCTCGAGGACGGGGCTGCCGCCCGAAAGGCGGTCACCACGATGGGCCTCTCCTATCTGCAGAGCCTGGTGTACTACTACCACGACACCATCCCCATGCCCGAAGGAGGCTCGAAGTGGCCGCACCCCGCGTCCGAGCCCACCTTAGAAGAGGTGCAGCAGCAGATCGATGGGGGTTATCTGATCTGTGGCAGTCCGGACGAGTGCGCCGAGCAGATCGCCCGACTGCAGGACACCCACATCGACCAGCTCGTGTTCGGCCTGCCGGTCAACCTCCCGTTCGATCAGGCCCAAGAGACCATCGAGCTGTTCGGTGACCGGGTGATCCCCCAGTTCGACACCGATCCCGTGCACCGGACGACACGGGCCCGTGAAGCAGCGAGTGCCGGGGCCGCTGCAAGCGGCCAGGGTGCCGGAGTATGACCGTCCCAGAGGAACCGACCGACATTGAGGCCAACATCAACGAGACCATGAAGACCGACGGCAAGGTGGACACCGTTGTTGGTAACTGGGGCCGCTGGGGGGAGGACGACGAGCGTGGCGCGCTCAACCTGCTCACCGCCGAGACGGTGCGTGGTGCAGCCGCATCGGTACGCACCGGGCGGACCTACCCGTTGGGAATCCCCATCCAGGCCCAAGGCGTCCCTCTGTTCGACCACCGGGGACGCCCGATGCGCCTGACCCTCACCGACCGCACGGACGAGGGGATGTACGCCGACCTCGGGTGCAAGCCCGGCACGGGGAGCAACGAGGACGTGATGGTGCTCCCTTCCCACACCACGTCGCACATGGATGCGCTGATCCACGTGTACGAGGACCACCACCACTACAACGGCGTTTCTGCTGCGGCCATGGGGGCCATGGCGGGCGCCACCAAGCTCGGTATCGAGAAGGTGGGTGGCTTCGCTGCTCGTGCCGTCTTGCTGGACATGACCCGCTACTTCGACGACGGTCCGTGGGTGACGCCCGGTCGTGTGCTCACCGGTGACGATCTGCAAGGAGCCTGCGATGCCCAGGGCGTCGAGGTCAGAGCCGGCGACGTCGTGCTGGTCCGGACCGGGTACCTCCAGATGTGGTACGAGCGGTACCCCGACATCGGGTACGAAGAGCCCGGGATCGGGGTCGACGCCGGGAAGTGGCTCGCTGCGCATGACGTCGTTGCGGTGGGGTCCGACAACGCCGCGGTCGAGTCCATCCCCTTCGACGAGAACGAGTTCCTGGCCGTGCACAAGCTGCTGCTGGTCCGGCACGGTATCTACCTGATCGAGCTTCTCGACCTGTCCGCGCCGGCGGCCGACGAGTGCTGGGAGGGGCTGCTGATCGTGGCTCCCCTCAAGGTCACCGGGGCCACGGGGAGCCCGGTCAACCCGATCCTGATCGGCTGAGGGGGCGGGACCCGGTACCTACGAGAGCACTCGGCGCCGGAAGTTGCGCAACCCGATGGTCAGGAACAGGGCGCAGAACCCGATGAGCACCGGGTAGATCACGTAGAGGTGCATGTGGCCAGCGTTGGTGAACGCCGCGCGCATGCCCTCGTTCACGTAGATGAGCGGGTTGACGAGCACGATCGTCTGGAGCCAGTGCCACCCGCCGAGCTTCACCGGGGCGAATCTGGTCCACTGGTAGTAGGTGCCTCCGAGGAAGGTGATGGGCAGCACCACGAAGCCGAACATCAGCCCGATGTTCCGCGGTTCGAAGCTGGTTCCGAGCACCAGGCCGAGCGAGGTCATCGCCACGCAAGCCAGTGGGACGACGGTGAGAACGATCCACCAGTGCAGGTTGATGTCTGCCTCGACCCCCGCGGCGTGGACGACCGAGGCGATCGGCAGGACGATGATGGCCGAGATCATGCCCTGGACGGCCCCCGACAGGACCTTGGCCATCGCCACCAGCCAGATCGGGCACGGCGCCTGGACGCGGTCCTCGATCTCGCGGGTGAACCCGAACTCCTGGGCCATCTGCAGCGCGACGGACTGCACGCCCTGGAACATGATCGAGATCCCGACCACTCCCGGGACGAGCACCGTGGCGAACGACGTCTCGGCACCGCGCTCCCGCCGCCACCGACGCCTGGCCGATCTTGGGAAAGACGTAGAGGAAGACGAAGCACAGCAGGAACGGCTGGACCACCGTGCGGACGACGAACTCGATGATGTGCTTCCGGAGGACGACCAGGTCGCGCAGCAGCAGCGCTCGCAAGGCAGTGCGGCTGGCCGCCAGGCCGACCGAGTCGGCGCCGTGCGGTGAGGTGGCGGTCGGTGACCGGAAGTGTCGTCGCCATCAGTCGCGGAGCTCCTTGCCGGTCAGGTTGATGAACACGGTCTCGAGGGTGGGCTCGGCCACCGACAGGTCGACGACGTCGAAGCCGCCTTGTTCGGCGGCGGCCACGCACTCGGGGGAGTAGCCGGTTCCCGCCTCGGACGTGGAGCTCGACCCCGCCGTCGATCTGGCGGGCATGGGTGACGCCGTCGACGTCGCGTCGAAGCATCTCGGCCAGCGTGTCGTGGTCGCCGGGGGCCTTGACCGTCACGATGGTGTCGGCGCCCACACCCCGCTTGAGCCGGGCCGGTGTGTCGAGGGCGAGGATCTTGCCGTGGTCCATGATCGCCACCCGGTCGCAGAGCAGGTCCGCCTCCTCCATGTAGTGGGTGGTGAGCAGGATCGTCTGTCCGTCGGCGTTGAGCTCGCGCAAGATGTCCCACAGCGCCAGGCGGCTCTGGGGGTCGAGGCCGGCCGTCGGCTCGTCCATGAACAGGACGGCGGGCCGGTGGAAGATCGACCGGGCGACCATGAGGCGCTGGGCCATGCCGCCGGAGAGCGCGTAGACCGAGGCCTTCGCCCACTTGGCCAGCTGGAACAGCTCGAGGAGCTCGTCCGAGCTCCGCCGTGACTCGGCGGCGCCGATCCCGAAGAGGCGACCGTGGAAGTAGAGGTTCTCCCAGACGTTGAGCTGCCGGTCGAGCGTGTTGGTCTGGGAGACGACGCCGACGATCTGCTTGGCCAGCGCCGGATGACCTACGACGTCGATGCCAGCGACGAGCGCCGTTCCCGACGTCGGGATGACCCGGGTCGTCAGCATGCCTGCTGTGGTCGTCTTGCCTGCGCCGTTGGGGCCGAGGAGGCCGAAGATCTCACCGGTCATAACCGAGAGGTTGAGCTCGTCGACGGCCCGGAAGTCGGTGCCCGGATAGACCTTGGTGAGGTCGGTGGTGTCGATGATGTTGTCGGTGGCCGTTGTGGTGGCTGTGGCTGATGCAGCGGGCGCGGCACTGGTGTTCATGGCCGGATTGCCGGTGTCGGTGGTATCAGTGGTGTCGGACGTCATGGCCAGACCACACTACGGCCCCAGGTGGGCTGTGCGGAGACGGGTCGTGAAAATCCACGTCACTAGGGTTGGCCACTCTTCTGTCGCATCCTTGTCTTACTGTGTGTGGTGGTGCATCGAGCGGCCGGCGGCACCTAGCGGAGCAGTCCCTACTGAAACGGCTCCGCTGGTGGAACAGTCCCACCTGGGTATGGCCTCTCCTGATCTGGTTCCGATCGTGCGCCTGCTCGGCAGTGCCCATCCCTGCTGGAGGGGCCGGGGAGTGTTGAGAGTCGGGAGTGCGCTCGGTCGGACTGTGCTGATCGGAGGCGCCATGATCGCCACCATTCCCTCTGCTGTCCTCGTCGGAGTCGACGGGCAACGGGTATCGGTCGAGGTTCACGTGTCCAACGGCCTGCCAGGCTTCACAATCGTCGGTCTTCCCGACGCAGCAGTTCGGGAGTCCAGGGACAGGGTCAGGGCGGCACTGTTGTCGAGCGGGCTCCCGTGGATACTCCGACGGGTCACCGTCAATCTCGCACCGTCGGGCATGCGCAAGGGGGGTGCAGGTCTGGACCTTCCTATCGCCATTGGACTGCTCGTTGCCTCTGGCACGTTGCCGGCCGATGTCGTGGATGGCTTGGCGTTCGTCGGTGAGCTCGGCTTGGACGGCTCGCTTCGGGCCCTCACCGGCATGGTGGTGCTGGCCGAAGCGTTGCGATCCCACACCCTGGTGGTGCCTGATGTCAGTGCCAGCGAGGCTCGGCTGCCCGACCACGGCGATGTCCGGTCCGCACCCACGCTCGGGGTGCTCGTCGACTGCCTGAACGGGTGTCGAAGCTGGCGGGTTCCTTCAACACCGTGCGTGCAGACGGAGAACGCCCCCAATATGTCCGCAACACTGGGGCAACGGATTGATCTGGCTGATGTCACCGGACAACCCTTTGCTCGCCGGGCACTCGAGGTGGCTGCGGCCGGCGGTCACCATCTGTTGTTGGTAGGGCCACCAGGTTCAGGCAAGACGATGTTGGCCAGCTGTCTTCCCGGCTTGCTGCCCGACCTGGATCGCTCGACCGCACTGGAGGCCAGCCGGGTCCACTCTGTTGCCGGACTGTCTCTTCCTGCCGGCGGGCTGATCGAGCGCCCACCGTTTCGTGCACCCCATCACGGGGCGTCTCCGGTATCGATGATCGGCGGCGGCGCTCCGTGGATACGACCCGGTGAGATCAGCTTGGCCCACGGGGGCGTGCTGTTCCTGGACGAGATGGGTGAGTTCCCGACGACCGTTCTCGACGCGCTCCGGCAACCTCTCGAGGAAGGGCAGGTCCGGGTCAGCCGGGCACAGGGATCGACAACGTTCCCAGCCCGCATGCTGCTGGTTGGTGCGATGAACCCGTGTCCCTGCGGTGAGGGTGGCCTTCCGGGAGCGTGCCGGTGTACGCCGGCAGCGAGGGCGCGCTACGCCCGCCGGGTGTCGGCACCGCTGTTGGACCGCTTCGACCTGGCCGTCCGTGTCGATCGGCCGTTGGTGGACGATCTGATCAACAGCCGGCCCGGCGAGTCCACCGAGGTGGTGGCCGAGCGGGTGATGCTGGCCCGGAAACGAGCGGCAGACCGTGGGGTCCGTGCCAATGCGGAGCTCCCCGGTCCGGAGTTGGACGCGCTGGTCCCGCTGACCGATGCTGCTGCAGCAGCGTTGGAGATGCGCCTGCGCGACGGGTCGCTCAGTGCTCGGGGACTTCATCGCGTCCGACGAATCGCCCGCACGGTGGCCGATCTCGATGACGCCGGCGATGTGGTGGACATCGGACATATCCATGAGGCGCTGCTGTTGCGCGCTCGGCGAGGCGCGTTGCTGGGGGAGGGGGCATGACCGGGTCTGTACGGTCGTCAGATGCAGCGAGTCCAGAGACTGGGCCTTCGCAGTTGCCGCGTGTGTCGAGGTCGGAGGACGAGGTGTACGCCGCCACCTTGTGTGGCCTGCCCGGGATGACACCGGTTCGGTTGGCGAAGGTCCTGGCCGATCACGATCCGATGACGGCGTGGGCAGCGCTGTCGTCCGGTCGTCATCCGGCTGACAGTCAGCACCGGTTCACGGTGGCGGCTCGGTCCGCCGACCCGGAGGCCGTCGCCGAGCAGTACGCCCACGCCGGGGTGGGCATCCATCTGCGAGGTGCTCGCGGATACCCCACGCCGTTGCACCACGATCCCGGTGCGCCGGCCGTGCTCTTCTCACGTGGGAATCCTGCGGCCGTCGAGGGCCACGCTCGGGTGGCAATCGTCGGGACTCGGTCTGCCACTCCGTACGGTCTCCAGGTGGCATCCGAGCTGGGACGAGACCTGGCGTCAGCCGGCGTGGCGGTGGTGTCGGGTCTGGCGTCTGGGGATCGACGGTGCGGCTCATGCCGGTGCCTTGCGTTCGACGGGGGCCAACCGGCCGCGCCGGTGGCGGTCGTGGGCACCGGTCTCGACGTGGTGTACCCGTTGAGCAACTCGTCGCTGTGGCGAGAAGTCGAAGAGTGCGGCGTGGTGTTCTCGGAGGCCCCACTGGGAGCCCACCCCCATCCCCGGCTCTTCCCGGTTCGCAATCGGATCATTGCCGCGCTCTCCGACGTGGTGGTCGTGGTGGAGTGCCAGCTGGGTGGCGGCGCTCTCTACACGGTCGAAGCCGCCGCCCGCCGGTCCATCCCGGTGTGCGCAGTTCCCGGATCGGTTCGCAGCCGCGCCTCGGACGGGACCAACGGCCTGCTGGTCGACGGCTGTACCCCGGTTCGGGATGCCGACGATGTGCTGACTGCGGTGGCTCTGGCGCGATGCGGCAGGGACAGCCCTGCTCCTGCCGCCAGGGCAGCAACGCTGATGGCGGCCAGAGGCCGAGATCGCGGACCGGGTCGAATGTCCGGACGAACCGAGAGTGGGCCAGCCGACCGATCCGGTGACAGGCGACGTCGTAAGCAGCCGGTCCGGCAGAAGTCGACCGCCGATCGTGGTCCTGAGGGGCCGGTGCAAAGCTCAGTCGACCGGTCGTAATCCTCGACCGGCGGGGGAGAACCTGCAGCAGTGCTTCGGCGACCTCGTCATCGAGGTGACGATCAACGTGCTGTGCTGGCGGCAGTAGACGAACGACCGACGACCATGGACGCGATTCTGCAACGAACCGGTCTCAGCGTGGCTCGGGCCGCTCAAGCCTGCGATGCCCTGACTCGGTCCGGCGCAGTACGCACCGGACCAGGCTGGTGGTCGGCTGGCTGACGTACCACTCGGCCTCCCGCCTGACCCTCACTTGGTCGGGGAGGTGGTCGTTGTTGACGCTGACGCTCCGGGGGAGGGGCTGATCGTCGTGGTCGTCGTGGTGGTGCTGGTCGGAGACGTGGTCGTCGAGGTGCTCGTCGAAGTCGGGCTGGTGGTGGTCGTAGACGAAGTGCTCGTCGTCGGCTTGCTCGTGGTCGTGGTGGTCGTCGGCGGTTTGGTCTTGCCGCCGCTACTGCCACCGAAGAAGGTCTGACCTGAACCAGACTGACCTCGGACGATGGCAGTGAGCGGCTTGTCTGCTATCAGTTCGATCACCGTTACCGTGGCGATGACGATCACGAGAACGGCCACGACGGCAGTGATGAGCGGGAGGCGGTGGCGGGTCGAGCCTGTCGACTTTGTTGATCCTGTCGACACTGGTCGGCCTGCCGACGTTGGCCGTCGGGAGCGTCTGGCACCGGTGGGACCCATTGCCTGTAAGGCATCGAGCCCGGTAAGACGTTCTATCGGCGTGCCTGCCTGGCTGACGGGATCGGTGGTTTGACCGACCTGGCCAACCTGCCTGGCTTGACGGGTCGGATCGTTCTGCCCACCGGCGAGGTTTGGTGCCGTACGTCCCAGCTGCCGCTGGCTAGCTGCCTGTCGCAGGCGGGTATGTGCTCGCCGGATCGACGCGCTGTAGATCGCTGCGCCGATGGTGGCCACCAGGCTGACGACGATCGCTCCGATGATGGTCCCGGCCACATTGAACAGGGACGCGATCACGGCTGCTGACACGGATGCCAGGGCGCTGGCGATCACTTGGATCGGGCTCAGGGTCAGCCGCTGCTCAGGAACAGAAGGAGGATTGCTCGTCCGTTGGGGGTCGTTGGGCGACTGGCTCATGGGCTCCCGAGATAACCGGTTGAGGGATCTCCCAGGGTACCGGGCTAAGAGGTCGAGCGGATAGGCATGCCGGGCTCGCCGCCCCCCAGCCGGCGTATCGCGGCATTGTTGTCGTCATCCATGGCTCCGACATGGCCTTCCTCCTCCGCCCACCGTGAATGGCGAGAGATCGGCACTCTCCTTCCGTAGAGTTGGGGCATGACCCGACAGACCATCGCTCTCGACCTCACTGACGAGGAGATCGCTTGCCGGCTTCGAGAAGCGCGAGAGGACGAGCACGAAGGTCGACTTGTTCATTGCGAGAGCGAGATCGAGCTGCGGGAGTTCTTCGGGACGTTGCGCCACCAAGCGTGACCTGGGACGTCGACTTCACGACCCGAGCTCGTGCTGATCTGGTCGGACTGGAGCCCGACGACAACGAAGCACTGATCGACCAGCTGGTGGCCTGGACACAGGACGGGCCTCCTCGCCAGAACAGTCGGACCATGATCGGCATCGAGTTCTACGAGGCAGTCGTGGTTTTTCTCGGCGTCGCTGTATTCGCATTTCGGAGATGGCGGGCGTAACGGCCCTCTCCGGTGTCGGTCAAAAATGTTTTTGAGACACCGATGCCTGCAGACCTGATTGTGGGTTAAAGGTCGTGCCAAATCCATTGCTGGGCACAACTCCAGCTCTGGGAGCTCAGCCACGATTCCCACACGTGACACGATGAGGCACGATGGACGGCACGAGTGATAGCATTATGTAAGCATGACGAATGTTCTTGTACGAGATCTCCCTGACGACGTCCACCGTGAGCTGCAACGGCGGGCGGATGACAGGGGACAGTCTTTGCAGCAGTACCTTGCCGGGGAGCTTTCCCGTTTGGCCGAACGCCCGAGCCTCGACGAGGTCCTCAATCGGATCTCTCGCCGGAAGGGCGGTCAGGTCGGGCTCGGGCAGGCTGTCGAGGATCTCACTGAAGTGCGTGGCCACCATTGATCGTGGTCGATGCCTCGATCTTGGCCAATGTCGTTGCCGACGATGGAGAGGACGGACGTCGAGCCCGAGCGGAGCTTCCGCGAGCTGATGCCGTGAGTGCTCCGGACTTGGTCGATGTCGAGACGGTCGCCGTGCTGCGTAAACGGTGGTTGGCGGCGGCAATCACTGCTCGACGCTTCTCCTCGGCGATTGACGACCTTGCTGACCTTCCCCTCGAGCGGTACCCGACCTTGCCTTTTATGCGCCGCGCCTACGAGCTCCGGACCAACGTTACGACCTACGACGCTGCCTACGTCGCTCTTGCCGAAGGGCTGAGCTGCGCTCTGATCACGGCCGACGCACGACTTGCGAGGGCATCAGGCCCTCGTTGTGAGATCAAGGTACTGAGCGGCCCCGTGGGTCGGTAGTTCGGGCCCGCTGCTCACTGAGCTGTGGATACTGGCGTTGCCGGCGTCTGTCCTCGCTGGCAACCCGTATGATCCAATGGCGTGCGTTCCAGAGAGAGAAGGCCGGTGTGCTCCCCGACGTAGAGACCTTGCTCGAGTTTCCCTACACCCGTACGACCGGTCCCGTGCTCGGTCCCTTCCTGACCGCGCTGCGTGACGGTCGGCTTCTGGGCATTCGCTGCGGCGAACACGTCTACTGCCCACCGGTGGAGTACGACCCGGAGACGGCGGCCAGCCTGGAGCCCGACCTGGTGGAGCTGGGAACCGACGGCCGGGTTGACGGCACAGTTCAGTCGTGGACATGGGTGGCCGAGCCCACTTCCCAGCACCCCTTCGACCATCCGTTCGCCTTCGTCCTGGTTCTGTTGGACGGTGCCTACCGTCCCATGATCCATGCCCTGGACGTGGCCTCCGCCGACCAGGTCTCCACCGGCATGCGGATCTCGGTCCAGTTCCACCAGGAACGTCGGGGGTCGATGACCGACTTCCACTTCGTGCCTGCCGGTACGGCTGTTCCTCATGAGGTGACCACCGCGGACGAACCGGTGGTCGTGACCGAACAGCTCATCTCCCTCTCCTACCGGGAGCCGCTGCAGCCGCACCGGCGTCGCTTCGCCCAAGGGCTGTTGGACGGTCGCTTCATCGGACAGCGTTCACCTGCCTCGGGCAAGGTGTCCATTCCGGGCCGGGGGTACGACCTGATGGAGCGGGTGGAGGTGGGGGAGGAGGACGACGTGGTCCTGGCCGACCGGGGCTCGGTCACTGCGTTTACCGTGATCACCCCTATCCAGTACTACGGACAGAAGGAGACCGAGCCCTACATCCGGGCCTCGATCCTGCTCGATGGTGGGGATACTCCCATCACCGGTGTCGACGTACGGAACGTGCCCATCGAAGAGTTCCGTGTCGGCCTCCGCCTCCAGGCCGTCTGGCGGCCGTCCGGTCAGCGGGACTTGGGGGATATTGACAACCGGTCCCTGTCGCTCGACGGCATCATCGAACGGTGGGATCCCACCGGCGAACCCGATGCGGACCCCGACTCGTTCGAGGAGTTCGCGCTGTGACCGGGGATCGTGGGGTATCGACAGGACGGGACGTGGCCATCGTGGCCATCACGCAGACTCCGAGTGTGGTCGCCTTCGACGGCCCCGAGCCGGTGCTGGTGATGCGGTGCGTCAACGACCTTCTGAACCAGACGGGACTGGAACGAGCTGAGATCGACTTCACCATCGCCGGTAGCTGCGACTACAACTCCGGGCTTCCGTTCGCCTTCGTCATGAACCTGGATGGGGTCGGTGCCTGGCCTCCGGTGTACGAGAGCCACGTGGAGATGGACGGGGCGTGGGCTCTGTTCGAGGCGTGGCTGCGGCTGCAGGTCGGTGACGTGGACACCGCCCTGGTCATCGGATCCGGTCGTTCCTCGCCCGGGAACCATCGGGAGGCGTTCGCTCTCCAGGGGGATCCGTATGTGATGGCACCGCTTGGCCTCGACCCCACGTCGTTGGCTGGGCTCCAGGCTCGCATCCTGCTCGACCAGGGGTTGGCCACCGAACGGGACTTCGCCGACGTGGTGGTCCGCAGCCGTCAGGCGGCTGCGTCTAATCCCCGGGCATTGGCGGTCGAGCAGATGGGGGTGGAAGAGCTCTTGGCTCAGCCGTACGTGGCTTCACCGCTGCGGGCCCATGACGTGGCTCCCCCGACCGACGGTGCTGCCGCCGTGCTGCTGGTGGCCGGGGATCGGGCTCGGGAGCTTCATCAACGACCGGCATGGATCCGTGGCATGGACCACCGGATCGAGTCCCATCATCCCGGTTTCCGGGACCTGGCCGACTCGCCGTCGACTCGGACAGCAGCAGCAGGTGCTGGGGCCGCCGAAGGCTCCATCGACGTGGCCGAGCTCATGGTCACACACAGCCATGAAGAGCTCATCCTGCGTCGTGCCCTGGGGCTGGGCGAGGACACGTCGGTCAACCCGTCGGGCGGGCCTTTGGCTGGTGATCCGGTCATGGCCACTGGACTGGTACGGGTCGCCGAGGTGGCCAGCCGGATCATGGACGGTACGGCCCGGCGAGGTGTGGCTCACGCCTCGAGCGGGTCCTGTCTGCAGCAGAACTTGGTAAGCGTGCTCGAGGGAGACGACTGATGGGGCGCCCGTGCGCAGTGATCGGAACCGGCCAGACGGACTACCGCAAACGTCTCGACCTCACCCTCGACGGCCTGGTGCGGTGGGCGGCCCTCGAGGCGATGGAGGACGCAGGCCTCACCTTCGCCGATATCGACGCGGTAGTGATCGGTAAAGCTCCCGATGCGCTCGAAGGCGTGGTCATGCCCGAGCTGTCGCTGGCCGATGCCCTCGGTGCGGTGGGGAAGCCCATTCACCGGGTGCACACCGCCGGCTCGGTGGGGGCGGCCACCGCCATCACCGGCGCCACCATGGTCGAGTCCGGCCGCTACGACCGGGTACTGGTGGTCTGTTACGAGAAGCAGTCCGAGGGCAACGCTACGTGGGCCCTTTCCGGCGGCAAGTCCGGTGGCCAGGGGGCAGGCGGCACGTTTGCGCCGTGGATACGCAGCTACATCCAGCGTTCGGGTGCTCCCGAGCACATCGGCTGGAAGGTGGCGGTGAAGGACCGGTTGAACGCCTTGCACAATCCCCATGCGCACCTGCACATCGAGGACATCTCCATCGAGAAGGTCAAGGAATCCCCCATGTTGTGGGATCCCATCCACTTCCTGGAGTCGTGCCCCTCTTCCGACGGTGCCGCCGCGGTGGTGTTGGCCAGTGAGGACGTGGCCCGTCGTAGCCCGGGAGCACCGGCGTGGGTGATCGCCCATGCCAAGCGCACCGAGTTCTCGTCCTTCCCCGGTCGTGACGCGGTGCGTGTGCAAGCGGGCGTGGACTGTGCCACCGTGCTGTACGAGAAAGCAGGGATCACCGACCCTCGTCGGCAGATCGACTGTGCCGAGCTCTACGTGCCGTTCTCCTGGTACGAGCCGATGTGGCTCGAAGGCCATCTCATCGCCCCGGAAGGGGAGGGGTGGCGTATGACCGAAGCCGGGGATACCGAGCTCACCGGGTCGTTTCCGGTCAACCCGTCGGGGGGCGTGCTGTCTTCCAATCCCATCGGGGCCTCCGGCCTGATCCGGTGCCTGGAAGCGGCCAACCAGGTACGCGGTTGTGCCGGTGACTACCAGGTGGACGGAGCCCGGGTGGCCCTCGGTCATGCCTACGGTGGCGCTGCCCAGTACTTCGCCATGTGGATTGTCAGCGCCGATCTGCAGCCCGAGTACCGCTGAACCTCTACTTCGCCCGTCTCTCAGAACCTTGCTTCCCCAGACCTTCGTGTTTGTCGCAGCCCACCTGAGAAGAGAGGACCGACCCCGTGACCGACTCCGCTGAACCCGCTGTCCTCATCGATCGAGACGGGTATGTCGTCACCGTGACGCTCAACCGTCCGGAGAAGCGGAACGCTTTCAACGCCGAGGTGCTCTGTCGACTCTGCGATGCGTGGGACCTCATTGACGGTGACGACGGAGTGCGGGTGGCGATACTCACGGGAGCGGCTGGTGGGTTCTCGGCCGGGGCCGACCTCGACCGGCTGGTGGGAGCCCTGGTCTCGGGGGCGCCGCCGGCCGACGAGTTCGAGGAGCGGGTCAAGGGCGACCCGTCCATCATCTTCAAGGGGTTCTTGAAGGAGTACCGCACGAAGAAGCCGTTGATCGCTGCCGTGGAGGGGTACTGCTATGCAGGGGGTACGGAGATCTTGCAGGCCACGGATATCCGGGTGGCCGGCGCCGGTGCCACGATCGCCATCTCCGAGGTACAGCGAGGCCTGTTCCCGATGTCGGCGTCGACGGTGCGGCTGCCCCGTCAGATCCCGTGGACCGAGGCGATGGAGATCCTGCTCGTCGGTGACCCGATCACTGCCGACAAGGCGAAGGAGATCGGGCTGATCGGACACGTCGTGCCCGACGGTGAGGCATTGACCAAGGCACGAGCTATTGCCGACAGGATCGCTGCCAACGGACCGCTGGCGGTCCAGGCCATCAAGGCGGCCGTGCTCGCCGCGGACGCCGTGGCCGAGGGCGACGCGTATAAGCGAGAGATGGAGATCGGCTTCCCGGTGATGAGCAGTCGAGACGCCAGAGAAGGACCCCGGGCGTTCCTGGAGAAGCGCCCTCCGAACTTCGAGGGACGGTAGCAAGCAGGGCGCAGAATCGGCGATCCGTATCCCAGCCCGGCCAGCAGCCCTATGGCGCCTCGCCGACGAGGAGTGCGAACCCTCGCCACCGCCATAGACAGTCGACGTTGGTCATCCCTGCATCGCCCATCCATGTCAGCTGGTCCTCGATCGAGGCGAGCCGGTCCTCGGGGTCGTCGTCGGTTCGCCCGATCGCTGCGAGAAATTCGGTATGGCGTTGTGGTGTAGCCGAAGCGACGATCTCCAGGTTGATGAAGACCCCTGCTGGGGCCAGCTGGCTCGCCGCCTCTTCGAAGAGCTCTTGCTTCCGGGAGTCCTCTAAGTGATGGAGGGCGAAGCCGGAGACGATTAGGTCGAGCATGCCAAACGGAGGGAGAGGGTGCCGCAGGTCCCAGGTGCGCACCTCCACCCTGGTTTCGTCCTCAAACCGCTCACGAGCTCGCTCGAGCATCGGAGGTGAGCAGTCGACGGCGACGACTGCTTCCACTGAGGGACGGTTCTCGAGCACAAGTGCCGCTAGTCGCCCATCACCACACCCGAGGTCGAGTACTCGCCGCGGTGCTGCAGGCAGGAGATCGATCAGGACCTGCTCGCCCGCTTGGCGGGCTTCCAGCTTGCCGACACGGTTCAGATACCACTCCACCTGACCGTCGTCCGACCAGCCGCCGGTCGGCATTGGCCCTGGTGTCGATGCAGGTGCTGCGAGGGGGTCGGCCACTGCCCAAGTCTTTCATGCGTTGTGGATACCGGTGCGGTGTCCGGCTGAGCGGTAGCGCCTGAGCGGGCGATCAGCTCTCGTCGGCCGGCTGCATCACGACGCGGTCGGCGTCGACCCGGTACTTGACCCGGACCTCTCCGGGCTGGTGCATCGGGTACTTGTCGACGCCCAGGTACTTCTTGGCCAGTGCGTCGATGTGCTCGTCGGCACCCTCCTCGGTGGGTACCGCCACGCCTCGCACCACCACGACGTTGTACGCATCCTCAGGATCGACGACGGAGACGGCCACGTTCGGGTTCTGGTCGAGGTTGCTCGCCTTGGCCCGGCCCTTGGCCGTGTTGAAGACCAGGTTGTCACCGTCGAGATCGATCCAGACCGGAGTGAGCTGAGGCCGACCATCGTGGTCGACGGTGGCAACGTTGGCGATGATCGGCCGGTTGATCAAGGTACGGGCTGCATTCGTCAGTGTGGCTGTCATGGCTATGTCCCTTGGTTGTGCGCTGGTTGATGAACCGTGCCGCCGACGGGTTGTGTGAAGGCGTCCACGCCCGCGGGTGTTGTCCACTGCCAAGCCTACTGTCGTCAGCGATCCGGTCATCGGGGCAATCACCTAGCCAGGCGCGTCGCTGGTGAGTTGTTCGGCTGCTCCTGGTACCGTGCGGTTATGCGGATCGGAGCACATGTTCGTGCGGGGAAGGGCCTGGTGCCGGCGCTGGAGCGGGGAGCGGATATCGGCGCCGAGGTCGTCCAGATCTTCACCCAGAGCCCCAGGATGTGGAAGCCGTCCCAGTACGGCCCCGACGTGCTCGCCGGCTACAGGGCGGCGCAGTGTGACCACCCTTCGGTCACGGCCACCTTCTGCCATGCGACCTACCTGATCAACCTGGCCACACCGGACCCGGAGCTGGCTGAGAAGTCCCGGGTATGCCTGAACGCCAACCTGGCTACGGCAGACGGCATGGGGGCCGATGGACTGGTGCTGCACATCGGGAGCCACCGGGGGAGTGGGTTCGATGCTGCCCTGCCCCAGATCGTCTCGGCCCTGGTGGAGGCTCTGGAGTCGGTGAGCACCTCGAGAGCGGAGGGGTCCGGGGGAGCGGGATCGGGAGCAGGGGGAGCGGGTGCCGAGTGCCCCATCCTCCTCGAGAACGCTGCCGGCGCCGGCGACACCGTGGGAAAGACGTTCGACGAGCTGGCCCAGGTCATCGAGGCAGCGCAGGGGGATGAGCGGTTGGGCGTCTGCCTGGACACCCAGCACCTGTGGGCGTCGGGCGTACCGTTCGGCACGGTGAGCGAAGCTGATGACCTGGTCGGGATGGTCGACGACACCGTGGGCCTGGACCGGCTCCGCTGCATCCACCTCAACGATTCGAAAGTGCCTTTCGGCGCCAATAAGGACCGGCACGAGAACATCGGGGACGGCACCATCGGGTCCGCCGGGCTCGGCGCCCTGTTGGGTCACGATGCCCTCCAGGGTCTACCGGCCATCTTGGAGGTCCCAGGAGACGGCGACGGGCCCCGCGCATCCGACATCGAGGCGGCAAGGGACGCCTGGCAAGAGGGTCTGGCTCTCCGACGTTGATGGAGTAGGGTCGGCGCCCGGCACTGTTGGGGGGTTCCATCGACGAGAGGAGCTGGCCAAGGCCATGCGAACTGAGACCGACAGCATGGGCGCCATCGAGGTCCCCGACGATCGTTACTACGGGGCACAGACGGCGCGCTCGCTTCACCACTTTCCCATCGGCGACGATCGGATGCCGCCACCGCTCATCCGTGCCATCGGCATCCTGAAGGAAGCGTCGGCCAGGGTCAATGCCGAGCTGGGCAAGCTCTCCCCGGAGAAGGCCGAGCTGATCGTCGCCGCCGCTCACGAGGTCGCCACCGGGAAGCTCAACGAGCACTTCCCGCTCAGCGTCTGGCAGACCGGGAGCGGTACGCAGAGCAACATGAACGCCAACGAGGTCATCGCCAACCGCGCCATCGAGCTGGCCGGGGGCGTACTGGGCTCGAAGGACCCCATCCACCCCAACGACGACGTCAACATGTCCCAGTCGTCGAACGACACCTTCCCCACTGCCATGCACATTGCCGCCGTGGAGGAGGTGATCCACCGGCTGCTGCCGTCGATCCGTCACCTGCGTGACGTCCTGGCTGCCAAGTCGGCTGCGTTCGCCGACATCACCAAGATCGGGCGCACCCACCTGATGGACGCCGTCCCCTTGACGCTTGGACAGGAGTTCTCGGGCTACGTGGCCCAGCTCGACGCTGACCTGGCACGTATCGAGCATTCCCTTGGCGATCTCTACGAGCTGGCTGCTGGTGGGACGGCGGTGGGCACCGGGCTCAACACCCACCCCGAGTTCGGCGAGCGGGTGGCCTCCACCATCGCCGAGATCACCGGCCTTCCGTTCGTGACCGCCCCTAATAAGTTCGCGGCCCTGGCCGCCCACGACGCCTTCGTGTCCGCCAGCGGCATGCTCCGGACACTGGCTGCGTCCCTCATCAAGATCGCCGACGACATCCGGTGGCTGGGCTCGGGGCCGCGGAGCGGGCTGGGCGAGCTCAACCTTCCCGAGAACGAGCCGGGCTCGTCGATCATGCCCGGAAAGGTCAACCCCACCCAGAGCGAAGCGATGATCATGGTCTGCATCCAGGTCTACGGGAACGACGCCGCCATCGCTATGGCTGGTGGCCGCGGCAATCTGGAGCTCAACGTCTGTAAGCCGGTGATCATCCACAACTTTCTGCACTCGGTGGAGCTGCTCACCGAGGCATCAGCGTCGTTCACCGAGTTTTGCGTGGAGGGCCTGGAGCCGAACGAGGCCCGCATCGAACAGCATCTCAACAACTCGCTCATGTTGGTCACCGCCCTCAACCCGTTGATCGGCTACGACAAGGCCGCACAGGTGGCAAAGAAGGCGCACAAGGAAGGGACCACGTTGCGGGAGGCGGCGGTGGAGCTTGGCTTCCTCACCGGCGAGGATTTCGACAAGGCGGTCCGTCCGGAGTCGATGACCCACCCATGACCGACTTTTGATCCTGCGCAGGGGGGCGAGAGGCGCTGCCGATGACGAACAGCACGACCAAGAGACACAGCATGACCAGAAGACACAGCACGACCAAGAGACACAGCATGACCAGAAGACACAGCACGACCAGAAGGCGCTGCAGGATGTCGACCTGACCGACCTGGACCTGTTCAGCACCGGGTTTCCCGACGCCATCTTCACCCGTCTTCGTCGTGAAGCGCCCGTGTGGTGGCACGAGCCCACCGCGCACACGCCGGACGGTCTGGGCTTCTGGGTGTTGAGCCGCCACGCCGACATCATGGCTGCAGTGTCCGATGCCGATCTGTTCTCCTCGGAACGGGCGCCGGGCGCTCACCGGCGGGGGCACGATCATCCAGGACCTTCCCTACGGCACTGCGTCGGGCGTGCTGCTGAACATGATGGACGATCCCCGACACCACCGGATCCGCCGGCTGGTGACCCCGGCGGTGGCCCCCAGGGCGCTGGCGGTGATGGAGGCCGAGCTCTCGGCCCGGACCACGGCCATCTTCGACGCCGTCGCCCCGCACGGACAGTGCGACTTCCTCACCGACGTGGCGGTGGAGCTGCCGCTCCAGGCGGTCGCCGCTCTCATGGGCGTGCCGGACGAGGACCGTCACGACCTGATGAACTGGTCGAACGCCACGCTCGACTACCAGGACCGGGAGCTGGGGGAGAGCAGCGAGGCGGTGGAGCAGGCTGCGGCCAACATGTGGGCCTACGGCAGCCGGCTCATCGACCGGAGACGGCGGGAGCCGGGTGACGACATCATCTCGGTGGTAGCCACTTCGACGGTGGAGAACGCCGACGGGGAGGAGGAGCCGCTCACCGACCTGGAGCTGGTGATGTTCTTCAACCTGTTGGTGGCGGCGGGGAGCGAGACCACTCGGAACTCGATCGCTTTGGGCGTGGCGGCGCTGATCGAACATCCCGACCAGCTCGAAGCGCTCCGGGCCGACCGCTCGTTGATGCCCACCGCCGTGGAGGAGGTGCTCCGCTGGACGAGCGCCACCATCTACAACCGGCGGACCGCCACCCGGGACGCCACCCTCGGCGACCAGGCCATACGGCAGGGCGACAAGGTGACCCTGTGGTGGGCATCGGCCAATCGGGACGAGTCGGTGTTCGACGACCCCTTCCGCTTCGACATTCGTCGGGACCCGAACCCACACCTCACCTTCGGCTATCGCTCCCACTTCTGCCTGGGGGCGAACCTGGCCCGTCTGGAGATCCGGGTTGTGCTGGGCCAGCTGCTCGACCGCTTTACCGACCTCACGCTGACCGGGCCGATCGAGCGGGTGCGCACCAACAAGCACGCCGGTGTTGCCCATATGCCCATGGCCTTCCGGATCCGTGATGACGTACTGTGAACGCGTTCTGATTTCCCGATGCGGCGCAGGGCGAGCCCTTGTCCGCCATAGCCCTGTGACCACTCCCTGCGACGAGGAGCACCGTGACCAAACCGCCTGATGACATCGAGATCGATCTGCTTGACGGCGGGTTCTACGGCGGTGATCCGTTTCCTGCCTTCGCCTGGATGCGCACACACGCTCCGGCCTACTTGGACGAACCGCACGGGGTGTGGGGCATTACCCGCCACGCCGACATCAAGGAGATCTCGAAGGACCCGGACACGTTCTCCAACGCCGGGGGGATCCGTCCCGACACGGGCCCGCTGCCGATGATGATCGACATGGACGCGCCAGAGCACGTTCGTCGGCGCCGGTTGGTCAGCGAGGGCTTCACCCCCAAGCGCATCCGGGAGGGCGAGGACGGCATCCGCACCATCTGCGACCAGATCATCGACGGCGTGTGCGAACGAGGGTCGGCCGACTTCGTGCGGGACATCGCCGCCCCGCTTCCCATGATCGTGATCGGCAACATGCTCGGGGTGGCCCCGAAGGACCGTGACGACCTTCTCCGCTGGTCCGACGACATGCTCAAGGCGCTCGGCTCCCCGGACCCCAACGCCATGGACGCTGCCACCACTGCTTTCATCGACTACACCGGCTACGTCTCCAACGTCATCGAGGAGCGGCGTCAGGACGGTCGTGACGACGACCTCATCGGGACCCTGGTCCAGGCCGAGATCGACGGTGACCGCCTCGACGACTCATCCCTGGTCCACGAATCCCTGCTCATCCTCATCGGAGGAGACGAAACCACCCGTCACGTGATCAGCGGCGGTATGTACGAGCTGCTCCGCCATCCCGACCAGTTCCAGGCATTGCAGGCCGACCGCTCGCTGCTGCCCTCCGCCGTCGAGGAGATGCTCAGGTGGGTCTCGCCGATCAAGAACATGGCCCGCACCGCTACCCGTGACGTGGAGCTGCACGGCGAGACCGTGCACGAGGGCCAGAAGCTGTTGCTGCTCTACCCGGCGGCCAATCGTGACGAGACGGTCTTCGACAGCCCCGAGCGTTTCGACATACAGCGTCAGCCCAACGACCACGTGGCTTTCGGCTTCGGGTCCCACTTCTGCCTCGGGAACCGTCTGGCCCGGCTGGAGCTGTCAGTGATGTTCGATCGCCTGCTCACCCGTCTGCCCGACCTGGCGCTGGCCGGTGACGGTGAGCTGCCCAAGCGGGCTGCCAATTTCGTGTCGGGGTACGAGGAGATGCCGGTGACGTTCACCCCGGCCGAGCCGGTCGGCGCCTGAGATGCGGGACCCGCTGTTGACCGATGCCGAGATCACCGAGGCGCTGGGCGGTCTGAAGGGATCGGGGTGGAGGCGACACGACGACGAGCTGGTCCGCCTGACCCGTCACGACGGGTTCACAGGATCGCTGACCTATGTGAACACGGTGGGAGGGTTGGCGGAAGAGGCCAACCACCATCCCGACATCGATATCCGATGGAACAAGGTCACGTTGACGCTCACCACCCACGACTCGGGGGGGCTCACCGAACGGGACACCCGGCTGGCCGGCGCCATCAGCGCCCTCGGTCCGGTCGGTGGCGCTGCCAGCTTTTAGCCGACCGGGAGGTTCCAGAGCGGGAACCAACGGTCGAGGTCCTGCTCGATGACCAGGTCGTCGGCGAGCAGCCCCTTGAGCTTCAACTCCTTGTCGGTGCTCCGATGCTCCTTGCCGTCCGGCACGAACGGGTAGAAGGTTCCCCGTTTGAACAGGTAGACGAGGTACTCCGTCGACGGGATGACGATGGGTGCCGGACCGTTCGTCGGATCGGCGTCCTCTGGTACCGGCCCGAGCCCGAACACCGAGCACAGCAGCTGTGACCCCCACCCGGCATCGCTGAGCGAAGAGTTGACCAGGTGGACCTGGGTCACCAGCGCCTCGGTGTCCGGGTTCTCGATCACCACCCAGTGGTAGCCGTAGGTGTCCTCGGATGCCCGCAGGGCGCCGCCGCCCTCCATGGCCAGCAGCTTCATCACCTCGGCCTGCATGTCGCCGAAGGACTGGCCGGTAGGTGGCTTGTAGCAGACGCCGGCCCGTCCCGACGAGGTGGTCCCCACTGCGCTCTGCAGGGTGATCGTGGCCGAGGGGAGGGCGAACAAGGCGTCGAGGTTGGCCTGCACCGGCTTGGTGCGGCCGAGCAACGTGTCGAAGAGCTTCACCATGGCAGCGTCTTCGCCATCTCTGACCGGGTCATCGAGCCAGTACCGGCGTCACGCCGGACGGCCGAGCTCGGCTTCGAGACGAGAGAGCTGCTGGAGGCGTTGCTGGAGCGGGGGATGGGTCGAGAACAGGGAGGAGAGGCTGAACCCAGCGCCGCCGTTCCGGTTGTTGCTCGACAGCGCTGGCGTGAAGTAGAAGGCGTTGAACGTCTCGGCGGTCCGGAGGTCACGAGTAGGGATACGAGACATCTCTCCGGTGACCTTCACCAGCGCCGAGGCGAGCACCGACGGCTGCCCGGTGAGGAGCGCCCCGGAGCGGTCGGCTGCGAGCTCCCGGTACCGGGACAGTGCCCGGGTGAGCAGGAAGCTGATGGCGTACACGGCGATAGAGACGAGCAGCACCATCATCTCCACCATGGCGGCGTTGTCGTTGCCACCCTGGTTGTTGCCTCCTCGGTTGCCACCACCTCCACCGAAGCCGCCCATCATTCCGGTCCAGAACATGATCCGGGTGACCAGTCCGGCCACGACGCCGAGGAAGCTGGCGATGGTCATCACCGCCACGTCCCGGTGTGCCACGTGAGAGAGCTCGTGGGCCAGGACGGCCTCCAGCTCCGGTTCGTCGAGACGGCGCATGAGCCCCGACGTGGCGCAAACCACGGCGTTGTTGGGGCTGCGACCGGTGGCGAACGCGTTGGGCACGTCGGTGTCGGCCACAGCCACCCGGGGCTTCTTCATGTCGGCCAGGGCGCAGAGCCGGTCGATCACGCCGTGAAGCTCGGGCGCCTGCTCTGGGGTGACGATGTGGCCGCCCATGCCGAACAAGGCGATCTTGTCGGAGAACCAGTACTGGCAGAACAGCACGATGGCGGCGATGACCAGCACGATCGTGTACGAGATCCCGACGGCGATGAGGATCCCGACGACCGCCCCGTACAGGATGACCAGGAGCAACCCGGTGGTGAACATCCGGATGGTCAGCCCTCGGTCAGGCTTGATGTTCCGTGCTGTGCTCATTGTCCTGCGTCGCTCACCGTTCTTCGTCGACAGGGCCGTCGGCCAGCAGCTCTTTCGTCTCGGCCAAGCTGGCATCAGGGAACGGCACCACCAGGTCGGAAGGGGAGATCTGGTCGGCGGGCAGGGGAGTCCCCACTGAGCGGACCTCTGCTGTCACCTGCTGCAGCGCCGTACCGAACGCCACCTCGTCTCCGGCATCCACCGCCTTGAGCAGGGCGTCGTCGAGATCGTTCAGCGTTGGACGCTGGTCGTTCGGCACTTCGTACTGGGCTTCACCCAGGATGCGGACGATCATGAAGCCGTGCCGTCCGATTCGCTGCTGGCTGGTCCGCTGACGGCAGGGTCAGCGGCAGGCTCTGTCGTCGGTGTGCTGGACGAAGCAGATCCGAGCTCTCCGGCCGGTGCACCGGCGCCGACCTCGGCCTTGAGGGCGGCCAGCTCGGCATCGACGGTCGTGGTGGTCGACACCTTGTCCAGTTGGGCCTGGATGTCGTCGACCGGCTGCGTCAGGTCGGTGAGCGCTCCCGAGGCCAGCAACTCGTCCATGGCGCCGGCCCGAGCCTGCATGCCGTCGATCTTGTCCTGGGCTCGCTGCATCGACATCCCGGCGTCGCTCATCGACTCGGAGATCCCCGACACCGCCTCGCCGATCTTGGTCTGGGCCTCGGCCGCCGTGTAGGTGGCCTTCATGGTCTCCTTCTTGGTGCGGAAGCTGTCGACCTGGGTCTGAAGCTTCTGCGCCGTGGCGATCAGCTTCTCCTCCTGGCCGGCCACCTGATCGTGCTGGGTAGCCAGGTCGGTGAGCTGTTCGGCGAGAGCAGCTCGGCGAGCCAACGCTTCACGAGCCAGGTCCTCATTGCCCTGGGTGAGGGCGCCCTTGGCCTGCTGCTGGAGCTTGTCGGCCTGCTGTTGGAGCTGTCCCGCCTGGAGCTCGATGCGCTTCTTCGCCGTCGTGACATCGGCGACGCTGCGGCGGACCTTCTGCAGGCTCTCCAGCTGCTTCTGATAGGAGAGATCGAGCGACTCCCGCGGATCTTCCGCCTTATCCAGCAGTTTGTTCGTCTTGGCCTGCACGATGCCGGATAGACGCTTCATGACACCCATGGTGACTGTTTCCTTAGCCTCGTCCTACGTGTGTGGACTCTGTGTGTGGAGCTTACGTGCTCAGGGACGGATAGCGTGATCAACGTGCCCGAGCCGTTGTATTTTATGGAGTCGCCGTGTTCTTCAAAGCCGCTCTGATGGAGCCGCTGTACTCGATGGAGCTGCCCTGATGGACCCTCTGTGCCTGATGACCGTTCACGCCCACCCCGACGACGAGTCGTCCAAGGGTCCCGGGTCTGTCGCCCGCTACCACGCACAGGGCGTGCACACCGTGCTGGTGTGCTGCACGGGAGGCGAAGAGGGGGACATCCTCAACCCCGCACTCGACACGCCGGAGGTGCGAGCCAGGCTCCCTGAGCTCCGTCAGGAAGAGCTGGCCCGGGCGGCACAGGTGATCGGCTACGACGAAGTCGTGCAGTTGGGGTACCGGGACTCGGGAATGCCGGACACCGAGGCCAACGCCAACCCGGCCTCGTTCGCCCAGGCTCCGCTCGACGAGGCGGTCGGGCGCCTGGTGGCCGTCGTACGGCGAACGCGACCCCAGGTGATCGTCACGTACGGCGACAACCAGACGGGCTACCCGCACCCCGACCACCTGCGGGTTCATGAGATCAGCGTGCCGGCGTTCGAGGCGGCCGGTGACCCGGAGGCCTATCCGGAGGCCGGCGAGCCATGGCAGCCGACCAAGCTGTACTACACGACGATATCTCGAGCTCGGTTCCGGGCCATCCACGAGAAGTTCCTGGAGCTCGGGCTGGAGTCCCCGTTCGACGAGGAGTGGCAGAAACGTTGGGAGAGCATGCCCGAGGAGAAGTTCACGACGTTGATCGACGTCTCGGACTTCGCCGACGTGCGCCGTCAGGCCTTGCTTGCCCACGCCACCCAGGTGGACCCGACATCGAAGTTCTGGTTCGGCCTTCCTCCCGAGGTCATGCAGACCATCCACCCTTACGACGACTACCGGTTGGCGCTGGTTGCCTCGGGTGGGAAGGTGGTCACGCCGGTCATGGAGGACGGGGTGCTCGAAGACGACCTGTTTGCCCCGGTGCGGGCGTTGAGCGATCGATAGCATCTCATCGGCACCGATCGGCAGTACGACGACCGGTACCGATCTGAGGTCATCATTGCTGACAACGATCATCGGCGACGACAGGCAGCGCTGATCGACGCCCACCAGCGGCGGTGCCAACAGGCGACAGAGGATGAGGAGGCGTGCGATGTCGAAGTGGCTCTCGCAGGAGTGGTTTGACGAGGCGCGCGCCCTGGGTGCAGACCAGCCTGATCGCCCTGGTGCCTCGGCCCGTATGCAGTACGAGATCACTGGCGGCCCCGATGGGGACGTGCAGTACTACTGGGTGCTGGAGGATGGGCATCTGATCGAGAGCACCAGGGGCGTGCTGGACGATGCTGAAGTGACGTTGACGGTGACCTGGGCGGACGCAGTGGCGATCCAGAAGTCAGAGCTCGATGCCAACGTGGCGTTCATGCAGGGAAAGGTGAAGGTGGCCGGCAACATGGGGATCGTCCTGGCGCTACTGCCGATCACCAATGCCCCTGAGTACCGGGATCTGCAGCGCCGGATCGCCGAGATCACCGAGTTCTGAGCCCGCTGAGCTCACTGCGCTCGCCGAGTAGCCGTCGTCACCGAGTAGCCATCGTCACCGAGTAGCCGTCGGGCTCACTGGATGCGCACCAGGTTCACGAAGCCCCGAGGGGAGCGAGTCCCGAAGATGATGCTCCGCCGAGGATGGGTATGTCGATGGTTCCCGCACTCTGCAGAAGGATCAGGGTGACCATGGTGACCAGGATCAGAACCATGAGGACGACCACGAACGGCTGAATTCGTTTCCAGGTCGCATCCGCTGTGCCGGTGGACGAACGACCGCTCTGACTGGCCGAGTCGTTCGCTCTGACCGGATTTCCATCGACGCTGCTGGTTGCCGATAGGGGTGTTGTGGAGTCGCCCAGCGAGAAGCCGGCCATCATCGACACCAACTGGTCGGCGTCCCCGTCAGGGACGAGAAGGCGGTAGGAGGTATCGGGCGTCCGGAGCGTGATCATCGCTTCGGTGACCTGGTTCGGCGTCGGTCTGAACGTGGCACGCGGTTCGGTGACCGGTGTCTCGGGCCCATCGTCGTTGTTCCGACGCAGCTCGGGATCGATCCACCAGGGCGGAAGGTCTTCTCCGTGCCACGGATCGACCTCAGGTGTGGACAACAGCGACCACGGCAGCACGGTTCGCCGGCGTTCGCCGGGGTAGGTCATGGTGACCCCCTGGGCGTCGATGACGAGCACCATGCCGTCGACGACTGCGGTGCGGGTGTCGTCGCTCAGGAGCACGACGTCGACGAGACGCAAAGACTGTGGAGCGTTGTCGCCGATGGCGGTGGCGACGTCAGGTGCATCCGGCGTGGTGCCTACGTTGCGATCATCGGATCCAGCCGTGTCGTTTCCCATGAGAGCGTGCTGATGGTACTGGAACGAAGGACAGGTGTCCTGCCGCCGAGCACGCCCTGTCGGTGTCGGTCAATCCAGTCGACGAGCCGTCGTCAGTCCTGCCCAGGCCACGAGCCCCGTCGGTCAACCCTGTCGCATCAGATCACGGAGCGGCCGGTAGCCGATGCGGACTGCTCCTGAGCTCTCGATGACGTCCCCGAGGCCCTGGTCGTCGACGAGCAGGGCATGATCGGCGACCCGGGCACGCCAGTCGTCGGTGATCGCCCGCAGCTCACCGGTGTCGATGGCTGGATGCAGGGTGATCTCGGTGATGCCGGGCTGGAGGTTGGAGAGGAGTAGGTGCAGGGCTTCACGGCTGCCCTCTGCCGGCAAGGTGGCGAACTCGTCGGCGAACAGGACGTGCTCCTCGGCGGCGAGCTGGCGAAAAGGGAAGCCGACGTTCGGTTCTGCCTTGGCGCCCAGGAGCCGGAGCGGAAGAGAGAAGTCGACGGCCAGTTCCAGGTAGACGTCGAAGAACTCCGGCCGGAGCAGGAGCGCGTCGAGGTGGGCGTCGAGATGGCTCACGTCGAACCCCCAGAGGACGGCACGTTCGATCTGTGCTCGGCACTCCCGGCGTGCTTCGTCGAGATCGGCGTGATCCCAGACATCGGTGATCGTTCGGGGGAAACCGCCGTCGCCATCGAGAAGGGAGGGGGCCTGGGTGATCGGTCCCCATCGGTAGAGCTCGTGCTCGGCGTTGAGGGTCAAACGAACTCCCACGTCTTCGCCTCGGTAGCGTGAAGCGGACTCTCTGGCCCACGGAGCGGGGACCATCAGGGAAGCACTGGTGGCGATGCCGTCCCGGAGCGACTCGAAGACGCCGACATTGGCAGCATGACAGAAGCCCAGTTCGGCGCAGTTCAAGATCACCAGCTTGGCGTCAGCGGAGTACCCCAGGCGCTGTGCGACTGTCGACATGCCCTTGACGGTAGCGCCGCCGTTGCTCAGGCGGCACGATCGTCTCTGTTGAGCAGGGCGCGGGCAGCGGCGATCCCCTGACGCCCAACGGTCCTGGTGTACTCGTCGAGACGCCAGTCATCGTGATGTGCAGATCTGTGAGAGACAGATGGTGTCCGGCGGCGAGGGGCAGCGGCGCCTCGGCTGCTTCGTGGCGTTTGCGCTCGTGGTGGTGCTCCCGTGGTGACCGACGGTGATCTCCCTGACCCACGAGGCTGCCCCGACCGGCCTTCTCGGCCTGACGTGGTGCCGCCGCTCTCCTCAGCACCGGTGGCTTCGATCAGTGGGAGCTGCTGTTGTTCCATGGGTCAAGCATGCCCGGAGGGTGTATCACTGGAGCTGTGAGCGTGACACAGCTACGGCTGAATCCCCCGAATCCCTTGTCAGAGGATGTGCCGTCGGGGCACGTGTCGCCAGAGCAGGTGCCCCTGGGGGGCTTCCGGTACGGCATCACCGTTCCCTTCGACGGCGTTCCGCTGCGGGACCATCGGCAGTGGTACCAAGAGCTGGTATCGCTCGGCTACACCGACGTCTGGACGGCAGAGACCGACGGTGTTGACGGGTTCACCCCGCTGGCGTTGGCGGCGGCGTGGGCCCCGACCCTCCGTCTGGGCGTGGCCATCGCCCCGGCGTTTACACGAGGTCCTGCCCTGCTGGCCCAGAGCGTGGCCGCCATGGCAGAGACCGCTCCCGGACGCTTCACGTTCGGCCTCGGCACCTCGTCCGAGGTGATCGTGCGTCGCTGGAACGGTCTCGATTTCACAGAGCCCTATAAGCGGGTCAGGGACACGATCCGGTTCCTTCGGGCCGCGCTGGCAGGGGAGAAGGTCGACGAGACCTACGAGACGTTCGAGGTGCACGGTTTCCGGCTGAGCCGTCCGCTCGAAGAGGTCCCACCCATCTTCCTGGCGGCCTTGCGCCCGGGCATGTTGCAGTTGGCGGGCCGGGAGGCTGACGGTGCCATCATCAACTGGCTGTCCGCCGACGACGTGACCAAGGTGGCACCCGAAGTGGGTATCGGGAAGGACATCGCCGCCCGGATCTTCGTGTGCCCGTCCGAGGATACCGACATGGTTCGCGCTCTTGCCCGCCGGATGATCGCCGCCTATCTCAACGTGGAGGTGTACGCCGAGTTCCACCGCTGGCTGGGTCATGGCGCCCAACTGCAGCCGATGTGGTCGGCGTGGCAGGCGGGCGACCGTCGAGGCGCCCTGGCTGCGATACCGGACGAGGTGGTGGATGCCCTGGTCGTCCACGGCTCCGGTGATGCCTGCCGGGCGCAGATCCAGCGGTACGTGGACAATGGGGTGACCATCCCGGTCATCGGGCTCATCCCGTTCGGGGTGGAGCTGGCTCACGCCGTCCGTGTCCTGGCGCCCGATAGTGCCCAGGAGCCCAACAGATAGGTACTCCAGGTTCGCTGCTGCCTGGCCAGGCGCATCTCGGCGTTGTTGTCGTGTCCAGGCAACCTGGCCACCTGCAGACATCGTCGATCAATGGCGCGAAGATGGATAGTGTGGTACCGGTACCGATGTTTGCATCGACCGCGGGGGTTGTGACGGGGATCGTCGCGGGTGGGGTCGTGGTCCTCATCCTGCTGATCGCTCTGGTGCACAGCACCCTCAAGGTGGTCACCGAGTACGAGCGAGCGGTGTTCTTCCGGTTGGGCCGGATCCGAGACGAGGCCAAGGGCCCGGGCGTCATCTTCAAGTGGCCGCTGGTGGACAAGCTGGTCAAGGTCACACTGCGGGTAGAGGTCGTCGACGTGCCCCTGCAGGCGGTCATCACCGCCGACAACGTCACCGTGCAGGTGGACGCGGTGGTCTACTTCCAAGTGGTGGACCCGGTGCGCTCCATCATCGGAGTCGACAACTTCCGATTCGCCAGCGAGCGGGTGGCCATGACCGCGCTCCGCTCTATCGCCGGACGCCACGAGCTCGACAACATCCTGGCCCATCGGGACGACGTGAACAACGAGCTCCGGACCACCATCGCCGCCTCCACGCACAGTTGGGGGGTCGAGGTGCGGCAAGTGGAGATCCGGGACATCGTGCTCCCGCCGGAGCTGCTGCGGGCGATGGCCCGCCAGGCCGAAGCCGAGCGGGAGCGCAGGGCAAAGGTCATCGCTGCGACCGGTGAGCTCGAGGCCAGTCAGGAGCTGGCCGAGGCGGCGGCAAAGCTCTACGAATCACCGGGCGCCTTGCAGCTTCGTACGCTGCAGACGCTGGCCGAGGTGGCCACCGAGCACAACTCGACGCTGGTGTTCCCGCTCCCCATCGAGATCCTGACCGGTTTCGTCAATGGCCTGGCTCCAGTGGGGGCTGCTCCGACCGGGTCGGGAGCTGGATCGGCTCCTCTGCCTACCGTGGTCCCGCCCCCAACCCCCGGCAACGGCGCACCGGCTCCAGCGCCTGAGGACACCGGTGCGTACCGGGCCAGTAGCCCAGGGCAGAGCCGAGGAATAGAGAGGGGCCGATGGGGGGAGTACGGGCCCACCGTCCCTGAGAGCCGGCCTCGACTCCGTGGCGTCCTGCCTGTTCAGCTGGTGTAGCGGGCCTGGACCTCGGCATCCATGTCCCGGACCTGATCGGCCAGCTCCCGGCGGAACCGGTCCTGCTCGGCGGCGAGTCGTTCGTCGGACAGCGACAGGATGCGGACAGCCAGGAGCCCGGCGTTCCTCGCCCCGTTCACGGCCACCGTGGCCACCGGCACTCCCTTGGGCATCTGCACCATCGCCAGGAGCGAATCGAGGCCACCCAAGTTGGCCAAGGCGATCGGCACGCCGATGACCGGGACAGGGGTAGCGGCGGCGAGCACGCCGGCCAGGTGGGCGGCGCCACCGGCGGCGGCGATGATCACCTGCACTCCACGTCCGCTGGCGCTTCGAGCGAACTCGATGGCGTCGTCAGGTGTGCGGTGAGCGGAGATCACCCGGACCTCGACGTCGATACCGAACGAGCGGAGAATCTGGACGGCGTCGTCCATGATCGACGCGTCGGATGAGCTTCCCATGACAATGGCAACGGACATGCCCGTAGTCTGCCCGATCGGAGCGGTGGTTGACATATTTCGTGACCACATCCGTGAGGCCACGCCCATGATCGATCCCAGTACGGTATGGGTAGGTCGACCCGGCCGGACCGTGGGCCACCGTGGGAGGAACCGATGCAGATCGGTGTGATGTTCGATGTCGAGCGTCCGTTTGACGACGTGATAGCGCAGGTCGACCGGTTGCGTTCGGCCGGCATCGAGACGGCGTGGACGTCGCAGATCTTTGGGTACGACGCGCTGACGCTCCTGGCTGTGGTGGGCCGAGAGGTACCGGATATCCAGCTGGGGACGGCGGTGGTTCCCACCTATCCGCGCCATCCGGTGATGCTTGCCGGCCAGGCATTGACCGTGCAGGCCGCAACCGGCGGACGACTGACCCTGGGGATCGGCCTCTCGCACCAGATGGTGATCGAGAACGTCTTCGGCCAGTCGTTCGAGAAGCCGGCTCGCCACATGCGGGAGTACCTCTCGATCCTCATGCCGCTGCTTGGCCGGAGAGCAGGTGGCGTACACCGGGGAGACCTTGAAGGCGGCCACCTTCGGAGCGCTCACCATCGACGCCCCACCACCACCGGTCCTGGTCGCCGCTCTCGGGCCCGTCATGCTCAGGCTGGCCGCTCGCTTCGCTTCGGGCACGGTCACCTGGATGACCGGGCCGTTGACCATCGAGTCCCACATCGTGCCCACCATTCGTGCTGGCCGCCGCTGAAGCTGGACGCCGTGAGCCTCGGGTGGCGGTGGGCCTGCCCGTCTGCGTGACGAAAGACCCCGTTGCTGCCAGGGAGAAGGCCGCCGAGACCTTTGCCGTCTACGGCGTGCTCCCGTCGTACCGTGCCATGTTGGATCGAGAGGGAGCGGCTGGACCCGCGGACATCGCCATCGTGGGGACAAAGGACGAGGTGGCGGCCGAGGTGCGACGGATCGCCGACATCGGCGCCACCGACTTCTGTGGTGCTCCTTTTGGGAGTCGTGACGAAATCCAGGCTTCGATCGGCGTGCTGGCCGGTCTGGTGGGAACCTGACCGACGGCGTGATCGAGAGAGAGGACGGCAGCGGCTCAGCGGGCGATGCGTGTGTGTTTCAGCTCGTTCAGCTCGGGCTGTTCCACCAGCAGGGTGACCACCCGATCGATGGTCTCTCGGGCCAGGGCACCGTTGCCGTCCGGCCTGGTCATGAGCCGTGCGAACACGGCATCGTCGCCGATGATGAACGTCGGTACGCCGAAGACCTGGTGACTGTTCACCACCTGCTCGTGCTCGGTCCGAGCAACTGTCCGGGGCCAGCCGTCGTCCACCTCGGCCAGGATGTCGTCCGCAGGGGCGCCGACCCGTTCGAGCGCTTTGCGCACGACGTCACGATCCCGGAGGTCGCCACCTTCGTCGTGGCGTGCGGCGAACAGCGACCGGTGCACGGCGTAGAAGTGATCGGGGAACCGGTCACGGGTGACGATCCCGGCTTCGAGAGACAGGAGATCCGGGGTGTGGGCCGGGTCCTCCCATGACGGAGTCCCTCCCTCTGGTACGTGGGTCTGATTGAGGAAGAAGGGGGCGAAGGTCACGTCCCACGGTGCCCCTCCGGCCAGCCCGTCGAGGATGTGCTCATGAGCGTTCCTGGCGAACGGGCAGCGGTAGTCCCAGGTAACAGCGAAAGCAGTCGGAGTCGTCATGGTTGTGTCAACAGCGCGGAGCGGTCCGGCATTCCACCTCGATGGGGGAGGTCCGAGGTCGGTGTGGCTAGCGTGGCCGGCGTCAGACGAGTCGCCGACCGACTGCCCCCAGAGCGGTCCCGATCACCACTCCACCGAGGACGTCCGAAGCGTGATGGGCACGGAGATGGATACGGCTGACTCCGACCATACCGGCACAGGCGAAGAGCATGGCGTTGCCGGCACGGTCGCCTCGTTCGGACAGGACAGTGGCGGCACAGAAGGCGGCAAGCGTGTGGCCGCTGGGAAAGCTGCTGGTCCGGGGCTCGCGTAGCGGGACGATGTTGTCTCCCAGCCGGAGATCGCCCGGGTCGGGTCGAGGGCGACCTATGAACGCCTTCAACGCGGCGTTCACGACGCTCGACTCGACACCGGCCACTGCGAGGGCCCGCACCGCTCGGGCCCGGCGGGCGCCCGGCCGGCGAGCCCGCCATGCCGTCGACGCCGCCCACATCAGACCATGATCACCGAGGCCCGACACCACCCTGGCAACGGTGTCGGCGGCGGCATTGCCCCGGAAGGGCTCGAACCACGCATCGACCTGGTCGTCCAGGAGCTGGATCATGTCCTTTCCAGTCAGTGCTCCGAGATCCAGTGCCCCGAGGTCGCCGATCTTCTTGGCGATCCCGTCCTTGATCGGATTCGAGCGCTCCGGTGCTATCTCCGACATCATGCCGCCCCTCGCTCGACGAGGGTCTGGGCCGTCAACGTCGGAGCAGCCAGTGAGGGGTCGCCTCCGAAGGCAGGGCAGAACGACCGGAAGTGGCAGTAGTTGCACAGCGGTGATGTCTTGGGGCGGAAGTCCTCGTCCCGACATGCCCGTTCGATCGCCGACCACACCGCGGTGGTGCGCTGGCGATGTCCACGGAGTGTCTGCTCGGACGGTTCGGCGGTGATGATGGTCGGCTCCCGGAGGTGGAGGAGCTCCACCCGGACGGGGCGTTTTCCCAGCAGCTCTTCACACAACATCGCGTAGATGTGCACGCCGGCCAGCTTCGACTGTTCGTACGCCTGTGAGGGGGCCCTGCCGGTCTTGTAATCGATCACCACCAGCTCGCCGTCGGCAGTGAGATCGAGACGATCGATGATCCCCCGGAGCCGGACGTTGCCCAGCTTGGCGTCGAGGGTGAGCTCTACCCCGACTGTCTGTACGTCGTTGGGATCCTCGAGGTGGAAGTAGTTGCGTACCAGGGTCGCTGCATCCTCATAGAAGGTCTCGGCCTCGTCGGCAGTGAGGTGGAGGGAGATGAACTCCGGATCTGCCTGGATGTCGTCCCAGGCGACGGCCAGCTGCGCCAGGGCTGCCCGCTCGGTTCGGGCCCCGCGTTCGTGGAACCAGAACAGCCGCTCCAACGCCGAATGGACCAGCGTGCCCTTCACCATGGCCGGTGACGACGGCTCGGGGAGCCGCTCGATGACCGAGAACCGGAATGCGAGCGCGCAGTCCCGGAAAGTGGTCACTTTTGACGGCGAGAGCGAGCGGGGTGGTTCGAAGGACATGGCCGATAGGTTACGGCGAGGGTGTGCCCGGAGCGGTCACCGAGCGCGTCGTGAACCGATTGGGCCACCTGTTCCGGATGCTCGAGTGGGCCGAAGTGAGTGAGCCCATCGAGTACTTCCACCGTCGAGGTGGCCAGCCGTGCGGCGTACTTTTCCAGGAAAGCCAGTCCGAACGAGTTGGTCATCTCGCCGCAGCTCAACGCCACAGGACACCCGATCTCGTGCAGGTGGGCAAAGGCGTTGTGCGAGAAACCCTGCGAGTACACCGCCGCCTCGTCCTCCTTCCGGCATCGCAGCCGCACCTGGGTGCCGTCCCCACCCTCGTCGTTCGGCACAACCTCGAAACCGCCATTGACGTAGCCGGTGAGTGCGGACGGATCGAGATGGTCGAGGGGTGGCTTCGAGGAGAAGTTCACAAAAGCGTCTATGCGTGAGGGAAACGTATCCCGACGTCGGAGGGCACCGGCGACCAACGGACCGTCGTCCGGGGAGCTGCTGGGTGGCTGATCGTCAGGGAAGACGACGGGCTCGAAGCAGTACAGCGCCGAGAAGGTACCGGGCCTCGCCTCTTCTGCCAGGAGCAACGCTGCCCCGCCGCAGGAGTGGCCGAACCCATAGGGGTGGTCGAGCTCGAGGTGATCGACGGCGGCGAGCACGTCCACCGCGAACCCGTGCCAGGAGAAGTCGCCGTCCGAGGGTCGTCCGGACTGGCCATGGGCACGGAGATCGATGCCCCAGCAGTGGAAGGAGTCGCTCAACGTGACCGCCAAGGGCGTCAGCACCGAGGCACAGAACCCGGTGGCGTGCACCAGCAGCAGATCGGGGCCATCACCGCCGAAGTCGGTGAGCGCGATCTCCACACCGTCGTCCGTGGTGCACTGGCTCCGACCGAAGCGATCTCCGGTGCCGTTCCTCACAGCGTCGTTCCCGGTGCCGTTCTCCACGGAGGTGACGGTAGTCGCACGCCGGTCCACGTACGGTTATGAGCACCTGAGAAGTTCCGATGAACGTGTCACCCCTGGGAGTCCCGCCTACCGGCTAGAAATAAGGCCCTATGGAGCACTTCCTGCAGACCTGGGGCTACCTGGCAATCTTCGGCATCACCCTCATCTCGGCCATGTGTCTCCCTATTGGGGCAGAGGCTGCGGTTGCGTACGGCGGAGCGTTGGCCAGTGGACACTTCATCACCTCCGGGCACGATCACCTCAATCTGATCCTGGTCATCGTGGTGGCGGTCCTTGGCGACCTGGTCGGCTCCTACCTGGGCTATGCCATCGGCTATCTGGGAGGACGCCCTCTGGTGGATCGGCTGGGGAAGTACGTGCTGCTCACCCATAAGGACTTGGACCGGGCTGAGGAGTGGTTCGCTCGACGGGGCGAGCCGGCCGTCCTGTTCACCCGCTGCATCCCGTTGCTCCGGTCGTTCATCTCCCTGGCTGCCGGGCTGGGCGAGATGACCTTGGGCAAGTTCACGGTGTTCACACTGATCGGTTGTGTGGTCTGGAACTCCGTGCTGGCCACGATCGGCTACAACCTGGGGAGCAGCTGGCACCACGTGGTCACGGGCTTCAGCTATGCCGGGTACGTCTTCGGGATCCTCGCCGTCCTGGTGGTGGTCGGTCTCATTCTTCACCGCCTCCGCGTCGTCCGGGCCGAGCGGGCCGGTGTGACGCTCGGACGCAAGGGCGCCCACTCCCGGCGCTGATCCCCTTCGAGCTGCAGCGGAGGGGCAGCCCAGGCTCGCCATCCCCTGGTCGATCCCGCCTATCCGTTGGGTCTCCTACAGCCGTCCGATAGCTTCGGGGCATGCCTCCATGCTCTCCCTCGGTGACCGCCTGATGCCGGTTCGCCCCTCGGCCAAACGAGTAGCGGCGGAGGCTGCCGCACATCTCGACCGTTCGGAGATGTGGAACGGGCTGCGGTCCGGGGACCCGGTGATCATCGACGGGATTCGTACCCGCGGGGTCTCCTGGCAGTTTCGAGCTCACGTTGTCAACGAGCGCAACGGCACCGAGTCCATCGAAGTCGTGGGTGGGCGGCCTGGGGACCGGACCGTGCGCTCATTCGACCCGGAGCGCGTCTTTGCGGTGCATCGACAGTCCAGGGGTAAGCGGACACGTCGGGACGGAGGACAGCTCTCGTTGGCAGAGGAGCCTCAGCTGCCGCTTGGCTGAGGGGTGATCAGCAGACGGGACGACCTGCGCCTACCGGTAACCTCGAGCAATGTCCACAGTCGTGTTTCTCCATGCGCATCCAGACGACGAGGTGACCACGACCGGTGGGACGATGGCTCGTCTGGCTGCCGAGGGCCATCGAGTGGTCTTGCTCACCGCCACCCGTGGCGAGCTGGGTGAGGTGCCTGATGGGCTGCTGCTAGCGGGCGAGACGTTGGCTGATCGCAGGGTCAACGAGCTGGCTGCGTCGTGTCGAGCGCTCGGGGTTGCACGCCAGGAGTTCCTTGGCTTTCACGACTCGGGTATGGCGGGGGAGCCGTCGAACGACCGGGAGGGAGCCTTCGCCCTGGCCGATGTCGATGAGGCGGCGGCCATGGTGGCCGACATCCTGCGTGATGAGCGTGCTGATGTGCTGGTCGCCTACGACGAGCACGGCGGCTACGGCCATCCTGACCACATCATGGTGCATCGGGTCGGCCTGCGAGCTGCTGAGCTTGCCGAGACACCACGGGTGTTCATGGCCACGATGGACAGGGGCTTCTTCCGCACGCTGCTGCCCGTGGCCGAGGCTGCAGGCATGCCGGTGACGCCAGAGACAATCGCTCTGTTCGACACCATCGGCGTGCCAAGTGAGCGGGTGACCACGGAGATCGATGTGAGCGGGCATCTTGGCGCCAAGCGGTCGGCCATGAAGATGCACGAATCCCAGATCGGGGACACTGGGTTCTTCCTTGGCCTGTCGGACGAGACGTTTGCCGAGATCTGGGGTCACGAGTGGTACGTCCGGGTACGACCTGAGATCTCCGAGACCGATGACGCAGGGGGACGAGCTCTCGTCAGGGAGTCCTCGTTGGTCCGGTAACGGGTCGGGTTGGTACCCCGTCAGGCAACCCGGCGGCGTTATCCTGCATCGGTGAGCCCATCCCATCGAGTTCTACGGATCCATGGTGGTCGCCTGGTCAACGCGGAGCCACGGCGTGCTCTCGAAGAGGAGCTCGACTCCCAAGGGTCTCAAGGGTATGAGGTCGTCAATTCGTTCGCGGTGGACGACAACGTCTATCTGGTACTGCGTCGACCAGAACCATGATCTAAAGGCTCAGGCTCGAGCACCCCGATCAGCTCCACGTGCAGGCTCAGGCTCGAGCACCCCGATCAGCTCCACGTGCTCGGTCATAGGGAAGAGGTCGAAGGCACGAAGGGAAGGCATGGTCCATCCGGCATCGAGCATCACCCGCAGATCCCGAGCGAACGAAGCTGGGTCACACGAGACGTAGACGATCCGACGCGGCGCCCGAGGTAGTTCCGTCAGTGCCGTCATGACCGGGCGTCCGGCCCCTTCTCTCGTCGGGTCCAGAACGACGAGATCGGGAGTGCCGCTCTGGGCGATCAGCGCTGGGGTCACGGGAGCTCGGACGATCTCGACCTGCGGCTGGTCGACGGTGTTGCGCTTGGCATCGGCACAAGCACGAGCGCCTCGTTCGACGGCGACAACCGTGCCGGAGGAACCGACCCTGTCAGCGATCAGGGCAGTGAAGAGACCAACACCTGCATACAGATCGATGACGTGCTCCCCGGCCGCAGGGGCCAGCTCGTCGAGGACCGTACCGGCCAGCACGGTGGCTGCGGCCGGGTGCACCTGCCAGAACGACCCGGCCGTCACCTGGTAGGTACGGCCGAGCACCTCGAAGTGGACCCGGCTGGGTTTGCGCTGCGTCCGACCGTCGACCACCATCCCGGCGTCGAGGGGAGGAAGAGCGCCGGGATGGCGTCGCTGTGTCGTCACGGTGACCACTCGTTGGTCATCGTCGGGGGACGTGAGCACTTCGAGCTCGGCAGCGCCCGGCCACGTCAGCTGCTCGACATGGAGCTCCTCGAGCTTAGGGGCGGCGATCAGGCAGCGGTCGACGAGCTGCAGCCGATGAGACCGATGCCGACGGAAGCCCACACCCCGACCGGTCCACTGCGAATCGCACGCGAGTGCGCCACCCGAGCCCGTTTGATGGTCCGGGAAGCGCTTCCACGACCACCGCCGGATCGATGCCGGCCAGATGACGGAGCTGTTCGGAGATGAGCTGGGCTTTCAGGGTCCGCTGGGCCGACAGGGACACGTGCTGCCAGTCACATCCTCCGCAACGACCGGGCCCGGCGAAGGGGCAGGGTGGTGTGACCCGGTCTCGAGAGGGCTCGAGCACCTCCACCGCATCAGCACGCAGGTAGGAGGTGGTCTCATCGGTCACGTTGGCCAGTACCCGTTCGCCGGGAAGCGAGTGGCGCACGAACACCACGCGCCCGTCCTCGGCCCTGGCCACGCAGCCGCCTCCCGCAGCGATCGCTCCGGTTCGAAGTTCGATAAGAGCCATGGTGCCGGCCATCGTAGAGAGGAATTGCCCGGGAGCCTGGCGACGAGGCGGTCTGGGCTGGGGGCGGAACCTTTAGTTTGGGTGTATGACCGAGCCTACGGCGATCACCTTGGAACAAGCCGAGCTGATCCTGGCGGATACACCGTTTACCCAGTGGTGGGGGATCACGGTTCAGGAGCTGGGTCCGGGCTGGGCCACGGTGCGCCTTCCCTGGCGGCCCTCCTTCGTCCGACCTGGCAACCTGCTTCACGGATCGTGCTTCGAGACGGTCGCCGATGTGGCGATGTGGCTCGCCATCATGACCAGAACGGGTGAAGAGCCCATGGCCGTCACGCTGGAGATGAAGACCAGTTTTCTACGAGGGGCGCGAAGTGATCTCGTGTCCAGGGCCGAGATCCTGAGGCTCGGGCGACGGGTTGCCTTCGGTGTGGCGGCTACCACGGATGTCGATGGCCAGATGGCGGCCCATTCGACGCTGACCTATGCCCGTGCCGTCCACCTGCACCCCGAACGGCCGTGACCAGGAGTCGATGGATAGAGTTCTATGTGGCGGAACGTGCTGTATGGCGGCACGAGCTGTAGAGCCGACTGGACGGGGGCCCCTGGCGGGAGTCGGGGCAGGAGTTGGGGCGGCAGCCGGATCTGAGCGGCAGCCAGACCTGACACGAGACGGACACCGAACAGCCAGGATCACTGTTCGCTCACCGATGCAGCGTGTCCGTACACGACGTTACAGTGCACGGCGTGAACATCGTCGTGAGCAATGTGAAGGGCGGTGTCGGGAAGACCACCACGTCGGTCTATCTGGCAGCTGTCGCCGTCGAACGGGGCTACCTATCGGTGGTGCTGGTCGATTCGGACCGGCAGGCCTCGTCTGCCGAGTGGTTCGAGGACTCACCTATCGAGGGGGTGGATCTCATAGAGGCGCCGTCCGAGCGAACGGTGACGAGAGCCATGGCCGACTCGGAGAGCGTGGTCGTCGTGGATACACCACCCGGAGACGAACGGATCGTGAAAGCGGCGCTGTCCAAGGCGGATGCGGTGGTCATACCGACTCGAGCCGGGGGAGTGGAGCCGACACGTGTAGCGGCCACCCTCGACATGATTCCCAACGGTGTCGCCTACGGCATCGTGGTCTGTGCCGCCCGGTTGGGGACCAACGATCTGGCCGAGACAGTCGATGGATGGACCCGTGAGAAGGTTCCGGTGTGGGGCATCATCCCCGAGCGTGTCGGCATCGCCGCCGGTCCCAGCGCCCGCCTCTACCGGGAGGGTCTCGATGCGTACACGACGGTCTTCAAGCGGGCGACTCGGCGGCGGTCTCACTGAGCAACGGCATGACCGCCAAGATCACTCGATTCGGAGAGCAGGCCAGGGGGTAGGGCGGCAATCGGGGTGAGGAACGGCCAGAAAGGCCTGGAGGATCATTTCAGGTCACCAGCGGACGAGAACGGCGACCCTTCTCTATCTCTCGACGATCATTAACGGGAGTGGTTGCATAGGGCGGCATGGAAGTCACGTAGGAGCGCATCAGGGCTGTTCAGGGCCATAATCGACACATTGTGGGGCCGATCCGGGTGTGCGTTGGGCGTTGAGGCATGTATCGAACCCGCCTGATAGCCGTTGTATTTCGACCACGTTGGGTGAGGAAATTAGCCCCCATCCCCGGTGTTCCGAATGAGGGAGTTTCGCTGATGGGGCTGGTCGGGTATGTTGGGGAATGCCCCTGTCTTGCCAGTCACAATACGGGGAGACGAACCCCTGCCTCCCGGTGGGGGTTTCGTCGTAGGTTCCTGAACTTCAGCCGGACAGGCTTCGGCGCTGGTTGAACGCTCTCAGACAGCCGAAGCGGTGGTAGTGCCCCTCGCCTTATTCACTGAGCCCCTTGGTTTTCCTTGTACGAATTGTGCTTTATCCGGTAGATTTTGTCGCCATCGGTGGAGGGGGGGACGCAATGTGCCATGTTGTTGCTGACCGCGGTCTGAGCCCAATGGTTCGATCGGTGGCGACCGCATCGTGAGACGCACGATCACAGTGGTGGTATTGGCCGGAATCTTAGGTATCGGTGCTAGTGCCATGACGGCGATACCGGGTTCTGCGGCGACCAAGAACACGAAGTCCGGCCAGCTGAGCCGTTGCACGACAGCAGCGAGGGGACACGCCAGCCTCACGAGCGCCAATTTGGCCGACTGTAAGTCTGTGGTCATTCGTCGGGTTGGCTGCGCACACGGACCCTCAATAGACATCGTCAAGATCAATGGGGTCAATTACGCCTTACAGCAAGGCGCTCGACCGGTGAAAATTGGGAAAAACTACCTCGTCTCTCAGATCAAAAAGATGTGCATATCGCCCGCTCCCGTGAGTACGACGACGGTGCCGCCCACGACCACCACGACTACCACCACAGAGCCGCCGACAACTACGGTGCCGCCGACCACCACGACCGCTCCTCCCGCAACGCCGCCGACCTCTGCGGGTTGTTATATGGATCCGGAGGGCAACTGCTATAGCGCCGGCGAGTACTGCCCCGATTCTCTCCAAGGCCAGACCGTGCAGGGCAGAGATGGACCGATCACGTGCGAGGACAATGACGGGTGGCGTTGGGAAGACTCATGACCGCCCTTCACTGCATGACGGGCCACAATGAGGTGACCTGACACCTTCTTGAGCCGGCGTACTCAGCGATAGGGTCGATGGGTCGGCTCATACTCGGACGTAGCTACTACTCCATTTGGACCACGAGGGAGGAGTTCCATGGCGCAGAGCGCGGGACTACATGAACCCGAAGACCGGCTCACATCGTCGACCATTGATCGCCACCGAGCCGTTGCTTCTATTCAAGAGGAACTCGAAGCCGTCGATTGGTACGACCAGCGGGTCGATGCCACTGACGACCCGGAGCTGGCCGCTGTCCTCGCTCACAATCGCGACGAGGAGAAGGAGCACGCGGCTATGACGCTCGAATGGCTGCGCCGCCACGATCCGGTCCTCGACCGTCACCTCCGCACCTATTTGTTCACGACCGTGCCGATCACTGAGCTCGAATTGGAGGAGACGGTCTCTTCTGAGGCCGCGTCCGCGGGCTCACTTGGAATCGGCAGTCTCCGAAAATAGATACCGCTGTTCTCCCGGCCGATCGTTCAGGGAGAAGAGAGCAGTTCGTAAGCCCTGATCTGCCATTTTGTGAGAGCGGGCGACGGGGATCGAACCCGCACCACCAGCTTGGAAGGCTGGGGCTCTACCATTGAGCTACGCCCGCGCTGACGGCATACGAAACCGTGGATGGTCGTTGCCGGCGAGAAACCACACTCTACGGCATGTCAACCGGCTGACTGCGCACTAGCTAACGGGATGCCAAGCGGGGGTTGGACCGTGAGACGAGAAGACCGGAGCCAGGCTGGGCGTCTTCGCTCGGTTGGTTCAAGAGCTCACTGCTGTGGCCATAGGGGCTCTTCGAGCTCGAAACCGACATGCTCTCCCCAGCGGTTCCGGTACGACACCTCCTGGACCGGTCGACGAGCTGCGACACCCCAGCGCCCGGTGGGATAGCCGAAGTTCACGCAGCACGACATGATCCATCCGCGATCCTCGGGCACGCCGAGGATCGCGAGGGTCTCGGTCGGGTGAAAAACCCCGAGCACAACGGTCAGTGAGCTGCCGATGCCTTCTGCTCGGGCCGCCAGCTGGGCGTTCCATACAGCGGGAAAGATGGAGCCTCCGGTGGGATCGCCCTGCACGAAGCCGAACAGGTACAGCGGGACCTCCTCGAAGTGATCGGCAAGCCATTGGGCCGATCGCTGCACCTTCATGGTTTGGATGCTGTCATCGGCTGTTGGATCTGCAGCGGCCGCGGCGAGACGACCCGCATAGATCGTCTCCCACAGCTGTTCGATGCTGTCTCGGTACAACGGGCCGATCGTACGTTTCGTGTCGAGGTCGTCGACGAGGAGAAACCGCCAGTTCTGGACATTTCCACCGCTTGGGGCCCGGATGGCGGCGTCGAGGATCCTGGCCTGGGACGCCAGCGGGACCGGGTCCGGTTTGACCCGCCGCATGGCTCTGGTGGTGTAGAGCGCTTCGTAGATGTCCATCCGTGCTTACCGGTTTGCGAGCGCCCGCATGCCAGCCGACCCTGCTTTGACTGCCTGGGTCTCGTGGTCGAGCAAGATGGCGAGACGATCTGTGTCGACGGTCGAGATCGTATGGAGGGATTCGATCACCGTGTCCGATACCCGGTCGGCGTACTCGGTGATCCTGATGGTCTCGGCTCTCGCCATCTCGAGGTCGCCAGCCGAAGAGCGCTCAGTCAGGAGAACGAGACGTTGATCGTGGTGATGAGCCAGAGCTCGAAGTTCGGTGGTGAGGTGGGGGAGGTCTCCGATCGGCGCGTCGACCGTCCGAGCTGTGGCCAGAGCGCCCTGGGCGATATCGACGTGAGACCACAGGTCTCGCCTGAGTGACAAAGCCTGGCGACGAGGCCCGTGGCTGGCCACCATGCGGGCTCTGAACGACGTACGGCGAATTCGTTCCCGAGCGATGGCCATTGCTGTGGGACTGGGCAGCGGTAGGCCGTGAGGGAACGCCCGGTTGACGTGTACTCGGACACGTCGGATCCAGCGCACTACGCGCCAGGTCACTGCCACTGCCAGCGCGGCCAAGGCCAGCACGCCGACGGCTATGACCACCATCGCAATCGTACGTACTCCGTTCATGTGCGTCTCCTCGGCTTTCCAGCCAACAGTCTGCTTACCACTACATTCTCCCCCGAACGCTGACTCGATACGTTTCGGCGTTCCGGCCTGGGAGTCTCATGCCGTGGCACACTCCTATCGTGGATCCGCACTTCTATCGTTTCCGCACCAGTTGGCAGCTTCACAGCTCACCCCTCGACGTGTACGGCGCGCTCGAGGACATCCAGAACTACCCATCGTGGTGGCCTGAGGTGCGGAGCGTTCGCCAGATCGACGATGAGTCGGGTGAGGTGCTCTGCCGTTCCCTACTGCCCTACGACCTCCGTTTCGTGATCCGCCAGTCTCGACGAGATTCGGTTGCCAACGTGCTCGAGGCTTCGATGACGGGAGACCTCGAAGGATTCTCACGGTGGACGATCACTGAGACGCCGTCAGGGTCCAACGCTGTCTTCGAAGAGGAAGTCGTGGCCAACAAGGAGCTGTTGCGGCGACTGGCAGTTGTTGGTCGTCCGGCATTCCGGATCAACCACACGCTCATGATGCGCCACGGAAACAGAGGCCTGGCGACGTATCTTGCGTGTAAGAAGTGATCAACCTCTTGTTCGAGGAAGAGAGTCAGCGGAGAGGTAGTCCAGGCTCGCTGCTCCTGGCTTGTCACGACTCAACCGTCGACCGATCCCTCTGGGATCCCGTCTCTTCCATCCGGGGTCCTCACGCCGTCTGGCTGGTGGCCTAGCGCCAAGGCCTGGGTCAGCATCGCTTCGATCCGGTCCAGCCGTTCGTTCAGCTCTGCCTTCTCTTCGTCGGCCTTCTCCTCAACGAAGTAACTCGCGACGGTGGCAGTCAATACCCCGATCAACCCGATCCCAACGAGCATGAGCACCACAGCCACGCCCCTGCCGCCACTGGAGACCGGGTACTTGTCGCCGTATCCCACGGTGGTGACCGTAACGACGGCCCACCAGAGTGCGTCTCCGAAGTTGTGGATGTTGGCGCCGGGGGCGTGCTGTTCGAATGCCAGCTCAAGCGCAGCACAGACGAAGATGATGATGAGAACCGCCAGGAGCACGAAGTGCAGCCCCCGGTGGGTGAAGATGTCCCGACCACGTTTCAGGCTGTTGGTGAGCACGACTCCGACTCGGGCAAAGTTGAAGAGCCGCAACAGTCGAAGCGCTCGTAGTGGCCGGAGTATCGGCAGAGCTACGACTGCGAGATCGACGAGGTGGTGGGTGAAGAAGTGACGGCGGGAGGGTGCCAGATAGAGCTTGATGAAGTATTCGATGGCGAATGCCGCCCACACGAAGTAGTCGATCTCGTTGAACGTGCGAGTGACGTCCGGCGAGAGATGCACCACGAACGGAATCACGAGGACGGGCAGCCATAGAACAGCAAGAATCGTGAGTGGTAGGTCCGAGATCGCCGAGAAGCGGTCATAGGCATCCTGCGACCGAGCCAGCGTCGGCATCGTCGAGTCCTGACCCTACTCAGGTGAGCCGGTAGGCGCGATGGGGGTGCTCCGTGTCCGGGTGCCTGCTGCCTTCTTTGCTCGATATTTCTCGAACATGCCCTGCTCCTCTGTTGCTCGGCATTTAATTTGATGGTGACTCTACGCTGACTGGTCGGCTATGACCCGGACGGTGGTCGATGTCAGCGTCGAGTGCGGCGCCAGCGTCGAGTGCGAAGCCAGCGTCGAGTGCGAAGCCAGCGTCGAGATGGTCTTTGCCGCTCAGCAGAACCGGACCTCTCGTCGGGCCACGCTGTAGGGTCGTTCCTGGTCCCCGTGTATTCGGATTGATCGGGTGGGCTATCGGATAGTGCGGAGGATGCAGCCGATGAGATCGATGAGCCAGATACGAAGATATGCCTTTGCAATCCTCGTAGTGGCAGTTGTCGTGTGCTCGGCATGCACGAGCACGCCATCGGCCACAGCGGTGCAGTCGCCACCCGTTGAGCCGACCGGCTTCATCGGTCATCAGGGTCGCTGGCTCACTGACTCGCAGGGGCGAGTTCTCCTTCCGGACGGGATCAACTTTTCAGTCAAAGAAGCCCCGTTCAACCCTTTGAACACCTTTAGTGCCAAGGACGCATCGTTTCTGGCAACGAACGGGTTCCGTTCCGTACGCCTGGGCGTGCAGTTCCAGGCATTGATGCCCCAGCCCGGCAAGATCGACACCACATATCTGCACCAGATCGTTCAGATGGTCGATCTGCTTGCAAAAGATCACATCTATGTACTGCTCGATATGCACCAAGACGAGTACGGCCCGGTGACCGGTGTAGACGGGTTCCCGGCATGGGCCACTATCACCGACGGAGCGGCGAACCCTAAGCCTCCTTTTCCGGACGGTTACTACTCCAGCCCAGCGGTACAAACAGCATGGGCGAACTTCTGGGCCGATAAGCCAGGACCCGGCGGTATAGGTCTCCAAGAACGCTATATCGCCGCTCTTGTTGCCCTGGCGAAGACGTTCCGATCGAACCAGTCGATTCTCGGCTACGACATCATGAACGAGCCATGGCCAGGCGCGGACTACACAAGCTGCGAATCCGCAGGAGGGTGCCCTGCTCTGGAACAGCAGCTACTGGCGCCGTTCTATACGAAAGCCGCTCGGGCCATTCGCGTCGCAGATCCTCATCACCTGATCTTCGTAGAGCCGTTCCTTACCTTTGCTTATGCGGGGAGCACATCACTGCCGGCGTTCGGCGCTCCTGCCAACGGCCTGTCGTTCCACCCATACATTGCTGAATACCCAGGTCAGACAGGTCAGGCAATCGCCCTGTCGGCGAACGATGGCGATGCGTTGCTCGCAACCGAGTTCGGGTCCACCACAGACGTGAGCAGTATCAACGGGTTCCTCGATGGTTTCAACGCACTACTCGTACCGTGGATGTTCTGGGACTACGGGCTGATCGCTAAACAACCTGCATCTTCCGGGGAATCCAACGAGCAAGCGTCAGCTGCGCTGAAGGCACTCGCTCGCCCTTATCCACTCGCCGTTGCCGGCGTTCCCGCCAGCTACAGCTTCGACTCTGCTACCCGGCAGTTCAAGCTCGCATACACATCTGGTCGCCTGGGGGGCAAGCAATTCGCACCAGGCACGGTCACAGACGTGAGCACGCCGAAGATCGAGTATCCAGACGGTTACTCGGTGTCCGCCACCGGAGCCGTGGTTACTTCCGATCGGTGCGCATCCATGCTGACACTGCGAGCAACTGCGCCATCGGTGACGGTAACGGTCAATCCGGGTGGAGGCTGTGGATAGACCGAGCTGTTGTGCAACGACGCTGCTCGTACGTGAAGACCAGGATTCGCCTCGTCGTTCATACCTACTCCTCCCGCGGGTCGATCGTCGCTGGCCCTGTGATCGACCTCGGGTGACAGACGTTCGCGGCCCTCACTCGACCGGGTGTAGCACGTCGTGCTACAGTGAAGCCGATGGCTCGAGACATCACCCAACGGCAGCTTCGGAACGACAGCGGCGAGATCATGAGGGGACTGGATCAGGGTGAGACCTTCGTCGTCACCCGCAATGGCGTACCCGTCGGAGAGCTGTCCCCCCTACGACGACACCGGTTCGTGAACGCCGATACCGCGATCGCTATGTTCCGTGGTGCTCCGAGTGTCGACCTAGACCGGCTTCGCGCCGACCTCGACAGCGTCGCATCCCAGGACTCCAGCCCTCGTGCCTGATCCCCAACGTGTCCAGCGGGGAATTATCGACACTTCCGTGGTCATCGACCTCGAACAGCTCGAGGTCGAACAGCTGCCAATCGAGCTGGCAGTCAGTGCCGTCACCATGGCCGAGCTTGCGGCCGGACCCCACGCGACCGACGACGCCGATGAACGAGCACGCCGACAGGACCGATTGCAGCGGGCGGAAGCCACCTTCGACCCCCTTCCCTTCGACGGAGAAGCGGCTCGCGCCTACGGGCGAATCTACGCTGCCGAGGTGGCGAGCGGACGCAAGACGCGTGGAAGCTCGAGCATTGGATCTCCTGATTACAGCGACTGCCTGTGCCGCAGGCCTCCCGGTCTACACGCGCAACCCAGAAGACTTCCAAAGTCTCCGAGGGGTTGTCGACGTCGTCGCTGTGTGAACGGCAATCGACCACCGAGCGGTTCGTAGACCAACCTTTGTGGGCCGTGCGGGACTCGAACCCACGACCCCTTGCGCGTCATGCACTTTTGGCGTCTCCGCCAGTCGCCGTAGCGATCCGTACCAGTACGCTGACCTGGGAAGATATTCCGTTGCCGTTCGAGGTCGTTCGGACAACTGCGCTCACCCACGCGCGGTGCGACGCGCGGTGACGACCTCACCGTCCGGCCCCGGCGGCCCTCAGTCAAGAAGGCAGGCAAGTGCGTACGTGGGGTGCCTATCGAGATTGTTCCGAGCGCGATCGTAACGCCGCGTCGTTCGCGGATCAGCATGACCGGCAGCGTCTTGCACGTCCCGAAGGCTGGCCCCGGCGTCGAGACTGAGCGTCACGAAGGCGTGCCGTAGGTCGTGCGGATGGAGGCTCTCTGCCTTACTCGGAATGGCTTTCCGGGCCAGACGACGCAGGACACGCCATGCAGCGGAACGATCCATGGCCTTACCCGTGGCAGTAGCGAAGATCGGCCCAGCAGTACGGTCCCCGATCAGTTCATCAACCGCAGCAGCGACGCGAGGTGCTAGTGGTACGGTCGCACGCTTGCCGCCTTTACGGGTGATGCGGAGTACTTGGTGCCCGTGTTCGGTGTCGAGATCGGTGACGCTTACCCCCAGCGCCTCGGTGACCCGTAGCCCGTTCAATCCGAGCAACAACACCAGGGCCATGCTCCGAGGTCCGTCTGCGGCGGCAGCGGCGATCAAGGCCGACAGCTCGTCTTTATCCAGCCCGGTTGAAGTGGTGTCAGTCCCGACCTTTGGACGCCGGATGGCAGCTACCGGATTCCGCGTCACCACGTCCTCGGTTACCGCCCACCGATAGAAGCCGGAGATGGCCGACAGTTGACGGGCCACCGTTGCGGGGGAGCGGTCCTCTACTTCTGCCAAGTGTCGGGCGAAAGCGTCGACATGTACTCGGCCAGCCTGTAGCGGGTCGATACCGACGGTGGTACAGAACTTGAACCAGTGCGTGAGGTCCCGGCTGTACGCAGCTCTGGTGTGACCGGAGTAGCCGAGCAGGAAGGCGGCAGCGACCTGTTCACCGGTCAACAGTTCGTTGGTGAACGCTGCGGGGAGCTGGCGGATCGGGGAGGATGACACGAGCGTCATATCGACATCATAATGACCGTTATGTTGTATGTCGAGTGAATCGACCCTGACCCATCTGGCTCGTCGTTCGGGTCTCGCTAACGAAAATTCTTTGGCTACCCTTCCACTGTGAGGCGAGCCTGCGGGGTGGTGGTTGGGTTGCTGCTAACCGGCGTGATCATGAGTGGGTGTGGAACTCACTCGTCATTCCCGGCACGAACCAAGAACCCAGCCACCCTGCCAACCCCCAGCACTTATTCGCCAACGCCTTATCCGGTGTTGTCGGCATCCCTATTGGCCAGTGTCTTCAATGCTCAGGCTGAGGTGCTTATGGGGGCTCCAGCCGATCCCGGCGAAGTGGGTGTGTTCGTCTCCCAATATCAGAATGACCAGGAACAGTGCGAAGAGGTCGAGAAGGAGCGAAGGGTGTCCGATCCTCGCTAGTCCGGAGGATGATGCCCGGGAATACCTTCAGGAAAATAATCGGCAGGCAATCAGTAACCATCAGGCGGCAATAGCCCGACAAATTCGAATCTCAGTACCAACAGAACCAGCGTGAGGCGTGCGCCATGACCACGACTACGGACCCCGACTACCCACCAGGCCAGGGGCCAAACGGTCAGCCGAGCTCGTGCCCTGTGGGAACACCGGCCAATCCTGGTTGAGTAGTCGTCCCCTCGGCGTCGTTCTCGGTTGCGCCGGGGCACCAAGTAGTTCGCCACAGCGGATCGCAGTCCGACCGCGAAAAAGCGGCCGGACTGGTGGCCCATCCACCGGTTCCTGACCGCCTCAGTGCAGTGCACTACCAGCTGGGCTCGACCTCCTTCACCATGGCCCAGACTTCGGCCTTGGCACTCTGGAGGTGGTACGAGAGTGCCAACACTTTTTTCCGATCTACGGGCTCCCAATAAGCTCTGTGATCTCGAATCGGCAATACACAGCACACCGAGCAGGCCGTCGAGCGTGGGGTGTTCCTCCTCGAGCCTCCCTGATTACCTTGCACCGCTTGGCCACCAACACTCTCGCCATGAGGCATTTCCTGTCTCTAATTAGACCGGACTATCCGGTGTATTAGAGACAATGAATCATCCGTGATGAGCTGTCAAGACCGCTTCGATACCAGCTTTCACCTGGTACTGGCATATGCCAAATTTAACTTGCATATGAAGATTTAACTTCGCATATGAAGGTTTAACTTGCATATGAAGGTTTAACTTGCATATGCCAGATTTAATCAAGTCGTTCATCTCTATTTGTGCTGGTAGAGAGCAAATGGTAGTATTTCTTGTGATGGTTTATTCGAGCAACGCCGGACAGCCACAACCAGCACTATTTGCGGTTCCCGATCTGCCACGCCCGGTCCTTGCCACAGTCAATAACGGACCCGATCTCTCCCATGTCCACCCCGCGGCCCGCAATTCAGCAATGGCGTCTCGTCGGATCGCCCGGATGTCGTCCATGCGCTCCAACACAGCACGTGCCCGGCTCGGCGCGCCACCGGGCTTCGTGGTCCCACAACCCCCGCCAACGTTGCTCGTGCCACGTCCTCCGCTTGCTGCGCCTGGTTGGCATCCAGACGATGATTCGGGCGCTGAGAACGCCGAGAAACACGTCTCGTACCAATGGAACGGTGACTTGCATCCATACGTAGAGGCTACCGATGCCTTCCCCAAAACCGGCCGATCCTCAACCAACATCAAACACCCAGGTCACAGCGACATCTGTGCACTCAACCCGTAGGTAACAACACTGAACTACCGATTCGTCCACACCACACGTTCTGTAGTTCATCACTGAACAATTCCCTGTTGTGAGTCAACCGACAACAAGCACGAACTACACCTGATATCACTGGCAATCTTCAAAAGCCTGAGACGAGCACGACACCACACTGAAACCCCAAGTCACGAACCCGGCATGTGTCACGGCGGCGATGTATCAGGCAAAGTTACCCCTAGAAGGATTTTTCACCCCCCAGCTCGCCGTACACCATCGCTGTACGATCTGCGCCTGGGTAGTGGGACTTCGGGCAGGAGCGTCGAGGAGGCGGATGTGGTGGGTATCTACGGGACGACGGCCATCCTTGCGGTGAGCCCTCTCGCAGCGGTGGAGCTCGGGTGATGTTCAGCGACGTGTTCGGTGCAGACGGGGTGCTCGTCCTGCTGGCGATCATCCTGCCTATCGCTGTAGCGCTGTGGGCGCTCATCGACGCCCTCGTGCGGCCAGCCTGGGCGTTCCGGGCAGCTCGTCAGTACAAGGCCCTGTGGGTCATTCTGCCCATCGTGGGACTGTGGCTGGCGTTCATCCCCGGCGGCATCTTGGGGGTGGTCTACCTGGTTGCTATCCGGCCGAAGGTCCGCAGAGCCACCGTGGATGATGGAGACGCCGACTCCCAGTGGGACATCGGACGTGACAGAGACGCCGAAGGAAGCTCGCCAGCAAACAGGAATACGTGAAGTTGCGTCCACGGCACGCCGCGTCGCTAGACACCAAATAAAGGAAATCGCCTCCCGCTTTACTTCCGGCGCTCACAAGACAAGCAGCCTTGCAGTGGTCCCATCGAACGTCGCCTTCCGTCCTCCGACTCTTGGCTCGGATCATCGCTGCACTCGTGATCGTTCCCACCTGGTGACGGCCGTAGTAGACGGCACGAACTGGCTTCGGCGCCTCCGTCCTCTGGCGGTCGTCGCAACACGTCATCGGGACCCCATCACAGGCCAGTTACTCCCTGGGCAGTTGCGCCTTCCGAACCAGAGGCTCAACCCACTAGAGCAACCAGAGGGTCAACCCCCCTCTGGTCCTGTGGACCCTCTGGTTGCGACCAGGGCTTTTACAGGGTCCAGTCGTCCGGAGGGTCACCATCCGGGAAGTGACCCACTGGACCTTGTCCTATCGGAGAACGGGGCACCATGAGCAACGGTCGTCCCTTCCGTCGCCCTATTCGACCCGCAACCGATCGTCGCCTGGTGGTCACCCCCGACACCCCTTCTCCATGGCCATGAGAGTCCCCGGTTATGGCCATGGAAGTCCCCACCCTCCACTGCGCATCCACCTGAGGAGTCCCCCGGCCGGTGACGGTTGCGGTGTCTAGCCAACATCCGCACCTACCAAGGGGGGACGCCTCAATGAAATCAGTGAGGGAACACGTGGACATGCATGCGGCCTACCGAGAGGCGGGCTCCTATCGGGCCGCAGCCGAAATCTGCGGGACCACACCCAAGACTGTCAGGCGATCGGTCGAGCCGCCGGACGGGCCGAAGCCGGTGAGACGGAGGCCGTTGGGCACAACTACGCCGTTGATTCCGACCGGGTCACCGAACATCATCAGAGTTCCACCGTTGGGAGAGAGCTCACCGCAAGGGAAGCCTCCGGCGGTACGGATGCCGGGAGTCAGACATCGGTACGACCACGTTGGTGCAGCCACCCAATCCACACGCATCCCCTGGCCAAACAGTCGGTGTACTGGGCAGCTCAACCAGGCTTCGGTCGAGCGCACTCTGTTTTTCTGGAACCCCGGTCTCGCCAAAAGATCGCTCCCCGCTATTGACAAGATCAAG
>CAWEXG010000010.1:0-210798 GCA_963812965.1 uncultured Acidimicrobiaceae bacterium | reverse complement strand
GCGCACAACGTGCGTCCGGGACGTCCGTCACCTAATAACAGACCGGTGGCGGGGTGCAGGACGCACGGGCGAGCGGCCGACCCAGGCCAGAAGGCCAAGGACGGCATCGCTTCGGAGGTCGAGATCGACTCGGGCTGCCGGGTAGGCAGGACACCGAGGGTCACTCCCTCAAAACGGAATAGTGATGCCCGCAATCATCCATAGAGCCCTGCTGCCTGAGAACGGGACACCCGAAAGTGTGCGGTTTCCCAGGGGCGGGATATGGGTGACAGCGAATAGCCAGTGATCGACTAGGAGTATCCGACCCTGAATGGGTCAGACAGTGACTCCTTAGAAAGGAGGTGATCCAGCCGCACCTTCCGGTACGGCTACCTTGTTACGACTTCACCCCAATCACCGACCCCACCTTCGACAGCTCCCTCCCAAAAGGGTTGGGCCACTGGCTTCGGGTGTTGCCGACTTTCGTGGTGTGACGGGCGGTGTGTACAAGGCCCGGGAACGTATTCACCCCGGCGTTGCTGATCCGGGATTACTAGCGACTCCGACTTCACGCAGTCGAGTTGCAGACTGCGATCCGAACTGAGACTGGTTTTGGGGATTAGCTCCTCCTCGCGGATTAGCGACCCGTTGTACCAGCCATTGTAGCATGTGTGCAGCCCTGGACGTAAGGGGCATGATGACTTGACGTCGTCCCCACCTTCCTCCGAGTTGACCCCGGCAGTCTCCTACGAGTCCCCGCCATTACGCGCTGGCAACATAGGATAAGGGTTGCGCTCGTTGCGGGACTTAACCCAACATCTCACGACACGAGCTGACGACAGCCATGCACCACCTGTGTGGGACCCCGAAGGACACCGTATCTCTACGGCTTTTCCCCACATGTCAAACCCAGGTAAGGTTCTTCGCGTTGCATCGAATTAAGCCACATGCTCCGCCGCTTGTGCGGGCCCCCGTCAATTCCTTTGAGTTTTAGCCTTGCGGCCGTACTCCCCAGGCGGGGCACTTAATGCGTTAGCTGCGGCACAGAAACCGTCGATAGGTCCCCACACCTAGTGCCCAACGTTTACGGCGTGGACTACCAGGGTATCTAATCCTGTTCGCTCCCCACGCTTTCGCTCCTCAGCGTCAGTATTGGCCCAGACCACCGCCTTCGCCGCTGGTGTTCCTCCTGATATCTGCGCATTTCACCGCTACACCAGGAATTCCGTGGTCCCCTACCAAACTCTAGCCATAGCAGTATCGAATGGCGACTCCAGGTTGAGCCTGGAGGTTTCACATCCGACTTGCCAAGCCGCCTACGAGCTCTTTACGCCCAATAAATCCGGACAACGCTTGCCCCCTACGTATTACCGCGGCTGCTGGCACGTAGTTGGCCGGGGCTTCTTCTGCAGGTACCGTCACAATCGTCCCTGCTGAAAGAGGTTTACAACTCAGAAAGCCTTCGTCCCTCACGCGGCGTTGCTGCATCAGGCTTTCGCCCATTGTGCAAGATTCCCCACTGCTGCCTCCCGTAGGAGTCTGGGCCGTGTCTCAGTCCCAGTGTGGCTGATCGTCCTCTCAGACCAGCTACCCGTCGAAGCCTTGGTGAGCCGTTACCTCACCAACTAGCTGATAGGCCGCGAGCCCCTCCCGAAGCGGAATCCATTTCCTCACCAGATCATGCGATTAGGTGGGGGTATCCGGTATTAGCACCGGTTTCCCGGTGTTGTCCCGGTCTTCGGGGTAGGTTGCTCACGTGCTACTCACCCGTTCGCCACTAGGCAGTCTCTAGTATTGCTACTAAATAAGCCTCGTTCGACTTGCATGTGTTAGGCACGCCGCCAGCGTTCGTCCTGAGCCAGGATCAAACTCTCCATCGAGACTTCGATTCAACCCGAAAGTCGAACCAAAATCGGAGAGCCGACGTCGAGGACACTGATCCTCTCGGTCGACTGATAACTGGCAAAGAACAGACATTGTCCGTTCAATGCTTTTCTTCTTTAGCGACCGCGAATTCGAGACGCGATCGCCCGCACTGACTTTTGGCTATCACTATTCCGTTTTCAAGGAGCGGCCGGGCACACGCCCGGAGGGCGTAGGTGCCGGAATCTCCACAGGTGTCGACCGAAGCCTTACCCTGCAGTGCCTGGCGATGCCCTGACGGGCGTTCACCGGGACTGACTACTCTACTGGGTCTGACCTGCCGTGTCAACGCAACAGGCAGCGTCCGCCGAGTGATGGGCTTTGAGCAAGAACCGAGCGACCGGCGCCGACAACCAGGTGAAATTTGGGATGCATCCGAGGTATCGTCTTCTTGACTCGATGGTCGCTGGCGAAGGGAGCCGACCATGGACAGTGAGTCACGGTGGGGTTGGTGGACGGGCTCTGGCCTGAGGAGCAGGATCGCTATCGCCTGTTGCCTGGTGATCGTGGCGGTCGGTGCCGGGAGTGGGGCCGTCGTTGCAAGGCATGCCGTCAGCGGTGCGAGCGAGGCGATGCCGGATCGGACGACGAGGCCCCTGTCGAAGAGCACCACAACGACGACGTCCACAGCACCCTCAACGACGACGTCCACAACAACGACAACGACGTCCCCTCCGCCCACAACTCCCACACCGACGACGGAACCCTCCTCACTGCCCGGACCGCCGTCGTTCTCCGCTCCGGTGAACCTCGATCCGTCCGCGGTGCCCTTGAGCATGACCATGGGCGGGATCTCGTGTCCGCCAGGTTCGACGCTGTGTGTAGCCATCGACGTTTCGAACGATATCTACACAAGCACGGACCCGGCAGGACCCTGGAACGAGCAAACCCTGAGTGGCATCAGGCGACTCGATGGGATCTCGTGTCCATCGGCAAACCTGTGCGTGGCTGTCGACAGGTTCGGTGATGAAGCGGTGTCGACCGATCCGGGGACGGCCGGGACGTGGCAGGTGACCAACATCGACGGGAACAACGAGATCACGGACATGACGTGCACCTCCATCTCGTTCTGTGCCGCGGTGGACGGCGCCGACCAGGTGCTGACCACCAGCGATCCGACCGGCGGTGCAGCTGCCTGGAACGTGCGGACCGTGAACGCGACCGTGGGCGGCTTGACAACGATCTACTGTACGGACCCTTCCTTCTGCGTGGCGGGTGGCTACTCCGACGTGCTGGTGATCTCTGACGATTCGACGGGCGACAGCTCTGACTGGAGCGTCTCATTGAACAACCTCCCGGTGCCGACATTGCAGAATCGGCAGTACACGTATGCCGTCACGGCACTGACGTGCTTCTCAGCATCGCAGTGCCTGGTGGCCGATTCAGGTGAGCAGGTCAGTGCCAGCAGCAACTTCGGCGCCACATCACCGACGTGGTCCGCCAGCGCATTCAGCACTCCGATCTACGGTCTGTACTGCCTGCCCAGTGGCTACTGTCTCGCTCTCGGGCCGACGGACTACTACTCGGTTGATGCCACCGCCCCCGATCCGCAGTGGACCAGCATCCCTGACAACTCATCAGGATGGCCCAACCAGTCCTCGGCGTGGTACATCTCGTGTGCGACCCCGACCAACTGTGAGGCAGTCGGTGGTGTGGTGCCCCAGGCTGTCGCCGTCACCCTTCCGTAACCGAGGAGCAGGAGACCGACCGAGCCCTTACCCAGCGTTACTGCCGCCGGCTGCCCCGCTGCCGGCTGCCCGGAGACACCTTGCCTCGGGACACATTGGGGTCGTCGGCCACCCACCAGCGCCAGGCGAGGTCGGTCGCTGCCGAGATCCCCACCCGACACCCGGAGGCCGGACGGCGTGGAGGCTCCATCCCGTCGTCATACAGGACCGTAGTGCTGTCTGACTTGCCTGCGACCTCATCCTTGCCCCCATGTCCGCCGGCAGCTCCAGAACCACCGGCGCCGGCGCCCAGCAGGTCCGCCCCGTTGTCGACCCCGGTGATCCCGAATGCCTGGCACAGCTTGGCCGGACCGTTGCACAGGTCGTGATCACGCCTGGCCGCAGGACGCGCTGCCCGCATCTCCTCGATGCCGGCTTCAGGAGCCAACGCCCGGAGCAACACTGCCTGAGCCACTCCCTCAGGCCCACACACCACGTTGGCGCACCAGTGCATGCCGTACGTGAAGTAGACGTAGAGGTACCCGGCGGGTCCGAACATGACCGAGTTGCGCCGGGTCTGCCCCCGATAGGCGTGGGATGCCGGATCTTCGGCGCCACGGTACGCCTCGACCTCCACGATCCTCCCGACGCGGTTCCCCCGGGCCAACAGCTTGTTCAACAACCACGGCGCCACGATAAGCGAGTCCCCCGCCAGCGCGTCCCGACTGACGGGCACCCCGTACGACGAGCTCACCGGTTCGTTCCGCTCACAGTGAGGTCTTCGGGAATAGCTGGCACCCAAGTTCCGAACGGGTCCAACATCTAGGCCGACGGGGTAGGCGCCAACGGTTCAGTGACACCGCCCCGAACCGCGCTGGTCTTCATCGGGAGGCCGGACAGCACCAGGAAGAGACCGATCGGACCGAGGCCCAAGATGCCGAACAGCAGACCGAACACCGAGTAGATCGCCACCAACCCCCCGGCAGTGACGGCCACGATCCCTACCTTGGATCGCTTCAGCCACAGACGAACGATGAGCTCGATCGTGGATGCGACAACACACACGCCGATGAGCACGAGGGCGATACGGAAACTGACAGGATCCTTCTCCAGCAGAGTCTGGGCCGGAGGATGCGTGTAGTAGATGTGACCCCCTGTTTCGAGGAACGGCGTCCCCTGCCTTGCCATGCGATAGCTCGTTATGAAGACCGCTGCACCGTACGCCCACACGATTGCCGCAGCCAGCCAGCAGCACTTCCAGTACACGGAGCTCCTCTGTGGCTGCATCTTCAGCAGTATCCCCCAGGCGACGGCCGGCCGCCATCAGATGACCTAACCGAAGGTGAAGTCGTACGCAGCAACGCCAGGCGAGACTGACAGTTTCAGGAGGGCGCTGTGGGAGGAGGACGACTGCACCAGTGGGTAGAGCCTCGGTATGCCGGACACCGAGACGGTCCCGGTCTGTTGACCGTTGACGTCCACCGTGACCGTCCCCGTTCCGCCGAGCACCAGGTAGACGTCCCTCGCCGTGTACTGCAGCTGCAGGGTGGCCTCCGGACCAGCGACCGAGCTCTCGCCGCCGACCGTCCAGGTTCCGCCGTAGGCGTGCTCGTTCGCCAGGACCGAGGCCGGTGGCACGTAGTCGTTCGATCGATCCTGTACGACGGTCTGACCCGTCAGGTACTGCGGGTAGTGGTAGCCGAGATACGACTCCTGCGTCGTCTGCTCCGTCGGCGTCATGTTGGCGACATCGGTTGCGGGTGGCAGGTGGACCGACGGGTCGGCCTGCACCAGAAGCTTGCGTATCAGTGACTCCGTCTCTCCGTACCCTCCCTCACCGAAGTCGACGTGGCGGACCTCTCCGCTGGCGTCGATGAGGTACTCGGCCGGCCAGTACTCGTTCTGGTAGGCGTCCCAGGTGGCGTAGTTGTTGTCGATAGCGATGGGATAGTGCACCCCGAGCTGCTTCGCCGCCTGGACCACGTTCGATTCGACATGCTCGAAGTCGAACTCCGGCGTGTGAACCCCCACGATGGTCAAGCCGTCGGCAGCGTAGGCGCGGTTCCACGCTTCGAGATGCGGCAGGGTGCGCTGGCAGTTGATGCACGAGTACGTCCAGAAGTCGACCAGCACCACCTTGCCCCGCAGAGCGGCCAGGCTCAGCGGCTTGTCGCCGGGAGTGTTCAACCACCCTTGGATACCGGTGAAAGCCGGCGCCTTCCCGCACGACTGCAACACGGGATCACCATCGACGCACGACGACAGCGCTCCTCCCTGGTTCCCGGTCACCCCACCGAGGGCATGCTTCGCAGTGGAATTCCCCTCGAGATGAGTCTGTAGAGCATCCGTGTACCCGGGAAGGAGTCGCTGCAGTCCGTCCGTGACGTTGAGCCCAATGACCAACGCGGTCACGAGCAGCACCACGCCGACGAGCTTGCGCAGCAGCGCAGCCCGAGTCCGGAGCGATCGCATGTTGGCAGCCAGGCGCTGGCCCAGAAAGGCGAAGGCCAAGAGCGGCACCGCCACACCCACGGCGAACGCCACGGTCAAGATGACCGCGGACAGCCCGATGCGGTGGTTGGCGCTGACGACGGTGATCGCCGCCAGCACGGGCCCGGCGCACGGGACGAAGAGGAGGCCCAGGCTCAACCCGAGGACGAAGCCGTTGCCACTCTGATGCTGACGCCCCCTGGCAACTCGCACGAACGGGCGCTCGAGCAGGTCGCCGAGCGGCGGCACGATCAGGCCCAGCCCGACCAGGCCGAGAATGACCAGCCCGAGGGTCCGAAGGAAGTCCTGAGGGAGCCCGAGCACGCTGAGGAGTGACGAACCGATCAACGTGAACACGCTGAAGCTGAGCACCAGCCCGCCGACCACGGCGAAAGGGCGACGCCCCTGCGGTCCCGGGGAACGGCCGGTGCGTTCGGCTTCGATCATGGCTTCGGCGACGCTGTCCCCCAGTGCCGCATCGAGGGGTGGGGAGCCGGAGCCGGACGCACTTCCACTCGAAGCGACACCGACACCGACCCCGACCGTTGCCGGCAAGAGCGCCACCTCGGACACAGCTGCCTGGTCGGATGTCGGTTCAGAACCGGTCTCGTCGCCCCGGCGTTGATCCGGGTTCTGAAGCCCACTGGTCGCACCAGCGGCGAAGATCACCGGCACGACCGGGATGATGCACGGTGAGATGCCGGTGACCAGGCCACCGAGGAATCCGATCAGCGCGAGGAAGAACACCTAGTCAACCTCTCGCCGTGCCGTGGACTACGGATGCGGTCTCGTCATTACAGGCCATCGACCTCTCCTCGTCCTGATGCCGCTGCTAGTGCCGTGTCCAGATGCTACGAGACCATCGGCTACCGCTCGCATCGGGTCGATGCCGATGCCGAACGTGAACACCCCGCCGTCGGCGGCAGCCAGCCAGTAGCCCACCGAAGGTTGCCGCGGTCTTCGTCGCCCTGACGGTCGCTTTCGTTGCAACGGGAGGCAGCTCTGCATCGCACATCTCGTGCGCCACGCCGACAAGTTGTGTGACTGTCGGCACCAATCAGGCTGCCGGGGTGACCCTGCCGGCGTCTGGGAACTGAACCCGAGGCGCGGCCAGTTTCCCGCACCGGGAAGCGACGACGTAGCGTTCACCATCGCCGCCGAACTCTGGGCGACCGGCACAACGGCTCCCGGTTCAGAGCCCGACGAGCCTCGTCGTCACGGAGCCCGAAACACGTCGTGTGTACCCACCCGACGCCAAATGATATGGGTCTCGCCCGGGGTTACTGCCTTCCCGTACTCGAAAGTCGCCCGCCCGTTGGGGGCCCACGTCATCTCGAAGACGCCTGTAGCTCCCTTCACGCCTTTTACCCGAAGGCCGGGACGGAAGCCACCCGCCTTGAGGTCCACAACGAACGACGTAACGACGGCTAAAAATGCTGCCTGTCGTTCGTCCGAGAGGGAATCGAAGTCGGCCCTGAAGCGAGCCAACCAAGCAAAAGTGGGCACGTCGTGTCAGCTGCGTGGCCGATTCCGTCGTCGCCCCGTCCCCCGTGTGCTGCTCCGCAGAGCGGTTATGAACGCCTCGCCCGAGTCGAACGTCTCGAGACGGCCGGCAGCAAGGTCGGCATCCGCTTCCCGCTCGCCCGCCTGCCACTCCGTCGTCCAGAACCATGCTTGTGTGGCGTCAATCACCTTTTGAGGTCGGAGGAGGATGCCCTCAGCCGTGATCTCCGCATCCAGGAGGTCTCCTTCTTCCAGATGTGCGGCAGTACGGATCCCCTCGGGAAGGGTCAGCTGGCCTTTCGACCGCAGCGTTGTCCTCGACATGACCTCAGCATAGCGGATGATCGGATTAATGGAAAATACGACTTTCTGATACATCGAAAATCGAGAAGATTCGATAGTTGCGTCTAGTGCTTCTCCAACGCGGCGATCCGGTTGCGGTCGGACTCCAAGCGGTGAACGAAGCGTTCCAGTTGTGCTCGCACCGCTGCCGGTCCCGCTCCGCCAGGACTCGTGCGACGGGTGACGGCAACACCCGGCTCCAACAAGGCGACTGCCTCCGACCCGAGTGCCGGATGGGCATCGACCAGCTCGGCAAGTGGGACATGGCGTTCCAGGGCGTCTCGGACCAGCCCTCCGACAACGCTGTGAGCCTGCCTGAACGGCATCCCCTGCTGCACCAGCCACTCGGCCAGATCGACGGCGGCGGCGGCAGGACCATCGGCTGCCGCCTGCATCGCATCGACGTCGAACGTGACCGTGGCCAGCAACCCGGACAGCGCTGCCAGCGCCAGCCCGACCTGCTCCACCGAGTCGAACAGGGGCTCCTTGTCCTCCTGAAGATCACGGTTGTACGAAAGAGGCAAGCCCTTCAACGTGACCAACAAGCCGGTCAGGTTGCCCACCAGGCGACCGGTCTTCCCCCGGGCCAGTTCGGCGACGTCCGGGTTCTTCTTCTGGGGCAGCATGGAGCTGCCGGTGGCGTAGGCATCGTCGAGGACGGCGAAGCCGAACTCTTCGGTCGACCACAGCACGAGCTCTTCCCCCATACGTGACAGGTGGACCCCGAGCAACGCCAAGTCGAACAGAGCCTCGGCCACAAAGTCCCGGTCCGACACCGCGTCGAGCGAGTTCTCGAACCGACCGGCGAACCCGAGCTCATCGGCCACAAAGTCGGGATCCAGTGGAAGCGACGATCCGGCCAACGCCCCTGCCCCCAGAGGAGACACATCGAGCCGGTCGATGGTGGCCAGGAGCCGGTCGATATCCCGCGCCAACGACCATCCGTGAGCAAGCAGGTGGTGTGACAGGAGCACCGGTTGGGCCCGCTGCAGGTGGGTGTAGCCAGGAAGGTAGCTATCGCCCACCTCCTTGGCCCGCCGCAACAGCACCTCTTGGAGCGCGATGACACCGGTGGCTACGTCACGAAGAGCCCGTTTGGCATACAGCCTCAGATCGGTGGCCACCTGGTCGTTCCGGCTCCGACCGGTGTGCAACTTGGCACCGACGTCGCCGGCGATCTCCGTCACCCGACGCTCGACGGCGGTATGGATGTCCTCGTCGTCAGGTGCAAAGACGAAAGTGCCATCGGCCAGCTCCTCTCCGACCTGGTCGAGTGCGGCGAGGAGGGTCACCACCTCGTCCTGATCGAGGATCCCCCCCGAACCCAGACCGAGCACGTGCGCCCTCGACCCGGCCAGGTCGTCAGGAGCCAACTGCTGGTCGTAGTGGAGGCTGACCGAGAAGGCCATCACCTCGTCCGCTGTGCCCCCCCCGAGGCGTCCGTGCCAGAGCGTCATCAGGCACCAGGACCCGAACTGGCCCCGACCGAACTGGCACCGGGACCCGAACCAGCACCGACCGAACCGACACCGACCGAACCGCTCTGCTGGCGAGCCGACCAGGTGGCCACACCCTGGCCCCAGAGCCGGACGAAGCCTGCCGCATCCTCATGGTGGAAGGTATCGGTGGCATCGTAGGTAGCCAAGCCGTAGTCGTAGAGACTGACCGGGCTACGACGTCCGACCACGAAGCACCGGCCAGGCTCGCACCGCAACCGGACCTCGCCGGTGACGTACTTCTGCGACTCGACGAAGAAGGCGTCGAGAGCTTGCTTCAAAGGCGAGAACCACAGCCCGTCGTAGACCAGCTCCGACCACCGGGGCTCTAAGCGTGCCTTCTCGTGATGGAGATCACGTTCCAGCGTGAGGTCCTCGAGATCGGCGTGAGCCAACAGCAGCGCCAAGGCTCCCGGACATTCATAGGTCTCGCGGCTCTTGATCCCCACCCGGCGGTTCTCCACCATGTCCAGACGCCCGTACCCGTACGAGCCGACCAACTGGTTGAGCTCGGCGATCAGCACGTCGGCGTCGAGCAGCCGACCATCGAGGGAGACGGGGATGCCGGACTCGAAACCGACCACCATCTCCACGGGATCTACGGCCGTCTGACGGGTCATGGTGTAGACGTCGTCCGGGGGTGCGTTCCAGGGGTCTTCGATCACACCGCACTCGATGGCCTTGCCCCACAGGTTCTCGTCGATCGAGTAGGGCTTCTCCTTGGTCACCGAAAGTGGAATGTTCCAACGTGCCGCGTACTCGATGCAGTCGTCACGGCTCAACCCCCAGACCCGGGCCGGAGCCAGGACCTCGAGATCGGGAGCGAGCGCCCGGGTACCCACCTCGAAACGGACCTGATCATTCCCCTTGCCCGTACAGCCGTGTGCCACCGCGTGCGCACCGTGACGGCGGGCCTCGGCGACGAGGTGACGGACGATGACCGGCCGGGACAGCGCCGAGACCAACGGGTACTTCCCCTCGTACTTGGCGTTGGCCATGAGGGCAGGAACACAGAAGTCTTGGGCCATCTCACGGCGAGCATCCACCACCGTGGCTTCGATGGCACCGGCAGCCAACGCCCGCTCCCGGATGGCATCCCAGCTGTCACCACCCGCTTCGGTCGACTGCCCGACGTCGACGGCGACGGCGACAACCTCCGCCCCCTCGTTCTCCATCAACCATCGGACGGCGACAGACGTGTCCAATCCACCGCTATATGCCAAGACCACTCGTTTTGCCACAGTCATCCTCTCTTCTTCTTCGTGGGCACCGGGTCTTTCGAATTCTCTGGTACACCGGAAGTGCCCGGCGATCCGATCAACGCATCCAATCCCGATACTGCAGCCAAGCGGGCGGCCACGTTGGCGCCTCCCGCAGCTTCGGCCGCCACCACCAGGACCGTGTCGTCACCGGCAACCGTTCCGATGACGCCGGGAAAACCGCTCCGGTCGAGAGCTGACCCCACGACATGGGCGGATCCTGGCGGCGTACGGAGCACCACCACATTGGCAGAGTACGCGGCCTCGACCACCCACTCACCCAATACCCGGCGCAAATGGTCCTCGGGAGCCACCTGGTGCGAGGGCAGCTCGGGCAAGGCATAGGCGGTGTCCCCGCCTGGCAACCGGACCTTCAGGGCCCCGAGCTCTTCGAGATCCCGTGACACCGTGGTCTGCGTGGCCTCGATCCCCTCACCCGCCAACAGCTCGACGAGGTGCGTCTGGCTGCCGACCGCCTTGGTCTCCAGCAGCTTCGTGATCCGATGTTGGCGCTGATGCTTGGTCATCTTCATCGGTGTCTACCTCTTCCCACCAGGGGCCCCAGCCCCTTTGAGCCATGCCAGCAGTCCGCGCATGGCGTGCATCCGGTTCGCGGCCTGACGCCACACCACGCTTCGGGGTCCGTCCATGACTTCGGTCGAGATCTCGTCACCACGGTGCGCGGGTAGACAGTGCAGCACGACCGCTCCCGGGGCAGCATGGGCCATCAACGCCTCGTCCACCGTAAACCCCGCAAAGGCAGCGCGCCGCGCCGCATCCTCCTCTTCCTGTCCCATCGACGTCCAGACATCGGTATAGACGGCATCGACACCTCGTACTGCCTCCATCGGCTCCTCTGTCACGGTCAGCTCACCACCGAGCTCCCGGATCCGTTGGACATCGTCATCGCTGGGTCCATAGCCCTTGGGTGAGGCCACGGTGGTGGCCAGACCGACCATGGCCGCTGCCACGGCAAGTGAGCGCCACACGTTGTTGGCATCACCCACGTAGGCAACGGTCCGGCCGCTCAGGGACTCCCCGAGCTCCTGGCGGAGGGTGAGCAGATCGGCCAATGCTTGACACGGATGAGCCACATCCGAGAGGAGGTTCACCACCGGCACGAGGACGTCGGCTGCGTCCAGGGCCGCTCCCATCCTGGTCAACGTGCGATGGTCCATCACGCGTGCGCAAAGCACCGAGTGGTAGCAGGCCAGTGTGCGGGCGACGTCCTCCGCCGGCTCCCGGACGTCGAGACCGACCTCACTGCCCTGGATGTACACCGGGTGACCGCCGAGGGCGACAACAGCCATCTCGGTGCTGTTGCGGGTTCGGGCCGACGGCTTCTCGAACACCAGGGCAGCACCTTGGCCGGACAGTACCCGCGGCAGCGTCGCCGGGTCTGCTTCGGCCAACGCCAGGACGGTCTGCAGCTCGGACGGCGAGAGGTCGTCGACGTCGAAGACGTGTCGTGCAGTCGTCATGATGTCCCCACAGATGTAAGAACGACAGCCAGCATCTCCAACGCCTCATCGATCTCGTCATCAGTGACCAGAAGGGGCGGCGCAAACCGCAGCGCGTCCGGCCGCGGGGCGTTGACGATCAGGCCGGCATGAAGCGCCGCCCGGCACGCTTGCGCGCTGAACTCCCCGTCGAGCACTGCGGCGAGCAACAGCCCCTCACCACGGACGGCAACCACCCCAGGAAGCGCAGACAGCCCCTTCCGCAAACGCTCACCGGCCCGTTGGGCACGTTCCGGGACCTTCTCGGTCTCCATCACCGCCAGTGTCGCTCGAACAGCGGACATGGCGAGGGGTTGCCCGCCGAACGTGCTGGCGTGGTCTCCAGGTACGAACGCCGCCGCCACTTCAGAACGAGCCCAGCACGCGCCTACAGGCATCCCGTTCCCCAGCGACTTGGCCATGGTGACCACATCGGGCTCGATCCCCAGATGCTGGAACCCGAACCACCGCCCCGTGCGACCCAGGCCAGTCTGTACCTCGTCCACGATCAGCAAGATGTTCCGATCGCTGCACAGCTGGCGTAGCCCGACCAGGTAGTCCGACGAGGGCATGATCACGCCGGCCTCGCCCATGATCGGCTCCACCATGACGGCAGCAACGCTGGCTGGATCACAGGCGTTGTCCATGGCATCGAGATCGTCGAAAGGCACGTGATCGAACCCTTCGGGAAGCGGGCGGAACGCCACCTGCTTCTCTACCTGGCCCGTCGCTGCCAACGTGGCCAGGGTCCGGCCGTGAAAGGCGTCCCAGGTGCTGACCACCGTGAACCGATCGGGACCAGCCCACTTCCGAGCGAGCTTGAGGGCGCACTCGTTGGCCTCTGCCCCTGAGTTCCCGAAGAAGACCTGTCCCCCAGCCCGATCGGTGCCGCCGCCGATCAACCGGTCGAGCGTCACCGCCACCTCAGGCCCGATCGTGTTCCCGAACAAGTTGGACAGGTGAAGGAGCGTGCTCGCCTGTTCGGCCACGGCATCAGCCACCACCGGATGGGCATGACCGAGCGAAGTCACAGCCAAGCCCGAGAGGAAGTCGAGATACCGCTTCCCGTCCATGTCGAACAGGAGTGTCCCCTCTCCCCGGACAAAGGTGACAGGTGGCTCGGCGTAGGTATGCATAAGGGCGGTGCGATCGACGGTGGTGCTCATGCGTCCGCCCTCTTGTCGCTGGCCGTTCCTGCGTCCACTCCCCTGTTGCTGGCCGTTCCTGCGTCCGCTCCCCTGTCGCTGGCCGTTCCTACGTCCGCTCCCCTGTCGCTGGCCGTTCCTGCGTCCACCATGGTCCCCACGCCGTGGTCGGTGAACAGCTCGAGCAGGAGGGCGTGCGGCGTGCGGCCGTCGAGAATATGCGCCCGGTCGACACCAGTGCGCACTGCCCTCGCACAGGCCTCGGCCTTAGGGATCATGCCCCCGGACGCCGCTCCCGAGGCCACCAGGGCATCGAGGTCATCGGCGGTGGCGTGGTTGATCAAGGTGGACGGGTCTTCGGGCACGGACCTGAGCCCGGCAACATCGGTGAGGAACAACAACTTCTCGGCGCCAATAGCTGCGGCAAGGGCTCCGGCTACCGTGTCCGAGTTGATGTTGAAGGCCTGCCCCGTGTCGTCACTGCCGATGGTGGCTACCACCGGGATCAGCCCTTGGCTCAGGAGCTGGTGCACGATCACCGGGTCGACGTCGACCACGTCACCCACGTATCCGAGCACCTCTGAGCGAGCCGAGGCAGTGATGAGGTTGGCGTCCTCACCGGACAGCCCCACTGCCAGAGCGCCGTGCACGTTCACGGCGCTCACGATGTCACGGTTGACCTTCCCCACCAGGACCATCCGCACGATCTCGAGCGTGTCCGCGTCGGTGACCCGGAACCCATCACGGAACTCGGTCTCGATGCCGAGCCGGCCGAGCAGCTCTCCGATCTGCGGACCACCCCCGTGGACAACGACAGGCAGCATGCCCACCGAACGCATCAACACGATGTCCTCGGCGAACGACGCCAGCGCTGTCGCCTCGTCGACCTCGGGCTCCCCTGGTTTGGTTCGCAGCACGTTCCCGCCGTACTTGACCACAACCACCTTGCCCCAGAAACGCCTGATGTACGGAAGTGCTTCTACCAGAACCGCTGCCCGGTCAACAGGAGCCATCACCGCTGCCGGCTCCGGCATCGACGCTTCCGACGGTGCGGCATCGTGCTGCTCTCCCGCGTTCACGACGTCTTCCGGTTCTCGTCGATGTACCCGTACCCCAGGTCCACGGTCATTGCCGCGCCGGTACCGTCACCAAGGCCCAACTCGCAGTGGACGTCCACGTTGGTCCCAGCCATATGAGCAGCGACAGTGTGGCTGTCGTACTCGACAGCGACTCCCTGTCGGCAGACGGGGATGCCGCCGTAGGACACGACGACACGGTCCATGTCGAAGGTGACCCCGGCAGAGCCGAGATCGCTGACCACCCGGCCCCAGTACGGGTCCGCTCCGTTCAACGAGCATTTGACCAACAGTGACTCGGCGACCTTGCGAGCTGCCTGGTGAGCCTCGCCGTCCGACACCGCCCCGGTGACCCGGACGTGTGCGATCCGGGACGCCCCTTCGGCATCCTCGGCCATCTGCCGAGCGAGCGCGGTACAGGCCTCGGTGGCAGCGTCGACGAGCACGTCTGGCCGGATGGGCCCGGCCCGGCCGCTGGCCATCAACGTGACCGTGTCGTTCGTCGAGGTGCAGCCGTCCACGGTCAGGATGTTGAACGAGTCACGCACGGCGATCCGGAGCACGTCGGCAAGGGCCGCGGGCTCCACAGCAGCATCGGTGGTGAGAACAGCCAGCATGGTGGCCATGTTCGGCGCCAGCATCCCGGCCCCTTTGGCCATACCCGCCAACGAAAACCCTGCTCCTTCGATCAGGACCTCTTTGCGACCTCCATCGGTTGTGAGCATTCCCGTCGCAGCGTCGGCAGCCGCCGCCTCCGACGCCGAACGCGCTGCGACCAACGCCGGGATGCCTACCTCGATGGGCGCCATCGGCAAGGGAATACCGATGAGCCCGGTGGAGCAGACCAGGATCTCCTCGGTGTCCGCACCAAGGCCGGCAGCAGTAAGAGCACACATCCGCTCGGCATCGGAACGACCTTGCGCTCCCGTGGCCGCGTTGGCGTTGCCACTGCTCACGATCACGGCGGCGGCACGGCCCCCGGTGGCCTGAAGGTGGGCCCGGCTGACCTGTACCGGTGCAGCAGCAGCCAAGTTGGCGGTGAACGTGGCGGCCGCAGGCACGGCGCCCCCGTCCTCGGTCGCTACCAGCGCCAAGTCCAGCGCGCCGGATGCCTTGATACCGGCGGCATGACCGGCGGCCACGAAACCTTTCGGGGTGGTGATGCTCACGGGTAGACCCCCACGACCGGCAGCCCGGTCACCTCGGGAAGACCGAGGGCCAGGTTGGCACATTGGACCGCTTGGCCGGACGCTCCCTTGACCAGGTTGTCGAGGGCACAGAGCGCCACTACCCACCCGGTCCGTGGGTCCACCCGAACGGTGATATGAGCGCAGTTGGAGCCGGAGGTGGCCTTGGTCGACGGGGATGCCGGGCTCACCACCACGAACGGCTCGCCCTCGTACGCCTCGTGCAGCACCTCGAGCGCATCCTCGGTGGTCAATCCGGGCGATCCACCGGCTGGCCTGGCGTAGCACGTAGCCAAGATCCCCCGTGTCATCGGAGCCAAGTGGGGCGTGAAGAGAACCTGGGCACCGAGCGTCTGCTCCATCTCCGGAGTGTGCCGATGGTCGAGGAGACCGTACGCAATGAAATCCTCGTCGACCGCCCCAAAGTGCAGGTTGGCCTTGGGTGCACGTCCCGCTCCCGACACGCCGCTGGCGGCATCGACGATGATCCCGTCCTTTGACACCACGCCGGCCCGGACCAGTGGAGCGAGCGCCAGCGAGGCGGCCGTGGGATAGCACCCGGGTGCAGCGATGAGCCGCGCCCCGTGAAGCTCGTGGCGGAAGAGCTCGGGCAGGCCGTAGTGGAACCGGGACAGCAGTTCGGCAGCGGTGTGGTCGTGTCCGTACCAGATCGGATAGAGCGACGGGTCCCGGAGGCGAAAATCGGCCGCCAGATCGACGATGACCCCCACCTGTTTCTCGATCTCGGGGACCACGTGCTGCGACTCGCCATGGGGAAGAGCGGAGAAGACGATGTCGAGACCGTCGAGGCCGTCCGGGTCTATGTCACCGAACACCAGGGATGGGTAGGCAGCGGCCAGCGACGGGGTATGAGCGGCGACTCCTTGACCGGCAGCGGTGCCGGCCGAGGCCACCACTACCTGGAGATCGGGATGAGCCGCGCACAGACGCAGCAGCTCCACCCCGGCATAGCCGGAGGCACCCAGGACGCCGACCTTCATATCCCGCTCCTGACGGCTTTCACGCCGGGCTGCCCAGATCGCGGCTGCCACCTCATGGCACTACCCCCTCGAGGTCCGGCACTCCACATCGGCCCAGTACTCATTTCGCAAGTATATGCGTCTTACCGCATAAAGATGCAATTTATCCAAGAAGGGACCCGCTCTGCCCTACTCCGGGTGGGAATGGCCACCACTCCCCCGATACCTCCATAGGGCCTTGACCCTCCATCTTGGCCCTCGGTACCGTTGGGCCGTCCCACAATCGCCGGGCACGGGACGAGTAGACGGCGCGGCCTCACCTTCAGCATCGTGGGCAACGACACGGTGGAACGACAGTGCGGGAGACCAGCAATGCCCGAAGACCTCAATGACCTAGCCCTTGGCGATACCGACTTCCCCGACGACCCGGCCGTGGCCACCCTGCTCCAGCAGCTCCCGGAGTTCGAAGCCCCGTACTTGGAGCTGGTGACCACCTTCGACGACGCACCGGGAGGGCCGGCTGTCTTCATCGAGCTCGCCGACTTCGTCGCTGCCCGGCTGGCCGCGGTCGAGGCCGACCGGCCCGTGCTGGAACGCGCCTTCCACGCCATCGAGACAGTCGTTATCGCTGGCGACGACGATGCGGCAACCCTGGTCGGCTATGCGTTCTTCGACAGCCTGTCCCCGGACGACCGGCAACGGATCCGGCCGTGGCTCGGGCCCGGCACCCGGTCGCTGCTCGACGAGCTCGACGCCGGCGTCCTGTAGGAGCCGGTCTCCACGAACCGGCCGCTTGGTCAGCGAAGGCGAGCGCCGAACTGCGACTCGACCGCCTCGATGCACCGGGCTCGTTCGGCCCCGACCTCCTCGTCGGTGAGCGTCCGGTCGAGAGCGCAGAACCGGAGGTGGTACGCCAGGCTCCGTGTCCCACTTGGGATCGAGGCCCCCCGATAGACGTCGAAGAGCTCCACCGACTCCAGCAGGGCGCCACCGACATGGGCCAGGGTCTCGGTCACCTCTCCGGCCACCACGTCGTCAGCGACCACGAACGCCAAGTCGATATCGGACGAAGGGAACCGGCTCGGTGGCCGAGCCTCATCGGGGCGGCGGGACACCACCGCGGGGTCCAGCAGATAACCGAGGTCGATATCGAGCCAGCCGATCCGTCGGGGTTTGCCGTCCCTGTCCACCAGACCGAACTGCTCCACCGTGTGCGGGCTGACCTCGCCCACCTCGCCGATCGTCGCCACCACGTCCTGCTGTGGGGACCGATCGTCGGAGCTCCGGGGACCAGCGGAGAGACCGGCCCGGTTGACCAGGCTGGCGTGACGGGAAGGATGGACGCCACCGAACCCGCCCTGGATGGGGACCAACGCTATGCCGTCGATCCGGAGCGTCTCGGCCAGCACCGACCATGCCGCCACCGCCGAGCGGGCGTCGTCCCCGTCGGCGGCGAAGACCACGGACAGGCGTTCGTGCTCGTCGGCGACAGGACCATCCTTCGGATCGAGGGGCGCGTCTTCGAGCATGCCGAACACGGTCCCCACCTCGAACAGTCGGAGCGCCCCCTGACGGCGGTCGGCGTTGTAGGCCAGGGCACGCAGCAGGCCCGGCAGCATCGATGCCCGCAGGAAGCGCTCGTCGGACACCAGTGGATTGGCGACCTCGATCCAGGGCCCACTCATCCCGCTCATGGTCTCGTCCCACTCGGTGACGATGCTCGGCGTCCACGCCTCGGAAGCACCCAGCCCGCACAGCACCTCTTTGACCACCCGGCGCTCCCGCTGCCGTCGGGTCAGACCACCGGGCTGGGGCCATGCCGGTTCCCGGCGGGCCAGGCGAGAGTAGCCGAAGGTGCGGGCCACCTCCTCGGCGATGTCCGCCTCGCCCAACGGCTCCGGCCGGATGTCCGGTCGGAACGTGGGCACGGTGACGTCGAGCACACCGGGCTCTCGTCCCGGCTCTGCAGTGATCTCCAGCGGAGCCAGGAGTTCCGTCACCTCCTTCGGGCCGAAGGCAGTGCCCAGAAGGGCGTTGATCCGATCGGTCCGGACCGTGAGACGAGTCGGCTCGGGCACGGCACCCCGCACGTCGATGACCCCGGGAGCCACGGCGAACGCCGGGCCGGCCATAGCCGCCAACAGCTGGCAGAACCGATCGGCTGCCCGGTCGATCCCGTTCGGGTCGCACCCCCGCTCGAACCGGGCCGAGGCCTCGGTGCGCAGGTTGAGCCGTTTCGCCGTGCGAGCAATGGCCATCGGCACGAAGTAGGCGGCCTCGAGCAGCACCCGGTGGGTCGACTGCAGTGATCTCCGACGAAGCACCGCCCATCATGCCCCCGATCCCAACCGGTGTCCCGGTGGCATCGCAGATGACGCAGTCCTGACCGGTATCTCCCAGACCCGGCCCCGGAGTGCCCAGCTCTCGTTCCACCCCGTCGAGGGTCGTGACCCGCTCGCCCCGCTCCGCCCGGCGAACCAGCAGCCCCCCACCATCCAGCCGGTCGAGGTCGTAGGGGTGGGTGGGCTGGCCCAGCTCCAACATGACGTAGTTGGACACATCCACCACGTTGTTGATGGGCCGCATGCCGGCGAGTGTCAACCTCCGGGCCATCCACGATGGCGATGGGCCCACGACCACCCCGGTCAGCACCCGGACGGTGAACCGAGGGCACAGCTCCAGGTCCTCCACCCGTACCGAGGTCAGCGCGTCCACTGCCGGTCCATCAGCAAGGGGAGCAGCCGGAGGCTCGGGAATGGCGAACGGGAGCCCCAGTCTCGCCGCCAGGTCACGAGCGACACCAGCCATGCTCCAGGCATCGGGGCGGTTGGCCTCGACGGCCACGTCGAAGACCACGTCAGGAACGATCCCCATGGCGTCGACGAGCAGGCGACCGGGGACGGCGCCGTTCGAGCCCCCCGAACCCCCGGCGCTGTCGGCACCCTCGAGCACCAGGATCCCCTCGTGGTCCTCGGACAGCCCCAGCTCACGGCCGGAACACAGCATGCCGTTGGAGGTGACCCCCTTCATTGTGCGCCGACCGATCTCGAAGTCACCGGGAAGCACGGCGCCCACCGGGGCCAGGGGCACGAAGTCACCAACCTCGAAGTTCCACGCCCCGCACACCACTTCGACCGGGTCGCCACCGGCGCTCACCACCACCCGCCGGATCCGATCAGCCCCGTCGATGGGCGCTATCTCGTCGACCCGGGCCACCACCACGTCGCCGAGCCCCTCACCCACCCGCTCCATGCCCTCGACCACCAAGCCGAGGTCGTCAAGGGTGGCAGCCAGGTCGGCCGGGTCCCCGTCGAACGGGGCGAAGTCTCGAAGCCAGGACAGGGGTACGCGCACGTCGGTCCTCTCAGAACTGGCGCAGGAAGCGGATGTCGTTCTCGATCAAGGCGCGCATGTCGGCAATCCCATGCCGCATCTGGGCGCAGCGATCGATGCCGAAGCCGAAGGCGAAACCGGTCCACCGGTCTCGGTCGATCCCCACCGCGTCGAACACGGCCGGGTCGACCATGCCGCACCCACCGAGCTCGATCCAGCCCGTCTGTGAGCACGTCCGGCACCCCTCACCGTGACAGATGGCGCAGGTGACCTCGAACTCGGCGGAGGGCTCGGTGAACGGGAAGTAGGCGGGCCGAAGTCGAGAGTGGATGTCGGGGCCGAAGTAGGCGGTGGTGAACGTCTCGATGGTGCCGGCCAGGTCGGCGAAGGTGATGCCCTCGTCCACCACCAACCCTTCGATCTGGTGGAACACCGGGAGGTGCCGGGCATCAGGGGTGTCCCGGCGGAAGCATCGACCGGGCATCACCGCATGGATGGGAAGGCTCCCGTCGAGCACGGCCTGCTCCATCAGATGGATCTGGACCGGCGAAGTGTGGGTCCGGAGCAGTGTCGTCTCCGGAGCTCCCAGCTCCAGATAGAAGGTGTCCCACATACCCCGGGCCGGATGGGCCGGGGGGATGTTCAACGCGCCGAAGTTGTACCAGTCGGTCTCGATCTCCGGGCCTTCGGCCACGGTGAAGCCCATGCCGACGAAGACGTCCTCGAGGGCGTCTCGGGTCTGGCTGACCAGATGGAGATGGCCGCGTTCGGAGGGCTGGCTGACCTGGGCCACCACCACCTCGGTGAGGTCGAGGCGGTCGGCCTGCAACGCTCGTTCGAGCTCCTGGGACCGGACAGTGCTTCGGCGTTCGTCGAGCAGCGACACGACGGCTTTCCGTACCTCCTGGAGCTGCTTGCCCCGCTCCTTGCGGGCTTCGGGTTGGAGGGCGCCGAGACCTTGCTGGGCCTGCGCCAACGGCGACTTCTTCCCCAAGACGGTGGCCTCGGCTGCCTTGACCTCGTCGGACGATGTCGCAGCGTTGATCAACGACTCTGCCTCACGAACCAGCGCTACGAAGTCGACTGTCTCGGTCATGACCGGCCTTCCCCACTGTCGGTCGGTTCGTCGGAACGCTCCGTATCCATCTCCGGCATCGTAGAACGGCCGGCGGCTGAGCCCGTCCCTCTCTGGCCCTGTGCGCCAACCTGCCTCTGGCCGTCTCGACCCATCCGCCTTTGGCGGAGCGCCTCGAAGCACAGAACGGCCGCCGACACGCTCACGTTCAATGACTCCGCCCGTCCGACCATGGGAACGGTGACCCGAGCGTCGAGAGACGCCAACAATCCGTCCGGTAAGCCTGATGCCTCGTTGCCGAGCACAACGGCCACCCGGTCGGTCCAGTCGACCGCTGCATAGTCTTCGCCATCCCGCACCACCGTCCCCAGCGTGCGGAGCCCCCACGTCGCCAGGGTCTCGACCACAACCGCTGCCTCCCCACCGGCGACCACCGGGAGGTGGAACACCGACCCGGCCGACGAACGCACGGTCTTTGGGTTGTACGGATCAACGGTCCCGTCGCAGCACACCACACCGTTGGCTCCCGCCGCATCAGCGGTGCGGATCACGGTGCCGGCATTGCCCGGGTCACGCACGTCGGCACACACCACCACCAGATCGGCGTGTCGAAGCGCGGTCAGATCGGGTGGATCGAAACCGACAACAGCCAGTACCGGCTGGGGGGTGACCGTATCGGCGACCCGCTCCAGGACGCCGGGCGCCAGGTCGAAGACTCTCGACCCACCGTCGAACGCACGCTCGGCTACCGCTGCCACTGCGCTGTTCGCACGCCCGTCGGGCGCCAGGTAGACCGACTCGACCGGCGCGCCGGCGTCAAGCGCGACGGACAGCAGCTCCGCACCCTCGACCACCATGGCCTGCTCGGACCACCGGAGGCTTCGCTTGCGAAGGAGCTGTCGAAGACGCCGCACCCGTTGGTGCGAGTAGGCCAGCCCGGGCTGGCTCAGGAAGCAGCCTCGGCCGTGGTCGCCTGCGCTGCCAACGCGTCGGTTGCCACCTGCACCAACGACGCGAACGCCTCGGGCTCGTGAACAGCCAGGTCCGCCAGGACCTTGCGGTCCACGGTGACGTCGGCGCGGTGGAGACCGGCGATGAACCGGCTGTAGCTGGTGCCGTTCAGCCGCGCTGCAGCGTTGATCCGCTGGATCCAAAGCTGGCGAAAATCGCCCTTCCGGGCACGACGGTCACGGTAGGCGTACTGCAGGGAGTGCATCACCTGCTCGTTGGCGGCGCGGAACGAACGACTCTTGTTGCCGTAGTAACCCTGCGCCTGCTCCAAAACGGCGCGATGGTGCTTCTTGGCGTGTACTGCGCGCTTTACACGGGCCATGGGAACTCCTTTCGGGGGACATTTCTTCGGGGAGCACTGCGATCAAGCGGTGCAACGACGAGTGCTGGATGGCGGATTGGACTGGGCAACGGGACCGGATCCCGTTGCATGGGTGGTGGCTCACCGGGGACCAGAGGCCCCACAGAGAAAGCCCGGTCTGGTTACAGACCCAGAAGCCTGCGAACCTGCTTCAGGTCGCCTGGAGCGATATCCGTCTCACGGCCCAGACGCCGGGTCCGCACGCTCGACTTCTTCTCGAGAAGATGCGAACGGAATGCCTTCCGACGGCGCAGCCTTCCGGTGCCGGTCACCTTGATCCGCTTGGCAGCCCCCCGGTCGGTCTTCATCTTCGGCATATCCCTATCCCTCTTCTCGTGTCGGTGTCTGGTTCGGAGCAGAGGCACCGCTTCCCTCCGAAGCCGGCTCCACTGCTGTCGCTGCTGTCTCCGGCTGCACTGTCTCCGGCTGCACTGCCTGCGGTGCGGTCGGCGTGGCACCTTCCACCGTGGCTGTCTCCGTTGTGGTCGTCGCCGTCTGTCCGCCACCCTTGCCGTTGTCTGTGGCCTTGGAACCTCTGGACGCAGCCGACTGCTTGGCTCGCTTGTCCGGTGCCAGCACCATGACCATGTTCCGGCCATCGAGGCGTGGGACCGACTCCGGCTTTCCCATGCCCTCCATCTGCTCGGCAATGCGGTCGAGGATCTTCTTCCCGAGCTCGGGATGGAAGACTTCACGACCACGGAACATGATGGTGATCTTGACCTTATGGCCTTCATCGAGGAACTTGGCCACCTGTCGGGTCTTGGTATCGAAGTCGCCGGGCCCGATCTTCGGCCGGTACTTCATCTCCTTGATGCCGACGTGGACCGCCTTGCGTCGCGACTCCTTTGCCCGCTGGGCTGCATCGAACTTGAACTTGCCGTAGTCCATGATGCGACACACGGGTGGGTTCGCCGATGGTGCGACCTCGACCAGGTCGAGGTCGAGCTGGCGGGCGATGGTCATTGCCTCGGGAAGCAGCTTGATTCCGAGCTGTTCACCGTCGGGATCGACCAGGCGTACTTCGCGAGCACGGATGCGATCGTTGATCCGGGGCTCATTGGTGGTGACGGTGGCTGCTATTCGCTTCACTCCCTGTCTTCGGGTTACGGACTTCCCGTAACCAACGAAAGGGAGCGGAACCACCGCTGGGCCATCTCCGACCACTGTCGGTATCCGGATCCATTGACCCGGCACACACACGACAACGGTGGTGGCAGGGTGGAAGTCATCGACTGCGAGACTCCGCTTCCTTGTCTGTCAGTGCTTTAGAGTACCAGCCAATGAGCTCTCTCTGGACACCTGAAGGCGAACGACCCGTCAACCGACCTGGTCAGAGTGGACCGGGTCAGCCCCCTGCCGCCTCACCCCCCGGCGACACCGAGCCCGGAGAACCCGGTGGCCCAGGTGTCGATCCCGAGGCGATGGCCCAACAGATGGAGGAGATGCGCCGACAGCTGGCCAATACTCCGGTCGAGGTGGTGGTGGCCAACCACTGCTATGGGCTCTTCGAGCTGGCGGCGGTGTACCTCTCTCAACAGCCCCCCAAGCTCGAGCAGGCCCGTTTGGCCATCGACGCCATGGCAGGCGTGGTGGAGGGCCTGGCAGGGAGGCTGGGTGAAGCCGAGCCCCAGCTCCTCGACGGCCTGAGCCAGCTACGCCTGGCTTACGTGCAGATCGACGGGGCGCAGCGGGCTGCGGGCGATGCCGCCGGCACGGCTCCCGCCAACGGCGGTGCCCCGTCAACCCCCTCGATTCCGAAGGGCGACGGGGGCGACGAGGCCTCACGACCGACCGACGACCCTGGAGCAGAGACCGCTCCCTGAGCTCATCCGGCTCCTCCAGAGCCGCTCCAGCTGTTGGGACTACGAGCCGGCTGCCGCTGGGTCGGCATCGAGCGGACGGACGGACGACGCCTCCAGGCGGCCCAAGCGACCGGCTCTGACGGTGAGCACCACCGTCGTGGCCTCGGCGACGGAACGGGAGCCATCGGTGATCGCCGTGCAGTGGAACGGGTACTGGCGACCGTCGGTCGTCTCCACCACACCGATACCTCGGGGCTCGTCGAACTGTGCCACCCGGCCGATCAGCGGCACGTCCCGTGCAGGAGGCAGCTCCACACCCAGCCCAGCCGACACCCCTTCGAACGGCACCTCGTCAGCAGAGCTCACGCCTGGAACCGTCCGTTCTCAGTGGACGATCTTGGACAGGGACAGCTCGATGATGTCAGTGGCCCCCCGGTCCTTCAGGGCTGGGATCAGCACGTTGATCTCGGACTTGGGCACCACGGTCTCGACGGCGAACCCTCCCCCGCCGTACAGCTCCGAGACGGTCGGCGAGCGCAACGACGGGAGGAGATCGATGACCTCCTGGAGCTGCTTGGCGGGAACGTTGAGCTTCACCAACACGTTGCCCCTCGCCTCGAGTGCACCCTGGAGGAGCGTGAAGATCTGCTCCATGGCGTGGCGCTTCTCCGGGTCCTGGACAGCGACGGGGTTGGCGATCAGCTCGGTGTGGGACACGAAGAGCGTCTCCACGATCTTCAGGCCGGCCGCCCGGAGCGCTCGCCCGGTCTCGGTGATCTCGACCACACAGTCGGCGATGTCAGGCACCTTGGCCTCGGTGGCGCCGTAGGACAGGCTGACCTCGGAACGGACCCCATGCTTCTCCAGGTAGCGGCGGGTGAGCTCGGGGTACTCGGTCGATACCCGCAGCGCTCCACCGGCTCCGGTCCCCGACGCCACCAGGTCGGCAACCGAATCAGCCGGGGAGTCCTTGCCCACGGCCAGGACCACACGGATCGGGTTGGAGGTGGCCTTCGAGTAGCGGAGCACGCCCATCGAGGCGACCTCGCTCCCTCGCTCCTCGATCCAGTCCCGCCCGGTGATGCCCACGTCGAACATGCCGTTCGCCACGTACAGCGGGATCTCCTGGGGGCGGAGGATACGGACGTCGGTCACGCGGGGATCGTCGATGGTCGCGCGGTAGTCAACCTCGGATGACCTGGTGACGGCCAGATCGGCGGCGGCGAACAGCTCCAGCGTCGCCTTCTCCAACGAACCCTTGGGGAGCACCACACGCAGCACGGTCAGCGCCCCTGACCGAAAGACGCGTCTTCTGACAGCCCGGCCAACAGGTGCACCATCTCGATCGCCGTCACCGCTGCCTCCCACCCCTTGTTCGTCTCGTCACTCTCCGAGCGCACCAAGGCCTGCTCCACCGTGTCCGTGGTGAGCACCCCGAAGACCACCGGCATCCCGGTGTCGAGCTGCACCCGCTGGATGCCGGCCGCGCACTCGCCGGCAACGAAATCGTAGTGACCGGTGTCCCCACGGATGACGGCACCGAGGCACACCACGGCATCGACCGACCCTGATCCGGTCAGTCCCCGCGCCACCAGTGGTAGCTCAAAAGCACCCGGCGCCCACGCCACGGTCACCATGCCGAGGTCGCCACCGTGCTTGGTCAGCGCGTCGAGCGCACCGGTGAGCAGTCGTTCGGTGATGCCACCGTTGAACTCAGCGCAAGCAAAGCCCACCCGGACGCCGGTGGCGGAGTGGTCACCCACCAGGGAGCGCCCCACTCGGCTCCCGAAGCTGGCGATGGTGCCGTCGACAAGTCGGGTGATATCAGAGGACGTCATCGAGCCCGTCCAAGAAGTGGCCCATGCGCTCCCGCTTGGTCCGCAGGTACTCGATGTTCTCAGGCGTGGGCGACGACTGGAGTGGGACCCGCTCCACGATGTCGAGACCGAACCCTTCGAGGCCCCCGTACTTCGTGGGGTTGTTGGTCATCAACCGCATGGTGGTGACCCCCAGGTCCACCAGGATCTGCGCGCCGATGCCGTACTCCCGGCTGTCGGCAGGGAGCCCGAGCTCCAGATTGGCGTCGACCGTATCGAGCCCGTCTTCCTGGAGGGCGTACGCACGCAGCTTGTGCGCCAGCCCGATGCCACGACCCTCATGACCACGCAGGTAGACGACGACCCCGCTGCCATGGTCTGCGATGGTGGCCATGGCCCCACGAAGCTGCGGACCGCAGTCGCACCGCAACGAACCGAAGACATCGCCGGTGAGGCACTCACTGTGCACCCGGACCAGCACGTCAGGCTTACCGTCGATGTCCCCCTTCACGAAGGCGACGTGCTGTTCACCGTCGAGGACGGACTCGTAGGCATAGGCGGTGAACTCGCCGAACTCGGTGGGGATCCTGGCTTCGGTCAGGCGCCGCACCAGCTTGTCCATGCGGCGGCGGTACCGGATGAGGTCGGCGATGGAGATGAGGTGCAGGCCGTACTCCTGCGAGAACTGCTCGAGCTCGGGCAGCCGGGCCATGCCGGTCTTGTCCGCGTTCACCACCTCGCAGAGCACGCCGGCCGGAGCTCGGCCCGCCGCTCTGGCCAGGTCCACCGCCGCCTCGGTGTGGCCGGCACGCTTCAGCACGCCACCGGGGCGGTAGCGCAGGGGGAAGATGTGCCCGGGTCGGTTCAGAGTCGGTCGGTCGGATATGGGGATCGGCCAACGCCGCGATGGTGGCAGCCCGGTCGGATGCCGAGATCCCGGTCGTCGTGCCGTGCCGGTAGTCGACGCTGACGGTGAAGGCGGTGCGCTGCACCTCGGTATTGGCCGAGACCATCAGAGGCAGGTCGAGCTGCTCGACCCGTTCCGGGGTCAGCGGTACACAGATCAGCCCGGAAGTGTGGGCAATAAAGAAAGCAATCTTCTCCGGGGTGACGGCATCGGCCGCCATGATCAGGTCGCCCTCGTTCTCCCGATCCTCGTCGTCCACCACCACGACGATCTCGCCTCGGGCCACTGCCGATACTGCATCTTCGACCGTCGAGAACGGCATCGATCCTGCTCTCTCTCTGTTCCTGCTATTTCTCGTGTTGCTGACCCGGTCCCACTGGGTTCTTCACCGTTTCCTGTGTTCCTACTGTTCCTCATGGACCCTGATCGCCTCGTGAACCGCCCTGACCGGCGGCCGACGTCTGATCAACGGGCTCAGGCCGGCGGCCGGGTGGACAATTCCACCCGCAGATCACCGTCCAGGCTAGTCACCGACCGTACCGAACCCCGCCATAGCGCCGAAACCGTGGGGGCACCGGCGCCGGCGAACAGCGGCCGGGCGTCGTCACCCCCGAACAGAGCCGGCGCCAGGTACAGCACGTAGCGATCGACCAGCCCGGCGACGTGGAAGGCATGGGCCACGCTGGCTCCCCCTTCGACCAAGAGCTGCAGCACGTCACGACGACCGAGATCGTCGAGCACGGCTGGCAGATCGCCCTGGAGCTCCAACGCCGGTTGGACCCGAGCCGAGGGGGGAATCCGACCGAGCACCACACGCAGGGGCTGGCTGTCCGGTCCACGTGCATCGGGATCTCCGTCCGGCAGGCGGACGGTGAGCGACGGATCGTCGGCCCGGACCGTCCCCGCCCCCACCAGCACAGCGTCCGAGACCGCTCGGAGCCGGTGGGCGTCCAGTCGGGCGGCCTCGCCGGTCAACCACTGGCTGGTGCCATCGGGAGCGGCGATCCGACCGTCGAGGGTGGCTGCGAGCTTCAGCACCACCCACGGCCGGCCGGTGGTGCGGTGCTTCACGTAAGGAGCCAACTGGTCGGCGACCGCGGTCGCTCCTACACCGACCACCACGTCCACGCCCGCCGACCGGAGCGCAGCGATCCCGGCGCCGGACACCAGGGGATCGGGGTCCTCGATCCCCACCACCACCCGGCTGATACCGGCGTCGATGATGGCTTCCGTACACGGAGGGGTGCGGCCGTGATGAGCGCACGGCTCCAGCGTCACGTACAGCGTCGCCGACCGGGCACGAGCTCCCGCTGCTTTCAGTGCAACGACCTCGGCATGTGGCCCGCCGGGGGGAGCCGTCGCACCACGGAACCAGGTCGAACCCTCGTCCCCATCCGCCGCATCCTGCGTGCCAGGAGGGACAACGACCGCGCCCACCCACGGGTTAGGAGCCGTTCGCCCTTGCACGGACGCTCCGGCGGCAACCGCCCGATCCATCCACCGGTGGTCCACCGGATCACTTTCGACCGAGGTCTCGTCCACCGCTGCCGGGCTCACCGATCAGGAGGCGACATCGGCCAAGGCGCCCTCTGCAGCGGCACGGATCGACGCCACCTCGTCGACCGGCCGGTCCGACCCGAACACCGCCGATCCGGCCACGAACACGTTGGCTCCGGCCCGGGCGGCCTCGATCACGGTCGACTCGTCGATGCCTCCGTCCACCTCCACGTCAGCAGAGAGGCCCCGCTCATCCAACGCATCACGGACCTGGCGTACCTTCGGCATCACCTCGGCCATGAAGGACTGTCCCCCGAACCCCGGGAAGACCGTCATGCACAGCACCAGGTCGACTAACCCCAGATACGGCTCTACCGCCTCGAACGGTGTGTCCGGGTTGGCGGCTAACCCGGTACGCAGCCCTAGATCACGCATCTGAGCGATCAGAGCTTCGGTGTCCCCCACCTCGACGTGGACCGTGCAGCCGTTGGCTCCGGCATCCCGGAAGGCTTCGAGGTACCGAGCGGGGTCGGTGATCATCAGATGGGTGTCGAAGAACAGGTCCGAGTGCTTGCGTAGCGAGGCCACCACCGGAGGGCCGATGGTCAGGTTGGGCACGAAGTGGCCGTCCATGACGTCGACGTGCAGCCAGTCGGCATTGGGCCTGACGTCACTGACGGCTTGGGCCAAGCTGCCGAAGTCGGCCGAGAGGATCGACGGGGCGATGCGCAACACCGGGTTGGGAGGTGTGGTCGCCATCGGTGCCGAGCCTAGTGCCGTGTCCAGCAACGTCCGGGCTCGTCGATCAGTCGCCGAGTGTCTCGCCTGGCTCTGGACGGACCCCCCGCAACCAGTCGGCAGCGGCCATGGGCTGCTTGCCTGCCGGCTGTACCTGGACCAGCCGGAGCCGGGTCCCCCCCGCTGCGGTGACGACCGCCCCATCCAAGGCGCCCGGGCCGGCAATATCGGACGCTGGCGTTCCCGTCGAACCCTCGGCCGGCACGGGCTCGACGACGGCACGCAACACACGGAGGCGGCGTTCCCGGAACGTTGTCCACGCCCGACCCAGGCGGACCACCCGGGACAGCTCGGTTGCCGTGCGATCCCACTGGAGCTCGAGCTCCTCGGCCGGATCTTCTCGGCGTAGGACGGCTCGCCCGCCTGATCTCGGGGAACAGGGAGGCCGGCGCGGCCACCGGAGAGGTGCTCCACCAGCAGCCGGCAACCGATAGCCACCAACCGCTCCCGGAGCTCGTCGGCCGTCTCGTCGTCACCGATGGTGGTCTGTTCCCTGGCGTAGACCCCGCCGGTATCGAGACCGGCCTCGACCGCCATCAGGCAGACGCCGGTCTCCGCATCCCCTTCGAGGATCGCTCGCTCCACCGGAGCGGCACCGCGCCATCGGGGCAGCAACGAGAAGTGGAGGTTGACCATGGGCACGGCATCGAGCACGTCGGTGGGGATGATCCGTCCGTAGGCCACCACCACTCCCAGCTCCGATCGGGTCGGAGCCACGTCGTCGAGCGAGTGGGTGACCGGCAGACCGAGCTCGGCGGCCGCCACCTTCACCGGGCTAGGGATCAGTTCGTTCCCCCGGCCCCGCCGCTTGTCCGCACGGGTGACCACCAGGGTGATCTCGTGCCCCACGTCGACCAGTGCCCGCAACGGCTCGACCGCCGCTTCCGGCGTGCCCAGATAGACGAGTCGGGCCATGCCCGGACGCTACCCGACCAGACGGCGAGCAACACGCTACGGAGCCTTCATTCCATCGATTGCAGCTACGCCGCAGTCGCGCCAGCATCAAGCATGAGCGACCCGAGGGGAGGGTTGCGGTATCGGCCGACCAGTGGACTCGGCTGCGTCAACCCACACTCTTATGGCAACCTCGGCTTCGGTCACTGCATCGTGCGGAGTGTCGCCGAACGCCGAACAATAGGCCAAGTCATGGACGTCAGCTACCCACGCCTCGTCTTCGTCGCTCCAGAACACATTGATGGGGTAGGTCGGCGTCGTCACTTGCTCTCCTCGATCTCCAGATTGTACCGGTGAACCAAGATGGCAAGCTGTCGAAGCTGGTAGGGCTTCGCTTGCCCACGCCGTTCCTGTAGGTTCAGCTGTTCGGAAAGACCACGACGAGCGTAAACGTGGTGGCTGCCCGAAACTCGCAGCTCCTCGAAACCCAGTGCTTCCACCAGTCGCTGAACATCGGTGAAATTCACGTTCGTCATCGCGCCCTTCTCCAGACGAGCAAGGAGCCTCACCGGTTTCATGAACTGGGACGGTACGGAGCGGCTGTAACAACGATCTCAACAACCAGGTCACCCGTACCAGCTCCAAGAACTGCATGGCCCCCCGTCCGGGGTTAGGGGGCGGGGGGCCACACACTGTTGGCCGGTTCCCAGGGTGGAGAACCTTTGGCGATCTGTTGGTGTTCTGATGGCGTTGCTGGCCATCCGGTCCGCTGTTCCTGGGGGCAAGAAACAGCACCCCAGGAACAGCGAAGCCGCACGTCCTTCTTGGTAATGACCTTTCTTACGGTGCGATGGCAACCACCGGGGCGGTGAAGCTGCCCACTCCCGAGCCGCTGAACGGTGCATTTCCGAAGGTGAAAATGCCGCCGTCTTGGGCTCCGAGCCAGTAGCCGCCATCGTTCGAGGTTGGCACGATGCCGACCACCGGAGCGTTGGACTGGCCGCTCGCAGAACCGTCGAATCCAGCGTTCCCGAAGGTGAAGATGCCACCGTCAGCGCCTACCAGCCAGTAGCCGCCGCCGTCCGAAGTGGCAGCCATAGATACGACCGGTGCGTTGAGTGACTGCCCACCCTTCGAGCCGAGGAAGACAGCATTCCCGAAGGTGAAGACACCGCCATCGGAAGCGACCAGCCAGTAGCCACCTCCGTAAGAAGTGGCAGCCATGCCGACGATCGGGGCGTTCAGGTGCTGCCCACCTTCTGATCCGTAGAAGGCGGCATCGCCGAAGGTGAAGACTCCTCCGTCTGCTGCCACCAGCCAGTAGCCCTTCCCATCTGGCGTTGCTGCCATGCCGACGATGGGAGCGTTCAAGTGTTGGCCACCTTCCGAGCCGTAGTAGCCGGCATCACCGAAGGTGAAGATGCCACCGTCAGCGCCGACCAGCCAGTAGCCCTTCCCATCTGGCGTTGCGGCCATGCCGACGATGGGGGCGTTCAACGGTTGTCCGGCCTCAGAGCCGTAGTTCCCGGCGTTGCCGAACGTGGACACCGCACCGTTGGAAGCAACCATTCGGTAGCCGGTGGTCGACGGAGCCAGCACCGTGAGAGTGGCTGGGTTGGTAGTGACAGCTGGTCCTGCAGCGTTAGTGAACACCGCGTGGTACTGGTTGCCATTGTCTGAAGCGGTGGTGGCAGGGGTGGTGTAGGTAGGAGATGTTGCCCCTGCGATGTTGGTGAACGTTGAGTCGCCGTCCGTTGACACTTGCCACTGGACCGTCGGTGTCGGGTCACCAGTAGCTACCGCTGTGAACGTCGTCACAGCGCCGGCGCTCACCGTCTGGCCCGTGGGCTGGGTGGTCACCGTTGGTGCAGCGCCCACTTGGAAGTCCACGGGTGTTGACGTGTTGGCGGGCACACCACCGCCGCCGTTCCACTGAGCAGTGAGGATGTTCTCACCGGGCGGCAAAGAGCTAGCAGTGAAGGTGGCAGTGCCGTTATTGGCGGGGAGCGCGCCGGTGTCGTTATCGGTGGCAACGACTGTTGTTCCCAGAACGGTGCCGTTGTCGAGAAACTCGACCTGGCCGTAAGCACCTGTAAAGGTGAGACGCGGGTGGAGCGGGAGTAACCGTGGCAGTCAGGGTCACCGGGGCGCCGACGGCAGCAGAGCCGCTCGGACTAGCAGTGAGCGTCGTTCCCGCAACCGTTGCGGTGGTTGCGACTGCCGGTTGCGAGGCCGGAGTACAGGTGGCGTTGACGCTGCCGGCGTAGCCGAAATTGAAGCTGATGGAGTTGACCCCGATGGGCACCGTGGCCCCTGGAGTCCCTGTGATCGGGATCGAGGTTGTCATGCCGCTCCACGAACCGACGATGTCTGTCGAGGTGTCATCACCACTAAAGGTGATCGGCCCCGAGGTGGCAGTGGTTCCGTTCGGAGAGAAGCCGAACGTGGCTGCCGTCTGAAAGTCGTTGAGGTTAGGACACGGTAACTGCCGGATCGATATCGAGGGTGACGCCAACACCGGTGGCGGTAGCGGTGGAACCTGCGAACGTCGGTGACACCGCTCCTGATGCAGCGACATACGCTGAAACTGCCGCTGGGGCCCCTTGTCCTGTCACTACATCGCAGCTGTACAGGGTGCCGAGGGGAGGCCCGGCGATAACCGTGAACGTCTCGGTGAAGCTGGTTGGCGCATAGATCCCGTCACCGGAGTAGTTGGAGAGAACGGTGTGGGTGCCAGGCGCTAGGTTGCCAATGTTATAGAGGTAGAGCGGCGTGGTGCCGTCCCCACTGGTAGGAGTTACCGATGCAAGCGTACTGGTGTGCACCAATTGGCCGTCGACGAAGTATTGAACTGACCCAGTTGGAGACGTGAACTCGCTGGCGAATTGGGATTGGTTGCCGGTGACATTGGATTGAAGGCTGAGGTCAAAGCCCTGGCGGAGCGTGGTGGTGGCCGGACGGAGACCCCTATTTTGCAAATTGTCCGTAACCGTCACCGACTGCGTGCCTGGACCGGTAGCCGGGACCATGGTGATGGCCCCCGAGGACACCGGCGTGGTCTGGGCGCCATCGGCGTTGTTGTAGTTGTCCTGCAGAGGAGCTGCCTCGTAGCACTCAGTGGCACCGGTGTTGCACGTACCGGTGTACAACGCGCTCGTAGAGGCTGACCGTGCTGACCATCGCCGACGCCGAGAAGGAAACTTCGAGGGGGATGGTGATCGTGGTGCCCGCTGGCAGGCTGAAGGAGCTCGGTGGCGTGCCGCACGGAGCTGACAACGGTCCCGAGTAGTTCCAGCCGAAGTAGACAGCGTTGCCATGGTCGTTGCCACCGTCAGCGTTGTTGTTCGGGTTGGGGAGGGGACACCAGGTACCGGCGCTATCTTGAGCGTCGATGTTCGCCACCCCGTTGTAGAAGTAACGGCTTTGAAAAGGCGCGCCGATGTTGGCCCACACGTTGGGGTAGTTCTCACCCCCAGCCGGGTTGGTGATGGTGACGGTGAACGGCACCGTCTGGCCAGGGGTGGCTGTTGCCGGCAGGCCTGTGGTGGTGATGGTAGGAATCGGTTGCAGCATGTACGGCACCGCTGTCGATGTGCTCAAGGCATAGTTGGTGTCACCGGAGTACACAGCGGTGAGCTGGTTGGTGGCGGTCGGCAGGTTCGTTGCGGTGTAGCTCGCCGTGCCGTTGGCAACCGGTTCGGTGCCAATCGTCGCCCCGTTGTTCTGGAAGGCGACAGTGCCGGTGGCATGGGTTGCGGTCGTACCGTTCGCCGACACGGTGGCGTTGAGCGTCACCGAGGTGCCGTTGACGTTCAACTGGGGGCTGGCTGGACTGACCGTCAATGCTGTCGTAGTCGGAGCGGCTGGCACAGGGATGGTGAGCGGTCCGGACATGGCGAGGATGAAGGCGTTCCCGGTGGTCCCCGCATACTCCGAGCCGTTTAGAGCACCCTGAACTAGGCCACCGAGGGCCAGATCACAGTTCGGGGCGGTGGAGTCGGAGAAGTTCGGTGGGATGGCAAACGTCGTATCGGACAACGTGACCTGTTGGGTGGTGGCGTTGTAGGTTCCGGTCAGCGAGACGTTGATGGGCGAGTCAGCGCAGGTGGCCTGGACCGGATTGATGAGGTTGAGAGTGACCCGTAGGGAGTCGTTGATGGTCACGATGCCGGTCGATCCGTTGACCAGTCCGGTGGCCGTACCGGGATTGATCTCGGAGAAGGTGACGTGGGTCGACCCCTGCGAGTCCGTTGAGGTGTAGGGCTGGATGGACAACGATGCACTGCTGATGGCGCCGTTGAGCGGGTCCTCCTGGCCGGCGATAGTGATCGGATCAGGCAACGTGGCCCCTGGCTGATGACTAGCCCCAACGGTGTAAGTGGACTGGCCGGGGGTACCGGCCGAGCTCAACGTAAACGGTTGAGTCCCGTTCGCACCAACGACGTACAACGTGAGCTGACTCGACGTGGCCGTATCAGCGGGACTGGCCGAGTCGGTAACGGTGACCTTGAACGTGGCGGTGGCGATCGCCGTGGGGGTGCCGGACAGGACGCCGGTGGTGGCGTTCAGGCTCAGCCAACTCGGCAGGGTGGAGCCTGAGGCCACGCTCCAGGTGTCAGTACCCGTCCCACCAGCTGCTACCAGGGTGGCCGAGTACGCCGTATTCAGCGTGGCTGGAGGCAAGTTGCCGGTCGTCGTGACCGACAGTGGCGTTGCGGCACTGGCGGCGGTCACACCAACACCGGCCACTACCCCGATGACCAGGAGCGTTGCCGCTATGGCCGCGAAAAACCGGCGGGCATAGCCGCCGGTGAAGTGAGAATTACGTGACTGTGCGTGGGAAAAACTTAGGGAGTTACTCCCCCACCCCCCCCCGCGGAGAGTTTTCTCATTTTGAGAATCGCGGGTGGGTGCTGCTGTACTGCGGCGTCCCCGGAACATGTACATCCCCCTGCTTTCGGTTTGTGAGCTTCTGAAGTGAACCTGATGCTACACGCTACCGGTTTCCCAAACTAGTCGCGATGGCATCTAACTCTAGGTTCTTGATCTTGTCAAGATAAATCTGTCAACAAGCCCTTGACCAGGTCACGCTCGTTACCCAGCACGAGATCACCTCACAATGACAACCGACTGGAACGACGGTACAGACAACACATGTCAGCTGCGTCTGTGGGGAATCTCACGCATTCATCTGGCCACATCGCCCGCCGAGGCTTCACTGAGGGCTTTCCTCGTTCCCGGAACGAGGCGAGAATGAACATGGTCAGTTCGGGGGCAACGCCGGGGAGGCGCTTGGTCTTGCCCGAGCGGACAGCGAGAGGACAGCCAGATATGGATGCCGGTGATGCGCTGGAGAGACGGCCCGGCGCCATCCTCAGGCAACGGAAAGACGTCATCAGACTAGTTGCCGGCTAGTCTGATGACATGAGCACTGTCGGCGCCTACGACGCGAAGACCCATCTCCCCCGTCTCCTCGAACAAGTGGAGCACGGCGAGACGATCACAATCACGAAGCACGGCCGGGAGGTCGCCAGACTCGTGCCCGTCAACCGAAGTGCCATGACACCCGATGAGACCGTCGCTGCATTGCGTACCGCCCGCAGCGGCGTGCGCCGCGGACGCAACTCGGTGCGGCGCATGATCGACGAAGGTCATCGTTGATGCCGATGGTTATCGACACGTCGCTGACCATGGCGTGGTGCTTCGAAGACGAGACCACCGATGACACCGATGCGATCCTCGACCGGCTCTTAGAGGACGAGGCCATCGTGCCGAGCGTGTGGGAGCTCGAAGTCACCAACGTGTTGCTCGTCGCAGAGCGACGCGCACGGATCACTGAGGCCCAGGCCACTCGTTTCCTCGACCTGCTCACTCAGCTCCCTATCCGTATCGATGTGTCGCCGACCGATGTGACAGCGCTCCTGGCAGCCGGCCGACGTCATGGCCTCAGCGCCTATGACGCCGCCTACCTCGTTCTCGCCGAGCGCCTGGCTGCTCCACTGGCCACGCTCGACGACAAGCTCGCCACGGCCAGCCGTAACGCAGGGGTGGATCTCCTCATCGACTACCGACCCGGTCCCTGACTCACTGGCCTTCCGTGAGCACCAGAGGACTGCGGAGGGTCCTTCGCCTCCTTGGAAGATCAGACGATCTGGTCGCTGTCCGGCGGAAACCAGTTTCGCTTCCATGGCAGAGGTGTCGAGACCGAGGTCGCGGTCGCGCAGGACCCGGAGGGCGAGCTTGCGCTGATCCGGATCGAGCCGCTCCATCATGAGAACGCCGTCCAGGTGGTCGACCTCGTGCTGGAACACCCGGCCCAAGAACTCGTCAGCCTCGATCGAGAGCTCTCTGCCGTCGAGGTCGAACCCGCGTAGATGCACCTGATCGGGACGGGTGAGTCCGAGCCGCAGACCGGGAACCGAGAGACAGCCCTCGTCGTGGTACCACTCCCCCGACGTCTCCACGATGGTCGGGTTGATGATGACCTCGGGCCCGTCGCCGACGTCGTAGACGAAGATCCGCTTCTGGATACCCACCTGCGGGGCAGCCAGCCCAGCACCCACGGCGTCGTACATGGTCTCGACCATGTCGTCGACCAGGCGCACCAGGTTGCCGTCGACCTGCTCGATGTCTCGGGCAGGCTGCTTCAGGACCGGATCGCCGTACGTCCGCACGGAGTACGAAGTCATAGGCATCATGTTAGAGGTTGAGCAGCGTTTCAACGGCTGGCAGTGCTTACCGGAGAGTCTAGAAACCCTCGCCGCCCCTGCAGGCTGCGTACCGAGGTGGGAGTGCGCTTCGATACGAGACGCGACCCGATCACGCCTGAGGCCTCACACCGCCGTGGGATCGACCTCCACCCGAAGGCGACCCGTCGGTCGTGGGACCGACGCCAGCGCGTCGCACAGCGTGCGGTGGTCCGGCGCCTTGACCAGCCACTGTTTCGGAGCAGAGGAGGGCAAGACGGCAGTGGGCAGCGCAGGGTCGGACGGCGTAGAGACAGGCGAAGCCGGGCCGGACGACGAGAGTGTCAGCCCCTCGATGCCTTCGAGACTGGCGGTGAGCTCGGCCGCCGCTGGTCCGCCGATGGATGCCAGCGCGCCGAATGGGGGAAGCTGGAGCATTCGTCGCAGCCCTCGCTCCGAACGCGCAAGCTCCGACGGATCGGCATGGAGAGCGGCGGTCAGCACCTCGTGGTCCGGAAGCCGGGTCTGCACCAGCAGGCGTCCGTTGCCGTCCCGACCGCCCACCACCCGAGCTGCCCGGGCCAACAGCGCCAGGGCTTCCTCCCCTGCCGCAAACCTGGGCGCCAGCAGGTGTTGGTCGAAGTCGAGGAAGGCGACCACGTCGGCTCGCGTCACCCGATGGAGAGCCGCCTCGGTGCCCACTACCAGATGAGCATCGGCCAAACGGGGGGTATCGGCATCTGTCTGACCGGCGGTGGGCTCCGTTTCCGCCTTGGTGGTGCCAGCAGCGGTGATCTCTACCGCCTCGATGCCCATCAGCGCCGACAGCTCTTCACGCACGCGTGACACCCCTACCCGTAGCAGCTTCATCCGGGTCGAGTCACACACGGCGCACACCACCGGGCGCTCCGACCCGCAACGGCGACAACGGAGCACGCCACCGGCCTCACGCTGCTCCATGGCGCCGCCGCAGACGACGCAGCCGGCCAGCGAACCGCACGAGGCGCAGGCCAGCAGCCGGGCCCGCCCGGTCCGATTGAGCACGCACACGGCCCGACCCTCGGGCAGCACCGAGTGGAGCACCTGCGACAGTCTTTCCGAGAACAGCCCGGTGCGGGGATCGTCATCCCGCCTGTCCACAACGTCCACCGGCGGCCAGCCCCGTCGCTCGGCCATGCGCGACGTGGTCACCACACTCGACCCCTCGAGCAACGACACGGTGGGGCACGGCGTCACCAGCAGGCACGGGACCCCGTCCCGCCGTGCCCGTTCGGTGACCACGTCGACCGCCGACCAGGTCGGCGACCGTTCCTCCCGGTACGCCTCGTCGTGGGCGTCGAGCACCACCACGCCGGACAGCTTGGCAATCGGGGCCCACGCGGCGATACGCGTGCCGACGACCACCGGCGAGCCGGCTGCGGCCTCGGCCCAGCCGTCCGGAAGGACTGTCGCCGGCACACCGCTACGGGCGAGCCGGCGGACGAGGTGGTCGACCCGGAGGTGGGTGGGCGCCAGCACCAACACCGAGCCGAGCCGGCGGACCACCTCTTCGACGATGAGCGCAGCGTCGAGCGCCGGGGCCAGACGAACCACGGTGCGGGACGAACGCAGGGCCTCGTCGACGATCCTTGCCGACTCTCCCGCGACAGGCGGGGAAACAGGGGCGTCGGCCACGGGGGCACCGGCTGTACGGACGTCAACGGCGATACCGGCGTCAGGACCGCTTCGTAGGGGTATCTGCCGATACGTCCGTCCGAGTGGCAGTGCCCGTACCACCCGTGGAGGCGAGGCTGTCCCCAGAAACGAGCTCATTGGGCCGGCCCATCGCCACGCCGCCCACTCGGCCAGCGACACCACCGACGGGGGTGGACCGAGACCGCTCCAGGCGGCGAGCGGCTGTGGCGTCACGCCGGGGGGCGGCGTGACGCCGGTCTCCACCACCCAGGCGGCGACCCGGCGGCCATGCAGGGTCACCCGGACCCGACTGCCCACCCTGATGTCGTCCCGCATGGCGTCGGGGACCACGTAGTCGAACCGGCGGTGGATGGCCGGGACGTCAGGGACGACCCGGGCGCCGCTGCCGGTGGCCCGCGGCGTCGCCTCCGGGTCGGAGGCCGGTGGGGATGACGTGCTGTCGTCCGGCGTCGAAGGGCTCAGAGCCGAAGCGCCTGCTTCAGGTCGTCCACCCGGGAAGTCTCCTCCCAGGTGAACTCCTTGTCCGACCGACCGAAGTGCCCGTACGCCGCCGTCTTCCGGTAGATCGGTCGCTTCAGCTCTAAGTCGCGCACGATGGCAGCAGGACGGAGGTCGAAGATCTCGTCGACTGCCTTGGCGATCTGGGTGGGATCGACCTTCTCGGTCCCGAACGTCTCCACCAGAAGCGATACCGGACGGGCAACGCCGATGGCGTAAGCCACCTGCACCTCGCACCGGCTGGCAGCGCCGGCTGCCACCACGTGCTTCGCCACCCATCGAGCCGCATAGGCGGCGGACCGGTCGACCTTCGAGGGGTCCTTCCCGGAGAAGGCGCCTCCTCCGTGTCGGGCCATGCCCCCGTAGGTGTCGACGATGATCTTCCGGCCGGTGAGCCCGGTATCGGCGTGGGGACCACCCAGCTCGAACACGCCGGTGGGGTTGGCCAGAAGGCGCAGACCGTCGGTGTCGAGGTCGGTGGGCAGCAACGGAGTGATGACGTTGTCCCGGAGGTCCGGCAACAACAAGGTCTCGATGTCGATACCAGGATCATGCTGGGTGGAGATCAGGACCGTCTCCAGGGCGACGGGGCGGCCGTCCTCATACCGCACGCTCACCTGCGTCTTCCCGTCGGGACGGAGATACGGGAGGACCCCCACCCGGCGGACCTGAGCCAGGCGTTGGGCCAGGCGGTGAGCCAGCCAGATGGGCAAGGGCATGAGATCGGGTGTCTCGTCACAGGCGTAGCCGAACATCATCCCCTGATCACCGGCGCCCTGGGCGTTGAGGTGGTCCTCACCACCGGTTCCCGCCCGCACCTCGAAGGCGTTGTCGACGCCCTGGCCGATGTCGGGTGACTGCTCGTCGAGCGCCACCATCACCCCGCACGTCTTCCCGTTGATCCCGTACGCGTCGTTGTCGTACCCGATGTCGAGCACGACCCGGCGCACCAACGTGGGGATGTCCACGTACGTGGTCGTGGTGATCTCCCCGGCGACCAGCACCAGCCCAGTGGTGAGCAGCGTCTCGCACGCCACCCGACTGTTCGGGTCGTCCGCCAGTACGGCGTCGAGCACGGAGTCGGAGATCTGGTCTGCCATCTTGTCGGGATGGCCCTCGGTGACTGACTCAGAGGTGAAGGTGTATCGGGCGCTCACAGATCGTTCCGTTCTCTCAGTGCTTCAGTGCGGTCAACGGTTCGGGCGTATGCAACAACAACTCAGGTGATTGAAGTCCGACTCATCGTGTCGGCAACAAGGCGACAACCCTATCGAACACGGCATCGGCAACAGCGTGCTTTCCCGAGAGCGGCACTTCGGTGACCGTACCGTCTACCCCGAGGATGGTCACGGCGTTCGTGTCGTGCTCGAACCCGACCCCTGGTGCGCAGACGTCGTTGACCACCATCAGATCCACGCCCTTGCGGCCGAGCTTGTCCGTCGCTCGTTCGATCACCGCATCGGTCTCGGCAGCGAACCCCACCAACACCTGAGGATGACGCTTTCCATCAGAACCCCCGCCGTGCTGCTCCTGTCGGCGCCGACCCAGCTCGGCCAGGATGTCCGGCGTGGGTTCGAGGACCAGGTCGGGCAGACCGTCGGACTTGTGCAACTTCGTCTCGGCCGCCTCTTTCGGACGGAAGTCGGCAACCGCCGCAGCCATGACCACGACGTCGGCGTGTTGAGCGTTCGCCAGTACGGCCCGCTCCATGTCGGCAGCGGTCTCCACTGACTCCACGAAGACCCCAGGAGCAGCAGGAAGAGTGGTCGTCGTGACCAGTACGACCTCGGCTCCCCGACGACGGGCGGCGTCGGCCAACGCGTGCCCCTGCTTGCCCGAGGAGCGGTTGGTCAGGAAACGCACCGGATCGATCGGCTCCCTGGTCCCTCCCGCCGACACGACCACCCGCACACCGGCCAGATCCTGAACCGGACGTGACGACGAGGAAGCATCCCCGCTCCCACCGTCAGGCTGTCGTCCGGCAAGAGCGAGCACCCGGAGCACGACGTCGACGATCTGTGCCGGCTCGGCCAGTCGGCCGGCACCCGTGTCCCCGCCGGCCAGCCGCCCTTCGTCCGGAGGAACAACGGTCACGCCCCGCCGGCGCAAGACCTCGAGGTTCTGCTGCACCGCCGGGTGCTCCCACATCTCGGTGTGCATCGCAGGGCACACCACCACCGGGGCTCGGGTCGCCACCAGTGTGGTGGTCAGGAGATCGTTGGCCATGCCGTTGGCGTAACGAGCCAGGAGGTCCACGGTGGCAGGAGCAACCACGATGAGATCCGCCTGCTGGCCCAGTCTGGTGTGCGGGATGGGAGACGCCTCGTCGAACAAGCTGGTCTGGGTCGGCTCCGACGCCAACGCGTCGAAGGTCGCCTCGCCGACGAAACGGGTGGCTCGCTCAGTGAGCACGGGAGCGACATGAACTCCAGCATCGACGAGTCGACGACATACCTCGACCGCCTTATACGCGGCGATGCCGGCCGACACACCGAGCACCACGAACGGCTTGGCAACGGTCGGGTCCTGCTGATCGGTGGGGGTCGACAGCTCTGCCCGGTCCGACACGATGGCTCGATCCGCTCCGGTGGCGTGCAGCCGGACGGCTACTCGGCGGGAGCGTCCTCTACAGCGCCGTCTTGCGCAGCTGCTTCAGCCGCGGCAAGCGCCTCTGCCGCCGCTTCCGCCAGCGCTGCTTCCTCCTCGGGATCGGGACGGGTGTAGGTGGCCTTCCCCGCGGCGACCTCTTCGAACGCGATCGACAGCGGCTTGCCGGAGACCGACGCCACCTGGGGAGGCACCACAACCCCAATGCCCTCGCCGAGCGAGTTGTAGTAGCTGTTCACCTGGCGGGCACGGCGTGACGCCAAGGCAACCAGGGTGAACTTCGAGTCGACCTTGTCCAGCAGGTCCTCGACAGGGGGGTCCATCAACGTGCTCTCTTGCTGAGCCATCACGATCCTTCGGCAGGGTCGCCGCCCGAGCGGGCAGCGGAACGGTAACGGTCCACTATACCGGCCACTTCGGCCGTCGCCCGAACCAGGTCGTCGTTGACCACCACGATGTCGGCGATCTCGCTACCCCGACGCTCTTCGTCCGCACCGGCAGCCAGCCGCTGCTGGACGTGGGCTTCGTCGTCTCCACGGGCACGAAGACGCTGCGCCTGGACCTGTGGAGACGGTGCTTTCAGGAGGACAAGCGTGGCATCCGGTCGCTTGGCTCGGACCTGGAACGCACCTTGGAGGTCGATCTCCAGGAGGACATCGGACCCCGCGGGAGGGTCAGGGACCGGGGTTCCGTACAGGTTGCCGAGGAACTCGGCCCACTCGAAGAAGCCCTCTTGGTCGACCTTTACTTCGAACGTGCTGCGATCGACGAAGACGTACGCGTCTTCAGGCTCGCCCGCACGGCGGGCGCGGGTAGTCCACGAGCGGCTCAACCACAATCGAGGGTCGCCAGCCACCACACGGGCAGCAACGGTCCCCTTGCCGGCCCCTCCGGGGCCGAAGAGGACGAAGATCAGCGGATCGCTCAGATGGAAGGCGCGGGAGAAAGCTGCAGCGCTGCCGCTCAGCGAGCGGTTTCGCTGAGAAGCTTCTCGCGCTGGTTGCTTCCAAGACCCTGGAGGCGGCGGCTCTCGCTGATGCCTACGGCTTCCATCAGACGACGAGCCTTCACCTTGCCCAGACCGGGCAACGACTCCAGGACGGAAAGGACCTTCATCTTTCCTACCGTCTCGTTGGAGTCGGCCGTCTTGAGCAGCTCGGCCAGGCTGATCGAGCCGATCTTCAGCTTCTCTTTGACCTCGGCCCGCTCGCGGCGGACCTTGGCGGCCTTGGCCAGAGCGGCTTGGCGCTGTTCGGGCGTGAGTGCAGGCGGTTGCGGCATGGGCGCGACGATAGCGCCTCCAGAGACCGTGGTCATGCTGAATACTGGAGTGATGGCGTGGATCGATCTCAACGCCGACCTGGGAGAAGCCGACGAGCTCGGTTCAGATGACCGTGCCATCCTCGATTCCGTCACCAGCGCCAGCGTCGCCTGTGGCCTCCACGCTGGGAGTCCGGCCGTGATGCGGGCCACCGCAGAGGCGGCTGCGAACCGCGGGATCGCCGTGGGCGCCCACGTTTCCTACCGGGATCGCCAGGGGTTCGGGCGCCGGGACATCGAGGTCTCACCGGAGCAACTGCTGGCCGATATCGACGAGCAGATCGGTCTCTTGCGCCAGGTCATCGGCGAGATCCCGGTGTCCGGCACAGAAGACAGAGGGAGCGGAGCCGGGGTTCCGTGGGGACATGGCCCAGAGGAGCAGAGTCCGGCGGTACCGATCCGAGACATCCAAGGAACACCCATCCGCGTCACCTACGTGAAGCCTCACGGCGCGCTGTACAACCGGATGAGCCGGGACCCGGACACCGCAGCGGTGGTCATCGACGCGGTGCGGCGCGCCGGGTCGTCGATGGTGCTGCTGGCACAGGCGGGGACGCCGGTGATCGACGCGGCGCGGCGTGCCGGGCTCGTCGTCGTGGCCGAGGCGTTCCCGGACCGCGCCTACCGGTCCGACGGGCTGCTGGCGTCGCGTCACGACCCGGGTGCGGTGATCACCGATCCGGCCGAGGTGGCCCGTCGTGCCGTGACGCTGGCTGTCGAAGGCGGCGTCGAAGCAGTCGACGGGACGTGGCTGGCCGTCGACGCCAACTCGTTGTGCGTCCACGGGGACAGTCCCGGTGCAGCTGAGTCGGCTCGGCTGGTGCGGGCGGCGCTCGAGCAGGCGGGCATCGTCGTGCGGACGTTCGCCCCGGGTGCCCGATGAGCGTCGGGGGTGTCCGGCCGGGGTCGGTGGGCGGCGCTGCCATCTTGCCTTTTGGTGACACGGCACTCCTGGTCGAAGTAGGGAGCAACCCTGCTGCCCACCGGTTGGCCGCTTGCCTCGAGACGGACAGGGAGCACGTCGCCGGCATCCGGGACATCGTCATCGGGTTCCACTCGGTCCTCGTGCAGACCGATCCACTCATCGCCGACCTGGCCGGGGTCTCCGACTGGCTGACCCGGCTCTGTTCCTCTGGGACGTCCTTCGCTCACGAGGCTCCCGACCTATCCAGCGGTACGGAGGGTGACGGGGACCTCGGCGCTGCTGTCGGGACGGTCGACAGCCCGGCTCGACCGCCGGTCACGATCCCGACGGTCTTCGACGGACCGGACCTCGACGAGGTGGCCCGTTCCATACGAACCAGTACCGAACAGGTGGTCGAGCTGCTCACCTCGGTCACACTGCAGGTGGCCTTCCTCGGGTTCGCCCCTGGTTTTCCTTATCTGATCGGCCTACCGCCCGAGCTGGCAGCCATCCCCCGCCGCTCCTCCCCCCGGACCCAGGTGCCCGCCGGTTCGGTAGCCGTTGCCGGGGGGTTCGCCTCGATCTATCCGCGCTCGAGCCCAGGAGGGTGGCAGCTGCTGGGTCATACCGACGTGGCGCTGTTCGATCCGGACCAGTCTCCCTTCGCCCTGTTGCGAGCGGGCGACGCCGTGCGGTTCACGCGTGCCGGTGCTGGCATTGATACCACGACCGGGACCATGTCCAACGGGGACGGAGAACGCTGGCCCTCGGTACGGACCGACCCCCTGCGAGCGTCGACGGACCGGTTCATCAGGATCCTCGACCCGGGGATGCTCACCCTCGTAGAAGATGCCGGCCGTACCTGCGTCGCCGCCATCGGCGTGCCGACCGCCGGCGCCGCCGATCCGGACGGTCTCCGGCTGGCCAATCGACTGGTCGGCAACCCGGACACGTCCGCCGTCCTCGAGATCACCGCCCACGGCCCTACCGTCCGCTTCTCCGCCGCCGGTCACGCCGCAGTGGTGCACGAGGTGGATCTGGATCTCGACGGCAAGCGGGTAGCAGCCGACGCCGTGTTCCCGGTGATGGCCGGACAGGTGCTCACCATCGGGCCCGTCCGGGACGGTCTCCGCTCCTATTTGGCGGTGGCCGGTGGTCTCCTGGGACCAAGCGTGTTCGGGTCTTGCTCCTCCGACGTCCTGGCCGGACTGGGTGTGGGACCAGTACAGGATGGCGACGAGATCGACGTGGGCACACCAGACCATCCGCACGGTCGGCTCACGCCGGTCGGCGTCGAGCCGGTCGTACGAGTGCTGGCCGGACCCCACACGTTCTCCGGAGCGAGCTGCAGAAGCTGGTCGGGGTGGCGTGGACGGTGGACGGCAAGTCGAACAGGGTGGGGCTGCGCCTGACATCGGATGGACACGTCATCGAGCCGCCGGCGTCAGGAGTCCCCTCGTGCGGCGTCGTCACCGGTGCGATCCAGGTACCGCCGGACGGTCGCCCGATCGTGCTCCTCCCCGACCACGCCACGGTCGGCGGCTATCCGGTGATCGGCACGGTCGCCAGTGCCGATCTGGGTCGGCTCGGTCGGCTGCGACCTGGTGACCGGGTCCAGTTCACCTGGGTCGGCTTGGACGAAGCTGTCGCGCTCCGCAAGGAGCATGAACGGTTGCTCAATGGCCGGGTGTCCGGCTGGTTCCCGGTCGAGAGTGGGACGTAGGTCGCCGGTGGCGGGCCAGGACTACTCACCCACTGGGCCGCTCAGGCCGCTGGACCGCTCGGCCGGTCAACCTCTCAGGCCGCCCCTAAGCCTCTAAGACGGCAGCCATCTCATCACGGGCGGAGCGGGCGGCGACGCGGAGCTTCGTGACGTCAGGGCCGGCGACGAGAACCGAGCGGGACACGTTGGGCAGGACCGAGCCGGCCGGACACGCTCCGAACAGCGTGCGCACCTCGGTTCGACCCGCTCCCTGCGCACCTACGCCGGGAGCCAGGATGGGGCCGCCCAACGTCTCGAGCGGGAACCCCGACGGCTCCAAGGTGGCGCCGACCACCGCACCGATGACGCCCGGTGCCACCGCGTTGCGAGCAGCGATCTCGGCCAAGAGGCCGTCTTCGACTGAGCGGCCGTCGGTGCTCGTTGCTCGTTGCAGTACTTGGCCTTCAGGGTTGGAGCTGCGTACCACGACGATCACTCCATTCCCATGGGCCTGGGCCAGGTCCACCATCGGCTGCAGCGCACCTAAACCCATGTACGGCAGCGCCGTCATGGCGTCGGCAGCGAGTCGGCTGTCCGGATCGAGCCAGGCCGCCGCGTACGCCGCCGACGTGGAGCCGATGTCGCCTCGCTTGGCATCGGCGATGACCAGCAAACCAGCGGCACGGGCGTCCTGAATCACTGACTCCAGCGCGGCGACACCGGCTGAGCCCAGCCGTTCGAAGAACGCCACCTGCGGCTTCACCACTGGGACCACGCCGGCAAATGCATCGACACACCGGGATCCGAACTGAGCAAGACCGTCGGCGGTATCAGGCAGCCCCCAGTCCGTGAGCAAGGACGATCGACGGGTCGATGCCCGCGCACAGCGGGCCGGTGTCGGCACGGCAGCAGCTACCCGAGCGATACCGAACCAGTTCCGGTCAGCAACGGACCGGCCGGCACCAGTCCGCTCCAGAACCAGACCAGCATCACCCATGAGCCAGCTCCTCTGCAGCTCGGCCACCGATCGCACCCCGTGCTGCCCACACCAGGTCGTCAACTCGTGGAGCACACGACGAGGGGCGCGTGGGTCACGAAAGGTGGCCGTTCCCACCTGGACGGCGTTCGCCCCGGCCAACATGCAGCTCCACTGCGTCCACGCCCCGCATCACGCCGCCCACCCCCACGATGGCGCGTCCGGGAAGGCAGCTCGGCAGTCGTACACGGCACGGACCGCCACCGGGTGGACGGCGGCCCCCGACAGACCCACCGCCGCCGGCACCCAGGACGGGACGACGCTGCTCGACATCGATGGACATGCCCAGCACCGTGTTGATCACGGTGATCGCCTCGGCTCCGGCACCGACGGCGGCGCCGGCGATCCCGGTGAGGTCGGCCACGTTGGGGCTGAGCTTGACCCAGAGCGGTAGCGGGCACGCCTCCCTCACGGCGCCCACCACCTCGGCGGTGGCAGTCCGGGAGTGGGCGAACATGGTGCTGCCGATCTTCGATGTTGGGACAGCTCACGTTGACCTCGACGGCCACGATCGGTGTGGACTGACCCGACGCCGCCGACGACACCGCCGCATCCGCCAGCTGCGTGGCGGCTCGGGCGTACTCGTCCACCCGCTGTCCCCAGATGCTCGCCACCACCCGGGCCCCTGGTCTCGCCAGCGCGGGGAGGTCGTCGTCCAGCCACGCCGCGATCCCCGGGCCCCTGTAGGCCCGACGCTGTTCAGCATGCCCGACGGGGTCTGGTGGACCCGACGGAGCAGGATTGCCCGGCCACGGATCGACGGACAACGACTTCACCACGACCGCCCCCAGCTCCTGAAGGGGGAAGTAGGCCCCGAGCTCGTCGGCATGACCGGCGGTGCCCGACGCGGTCATGATCGGATTGGGCAACGGTGATCGAGCCGACTCGTCGTGGTCGAGGTCGACGTCCGTGCCCGAAACGGCCCGCCACGCCCGCCCGGCCCGGCTCATGGGTGCTCGCTCGTAGATGCCTCTTCGGTGTGGTGGTACTCCTGCAGCGAACGCACCGACAGCGGATGCTTGATCCAGTCGGCGATCCCGGCGGCAGCCGCCCGTGCCGCGGCCACCGTGGTCAGGCAGGGCACCTGGTGGAGCAAGAGCGTGGCCCGGATGTGGATGCCATCGGCACGGGGACCTCGGCCCCGCGGGGTGTTCACCACCAGCTGGACTTTCCCTCCTGCGATCAGCGCCACCGCATCTTCGCCCTCGGGGTCACCCACCTTGGCCACCACGGTGGACGACGGGGATCCCAGCCGCCTCGAGCGCTGCGGCCGTCCCCGAGGTGGCGGCCAGGTCGAAGCCCAGGACGGAGAACTGGCGGGCGGCATCCAGCCCTGCCGCCTTGTCCCGATCGGCCAGGGAGAGGAACACGGTGCCCTCAGTGGGCAACCGGTTCCCCGCGGCGATCTGGCTCTTGGCGAAGGCCAGGCCGAAGGTTCGGTCGATGCCCATGACCTCGCCGGTGGACCGCATCTCGGGGCCCAGCAGCGTGTCGACACCGGGGAACCGGTTGAAGGGCAGGACCGCCTCTTTCACGCTGACATGCCCGACCACCGGGTCCGACAGCAGGCCCTCGTCGGCGCAGCTCGGCCAGCGTGGCTCCCACCATCACCCGGGCGGCCACCATGGCCACCGGCACGCCGGTCGCCTTGGCCACGAACGGCACGGTGCGGCTGGCCCGCGGGTTGGCCTCGATGACGTAGGCCTGGTCGTCTTTGACCGCGAACTGCACGTTGCACAGCCCCCGGACGTCGAGGGCCTCGGCGATGGCCCGGGCGTGGTCCTCGAGCACGGCCACCACACCGTGCGCTCAACGTCTGGGGCGGCAGGGCGCAGGCCGAGTCGCCCGAGTGCACGCCCGCCTCTTCGACGTGCTCCATCACCCCGCAGATCACCACCGCCCCGGTGGCGTCCCGGATGGCGTCCACGTCCACCTCGACGGCGTCCTCCAAGAACCGGTCGACCAGCACCGGCCGTTCGGCGGTCACGCCGCCCTCCCGGTTGAGCGAGGCGGCCATGTCGTTGACCGCCTGGGTCAGCCGATCGTCGTCGTAGACGATCTCCATGGCCCGGCCGCCGAGCACGTAGCTGGGCCGGACCAGCACCGGGTAGCCGATGCCGGCGGCGATGGCCACCGCTTCGGCCGCGGTGACCGCAGTCCCGCCGGGAGGCTGGGGGATGCCCAGGCGGCCGCACAGCTCGTTCCACCGCTCGCGGTCCTCGGCCAGGTCGATCGACGCCGGCGACGTGCCCAGGACCAGCTCGGGAGGTAGCCCTCCGGCCAGCTTCAGCGGGGTCTGTCCGCCAAGGCTCACGATCACCCCGGCCAGGCGGCCGTCGCCGGTGGACGCGTCGGCCTCGGCGTCCAGCACGTTGGCCAGGTCCTCAGAGGTCAGCGGCTCGAAGTACAGCCGGTTCGAGGTGTCGTAGTCGGTCGACACCGTCTCCGGATTGCAGTTGACCATGATCGTCTCGAACCCCGCCGCTTGCAGAGCGAAAGAAGCGTGGACGCAGCAGTAGTCGAACTCGATCCCCTGGCCGATCCGGTTCGGCCCCGAACCCACGATGACCACGCGGGGCCGCTCCGACGGGCGCACCTCGTCCTCGTCCTCGTAGGTGCCGTAGTGATACGGGCGTGTCGGCCTCGAACTCGGCACCACAGGTATCGACCGTCTTAAAGGTGGTCCGGACGCCAGGTCAAGCGAGCTCTTCGACGCCGACCGGTCACGTCGTCGGCCGGTGACCGGTGCGGCGGTGGCGGGGCGCCGCCCCGGCAGCGGTCTTTGTTGAACAGGTAGGCCAACTGGGCGTCGGAGAACCCGAGCCGCTTCAAGCGACGCCAGCCGCGCCCACCCAGATCCGCCGGCTCGACGCCAGAGGCCACCCGCTGCGCCAGGTCACCCCGAGCGGTGACGATGGCGACGATCTCGGTGAGGAACCACGGATCGATCCTGGTGGCGGCGGCCACCTCTTGCACCGACACGCCACGACGCAGCAGGGACTCCACCTGGAAGAGGCGTTCGGGTGTGGCCGTGCCCACCGCGGCCAGCAGCTGGTCGGTGGGCATCGCATCGACGTCCCGCTCCCCCGGGTCCCCGTTGAGCCCGGCCCTCCCCTGCTCCAGGGAGCGCACCGCCTTCTGCAGCGACTCCGGGAACGTGCGGCCGATGGCCATGACCTCGCCCACCGACTGCATCCGGGTACCCAGCTCGTCGGTGGCACCGGGCAGCTTCTCGAACGCCCACCTTGGGATCTTCGTGACCACGTAGTCGATGGTGGGCTCGAACGAGGCCGGGGTGGCGCCGGTGATGTCGTTGGTCACCTCGTCGAGCCGGTAGCCGACGGCCAGCCGGGCGGCGATCTTGGCGATGGGGAACCCGGTGGCCTTCGAGGCCAGGGCCGACGACCGGGAGACCCGGGGGTTCATCTCGATCACGATCTGCCGGCCGTCGGTCGGGTCCACCGCGAACTGGACGTTCGACCCCCCGGTCTCCACCCCGACTCGGCGGATACAGGCGAACGCGGCGTCACGCATCGTCTGGTACTCGACATCGGTCAGGGTCTGGGCCGGGGCCACGGTGATCGAGTCGCCGGTGTGGACCCCCATGGGGTCGACGTTCTCGATCGAGCAGACGACCACACAGTTGTCGGCGCCGTCCCGCATCACCTCGAGCTCGTACTCCTTCCAGCCGGCGATGGACCGCTCCACCAGCACCTCGGAGACGGGGCTGGCGTCGAGCCCCTCTGCAGCCAGCTTGATCAGGCGCTCACGGTCCAGCAGCGATGCCGGTCCCCGCGCCCCCCAGGATGAAGCTGGGGCGGATCATGATGGGGAAGCCGATCTGCTCCCCGATGGCCAGCGCCTCGTCGAGGGAGTGGGCGAAGCCGGACTGGGGAACCTCGAGCCCGATCTCCTCCATGGCCGCCTTGAACTTGTCCCGGTCCTCGGCCGTGCTGATGGCCTCGGCGTTGGCCCCGATGACCTCGACGTCGAACCGGTCGAGCACCCCTCGCTCCACCAGCGCCATGGTCAGGTTCAGCGCGGTCTGGCCGCCGAGGGTGGGAAGCAGGACATCCGGCCGCTCTCGCTCGATGACGGCGGCCAGCACGTCAGGGTCGAGCGGCTCCACATAGGTCCGGTAGGCCATGGACGGGTCGGTCATGATCGTGGCGGGGTTGGAGTTGACCAGGATCACCTTGAACCCCTCCTCGGCCAGCACCCGGCACGCCTGGGTCCCCGAGTAGTCGAACTCACAGGCCTGGCCGATCACGATGGGCCCGGACCCGATCACCAGGATGGTGTCGATATCGGTGCGACGGGGCATCAGCGAGATCCTCCGTTCGTCGCCGATCCGGCTCCTCTGGGACCTTCGGTGTCCATGAGATGACGGAACTCGTCGAACAGATAGCGGGCGTCGTGGGGACCCGGACCCGCCTCGGGGTGGTACTGGACGCTGAACGCCGCCACCTCCCGGCTGCGGATGCCCTCGATCACACCGTCGTTCAGGTTGCGATGGGTCACGTCGGCCGTCGGCACCGAGTCGGCGTGTCACCGCATAGTTGTGGTTCTGCGACGTGATCTCCACCTGCCCGGTGGACAGGCGCTGCACCGGGTGGTTCCCCCCGTGATGGCCGAACGGCAGCTTCAAGGTCGTCCCTCCAAGCGCAGTGGCCAACAGCTGATGCCCTAGGCAGATCCCGAAGATGGGAGCGCTGCCGACGAGGCGGGCGATCTCGGCGGTGATGCCCGGCAGCGCCGCCGGGTCGCCGGGACCGTTGGAGAGGAACACGCCGTCCGGCTCCAGTCCGAGCACCTCGTCCGCAGGGGTCGACGCCGGGCACGACGGTCACCGTGGCGAAACCTGCCAGATGGCGGAGCATGGTCTCTTTGATCCCGAAGTCGTAGGCCACCACCCGATAGGGGCCGTTGCCCCGGGTATAGGCAGTCGGCGTCGTGACCTCAGAGACCAGGTCCTGGCCGTTCGTGGGAGCGGCGGCCTGCGCCGCTATGAGGAGGGTGCGCTCGTCGGCGGTACCGAACGCGCACGGCATCGCCCCGAACCGCCGCAGGTGCCGGGTCAGCCGGCGGGTGTCGATCCCGGTCACACCGGGGATGCCGTGGCGGACCAGGAAGTGCTCGAGGCCCTCGACCGAGCGCCAGCTGCTCGGGTGGTGCGCCAGGTCGCGCACGATGATGCCGTTGCAGTGCGGGACGATCGCCTCCTCGTCGGTGGGATTGACCCCGTAGTTCCCGATGTGCGGGTAGGTGAAGGCGATGACCTGCCCGGCGTAGGAGGGATCGGTCAGCACTTCCTGGTAGCCGGAGAGCACGGTGTTGAACACCGCTTCACCGGTCGCCACTCCGCCGGGCGGTGCCGCACCGACGGCCTCGCCTTCGAAGACCTCACCGTCGGCGAGCACCAACAGGGCGTCGGAGCTGTCCATCGCTGAGCCGTTGCCCACTGTTGCGTCGTTGCTCATCGTTGGACCTCGGTGGGCACGATGCTCATCGCTGTGCCGTGGCATCGATCACCATCGGCTCTCCCCTCAGCACGGTGTGACGGACCTTCCCGGTGAGCGTTCTTCCCGCATAGGGCGTATTGCGACTGCGGCTGGCCAGCGCCGTAGCGTCGACGGTCCAGGTGGCGGTGGGATCGATCACGCACAGGTTGGCCACGGCGCCGGGCTCGATGGGGCCACCGTGGTCTCGGGGCGCAGTCCGGCGATGGCAGCCGGCTGCCAACTGAGCAAGGCAAGAACCCGTGCAGAGAGGAAGTCCGAGCTCGGTGATGGCCAGGGCCAGCGCTGTCTCCAACCCGAGCATGCCCGGAGGGGCCTGGTCGAACGGCAAGTCCTTGGTCTCCGGCGTATGGGGAGCGTGGTCGGTGGCGATGGCATCGATGGTTCCGTCGGCCAGGCCGGCCCGCACGGCATCGACGTCGGACTGCGGGCGCAGGGGTGGGTTGACCTTGAACACGGGGTCGAACCCGGCGGTCTGCGCGTCGGTCAGTGTGAAGTGGTGCGGGGCGGCTTCGGCGGTCACCGCAACGCCGGCAGCTTTCGCATGGCGGACGAGATCGATCGATGCCGCCGTGGACAGGTGGAGGAAGTGCACCGGGGCTTCGGTCAGCCTGGACAGCGCGATGTCCCGAGCCACCATCACCTCCTCGGCAACGGCGGGTATGCCCGGAAGGCCCAACCGGCTCGACCACGCGCCTTCGTGCATGGCGCCGTCGCAGGCCAACGATCCGTCCTCGCAGTGCTGCGCCAGGGTCACCCCGATCCCCCGTGCGTACTCGAGCGCCCGGCGCATCAAGCCCGCCGACTGGACACCGGCGCCGTCGTCGGTGAACAGCCGGACACCCAGCTCGGCCAGCTCGGCCATGGGCGCCAGCTGCTCTCCGGCACGACCGATGGTGATGGCCCCGGCCACCGCCACCACGGCCATGGCCTGTCGCCCCAGCTCAAGGACGTGTTGCACCGCCGCCGCCGAGTCGAGGGGTGGTTCGGTATTGGGCATGGCCACCACCGCGGTGTAGCCACCGAGGGCCGCAGCCCGCGTCCCGGTCGCCACCGTCTCCGCCTCTTCCCTTCCCGGCTCGCGCAGATGGGTATGAAGATCGACAAGGCCCGGGGCCACCACACACCCCCCGGCGTCGAGGACAGTGGCACCGGCGGGCACGTCGAGCCCTTCGGCCACGGCGCGTACCGTTCCGTCGGTGATGGCGACGTCCGCCCGTCGCTCACCGGTGGCATCGATGACGGTGCCACCGGCAATGATCACTGTGGGCTCAGCCATCGTTCCCCTCGTGCGTCGCGCCGGACGGGGTGCTCGTGACAGCCCCGTTGCCGGTCTCGTTGTCACTCACATCGCCATCGAGACCGCCCTGGCCCAAGAGCAGGAACAGGACCGCCATGCGTATGGCCACACCGTTGCTGACCTGGCGGGTGATGTACGCCGACGCCAGGTCGGCCACCTCGGAGGCGATCTCCACCCCCCGCACCATGGGACCGGGATGGAGGACGATGGCGTCGGGACGAAGGAGCGCTGCCCGTCGCCGGGTCAACCCGTATCCCGCCGTGTACTCCCGCAGGCTCGGCACGAACCCCGTACTGCCCCGCTCCGCTTGGACCCGGAGCAAGGACACCACGTCCGAAGAGGCCAGCACGGTATCGAGATCGTGGCTGATCCCGGCAATAGGCCAACCCTCCAGCGAAGGAGGGAGCAACGTGGCCGGTGCCACCAGCGTGACCTCGGCCCCCAAGGCGCTGTACGCAGCGACCTGGGACCGGGCGACGCGGCTGTGGCGGATGTCCCCGACGATCGTCACCTGCAGTCCCTTGAAGCAGTCCATGCCATCACCGCTGTCACCCCCCACCACCTGGCGAACGGTGTAGAGGTCCAGGAGCGCCTGGGTCGGATGCTCGTGCCAGCCGTCCCCTGCGTTGATGACACACGACGTCGTGACCCAGTTGGCCACCTGGAATGGAGCTCCCGAAGAGGCATGGCGAACGATGACCGCATCGATCCCCATCGCCTCGATGGTCTCGACCGTGTCCCGCAACGACTCCCCTTTCTTCAGTGACGACGCCCCCGCAGCGAAGGACAGCACATCAGCAGAGAGCCGTTTGGCCGCCGTCTCGAACGACACGCGGGTCCGGGTCGAGTCCTCGAAGAACAGCGTGGCCACCGTGCGCCCTCGCAACGCCGGCACCTTGGGGTTGGTCCGATGCGTTACTTCGACGAAGGAGTCGGCCACCCGAAGCACCTCGACGATCCCATCCCGTCCGAGATCGTCCACGGAGAGCAGGTGTCTCACCGAGACACCACATCGCCAAGTGCCACGCCGTCTTCGGTGACGTCCACCATCTCGTCACGCCGAGTGGGGAGGTTCTTCCCGACGTAGTCCGGCCGGATCGGTAGCTCCCGGTGACCGCGGTCGACCATCACGGCGAGCTGGACCGCCTGCGCCCTCCCGTACTCCCCGAGCGCGTTGAGCGCGGCCCGGATGGTCCGGCCGGTGAAGAGAACGTCGTCGACCAAGACCACCGTGGTACCGGTGAGGTCGAACGAGATATCGGTCACCGCTTCCGGGAGCACCGGGCGGAGCCCGATGTCGTCCCGGTAGAAGGCCACGTCCAAGGTCCCCACGGGGATGGTGGCGTCCTCGGCTTCCTCGAGCGTCTCGGCCAGCCGGTTGGCGATGGTCACGCCCCCCGTCTGCAGGCCGATCAGCACCAGACCGTGGAGGCCGCTGTTCCGCTCGGCGATCTCGTGAGCCATGCGAGTGATGGCCCGATGGACGTCGGCTGCCGACATCACCTGGGCTCGGGGAACGAAGACAGAGCCTCTCGGGCGGGTATGACTGCGCTCGCGTTCGGCCACTGCTCCTCCTGTCCGTTCGGGCCTCACAGGACCCGTTTCACGGTCAGACTCGAACTATACCCGGCTCGCAGCGTGTGCGCCGCGGGATGCTCGGGTCGGCGGCGGCGTGCGTGCGGTCGACGGCGCCGTCACTCCAAGGCTGTCTGGACCTCATCGAGCGCGGCTGTCCCTCTGACCCCTCTGACCCGTGGCAACAGCACACCCGGGATCAGAGCCAGGGCGGTCAGCCCGAAGGCCCACCAGAAGGTGTGCCCGAACGCGGTGGCCAACGGCTCGGCAATGCGTCGGCGTATCTCGGGAGAGACCTCCGAAGCGGCCGAGAGGCCACCGGAGAAGCCGTGGATCTGGGAGGTGATCTGCTGGGTCAGCACCACTGCCACCAGGGCAGTCCCCACCGAACCACCGATCCGCTGCATGATGTTCATCGCCGTCGACGCTCTGGGCACCTGTGAGCGATCAAGGGTCACGTACGCCGCCGCGATGGCCGGCATCATCACGAAGCCGAAGCCGATCCCCCGGACGAACAGCGAGATGGCCAGCACCGCGTACGAGGTGTCCGCGCTCAACTGGGTATAGACGAGGGTCCCGAGCATGGCCACGATCAGCCCGGCGGGAACGATCCTCCCGGCGCCCAGCCGATCGGTCAACTTCCCGGCCAACGGCATCACCAGCGCTGCGCCGATGCCCTGAGGAGCCATCAGCAGACCGGCGCTCAGCGCGCTCGTCGCCCCGGACCACTTGGTAGTAGAGCGGGAGCAGGAGCATGGCACCGTAGAGCGCGGCACCGAAACAGAATGTCGTGACGGCCGCCGCCGTGAAGCTCCTGTCCCGGAACAGGGCCACCTCGATCAGCGGCATGATCTTGGCCCGCAAGGCATGGAGCACGAAGGCGACAACGAGCACCGCTCCTACCGCCACGGGAAGAAAAACGCTCAGATCAGAACCCTGGCCGGCCTCGGACAGCCCGTACACCAACAACGCCAGACCAGGAGAGAGCAGAAGGAGCCCCACCGTATCCAGGCGATGATGCTCGTGAGATCGCTCGTGAGTGGGAAGGACGCGAATCGCCATGATGATGGCCACGATCCCGATCGGGATGTTGACGTAGAAGATCCACCGCCACGTGAACGAGTCGATGATCAGCCCGCCGATCACCGGTCCGAGCACCGGTCCGAGCAGCATGGGCACACCCAGCAGGCTCATCACTCGGCCCATGCGCTGTGGGCCGGCCGCATCGGCCAGGATGCTTTGGCCGATCGGCATGATCATGCCACCCCCCACGCCCTGGAGGATTCGGAAGGCGATGAGGCTCTCGGCCGACCACGCGGCCCCCGACAGTGCCGAGCCGAGCAAGAAGATGGTCAACGACATGATCCACATCTTCTTGGAACCGAACCGCTCCACCGCCCAGCCGGTGAGCGGGATGACCATGGCCAGAGCCAAGAGGTAGCCCGTGCTCACCCACTGAATGGTGGAGAGCGGCGAGTCGAAGGCCTTGGCCAGAGTGTCGATGGCCACGTTGACGATGGTGGTGTCAAGGATCGACATGATCGCCCCAAGAACGACAACCACAGCCAGTCGCTGGAGCTGGGGATCGAGCCCGAGCCGTCCGGGCCTCGTCTCAACATCGATCGGACCCGACGCGGGTCCGATCCCTTGGCCGTCGTATGGCGTCGTGGACACCGTGTGCCGCCCCCTCGTGTTCTTCTCTTCGTCAACATCTAGGTGACTAGACGTGCCCGCCAACGAGCGCGACCCTTCCCCGAACATGAAACATTAGACGGCCAACGGCCGCAGTAATCGTCTCCCCCTGTCCGCCAAGCCTTCTACTCTCGCAGTCGAGCCGCCAGCGTGGCCAGGATCCCGTTCACGAACCGCCCCGACTCGTCGGTCGAGTAGCCCGATGCGAGCTCCACTGCTTCGTTGAGGGACACCGCCGTAGGCACATCGGGAAAGGCCAGGAGCTCGGCCACGGCCAACCGCAGTACGTTGCGGTCGACGATCGCCATACGATCCACGTCCCAGTCGATGGCAGCCTCACCCACCAGGGCATCGATCTCTGCCTGCCGCTCTTCCACCACGCCGATCAAGGCCACGGTGAAGTCGTCGGGGGCGACGGCGAGCGCTTCGAGCACCGCCGACGGCGACTCACCCTTCATCTCCGCTTCGTACAGCAGCGAGAGGGCTCGTTCTCGGGCCTGGTGGCGAGGGGCTGGGTCCATGATGGTGCGCTCGGCGGCTCGGGCGAGACAGGCCCAGGAGCCGGCCCGGTGCTCAGGCTCGGGTCAGGTACTCGCCGGTGCGGGTGTCGACCTTGATCTTCTCGCCGGGGTTGACGAAGAGCGGGACCTGCAACGTCAGCCCGGTCTCCAACGTCGCCGGCTTGCGAGCCCCGGACACACGGTCGCCTTGGACGCCAGGCTCGGTCTCCGCCACGGTCAGCTCGACCGCTGCGGGGAGGTCCACACCGACGATCTCGGTCCCGAAGAACTGCAGCACGGCATCGTCCCCCTCCTTCAAGTAGTTGGCAGCGTCACCCAGGAGCTGGGACGGGACCTGAAGCTGCTCGTAGGACGTGGTGTCCATGAACACATAGTCGGAACCGTCTCGATAGAGGAACTGCATCTCCCGCTTGTCGATGATGGCCTGGTCGAGCTTCTCGTCGGCACGGTAGGTGCGCTCGATCACCGCCCCCGAGCGCACGTTCTTGAGCTTGGTCCGGACGAAGGCACCCCCCTTGCCCGGCTTCACATGCTGGAACTCCACCACCGAGAACAGCCCCTCGGACAGGTTGATCGTCATTCCGTTACGCAGGTCGTTGGTGGAAACAGCCATCAGACAGAGACATCCTTCGGGAACATGGTGAGCGGACGGCTGCCATCCTCGGTCACGACGAGGGTGTCCTCGATCCTGACCCCACCCACACCCGCCAGGTAGACCCCGGGCTCTACGGTGGCGACGACGCCAGGTCCGAGAATAGCAGTTGACCCCGGGCCCACCGATGGCGCTTCGTGGATGTCGAGCCCGACGCCATGGCCGGTCCCGTGCTCGAAGCGATCTGCCCAACCGGCAGCGGCGATCACCTCCCGGCACACCCGGTCGACCTCCCCAGCCACCACGCCAGGGCCCACCGCCGCCACTCCTGCCCGTTGGCTCGCTGCCACCACCGAGAAGATCCGGGCAAGCTCCCCGACCGGTTCACCACCCACACAGAACGTCCGGGTCATGTCCGAGCGGTAGCCGTCGTAGATGGCGCCGAAGTCGATCACCACCGGGTCACCGGGCAGGAGACGACGATCGCTGGGCCGAGCGTGAGGCTTGGCCGAGTTCGGTCCGGACGCCACGATCGTCTCGAACGCGCTGTCTTCAGCGCCACGCACCCGCATGGCGTGATCGAGTGCGGCAGCAACCTCGGTCTCGGTCACCGTTCTGGAGCCGCCAGCGGCTCCGTCCCCGGCGAGGAGGGGCACCACCGACGCCAGGGCGTCGTCAGCGATCGACGCCGCCCGCTCCATGCGCAGCACTTCACCGGCGTCCTTCACCTGACGGAGCACCTCAACCAGCGAGCGGGTTGGCACCAGCTCTGTCGACGAACCCAGCGCCTCGACCCAGGCACGCTGGTCCGACCACGTCACGTTGTCCGCTTCCAGCCCGACGTGTGCCGCTCCCCCACCAGCCGTCACCAACGCCTCCCGTTGGGCCTGGACCCCCCCGATGGCGACATCCACGCTGTCGGCCACACCGGATACCGCCAGCTGCTCTTCAGACTGGGTCCGATACCGACCGTCGGTGGTGAGCACGGCTTCGTCGGTCGTCACCAGCAGCAGCCCCGCCGAACCGGTGAAGCCGGTCAGCCACCGGATGTTGGCAGCGGTGGTCACCAGCAGCGCGTCGATCCCCGCCTCCTCGAAGCGGGCCCGGAGACGGGGCAGCCGTCCGGACACGTCGAGGGGTGGAAGGGACGGCAGAAGCGCAACCGGCGGTCCGTCCATCGGCTCCTCCAGGACGGTCATCGCTCTCCGCCGTCCTCCTCGGCGCGCTCGGTCAGCAGTCGGTGCACGGCCTCGACGGCCAGCGGATAGCCCAAAGCTCCGAACCCGGCGATGCACCCGTTCGCCACCGGGGCGATCACCGAGGTATGCCGGAACGGCTCGCGTGCGGCGGGGTTGGAGAGGTGCAGCTCCACGACGACACCGTCGAACGCTGCCAGCGCATCGTGCAACGACCACGAGGTGTGGGTCAGTGCCCCGGCGTTGACGACGATCGCCGCCGCCCGGCCGCGGGACCGGTGGACAGCCTCGACCAGCTCGCCCTCGTGGTTGGTCTGCTCGTGCTCCACCGTGTACCCGAGAGCAGACGCGGCCTTCGTGGCAGCATCCACGTGGTCGGCCAAGGTGTCGTGCCCGTAGATCTCCGGCTCCCGATCACCCAGGAGGTCGAGGTTCGGTCCGGACAGGAGCACGATCAGCGCCGTGTTGCTGACGGTGGTGCCGCTCATACTGGGGTTGCTCATGGTCGCCTCGGCGTCGCTGCCATCTCTGCAAGGGTAGCCAGCACGTCGGCTTCGGCGACTCCTCGTACTGGCTCCACGCCTCGTGGGCCGTCGAGCACGAAGGTCAGGTCGTGGTGCGCCTTCTTGTCCCGGCCCATGATGGACACCAGCTCGATCGGATCGGCCCCCTGAGGAAGATCGGCCCGTAGATCGAACGCTCCCACCACCCGTCGATGGAGCTCCACCCGCTCGTCGTCGATCCGGCCCAGGCGTCGGGCCAACATGGCGGCGAACACCAGACCGATGGCGACCGCCTCACCGTGACGCAGATCTCCTGTTGGCCCCGGCGTCGACCCCGGTCCCGTCCCAAAAGCCGTCGCCTCGAGGGCGTGGGCCAAGGTGTGGCCGTAGTTGAGGATCATCCGGCGATCACCCTCCCGTTCATCCGCCATCACCACCTCGGCCTTGATCCGGACGCACCGGGCCACTTGCTCCGCCAGCGGCAGGGTGGTCAGCGAGGCGTCGGGTTCGCCACCACTGGGAACGTCTAGGAACGCGTACTTGGCCATCTCCCCGCGGCCGCATGCCCACTCTCGGCTGGGCAGCGTGTCCAGGACCTCGGTGTCGCAGAACACGGCGGCGGGCTGCCAGAACGCACCGACCAGGTTCTTCCCCTCGGGAATGTTCACGGCGGTCTTGCCCCCGATGGCTGCGTCGACCTGGCCCAGCAACGAGGTGGCCACGTTCACGTAGGCAGTACCCCGGTGATAGGCGGCGGCGGCGAACCCGGCCACATCGGTCACCACTCCACCGCCGACGGCCACCACGACGTCACCCCGGGCCAGCCCCATCTGGGTGAACTCCCGACACAGCCGCTCGATGACGGACAGCGACTTGGCTGCTTCCCCGTCCGGGACCAAGAACACCTCGGATGCCATGCCGGGGTCGACGGCCACCGGGATCTCCGCCTGGGTGACCACTGCAGCTCGAGCCGCAGTGGGAACGACCGACGACACCGTCTCGGCCAGCAGCCCTCGGGCGCCGTTCCCCACCACGACGTCGTAGCGTCGTTCGCCCAACTCCACCGGGACAGTGATCACCGTTCGCTCTCCTGGGGCACACCGTTTCCGGCCGTGGCCGTTGTGGCCGTGGTACCTGTCGCGCGTCGCACGGCAGCCACCAGCTGGTCAGCCACTTCCTCGGGCTGCAAGCCGTCCACGTCCACCGTCGTCGATGCCACCGTGTCGTACAACGGCTCCCGAACGGCGTAGAGCGCGGTCAGGGCAGCGGCAGGATCGGCACCGAGCAACGGCCGGCCGGCTCCGTCACCCACCCGTGCTGCCAACGTCTCGGTCCTGGCTCGCAGCCACACCACCGTTCCCGACCGGGTGAGCAGCGCTCGGTTCTGCTCGGACAACACCGCTCCACCGGCCACCGCCACGACCACCGGATCGACACCGGCCACCGCCGCAATCAACGCCTCGGTCTCTGCCGCTCGGAACGCCGCTTCGCCGTCCTTCGCAAAGACCTCCGGCACGCTGCGGCCGGTCATCCGAGTCACCTCGACGTCGGAGTCGAGGTACGACCAGCCCAGCCGGTCGGCAACCAGTCGGCCGACGGTGGTCTTCCCCGCCCCCATCATGCCGACCAGCAGGAGCCGGTCAGGCATCTTGTCCTGCACCGGACAGGGACGCCGCGGAGGGAGTCTCGCCCAGCGAGGCCAGGTAGGCGGTGCGGTTCCGGGTGAACTCGGCCACCGAGTCACCGCCGAACTTCCGGAGGGCCTCCGATGCCAGCACGAGGGCAGTCATGGTCTCAGCCACCACGCCCATGGCCGGCACGGCGGTGACGTCGGTGCGCTCCTTGAAGGACACCGTCGACTCCTTGGTGACCACGTCCACGGTCTGGAGAGATGGACGGTTGAGCGTGGCCAAGGGCTTCATCGAGACGCGGGCGACGATGGGCGATCCGGTGGAGATGCCCCCTTCGATGCCGCCGGCCCGATGGGTGTCCCGCATGTAGCCCCCGCCGAGCTGCGCACCGGGCTCTGCCTCGCCGGCCACACGGATGGCGTCGTGGGCCTCCGAACCGCGCAACCCGGGGAGAGCCAGACCTTCGCCCAGCTCCACGGCCTTGATCGCCTGGATACTCATGAGGGCCTGTGCCAGCAGGGCGTCGAGCTTACGATCCCACTGCACATGGCTTCCCAGGCCGACAGGAACGCCGTATGCCACCACCTCGGCCACACCGCCCAGTGAGTCGCCGTCCTTGGCTGCAGCCTTCACCTCGGCCACCATGCGCGCTTCGGCGTCGGGGTCGAACGACCGTACCGGCGACTCGTCGATCTGAGGCAGATCGCTCATCGCCGGCAGGATCCCGGACTCGTTCTTGGCCTCCCCCAGCTGCACGATGTGGCTGAGGATGTCGACGCCGATCTGCCACAACAGCAGCTTGGCCAGCGTCCCTGCCGCCACCCGGGCCGCCGTCTCCCGGGCCGAAGCCCGTTCGAGCACATCACGAGCGTCTTCCAACCCGTACTTGAGCATGCCGGAGAGGTCGGCGTGACCGGGTCGGGGCTGGGTGAGGATCTTCGACGGCAGCCCGGGCGCCGGCGACATCTCCACTTCCCACTTGGGCCACTCGGTGTTGGCGATCTCGATGGCCACCGGTGCACCGATGGTCCGACCGTGCCGGACACCACCGATCAACGTCACCTCGTCGGCCTCGAAACGCATCCTCGGACCGCGGCCGTAGCCGAGCCGGCGACGGGACAGGCCGTTCTGGATGTCCTCGGCGGTCACCAGGAGACCGGCCGGCAGCCCCTCCACGATGACGACGAGGGCGCGGCCGTGAGACTCTCCGGCGGTCAGGAAGCGCAGCATTCAGGTAAATCTACTCGTGGCAGCCGGTTGACAGGCTCGATCGTGGGCCGGTCACCCAGTCCCGGCTCCGGCCTCAGCGAGAACGCCGGAGACCCGTGCAGGCGACTGGATCAGCCGTTGGCGGGCTCGAAGTACGGGTTGGCGCCGTCGGCATGATCGGTCACGTCGACGATGTCGGTGATCTCCGGTATGGCCTCCCGCAAGATGACCTCGATGCCCTGTGACAGCGTCGCCTTGGCCATCCCACACCCCTGACACCCTCCACTGAGACGGAGGTAGACGACCGTTCCTTCCACTCCCACCAGGTCGGCACGACCTCCGTGCGCAGCGATACTGGGGTTGACCTGCCGTTCGAGGGCTGCCACTACCTGCTGGGCCAGTGGGTTCGAGAGGTCGGCCGTGGGCTCGACCGGTGACAGGCCCTGCTCGGCTCGGGACGGCGGCGTGTTCGGGTTGACCACCACGAGACCACCCTCGCCCCCGTCGTCGGCGACGAAATCGAGCTTGGCCCCCTGTAGACGGGCGACGCTCTCGCTCGGGATCACCACCGGAAGATCGTCGTCGTGCTGCACGACATCGCCGCTGCCGGCCTCGGCGAGCGCCTGAAAGTACATGTCGTAGCGGTAAGCCCCGTCGTGAGCCCCGGCGATCTCCAACCACAAGGCCAAAGAGCCGGAGTCTTCCTCTTGCGCCAGGACCTCTCTGATGGTGTCCCGCGCCTTCGACGTGATCGTCAGTACCGGCTGGACTTCATCACGGTCTTCTCCCATGCCTGTCATCATAGGGGCGTGGTGAAGAAGCAGACGCAGGTTCCGTCAGATGCCCATGAGTGGATCAGTTTCGACGACCCGGACGAGGAACGGACGTGGCAGTTCGACGTCACCTTCCTGACCAGTGCATGGACGTGCATCTACGGCAACGGGTGCCAGGGCGTGCTCACCGGACCGGCGCCAGAGCTGGAGCAAGGGTGCTGCTCCTACGGCGCCCACTTCACCGGGAAGCAAGACGCTCGGAAGGTCGAGCGCGCTGCCGTGCTGCTGTCACCCGAGATCTGGCAGTTCCACAAACAGGGGCAGCAAGGCGTAGTGAAGAAGCTGCCGGACGGTGACCTGGGGACCAAGTTGGTCAAGGACGCCTGCATCTTCCTCAACCGGCCCGGGTTTCCAGCGGGAGCAGGATGTGCCCTCCACAAGGCAGCTGTCGCAGAGGGTCGTAGTCACGTCGATCTGAAGCCCGAGGTGTGCTGGCAGCTCCCGCTACGACGTGAGGACGAGACCTCGCCCGACGGCCACATCACCTCGGTCGTCCGTCAGTGGGACCGCCGTCACTGGGGTGGTGGTGGCGAAGAGTTCCACTGGTGGTGCACCGAAGCCCCCGAGGCGTTCGTGGGCCATGAGCCCGTCTACGTCAGCATGCGGACCGAGCTCGAGACCATGGCCGGCAAGAAGGTCTACAAGATGCTGGTCGCCTATCTCGATGAACGACTCTCGCCGACATCGGTCGCCGTACCGCTCCCCCACCCCACCGTGCGCAACTCCACGGCACGAACCTCCCGAACCGCCTGACGGCGAGCACCACTGATCCCAGTGGCGGAACGTCTGCCGGGTTCTGCGCCTTACCGCGTTCCTGGAACGAGGCCAGGAAGCCAGTACTACCGCCGGGCTCTGGACGCCTTACCGCGTTCCTGGAACGAGGCCAGGAAGAAGGTGGTGAGATCGGGAGCGAGATCAGGAAGACGTTTGGCCTTCCCCGACCGGAGGTTGTAGGAGAGACGGGCGTGAATGCCGCCGATGACCAACGGCATGAGCTGTTTCGTGGTGAGCGTGAGACTGTTCTTCGCCTCTGCCTCTTTGAACAAGGTGAACGAGCCCATGTAGTTGTTGTCGACGCGCTTCATGACTGCTGGTCCGACTCGTAGGGCTTCGACTTCGATCAGCTTGGCGAAGGCGGGGTTGTCGGCGAGGATGGTCAGGAAGGCAGTGAGCGTGGTCTCGACGCGTTGCTTCCATGAGGCGGTGCCGATCTTCGGCGTGGCTCTGTTCACTTGAGCGATAAGCAGCTCGATGCCTTGGTCGTAGGCGTCGATGAACAGCTCCTCTTTGGTGTCGAAGAAGACGTAGAAGGTGTTGAAGGCCACCCCTGCCCGTTTACAGATGGCTTTGACCATCGCCTGGTCGTAGCCGACATCGGCGGCGGTCAAGACGAAACCGTCGATCAGGCGTTCCCGTTGGACACGCTCGACGTGGCCTTTGGGGTGGGTCTGGCCGCCTTTACGAAGGGCTCTCGAGGGATCCAGCGGTGAGGTGGAGCCAGGAAATGGCTCGTCGTCGACAACGGCCTTCCGTGAAGTGGTACGTGCCGTTCGAGGTATCGATTTCTTCTTCAGCGCTGTGGGCGTCATGGCTCATTCCGGTAGTGAACAGAAATATGGTGTGCAACAGAATAGTGTGGTCTTGCGTCCGGGGTTAGGGGGCGGGGGAACACCACGGTGGGGCGGGTCCCAGTCTGGTCAGGCTGGGGACCCGTGGCGTTCTGTTCTGAGAGGCTTCGTGGGTACATTCGCACGGCTCAAAAGCCCTCCGAGAGCAGGTCGGCGACCTGCTGGCGCACTCGGGATAGATCTGCCCCCAGGCTCACGAGCACCTGGGCACCGACACCCTCCCCCTCTTGGACAAGGCCGAGGAGGAGATGCTCTGTACTGATGTAGCTGTCCCCGAGCTGCAGGGCCTCTTGCAGAGCTAGCACGAGGACCTTCTTCGCCCGCGGCGTGAAGGGCGGGGATCCGGGCGGCGCCGTGCCTGCCAACCCGATCGTCTCCTTTGCCCGCTTGGCCTTCCCCCGCTTTGACGGACATCCACGATCGGGCTGCAAAGCCCCGGAAGGATGTGCTCGGTCCCAAGAAAGGAGTGATCGAGTAGGCGCGCCTCTTCCTGGGCCAAGACGAGCACTCGCCGTGCACGATCGTGAAGCGTTCGAACACCCTCACAGCCTCGCAGGTTGAGTCCGCAGAGGATGGCCATCGTCCACTTAGCTTTCCGGTGTATTACGTTTTGCGATACACTATCTCATGGTCCAGGCTGTCTCTGTCAGGCTCGATGAGGAGGTGCAGCGGGCGCTGCACACGCTCGAAGCATCCGGTATGAACCGGTCCGAGGCGATCAGGAAGTCGATACTCGACGCCGCCTCGGCGCTCCGGCGCAAGGAGACACTTCGGATCGAGGCCGCGGCACTCGAAGCAGACGAAGAAGACCGCCAAGAAATGCAAGAGGTTGCGTCGTTGATGGAGCGTCTCCGTGCGCCGAGGTGAGGTGTACGAGCTGCGTTTGCCCAAGGGAGTGGGGCACGAACAACGAGGTCGCCACTTCGGAGTCGTCGTGCAAGCCGACGCGTTGCTGCCTCGCTCCGTTGTTTTGGTCGCCCCTATGTCGACAAGCGCGCGTCCGGCAACGTTTCGTCCAGAGCTCGTCATCAATGGAGAGACAATGCGCGTGCTAGTCGAGCAGGTCGGCGCAGTGGACGTCAACCGCTTGGGTGACCCAGTCGGGCACGCCAGTGTCGAAGAGATCTGGGGCATCGACGAGAGCTTGATGACGGTCCTCGATCTTGTGTGACGCAACAGATAGGCAGTGCGGCCCCCGTCCGGCGTGAGGGGGCGGAAAGGGCCACACACTGTGAGCCGGATCCCAGGCTGGTTGAGCTGAGGATCTGTTGGTGGTGCCGTGTCGGTGGTGCCGGCCGTCTGGTTCGTTGCCCCTGAGAGCAAGACGCTTCCCAGGGACAGCAGAGCCAGACGTTCTTGTTGTTGATGGCGCTTCCTACAGTGCGGTGGCAACCACTGGGACGGTGAAGATGCCGTCTCCTGAGCCACCAGCCAGCACCCTTGGCCATCTGCCGTGGATGTCATACCCACCGCCGTGTGTTCAAGAGTGTGCCGATCACAGCAGCGATAATCGAAGAAATGCTACGATTGCTACATTATGGAAGAAGGACGTATCGTGCGGACCATCAGCCATCGAGAACTGAGGAACAACAGCTCGGAGGTGCTCCGTGAAGTGCGCGGCGGAGAGATCATCGAAGTGACCAACCATGGCGAGGTCACCGCCGTGCTCGTGCCGCCGTCGCACACGCCCTACGAGCGGCTGGTAGCAGCAGGGAAGATCCGGCGGCCCGTGGGCAGATCGGTCGATCTGCGTCGTGTCCGCCGCACGAAGTCGAAGACAACGAGCTCCGAGATCATCGCAGAGCTTCGAGGTGGCCGGTGATCGTCTACGTCGACACGTCGGCGGCAATGAAGCTCCTGATCGATGAGGACGAGTCGGAAGCGCTCGCCGACCACCTAGAACGGTCTCGTCGAGCTGCGTCGGACACGCTGGTGGCATCCCTGCTTCTGCATACCGAGCTGCACTGTGCCGCCAACCGACGACCGGAGCTCGTGCAACCCGACGCTGTCGCAGACGTGCTGTCCGCGTTCGAGCTCATCGATGTCGAGAGTGGAGACCTGACGACCGCTCCCTTGCTTCCCGGCCGACTTCGATCTGCCGACGCCATCCATCTCGCTACGGCGCTGCGCATCGACGCCCGCTCCATGGTCGTCTACGACGACGAGCTCCGCTCCGCGGCAACGACAGCTGGTATCGAGGTCCTCAGCCCACAGTAGGACGCGCTCAACGACACCGAGACGAAAACCCGAGGCCACCGGGGGTTCTCCGTACGAACCGCTTCCTTGAGCGCCTTGGCGCCGTCCAACACACACAGGATCGGCCGGGTCACTCGAGGCCGCACTCGCGTAGGCCCACCAACGGCGCGGTGACCAAGGTGGCGGTCTCGGTAGCGGCCACGAACCACCGGGACACCGCGAATCTCGAGGTCTCCCGACTGCGAGCCGTGTCTGAGGTGCCGATGGGCTCCAAGGCGCCGCCGTAGCAGCTGGTGGATACCTTGGCGAGCATGTGCTCCATGGCCGAGCCTGCTATCGAACTCTGGGTCGATGACCACCAGGAGTACGAACCTGGTGTCGTACACGGTCATCTTCGTCATGCTCGGGTAGCAATCGATCCCCGTCCTGGTGACTACTTGGTGGCAAGGGATGACGATGCCCCACCGGTACTTGCCGAAGTGGTCAGCCGGGGGTTGGATGGCGAACTTCTGCTCCGTCTTCTTCCCGGTCGTCCCGACTCCCATCGCGAGTTCCCGACCCGTCAGTCTCTACCGGAGTTTGATAGCACCGCTACCGGTTCAGGAGTCCTCCGGATCGATCGTGCTGTCGAGCACATAGAGGCTCAGCGAAGAGACTGCGTGGCCCCCCGTCCGGGGTTAGGGGGCGGGGGGCCACACACTGTCGGCCGGTTCCCAGGCTGGTGGTGCTGGGTTCCCGTGGCGATCTGTTGGTGTTCTTCTGCTGTGTTGCTGGCCGTGGACCGCCGTCCCTGGGAGCCAAAACAAGCACCCCAGGGACAGCGGCCGCACGTCTTGGTTCTGCGTGACGCCCTCCCTACGGTGCAATCCCGACAACCGGAGCAGTGAAGCTACCCACCCCTGATCCGTTGAACGGAGCATTGCCGAAGGTGAAGATGCCGCCGTCTTGAGCGCCGATCCAGTAGCCCCCACCGTTGGAGGTTGGCACGATGCCAACCACCGGAGCGTTGGATTGGCCAGATGCCGAGCCGTTGAACGCAGCGTTCCCGAAGGTGAAGATGCCGCCGTCTTTGGCTACCAGCCAGTAACCGGCACCAGTTGCGCTCGTGGCCATACCTACCACTGGTGCGTTGAGCGACTGTCCTCCTTCAGAACCAAGGAAGGGGGCGTCACCGAAGCTGAAGATGCCTCCGTCGCTTGCTACCAGCCAGTAACCATTGCCGTCAGGGGTTGCTGCCATACCCACGATGGGCTGGTTTAAGTGTTGGCCACCTTCTGAACCATAAAAGGCAGCGTCACCGAAGGTGAAGATGCCTCCATCTGCTGCAACTAACCAGTAGCCCTTGCCATCAGGGGTTGCTGCCATACCAACAATGGGCTGGTTTAAGTGTTTTCCACCTTCTGAGCCGTAGTAACTGGCGTCTCCGAAGGTAAAGATGCCTCCATCAGCTCCAACTAACCAGTAGCCCTTGTTGTCAGGGGTTGCTGCCATACCAACAATGGGAGCATTTAATGGCTGACCAGCTTCTGAGCCGTAGTTGCCAGCATTTCCGAAGGTAGAGACAGCTCCATTGGCAGCTACCAGGCGGTAGCCGGTAGTTGACGGTGCCAAAACGGTCAGGGTGGCTGGATTAGTGGTGACAGCTGGTCCTGCGTCGTTGCTCACGATGGCCTGGTACTGGTTGCCGTTCTCTGACGCTGTGGTTGTTGGTGTGGTGTAGGAGTCAGACGTCGCTCCTGTGATGTTGGTGAACGTCTTCCCTCCGTTCGTTGACACCTGCCATTGGACGGTTGGAGTGGGGTCACCGGTGGCTGTGGCGGTGAACGTTGCGGTGGTACCTGCACTGGTGGTCTGGTTGGTGGGTTGGGTGACAATCACAGGGGCGGTGCCTACCTGGAAGTTCACTGGGTCCGAGGTTTGGGCTGGTGTGGGACCACCGCTCCACACTGCGGTCAGGGTGTGTTGACCGGGGGCCAGCGAGTTTGTGGTGAGGGTGGCGATACCGGCGTTGACTCTCCCGGCGCTCGGGACAGGGACCGTTCCGAGATCGGTGGTGCCGTCGAAGAAGTCCACCTGGCCGATGGGGAGGCCGTGTTTCGTAAAGTCAGTCAGCGTCGGGTAGACCGTGGCGGTCAGCGTCACCGGTGCACCGACGGCAGCCGAACTGCTCGGGCTCGTGGTCAGCGTGGTGCCCGACACGGTAACCTGTTGGACGACGGCCGGTGCCGTCGGGTCGGTCGGGTTGCAGGCGTAGGAGAACTCGGCTCCGTCAGTTAAGCTCAGGGAAGAGACGGCAACCGGAACGACGGTGCCGGGCGTACCGGAGATCGGCACAGTGGAAGACAGCCCGGTCCAGCTCACCGATTCGATGCCGTTGGCGATCGCCGGGGTTACCAACGGAGGCGTGATCGTGCCACCACTTGGAGAGAGCCCGATGGTGGCGTTGCTCAGAGGAACGTCACCATCGGGCCCATCAAGCGGGTCGATGTTCAGCGTCAGATCGAGAGCACTGACGGGCACGGTCGATCCGCTCGGTGCCAGAGCTGGCACGGTGGCCACGGCCACCACTGACGCGTTGAGCGTTGGGTCGGCCGCAATATTGGTCTCACAGACGAACGACGTGCCGGGTGCCGGTGGCGCCACAGTGAACGCCTGCGAATACGAGCTCGGAGAGTAGACCGGGTCACCGGAGTACTCGAACGTGACGGTATGGGTCCCTGGAGCCAGACCAGTAGTAGAGAGAAAGACATCCTCCGTGGGGTTGGGAATCCCATCTTGCGCGTTGCCTGTAGCGACCTGCACACCGTCAACGAGATACGTGAGCAACCCTGACGGAGAGGGCATGATGCCGGTACGGATCCGAAGCGGCCGTGACGACACGTCCTCCGGTAGCAAATGGCTGGATCTGGTAGCCCTCTGGTACCGGTGTTGTCGGTACGGTGGTGGGGTTCCAGGTGACCGGGGACCGCGCCCCATAGGTCATCGTAAAGTTGCCAATGGCCTCAGGGGCACCGCTCTGCGTCGGCGCGATGGAGTTGAACGGGCTGTCCGACGGGGTACACGAATTGTCACTTGTAACCGGAACCGTGCAGCTCCCGTTGTAGAGCGTTGCAGTGACGTTCGCCCCCCATTCCCCCGTGCCAGGACCAAAGTCATTGGGATTGTACGGAAGTGAAATCTGGAGATTGAGGGTGATCGAAGCTCCAGGAGCAAGCGAGAACGAGCTGGGTGGTGTGCCACATGAGGTTGCGAAACCGCTGAAGTACACGTACAGCTGGCCGGTGAGGATCGTTGGCATCTGGCACCAGTCGCCTGCACTGTCTCGGTAGGCGACTGTCGCATCGCCAGTGTAAAATCCGTTCGGGTTCTGGATATAAATTTCCGAGGTAGTTAGAACTCCAGGTCTGGCTCGTCGAGGGGTTGGTGACGGTGATCGACATCGGGCTGGGGGTCGGCGACGACAGCTCGACTGTGGTGGGCAGGTTCAACGTGACCGACGGCAGCGGCTGCATCGTGTACGGCACCGCTGGCGAGGTGCTGCCGGCGTAGCTGATGTCCCCGGAGTAGACCGCCGTTAGCTGGTTGGTCTGGCTCGGCAAGGTCGTGGTCGTGTAGGTGGCACTTCCGTTGCTGACCGGCTCGATAGCGATCGAGACACCGTTGGCCATGAAGTTGATGCTGCCTGTGGCAGCGGTGGCCGTGGCACCGCCCGAGCTGATCGTGTCGGTCAAGGTCACCGAAGTCGTTGTCAGCTGCGGGCTGGCAGGACTAGCCGTGAGCACGTTCGTGGTGGTCTTGCCCGGTGGTGGCGGGATGGGAAGACCAGTGCCCTGAAGGTTGAGCGTCGTGTTGTTGTTGGTGCTGCCTGCCACCTGGAACGGGTAACCCGCACCGTTGAGCTCGCTTTCAGCGATCCCACAGGAGCCGGGGTATCCCGGCTGAGGGGGAGCCCCTGGCGCATCGGTGAAGTCGGGGATGGTGTAGTTGGATGCAGCGATCGTCACATCGCCGGTGCTTGCGTTATAGGGAGCAGTGGACTGGAAGACCATGTTGATCGGGGTCGACAGGCAGCTCTCACCGGCGGCTATCGCTGGTGAGGTGATGTCGAGGGTGTAAGAGAGGCTGTCGTTGAGGGTGAGGTCACCGTTCGAGCTGATCTGGCCGGTGGCCGTACCCGGATCGGCCTCAGTCATGATGTAGGTGGTGCACCCTCCAGCAGCTGCGCTGCATGTATTCGGTTGCTCCGGCAAGCTCAACGTTGCCCCAGAGATGGCACCGGTCAGCGGGTCGACCTGGCCAGTGAGCGTGGTGCGTGGTCTGGGGCGGGAAGGGTTGCGGGGCCGAACTCGACAGCACCGTCCAGGAGCCGGACGTCATGTTGAGCGAGAACGGCTCGCGTCCCGCCGTTCCCGGCATACAGCGTGAGCTGACCCGAGGTAGCGGTGTCAGCAGGGCTGGCCGAGTCGGTGACGGTCACTGCAAAGGTGGCCGTGGCATCTGTCGTAGGGGTGCCGGTAAGTGCCCCGGTTGCCGAGTTCAGGCTCAGCCAGCTGGGCAGTGTGGACCCAGTAGCTACGCTCCAGGTGTCAGAACCAGTGCCACCGGTGGCTGTCAAAGTGACCGAGTACGGGGTATTCAGCGGTGCCAATGGCAGTGGTGAGGTCGTTGTCACCGACAACGGGGTGGCTGCACTGGCTGTGGTCACGCCAATTCCAGCCACGGTTCCGGCTATTACGCCTACGACCAGGAGTGTTGCTGTTATGGCCGCGAAAAACCGGCGGGCAGAGCCGCCGGTGAAGTGAGAATTACGTGACTGTGCGTGGGAAAAACTTAGGGAGTTACTCCCCCACCCCCCCCCCGCGAGAGTTTTCTCATTGTTGTGAGAATCGCGGGTGGGTGCTGCTGTACTGCGGCGTCCCCGGAACATGTACATCCCCCTGCTTTCGGTTTAGTGAGTGAACCTGTGTTTCGTGCTTCTCGACCCGATGGTACACACTCTTCGTTTCCCAAACTGGTCGTGGTCGCATCTAACTCCAGGTTCTTGATCTTGTCAATAGAGCGAATTGCCTCATCTAAAAAGTCCGCGTAGCTGAGGTCGTTGCCTCATCTAAAAAGGTCCGCCAACTGACAGCCTTTCGCCCTGGTCACAAGGGTGGAGGTGCAGCGGTGGGGCTTTCGATGGCAGCACGCAAGGCAGTCACAAAAGAAATGGCGCTGCGCTACCGAAAAGTGTCCAAGGCCAACAAGGGAGTGATCTTGGACGAGCTGTGCGCACTTGCGGGCTGGCATCGTGACTACGCCCGTCGTGCGTTGCGCAGCGTGGCTGCCCAACCAAAAAGTCGTGGCCAGGGCAAGAGGCGCACACCACCACCTCGCAAGCCTCGTCCCCCCCTCTACGACGATCAGGTGATCGGTGTGGTGCGCTTTATCTGGCTGTTGTTGGACTTTCCCTGTGGCAAGCGGCTCAAGGCGGTCATGGGCGAGATGATCGACGCGTTGGAGCGTCACGGTGAGCTGGACCTGGACCTGGAGACACGGGCCAAGCTTTCTGCCATGTCGGCATCGACCATCGACCGGCGTCTTTCTGCTGATCGCAGGCGTTTCCAGCTCAAAGGGCGTAGTTCGACTAAACCGGGCACGTTGCTGAAGGGCCAGATCCCCATCCGCACCTTCACTGAGTGGGACAACGCCACGGTGGGGTTCACACAGGTGAGGCTGTCGCACGAATCCTGACCATCCTGCCCGCGTTTAGGTTGGCGCGGGAGAATTTGAGATGCCCATCAACGTGCGCGGATTCGATCGTGACCAGCAGTTCTTGATGCCGCCCTCGCTGCGTGACTGGTTGAGCGAGGACCATCTGGCCTGGTTCGTGGCCGACGTGGTCGACGCCCTCGACCTGAGCGCCTTTTTTGGCAGCTATCGAGACGACGGACGCGGTGGGGCCACCTATGACCCCGCGTTGATGCTGGCGGTGTTGCTCTACGCGTATTGCAGCGGGGAGCGCTCCAGCCGGCGCATCGAGGCGCACCTCGTCGACGACGTGGCCTATCGGGTGCTCGCAGCCAACCAGCGGCCCGATCACGCCACCTTGGCCCGCTTTCGGGCCCGTCACCAAGAGGCCATCGCCGAGATCTTCGCCCAGGTGCTCGGCCTGTGTGTTGCTGGCGGTCTCGTCGACACCAGTCTCGTCGCCATCGACGGCACCAAGATGGCCGCTGACGCCGCCGCCTCGGCCAATCGCACCAAAGAGGATTTGGCCGCCCAGATCCTCAAAGAGGCCGCCACCATCGACGCGGCTGAAGACGAGCGCTTCGGCGAACGGCGCGGCGACGAAGCGCCCAAGGGCTGGCAACGCCGCCAGGAGCGGCGCCAGAGGATCAAGAAGCTCTGCGTCAGCTCGAAGAACAGCCCGCACGTGATGCTACAAGGGTCGCCTCCAAGAACGTGCCGACAAGGAAGCGGCACAGGGGCGGGGACTGACCGGGCCCAAACCGACGAAGCGACCCGTTCGCCCGCGCGAACGCCGCCAGGCGAACATTACCGACCCCGACTCGAAGCTCATGGTCAACCCCAAGGGCCGCCTGCAGGGCTATAACGCTCAGGCAGCCGCATCAGTGGACCAGATCATCGTGGCGGCCGAGATCACCAACATCCCCAATGACCAGGTCAGCTTCGTTCCTCTGGCTCAGGCGGCACGCGAAGAGCTGGCGGCGGCCGGCCACCTCGCAGGTCCGGGCTGCTTCCTCGCCGATGCTGGATACTGGTCAGCCGCCAATGCCAGCACCGAGGTCGGCGCCGAAGTACTCATCGCCACGCGCGAAAGCGCGTGGCGATCTGCCCCCAAGCCTGACGACGACCGACTGGCCGTCTTGGCCAAGGTCAATGCAGGCGAGCTCTCCCAGCGCGCCGCGGGAGACATCCTGGGCGTGTCCTACACCTGGGTGCGCGACATGACCAAGCGCTACTTTTCCGACACGGGCCAGCGCCTGAGCTCGAAGAGGGATCCCGATCCCAAAGAGTGGCTCCCGGTGATCGAACGCCTCGATCGGGGCGAGATCTCCAAGCGAGCCGCTGCGGACCAGCTCGGCATCTCGGCGACCCGGGTCAACTCCATGCTCGCCCACATCCGCGGCGAAGCGATAGAGCCCTCCGTGGCGCGCCGGCCACCATGGACGCCAAGCTCGCCGAGGTCGACAACGCCGAACGTTTTCGCAGGCGAAAAGTCATCATCGAGCCTGTTTTTGGCAACATCAAGGCAAACCGCGGCTATCCAAGGTTTTCCCGCAGAGGCCTCCCCGCCGTTCGGAGTGAATGGCGCCTCATCTGCACCACCCACAACCTTCTCAAGCTGCGAACGGCCTTCGCCGGTTGATCGCCGGCCCCGCCGTGCTCGTTTCTCGTCCGAGCGCAACAGGTTCGTGCGACAGCCTCAGGTGGATTTGGTTGGCCATGACGGTGGCAATCTCGCTGGTCAGTACTGCCAAACGCTCACCTTGACTGATGTTGCTACTGGGTGGACGGAACCTCGGGTACTACAAAACAAAGCACGTCGATGGGTGACCGAGGCCATCGACGACATCCGTTGCGTGCTGCCGTTTTCCCTGCTGGGCTTGGATTCTGATTATGCCGACCTCCGCGTTATGCCGACCTTTTGGCTGATCGCCAGGCCAGCGGGGTGGACTGTCCGGAATTGTCGGCATAATCCACGCCCTCTCGCCCATCCTTCCTCTGTGCAACCAAGAGGAGGAGATGGACATGGGAAAACCCAAGACCAAGGCCAGCACGGTCGTCATTACGGGGCCACTGGCGCCGTTCGCCGAGACGTTCAAGGCGAAGTTGGAGGTATGCGGGTACACGGCGCTTTCGACAGCCAGCGTGATGAGGGTCGTGGCGCACTTGAGTCACTGGCTCGAACGGGAGTCTCTGGACGTGGCCGATATGAGCCACGATCGGATCGAGCAGTACATCCAGGCTCGACGCGGTCAAGGGCTATGTCTTTCGGCCGCAGCGTGCATTGGGAAGTTTGGTCGAGGTACTCGAGGCGGCGGGCGCTGTCCCTGTCCGCCAGCTCACGGCGCCCACCTCGGCCACCGACGCATTGCTCGCATCGTTCTACTCCTACCTGCTGAACGAGCGGGGCCTCGCCACCTCGACGACGACCGCCTACGTCGAGCGGGCACGCCGGTTCCTCGTGGGCTGCGACGGCGGCAATCGAGTCGCTAATCTGAGCGCCAAAGACGTGACCGATGCCGTGCTGCGGGAGTCGACTGGTGCATCGGTTGGGGCCACGCAGTACTTCGTGGCGGGACTCCGCTCGTTCTTGCGCTTCTGTTTCGCCGAGGGCTTGGTCCCCTCGGACCTGTCGGGTGCGGCGTTGGCTCACACTGGTCGTCGATCATCGACGTTGCCCCGTGGGATCAGCCGTGCCGATGCTGGCGCGCTGCTCGCATCGTGTGATCGGCGACGCTCAGACGGCCGGCGGGACTATGCCATGGTGCTCGTGCTGCTGCGGCTCGGCCTGCGGGTGAGTGAAGTTGCCAGTCTTACGCTCGATGACATCGACTGGCGGGCAGGCGAGCTGGCGGTGCACGGCAAGGGGCGGCGTGAGGACCGTCTCCCTTTGCCCGACGATGTCGGAAGGGCCATTGCGGGCTACTTGGAACGAGGAAGACCGAAGACGGCCTACCGTGCCGTCTTCCTACGGCTCATCGCACCGATCCAGCCACTTGGAAGGGGTGGTGTGGCAATGAGCGTGCGCCGGGCCTGCATACGGGCTGGCATCGCCCCCATCGGGGCCCACCGGCTCCGCCACACACTGGCTTGTGACCTGGTCGCTGCCAAGGTCCCGTTGCCCGAGATCGCCCAGGTATTGCGCCATCACGACCTCACGAGCACCGCCATCTACGCCAGGGTCGACCTCGAGGCGCTCTCGACCCTGGTCCAGCCCTGGCCCCGGAGCATGCCATGACCGATCTCACCGCCCATCTGCAGGACTACCTCCGTCTCCGACGCTCGCTGGGCTTCAAGCTGGAGGACCCCGGTCGTGTCCTGCCCCAGTTTGTGGTGTTCCTCGAGGCGCACGGGGCTGAGACGATCACCACTGAGCTGGCCATAACGTGGGCCCAACTACCCCAAGAGGTCCAGCCGCGCCGCTGGGCGCACCGCTTGGGGGCAGTGCGGGGGTTCGCCAGGTACTTACAGACGATCGACCCCTCAACCGAGATCCCGCCGGACGACGTCTTCGGGGCCCGTCAGCAACGCCCGGCTCCCTATCTGTCGTCCGAGCACCGACATCAGGCGCCTGCTCGAGGCCACCCACCAGCTCCGTCCGGCACTATGGGCGGCGACGTGCGAAACGCTCTTCGGCCTCCTCGCTGCATCAGGGATGCGGATGGGCGAGGCCCTCAGGCTTGGCCGAAAGGACGTCGACTTTGCCTCGAAGGTGATCACCATTGGGGAGGGGAAGTTCGGCCGGTCCCGGCTCATCCCGCTCCATGAGAGCACGATCGCCGCGCTCAAGCTCTACGCGGCTCGCCGTGACGATCAGTGGCCGACATCGTCGACGTTCTTTGTCTCGACCGGAGGAGCTGCCCTTCCTTCGAGCAGTGTGCACGAAGCGTTCAACCAGATCACAACTCAGATCGGGCTACGTCGTGCGTCGGTGCACCCGCGCCTCCACGACCTCCGGCACACTTTTGCGGTCCGCACGCTGGTTGGCTGGCTGTCGGATGGGATGGACGTCGGCGTCGGGATGCCACGGCTGTCGACCTATCTCGGTCATGTGAGCCCGGCGAGCACGTACTGGTATCTGTCCGCGTCACCTGAGCTGATGGAGCTGGTCGCAGCCCGCCTCGACGGTCGGTTCGGAGGTGGGCGATGACTGCGCTCGCACCCACCCTCCAGGCGTTCTTCACCGATCGGCTCATCGCCCAGCGTCGTGCCAGCCCGAACACGGTCGCCGCCTATCGTGACACTTTCCGGCTCCTGCTCGGCTTTGCCGCAGAACGTTCCGGGAAACACCCCAGCGACCTCGACATCGCCGAGCTCGACGCGTCGCTTGTCGCGTCTTTCTTAGACCACCTCGAACATAACCGGGGCAATGCCGTCGCCACGCGCAACAACCGGCTCGCTGCCATCCATTCCCTGTTCAGATGGGCAGCGCTGCGCCATCCGGAACACACGCGGGGTCGATCCAACGAGTGCTCGCCATCCCGGTGAAGCGGACCGAACGCAACGTGGTCACCTTCCTCATCGAGGACGAGGTCAATGCCCTCTTGGCCGCTTGTGACTCTCAGACTGACAGAGTCTTCAGCGGTGGACCGGGTCTGACCCCAAGCGTGTGACTGGCTTCGTGCCTTTTCGCTGATCTGTCGGCCCGGTTCCGCTGGAGACATGCACCAGCCGGTCGGACGGACGTGACCTGATAGGAGCCTTGCAGAGCACCATGAGAGTCCTGTCCGCCGTCCCGGCCGGTGGTGCGATCCCACCCACTGGAATGAGAGGAAGGCAGGAACAAGCATGGCAAACGAGGAGCGAGTTGTCATTGGCGGGGTCGACACCCACAAAGACGTCCACGTGGCGGCGGTGATCGACGATCGGGGCAAGATCCTCGACACGGCGGAGTTCGAGGCCGATGCCAAGGGCTATGGCCAGCTCTTGGACTGGATGGTCGGCTTCGGCGAGCTGGCCCGGGTAGGCGTCGAGGGCACTGGCGCCTATGGGGCGGGGCTGGCCCGGCACTTGGCCCGAGAAGGCGTCGAGGTAGTCGAGGTCAACCGGCCTAACCGGACGATGCGCCGGCGCCGAGGCAAGTCCGACACCGTCGACGCCGAGGCGGCCGCTCGGGCTGCGCTCAACGGTGAGGCCAGCGTGACCCCCAAGGCCGAAGACGGGATCGTCGAGTCGATCCGGGTGTTGCGCGTCGCCTTCACTTCGGCCCGAAACTCTCGGACCGCGTGGCGTTGCAGATCCGTGACCTGATCATCACCGCTCCAGATGAGCTCAGAGAGACGCTGGGCACACTATCGACGGCACAACGCGTGGCCCGCTGCGCTCGCTTTCACCTATCCGGAGACCCCGCCAACCCCCTCCAGGGCACCAAGCTGGCCTTGCGCACCTTGGCTCGTCGTTACGAATCGCTCACCGAGGAGCTGGCCGAGCTCGACGCCGTTCTCGGCCAGCTCACCGCCCAGGCCAATCCGGCTCTGCGCGGAGCCAGGGGGGTGGGAACAGATGTGGCCGCCATTTTACTCACTGCCGCTGGCGACAACCCCGATCGGCTCCGCAATGAGGCGGCCTTCGCCGCCATGTGTGGGGTCAACCCGGTGGACGCCTCCTCGGGCAAGATCGTCCGCCACCGACTCAACCGCTCGGGCAACCGTCAGGCGAACCATGCCCTGTGGCGCATCGTCCTGGTCCGTCGCGAATGTGACCCCGCCACCAAGGCCTACGTCGCCCGGCGGACCTCGGAGGGCAAGACCGAGCGAGAAGCGGTCAGGTGTCTCAAGCGCTACGTGGCCCGGGAGATCTATCGCCTCATCGTCGACCCACAGCAGGTCCCCGTTGGAACCGATCTGCGAGACGCCCGAGAAGCGGCCGAGATCTCCCAGCGCAAAGCAGCCCAAGCCCTGGCAGTCGCCCCGATCACCGTCTCACGCCTCGAACGAGGCTTGACCTACGACACTGCGCTGGCCACTCGATATGAACAGTGGCTCTCCGATATCACCGCAGCGCACGTCAAAAGAGCCGCTTGACATCTATAGGAGAATCAGGAACACCTGGACCGGACGGCGTGACCATGCCCTCGTCCTGCTCTGCATCCAGACGGGACTGCGGGTATCAGAGGTGGCCAACCTCACCTGCGCCGACGTCGTCCTGGGGGTGGGTGCCCACGTCTCGTGTGTTGGGAAGGGCCGCAAGAGCCGGCAAACTCCGCTGGTCCCGTTGACCGTCGCAGTGCTGAAGAGCTGGTTGGCAGAGCGCGATGGTCTTCCCACCTCCCCGCTGTTCCCCACATCGAAAGGAAGACACCTCAGCCGGGATGCCATCGAACACCGGCTCTCCCTCTACGCCACACGAGCAGTCAGGACCTGTCCATCACTGGGTTCCAAGCACGTGACCGCCCACACCCTCCGCCATACCTGCGCCATGGCACTGCTCCGATCGGGGGTCGATCTCTCGATCATTGCCCTGTGGTTGGGCCACGAGCAGGTCTCGACCACGAGTCTCTACCTGCACGCCGACCTGTCGCTCAAAGAACGGGCCATCGCTCAAGTCCGACCGCCCGACACGGCCCCGGGACGCTATCTCCCCTCGGACCCGGTCCTGGCCTTCCTCGAGTCCCTGTAGTTATGCCGACAATTCCGGACAGTCCACCCCGCTGGCCTGGCGATCAGCCAAAAGGTCGGCATAACGCGGAGGTCGGCATAATCAGAATTGTGCCGATGTCGGCACAATTCGGATAATGGCAAAGAGTTCATCAACGAACACCTGTTGACGTACTGCCAGAACAACGAGATCACGTTTACCAGAGGGCGTCCCTACCAAAAGAACGACTCGTGTTACGTGGAGCAGAAGAACTGGGCTGTCGTGCGACAAACTGTGGGCTACGCCCGCTACGACACCTGCGAGCAGTTGGAGGCGCTCTCAGAGCTTTACCGGCATCTGCGTCTTCTGACCAACTTCTTCTATCCCCAGATGAAGCTGGTTGCAAAGACTCGTGATGGTGCCAAGGTCATCCGCCGTTACGACAAGCCGACGACCCCCTACCAACGCCTGCTCGATGCAAAGATTCTTTCCGAGACCGAGTCACGGGCGTTGCAACACTTCTATCATCAGCTCAACCCGGTGCAGCTGCGTCAAGACGTCAACGCCTGTCAGCAACGGCTGCAAAAGCTCACACCACCACGGACCAGAACGGCATGAAAAAGGAGGTGAAGCCCAAACGCCACGCGGACCTTTTTAGGTGAGGCAACAAGTCTCGCTACGCGGACCTTTTTAGATGAGGCAATACGTAGAGATTTGTGAACAAGGGTGGTGAGCTGGGCGGGTGTGTTGGCGTGTGGCTACAGCGATACGCGCGTCTCGGCCATCACGGACATTCGTTCGCTGTTTCGTGGGCAGCGTGAGGCTGCCGTACCGGGAAGCGCCCAACAACCTACTCAGCGAGGGGGTCATCCTCGGTGTGGGTTGGGCCGGTCTGGACCGTTCCGAGGATCTCATCGAACTCGTCCTCGGGGGCCAGGCACCACGACGCGTGCTTGTCCTCTGGTTCTGCGCCACACTCCGGGCACCGCCTGTTCGCAGTCGCGACCGACCGCTTCAGGCTGCGTGCTTCTTCGAAGCGTCGATGGCGTCCCTTCTTCACCGAAAAAGCTCCTTATCCGCTGGGTCTCTTGGCCCCCGCCGAAGGCGATTACGCCCAAACCGAGATCCGGACAGGCATCGCGCCGTTTACCGTTTTGCCACATTGTAGTGCGGGTTCTGCACCGGCGTTGCGCGCCGACACCCCGCTACGATCAACCTGTGGCCGAGGAATTCAACCCTGAGGAGATGATCGAGCGATTTCGCTCTCGTGCGAAAGCCGTGCGTAACCGGGGTCTTCCCCCCATCGAAGGAGCAGAGCGGCAGCGGTTCAAGGAGCAGGCACAGGCCGACTTCATGGACTTCGCCATGCTCGGGGATGCGGTCGCCTCCCTGGAGGACGGCGTGCTGGTGCTCCGGATCGACCTCCGGCCCAACCAGGGCTGATCACCCCCCGTAGCTCATCCGGGTGTCCTCCATCCTCAGCACCTCGGGATGATCGTCCGGCCCGGTAGCCGTGCCACCCACATCCACCACTTCCCCAACGAACAGGGTGTGACTGCCCAGATCGAGGGCGTGCCGGACGCTGCACGACAACCATCCGACACTCGCCGCCACCACAGGAACCCGATCGGCCAGCTCGGTGACCGGGACACCCTGCATGGCCGAGACCACCTCACCGTCTCGGACGACCTCTTCCACCGGCTTCACGAACTTCCGCACCATCGCCCGATCGTCACGAACGAGGATGCTGACCGAGAACGACCCGCCCTCGCCGATGAGGGCAGCGGTCACGGACTCGCTGTCCACTCCGACCGCCACCAGCTTCGGGGTGGTCGCCACCTGGGTGGCCCAATTGCAGGTCATCAAGTTCACACAATCACCGGACCGGCTGCCGATCACGTACAGGCCCGCCGGCATCGACCACAGCACCCGTCGGCGGAGCCGGTCGTACTCGTCCGGATCGCGCCCTGGCGGAACCGGTCCGACTACTCCGTTCTGCACTGGCATACCGTGACCCTATCGAGGCCAGGGCTGTCCTGATCGGCCCCTTCGTGCCGGGGGCGTGCCGGCTACACGTCCCGTCAGCTGAAGGGGTCGCCGCTGCCGGTGTTCGGGAGGGTGGTGGTGGTGGTCGACGGAACGTGGCCGGTGACCGCCGCTATCCGATCGACCGCTTCTGACAGGTAGACGGCGCCCTGCTTCCGCTGCGAGGCAGAGCGGCGCAGCAGGGTGGCGTTACCTGCTGCGCCGTTGTAGCAGTTGGTCCCGGCAGAGTCCTCGATCTCGTAAGCGTTGTTGAGGTCGGTGGTGAGCTGTTGATCGGGCGTCGGCATGCTGCTGTTGCCGGCGAGAGCGTCGTTGATCACGATGGCGCACAACGTCCGAATGAGCGAGGCGGGACGATGTTGAGCAAGCGCCTTGTCCACGGCGGCGTTGTCCACCCCCAGCGTGCCGATCTCCGAACCGGCTCCCGTGCCCGACACCCACGTCGACACCCGGTGGGCCGGCGTCCCGCTCTGCTCCTCCCCGGCACAGGCGGTGAGCCCCAACGAGACGACGAGCAGCACCGTGCCGACAGCGAACGACCGCAACCGTCGCCGGCTCACCCGATGGTCCCGGTCCCTCCGGGGCGCCAGGACGAGTCGAGCTGGCGCAGGAAGAGCTCGCACCGTTCCTCTTCCTCACGTTCACCGATCGCTGCCGCCGCGGCACGGAGCCCGTCGACGCACTGGAGAAACCCCCGGTTGGACGGCTCTGACCAGCGCACCATGCCCGAACCACGCCATCCCGCAGCCCGCAGACGCGTCGAGCCCGCGGTGGTACCCCACCCGGAAGTAGGCATACGCCTCGACGTCGTCGTCGGCCAGGGAGCCAAGGGCGGCCCAGCTCGCCAACGAGCGCGGGTAGGCACGCACCACATCGGCCACCGCGTCTCGCCGTTCAGCGTCGGGCTCGCTCAACGCTCGTTGCAGCTGGACAACGGCAGCATCGGGTTCGGGGGGCAGCACGGTCTCGGGCAGACCGGACGTCACCGTCACCGGCGACGCGTGGGACGAAGGTTCCGGTGCTGCAGGCATACACAGCAGTGTACGGGGTCCCAGAGGAGCAGAGCTGTCCGAGGTGGGGCTAGGAACCCATCAGGAGAAGCTGAGTAGGTGGTAGTCCTTCCGGCCCCGACGCAGCACCATGTACTTTCCGGCCAAAAGGTCGGTGCTCTGCAGCTTCCGGTCGACGTCGTTCTCCCGGCGGTTGTTCACATACGCTCCGCCTTGTTCCACGGTGGTCCGGGCCCGGCCCTTCGACGGCACCATCTCCAGCTCCGCCAGCAGGTCCACGAGGGCCACCCCGTCCCCGTCGAGCCGAGTGCGTGACACGGTGGTGGACGGAGCGTCGGCAAACACCTCCAGGAGGGTCGACGCGTCGAGGTCGGCGATGGCTTCACCGAACAGGGCTGTGGCTGCTCCTTGTGCTCGAGTCGTCTCGGTCTCGCCGTGGACCAAGGTGGTCACCTCCCGAGCCAACACCTGCTGCGCTGCTCGACGTTCGGGATGCTCCGTGGTGGAGGCGTCCAACGCCAGCAGCTCGTCGTGGGGAAGGAAGGTGAAGTAGCGCAGGTACTCGCCGACGACGGCGTCCTCGCTCCGGACGAAGAACTGGTACAGCTGATAGGAGCTGGTGCGCTCGCGGTCGAGCCAGACGGTGCCGGTCTCCGTCTTGCCGAACTTGGTCCCGTCGGCCTTCAGGACGAGCGGCGAGGTGAGACCCCACGCCTCGGCACGCCGCACCTTCCGGATCAGATCGATCCCCATGGTGATGTTGCCCCACTGATCGCTCCCGCCCAGCTGTAGTCGGCAGTCGTGGTCGTCGAAGAGCCGAAGGAAGTCGTAGGCCTGGAGCAGCATGTAGCTGAACTCGGTGAAGGAGATCCCCTCCCCCTCCCGGTCGAGCCGGGCCTTGACCGAGTCCTTTGCCACCATCTGGTTGACGGTGAAGTGCTTGCCCACGTCCCGCAGGAAGTCGAACAGGTCCAGCCCGGCGAGCCAGTCGGCGTTGTCGAGCAGGAGGGCTTGGGGGCCGGTTGTGCCGACAGTGTCGGCGTCGAAGTCGAGGAACCGTTCGAGCTGACCACGAATCCCCCGGACGTTCTCGGTCAGCTCATCGGCAGAGAGCAGCGACCGTTCCGACGACTTACCCCCCGGGTCGCCGATGAACCCGGTCCCGCCACCAGCCAAGGCGATCGGACGATGGCCGGCGAGCTGGAGCCGGCGGAGTGTACAGATCTGCAGTAGGTGACCGACGTGGAGACTGTCGGCCGTCGGGTCGAAGCCGGAGTACGCGGTGATGCGGTCGGTGTCGAGGCGGGCTTCGAGCGCCGGATCGGTCATCTGATGGACGAGGCCCCGGAAACGGAGGTCCTCAGCAAGTGCGGCCATCGCCTCAGCCTGCCACGTTCGGCCAGTGCCCCGTCAGACACGGTTGACCGTGTCTGACGGGGCACTCGATGGCTCGACGATCTGCTCGTGCGGTACGTTCGGCATCTCGTGCGGCGCAGTCGTGCAACCATCCCACCGCCGGAGGAGCATCGTCGTGGACAACCCGTACCTCAGTGGCAACTTTGCCCCGGTCGCCGAGGAGCGGACGGAGGAGCACGAGCTGCCCATCGTCGGCGTCATCCCTCCCGACCTCGAAGGTCGTCTGCTCCGTAACGGACCCAACCCGGCGGTGGTCCCCACCGACGAGAGCCGGTACCACTGGTTCTCCGGTGACGGGATGGTCCACGCCATCGAGCTTCGGGGCGGCAAAGCGGTGTCGTACCGCAATCGATGGGTACGAACCAGAAAGCTGGCGGCAGAACGGAACACGACGTCGCCCAGGGGTCCGAGCGAGCCGATCAATGGGCCCGCCAACACCCATGTGATCCGCCACGCCGGCCGTACCCTGGCGCTGGTGGAGTCGGGATTCCCCCACGCTCTCTCCCCCGACCTGGAGCGGGCGCGGATCCACGACTTCGATGGGTCGCTGGCCTCGCCCATGACCGCACACCCCAAGGTCGACCCGGACACCGGCGAGCTGATCTTCTTCGGCTACGACGTGTTCGGTCCACCGTTCCTCCGATCGCACGTCGTGGACGCCGGAGGAGCCCTCGTGACGACCGAGGAGATCGAGACACCTCGCGCTGCGATGATGCACGACTTCGGGGTCACCGCCACCCGCATGGTCTTTCTCGACCTACCGGTCCTGTTCGACCTGGACATGGCGGCAGCAGGTCACGACATACCGTTCCGGTGGGAGCCGAACGCCGGTGCCCGCATCGGCATCCTCCCCCGAGGCAGTCGGGGGTCGAGCATCCAGTGGATCGGCATCGACCCGTGCTACGTCTTCCACGTCCTGAACGCGTACGACGAGGGTACGTCGGTCGTCCTCGACGTCGTCCGGTACGACTCAGCCTTCGACACCGCTCCCGGCCAGACCATCGCCGCCAGCCTTCCGCTGTTGGAGCGGTGGACGATCGATCCGATCGCCAGGCGGACGACCCGGACCCGGCTCGACGACATCCCGGCCGAGTTCCCCCGCATCGACGACACCGTGGCCGGGAGGCCACACCGGTACGGATACTGCACGCAGCTGGCTCCCGACGTCATGACCACGAGCTTCGTGGGCCTGGTCAAGTACGACCTCCGTCGTGACAAAGCGGTGCGCTTCGATCCGGGTGAGCATCGCGAGGTGTCCGAACCGGTGTTCGTGCGGGCTGCCGACGGTCACGACGAGGACGAGGGGTGGGTACTGAGCGTGGTCTACGACCGCACCCGGGACGCCAGTGACCTGGTCATTCTCGATGCCACCTCGTTCAGTGGGCCTCCGGTGGCCACCGTGCACCTGCCTGGGCGGGTGCCGTTCGGGTTCCACGGCTCTTGGATTCCTGCCACTGCGTAGTCTGGTGAGCGGAGGGTGACGGCCACTGGCCCTCCCACGATGGAAAGCTGTCATCTGCCATCTCACCGTTGGCCATCCCACCGTGGGAAACTGTGCATCACTCTCACGGTGCTCGGCGATGACGTGACCGACCCCTGACCGGCAAAGGCTTTCTTGACGACGTGTCCCCCTCCAACTACACCCCACCGGACGATGGCCGTGTACCCGGGCGTTCCAAAGGGGGCCAGTTCTCGGGACCGATCCTCAGCGGCGAGGTGTACGTCCCCTCCCGCCGGGATCAACGAAAACGTGCACGCCGCGCTCACAAGCGCAGCCGCGGGTCCCGGCTGCTCCGCTGGGGCATCGGCATCCTGGTGGTGATCCTGGTGATCGGTGGCGCCCTGTGGGGGTACAACCGGTACGAGTGGGACCAGGTGAGCTCGAGCCCGTGCGCGGTCTGCGTCGCTCCGGCCAATGGCGGGCCGTACAACGTACTGATCATCGGGTCCGACTCACGAGCCGGCGAGAGCGCTGCCGACGCCCAGCACTTCGGCAATGCGTCGAACGCCGGCGGCCAGCGCAGCGACACCATCAAGATCGTCCATGTCGATCCGAAGGCAGGCACGGCCCAGCTCCTCTCCATCCCCCGGGACACCTACGTGCAGCTGTCCGGGCTGCCGGCGGGAACCGGGCTGTCCACCGACAACAAGATCAACGCTGCCTTCAACAATGGGCCCGACGGGTTGATCCAGACCATCCAGAACACGTTCGGCATCCCGATCAGCCACTACGTGGTGCTCAACTTCTTCGGCCTCCAGGACGCCGTCAACGCACTGGGGGGCATCAACATGGACTTCCCCTACCCGGTGCGTGACCAGTTCTGCGACCCGACACGGGAATCTGCAACAACGAGTCCGGGCTGAGCAACTCCACCACCGGCTGCCAGACGCTGAACGGGGCCCAGGCGCTCGAGCTCTCTCGCTCTCGCTACTTCCAGTACTACAAGAACGGCCAGTGGATCGCCGACCCCACCGGCGACCTCGGTCGGATCGAGCGCCAGAACCTCATCATCGAAGCGGTGCTGAACAAGGCCAAGTCCACCTACAACCCCCTGCGGTTGAACTCGCTGCTCGACTCGGTGGTCCACGACTTCTCGAAAGACAACGGCCTGACCGAGGGCGACCTGTTCTCGTTGGTGGAGCGGTACCACGCCTTCTCCGGATCGGACCTGGTGTCGTACACCCTCCCGACCTCGGGCGCCTCCAACAGTGCCGGGGCCGTCGAGGTGGTGGACGAGCCGGGGGCGCAGCAGACGCTCACCGCCTTCCTCGGCGCCACGCCCAACACGGTGACCACGCCGCCCATCGATGCCTACGGCAACGCCATCGCCATACCCGCCATCCAGACCACCCCGACCACGGCGGCGTCCCCGTCCACCAAGGCTCCATCCTCACCGACGACGACCGCTCCCACCCAACCGGCGTTCTTCTACGACCCCAAGCCCTGCTGAGAGGCCCAGCAGAAACAGAGAAGCGCTCCGAGCGGGGCTAACCCGGATGTGATCGGTGACCGATCATCAGCTCGTGCTGTGATCGGCGATCACCGCGGCGCTGACCGCGGCGGCAACAGTGGCGTTGAGCCGTCGGTGGCCGTCGACGTTCTCGCTCCGTGCAGGGAGGCGCACCCTGACCACGTTGAGGACACCCGACGCCATGCCCTTCTCGACGGCGAGAACGGCTTCTTCCAGCTCACCCACTCCGTCCACGTCCGCCACGGGTAGCCCGAACCCGGCGGCCACGGCGGCGGCGTCGGGGGCCTGCGGCGTGCCGAAGAGATCTTCGAACGTCGAGGCGTCGAGCGTCGCCGCCTGAGGTAGAAACGAGAAGATCCCGCCGCCACCGTTGTCGGCCACCACGACGGTGCAGGGGATGTCGGTGCCCGGGCTCAGGACCAAGGCCGACACAGTCGTGCAGGAAGGCCAGATCGCCAACGAGCGCCACCGTCGGCCGGTCGGTGCCGAACGCCACGCCGAACGCGGTGGACACCACCCCGTCGATACCGTTCGCTCCACGATTGGCAAGCACCCGGGGCGGGGCGGGGCGGGGCGGGGCGAACGCCTCGACGTCCCGAACGGGCATCGACGACGACACCACCAGTGTGGCGTCGGCCGGCAGGGCAGCGTAGAGCCGGCGGGATAGGAACGCCTCAGTCAGCGCACCCGATGAGCCAGCGGGGCTAGTGGGGCTAGTGGGGCTAGTGGGGCTAGTGGGGCTAGTGGGGCTAGCCGGCTCTCCAGCAAAACACGCGGCGAGGGCAGACTCCGCGGCCGACTCGGCGGACTGCCACCCTGCCAACCAGCCAGGAGCCGGTTGCGGCTCCCCCACCGCAGAGAGCACGGCTCGACACAACGCGTCCGGATCGGCCCGGACGACGGTGGTGGCCACCCGATCCGGATCGAGCCAGCGCCACCACGGATCGACCACGAACTGCGGGGACGCCGGCCTCGCCCAGGTCGGCCAACCACTCGTTCACCACCTTGGACACCCACGGCGCGCCGAGCCGCACCACCACCTCGGGCGGTACCGCTCCACGAGCTCCGGTGACCGAAGGATCCCGTCGGCGGCTGCCACCACCACTGGCGAGTCGGTGCGGACGCCGGACCTGGGATCGGCCAGCACCGGCCAGCCCAGAGCTGCTCCTCAGCCGATGGACAGCGACCGGATCGCCACCGCCGGCTCCCACCACGATGACGCCACGGCGTCCGGACGTCGCCAGCTCGGTGACGACCGACACAGGCGGCGCGGTAACTGGTGCCTCCACCCGGTGCCAGGGTGCCCCGCCCGCGCCGACCGGCCGTGAGAGTCGGGCGCAGCTGCCCGCGGACCCGACCAACGGGTCGCGAAACGCCAGGTTCAGATGGACAGGGCCGGGACCCTTCGGGCCGACGGTTGCCTCGACCAGCGATCCGGGCAGGCGATCGAGCGCCAGGTGTCCGAGATGGCCTCGTCGGCCACGCCAGGGGCGAAGAACCACCGCACCGACGAGCCGAACAGGCGATGTCTGGTCGATGGTCTGGGGGGCGCCCGACCTGGTGCAGCTCCGGCGGTCGGTCGGCCGTGCAGACGAGCACCGGGACGCCGGGCCAGGTCGGCCTCGACCACCGCCGCATGCAGCTCGACGGCGGCCGTGCCACTGGTGGTGAGCAGCACCGCCGGCCGTCCGGTGGCCAGGCCCATACCCAAGGCCACGAACGCGGCCGACCGCTCGTCGAGGCGGACGTGGACGGCCACACCTGCGTGCGCGGCCAGCGCCAGCGGCGAGCGGTGTCGAGCGGGACCCCGGGCACACCACGGCGTGGGAGATGCCGGCCGCGGACCCACTCGTCGACCAGCGTGGCGGCGTAGTCGGCCTGGACATCGGCGAACGGTCGCGGACCGAGCGTCGTCGTTCCCGCAGGGCTGGGTACGCTCATCGCACCTCCCTCCTATGGCGACACCACCATCCCCACCGCCTGCCCGACCGGACGCTCGGCTGCATGCCGAGACCGGTGCACACGGCGCTCGGCTGCACGGCGAGCCTGGTGCACGTGACGCCCGGCTGCACGCCGAGACGGTCGGGCATCCTCGGCCCCACGGTGAGACGGGCAGGTACGGCGCTTCGGTGGTCCTGGCCCACGGCTTCACCCAGACCGGACAGCTGTGGGGCCCGATGGCCGAAGACCTGGCCCGGGACCACACCGTGGTCAGGTCGACCTGCCCGGCCACGGCGGTTCGTCGCACGTGCGGGCCGATCTCAGCACCGGTGCACAGCTGCTGACCGAGGTCGGTGGGTCCGGTACCTACTCTGGGCTACTCGATGGGGGCTCGCTCTCTGCCTCCACGCCGCCCTGTCGTAGTCCGGACCGGATCCACTCGCTCATCCTCATCTCCGGCACGGCCGGGATCGAGGACGACACGGCTCCGGCGTGACCGGGTGGCGGCCGACGAGGCACTGGCCGACGAGCTCGACCCTCCGTGGAGAGCCGCCCCCGGTCCCGACGGTCCAACAGGATCGTGTCGACGCCTTCTTGCAGCGCTGGTTGGCCAACCCGCTCTTCTCCGGCATCCCCGCCGGTGTCGCCGGGATGGCCGAGCGGCGGTGCCAACACGCCGTCGGGCTGGCGTCGAGCCTGCGGTTGGCCGGGACCGGCACCCAACAACCGCTGTGGGACCGGCTGCCCACTCTCGAGATGCCAGTCCTGGTCATCACCGGTGACAGACGATCCCAAGTTCACCGGCGCTGGGCGAGCGCATGGCCGGGCGATCGGGGACAACGCCACCCACGTCAGCTGGTGCCCGGCGTCGGCCACATCGGCCCACCTGGAAGATCCCGACGGGGTGACGGCACGCGATCCGGCCGCCATCTCGACCGACCGTCCGACGGCTCGAGATCGCAGTGCTCCTCAGATCCACAATCCCACCGCCAACAGGAAGCCGAAGGCCAGCTGCAGGCGGCCGGTGTCGGCCAGGACGGGCAGCAGCGCCCGCCCTTCGGTCCCCTTGAAGCACCGGCTGCGGACGGGTCGGTACGGCCAACGGCAGGGTGGCCAGGGCCAGCAGCGACCACGGGCGCCACGCCGCCACGACCACTGCGCCCACGAAGGCCAGGACCAGGCAGCCGACGTAGAGCCATCCGCCCCACCGCCGGCCGATCCGCACGGCCAGGGTCCGCTTGCCGACTTCCGGTCGGAGTCGATGTCCCGGAGGTTGTTGGCCAACAGCAACGCGGTGGCCAACAAGCCGACGGGCGACCGACACCACCAACGGGAGCAGGGCCAGGTGCCCGGTCTGGACGAACGCCGATCCGGCCGTGGCCACGACGCCGAAGAACACGAACACGAACAGCCTCGCCGTAGCCCGGCGTACCCATAGGGATGCGGTCCGCCGGTGTAGAGCCAGCCCGCGGCCAGACATGCGGCACCGACAGCGAGGACCCACCACGACGTCACCGCGGCCAGCCCCAGCCCGACCACGCCGGCCACGGCGAAGGAGAGCAGCGCCGCCCCCTTCACCCGTGACGGTGAGGCCAGGCCGCTGGCCACCAGGCGCACCGGTCCGACCCGGACGTCGTCGGTCCCTCGTACCCCGTCCGAGTAGTCGTTGGCGAAGTTGGTGCCGACCTGGATGGCCAGGGCGACGATCAGGGCGCCCCCGGCCCGCCACCACAGCAAGCCCGGGTGCAGTGGGGTGTGGGCCATCGACCGGCTGACGAAGCCGGCGTCACCGGCGTAGCCGCAGGCGGCCGTCGCCGTGCCCACCAGCACGGGGACGACAGCGGCCGGCAAGGTTCTGGGGCGAGCCCCGAGCACCCATCGTGCGACGGGGCCGGGGGGTACGGGCGGAGTGGGGGGTCCAGGCGGAGCCGACGATGGTGGGACCGATCCGTCATGGACCGGAGAAGAGCCGTCACTCACCGGGGTTCTCCGTTGGACGGTCGGCGCTCACGGGCGGGGTCGGCGCTCACGGGCGCCGGGGAAGCGCGAGAAGTCCGGCGGGCGATGCTGTTGGAAGGCGTTCCGTCCCTCCTGCCCCTCCTCGCTCATGTAGAAGAGCATGGTGGCGTCGCCGGCGAACTGCTGGAGCCCGGCCAGGCCGTCGTCGGCAGCGTGCAGCCCGCCCTTCAGCATCCGCAGGGCGATCGGCGACAGCGAGAGCATCTGTCGGCACCAGGCCACCGTCTCCTGTTCCAGATCGGCCAGCGGTACCACCTCGTTCACCAGACCCCACTCGATGAGCGGTGGCAGCGTCGTACTGCCGACACAGGAACCACACCTCCTTGGCCCGCTTCAGCCCGACCGTCCGAGCCAGGAGGCTCGCCCCGTAGCCACCGTCGAAACTGCCGACCTTCGGTCCCGTCTGCCCGAACCGGGCGTTGTCAGCGGCGATGGTGAGGTCGCACACCAGGTGGAGGATGTGGCCGCCGCCGATGGCGTACCCGGCCACCATGGCCACCACCGGCTTGGGCAGCCGACGGATCTGGATCTGAAGATCGAGGACGTTGAGCCGGCCGATTCCTTGTTGGGCGACAGCGTCGTCGCCCAAGTACCCGTCGTCGCCCCGGATCTTCTGGTCGCCACCGGAGCAGAACGGCGTCGGGTCCCTCCCCTGTGAGGATGACGACGCCAACCGTCGAGTCGTCCCGGGCCAGGTTGAACGCGTCCGACAGCTCGAAGAGGGTCTGGGGCCGGAAGGCGTTGCGGACCTCCGGGCGGGCGATGGTGATCTTGGCGATGCCGTCGGCCACGTCGTAGTGGATGTCACGGAACTGGCCCCGGCGGTCCCAGGTGGGCAGTGGCTGGTGGCGGAAGTGCTCGACCGGATCGAGGGGCGGGCCGGTGATGACGGTGTCGGCTTGGCTCGCTGGGGCTGGGGTTGGGGTTGGTGATGCTGGTGCTGCCTGCTCGCTTGCCTGGGCGCCGTTCCTCTCCGAATCAACCATGCGACCATTCACTCCTAGAGTTACAACTCGAACGATCGCTTAGGCTAGCTCCATGCCCGAGCTGGTGGCACTCGATCTCCCTCCCGGCCAGGCGTTCGTCACCGCCATGCTGGCGGTGTGGGACTCCGGTGACGCCGTCTTTCCCCTGGACCCCCGACTGCCGACTCAGGCCACGACACGGCTGATCCAGGCGGTACGACCATCTCGGCTGATCTCTGCCGATGGCGTCGTGACCATGTCCGGTGGGATCCCGACCGAGCCCGGTGACGCACTGGTGGTCGCTTCGAGCGGCACCACCGGGATCCCGAAAGGGGTGGTCCTCACCCACACCGCCATCGAGGCGTCGGCGACGACCACCAGCGTGCGCCTGGGTGTGATCCCCGAACAGGATCGCTGGTTGGCTTGTCTTCCTTTTGCCCACATCGGGGGGCTGTCGGTCGTCACCCGTGCCATCGTCACGGGAACCCCGTACCGGATCGTGGAGCGGTTCGATGCCGACACCGTGGAGCAAGAGGCCACGGCGCGGCTCCACCCTGATCTCGATGGTCGCCACCACCTTGCGTCGAACCGACACGTCCGGCTACCGGGTCGTGCTGCTGGGCGGCGCGGCGGTGCCCGGAGACGGAGAGCTCCCCGCCAACGTGGTGACCACCTACGGCATGACGGAGACCGGCTCGGGCGTGGTCTACGACGGCGTCCCCCTCGACGGTGTCGAGATCAAGATCGGGGATGGCACCTTCGGTGCACAGGGGGAGGTACTGGTCCGTGGCCCGATGCTGTTGCGGGCCTACCGGGACGGGTCCGACCCGAAGCTCCCGGGTGGATGGTTGCCGACTGGGGACGGGGGGTCGTTGAGCAGGGACGGCCACCTCGTCGTCAACGGGCGGATGGCCGAGGTCATCGTGACCGGTGCCGAGAAGGTGTGGCCGGTGGCCGTGGAGCAGGTCCTCTCGGCGCATCCGGGCATCGCCGAGGTCGCGGTGTGGAAACGCCCCGATGCGAAGTGGGGTGAACGAGTGGTGGCGTGGGTGGTCCCGGCCGATCGATCGGCTCCACCGACGATGGACGAGCTCCGATCGATGGTCCGTGAACAGCTGGCGCCGTGGGCAGCACCCAAGGAGCTCGAGCTGGTGGAGTCGCTGCCCCGGACTGCGAGTGGGAAGGTTCGCCGCACCGGGTTGGTGTGACGTTCAGGCCACTCCCCCGCTCGGCATGCTGAGTGCCCCACCGTCGATGACCAGGGTGTGCCCGGTGATCCAGGACGCGGCATCCGAGCAGAGGAAGAGCGCCGCCTTGGCGATGTCGTCAGGGACGCCCAGCCGCCCCAAGGGAAGTTGCCGGGCGATGGCCTCTTCGGCCGTCTCCCACAGCATCTTGGCGAAGTCGGTCTTGACCAACCCGGGCGCCAAGGCGTTGACCCGGACCCCGGGGCCCAGCTCGCCGGCGAGCTGACTGGTCAGGTGGATCACTGCCGCTTTGGTGACGTTGTACCAGCCGATGCCGTGCTCCACGGACATCCCACCGATCGATGCCAGGTTCAACACCGAACCGCCGTGCTCGACCATGGCCGCCCGCCACGCTGCTTGGGTCCATGCCAGGACACCGGACTGGTTGACCTGGACCGTCTTGGCGGCTCGGGGGTCGTCGATATCGATGATGGGACCGAAGTACGGGTTGGTGGCGGCGTTGTTGACCAGGATGTCCAGGCCACCGAACCGATCGATCGTGGCCTCGACACAGGCGTCGGCCTGGTCCGGATCGCCGGCGTTGGCTACGTACCACGCCGTCTCGCCGTAGGGGTGGACAGTGGCGGACGGATCCGACTCCCGGGATGGTGGACGACGACCGTCGATGGCCGCCGTCGCGTCCCGGAGCGCGTCGGCCTTTCGTGACGACAGCATCACCGAGGCGCCGGCCTCGGCAAACCGGGTGGCGATGGCCAGGCCGATGCCGCGGGATGCGCCGGTGACCAGGGCCACTTTGCCGTCGAGTCGCACTTCCATGGACATCACCCTACGGCGCCGGTGAGCGCCACCACCGAAACGGGTGATGGCAGGGACGGTGGCGGGGGTGGTCGGTGGTACGGGCGCGGGTGGTACGGGTCGCCGGTGACAGGGGGTGATGGCACGGGTCGCCGGTGACAGGGGGTGATACCGATCACCGGTGTGGGCAGTCGAGCTGAGCCTCGTAGGCTGGCTGGTCGTGAACCATCTCGCCCATGAGACGAGCCCATACCTCCGCCAGCACGCCGACAACCCGGTCGAATGGTTTCCCTGGGGTGACGAGGCTTTCGCCCGAGCCAAGGCGGAGGACCGTCCCATCTTCCTGTCCATCGGCTACTCGGCCTGTCACTGGTGCCACGTCATGGCCCATGAGTCGTTCGAAGACGACGTGACGGCTGCGGTGCTCAACGCCTCGTTCGTCCCGATCAAAGTGGACCGGGAAGAACGTCCGGACGTGGACGCCGTGTACATGGAGGCGGTGCAGGCTCTGACCGGATCGGGTGGGTGGCCCATGAGCATGTTCCTCACCCCTGACGGACGACCTTTCTTCGGCGGGACGTACTTCCCGCCTCATGACCGCCAGGGCTCCCCGTCCTTCCGTGCCGTCCTTGCTGCCATGAACGACGTCTGGACCAACCGTCGCAACGACGTGGAGAAGCAGGCCGATGAGCTCTCACGCGCCATTGCCGCACGATCGATGATCACCAAGCCGGCCAAACAGACCAATCCTGCCAAACCGACCGGACAAGCAGTGCCGATAGAACAGGGAGAGCCGGCCGGGTCTACCCGACCGACAACTCCCACAGTCCCGACAGATCAGATCGGGCTGACCGATGCTCCCGAGCCCCGCTGGCGAGTCAACCTTCTGGATGCAGCGGTGAGCGAACTGGCCGAGCGGTTCGACCCGCAGTGGGGTGGTTTCGGAGCAGCTCCGAAATTCCCTCACCCCACGCTGATCGACACCGCACTGCGCCACGCCCAGCGGACCGGCGCCGCACTGTCGCTCCAGATGGCCACTGCCACCTTGGACGCCATGGCTGCCGGGGGCATCCACGACCACCTGGGAGGCGGCTTTGCCCGCTACTCGGTCGACGACCAGTGGCTGGTCCCTCACTTCGAGAAGATGCTGTACGACCAGGCTGGACTGCTCCGGGCCTACGTCCACGGCTGGCAGGTCACCGGAAAGCCGGACTATCTCACCGTTGCTCAGCGCATCATCGAGTATGTGGCCGCCGAGCTGACGTCATCGGCGGGCGGTCTCTACTCCGCGCAGGACGCCGACTCGGAGGGTGTCGAGGGCAAGTTCTACGTATGGACCCCATCACTCGTGACAGAAGCGGTGGGTACCGAGAGCGCTGCCGCCGTCTCGGACTGGTTCGGCGTGACCGCACAGGGCAACTTCGAAGGCGGATCGACCATCCTCCGACGCCCGGTCGGAGCTCCGCTCACCGGTCCCACCGAGGTGGAGACCGGTCGTCGCCAGCTGTTCGAACAGCGCAACCACCGGGTGCACCCGGGTCTGGACGACAAGGTGCTGACCGAGTGGAACGCCATGTTCTGCTCATCGTTGGTCGAAGCAGCGACGGCAACCGGACGAGACGAGTGGCGAGACCCGGCCACCACGGTGGGCGAGTTCTTATGGACGACGATGCGTCGAGCAGACGACGGGCGCTGGATGCGGTCGTGGCAACAAGACGGCGGCACGCGACACCTGGCCTACGCTGCCGACTACGCGTGGCTCGTCGACTGCTTCACCCGGCTCGGCGAGCTGACCGGGAAGGCGGTCTGGACCGATCGGGCCGTCGAGGTGGCCGACAGCCTCATCGACCTCTTCCACGACGACACCGATGGCGGCTTCTTCACGACTGGACGAGATGCGGAAGCTTTGATCGTCCGGACCAAGGAGCTCATCGACGGCGCCACGCCCTCCGCCAACGCCGTGGCCGCCCTGGCCCTGGTCCGTCTGGGATCGCTGACCGGCACAGACCGGTATCGGGACATCGCCGAGGAGATCATCGACCTGCTCGACGATCTCCTGGAACGTCACCCCACCGCGTTCGCGCACACGCTGCTCCCGGCGGAGCTCGTTGTCAACGGCACCACCGAGGTGGTCGTGGTCGGCACTCGGCCCGACCTTGTCGACACCGTGCAACGGCGATGGTTGCCCGGTGCCGTGCTGGCCTGGGGTGAACCCACCCCGTCTCCGTTGTGGACAGGGCGTGACGAATCACAGGCCTACGTCTGCCACAACTACGCATGCCAGCTACCGGCCGCTGACGTCGACACGCTGGCAGCGCAAATTGCGCACATTGGAGGAGCACAGCTCGAAAGAGGGGGACGATGACCGGCGGCACTTCCCGCCGTGAGCCCCGCAGCAGTACTCGGCGCAATGCCAGGAGCGGGACGGCCCGCGACGTGGTCCGGTCGGTCAGTCCCCGAGACCGGATCGCTGTTGACGGTGGATCCTCGCTCATCCTCGTGGTCCTGGCATGTGACGACGACGACACCGTCGGCATCGACCTGGCGTCGGGCGCACTGGTGCGAGCCCGGGTCCCCTGGCCGAGCGGGCACCTGCCCGACCTCGCCCCGTTCGACGTGGTGGAGGCGGTGCTGGCCGATGAGCCGGAACGGAACGACCTGGCCCAGCCCGAAGCGGTGAACACCCGGGGGCTGCCACGACATCTGGGGACACTGCACGGACGACGGGTACGTCATCTGCTCCACCGCTTGGTGACGCCGGTCGAAGAGCACGTCCTCGGTTTTCCGGGTACCTCCGCCCCGTACTGGGAGTTCCGCGGCTTCCGGCCTTCACTCGCCCTGGTCGTGCCGACCAAGGGCCCGGTGCTCTTCCGGCGGGAAGGCGACCGTTCGGTGTGGATCCGGTTCGGATGGGGGCGAAGCGACAACTGGCTGCCCGTCGACGACACCCGGGCCGCCCGAGCCCTGGACGCAGCCAGGCGCGATCGGCTGCAGGGGAAGGACCTCGCCGCTGCGTTGGGGTTCAAACCTCACTATCTGATGACGTCGATCAGCCAGCCTCGAGACGGTCACTGCTACAAGACGGTCCGAGCGCTCCTGTCCCGAAGCTGACCTACCTCCTCTAAAACCGAAACGCTCCACTCCGCCGTTCAGACCGTCTCCACGCATCGGCACCAACGGGTAGGCACCGGTCGCCTACAGTCACAGACCGTGCACACATCGGCCGCAGGAGACGCCGGCGCGGTGACGGGGAGCGCCGGTGTGGCGCCGGATCCCGTCCTGCCCGACTACACCGGAGCCTGCTTGTCCAACCTGGTGCCGGCGCTGCTGGCCCAGCCGGACCACACCCCGGCGTGGGTTCCCGACACTGCCCGAGACGCCACGCAGATCGTCCTGCTGGTTCTCGACGGCCTTGGCTGGGAACAGCTTCTCGAACGAACGACGGTCGCACCCACCCTGGCCGCCGCCGCTTCGGCCGGCAGGACCATGACATCGGTCGTTCCCACCACGACAGCGACCGCCCTGACCTCGATCGGCACCGGTCGCCCTCCGTGCGAGCACGGTGTCCTCGGCTACCGATTGGCCGTCGAAGGCGACTCGATCCTCAACGTTCTCCGCTGGCAAGTCGGCTCCGGACCAAATGCAGATGTCAGGCAGACCATGCCTGCCTCGGAGTTCCAGCCTTACCCCGCCTTCCCCGGTTCCTCTGGACCGGTCCCTGTGGTGTCACGAAACGAGTTCGGTGGGACCGGCTTCACCGCCATCCACCTCGGCAACTCACCGCTGTACGGCTACCGAGTCATGTCCACGATGGTCGTGGAGACACGCCGGCTCCTCGCCGACGGCTTTCCTCTCGTCTACGCCTACTACGACGGCATCGACAAGATCGCACACGCCCATGGTCTCGGTGAGTACTACGAGGCCGAGCTGTCTGCCATCGACGAGCTGGTGGCGGAGATAGCAAGCTCGCTCCCCACAGGAGCCACCCTCGTGGTGACCGCCGATCACGGCCAGGTCGACGTAGGCCCGCGGGTGCAGCTACTCGGGCGAGACATCATGTCGTGCGTCCGGTTGGTCTCCGGTGAAGGTCGGTTCCGCTGGCTCCATGCAAAGCCGGGGGCGACAGCCGACCTCCTCGCCTGCGCAACCGAGCTGTACGGCACCTCTACGTGGGTACGCAGTACGGACCAGCTGGTCGATGACGGCTGGTTCGGTGGCCCGCTCCGTCCCGGCCTGCGCTCCAGGTTGGGCGACGTGGCCTTGATCCCTCATGCCCCCATCGCCTTCCTCGATCCTGCGGACACCGGCGAGACCCGGCTGGCATCGCGCCACGGATCGCTGACATCCGCCGAGATGCTGGTCCCCCTCCTGTGTCTCACCGGAGATGGCAACATCTCATGATGACCACAGCACAGGAAGGCACCGGCCCCCTCCAACCTGAGGTGGTGGGAATCGATCCCGAAGAGACCGTCGACTCCTCCCAAGGTGCGGCCGCTCCTAAGAAGGAGCACCGGGATGGCACCCGGATCGACGCTGTCGAGGAGGCCGACGCTTCGGCCGGGTCGTCAGAACCGATGCCCGGCACAGAAGCCGACGACACCGAACGAACCGAGTCCATCGAGCAACCGGCCAAGCTGCTGCGGATCGGCTCCATGGTCAAGCAGCTGCTGGACGAAGTCCGTCATGCACCGCTGGATGAGGCTGGTCGGACCCGATTGCGTGAGATCTACGATCAGTCGATCCACGAGCTGTCGGACGGCCTGTCCCCCGACCTGGTGGCCGAGCTCGAGCGGGTGACCATTCCGTTCGACTCCTCCGCCCCTTCGGAGGCAGAGCTCCGTATCGCCCAAGCACAGTTGGTCGGCTGGCTCGAGGGCCTGTTCCACGGGATCCAGGCAACCTGGTGGCCCAGCAGATGGCCGCTCGTGCCCAGCTCGACGAGATGCGTCAGCAAGCGCTGCCACCGGGTGCAGGGCCACCTCCATCAGCGCGCCCCGGGACGTACCTGTAGAGCTCAGCCCCCCTGCATCCGAGTGACGGCGCGCGCGCGCGCTATGGTGCGAACAACACCGCTGTAACTCGTCCACAGGGTGTGGAGAACCCCCTGGTGGACGATGGAAGGAAGGTCGCCACCGTTGGCAACTCGGTCGTTCACACACCTGCACACCCACACCGAGTTCTCCATGCTCGATGGCGCCGCACGAGTGAAAGACCTGGTCAAGGCGGCCGTAGCCGACGGGCAGCCGGCACTCGGCATCACCGACCACGGCAACATGTACGGGGTCCTCGACTTCTACGCCGCGTGCCGGGATGCCGGTATCAACCCGGTGATCGGCACCGAGGCCTACATGGCGGCCGAATCACGCCACGACCGGCCGGTGCGACGGGGCAAGGTCGATGACACCGGCGGCGACGTCGAGGGCGGCGAGAAGCTGTACTACCACCTCACGCTGCTCGCCGAGTCCAACGAGGGGTACCGGAACCTCCTCAAGCTGTCCTCGGCGGCCTACCTCGAGGGCTACTACTACAAGCCCCGCCTCGACTGGGAGCTGCTCGAGCGCCACCACACCGGGCTCGTCGCCACCACAGGATGTCTGGGCGGCGTGGTGCTCCAGGCGCTCCTGGCCGACGATCAGGTCGCGGGCCGAACATCTGGCAGCCAGCCTCCAGGACATCTTCGGCAAGGGCAACCTGTACGTCGAGCTCCAGGACCACGGGTTGGCGGCGCAACACAAGACCAACCCGGCCTTGGTGGAGATCGCCAAGCACATCGGGGCCCCGTTGCTGGCCACCAACGACAGCCACTACACCCACCGAGAGGACCACGTCGCCCACGACGCGCTGCTGTGCGTCCAGACCGGTGCCACCATCGACGACCCGAAGCGTTTCAAGTTCGAAGGTGAAGAGCACTACCTGAAGTCGGCGGCAGAGATGCGCCACCTCTTCGCCGAGCTGCCCGAGGCCTGCGACAACACGCTGCTGATCGCCGAGCGGGCCAACGTGGAGATCGACTTCGGCCGGGTCAGCCTGCCCCGTTTCCCGGTACCCGAGGAGTTCGTCGGCATCACCTACGAGGAGCGAGCGGCTCAGTACCTCCGCCACCTGAGCATCGAAGGCGCCAAGGAGCGCTACGGGCAGCCCATTCCCGCCGCCGTGCTGGAGCGTCTCGACTACGAGCTCGGCGTCATCGGCAACATGGGCTTCTCCGCCTACTTCTTGGTGGTCTGGGACCTCATCCGCTTTGCCCGGTCGCACGAAGTATCCGGGTTGGTCCGGGTCGCGGGTCGGCCGCCGGGTGCTGCGTCGCCTACTGCCTCCAGATCGTCGATCTCGACCCGATCCGCTACGACCTCCTCTTCGAGCGCTTCCTCAACCCGGGCCGCACCCAGATGCCCGACATCGACATGGACTTCGACGAGCGGTACCGGAGCGACATGATCCGCTACGCCTCCGAACGGTACGGAGCCGATCACGTCGCTCAGATCGTCACCTTCTCCACCATCAAGGCCCGGGCCGCGGTGCGGGACGGGGCACGGGTGCTCGGCTACCCCTATGTCGTGGGCGACAAGATCGCCAAGGCCATGCCACCTCTGCTCATGGGCCGGGACACACCACTGGCTGCGTGCCTGGACAAGACGGAGGGCTTCGAGGAGGGCTACGCCGCTGCCGGAGAGCTCCGCACCATGTACGAGACCGATCCCGACGCCAAGCGGGTCATCGATGTGGCCAAGGGTCTCGAGGGTCTCCGTCGCCAGGACGGCATCCATGCCGCTGCCGTGGTGATCACCGACCAGCCGCTGACCGAGTACGTCCCCATCCAGCGGAAGCCGGACGGCAGCGCCAACCCGGACGACTCCCCGGTGGTCACCCAGTACGAGATGCACGGGGTGGAGGACCTCGGGCTGCTGAAGATGGACTTCCTCGGGCTCCGGAACCTGTCGGTGATCGAACGGGCCCTCGATCTGATCCAGATCTCGACCGGCGAACGACCGGACATCGACAGGATCCCCCTCGACGACGATGCCACCTTCGCCATGCTGCGCAAAGGCGACTCCATGGGCGTCTTCCAGCTCGAAGGTGGGCCGATGCGCTCGCTCATGCGATCGCTCGCTCCCACCAGCTTCGACGACGTGGCCGCGCTGGTGGCGCTGTACCGCCCCGGTCCGATGGCGGCCAACATGCACAAGGACTACGCCGACCGGAAGAACGGACGCAAGCCGGTCACCTACGTGCATCCCGATCTCGAGGAGCTCCTGGCCGACACCCAGGGACTCATGATCTACCAGGAGTCGGTCATGCGGGTGGCCCAGAAGTTCGCCGGCTACTCGTTGGCCGAGGCCGACAACCTCCGCAAAGCGTGCGGCAAGAAGATCCGCTCGGTCATGGCCGTGGAGCGAAAGAAGTTCGTCGAAGGGTGCACCGCCCAGGGGTACGGGGAAGAGATCGGCACCACGCTGTTCGACATCATCGAACCGTTCGCCGACTACGCCTTCAACAAGTCGCACTCCTACGGCTACGGCCTGATCGCCTACCAGACGGCGTGGCTCAAGGCCCATCATCCGGTGGAGTACTTCGCCGCCCTGCTGACCTCGGTCAAGGACAACAAGGACAAAACGGCGCCGTAACCTTGCCGAGTGCCGCTCCATGGGCATCCAGGTTCTGGTCCCCAACGTGAACCGCTCGCTCTCCGAGTTCGCCGCCGACTTCTCCGGTGGCGAGGTTGGAGACGGCACCGTCGGGGATGGCGCCGGCATCGGGCCCACCGAGGGAAGCCAGGGCTCGGGAGCGATCATCTTCGGGCTCGCCGCCGTCCGGAACGTCGGCGAGGGACTGGTCGCCCACATCCTGGCCGAACGGGAGCGCAACGGACCCTTCGTCGACTTCTACGACTTCTGTCAGCGGGTGGACCCCCAGGTTCTGAACAAGCGCACTATCGAGTCGCTGATCAAGGCGGGAGGGTTCGACTGCCTGGGCCACTCGCGGCGCGGGTTGACGCTCACCTTCGAGGAGATCGTCGACCTCACCTTGGAACGTCGGCGCGAGCACGACGCTGGAGTCGTCTCCCTCTTCGCCTCGCTGGAGCCGGAAGAGGACGGCCGGGCTGTCGGGTTCGGGGACACCCGGATTCCCATCCTGGAAAGCGAGTTCGACAAGGGGCAGCGGCTGGCGTTCGAAAAGGAGATGTTGGGTCTCTACATCAGCGATCACCCCCTGATGGGCCTGGAGACACCTCTTAGTCGTCTGACCGACTGCACGTTGGCCGAGCTCCGTGACATCGACCCCGACGGGTTCGGTGGGTCCGGAGGCTACGGCAAAGAAGGACAGCTCCGGGTGGTGGGCGGCGTGGTCACCGACCTCACCCGCCGGTACACCAAGAAGGGCGACCTGATGGCAACGTTCGTCCTCGAAGATCTCCAGGCTTCCATCGAGGTCTTCGTCTTCCCGAAGACGATGGCCGAGTACGGCGCCCTCCTCGACGACGATGCCATCGTGGTGCTGAAGGGCCGGGTGGACCTCCGTGACGATCAGCTCAAGCTGATATGCGCAGAGATCCAGCGCCCCGAGCTGACGATGGACGGCATGTCAGAGCTGCGGATAGCCCTGTCCATGAACGCCCTGACCGACACCAAGGTCAGCCAGCTCAAACACCTTCTGTCCGAACATCCGGGTAGCTCACCGGTGCTGCTCCAGGTGGGCGAGAAGGTTCTGCGCCTCCCACCCGAATTCAACGTGGACAGCCACCGTGGCCTGGTCGGAGAGCTCCGGGTACTGCTCGGCCCCAACGCCATTCTGAACTGATCCCGACCCCGGAACACGGCCGGCGATCGGTCCGGATGGGACAGACGGCTCTAAATCCCGTAAAATTGGCGAATAGTTCACTTCGTGGACGCCTCGAGACCGGTTTTCGAGGTACCGGGACGCCCACGGATCCGGGAGCTTCGGGTAAGAAGCCACAGGGCAACTGAGGAGTACGGAACAGGTTATGTCCATCCAGGTGGAGACCAAGGACTGCACAGCCATCAACGACACGGAGCTGGCCGAGATGGCCGATCTCTGCGCAGAGCGAGAGCCGCGATTCGACATCGGCTTCCTGTCCAAACAGCGTGAGGAGTGGGTACTGGCCACCCGAGCGCGAGAAGGGACGAAGCTGCGGGGGTACTCGTTCTCGACCCTGGAGCGCATCGGCGGAACGCCGTCGCTGCTCATCGGCGTGGCAACCGTCGATCGCACGGCACGCGCCGACACCGTGCTCCGAGCCATGATGGGCGACAAGTACCGGCGCGCCCTGCTGGCGTTTCCCGACGAGGACGTCCTGGTCGGGACCCGGCTCTTGACGGCCGAGGGATTCCGCGTCCTCGCCGGGCTGACCGACGTGGTGCCCGGGCCAAAGCACAAGGCAACCGGCGAAGAGCGTGCATGGGGTCGACGTCTGGCCAAGCGCTTCGGCGCCGAGAGCCGGATCGACGATCGCACCTTCATCCTCTGTGGCGACGGGAGCGAAGCCGGAGGGTTCGACTTCGGTGGACCGAAGGTCAAGGCCCCCGAGGAGGCCGTACCCCTGTTCAAGACGGTGGAGGCCGCCAACGGCGGGCGCCTGGTGGCGTTCGGCTGGGCCATGGCAGAAGATCTGGCCGGCAGCAAGCTCGGCGGCCACTGAGAGACAGTAGATCCCGCCTGACAGAGCACTAGCATGTCAGCGTGAAGGTTTCGACCCGGGGTGACTACGCGAGCAGGGCGCTTCTCTCCCTCGCGCTGCACACCACCACCGACGGTCCCACGGCGGTACGGGACATCGCCGAGCGTACCGGGCTGCCCCAGCCCTACCTGGAGCAGATCCTGTTGGCCCTCAAAGGTGCCGGCCTGGTCCGGTCCAAACGCGGCGTGGGGGGAGGGTACGTACTGGCCCGCCCTCCGGAACAGATCACTCTCAGCCAGATCGTCAGTGCAGTGGACGGTCCCATCGTGGCCGGGGACTTCGGCGAGCCACATGCCAACGGAGCCTGCGACCACGAAGGCCAGTGCGTGCTTCTCGACGTGTGGGCCAACGTCGGGGAGCATATGAGGACCCACCTGGACTCGTTCAACCTCGCCGACATGGTGGCGCGTGCCGAGGGTCGGGTGCCGGCACTGCGTCAGCCAGCCGGTTGAGCCCTAGCACTGGGTCGACCCGCCGGTCGATCATCGGCACGACGCCAACCCCACTGGTTGACCATCGACACCGTGTCGGACTGCCGCTTGCACCTTGGCACCGCGTCAACGTCGGGAGCAGTGCGTTGATCGACCGAAGGAGCGCTCCGTGACCGCGGGTCGGTCGTTGGTCCTGGCTGCCGGTCTCGTGGTCCTCCTGATCAACGCGGCCAACGTCGTCCGGGTGCTCATCGTCCCCCGGCCGCCGACCACGGGACTGACCACCCTGTCGACTCGCCTGGTGCGAGCGGCGTTCCGCGCCGGCAGCCGGCTGGCCCGCAGCTATGCCGCCAAGGACCGGATCCTGGTTGTCAGCGAACCGCTGGCGCTCATCAGCCTCCTGATCTCGTGGCTGGTGATCGCCGTGTTCGGGTTTACCCTGGTCAACTGGGGTCTGGGTGTCCAGACATTCGGCGCGGCGTTTACCCAGGCCGGCTCGTCGGTGTTCACGCTGGGGTTCGCCCTCAGCCATCAGCAGGGCAAGCAGGCCGTCGACTTCATCGCCGCCGGAGCGGGCATGGTCCTCGTCGCGCTTCAGATCGCGTATCTCCCCGCCCTGTACAGCGCGTACAACCGCCGAGAGACGTTGGTCACCATGCTCGAAAGTCGGGCCGGGGCACCGGCGTGGGGACCGGAGCTCCTCATCCGCCACCATCTGGTAGGCCTCATCGACAATCTTCCGGCGCTGTTCGCCGAGTGGGAGCGGTGGACTGCAGACGTGACAGAGAGCCATACGAGCTATCCGTCACTCCTGTTCTTCCGGTCTCCCCGCTCGCAGAATTCCTGGGTCGTGAGCCTCATCGCCGTCATGGACGCTGCTGCGCTCTCGCTCGCGCTCGACCCGGAAAGAGCGCCCATGGAGGCGCGCATGTGCGTCCGTATGGGCTTCACCTGCCTCCGGGACATCGCGCGGGTCGGCCAGCTGCCCAACGATCCCGATCCCAGCCCCGACGGCACGATCCTTCTCCCCCGTGCCGAATTCGACGCCGCCGTCAATCGGCTGATCGAGATCGGATTTCCCACCTCCAGATCGCCGGACGAGGCCTGGTCCCACTTTCGAGGCTGGCGAGTCAACTACGAGGAGACGGCGTACGCCCTGGCCGCCCTGGTCGATGCGCCACCGGCTCGTTGGACCGGCCCTCGCCGGCTCTTCCGGGGCGAGTCGCTCGAGCCGACCAGGCCCGTCGACCGCCAGCCTGGCGGTGCCCCAGCCGGTGTCCTCCACCGGCACAACCATCCAACCCAACCGAATTGGGATCCACCCTGGACAGCGCGGGTCGGCCCCGACAAACGTGGAGGACGGACGGACGGCCACCAGCCGTCTGATCAGGAGCCGTCTGATCAGGAGCCGGCCGATCAACAGCCGCCCGACTGACACCACGCGCCACAGAGACCACCCACCGGGTAGCCGAGGCCCCAGAGGAGCAGAGGCAACCAGAGAACGGCTCCCTCTACCCCTCCTCACAAGGTTCAGCAGCCAGGCGGTCAGACACTCGCCGCTCCCTGATCCAGCCCTGCCTCTCGACGCTGGGTCTCTCCTCTCAGCCTCTCAGGGTCAGGTGCGGTTCCACAGCTCGATCACCGGCTGTTCTCGCTCCCAGGCAAGCACGCTCAGCGAGGCGGGGTCGAGGGTCAGATACCGTCCGCCCGAAACCGGCAGCCCGATCCAACGTGCGGCGAAGGCTCGGAGCACGTGGGCGTGGGCAACGCACGCCACATCGCCCGGGACCGAGCGAACCATGGCGATGACCCGGTCAACCCGGTCGCCGACCTGGGCGGGTGTCTCGCCTCCCGGGACCCCGTCCTCCCAGAGATCCCACTGCGGATCGGTGGCCCGGATCTCCGAAGTGGTCAGCCCCTCGTACTCGCCGTAGTCCCACTCCCTGAGGTCCGGCTCGGGCAGTACGTCGGCCCCCAGGCCAGCCAGCCGGCAGGTCTCTGCGGCACGCCTCAGCGGGCTGTGCAGCACCATCTGGAAGGGGTAGCCAGCCAGGGTCCCACGAAGCGCCTCTGCCTGCTTCTCCCCTGCCGCCAGGAGCGGGACGTCCGTACGCCCGGTATGACGGCGGGTCAGGCTCCACTCCGTCTCGCCATGACGAATCAGGAAACAACGGTTATGAAGAGGTTCTGGCAGATCCATCCGGACAGCCGACCACTCCGAACAGGGAACATGCAAGCTCAGGAGGCTCAGCAGGCAGGCGAGGCAAGTCTCGGAATGCCAGGCACATGAAATGCGTTGTTCCTTCTGTCACGCGTTATGAGATGGGTGAGGATGGATATGGCTACTCGCACCGCGACGAATACTGCTGAGCGTCACCACAGGTCCACATCGGGTGGGCGCGCCCGGGGCTCCGACGCGGACAGCCTCGGCCTCTTTCTCAGGGACCTGGACCATCACCCGCTTCCGGACCACGAGGCGCAGACGGCCCTGGCCCAACGAGTGGCAGCCGGGGATGAAGAGGCGCGGCGCGAGATGATCGCTGCCAACCTTCGCCTGGTGGTCCACTGGGCGCGGCGCTACCAGGATCGGGGGGTCGACCTCCCCGACCTCATCCAGGAAGGCACCTTCGGGCTCATGCGAGCAGTCGACAAGTTCGACTGGGAGCGCGGCTTCCGGTTCTCCACCTACGCGACCTGGTGGATCCGACAGGCGCTCCAGCGGGCCGTGCAGCAGCACGGGCGCACGATCCGCCTCCCCATGGAGGTCGCCGAGCGCAACCAGCAGGTCGAGGCGGCCAACTGGGAGCTGACCCACTTGCTGCAGCGCGCACCGACCCCCGAGGAGCTGGACGAGGCCACCGGGCTAACCGCCGAGGCACGGAACAACCTGTCCAACGTCGCTCGGGTCGTGGCCAGCCTGGACCAACCGGCAACCTCCGAGTCGTCCTCGACCCTCGGAGACCTGGTCTCGGGTGATTCGAGCGATTTCGAGACCGACGTCGCCACGGATATGACGCTCGACCTGGTGCGCCAAGCCGTCGAACGCCTGTCCGACCTACAACGAGCGGTGATCCGTCACCGATTCGGCTTCAACGGGACCGACCCTGCGTCTCTCCAGACCACCGCGGAGCGTCTCGGTGTCGGCGTCCGAAAGGTCCGTCAGGCGGAAGCTGAGGCCCTCGAGGCGTTGGGCGGCAGTGAAGCCCTCGAGGCGGCTCACGAGGCTGCCTGAGGGGCGGCGGGTCCCCGACGGGCTGTTCCGGCGGTGGCGCAGTCCGGGGAACCCCTCCCGTTCGTGACGGATCTCAGGCAGAGACGGATCTCAGGCAGAGAGAGCGGCGAGCGTCGCTTCGAGGTCGTCCGGTAGCGGAGAGTCGAAGGAGACGCGGGTCCCGGTAGCAGGATGGACGAAGGCCAGCGATCGAGCGTGGAGGAACGGACGGCTCAAACCGCTTCCGGGGACAGAGCGACCGGCACCGTAGAGGTCGTCGCACACCACCGGATGGCCGATCGCAGCCAAGTGCACCCGGATCTGATGGGTGCGGCCGGTCTCCAGGGTGGCTTCCACCAACGTCGCAGGAATGGGCGTGTCGTAGCGTTGCTCGACCCGGTACCGGGTGCGTGCCGGCTTGCCCCGCCGGGACACCGCCATCCGGGTCGGCGACGATTCGGACCGTCCGATAGGAGCGTCGACCACACCGTTGTCCGACTCGACCTTCCCGAGCACCAGTGATCGGTAGGTTCGTTCAACCGTGCGGTCGGTGAGCTGACCCACCAACGACGCGTACGCAGCCCGGGTGCGTGCCACGACCAGCAGACCAGAAGTTCCGCGATCGAGTCGATGCACGATTCCGGGTCGGTCCGGGTCGTTGACCCTGAGCTCGGCTGGGTCGGAACCGTCGACGTGGTCGTTCGGTGCACCCAGCTCCGGCATCAGCGCCGGCGGCTCGGTCAAGGTCACCAGATCCGGGAACCGTGCCAACAGACCGTTGACGAGGGTTCCCGTTCGGTTCCCGGCGCCGGGGTGGACCACCAATCCAGCCGGCTTGTCCACCACGATGATGTGATCGTCCACGTGGACGACCTCGAAGACGACCGAGTCGTCTGCCTCGGGACGATCCCGCACCGGCTCGGTGTCGAGATCCACCGAGAGCTGTTGACCGGAGCGGAGCGGCTTGCTGCGGACCAAGACGGTCTGGTTGTCCACACGCACCCGCCCGTCGGCAATCAGCTGTTCGACCATGGACCGTGACGTGTCGGCCAGTAGCGCCACAGCTCGGTCCACTCGCACGCCATCGAGCGACGGCGGGACCTCCACAGAAAAAAATTGGGCGGAGCTGGTCACGACGACAGAGCGATCACGACGGGTGCCTCTGCCATAGCAGCGAGATCACCAACAGGACGCACCCGACGACAATGCATGAATCGGCGACGTTGAACGTAGGCCAGAAGTGCAGAGCCACGAAGTCGATCACCGCACCATGGTCGCCGCGGAACAACCGGTCTCCCACATTGCCCAGGGCGCCACCGATGATCAGTCCGAACATGATGGCCCGTCCGGTGGTCGCCGCCCGGCTGGCCATGACCAACAGGGCACCGATCAGAACGACGGCAATGAGCACCAGGACGACCGTCTCACCCTGGAACAAGCTGAACGCAGACCCGGTGTTGCGCTGCAGCTCCAGATCGAGGGTGCCCACGATATGAATGGAGCCGTGAGAGAGGCGTGACTCCGCCCACGACTTGGTCAGCTGATCTACGAGCACCACCACCATGGCAACGGCCACGGCGGTCGCCAAGCGTCTCTGGCCGCCCGAACGGACGGCAGGGCGTTCGGTCGTCGACCCGACTTGGTCGTCGGTCAGCGCCGTGACAGTCCCCCGCTCTTGCACGCCACACACAGCCGGGCGAACGGAAGGGCTCGCAGCCGCGCTTTGGGAATCGCTTCGTGACACCGCTCGCAAGCGCCGTAGATCGTCCGGTCGATCTTACGGAGGGCGTCGTTGATCTCCTCCACCGCCGCCAGTGCTTGAACCGACAGTGCGAGATCCCGTTCTCGGTCGACGGTCACCGTGCCGCCCTCACCGGACTCCTCGTCGAATTGGACGTCGCCCGGCTCTCGCTCTTGGGCCAGTGCATCGGCTTCGGCTTGGAGATCTTCGGCTTGGCCTTGGTAGACACGTCGGTCTTCTAAGAGGAGCTCCCGCTGTTCATCGAGAAACTTCGACTCCTTGGCGTACGGTCCGACCGTCAGCGCCTTGACCGGCTTGGGTCCGGTGGCAACCGTCGTCTTGGACACTGCCGCTTTGGAGTTGGACAGCGCTGCTTTCGATTTCGTCGTGGTGTTCGCAGTTTTCGTAGTTGCTGCTGCCTTGGTCGGTGCTGCAGCGACCTTCTTGGCGGTTCCCTTCTTCGCGTTCGCACCGGATGTGGCAGCCTTCGTCGCCTTGGTCGCCTTGGTCCCCTGTTTAGGCGACGCTGCCGTCCGGGCATTGGCTGCCTTCGCTGCCGAGGTCTTCGTGGCCGTGGTCTTCGAGGGTCTCGTTGTGCTCATCTTCTTCTTCGGCGAAGCGGTTGTGGGTTTGGATTTGGGCGTGGTCTTCGTGGGCCTGGTGGAGGTCTTGGTGGCCTTCGCTGTGGCTTTGGTCACCTTGACAGCTTTCGTCGTCTTGACGGCTTTGGTTGTGGTCCTGGAAGCCTTGACCGCCTTCACTGTCTTGGCTGGCGTAACCGGCTTCGTCGTCTTGGTCCTGCCGGCGGACTTCGCCGAGTTCTTCGCTGGTTTCGCTGGTGCCACCTTCTTCGTTGCCGTCACATCGACCTCCTCTCAAGAAGTTGCCGATCTCACGCTGCTGTCTTTTGGAAGCAGTCGAGACGGCCCATCCTTGATTGCTGGTGAGCGGGCGACGATACCGTGCCTGTCACGATGCGGCAATCCGGTAGGCATCGCGTCGCTTGGAGGAGTCACGATACAGGTGGAACGGCTCCAACCGGGTTGATCCTCGTCACCTCATCCCCGTTGGGCCCCTGAGAGGCCTATGAGAGACCCAACGGCCGGCGCGAGAAGGGCCCCCCGGGCGGACACAGGCTGGCCCCGACCCTGAGGCGGTCTAGGCGTGAGGTGGTCTAGGCGTGAGGCGGCCGGGTGCTGCCGTTGTCGAGAGTCTGGATGACCGCCTCGCCGGTCCGGACCGACCCGGTGTCCCCGGCCCCAGTGCTCGTTCCGCCGGCAGGACGCCCTGTCTGCTGAGCAGGTTGAGGGCGGGCGGCGGCAGGGGCAGTGGGTGGGGTGGGGCGTGATGACGATCCCGAGCCCTCCGAGGTTCGTTGAGACGACGACAGCGCCGAAGCCGGCTGCACGTTGTCGTCTACCCACTTGATGACCTCGGTGAGCGCGGAGCGGAGCCGATTGCGCTCGTTGTCCAGATGACGGGCCATCTTCTCGACATCGCCAGAGAGCTGCGCCTTGGCCGCCTCGAGACGGCCGACTTCCTCCCGGAGCTTCCGATCCGACTCGGACGCGATCTGGGCCGCCCTGGACTCCGCCTCAGCCGTGAGAGCACGCGCTCGCTCCTCGGCGTCCGCCAACGTCTTCGACGCTCGAGCCTCGGAGTCCGCCTTGGTCTGGTCGACGAACTGCTGAGCCAACATCAAGGTGCGCTGCAGCGTTTCGTCGCCGACGGCTGGGGCAGAAACCGGACCCGTTCCGGGATCTGGCTGGTGCTCCAACGCGGCCTCGAGCTGCGCGATGCGCTCGTTGGCCTGGCGGAGCCGGTCGTTGGCCTGGCGGAACTGCTCCTGCAATCCCTCGGCCTCAACCGCTGCCTTTTCCAGATATTCGTCGACGTCGTCACGGTGATACCCCTTCAGGGTTTCCCGGAATTCGACGGTACGGAGAGAGTCGAGGGCAGACTGGGCAACATCCATGGGGTGCATGGTATCCGCGCCGCCAGACCCGTTTGCGGATGAGTGCCTCCGGGCCCGCTGAAGGGCGTCCGATCAGCGAAAGAACAGGGGAATGATGACCAGCTCGAGGACCAGGATGACGATCATGATCGAGAAATCGAACCCGACTCCCCCGATCGTGGCGGTGGGAAGCATGCGGCGAACCGGGCGCAACACCGGCTCGGTGATCGACGCCAGGAACTGTTGCAACTTACGGATCGGGGAGTCGTAGGCCGGTCGCACCCAACTCAGAAGAGCGGCGACGATCAAGATCACGACGTACAGCTCCAGGAGGTAACCGATAATCCGCAGCATGGTCAGCTCAAGCGTTCATCTACCAGGAGGTGGCGCTCGTACGCCGAGAGTCACCGCGCACTGAATCAACGCTCACTAAGGATTGACCAGTCCGCGTGCTTGAAGACGCTGACGCTCTTCGTCCGACACCTTCACGTTCGACGGTGTCAGCAGGAACACTTCGTCTGCCACCCGCTCCATGCCACCCGAGAGCGCATACGTCACACCACTGCAGAAGTCGATCATCCGGCGCTGTAGATCCCGATCGCCGTTCTGCAGGTTCACGATGACCGGTTGGTTGTTCATGAGGCGGTTGGCGATCTCCTGGGCGTCGCTGAACCGAACAGGAGCCACGATGTGCACGCGGGCACCTGAGGCCTCCGGGGTGATCGGTCGCACGCTCGCCGTCCGAGGACTCATCGACGACTGGGCGACAGGAGTAGGAGTGGGCGCAACAGAGGGAGATACCGGCGACGGGCTCTCTTCCCGGTTCAGGGTGCGGATCCGGCTAGGGGGTCCAGGAGGAGCCAGGGTGCCGGGCTCTTCAGTGGTCACCACCCGTTGGCTGACGCGGGACACGGCCCCAGCCCCGCGGGGCTCGTACTCGTCGTAGTCGTCGTACTCGTCGTCAACCAGCCCGAGATACGCCATTGTTCTTTTCATGAATGAAGCTGCCATCATGCCTCCCGCCGCCAGCGTAGTGCCTAGCCCCAGGTCCGCGGGGATGGTTACCAGGGATCTTCAGAAGCTCAGCGAAGAAGACCGCCCGGTCACCGATGGGGTGGCCGCTGACCGAAAAGAGCACGGCCCAGCCTGATCATCGTCGACCCTTCGTCCACAGCGATATCCAGGTCGTTCGTCATGCCCATGGAACAGTGGCGCAAGCCGAGCTCGTTCGCCAACCTTCGGACCTGAGCGAAACCGGTACGGGACGCTTCAGGTGGCCCCTGAGGACCGACGGTCATCAGGCCGGCCAGATCCAACTCCTCGCACGACAGCGCTGCCACCAGGTCGTGCACGGCCTCCGGGCGGCAGCCGTTCCGGCCCGCACCCCCAATGGTGTCCACTTGGACCAGCACCGAGGCACCGGGACGCCTGCGGGCGATGGCACGGCCCTCCTCCAGACGGGCCACGCTCTGCCAGCACTCCACCAACGGCGCCAACCTCGCCACCTTGTTCCGCTGCACCGTCCCGAGGAAGTGCCATCGGGGCTCGGGCAGACCCAGGGAACGCACCGACTCCCCCACATCGGCGGCTTTGGCCACCAGCTCGTCGGCGTAGTTCTCCCCGATATCGGTCAACCCTGCTGCCAGTGCGGCACACACTGCATCCGGACCGAAGCCCTTGGTCACCGCCACCAATCGGACGCCCGACGGATCCGACGCCACCGCTTCGATCCTGGCCCGGACGTCGGCCACACGTTTCGCCACGGCCTTCGCATCGACCGTGCCGGTCATCGGACGTTCCCGTCCCCATTCCCGTCCCCGTCCCCATTCCCGTCCCCGTCCCCGTCCCCATTCCCGTCCCGCCATACCACCAGAGCCTGGCGACCGGCATCGCCGCGTACCCGGTGGGAGAAGTACCGATTGTCACAGCCGGTACAACGATCGACACCAGGGACGCCATCGATGGCAGCGCTGACAAAAGCAGCAGCGACCGTGGTCGGGACGTCGAGTGCGGGTCGACCCCCGGCGGTGACACCGCGTACTCGGTCGCCGTAGAGCTCGGCCAGACCAGACAGCTCGTCTTCCGAGAACTCGTAGCACCCCGTATGAATGCACGGCCCGAGGGCGCCGGTGATCGCCGATGCACCCAACTCCCTCATCGCAGCGGCTGCTGCCTCGATCACCCGCTGCGACCAGTCCCCGCCATCCGGCGTGGACAGCACCGAAGACTCCCTCCGGGCTGCCCAACGCGATCGAGGCGCAGTCAGCGGTCACGATGACGAGGCGTGCGAAGGGGTCGCGGTGACCAGGGCGTCGCCGGTGCTGCCCCCCATGGGTGTCGTTCCTTCTGCTGTTGGAGATGGGGCTCTTGCCGGCGACGAGGGGGACACGCTCCCCACCACCCGGACCGTCGAGCCGTGTACCTGCTGCAGTCGGTACGACGAACCCTCGCTCGACGGACCCCCGGTGATCAGCTCGATAACGGTGTGTGCACGATCGGCATCACGCAGGTCACCAGATGATCGGTCCGTCCACAGCGCCCGTACGTCGCCAAGCACGGTGACCGGATCGAAGGGCTCTAACGGAGAAGCAGCCTGGGCTCGCCACTCCTCAGGCTTCGCATCGCTGCGTTGTGGTCCGTGCAATCCAGCACGCACTTCCTTCTCCGCCTTCCGCTGCTTACCGAAATGAGCAGCTCCCCGATCCACTCTGCCTCTCCGCTGGACCTCTCGGTCAGCTCAGTCAGCGGAGAAAGGAGGGGACGTCGAATTCGTCGTCCCCCAGATCGAGATCCTCGTCCTCCGGCGTGGCGAAGATGTCCTCGTGAGCCGTCTCGAGGCCGAGCACCCGGCTCCGACCGCCTTCGTCGGAGCTCGTCGACGCCGACGGTGCGGCCCCTGATGGCCCTGGGCCTCCCAGCGCTCGAACCCAGCGGCGATCACCGTGACCCGGACTTCGTCCTCCATGGCCTCGTCGATGACGCTGCCGAAGATGATGTTGGCATCGGGGTGGGCGACACCATGGATGATCTCGGCCGCCTCATTGACCTCGAAGAGACCCAGATCGGGCCCTCCGGCGATATTCAACAGAATGCCGCGGGCTCCCTCGATCGAAGCTTCCAACAGAGGGCTGGTGATCGCAGCCCGTGCTGCGTTGACCGACCGACCTTCACCGGTGGAAGAGCCGATGCCCATGATGGCGGTTCCGGCATTGCTCATGATCATCTTGACGTCGGCAAAGTCGGTGTTGATCAGCCCCGGCACGGTGATCAGGTCGGTGATGCCCTGGACGCCCTGCATGAGGACTTCGTCCGCCATCTTGAACGCGTTGACCATCGAGGTCTTCTCGCTCGACACGGTCAGGAGACGATCGTTCGGGATGATGATGAGCGTGTCGACCTTCTCCTTCAGGTTCTGAATGCCCATCTCCGCCTGCACCGAGCGACGGCGACCCTCGAACGTGAACGGGCGAGTCACCACACCGATGGTGAGCGCACCCAACGACTTAGCGATCTCCGCCACGACCGGGGCAGCACCGGTGCCGGTGCCTCCGCCCTTGCCGGCAGTGATGAACACCATGTCGGCGCCCTTCAACGCCTCTTCGATCTCCGCCCGATGCTCCTCAGCCGCGAGCCGACCCACCTCGGGGTCGCTCCCGGCCCCCAGGCCACGGGTGAGCTGCCGACCGATATCCAGCTTCAGGTCGGCGTCGCTCATGAGCAGCGCCTGGGCATCGGTGTTGGTGGCGATGAACTCGACGCCGCGGAGCCCCGCTTCGATCATGCGGTTCACGGCGTTCACACCACCGCCACCTACGCCGACCACCTTGATGACGGCGAAATAGTTGTTCTGTGCAGGAACGGTCAATGGATTCCCTCACCCTCGACAAAAGGTTGAAACCGTTCCAACCAGCGAGTTGATCGTTAACGATACGGTCACCTGGGTACTTGGTCAAGCAACTCTGCCTCTACCAAGAAGCTCGACGGCTCCCTGGTCCACTCTGCCTCTCTGCTGAGCCTCTCTTACGAATTTCGATACGGCCTCACGACGAGCTCACCGTCGGTGACTGTGCGACGGTCACATCGATCGTCTTGGCCCCATGCAACGACGCCCGAGCAATGATCGCTGCCACGTCCTCGTACTTGGCGTGCAAGTCCGTATCGGTACCCAGCAGCACTGTAATACCGGAATTAAGGGCGAGATCCACGGTGCCGTCAGGCATCTCCCGTCACCGAGACGACCTGGGCCGAGAACGCCGGGGGTAACGTGCCGGCGACTCGTAGCCCGGGCAGGGCGGCCGGGGAGATCGATCTCCCCGAGCGGGGCAGGCGGCACCGGACCAGCAGCATCGTGGACGACCAGCACGGCCAGGCCGGGGGGACGAGTCGGATCCACCTGCACGGTACGTCCGGTACGGTCCACCTCGGACCAGGACGTTCCCGGACCCGCCATCGTTGCACGGGCGACCCGCTCGGTGACGGCAATGCCGAGATGGTCCGGCCAACGTTCGAATGACCCGGGCGGTGGCGATCCACGGCAGTCGCTCCACCTTGGCGGCGCTGGCTCCCGGGTTCACGTCGATCAATGGTGGATGGCCGGTGAGTCCCGCCGCCGAAAGGATTGCTGCCGTGGAGGTATGGGGGTGTTGGCCGGTGACTTCTACCTTCTGGGCGGAGAAGAACGTCGTATGGAGCACGCCGAACGCCACGACAGCCAGAACGATGACGACCAGGAGGGCGGCGACCACCCGCAGCCGGCGACGGCCTTGTCGGCGAGCGATGGCGGCTCGGCGCTGGCGAATGCGCGGATCGACACGGGGTCGGTCGTGGTTGGCCTCCTTGCCGGTCCCCGACTTCGACGATGGTGTCATCCAACGGGACCTTCGGGGTCGGGGTCGGGGTCGGGGTCGGGGTCGGGGTCGGGGTCGGGGTCGGGGTCGGGGTCGGGCACATCGAAGCCGATCATCCGGAGCTCGGTGGCCAACAGCACCCCGGATCGCCTCAGCACGCAGTGGCGCACGTGCTCGATGAGACGTCGAACGTCGTCAGCCGAACCATCGGGGTCGGCTTGGATGAAGTTGGCGTGCTTGGTCGACACCTCGGCCGACCCGATTCGATGACCTTTGAGGCCTGCGTCTTCGATGAGTCGCCCGGCGGCAGTCACCTGGCGGGTTGGTGAACACCGACCCGGCGTTACTGCCCCCGGGTTGGTGCTCACGGCGCCACCGTACGATGTCGGCGATCTCGGCTGCGAACGGTCCGGATCCCCCGGTTGTAACGCAAACGTCGCCTCGACCACCACCTGGTGCGGGGCCAGATTGGAGTAGCGGTAGGCAGTAGGCCAGAGCGGTCAGCGGGAACGTCGGTGACAGTCACCGGCGTGCAGATCGACGACCCGGCAGCTGGTGAGGACGTGGGCGCCTGTCAGAGCCGTGCCCACCGGCGTTCATGCGGATCGCTCCGCCCACCGAGCCGGGTACGCCAACCGCCCACTCGAGACCGGTCAGCCCTGCAGCGGCCGTTCGTCGAGCCAGGACCGGGAGGCTCACCCCGGCGCCTGCCCGGACGGAGAGGCCCAGCGGAGATGAGCTCTGAGCCTGCCCCTCGATGGCGATCTCGTCGAAGCCCCCGTTGAGCGAGACCACCAACCCGGGAAAGCCGTTGTCCGCCACCAACAGGTTGGACCCTTTCCCCAACGCCAGGACGAGCGGAGGAGCACCGGGGGGAGCGGAGGTGGAGACCACGGCGGCGACGATCTTCGCCACTGCCAACAGCTCTTCTTCACCGGCCGGTTCGGCGAAGAGCGCGGCGGAACCCCCGACCCGATAGGTGGAGAGAGCGCCGAAAGGGCGGTTGCGGTCAACCAGGGAGCCGAACGCCGAGTCCAGCCGGTCGAGATCGTCGCCTGCACTGGTCACCGGCCGATCACCGCAACTGTCCGCCACTGGATCGCCCGTCACCAGGTGACGGCGCGGCGAGGAGCTCATCGGGCAACGATGTCAGATCGCCAGCGCCCAGCGTGCAGCACAGATCTCCCGCAGTCAGTAGACCGGCTACGACCTGACGGAGCTCGGCTCGCCCCGGCACATAGATCACCTGCTTGTCCGGTGCCACCTCGCTGATGGCATTAGCCACCAGCCTTCCGGACACTCCGGGTATCGGTGCCTCGCCCGCCCCGTAGACATCGGTGACCACCACCACGTCGGCGTTGTCGAACGCCCGTCCGAAATCGGACGACAGGGCCGCCGTCCTGCCGTAGCGATGCGGCTGAAAGACGGCCACGATCCGTTCCCAGGCCCCGTCCCTGGCTGCGGCCAGCGCCGCCTGGACCTCGGTGGGAAGGTGCGCATAGTCGTCGACGAAGGTGACGCCGGCGGCATCACCACGGAACTCGAACCTTCGAGCCACACCGGCAAAGCGAGCCAGTGCCCGTGCCACGGCATCGAAGGAGACCCCGACAGCCAGGGAGGCCACCGCCGCCACAGCAGCGTTACGGGCGTTGTGCAGCCCGGGAACCGGAACGGCAAGCCGACCAAGATCGGTACCGTCCCTCTCGACGAGATTGAACGCCACCGAGCTCCGAGCAAGGGAGACGTCGGTGATGCGATGGGTGCACGCCTCCCCCAGGCCCACGGTGTCGGCACCGTGGGCCTGGGCCATGGCCGCTGCTTCGGCATCGTCGCCGCCCACGACCCGGCGACCCGACACGGACAAGAAGTCGTCGAACGCCGTCCGCACCGCCTCGAAGGAGCCGTAGTGATCGAGATGGTCCGGCTCCACGTTGGTGACCACGGCGATGTCCGGCCGCAGCGACAGGAAGGTGCCATCGCTCTCGTCGGCCTCCACGACCAACCACTCCCCGTCGTCCCACACAGCGTTGGTGCCGATCTCGTTGACATCGCCGCCGATCAGAAACGACGGATGGAGACCCGCCTCCACCAGGAGCAAGGACAGCATCGACGCGGTCGTGGTCTTCCCGTGCGTCCCCGCCACAGCGATGCATCGCCGGAGCGCAGCGATCGCCGGGAGCACCGCCGAACGGTGGAAGACCGGAACTCCCCGCCGTTGGGCCTCGACGACCTCCGGGTTGTTGTCTCGCACCGCCGTCGACACCGTCACAACCGATGCATCACCGAGGTTTTCGCCGGCGTGGCCGACGGTGACGTCGATGCCTCCGGCCACCAGCCTGTCGACGACCGGGGACGACTTCAGGTCGCTTCCGGTCACGGTGTGGCCCATAGCGGCGAGAACGGTGGCGATCGCGCTCATCCCGGCTCCACCCACGCCGACCACGTGGATATGGAGGGGAGCAGAGAGGTCCAGGGTTCCGTCCTGTTCGGTCACGATGACATTCTCGTCCCGTTCCGGGTCGGAACGTCACCACCGCCGACAGCGGCTGCATGTCCGGTCCTGGCATACCGCTCCACCACGGCCGCTCCGGCATCGGCAGCATCCGGCGCGACCCACGCTCGCCGCCGCCTCCCCCATCGACTTCAGGTGGTCGGGATCTGCCAGCAACCGGTCGAGCACGTTGGACAGTCTGTCCGCTTCGCACGCGTCGTCCGGCACCAGGACCGCTGCTCCGACACGTTCCAGAACCTGAGCGTTCGCAGCTCTGATGATCACCGGGGGCTCCGGGCAGCGGTACCAGGATCGACGGCACCCCGGTCACTGCCAGCTCGGCGACGGTCATCGCTCCCGCCCTGCACACCACCACGTCGGCCGCGGCGTAGACGGCAGGCATCCGGCTCTCGTACGGGACTCGCCGGTAGACAATTCCGCCCTCGCCGGGCTCGGACGTCCTGGGCTCGGTATCGACCCTCCCGGTGCCGGCCCCTGCTGCACCAGCCCCCCCGGTGCCGGCCCCTGCTGCACCAGCCCCCCCGGTGCCGGCCCCTGCCGACGGATCGTCCCAGTCCCGCCGGCCCACGACGTGGTAGATCGAGCAGCTGTCACGCTCGGCCCACTTGTCGGCGAGCGTGGCGATGGCCTGGTTGATCCGGCGAGCACCGAGCGAACCACCGAAGGCGGCAATCGTCAATCGATCCGGAGGCAACCCCAGCGTGACCCGTGCCGCCCGACGGTCGTCCAGAGACCTCCGGACGGCGGCCACCTCAGGCCGGACGGGCGTGCCGGTGACCACCGCGTGGGGAATCGGTGTCCCTTCCCAGCCCACAATGCTGGCCCGAGCAAACCGCCCGAGTAGCTTGTTCGCTGCCCCGGGCACGGCGTCGACGTTGACCAGCACCAACGGCACACCAACCACCAGGGCCGACAGTGCTGCCGGCAGGCTGGCATACCCTCCGACCGACACCACGACGCTGGGACGAGCCCGGATCACCAGGAGGAGCGCACGGCACGACGCTGTGGCCAGTCCGGCCACAGCACCGAGGTTCCGGACCAGGTCACCGGGAGCCAGGCTGCGAACGATCCCGCGACCGGGAAGGAGTGTGACAGGGAAGCCCCGCCCCTCAAGAGCGGTACGGTCCTGGCCCCGGCTCGACCCCACGAACTCGATGCTGTCCCGATCGTGACCTCGTGACACCAGGGCCTCGGCGATGGCCAGCGCCGGTTGCAGATGGCCGGCTGTTCCGCCACCGGCCACCAACGCGTACCGACGAGCCGTCATGCCGATGTCAGTCGACGGGAACGCCCTCCTGGGGACGGAGCACGTTCCTGAGCTGCGATGTTCATCAGGATCCCTGCCGCGGCCAAGGTGATCACCAGCGACGAGCCACCGAAAGAGATGAACGGCAGCGGAATGCCGGTGACCGGCAGCACACCGACCACAGCGCCGATGTTGATCAGCGCCTGACTGACGATCCAGATGGTGATGCCGACAGCCATGAGACTGCCGAAGCGATCGGGAGCCCGACGCGCTGCCCGTAAGCCGTACCAGGCAAGGGCGAAGAAGAGACCGAGTACCACGACCGCACCCACCAGGCCGAGCTCCTCGCCGATCACCGAGAAGATGAAGTCGGTGTGCGCATTGGGCAACAGACCCCACTTCTGACGACCACCACCGAGACCCAGGCCGACCAGGTGGCCAGAGCCCAAGCCGATGAGCGACTGCCATACCTGGTACCCGCTGCCGGCACGGTTCGCGCCCGGATTGAGGAACGACAGGATGCGATCACGGCGATAGGGGTCGGCCAGGCCGACGATGATGGCGATCACGGCGAACGCAACGAACAGTTTCAGGATCGGTCGCATCGAGACACCGCCCATGAACAGCAGCCCGAAAGCGATGCACGCCAAGACCAGCGCGGTGCCCATGTCCGGCTGCTTCAAGAGAAGGACCGATGCGATAGCCAGGACGATCAGGACCGGTGCAATCACCTTCTTCGGCTCACCTACTTGCTTCACCCGCCGGGTCAGCAGGTCGGCGACGAAGATGGTGAGCGCCAGCTTCATGAGCTCCGAGGGTTGCAGCTGGAACTGGCCGAAACCGACCCACCGGCTCGATCCACCGGCGCTGACCCCGATACCCGGCACCAGCACCGCTACCAATAACACCAGGGTCCCGATCAACAGCGGTACCCGGATGGCACGCCACTTCCGGTAGTCGATCCGGGTGCACACGGAGAAGACGATGATGCCGAGGCCCAACCACATGGTCTGGCGGACAAAGATCGCCCACGGTGACCCGTACAACGCCATGGAGATCACCGGCGACGCCGAGCCCACCATGGTCAGGCCGACCACGCACAAGATGGCGATGAGTGCCCGAATGTACGTCGCCGTGGGAAAGCGCGACGGTCGCTCGGTCCCAATCGCCCTCAGCAACACCGGTGGCTCCTGCTCCTGGTGCGACCGCCGGTTCACCGTGGACGAACTGGTCGCCCGGGACGAGCGCGTCGCTGCCGAGCGCGATGGGCGGTGCCGGGAGGTAGTCCCAGGACGCGACGGTGAAACCGGGGTGAGCCGACGTGATGTCGATGCCGTCCGGCTGGTGGGATGGCGACCCCGAGTGGCGTTCTTGGAGTCAGCCATCAACAGGACCGTCCGAGCTTCGATGTTGCAGCACGGTGCTCACCGTGCTCACCGTGCAAGCTCTCCCCACCGATGATGACCGGTGGTGGAGTTATTAGTACGAACGTCATCGGTTTGCTCCCCTCCATTTGCTCCCCTCCATCAGATGACTGGCACGACTGCTCACCTGGTCCATCAGGCGACCTTGGCTGCGCTGAGGAAGTCGCCGTAGAAGATGCCGAGGCCCAGGGCAGCGAACAGCCCGGCCAGAATCCAGAAACGGACGATGACTGTCGTCTCCGGCCAACCCAGCAGCTCGAAGTGGTGATGGAGCGGGGCCATGCGGAAGACCCGACGGTGGAACAGCCGAAAGCTCACGACCTGGATCACCACCGACAGGGTGACGAGCACGAACAGCCCCCCGATGACCACCAGCAGCAGGTCCAGGTTCATGAGCAGGCACAACGCAGCCAGACCGGAGCCGATGGCCAGAGATCCGGTATCTCCCATGAAGATCTTGGCCGGTGCCGCGTTCCACCACAGGAACCCGAGGCACGCTCCGGCCAACGCCACGGCAGCCAGTGCCATGTCGAGCGCGTTGCCGACGTGGTAGATGGTGAAGTGTCGGTACTGCCAGTACCCGATCACAGCAAGGACAGCGAAACAGAACGTGGACGAACCGGCAGCCAGGCCGTCGAGCCCGTCGGTCAGGTTCACGGCATTGGCAGCGGCGGCGATGATCAACGTGGCCCAGATCACCCACACCGCCGAGCCCAGGTTGATGCCGATGGAGTCGTAGCGGGTGAACGACAGGGCAGTGGAGGTATGGGCCCAGTACACCGAGAGCAGGGAGAAGAGCAGTCCGAGCCCGATCTGGGCCCCGAACTTGGCCCGCTTGTTCAAGCCCAGGCTGCGACGGTGGCGTACCTTGATCCAATCGTCGATCCCGCCGATGACGGCCGCTCCCGCCACCGTCATCATGACCAGGAACCCTGACTTCGAGAACTTCACGCCGGGGATGGCGTGGGCCATCAGATACCCGAAGAGCACCCCGAACACGATGGCGATCCCCCCCATGGTCGGCGTGCCGGACTTGGCGATGTGGACCTGGGGACCGTCCTCACGGATGTGCTGACCGATGTTGTTCTTGACCAGCCAACGAATCAGGATCGGCGTGGTCAGCACAGCCACCCACAGGGCGACACCACCCGAGGTCATCAGCGAGATCACCGGGAACCCCCCGATAGACCCCGCTCTGCCAAGACCCGCCTGGCCTCCACCCGGTCGTCGAAAACACGAGACTGGTCGCCGATCACCTGGGTGGTCTCGTGACCCTTCCCTGCGATCAGCACCAGGTCGCCGGGGAGCGCCCGATCGATGGCGATGGCGATGGCGGCACGCCGGTCCGGCTCCACGACCAGCTCCGTACCCGCTCCCCCACCACCCTGCGATACGGCCGACGGCGATCCGGCTGCAATTCCGCTGGCCACCCCGGCAGCGACCTCGTCGATGATGGCAAGCGGATCCTCACTGCGCGGGTTGTCGGACGTGAGCACGACCACGTCGGCCAGGCGCCCTGCCACCTCTCCCATCAAGGGTCGCTTGGCCCGGTCTCGATCGCCTCCACACCCGAAAACGCAGATGATCCTCCCGGCGGTCATCTGGCGACCCGCCGACAAGAGCACCTCCAGGCCCGTGGGCGTGTGGGCAAAATCGACCACCACCGAGAACGGATCGCCGTCCAGGACCACGTCCATCCGGCCCGGGACCGGTGTGGCCTCGGCCAAGCCGGCGACGATGACGTCGTCGTCGATATCGAGGGTGGAGGCGATCGTCGCCGCCACCAGTGCATTGTCCACGTTGAAGAGACCACCCAACGTCATGGTCACCTCACGTCCTCGCCAGTCGAACACCGTGTGGCTCGCCGCAGACACGACGTTCGAGGCGTCGCTGCGGCGGACGGGGACCACGGGGACGTCGGTCGACCGTGCCAGCCGTTCGCCCCACGGGTCGTCCATGAAGACAACTGCCGTTCTGGCGCACGACGGCTCGAACAGGCTGGCCTTCGCTGCGAAGTAGTCGTCCATGGTCACGTGATGATCGAGGTGGTCATGACTGAGGTTGGTGAACGCGGCGACATCGAAGACGATGCCGTCGACTCGGTGTTGGACCAGTGCGTGCGACGACACCTCCATGGCCACCGCACGCCGGCCACGACCCCGGAGATCGGCCAACAGGCCCTGGAGCACCGGGGACTCCGGTGTGGTCCGCTCCCCATCCAGGGTGCCGATCACGCCGGTCGGTATCCCGGCGACGTCGAGGATGGACCGTACCAGCTGCGTGACGGTCGTCTTCCCGTTGGTTCCGGTCACCCCGATCATCCGCAGGTCACGGGCCGGATACCCCTGGATCGCCGCTGCCGCCCGGGCCATGGCAGGACGGACCTGACCAGGGGCCACCCTGGCCTGGACGACATCGAGGTCCAAGAACCGCTCGCAGAGCAAGGCCGACGCCCCGGCCGCCACCGCTCCTGCGGCATAGTCGTGACCGTCGAACACCGCGCCAGGGACGCAGCAGAACAGTGAGCCCGGGTGAGCTCGTCGACTGTCGAAGTCGACAGCGCTGATCTCGACCGAGGCCGGATCACCGCGGACGTCGACGACATCGACCTCGCTGAGCAATCGCGTCATGTCCACGGGTCGGCGGCGCCAGCCGGTTCCACTACGGACCTTCCGTCGCAGCGCCGGGCGTCACCACGATGGTACCGGTGCCGCCCACCGCTCCTGCGGAGGTGGAGGGTGTAGCCGTCGTCGTCGTCGGGACACCGTAGTGCTGCAGGGCGTACTGCATGATGACCGAGAACACCGGAGCGGCCACCGAACCGCCGTAGATCGGTGTGGGATGGTTCAGGACCACGATGGCAGACAGCACCGGGTTCTGAGCCGGGGCGAAGCCGGCAAAGGAGCCGATATAGGCTCCGGCCTGGTAGCCGTCGCCGTTGGCGTCGGGGATCTGCGCCGTACCCGTCTTGCCGGCCACGGTGTAGCCGTCGATGGCCGCCTCCGTGCCAGTGGCGTCCGGCGAGCTGACCACTGACTCGAGCATCGTCGTCAGCTCACTGTTGACGGTGGGCGAGAAGATCCGATGCGAAGCCGTCTTGGGCGCGGCATGGACCGAGCCGTTCGGCGACACGGTGGCTCGGACCAGGCTCGGCGACACGAACACGCCGCCGTTGGCCACAGCGTTGTAGGCGTCGAGCACCTGCTGGACGGTGACGGCGTCGTTCTGCCCGATCGGCGTCGATCCCATGGAGCTACCCGTCCACTGCGATGCGCCGGGAACCAGCCCCTGTGACTCCCCGGGGAAGTCGAGGCCGGTCGGCTTGCCGAAGCCGAGGTTGCTGATCTGGTTCAGGAGACCGGTCTCCCCTAGCTTCTCGGCGATCTCGATGGTCCCGAGGTTGGAGGACTGGTTCAGGATGTCGGTAGCGCTGAGGGTCTCGTCCGGATGACTCTCGGCGTCGTGGAACGTATAGGTACCCAGCTGTAGCGAGCTGGGTACGTTGAAGTCCTCGGTGGGAGTGATCAGCCCGTCGCCCAGCGCCGCTGAGAACGTGACCAGCTTGAAGACTGATCCAGGCTCGTAGACCTGGGTGAGCGCCAGGTTCGAGGGCGCTTCGGTCACCCCGGCAGGCAGCGTGTCGTTGGACGGCGCGGTCGTGGCACCGGTGGACGACGTCAGAGCGACAGTCTGTGCCGATCCGCTGGATGTGCCATCGAGGTTGGCCATGGCCAGGATCTGGCCTGTCTTGACGTCCATGACCACAGCCGAGCCGCTCTGTGCGTGCGCGGCCACGATCTCCGCTCCGAGCGCCTGTTCGGCGACGTACTGGATCGACTGGTCGATGGTCAGCTCGAGACCGGTCCCCGGCTTGGGCTTCGTTCCGGTGGCCTTGGTCCCCGGCAGGGTGACGCCGTCTGCTTCTAAGAGATTGGTGGTTCCCGGCTTTCCGGCCAGCGTCTTCTGGTACTCGTACTCGAGGCCGGAGAGGCCGGTCTCGTCAGTGCCGACCGTGCCGATCACCGGCGCGGCAATCTGGCCGTCGGGGTCCATCCGCTGTGACTCGTCGATGAGGTTGATCCCGGTGAGGTTGAGGGCGGTCACTTTGGCCGCTACCGAGTTATCGACCCGATGGGCCAGATAGACGAAGCCCGAATCCTCGGTCAGGTCCCCTTGCAGCCGGGCGACGGGGAGGCCCAGCACCGGAGCCAGAGCTGCAGCTGTCTGCGCCGGCTTCTTGATCAGGAACGGATCAGCGATCACCGTCTTCTTCTCCACCGAGAGCGCCAGCACGTCACCGTTCCGGTCGTAGATGCCGCCTCGGAGCGCCGGAACCGTCACGGTCTGGCTCAGCTCCGAGGTGGAGAGAGCCGCGTACTGGGCGTGAGAGAACTCCTGCACCCATACCAGACGGGCAACCAGCGCCAGGAAGACGACGAGCAGGACGACCCGCAGAGCTCGGGTCCGGCGCCCGAGCAGGGTCTCCGCTTTCACGAGGTCGGGAGCGGCGTGGTATCCGGTACGGGCAACGGGACGTTCAGGGGCACCTGGGGAAGATCAGTGATCACCCCCGGTGACACCATGCCCAGTTGGTTCTCTGCCTGCCCCACCACAACCGGCGGCGCTTCGTCTTCGGACACGCCGAGCTGCAGTTGGCTGTGCGTGTTGCTCGCCGCCGCGATCTGCTGCTGTACGGCAGACAGCTGTACCTGGTCTTGGGCCATGAGATCGTCAGCGATGACGACCGTCGTGAGGCTCCCGACCACGAAGAACATGGCGACGAGCATGAGAGCTCGGCTGCCCCGGCGGCGCGTGGGACGAGATGTCGGACGTAGGACCCGGAGCGGTGGACGGCGAGATCCCGGACGAGGCGAACCTGCTGGCGCAGCGCCGCCCGTACGGGCGGTCTGTCGGGCTACCGCTGACGACGAAGGTGGCGGTGGCATCAGGCCACCTCCGAAACGTCTGTCGGTCCGATCCGCTCGATGACCCGCAGGCGAGCAGCTTCAGACCTCCGGTTCCGTTGTACCTCGGCAGGTGACGGACGCATCGATCCCCGATGAACCAGCCGGTACTCGATGACCGCACCGCACACACACGGCAAGCCAGGAGGGCACGTGCACCCTCCGGTGACAGCGTCATGGAATGCCGCCTTGACCAGGCGATCTTCACCGGAATGGTAGGAGATGACCACGCAGCGGCCCCCTGGTCGCAGCAGGCGGAGCGCATCACCGAGCACGTGATCGAGCTGGTCCAGCTCTTCGTTGACAGCGATCCGGATCGCCTGGAAGATCCGACGGGCCGGATGGCCGCCGGTACGCCTGGTGGCGGCGGGAATGGCGGTCCGAACCACGTCGGCGAGCTGGCCGGTGGTGATGATGGGGCGGGCAGCGATGATCGCTTTGGCGATGCGACGGGCGAAGCGGCCCTCGCCGTTCTCGATGAACAGTGCCACCAGCGCGTCTTCGTCGTACTCGTTGACGACATCGGCACCGGTGCGATCCGACGACGGGTCCATCCGCATGTCGAGAGGGGCGTTGTTGCGATACGAGAAGCCGCGGTCGGCGATATCGAGCTGTGGCGAGCTCACCCCCAGATCGAGGAACACTCCGGACAGGCCCGTCGCCATACCCCCGTAGACATGCTCCAGGTGCTGACGGACCACAGTGGTGAGCGAGTCGAAGCGGGCATGACGGACGGTGGCGCGGCTGGCATAAGGCCTGAGCGCCTTGGCAGCTGATTCGACCGCGAACGGATCCCGGTCGATCCCGAGAAGCTCCATGTCCGGGTAGGCCTGGAGCAGCGCCTTGGCATGACCGGCTCCCCCAAGGGTGCCGTCGACGATCAGGCCCGACGGCACGGAGGCGAAGAGGCCGACGACCTCATCGGCCATGACTGGCTCGTGGGGAAATGTCTGGCTCATCCGCAGCCCCTCGACTGGCATTGCGCCTGCAGGTGGGGTTCCCGCGTAACCAGCGTGGAAGTTGGCGGAGGAGGAGTCTTCCAGCGGTTCGGTCGAGGGGCTGCGCATGCGCCAGACACGAGTGATGTGCACATCGTGCCGAGCCACGATTCGCTGCGCCGCTTCATAGGGGGTCGGCTGATGATCGATGTGAGCGATAGGGGTAATACGGGTGATAGGAGCGATGTGGGTGATGTGATCAGCGCCGGTGGCGGGGGTGTCCTTCTCTTCTCCTTCGTGGTTCTCGTGCTCATCGGCAGTACTCCGGTCGTGAAGGGTGAGTTCTTCGGAAAGGATCACCATGGTGCTCAACTGTCCGCTCCTTCGGTCAGGCGCTGCTCCTCCGGTCGGACCTTCTGCTCCCACAACGCGGGGTTCCACAACTCCACCCGGTCGATGGCGCCGTGCACCAGGACGTCGCCCTCGAGACCTGCGAACTCCCGCAGGTGCGCCGGGATCGCCATCCGCCCTTGCCGGTCCACTTCCACCTCGTGAGAAGTCGACGCCCACAACCGAGCCAGGTTCCGATCGCTCCGACCGGTCGACGACCGCTCCAACATCACCGCCATCTGCTGCTCGAACTCGGTCGGTGTCCACAACGACAGACAGCCGTCCTGGAACTGGGTCAGATATCCGCCGTGCTCGAACGCGCCGCGGAACTTCGCGGGGAGGATGACCCTTCCCTTCCCATCGAGCGAGTGCTCGTACCTGCCGAAGAACCGTGCCACTGGCGATTGCTCCCACAATGCTCCTCGTAGTGCCAGTGGCCTCGATTACCAAGGCCCTCCCTTTTGCACCACTTTGCGCCACTTTACGCCCCATACCCCCACTCGTCAACCACTTGCCCTCCCAATTCGCCCACTGCGCGCCCAAAAACGCCACCCCGTGCAACGGGCAGGCGGGCAGGCGGGCAGGCGGGCAGGCGGGCAGGCGGGCAGGCGGCAGGCGGCAGGCGGCAGGCGGGCAGGCGGGCAGGCGGGCAGGCGGGCAGGCGGGCAGGCGGGCAGGCGGGCAGGCGGGCAGGCGGGCAGGCGGGCAGGCGGGCAGGCGGGCAGGCGGGCAGGCGGGCAGGCGGGCAGGCGGGCAGGCGGGCAGGCGGGCAGGCGGGCAGGCGGGCAGGCCTACGCGCAGTGGGTCCTGTCCGCAAGCGCTGCACCAGCGAGACTGGGACGCGGCAGCAGGGCTAGGAAGGGACTAGAGGCCCAACAGACAGGTACGGGAAAGCCAAGAGGCCACGACGCGGCCGCCTATCCCCCGTCGACAACTACCGGTGCACGCCTCAGTCGAAGTGGTGCTGCCACCCGGCGGTGGCCAGGGACTTGCCGCCGAGCGTCCGTTCCTCCGGATCGGCAGTACAGACACCGATGGCGATCGGCGGTCGGAGGCCCGAAGCCTCGAACGCCGTAATCAGACCGTTCGGATCGCCTGTAGCCAGGATCAGCTCGTACTCCTCGCCGCCACCGAGCGCCTCGTCCTCAGTGGCGCCCTCGGCCACCGGGACCGAGTCCAGGGCGATGCCAACGCTGGAGGCCTCGGCCAGGTGCCGGACGTCGGCAGCCAGGCCGTCGGAGATGTCGATCGCAGCGGTCGCGCCGGCAAGCCGTGCCACCTCGCCTTCCGCCACACGGGCGACAGGACGCCGATGAGAGTGCACGAGCTCGGCGTTCGCTCCCCTGTCGGCAAGAGGACCACCGGCCTGCAACAACCGCAGGCCGGCTGCGGACGTCCCGAGCGGACCGGTCACGAACAGCCGGTCCCCGACCCGGGCCCCGGAGCGCAGCAAGACGCCGTGCTGCTCTAACCGGTCGTCGTGACCGGCAGTGGGCTGAGGCCGGTCGTCGTGACCGGCAGTGGGCTGAGGCTGATCGTCGTGGCCGGCATCGAGCGTCCCGGTCACCGCTACCGATACCACCACCTGGGATGCTGTGGACAAGTCGCCGCCTACCACCACACATCCCGCGGCCGATGCCGCGTCAGCTACCCCCGACCCCAGCAGGTCGAAGTCGGTGCCTGGCGGTGCGGCCACCGAAACCAGGAGGTGGATGGGCCGACCTCCCATCGCAGCGATGTCCGACACGGCGACCATCACTGCCTTGAAGCCCAGGTCGGCAAGGCTGCACCACTCCAGATCGACATGCACCCCTGCCACCACCAGGTCGGTGGCCAGCAGCAGCGGTCGTCCGGCCGAGTCCCCGACCACGGCAGCGTCGTCGCCGATCCACACCTGCCCATCCGGCGCTCCTCCACCGGCAGCAGATTCGAATCGTGCCCGGAGGGCCGAGATCACTTGGAATTCGTTCGAACCGGTGGTCGGAGCACGAGCTGCGGTGTCACCGGACTTGGGGTCAACCACGCCACTTGCCTAGCATGCCTTCCACATTTCACCGTCTACTATCGGTAGACGGCACGTGACCTCCCCCACGAGGATCACGGTGCAGTCGTCTCCCTGTCGGCGTCCCGAGGAGGAACACCCAATCCATGCCCCCCACTGAGAACAAGAAGCTGATCGCCTGGGTGGAAGAGATCGCAGCGCTGACCGAGCCGAGCAACATCGAGTGGTGTGACGGCTCAGCCGAGGAGTACGACCGCCTGTGCCAGCTACTGGTCGACAATGGGACTTTCACCAAGCTCTCCGAGGCAAAGCGCCCCAACAGCTACTGGGCTCACTCCGACCCGGGCGACGTCGCACGGGTCGAGGACCGGACCTACATCTGTTCGACCAACGAGTCCGATGCCGGACCCACCAACAACTGGCGTGATCCGGCCGAGATGCGCTCCACCCTGACCGACCTGTTCAAGGGATCGATGAAAGGGCGGACCATGTACGTCGTCCCCTTCTCCATGGGGCCGCTGGGATCGAAGATCGCCCACATCGGCGTCGAGATCACCGACTCCCCGTACGTGGTCGTGTCGATGCGGATCATGACGAGAATGGGCCGTGGTGCTCTCGAGGTGCTCGGGGCCGACGGCGACTTCGTGCCGTGCCTCCACTCGGTGGGTGCACCTCTGGCTGACGGTGAGGCCGACGTGCCGTGGCCGTGCGACGCGGAGAACAAGTACATCGTGCACTTTCCCGAGACCCGGGAGATCTGGTCGTACGGCTCGGGATACGGCGGGAACGCCCTCCTGGGGAAGAAGTGCTTCGCCCTTCGCATCGCTTCGGTCATGGCCCGTGACGACAACTGGCTGGCCGAGCACATGCTGATCCTGAAGCTCACCTCCCCTGCCGGTGAGACCCGGTACGTGACGGGGGCGTTCCCCTCGGCATGCGGGAAGACCAACCTGGCCATGTTGATCCCCACCCTGGCCGACTGGAAGGTCGAGACCGTGGGCGACGACATCTGCTGGATGAAGTTCGGGCCCGACGGCCGTCTCTACGCCATCAACCCCGAAGCAGGCTTCTTCGGGGTGGCGCCGGGGACCAACTCGAAGACCAACCCCAACGCCATGCTGACCCTCGACGGCAACGCCATCTTCACCAACACCGCGCTCACCGACGACGGCGACGTCTGGTGGGAGAGCATGACCGAGCAGGCCCCCAGTCACCTCACGTCGTGGAAGGGCGAGGACTGGACCCCGGAGTCGGGGACGCCGGCTGCCCATCCCAACGCCCGCTTCACCGTCCCTGCCGCTCAGGATCCGGCCATCGCTTCCGAGTGGCAGGACCCCGCCGGTGTGCCCATCGACGCCATCCTGTTCGGTGGACGCCGAGCCTCGGTGGTCCCGTTGGTGTTCCAGTCCTTCGACTGGGAGCACGGGGTCTTCCTCGGTTCGATCATGGCGTCCGAGACGACGGCCGCCGCTGCCGGCGCCGTCGGCAATCTCCGCCGCGACCCGTTCGCCATGCTTCCTTTCTGCGGCTACAACATGGCCGACTACTTCACCCACTGGCTGGAGGTCGGCGGATCGGCGGACCCGGACAAGCTACCCAAGATCTTCTACGTCAACTGGTTTCGCAAGAACGAGGACGGCCGGTGGCTGTGGCCGGGCTATGGAGAGAACTCCCGGGTGCTCGAGTGGGTGTTCCAGCGGGTCAGCGGGGGCGGCGACGCCGTGGAGACACCGATCGGCTACCTTCCCACTCCTGGCTCCATTCGCACCGAAGGTCTCGACGTGTCCGCCGAGGACATGGAGGAGCTATTGGCCGTCGACGACGACGAGTGGCGCGCCGAGGTTCCCCTCATCCGCGAGCACTTCGCCACGTTCGGCGACAAGCTCCCGGTCCAGCTGAGCCTGGCTGTCGACCAGCTCGAGCAGCGACTGGGTTAAGGGTCTCTGGGTCTCTGGGTCTCTGGGTCTCTGGGTCTCTGGGTCTCTGGGTCTCTGGAAGAGAGGCCCTCAGGCGTAGCGGCGGACGGCCCGACGGCTGGTCAGGTAGAAGACAGCCGTCACCGCAGCGAAGACGGCCATGATCAGGTTGCCGGCGGGAAGCGGAAGGGTCAGCACGACCGGCACGAACGCGCCGACCACCCACACCAGCTGTAGGCGCGTCTCGAACCGGGCGAAGGCCCGGCCTTGGTTGGACTCGGGGACGAACTGCTGCACCAAGGCGTCGAACGACGGCTTGGCCACAGCCCCGGCGATACCGACCCCCAACGCCACCACGACTTCGACCAGACGAGCGTGCTCGACAGCCCCCACGGTCGCACACACAGCGACGAGCCATAACGAGCCGACCAGGATCTGCTGCTCGCTGAGCACCCGGCGTATGCGGGAGACCAGCAGGACGCCGATCAGGGCTCCAGCAGTGATCGAGCCCAACAACAGGCCGAACCACCAGGTAGCGGCGTCCTCTCTTCGAAGACCGAAAGCGACCAGAAACGTCAGGAAGCCCATCAGCGCCTTCAGTGCCGACATCGGCATGAGCGCCAACATCACCTCGCTGTTGGCGATGGGGCGGAACGGCGCCAGGTCGTCCTCGTCATCGTCCCACCCATCGGAGACCGGCTGTCGCCCGACGAGCGAGGTAGTCGGGTTCGCCGACAGCGTGACGACCACGTCCGCTCCCGTGGACCCGGGGGCGGCGTCCGGCTCCGCACCGGCGAGAGCACCTCGTATCGAACGGGACCGACGCACCGGCAGTCGAGCGGCGGCCGCCACCGCCACCAGGAACACCACGAAGCCGAACCAGATCACCGACGAGGCGCCGCCGAGCTTCAGCAAGCCCGCCGCCGGCAGCGCGAACACGAACGCCGACAACGAGGCCAGGAGACCCAGCCGGGCATTCAGACCGGCCAGATCCGGATGCTCCGGCGATGCCGCCGTTCGACCGGCCGGAGACGCAGCAGGCACCGGATGGACCGCCGGTGTCCCGCCCGGTGGGGTCTCCGCGATCAGTGGCAGCTGTAGTTGGCTCTCGGGGTCTGGGGGATCCTCGGGTTCCAGAGGAGCAGTTGTTCGTGGATCCGACTCCGTATCACCCGATCTCGTCGGATCCGACACGGCTGGATCTGACCCTGGTGCGTCCGATACTGGGCCCAACAGCCCCTGCGCCACCATCTCGGGTACCAGAGCACCCTTGCTGACCAGGTACACCTTGGACAGGACCAGCATGGCGAAGGCTTCGGGAAAGAGGAGCAGCGAGTGGAGGTCCCGGGCCAGGAACGGGCACAGGACGGCCCGTCCCAGCGCAGACACGACGACCATGGCCCGGCGAGCGCCGCGGCTCCGGTCGATCAACGGGCCGAGCGCCGGCGCCACCACGGCGAACGGTGCCATGGTCAAGAGCAGGTACAGCAGAACCTTGTCTTTGGCCTCCATGGGCGAGATGGAGAAGAACAGAGAGCCGGCCAAGGAGACGGCGAAGATCGTGTCCCCCGCAGTCATGAGCACGTGGGTCAGCGCCAGACGACCGAACGGCTTCCGTTGGTCGAAGAGGTCGGCGATGGCGGACCGCGCCAGCCGCCGGAACTGGTCACCTCGCTCCCGAACGCCCACCGAGGCATGGTAGGCGGCGGGGGGAGCACGACAAACGGCGGCGGTAACATGTGGTCACACACCGAAGCGACCACGATTCAGGAGGGCAAGATGCCAGTCAACGCATACGTGCTCATCCAGACCGAGGTCGGCAGAGCGGCCACGGTGGCTCGGTCGGTCGCCTCTATCGAGGGCGTCGTCACCGCCGAGGACGTCACCGGCCCCTACGACGTCATCGTCCGCACCGAAGCGCGCAGCGTGGACGAGTTGGGACAGCTCGTGGTCGGGCACATCCAGCAGATCGAGGGGATCACGCGCACGGTGACCTGTCCGATCGTCAACCTCTGATCACTCAGGCCCGCCGGGGCTCCCCAGCCACGGTGGCGGCCGTGTTGTTCTCAGCCCGCCGGGACTCCACAACCCCGGGTCCTCCGCACAGCGGGGACCCCAGCCCCGCTGGCGGCCGTGTTGTTCTCAAGCCGCCGGGGCTCCCCAACCCCGGGTCCAGGCGCCACGGGCCCTCGCGCTACTTGATCGTCTCCGATGAGCGCAGCTCGGCGATCTCCTCGACATCGAAGCCCCAGTCCTGAAGAGCTTCGTCGCCGTGCTGTCCCGGATTGGGTGGTGGGCAACGAATGGCTCCGGGCGTCTTCGTGAACCGGGGGGCTGGCGACGGCTGCACAACCCCTGCCACCTCGGTAAACGTGCCTCGGTGGCGGTTGTGCGGATGGTCGGGCGCCTCGGTCATCGAGAGCACGGGAGCAACACACGCATCGGTCCCGTCAAAGATCGACGTCCACTCGTCACGGGTCTTGGTCAGGAAGATCGACGCGAAACGCTCCTTCATCTCCGTCCAGTGATCCCGGTCCATCTGGTCGGGTAGCTCTTCGCCGGCCAGCCCCAGCAGCTTGAGGAGCTCGGCGTAGAACTGCGGCTCGATGGCGCCGACACCCATGAACCCACCGTCGGAGGTCTCGTACACCTCGTAGAAGTGTGAACCGGTGTCGAGCAGGTTGGTACCGCGCTCGCCGTTCCAGATGCCGGCAGAGCGAAGGGTGTAGATCATGGTCATCAACGCCGCCGCCCCGTCGACCATGGCCGCGTCGACCACCTGACCCTCGCCGGTCCGCTGCGCCGAGACGATGCCCGCCAGCATGCCGAACGCCAGCAGCATGCCGCCACCGCCGAAGTCACCGATCAGGTTGAGCGGGGGCAGCGGGGGCTGACCGGCTCGTCCGATGGGCTCCAAGGCCCCGGCCAGCGAGATGTAGTCGATGTCATGACCAGCAGCGGCGGCCATCGGGCCGGTCTGGCCCCATCCGGTCATCCGGCCGTAGACCAACCGGGGATTGCGCTCGAGGCACACGTCGGGCCCGAGCCCGAGGCGCTCGGCCACACCGGGACGGAACCCTTCCATCAGGCCGTCGGCCTGGGCGACCAGCCGCAAGGTCAGCGCCACCCCGCCCGGGTGCTTCAAGTCCACCGCCACCGACCGGCGACCGCGGTTCATCAGGTCGACGTGCGGCCGCTCCTGTGGCGGGTAGGTGGCCCGGTCGAACCGGTCGAGACGGATGATGTCGGCTCCGGCATCGGCCAGCATCATCCCAGCAAAGGGAGCAGGCCCCACTCCGGCCAGCTCGACGATGCGGACTCCGGTCAGGGGACCGCTCACTTGGCCTCCGCCCCCCAACCCGTTGTGGCGGCGACAGCCAGGCGACGTTCGACCAACGACGGCATCGATGACGGTGCGGTAGGCATGTCCGGATGCTGACCCTTCGATCCCTCCGAGGTCAAATACGGCCTTTCTGTTCTTCCTCTGCCTCTGTCCCCGGATCGTCACTTCCTCTGGATCACGATGTGTGCACCAAGAGGCCGGGCGATGAGACCGGGGCGGGGCGGATGCCTCTTGGCGATCGTTCCGGGCCCCTCTAATCTCGGTCTGTGTCACCACGCGGCTATGGCCCCGGTCGGGTCAACCTCATCGGGGACCACACCGACTACAACCAGGGCTTGGCCATGCCCATCGCCGTGAACCTGGGTACCGAGGTGACATTCGAGCCCGACAGCTCGACGCGCATCGTGCTCACATCGACGGCATTCGGCGACACCGTCGACCTGTCCGTCGAACAGGTAGCCGATCCCGTCATCCTCGCCACGCTGCAACCCCCGTGGTCCCGAACGGTGGCGGGGCTGATCGCCGCCGTCGGCCCGACAACCGGCGGAGTCGGATCGATCTCGTCGACGCTCCCCATTGGCGCCGGGCTGTCGTCGAGCGCAGCGTTGGGCGTGGCGTTGTGCCAGGCGTTCGACGTCGTGGCGTCGTCGATGGTGACGGCCCGCATCTGTCAACGTGCCGAGCAGCTGGCCGGGGTGCCCGTAGGGATCATGGACCCGTTGGTGTGCGCGGGCGGCCTGGCCGACCACGGCTTGCTCATCGACTTCGCCACGCTCTCCACCCGGCACGTGCCGATCCCCCACGACGTCGAGATCGTCGTCGTGCACTCGGGTCAGACCCGCTCGGTCGGTCGGTCCGGGTACGCCGAACGTGTTGCCGAGTGCCAGGCGGCCGCAGCTGTCGTCGGCCCACTGGGAACAGCCGACGAGCAGGACCTCGTCCACATCACCGATCCACTCCTGCGGCGTCGAGCACAACACGTGGTCAGTGAGTGCGGACGGGTACGCGCCTTCGCTGGTGTTATCGAGGACGGCGACCTCATCGGTGCCGGGGCGCTGATGCGGGCCAGCCACGCCAGCTTGGCCGAGAACTTCGAGGTCTCGACCACCGCGCTCGACGCGTTGGTCGCTCACCTCGAGTCGTTGCCCGGTGTGCACGGAGCACGGATGACCGGCGCCGGGTTCGGTGGATGCGTGGTGGCACTGTGCGAACCAGGCGCGGTCGACCTCGACCACTTCACCACTCCAGCATGGCGGGTGGTCCCGTGCGACGGGATGGTGGTGCATCGAGAGAGGGCTCTTTCTCAGGGAGCTGGGGTCCGAGAGGAGCCGACGTAGGACGGAGCCGAGTCGAGCAGCCCCTTCCCTTTTACGAAGGAAAGTTCGGGGTGTGGCCTGGGTCGGTGGGCCAGTCTTGTTGTTGCTCGACCGGCAAGCGGTGGAGGCGGGCGGCACGGCGGATGATCACCCGCTGGAGGGCGAGCGGCTTGCGTACATCGTCGAACTCGTAGGCGCCACCACCCTCTACCTCGATGGTGAGCCAGCCCGTGCCGATGAGGCGCCGGAAGTGCGACCGGCGGCCTTCGACCCGGACGACGTCCGACAGCAGGATCTGTGACCCTTTCCGAGCGAACACGCCGTACCGCTCGATGATCCGGACGTTGGTCACGATCAGGCTCGTCATCCGCCAACGGACGAACCGAGCTGCCAACCATGCACAAGGCACAGCGGCAACGATGCCTTCCGTCCAGTGTGCCGGTATCGAGGTGTGCGGGTACTTGATGTCCAGGGTCACGGCCGCAGCCACGAAGACCAGGGCGAAGACCAGTGGCCCGATGAGGAACATCCAGTGCGGCCTGATGTCCACTTGGACCTCCTCCCCCTCGTAGAGCACGCGGCGAGGAATGCCCAAGATGTCAGCCTCAGCCCAGCTTGCCGGCGATGGACCCTGCCGAACGGAGCACCGAGCCATCGGCACCGGTCGCCGAGTAGCTGTGGGTCGGGCGGCGCTGCGCCTCGTCCACCAGATCGGCGAGCAAGGTGGCGAAGGGCAGGGCGGGATCGACCCACAGATAGCGCGCCAGCGAACCGGGAATGGTGTTGATCTCGTTCACCACGAACTCCTCCCCGTTCGAGAGGAAGTCGATGCGGGCCACGCCCCGCACGCCGGTCAGCTCGGCAACCCGGCGTGCAGCGGTGCGAAGACCAGCGGCTAGCTCGCTGGAGACGACCGCCGGCAGCTCCCGCTGTGCGCCCGCCATTCCCTCGCCGGCCACGTACTTGTCCCGGTAGTCGAGGATCTCGGAAGAGCCGGACATCCGGATCGGACGCTCGATGGCCGAGAGCTGGAGCTCGGGCCAGCTACGCACCGCCAGCTGTAAGTCACTCAGGTCGGGTCGGTAGGGCTCTATCACCGCGCCGGCACGGAAGTGCGGGTTGGCACCGAGGCGGGCCTGAGCCGTCTGGTAGTCCTCGACCACCTCGATACCGATGGACGATCCGCCGAACCGGGGCTTCAGGATGTACGGCCCCTCGAACGGTGGGGCCTTGGCCTCTTCGCTCTCGCTGAGGAGCACCCTGGGCAGCGTGGGCAGGCCGGCCGTGGCCATCAGCGCGCTGAAGGCCAGCTTGTCCATCCCGAGAGCAGCTCCGGACACGGTCGGACCGGTATAGGAGAGGCCGGCCAGATCGAGAGCGGCCTGGAGCGAGCCGTCCTCGCCCGGACCTCCGTGGCAGCAGACGATGGCCACGTCCACGGGCAGCGGGCGGGACCGCCGGGGCCGGGCAGCGAGCGGAAGGAAGCCGCCGCCGGATGCCGTGGTCAGCTGCAGGGGTGTCGCCCCCCGGGGCACTCCCTGGACGAAAGCGTCCGCCTCGAGGGAGGGGTCGACCTCGAACCACTCGCCGGTCTTCGACCAGTACAACGCTCGAACTGTGGTGGTGCCGGACTTCTGCTTCTGCAGCTCACGGGCGGCTTGGAGGCCGGTGAGCACACTCACGTCGTGCTCGGGCGACGGACCTCCGAGGATGACGGCGACATCGGTCACGAGTTGATTGCTCCTACGTTCGGGCGGCTTGCTCAGCGGTCTCTGGCGCGGCATATCCGGCGGCAGGCGGCAGCAGGCGACGCCAGCACCGCAACCGACCGGAGCCTCAAGGGTAGTGGTCCGGGAGATCGTTCTCGTACAGCACGGCGTCACCGGGACCGAGGTTTGCCCGCACCCAGGTGACTGCAGACTCTCTGTTGGGAACCAGTTGTATAGGGATGGCTCCATCTGTGGCAGCGCCTGCGGTTGTGCTTGTGGCAGCGTCGGCTGCAGCGCCTGCTGCAGCGCCTGCAGCGACCAGGGAACGTCGGTTGGTGCGTCCGACCACCACCAGGTCGGTGGCCACCGTGGCGGCGGCCAAGCCGAAGAGTCGGTTCTCCTCGGCTTGGCGGCGGCCGAGCTCCACCATGCCCGGGGTCACCACGACTCGGCGTCCACTGGCTGGTGTGTCGGTGTTGGGTGTGTGGGTATTAGGTGTGTGGGTGTTGGGTGTGTGGGTGTTGGGTGTGTGGGTGTTGGGTGTGTGGGTGTTGGGTGTGTGGGTGTTGGGTCCCGCTCCAACTGACAACGCGCCGAGGGCAGCCAGTGCCTCTCGGGCACCCGATGGGTTCGAGTTGTAGGTGTCATCGAGGATCGAGAACCCCGCTGGCGACACGGCAGCATCCAGCCGGTGGTCGACCGCCGGGAGGTCGGACAGCTGTGCGGCGATGACGTCGAGGTTGACACCGAGGGTGATAGCGACCCCGATGGCGCACGCCAGATTCCCCGGCTGTACCCCGGGAGGCAGTACCAGATCCGAAGCCAGTACCGTCCCCTCGGCGATACGGATCTCGCTGATCCGACCGGGTGTTCTGGGTGTTCTGGCCTCGTTGGTCTCGTTGGTCTCGTTGGTCTCGTTGGTCTCGTTGGTCTCGTTGGTCTCGCCAGCACCGAGCCTGACGGTCATGGTGCCGGCATGCCGGACAACACTGACATCGCTCTCGATGTCGGACGCCGAGCACCGCACGACCCGCTTTCCCTGAGCAACCAGGCTGTCGACCAGACCGGCCAGGCGCAGATCGTCGACGTTCAACACCACCGTCGAGGCCGCCACGGTGATCTCGGCCTTGGCCTTGACGATCCGATCCTCCGATCCGAACCGCTCCAGGTGCACCGGCCCAATAGCGGTGATCACAGCGATATCCGGTGGGCACCACCGGCACAGATCGGCGATCTCCCCCGGTCCGTACGTGCCCATCTCGGCCACGAAGATCTCCGTCCCGTCGGCCAAGTGCTCGTTGATGGCCCGGGCCAACCCCGCACGGTTGTTGAAGCTGGCCGGACTGGCCACCACCGAGCGCTGCGAGCCGATGAGGTGGGCAACGTGGTTCTTGGTGGATGTCTTACCGAACGAACCGGTAATGGCCACCACGGTAGGTGCCACCTGGCCGAGACGAACCGAGGCCTGGGCCACGAACCGATCGGCCAGCCGTGATTCGAAGGGCCGGGCTATGGCGCACGCCAGGTCCACCACCACCGGAACGGCCAGTGCACCGAGCACAGCCAACGGCGCCGCCAGGCCGGTCACGATGCCGATGCCGACCACGATCAGCTGCAGCACGCCCCAGAGCGCGGCCAGAACCCGCAAGCGGCGGGTCCAGGCCAACGGTGACGTACGTCCCCGCAAGCTCAAACCGATGGGGCCGATCATCACAGCCGCCCCCGTGGCCAGACCGGTGAGCGGCCACAGGAGTGACAGCGCCGCGCCGACGACAGCAGCGACGGCCACAACGACGTTGAGTGGTGTCACCGTCCACCACCGGACGGCAAAGCGGGAGCAGGAACCGGCCAGGTAGTGCTCACGCTGTGCCACCCGAAGCCAACGCAGGCCCGACACACCGACTGCCAGCACGCACACGCCCACCACGACCCACGCCGGAGCACCGTGATATCGGGCCAGATCGGTTCCGGTCACGTTGCGAAGCCGTCGAGGATGGCGGCGCGTAGCCCACCGGGGATCTCGGTAGGGACGAGATGGCCGGCGCCCGGGCACACGACGAGCTTCGACGATCGGAAGAAGGCCTGAGCTCGTTCTGCCACCTCGACCGGCACCTCGGTGTCGTCTGCTCCCCACACCAGAGACACCGGGCAGTCCACGGCGGACATCTCCTCACCGTACTGCTCGGCCAGCAACCGGACGAAGACCTGACGCATCACGCCCTGGGCAGCCTGGTAGTCCGGTGAGCCATATCTATTGCGCAGGGACTCCATACGACCGTCGCCGACCAGCCCGAGACGGTGCAGGCGTCGGCCGATACGAAAGCCGAGCGCGGGTCGACGCCTCCGGCCCTCCCTGTCGAGGAGAGGCACGCCGGTAAGCACCAGGTAGTCGATCCTGTCAGGCAACAGGCCGGCAAGGTGCAGAGCCACCCGGCCTCCGAACGAGTGGCCCACCACCATGACCCGCTCCGAGAGGTCGTCGAACAACGGGAGCAGGTTCTCGGCGTACTGCCTCGATCCCCATCCCTCCGGTGGAGCTGGGGTGGCCCCGAAACCAGGGAGATCCACGGCCAGAGCACCCTGGGTGCCCTCGAAGGCGGGAACGCCGAAGACGGGATCGAAGTCCAGATGGTTGCGTCTCCAGCCGTGAAGGGCCAGCACGGTGGGTGTGCCCGATCCCCATGTGCGGCCGAACAGGCGGCCATCGGCAAACGACTTCAGCACCGGCACACCCTAGCGATAGCGTCGCTCGACGTGGAGACAAGAGACCGCCGATGAACCTGGACCAGGCCCTTCGGTCACTGACCGAACCACAACGTCAGGCCGTCGACGAGCCTGCCGAGGCGGTATGCGTGCTGGCCGGCGCGGGTTCAGGCAAGACGCGGGTCCTCACCCTGAGAGTGGCGCGCCGTATACGGGACGGCCAAGCCGACGCCGATCACACCGTCGTCTGCACGTTCACCCGGAAAGCCGCAGGTGAGCTCAGGGGCCGGCTGCGGTCGTTCGGCGTACCCACGGTCACGGCCGGGCAGACGTCGGGCAGCGGTACGCCCACTGCGTCCACCGACATAGGCGTGCGACCCGAATCCGCCGGTGCCGGCGTACGAGCGGGCACCCTGCATCAGCTGGCTCTGACCTTGCTTCGTCGCCACGCCGCCGATGCACGGGAACGCCCCCCTCAGCTGTCCATGGACCGGCGCCGCATACTCGGCGACATGCTCGGCGACCCGGGTCTGGCTTCGGTGGTCGATACCGAGATCGGTTGGGCCAAAGCCCGGTGCCTCTCCCCCGACGAGTACGTCGGAGAGGTGGTGGACGCCGACCGTTCTCCGACCGGCAACGTCGAGATGGTGGCCGAGCATTTTCGGGCCTATCAGGAGAGGCTCCAGCGCCGTGGCGTCCTCGATCTCGACGACGTGCTGCTCTGCACCAGCATGCTGATCGAGGAGGACCAGGTGTTCGCCGACGCGGTCCGGTGGCGGTACCGGCATCTGTCGGTCGACGAGTTCCAGGATGTGAACCCGGCTCAGTACCGGCTGATCCTGGCGCTTCTCGGTCACCGTACCGACCTGTTCGTCGTGGGCGATCCCGATCAGGCCATCTACGGGTGGAACGGTGCCGACCCCGGTCTCATCGTTCGGCTTCCCCAGCTGATCCCGGATATGACCGTCCACCGTCTGGACGACAACCATCGATCGTCACCACAGGTGATCGGAGCAGCCATCGCCGCGCTCGGGGCCCTCTGCCAGCGGTACGCCGACGTCGACCCAGCCGGACGGCCCCGTGCCGACGATCCGGACCTTCGCCGACGAGACCGCAGAAGCGCAGGGCGTGGTCGACACCCTGCACACCTGGCAGAACGCCGGGCGGCCCTGGTCGCAGCAGGCGGTACTGGCCCGGACCAACGACCAACTGGCCGTGGTCGCCGCCGCACTGCGCAGCGCCGGGATCCCCTACCGCATCGCGCCTGGACCCGAAGCCGAGGTCCAAGCGGAGCAGACCGGCAACGACAGAGCAGAGCGGGCCGGCGCCGTGGCCCGGGTTAGGGCAGAGCAGGCGGAGGGGGTGGAGCTGGCCACTTTCCACCGGGCCAAGGGCCTGGAATGGTCGTCGGTGTGTGTGATCGGCCTGGAGGACGGCCTGGTCCCGATCTCGCACGCTATGACCTCGGAGGCCCGGAACGAAGAGCGACGGCTCCTCTACGTGGCCATCACCAGGGCTGCCATCGACCTGTGCTGTACGTGGGCTCAGAGCCGGATGGCAGCCAGTGGTCGTCGATCGGACCGGGAGCCGTCCATCTGGATCGGGCCGATCAGCCAGGCCTGTGCATCGATGACGAACGTCCCGAATGGTACGGACACTGGTGTTGGTGCTGATACCGGTGCCGGTGCCGATGCCGGTGCCGGTGCCGGTGCCGATGCCGGTGCTGATACCGGTGCCGGTGCCGATGCCGGTGCCGGTGCCGGTGCCGATGCCGGTGCCGGTGCCGATGCCGATGCCGGTGCCGGTGCCGGTGCCGATGCCGGTGCTGATACCGGTGCCGGTGCCGATGCCGGTGCCGGTGCCGATGCCGATGCCGGTGCCGGTGCCGGTGCCGGTGCCGGTGCCGGTGCCGGTGCCGACATTGGCCAGCGCATTGCCCAGCTTCGAGCAGAGCTCGGCACATAGGGGTTCAACGAGCAGACAGCCAGGGCTCACCGACCCCTGACCTGTGCATCCCGGCGTTGTTGTCGTCGTGCGTGCCCTCCAGCATGTTCGTCCTCAGCTGGCGTCTGTATCCGTATCCGTATTCATGTCCGCGTCTATCAACACGGGGGTGTGATCCGAGGGACGGTCTCCTTTGCGGGCGTTCCTGTCGATCAGGGCGAACGTCGTCCGATCGGCCAGCACCGTAGTGACCAGCACCAGATCGATCCGCATCCCGCGATGGCGATGGAAGGAGCCGCCCCGGTAGTCCCACCAGCTGAACAGCCTGTCTTGGTCGTAGAAGCGCCGGAACACATCGACTAACCCCCACGACTGAAGGTCAGTGAGGGCGGCACGCTCAGGTTCACTGACATGGGTCATCCCCTCGAACTGAGTGGGATCCCACACATCCCGGTCCAGCGGGGCGACGTTGAAGTCGCCACACACGACAACGGGATCAGCCGGGTCGCACGTCTCCTCCAACAGGGTTCGCAATCGGGCGAACCAGGCCAGTTTGGCCGGGTAGTGCTCGCTGTCAAGGCTGCGACCGTTGGGCACGTAGACCGAGTGGACACGCACGCCACCACAGGTGGCAGCGATCAGCCGGGTCCCCTGCGCGTCGGTCTCGTCGCCGAATCCCATGGCGACGTCGTCGATGCCCACCTTGGACACGATGGCCACACCATTCCACCTGCCGTCACCGTGGTGCACCGTCTCGTACCCCAGAGTGGCAAACGCGCCGTGTGGGAAGGTGGCGTTGTCCTGCTTCGTCTCTTGCAGACAGAGGACATCGGGCTTGGCGTACCCGATCCACTCCTCGACTCGGGAAAGGCGGGCGGTCAGCGAGTTGACGTTCCAGGTGGCGATGCGCATGCCGAGGTGCTGGTCCTTTCTGCTCTGTTCAGAGGTGTTCTGTTCAAGAGTGGCGTGTTTGCGGATGCGGTACTTACGGGTGTTGTGCTTACGGGTGTTGTGCTTACGGGTGTTCTGTTCAGGACTTTGGGCTCATGACAGCTCGGCGTCAACCAGCACGAACAGCAGCTCGGCCTCACACGCCAGCTCGCCGCCGACCGTCGCCCTGCCCGATCCCTTGCCGGCGCGTGCGGACATCCGCCCCAGCGTCACCTCGAGATCCAACACGTCGCCCGGGACCACCTGACGACGAAACCGGGCTCGCTCGATGCCGCCAAAGAGCGGGAGCTTGCCGCTGAACCGCTCGTCGGCGAGCACGGCCACACCGCCTAGCTGGGCCAAGGCCTCGACCATCAACACCCCCGGCAGGGTGGGGCGACCAGGGAAGTGGCCGGCGAAGAACGCTTCCTCGCCGGTGAGATGCCACGATCCTCGCGCCGACTGGCCCGGCTCCACCGAATGGAGCTCGGTGACGAACAGGAACGGGTCCCGATGAGCGATGAAGTCTTCGGCTTGCACGACACCCGAGGCTAATTCATGAGCGTCATGAGCTCGGTCGGTCGTCGGTGAGGAGACGGTGTCTCGTCGTTATCAGGTCTCAGGAACGTGACCGGGCAGCGCAAGCTCAGCCCGGCGACGAGGGGCATCGAACGAGACCAGCACGAACTCCCTCTTCTCGCCCTTGGACAGCACGTCCCTGGCCTTGACCGGCGTGGGAGTGCCCAAGCCCCGCAGCGGCACGTGACAGCGCATACCGTCCACATCGATATGGGCACCGTGCGAAGTGAACGCCGCCACCGTGCCTTCGAAGGTGCTGCCGATGGCATGATCGGCAACGAACTGCAGGAAGGTCATCGGCTCGTTGAGGGCGGAGGTCGGGTGTGGCGTCTTCGTGGTCGCACCTCTGGCCTTCTCGGCCTTGCCTCCTGCTTTCTTGGTGGTGGTTCCTGCCTTCGTGGTCGCGCTTTTGGCCTTCTTCGTGGTCGCGCTTCCGGTTTTGCTGGCGGTGGCCTCTGCCTTCTTAGTAGTAGCCCCGGATTTGGTGGCGGTAGCTCCGGCCTTCTTGGCGGTGGCTCCGGCTTTGCTGGCGGTGGCTTCTGCCTTCTTGGCGGTGCTCTTGGCTTTCTTGGTCGCCTTACCGGCCGGCTTCGCCACTTTCCCCGCTTTGGCAGTACGTCCGGCAGCTTCGGTCACCTGTTCGTTGGTCTTGGTCTCGTTACCGTCAGCCTTGGTGGCGCCCCGGCTGCGTCTACGCCCACGGGACGGAGACGAAGACAGAGACGAGGATGCGGACAGAACCGGAGATGTGGATGCCTTGCCGTCCGTCTGACTCTCAATTTCGGCTGTGGCGACCTTCTTGGTCCGCTTGGCCCGTCCCGTGGTCGTGCGGCTCACTGCACCGCGCACCGGGTTACGAGGAGTGAAGATCCACCCGACACCAGGAACGGGCTTGCCCCCGATCAGACGACCAGATTCGAACAACCACGGACGCTCGGCATGAAACTCCTGGAACGAGTCGTTGGACAACACCAACGCATCGGCCTTCTCGGCAATCCGCAGAATAAAAGCGTCACCACGACCGATCGCCCCGGCAGGAGGGGTGATCATCTCGCCGTGGACCACTGCCTCTTCGAACGCTGCCTGCTCTCGCTGGTCGATGCGATGACCGAACGAAGCGTCGACCACCACGATCACATCGGTGCTTCGGAACCCGGGGAACTCCTCTCGGAATGCCCGGATGGCCTCGTACAATTGGGCGAGGCTGGGCAGGCTCCGACCTTCGGTAGCGAGGTTGGAGCCATCGACGACGATTCGTCGATGGGGCGCAGGGTCGTTCGGCATGATCCGCTCCAGTCAATCATCTGTGCCTCCGTGCCCTGGTGATCCCACCATCCCTGAGCACGTCGCTCTGGCATCAGGCAGCTATGCACTGGGCACCACCACCGGCGACAAAGTGACCTTCACGCCCTCCTGGCGTCCTGACCCGCCGTCCCAACATCCGCCGTCCCAGTATCCGGTGGCCCGGTGGCCCGGTGGCCCGGCGCACCAGCGCCTCCGTGCCCGCCGTCCCAACATCCCGTCCTCGTCAGGATGGAGAGTCAGGCCACACGTATTCGAAGGTCCACTCAGGAGTCGTTCTGCGCCATCTGCGCTGCACGCTGTTCGGCGTGCATCTCCCACGGATCGCTCGACAGAACGTGGCCGGTTTCGAGAAGCGATTTCAGGTTTGCGCACACTGCCGGCCATCCTGCAGAGATCGCCCTGAGCACCTCGTCGTCAGCCAGGTTCTCGTGCGTCACCGTCAGCCGGACGATCTCGTGATGAGGCTCGATGTCGAAGGTCACCTTTGACGGACCCCCTGGAGGAGTAGGGCCTGGGGCGTCAAAGGTCAGAACAAGCCGACGAGGTGGTTGGGACTCGAGCACAGTGCCGATCACGTCAGCGATGCCTGAATCATCGACGCGAAGGTGCTCCCAAGACGACCCTGTCTGCCAGTCGGACACGTTGCGGTGCCCCCAGTACTGGCCGCTCAACTCCGGATCGGTCAGTGCCTCCCACACTCGCTCCGGCGAGGCCTCGATATAGGTGACGTAGACGTAGTCGTAGTCGTAGTCGTAGTCGGGTCGGTCGATCATGGTGTCCTCCTCTGCTCGTTGCTTGATGGTGTTGAGGGCGCGTAGGCGGGGGTGCTCGAACCTCTCGATCCAGCGCTCTTGGATGTTCCAGAGAGGAACAGGGTTGAGATAGTGGAGCTTCTCCCGTCCCCTGCGCACCACGGTGATGAGGTTGGCGTCCTCCAGCATGCGGAGATGTTGGGTCGCTGACTGGCGCGCCATCTCCAAGGGATCGCAAAGCTGCCCCAGGGTCTGACCGTTTCGTTCGCGAAGCCTGTCCAGCAGGGATCTCCGGGTCGGGTCGGCCAAGGCTCGAAAGACCACGTCGTCGTAGTGATCGACCACGCCGTCATCACCGTCGCCCATATTGTCATTATGCAGGTATTTACCTGCATAAGTCAATGGCTCGCTCGGGGGTTCCCTCTTTGATACCCGTCAGGAGTCAGGGGTTACTGAACGTTGACGCCGCAGGGTCTCACCCGATGGGATCAGACGTGCTGGGGCCACGATCATCGCCCTCTGGCTCAGCCTTCAGCCGATAGCGCGAACGAGCAGGTCTTCTTGTTCCAGGTGGTGGAGCGCGGTGCTTCCCGACGCCGGGCTGGCCGACTCCGCCCGGCTCACATGACGAAGAGAGTGGCTGTCCCGGAGCAGCGCGTGCAGGCGCATGTGGACAAAGCCCCAGGCACCCATGTTCTCGGGCTCCTCCTGGAGCCACACCACTTCCCTGGCGTTCGAGTAGCGGTCCAAGGTGGCGGTGATCTGGTCGGCCGGCCACGGATAGATCTGCTCCACCCGAACCACGGCGATCGATGCGCCGGCATCTCCCAGCTCGTCTCGGCGGGCCAGCGCGTCGTACGCCACCTTGCCAGTGCACAGCACCACCCGTTCCACCCGTTGCGGATCGAACCCCTCGGTGGCCGAGGCCGGATCATCAAGGACCTCGGAGAACGAACCGGAGGTGAACGCCTGGATCGGTGACCGAGCGTCACGGGCCCGGAGCAGCGACTTCGGCGTGAACACGACCAACGGCTTGCGGACCGGTGTGCGGACCTGGGCACGGAGGAGGTGGAAGTACTGGGCCGCGGTGGTGGGCTCGGTCACCCGAAGGTTCCCCCGGGCACACAGTGTGAGGAACCGCTCGATGCGGGCCGAGGAGTGCTCGGGACCTTGACCCTCGTAGCCGTGAGGCAGCAACAGCACCAGCCCGGAGTGCTGGCCCCACTTATCCTCCGCTGCCACCAAGAAGTTGTCGACGATGATCTCGGCGCCGTTCCAGAAGTCTCCGAACTGGGCCTCCCATGCCACCAGATCGTCCGGGGCCTCCACTGAGTAGCCGTACTCGAAGCCGACGGCGGCGTACTCCGACAGCAGCGAGTCCCGGATAGTGAAACGGCCGCCAGGGAGCTCGCCGGTCCCCGAAGGCGACCCAGCCGGTGCACCGGCGCCAGCACCGAGCTCGGCCAACGGCACCCACTCCGCACCATTCGTGTAGTCGACCAGGACAGCGTGGCGTTGCGAGAACGTGCCTCGGCGAGTGTCCTGGCCGGTGAGACGCACGTTGGTCCCCTCCAACAGCAGCGACCCGAGCGCCAACGCCTCGCCGAGAGCCCAGTCGATCTCGCCGTTCGCCACCACCTTGTCGCGCTGCTCGAACTGACGAGTCAACTTCGGGTGCACGACGAACCCCTCGGGAACTGAGCGCACGGCGCGTGCCAACTCCAAGAGGACCGACGAGTCGATGCCCGTCTCCACCGAGGGAACCTGCATATTCGGCTGGACGAACTTGGGCAGCACCGGCTTCACGCCCGAGTCGGGCTCCGCTGCCGCCCTGGTCTCGTCCAGCGCGCGCTGGAGGCGAGCCGAGAAGTCGTCGAGTGCCTGCTCCGCCTCTTCCAGCGTGATGTCGCCCCGCCGGACCAGCGACTCGGTGTACAGCTTGCGAACCGACCGCTTGGCTTCGATCAGTGCGTACATGAGCGGCTGGGTGTAGCTGGGATCGTCCCCCTCGTTGTGGCCATGACGCCGGTAGCAGACCATGTCGATGACCACGTCTTTGTGGAAGGCCTGGCGGAACCCGAACGCCAGCCGTGCTGCCCGTACACACGCTTCGGGGTCGTCACCGTTGACATGGAAGATCGGGGCCTGGACCATCTTGGCCACATCCGTCGGGTACACCGAGCTCCGGGCGGCCTCGGGGGCGGTGGTGAAGCCCAGCTGGTTGTTGATGACGATGTGAACGGTGCCACCGGTGCGGTACCCGGCCAACCCGGACAGGTTGAGTGTCTCAGCTACCACGCCCTGACCGGCGAAGGCGGCGTCCCCATGCAACAGGATCGGGAGCACCGGGAAAGGCGTACCCGTCCCGTCCTCCAGCGCCGGACCGTTCCCCCGCTCGCCGTGGAGCGCGTCCTGTTTCGCTCGGGCTATCCCCACCACCACCGGGTCCACCGCCTCGAGGTGCGAGGGGTTCGAGGATACGGAGATGGGGATGGTGCCCCCGGAACGCCCGGTGAAGACACCGCACGCGCCCTTGTGGTACTTGACATCGCCGGATCCCTGGACGGACTCCGGATCGAGGTTTCCCTCGAACTCCTCGAAGATCTCCCCGTACGACTTACCCACGATGTTGGCCAGCACGTTCAGCCGGCCCCGGTGCGCCATGCCCATCACCGCACTGGCCATCTCCTCCGACACCGCTTCGTCCAGGATGGTGTCGAGCAGCACGATGGCCGACTCGGCTCCCTCGAGACCGAAGCGCTTCTGCCCCACGTACCGGGAGTGGAGAAAGCGCTCGAAAACCTCGGCGGCGTTCAGCCGGTCGAGGATGTGACGCTGCTCCTCTGGCGGCAGCACGGCGGGGACACCCTCGACGTGCTGCTGGATCCACCGCTTCTGCTCGGGATCCTGAATATGCATGTATTCGATCCCGAGCGTCCGGCAGTAGGCATCGCGCAAGATGCCCAAGATCTTGTCGAGGGTCGCCACCGACTTGCCGGCCAGACCGTCGGTCACGAACTGCCGGGGCAGGTCCCAGATGGTGAGGCCGTAGTGGAGCGGGTCGAGCTCGGGATGGAGCTCGGGTCGTTCGGCGTCGAGCGGGTCCAGATGGGCGATGAGGTGCCCACGCACCCGGTACATGTTGATGAGGGTCTGGACGTGGACCTGCTTGACCAGTCGATCGTGGGACCCGTCGGTGCCGTCCACATTGCTGTTGGCGTCCCGGTGCCAGCGAATGGGCTCGTAGGGGATCTGCAGCGCGGTAAAGACGTCGTCGTAGAAGTCGTGCTGGCCCAGGAGGCACTCGGCCACGTAGGCCAGGAACAGTCCCGACTCGGCGCCCTGGATGATCCGATGGTCGTAGGTCGAGGTGAGGGTGACCGTCTTCCCCACACCCAGCTCGGCCAGCGCACGGGGGTCAGCCGCCTCGAAGCCGGACGGCACTCCAAGGGCGCCGACACCGACGATGACCCCCTGTCCCGGCATGAGGCGAGGAACGGACTGGACGGTACCCAGCGTGCCTGGGTTGGTCAGGGTGACCGTCGTCCCGACGAAGTCGTCCGGGGCGATCTTGTTGGTGTGGACCTTACGAACCAGATCCTCGTACGCGCCGACGAAGCCGCGGAAGTCGAGGGTATCGGCGTCACGGATACAAGGAACCAGCAGCGTACGGTTGCCCCCGGACTTCTCGACGTCGACAGCCAGCCCGAGGCCGACCCGGCTGTGGCTCACGACCCCCGGCGTCCCCTTCCCGTCGACATCCTCGACGAACGTCGCGTTCATCGACGGCACCGCCTGGAGCCCCCTGACCACGGCATAGCCGATGAGGTGGGTGAAGCTGACCTTGCTCCCAGTGGTGCGGGACAGTTGGTTGTTGACGACCGTGCGGTTGACCTCGAGGAGCTTGGCTGGCACCGTGCGCACGCTGGTGGCGGTGGGCACGCTCAGGGACGCTTTCATGTTGGACACGATCCGAGCGGCAGCCCCTCGCAGCGGGACAGCCGGATCGGCAGCGGCACCGTTCGTGGTGGCACCGTTGGCCGAGAGGTCTCCCCCTCCGCTTCCCGGATCGTTCCGTCGAGGTGCCTCCGTCTTCGGCACCACCACCGGGGCGGTGGTCGTCGCCGTCGTTACCGGAGCGGTAGTCGTGGCACCGGCGGTCGCCGGTCGGTAGTCGGCAAAGAACTCACGCCATGAATCCGAGACCGAGCTGGGATCGACCCGGAATTGGTCGTACATGTCCTCGACCAACCACACGTTCGGCCCGAACGCGCCGGTAGCAGGCGCCGCGTCCTGCTCGTTCTGTCCCCCACCGGTGTCTGTTCCATTGGAGTCGGCCATTGCGAACAGCCTACCGGGGCTCCTCTACCTTCTCATCGTCCCGAAGACGGCGCTTCGCCTGATGATGAAGGTGGCGACGACGGTGACGACGGGGATGGGGACGACGGGGATGGGGACGACGGGGATGGGGACGACGGGGATGGGGACGACGGGGATGGGGATGGGGATGGTGGACGACGCGTCGCTCGCCGGGATGGTTGGCGGACCAACCGGTCCCCTTCGCCGGAGTCGTCCTTGGCTCCTGCCACCAGTGGAGACTGGGACAGCACGAAGACCCCGGCGAACAGGACGACCAGGGCAATCGACTCCACCGGCTCGCGCCAACCAGCCGTGCGCAACCGATCCCCGAACAACCAGATCCCGATGATCACGCTGGCCAGTGGATCGACGATGGTCAGCGTGGCCTGTGACGCGGTGATCGGCCCGGCATGGAAGGCGTTCTGGGCAAGGAACAAGCCCAACAGACCCGCCGCTACCAAGGCGTAGGGCTCCCAGTGGAGGAACACGTGACCCCATCCCTCCGTCACCAGCGTGGTGACGACCTTGGTCAGCGACGCGCTGAGCGCGAACATCATCGCCCCCGCCACCCCGAACATGGACGCGCGGAACCAACGGGGGCCGACGAAAGCCAGTGCCACGGCCACGGCCACCACCGCGCCCACCACCACGAACACCCCCGTCCACTGGCGGAAACTGGGCACGATATCCCCGCCTCCAGGTTGGGCGACGGCCAGGAACGTGGCCAGGCCGCCGGCGGCGGCGGCCGACCCGATCCACTCCCGCCAGGTCAACCGGTACCGAAAGAACACCGCCAGGATGACAACCAGGAAGAGCAGCTCGGTAGTGACGATGGGCTGCACCGAGCTCAGTTGGCCGAACCGCAAAGCGACGGCCTGGAGGAGGAAGCCGGCGCCGATGAGGGCCAAGCCGGCGATCCAGATGCCCCGCCGGAGCGCGTACCGGATGAGGTTGAGGCTCATCGTGGTGTCTTTCGGAGCGTTCTGCACACCGATCCGTTGGCAGATGGCGCTGAGCGCGTTGGCAAACGAGGCAGCGACAGCCAGGACGAATGCCATGAGCACGTTCTAGCCGAGGAGAACGAACGACGACGGACAGATCGTCACCAGGCGAACGACTGTCCGACTCAATGACCCGGCCCCACAAGGTGGGTTGTGGCGTTCAGCAGAACGGCGTGGCAGCAGCGCAGCGGCGGCGATACCGGTCGGTGACAGCGTGGCGTTTAGCGAAACGTGTGGTGATAGCGATACTGATCGGCGGCAGTATGGCGTTCAGCAGAACGATGTGACGGTGCGGCAGCAGTGCAGCGTCAATGAAACGGCATGGCGTCGACGTAGGACCACGATCGGCGATGGATCGAGGTCAACCCGCACCCGGCCAGTGCGGTGCGATGCACGGGCGATGGGTAGCCCTTGTTCCGGTGGAAGTCGAAGGCGGGAAAGCTTCCGGCCAGCTCCCGCATAATCCGGTCCCTGGTCACCTTGGCCAGGATCGACGCGGCGGCAATCGCCGTGCAACGCCCGTCCCCGCCCACCACCGTGCGGACGGGTGGGGCGGCAACCAGCTCGGCGACGAGCTCTGGATCGATGATCTCTCCGGGACAGGTCACGTAGTCGAAGGTCCCATCCACCAGTACCACGTCGGGCACGGTCGAGAGCCCGGCCATGGCCCGGTGCGCGGCAAGCCGGAGCGCCACCGTCATGCCCCACCGGTCGCATTCATCCGGGGTGGCGTGCCCCACCGACCAGTCGGTGCACCACTCGGCCACCAACGGGAACATGGTCTCCCGCCGAGCCTCCGGTACCTGCTTCGAGTCACGCAGTCCATCAGGACACGCCACCCCCACCGGTGTCACCGCCACCCCCACCGATACCGGTCCCGCCCAGGCGCCACGACCCACCTCGTCGAGGCCGGCCACAGAACAGTAGCCCTCGGTACGCAATTCCTGCTCCAACGAGTCGTCCGGTGACGTAGCCACACGACGCCCCCCGTTTCCCCCGTTTCCCCCGTTTCCCCCGTTTCCCCCGTTTCCCCGTTTCCCCCGTTTCCCCCGTTTCCCCCGTTTCCCCCGTTTCCCCCGTTTCCCCGAGGCATCATGCGCCGTCCCGCGGCTCGAGGCGATCGATGGCGGCACGCTCGTCCAGATCGACTTCCGTGCCAAGGAACGCCGTCACGATCTCCTCGGCCACGGTGGCAGCGGTGGAACGAAGGCTGAGAGCGAGCACGTTGGCATCGTTCCAACGACGGGCTCCCTCCGCCGTCGCTGCGTCGAGGCACAGTGCCGCCCGTATCCCGGGCACCTTGTTGGCGGCGATGGAGACTCCCGTCCCAGTGAAGCACCAGACGACCCCCACATCGGCCCGACCGGAGGCCACCGCTTCACCGACGCGCCGTCCCACCTCAGGCCACTCCTCACCGCCGGCCACATCGTTCACCTGGTGGCCGCTTCCACGTAAGACATCGGCAATCGACTCGGTGACCGGGGTCACCTGATCGGTGGCGTAAGCAATGCGCACAACAACGAAGCTACTTCGGCTCGGTTCGCAGCTCGGCACGTACAACTTTGCCCAGGGCGTTGCGGGGCAGTTCGCCGATCACGTGCACAAGCCGCGGGCGCTTATAAGGGGCCAGGCGTAAGGCGGCGTACTCGTCGAGTCTCTCGGTTGTGGCCATAGAACCACCCGAGCCCGTACCCGAGTCGTCGGGGACCACCCAGGCCGTCACCACCTCCCCCCACTCCTCCGACGGGGTCCCGGTCACCGCCACCTCGGCCACCCCGGGGCAGCCGAGCAGCACCTCCTCGACTTCGGCCGGGTAGACGTTGAACCCCCCACTGATGATCAGCTCCTTCGACCGTCCCAGGATGGACAGGTAGCCATCCCCGTCGACAACGCCCAGATCGCCGGTACGAAACCACGACGTACCGCCAAGAGGATCAGGCACGAACGAACCGACGTTGGCGTCGGGACGCTCCCAGTACCCGCTGAACACGTTCGGCCCCCGCACCAGGATCTCGTCGTCGTCCGCCAAGACCACCTCGACACCCGGTAGCGGGAAGCCGACGGTCCCTGCTCGACGCTCCCCGTCGTACGGATTGGACACGTTCATGAGCGTCTCGGTCATGCCGTACCGCTCGAGCACTGATTGACCGGTCAGCTCGTGTACCTGCCGATGCAGCGCTGCAGAGAGCGGCGCCGACCCGGACACGCACAGTCGGAGCCGACCCAACGATGCTGCTCCGTCGAACTGCGCCAGACGGTGGTACATGGTGGGAACGCCGAAGAACAGGGTGGCGGAGTGGTCGTAGGCGGCATCAAGGACCGTCCCCTGGTCGAAACCGGATAGAAGTACAGCCGAGGATCCAGAAAGCAAGGTCCCATAGACGCCGACGCACAGGCCGTGGGCGTGGAAGACCGGAAGGCAGTGCACCAGACGATCCTCAGGGCTCCAGCGCCACGCCACCCGCAGCGCCTCCGCGCCGGCCAGGAGGTTCCGATGGCTGAGGACCGCGCCCTTGGGAGACCCGGTGGTGCCCGAGGTGAAGGCGATAAGGGCGGCGGCGTCCGGGTCGGCTGCGTCGAGCGGGCCAGGGTCGGTGTAGGGGCCGGGAAGGTCGGGGCTGCTGATGTTGAAGTTCCTTGCCATTGCTGATGCCTCACCCGCCCACTGCCCGCGCCGTGCGTCGTCGACGATGGCAGCGACCGGGCGAACGTCGTCGACGATGTGGGCGATCTCCCGCGCCGTGTAGGCGGTGTTGGCCGGCACGACCACCACTCCCGCTCGCAGCGCAGCGACGTGGGCAACCAGCGTCGCCACCGAGGATCCTGTGGACCACAGCAGTCGGTCACCCGGCGCCAACCCCATTCCCCGCAGACAGCCGGCTGCACGGCGGGTGGCTGCCTCGAACTCGTCCGTCGTCCACCAGGTCCCGGCTCGGTGCCGGTGCCCGGCAACAGTGTCCGGACCCCCCGTCGCATCGAAGAAGAGACGGGCCTGAGGGGTGCGGGCCCACGACGCCGTCCAGCTTCGGGGCAGGGTCTGTGCCGACGTCAGGTCGGTGACGTCGAACGCTGATCCGGACGGGAGGTGGGCATGCCAGTCGGACAGGGGCATGTAGGCAGACGGTACTCCTGCTCTGCCATGGGGGCGTGTTGCTGTGTCGACTGCTGGCGTGCTGGCGGATCGGCGTGCTGGCGGATCGGCGTGCTGGCGTGCCGGCGGATCGGCGTGCTGCCGTGTCGCTGTGTCGCCGTCTTGACGTGCTGGCGTGCCGAGCTGGCGTGCCGAGCTGCCGTGCCGGCGGATCGGTGTGCTGCCGAGCTGCTGTGTCGCTGTGTCGCCGTCTTGCCGTGCTGCGGCGGGCTGCCGTGCCGAGCTGGCATGAGACATGAGAGTGGGAACGCCTACCCATGGTGGTGCAGGAACGCCTACCCTTTCAGTCACGGCATCTTCCGCACCGACGGGGGTGTCGGCAAGGACCAACGCCGAAAAGGAGCCAGCGATGGGACTGATGGACAAGATGAAGGCTCAGGCCGAAGTGGGCCTGGCCAAAGCGAACGAAGCGAGCAAAGTCGGCTTGGCCAAAGCGGCCGAGGTCAGCAAGGCCGGGCAGGCCAAATTGGACGAAGCGCAGGCCAAGCGGCGCGCCGACACACTGCTCCGGAGCCTCGGGTTCGTGGTCTACGCCGAGCATGCTGGACGAGGTACGGCTCAAAGCGGCGCCGATCGCGAAAGGCTCATCGAGGAGATCGGGCGTTACGAGGCAGAGTACGGTCCCATCGCTTCATGATCGAGCCAGGCGGCAACACGATCCGGTCGTCCACCACGACAGCTCGGATTGGCGACGTTGCGACCACCGGGACCACCAGTACGACCCTGTTTGGCCGTGACATGACCGAGCGCGACGACACGACCCTGTTTGGCGGTGACATGACCGAACGCGGCAGCGCAACCACGACCCGACTCGAGATCACCAGGACGAGAGTGCTTCGTTGACCCCACAGCCACGACGAATCGACATCGTCCCCCATACGCACTGGGACCGCGAGTGGTACGACCCGTTCCAGACCTTCCGCCTCAAGCTGGTCCACCTCATCGACCAGCTCCTCGATCTCATGGAACGGGACCCCTCCTACGCCCAGTTCCTGCTCGACGGCCAGGTCGCTGTCGTCGACGACTATCTCGCCATCCGCCCCGAGAACGAGGAACGCCTGCGATCGCTGACCGCTGCCGGCAGGATGGCCATCGGGCCGTGGTACATCCTCATGGACGAGTTCCTGGTCTCTGGAGAGACCATCATCCGTGATCTGCAAGCGGGCATCCAACGCGGCGCCTCGTTCGGTGGTGTGATGGAGGTCGGCTACCTCCCCGACATGTTCGGGCACATCGCCCAGATGCCCCAGATCCTGCAACAAGCCGGACTGGAGCACGCCGTGGTGTGGCGAGGTGTGCCCTCGGCCGTGGACGGCACGGCGTTCTGGTGGCAGGCGCCGGACGGCTCGCGAGTCCGGGCCGAGTACCTGGTCGCCGGCTACGGCAACGGTGCCGCCGTCCCCAACGACGCCAAGGCGCTGGTGCGCCGCCTGCACTCCCACATTGAAGAGCTCGGCTCCTTTCTGCGCCCCGATGCTTCCTTGTTGTTCATGAACGGCACCGACCACCAACCGCCGCAACCGTGGCTGGGCCAGGTGGTGGCAGAGGCCAACGGCATGCAGGACGACTTCGAGCTGGCCATCACCTCACTGCCCGAGTACCTGGTCGACGCGCCCACGGACGGGCTGCCGGAGTGGCACGGCGAGCTCCGGTCGGGTGTCCGCTCAAACCTGCTGATGGGAGTGGGCTCCAACCGGGTCGACGTCAAACAAGCCGCCGCCCGAACCGAGCGCGCCCTCGAACGGATGGCCGAACCGCTGTCCGCCCTCTTCCTCCCTGCGTCGGCGTGGCCCGCTCCGTTCCTCGAGGTGGCGTGGGAGCAGGTGGTCCGCAACGCCGCACACGACTCGATCTGCGCATGCTCGGTCGACGAGGTCGTCGACACCGTCATCCACCGGTTCGCCGAAGCGCGCCAGATAGCCGATGGGCTGACCGGCGAGGCGCTGGTCGCCTTGGGCCGCTCCATGGCCGAGGCCGGGACCGTGGTGGTGAACCCGTCGTCACGCCAGCGAGGCGGCATGGTCGAGGTGGTGGTGCCGGCGACGGGTCAGTCGGACCCCCACATCCAAGTCCTGTCGGAGAAGTTCGGCCTGCCCGGGACCATCACGTTGGACGGGGGGACGGTCAGGAACATGTTGGGTCTGATCCAGGGATCGCGCATCGACACCGACATGTACATCACCGACGTGTCCCTGACACAGGACGACTCCGGCCTGGACGTGAACCTCGTGATCGGGACCGAGGAGCGAGACGATGTGCCCATCGAGCCGATCAAGCGGGAGCTCTTCACCCGCCTGACGGCACGGCCGGACACCGTGGTCCGCCTACAGCTCGACCAACCGCCGATCCGCCGCATCCTGGCTCGGGTGGCCGACGTGCCACCGTACGGCTGGCAGTCCTTCACTCCTGTGCCGTTGAGCCATCCGGTGCACGCCACCGAGGAGCCGGGAGCCGGCATCACGCTGTCCAACGGGGTGACCACGGTGGTGGTCGACACGGAAGACGGGACGTTCTCCATCGACGGGATCCCCGGGTTCGGACGGCTGGTCGATGGGGGGGACCACGGAGACACGTACAACTACTCGCCCCCGGCGATCGACACCATCGTCGACAGACCGGACGACGTCACCGTCTTGCTCGGCGAGGGTGGCCCGGTCCGGGCCACGGCGGTGATCACTGCCGGCTATACGTGGCCGGACCGAGTCGATGGGAACAGCCGGTCCCGGGTGGGGAGCCATCGGGTCGAGGTGACCACCACGGTTGAGCTCCGCGCCGACGAGAGGCTGGTACGAGTGCACACCGCCTTCGACAACCCGTCTCGAGACCACCGTCTCCGCGTGCACTTTCCCCTGCCGACACCGGCCACCCACTCTCGTGCCGAGTGCGCCTTCACGGTGGTGGAGCGAGGGTTGACCGCCGAAGGCCGGAGCGACGAGCTCGGTCTCCCCACCTTCCCATCCCGGCGGTTCGTCAGCGCGGGCGGCCTCACGATGGTCCATGAGGGGCTGCTCGAGTACGAGCTGGTGGACGTGGATGGGCGCTGGGGCTGGTTCCTTAGGTGCTTCGGGTTCCTCTAGCTCTGCTTCGGGTCTCTTCGGCTCCTCTGGTACCGATGCTGGCTCTGGCTCTCATGCCGGTGCCGACAACCGGCCGGTGGCCCACCAGCTGGCACTCACCCTGCTCCGGTCGACCGGGATGCTGTCCCGACTGGGGATGTCGTTCCGACCGCTACCCGCCGGTCCCCTGACCGCTATCGACGGTCCCCAGCTCATCGGTCCGGTCGAAGCTCGTTACGCCCTGCAGCTCGGGGGTGCCGACCCCTACCGGCTGGTCGATGATGCCGCACTACCACTGGTAGCCGTCGGCTCGTTCGGGGGAGGCGACCGGGGACCGTCGGGCTCGGCGCTCACCATCCACGGCGCCGAGGTGTCCGCTGTACGACGAGAGGCCGGCTCGCTCGAGGTCAGGGTGTTCAACCCCACGAATGCCCCCACCGTGGTCGAGATCGACGGACGATCAGGATGGTTGGTCGACCTCCGGGGTCGTCCGGTCTCCCCCTTCGAAGGTCGGTTCGACCTCCGGGCCAACGGTATTGCCACTGTCCGTCTCGCCGACAGCTGACCGCTCGTAACCGAGCCTGTCTCCTTGCTCACGAAGGTCGTCGAGCTCAAGGAGCACGCCTCCCAGACGTTCCCACCGTCGAGCGTTTCGCCGTTCGTAGGAGGCTGCCGGCGGTCCCGGACGTGACAGCTTCCACACCTGGACCCGACCAAGGTCCTTCAGGTTGCGAGGTCGGAGCGCCTTGCAGGCGAACTCGTCCCCGGTCTCCCCGAGCAGCTCGGTGTGGAGCTCGTCGGAGATGAGGACGGTACCCGGATTGGCGATGTTGACCACCCGACTTGCCAGGTTGACCACCGACCCGTAGTAGTCACCGTCCTGGATGAGCACCGGTCCAAGCGCCAGGCCGACACGGACGTCCGAGAGCAGCTCGTCGTCGGCGTAGGTCTCGGCGAGGGTGAGCCCGATCCGGGCGGCGGCTCCGGCCGACTCCACGACGAACATCGCCTCGTCGCCGATCATCTTCACCACCCGGCCACCCAGCCCGGTGACGATGTCGTAGGCCAGCTCTTCGAACCGGGACACCACTGCCGCCAGCTGCGCCTCGTCGAGATGCTGGCTCAGGACGGTGAAGCCGACCATGTCGGCGAAGCCCACCGCCAAGACGGGGCTGATCCCGTCGGTCGTCTTTCGCGTTCGAATCAGCATGGCCCGACGGGTGGCAGCTTGGACGTGGCGGCGCCAGACGAACTCGAGCAGGCGAGCCATGGACGGGAGGGACGTGCCGGCCAGGCGAGCAAACTCGTCGGCGTCGATCACGCTGTCGCCGCTCGAGATGATGATGGACGTGTTCCCCGGTTCGGCTTCGGCCTCGGCGATCCTGGCCATGGACGAGCCGATCACCCGGGCCAGCTGCAACGCCGTGTCCACGTCGGCGATGCCCAGGCTCACCATCACTTGGAACAGCTCAACGGCCTGGACGTCCATCTCGGTGAAAGCCCGCTCGTCCTCGGGCACGTCGATGAAGCCGAGTGCTCGCCACAGCCGCCGCAACAGGTCCTCGGGCATGTCGGTCTGCTCGGCCACCTCACGCTGGGTCATCCGTCGTTCGGCCGGGACGAGCATCCGGTCGACGACCAGAAGATCCACTACATCGTCGGCGACCGCCCGGTCGATCTCTTCATCGGTGGTGCCGAGATCCAGGAGCAACGAGCGGACCCGGGCCAGAGCCTGGTCGTGCCGTTCGGCCTCGGTGAGGGGTGGCACGTCTGCTTGGCTTTCGTGGCCTGCCAGATGGTCATCTCGGTCGGGTATCGACCAGTCGATAGTCATCGAGGTGCCGTGCCGTTCGACCATTCCACTGGAAACTCCGTGGACACCGGTCGGCGCAGCAACTCGGTGATCGCCTCTGCCGGACTGCGAATGCCCTCGAGCACGTCGGCGACCTGAGAGACGATAGGCATGTCCACATCGCACGAAGACGCAAGTTCCACCATCGGCCGCGCCGTCTTCACCCCCTCGGCCACCATGTGCATGTGCTCGACCACCTCTGCCAGCGACTGTCCGCGCCCCAGCGCTTCGCCCAGTGTCCGGTTGCGGCTCCTCTGACTGGTACAGGTGGCCACCAGGTCACCCACACCAGCCAGTCCGGCGAACGTCGTCTGAGCCCCGCCTAGCTCCACGCCCAAACGGCCCATCTCGGCCAGACCTCGGGTGAGAAGGGCGGCACGGGTGTTGTCGCCGAATCCCAGGCCGTCCGAGATACCCGAGGCGATCGCCAGCACGTTCTTGAGAGCGCCGGCGATCTCACTGCCGACCACGTCGGTGCTGGTGTACACACGGAAACGCGTGGACATCAGCAGGCCCTGGACCCACTCGACCATCTGCTGGTCGGCCAGCACCACCACGCTGGCCGTCGGCTGGCCGGTGGCCACCTCGGACGCGAGATTGGGTCCGGTGAGCACTCCGGCCGGACTGGCAGGAAGCACCTCGGCCACCACCTCGGTCATCCGTCGATGCGTCCCTTGCTCCAGCCCCTTGGTCAGGCTGATCACCGGGGTACCGGGAGGAAGCGACGGAGCCAGCTCCACGAGCACAGGGCGAAATCCGTGCGACGGCACGGCCATGACCACCAGGTCGGCCCCATCCACCGCCGTAGCCAGATCGGCAGTGGCGTCGAGCTGTTCAGGGAGCACGAAGCCCGGGAGGTACGTCTCGTTGCGGTGGTCCTCCCGAAGGGACACAGCCAGCTCCGGGTTCCGGGCCCACAGGATCGTGGGGGCGTTCGACGACACCAGGGACGCCACAGTGGTGCCCCATGAGCCTGCACCGATGACTGCAACCCTCCCTGACACAATGCCACTCTACGCGCCTACTGCTGCGAGAAGGCCCAGGCGCCCTACACTGACGCCGTGGCCGGTACCGGCATCCGATCGCTCCATCAGCTCCAGGCACTGCGTCTCGATACTCGAGCCGTCCTCGTCCCGGTGAAGGCGTTCGGCCAAGCAAAGCGTCGGCTGGATACGGCTCTCGGCCCGGCCGAACGGGTCCGGCTGGCTCAGGCCATGGCCGAGCAGGTGCTGTGGGCGGCGCGGCCCCTCGCCATCGCCGTCGTGTGCGACGACACCCAGGTCGCCGAGTGGGCCCGTGGACATGGGGCGCTGGTCATCTGGGAGCCAGGGCGGGGCCTCAACGGTGCAGTAGAGGCGGGCGTCGACCGGCTACGAGCCGCCGGTGTGGAGCAGGTGACCGTGGCCCATGCCGACCTGCCTCGGGCCACGGCGCTGGCTTCGGTCGGCGACGCTGCAGGCATCACCTTGGTACCGGATCGCTTCGGCAACGGCACCAACGTCATCGTCGTACCCGCCAACGCCGGCTTCCAGTTCTCGTACGGCCCCGGTTCTTTCGCCCGGCACCGGCTGGAGAGCGAACGGGTCGGGTTGCCACCACGAATTCGGGACCTACCCGACTTGGCGTGGGACGTCGATGAGCCGGCCGACGTCGTCCCCGTCCGCGGCAGTCTGTACGCCGCGCGGTGAACACTGAACCTCTCGGTCGTCCGGACAGCCCGAGCGGGCTTCCTGTCGGCGACCTCCCCGTCGACGGTTCCCCGTCGATCGACATGCCAACTCCGAGCAGCGCGCTCGCCATCGGCGCCCATCCTGATGACATCGAGTTCGGCTGTGGGGGCACGCTGGCCAAGTGGGTGAGCAACGGGTGCCGGGTCCACTACCTGATCCTGACCGACGGCTCCAAGGGCTCATGGGACCCGATGCGCAAGCTCGATGAATTGATCGCCGAGCGTCAGGAGGAGTGCATCGCTGCTGCCGGAGTCATCTTGGGTGTCGAGGGTGCGGGTGAGAGTAGTGACGGTGAGGGCATCGAACAGCACGTCACCTTCCTCGACCTCATCGACGGCGAGCTCACCACCGGGATGACGGAGCGCCAGGCGGTGTGCAGGGTGATCCGGACTGTTCGCCCGTCGGTGGTCCTGGGGCACGACCCGTGGAGACGGTATCGCCTGCACCCGGATCACCGATCTGCGGGCTTTCTCACCGTCGATGCGGTGGTGGCAGCACGAGATCCCCACTTCTTTCCCGAGCTCGCCCTGGCTCCGCACCGTCCAGATGAGCTGCTGCTCTGGGAGCCCGATCAACTCAATCACATCGAAGACGTCCGTGGGTTCGAAGCGCTGAAGATCCAAGCGCTTCTCTGCCACCGCAGCCAGCAGCAGACCACGATGGGTATCGACGGAGAGGGTGAGGGCGAGCAACGACAGTCGGAGATCGACGACTTCGGTCGCAGGGTCCGTCATCAGCTCAGGGCACACGGAGTACCCGCGTCACTGGAAGCCGGCGAGGCGTTCCATCGCATGACCGAGCTCTGAGCTCAGGGCCTCGGGCCTCGGGCTCCGGGCTTCGGGCTTTGGGCTTTGGGCTTTGGGCTTTGGGCTTTGGGCTTTGGGCTTTGAGAAGCCACTCCATGAGGCGGCGGTCGTCATCCCAGCGGCCTGAGCGCAAAGCTGCCAAGAGCGGGTTGATGGCTTTGTCCAGACGTGACAATGGGGGCCCAAAGGCCCCCATTGTCGAACGTCGTCGTCGCCTATCTAGCGCGACGCACGCCTCTTCACAGCTCGCTTGGCGGGCCTTTTGGCTGTCGTCTTGCGGGCAGCAGTCTTGCGGGCCGGGGCGCGCTTTGCGGTCTTCTTGGCTGTCGTCTTGCGAGCGGCAGTCTTGCGGGCCGGGGCGCGCTTAGCGGTCTTCTTTGCTGCTGTCTTCTTGGCAGTCGACTTGCGAGCCGGAGCACGCTTGGCGGCCGTCTTACGGACCGCCTTCTTGACGGCCTTCTTCGCTGTGGTCTTTCTGGCAGCGGTCTTTCTCACTGCCTTCTTCACTGCTTTCTTAGCTGCCGTCTTACGGGCAGCGGTCTTGCGAGCCACGGTCTTACGTGCCGGAGCACGCTTCTTCGTGGCCTTCCGTGCGGCGGTCTTTCGGGCCGGAGCCTTCTTGGCCGTCGCCTTCTTCTTCGTTGCAGCTTTCTTTACTGCCATGGGTGCTCCCTCCTTGGGATTCAACGCCGACTTGAACGTCGAACCGGTGGCGAACCGGACGCCCTTCGACGCCGGAATCGGTACCGCTGCACCGGTTCGTGGATTCCTTCCAATCCGTGCGGCACGACCAGTCGGGGTAAATGACCCGAAACCGATCACAGACACTTTTCTTCCGGAACGAACCTCGGTGATGATCGTGTCGAACAAGACATCCACGACTTCTTCGACAACTTGTCGACTGTGTGATGTCGACGCGTTAACGAATCGTACGAGTTGCGACTTGTTCACGATCACCTCCTCAGCGATACGCAATCGTCATTAATCAAAATGGCTTTTACGGCCCAGGTCAAGCATCTCCGCTGCGATGACGAGGGATGACGTTCCCTCCAGCGCCTTGGCGCGACACCGAATACGGGGCGTATCGAATGATAATTTTCGACTCGAACGCGACGAGCTCACCGTAATGTGTCCTGAACCATGCGCAAAGAACCCTTTATTTGCAAGGCTTTCTTGCGATAGCGTTCAACAGCGCAGTAACGCCATCTTCGCGGCTCCAACCGCCTTGCGACACGCACCGTTCAAGGAGCCGCACGATGAAAACGCCTTCCCAAAAAAGTTTCGCAGAACGCGCCGTTTTGGCGCAACGCGCCGTACATGCCGCATCAATTGCATCGGGTCACGGTCTGTACCTCGGACACAGCGACCGTGGATGGATCTTCGTACAGCCCGAGCAATCCGTGTTGGTGCTCGGTCCACCTCGCTCGGGAAAGACGTCATCGTTGGTCATTCCCAACCTTCTTGCCACACCCGGTCCGGTAGTGAGCACGTCGACCAAACCGGACGTGCTCAACGCCACTCGGTCGGCCCGAAAGCGCGTGGGTCGATGTCTTCTCTTCGACCCGACAGGGTCAGTGGGCCCGATCGATGATGTATCTGTCGTGCGATGGTCACCAGTACAGTCGTGCCACTCGTGGGACGGCGCCATGGGCATGGCCCGCTCGTTGGTCACCGTGGGGCGAGCCTCAATAGTCGGGACGGGAGGAGCCCACCACGACCACTGGAACGAGCGAGCCGAGGCACTGCTCGCCCCCCTGCTTCATGCCGCCGCCCTCGACGGGGCCGACATGCGCACTGTTCTGTCCTGGATCGACCGGCGGCGAGCTCTTCCTGCCCAGCAGATACTGGCACGCGCTCCCGGGGACACCGCCGTGGTGGCCACCGATCTCCTCGAAGGCGTGGCCAACACCGACGAGCGTGAGCTGAGCGGGATCTGGTCGACTGCGTCCGGAGCACTCACTGGATACCGAACGCACAGCGCGCTGGCTTCCACCGTGAACCCTGACTTCGATCCCCAGGCCTTCGTCGAGTCGTCCGACACCCTCTACGTCTGTGCACCGGCTCGCCGCCAAGCGTTGGTTGCCCCCATGGTGGTCGGCATTATCGAGGACGTCCGGACAGCCACCTACGAACGAGACACCGGGCGGTCGCTTAGGAGGGGAAGAGAGGACGAGGGGAGCGGAAAGGGCGGAGATGTTGGGGGGGACGGGAGGGTTGAGGGGGTTGGGAGGGACGGGAGGGACGGGAGGGACGGGAGGGACGGGAGGGAACGGCCTCTACCAGTGCTGCTGGCTCTCGACGAGATGGCCAATATCGCGCCGCTCCCCGATCTCCCGTCCATGGTGAGCGAAGGGGGTAGCCAGGGGCTGGTCACACTTGCTTGTCTCCAGGACCTGTCTCAGGCCAGGCAACGTTGGGGACAGGCCGCCGACGGGTTCCTGTCGCTGTTCGGCACGACCGTGGTGCTACCTGGCATCGGCGACGTTCAGACCCTCAATGCTCTCTCCGTACTGGCAGGTGAAGAAGAGGTCGGAACGCGATCGGTGGCGACAGGTCGGATGCCCACCGGACGACCACTGTCCGATGTACTCACCGGCGGGACACTCCGGCACACGGTGACCGTTTCCACCGTCCGGCGGCGGCGACTGCCGGTGGACGCCATCGCGACAGGAATGACGAACCACGCGCTGGCCTTCGATCAGCGGAACCACGTCGGCTGGGTGACCTTGGCTCCCAGTCATCGGAGTGAGCCGTGGACAACCATCGCCGGTCCACTGCTGAGCCGGGAGGTCGGACGAAGCGCCGAACGATGAGTAAGCGCGACGGCTGAGAGGCCGAGAACGATACATGAGTCGGCTCAGCGCTCCCATCCGCGATCATGTCGCTCCTGTTGGACGGCGGCCCGATCCTGCCTACGAGGTTGCACGGGGGGCCGTATGGATCGTTCACCGTGACGGAGCCCGGCGGTTCGTGGTTCACGGTCAGCTCGTCGTTCACGATTGGTCTGGTCACCCCGACGATCACCGTCGCCACGCCCGGCCTCTTTCCCATGGGAGCCGAGCTCGTTGGAGCAGAAGGTGAGCTCGTCGGCGCGACACCGGACGCTCTCCCTCACTGCCGGGAGCGTCCACCGCTCTTCGGCGACGCCTGGTCCGCGCCCGGCCTTCTCGCTCGGCACGCCGTCAACGATCCGCTCAACCGTTCGCTCCACCTCGCCGACCGTGGCGCCACCGACATGCGCGGCGGCAACCCATGCCACCACGTCCCGGCGAGACATGGTGGCATGAGGACGGTCCCGATCGGCTAAGGCCGTGCTCAAGGCGTCGACATCGAACCGCTCGCCATCGTGACCATGCGAGCGACCAACAACCCGAGCCAGCGCGCCGACCTCGAACCCCATCTCTGTGGCGCGTCGACGCCACTGCGGTTCCAACTCAGCCACCGTGACGGTGTGATTCTTCTCTGGACGGGTGGCATAGAACGCCTCCTGAACAGATGACCGTCCTCCCCGTTGGGCCAGGTACTCTCTGATGGCCGCCGATCGTTGAGAAAACAGTCCACGCATGACGGGGTCGACACCGACCACATCGCCGAAGCCGCTGGGTCGAACGTCCCATGCAACGCCGATCCTGGCAGTGAGCTCGTGTCGTAGGTGGGCCCGGTAGAGCTGGCCGGCGGCGCGGACATGGGCGAAGAGGCCCCGCCCATCGACCGCCGACCAGGCGCCGTCCACCCCCTGGGCCAAGTTGGCCACCACCAGGTGTGTGTGCAGGTGGGGGTCGAGGGTCCGGCTAGTGCGATGCAGGAAGGAGCCGGCGACCACGCCGGTGGCGGGCAGCACCCGGCACTCGTTCGATGTCTCCCGTCGTCGGACCCCCAGCGCTCGTCTGGCCACATAGTCAGTGGCGGCGGCCACAGCGACGTCGTGCCCGGATCCCACCTCGGCGGCAAGCTCTCTGGGACCCAGCGCCTGCAATAGGCTCACCGATTTCGGGGCACAGAACACCATGTCATAGGCGGCAACCGTCACCTGGTTCCGGTGCCCTCCCATCACCCGACCCGAACCCGGTTCTCGACCGGCCAGCACATCGGCAAACGCTTCGGCACCCACATCGCCGAACATCCCCAGCGACCGAGCGCCATCGCCGGTCCACCGGCCGACAGCGTCGCCGGCCAGACCGGTTCCCTCTTCACGACCCTGCACCAGCCCATCCACGTAGTAGTCGTGTCCGCCGACCCGAACCGTATGCAGCGTCAGCACGGTAACAAGTTCAGCGGTCTAACAGCTCATTATGTCTTTTCATTATATTTCATAATACTTCACTACGACTAAAAGTACAGGGGTATGTAGAAGTAAGGAGCGAGAGGGGAAACGGTGGACAGGTGTGGGGTGTGGGGTGTGGGGTGTGGGGTGTGGGGTGTGGGGTGTGGGGTGTGGGGTGTGGGGTGTGGGGTGTGGGGTGTGGGGTGTGGGGTGTGGGGTGTTGGGGTGTGGGGTGTTGGGGTGTGGGGTGTGGGGTGTGGGGTGTGGCGAGGATGAAGAGGGAGAGATGAGAGCGCACCGAGCACCCGACGCGTGCCTGCTGGTGTGTCAATGCCGCTGCCGTGCCTGTTGCTGGTTTGTCAGCGCTGTTGGTGGCCTGCTGCTGTGTCAGCGCTGTTGATAGCGGGCGAGGATCTGGCGTGCTGCGTCACCCAGGAACGATGCGGCATCAGGAGGACCAATCACCCGGGCCGAAGGGCCCAGACGGAGCAACAAGCGCTTCAACCACGCATCGCCACCGACGGCCACCTCGACCTCGATCCGGTCCCCCACCGCAACTGAAGTGGTCACGGCCGGGATCGACTCGACGACCCAGGCCACCGACGGATCGAGCGCCAGCCGTACCGAACGGACCTCGGGTCCGGGCACAAAGGGCTCAAAGCTGGACGAGTACCGCCCTCCTGCTGATGACGATGCTGGTGCTGGTATTTCTGATCCTCGTAGCGATGTTGATGGTGACGATGTTGGTGTTGACGATGTTGGTGTTGACGATGTTGGTGTTGACGATGTTGGTGTTGACGATGTTGGTGGCGGTGCCGATGGCGTCGGACCAGGCGCAGCTCGAACATTCTGGATCCGGTCCACCCGGAAACGACGATCGTCTCCCGCTTTGTAGCAGTGGGCATCCAAGTACCAGTGGCCGTCACTGGCGAACAGCCGCAGTGGATCGATCCGTCGCTCACTGACCTCGTCGCTCGATGCCGAGTAGTACTCGATAGCGAGCTGACGACCGGCGTCGACGGCGTCACGTACCACCGACAACATCGGAAGATCGTCGAGCTCGACGACCATCGGTTGACCGCCAAGGGCACGATCGAGCTTGGACAGGGCCCGTGACAGCGCTCCGTCCTCGTCGCTCCCGTGGACAGCCAGCAACGCTCGGGCCGATGCAGCCAGAGCGAAGCCCTCTTTGGCGCTCAACCGCCGTGGTCGGGTCAACATCTCGCCCAAGTGAGCCGAGACCGTAGTGTCGGTCACCACGATCTCCATCAACTGGTCCGGCGTATAGGGGGGCAGTCCACAGCACGCTGCCATCTCGAGCTCGGCCACCAATGTCTCCGGCCTGAGGTCGAAGCGAGCGGCGACCTCATCGATCGGAGCCTCGCCCACCTGGGTCAGCCAGGTGAGAACAGCCAGCAGTCGGCGAAGACGGGTACCGACATCGAGGTGCGTGGTCACGGCACGCTCCCGTCACGAACATCGTCGGCATCGGGGTCGGGGGTCCTGTCACCAGGGTTGTCGCTGGTGTCGGCAACGTCGGAGTCAGGGGTCCTGTCGCCAGCATTGTCGTTGCCCCCGACAACGTCGGGGGTCCTGTCATCAGGGTTGTCGTCGGTACTGGTACTGGCACTGGTACTGGCACTGGCACTGGCACTGGCACTGGCACTGGCACTGGCACTGGCACCGTCGGCGCTAGCGGCCAAGAGCGTCAGTCGTTCGACAACCGCGGCACGAGCCTCTTTGGGGCTGAGCACCTCGCCATGATCGAGGAGACCGAGCACCCAGGTGACCATGGCGCCCATATCGGTAACCGACAGCCGCATCACCACGGCACCCGATGGACGGCGCTCCACAACCGCTCCCGCTCCCAGCTCGGCCACCACCCTGCCCGCTTCGACCGGGTCGACCAGCACCTCAACCGGCACCTCGTCCCCAGCGCCGAACCTCCACGGCTCGGCGGAGAAGGCGCTGTTCGCATCGAACCCGTCGGGAAGCTGAGCCGACTCTGCAGCACCCACCGATGGAACGCCCGACACCCGATCGACCCGGAACGTCCGGCCCTGTGATCGGTCCAGATCGAAAGCGACCAGATACCAGTGACCACCCCGGAACCGGAGGCCTGCCGGATCGGCGCGGCGCACTACTCCCCTGTACCCAAACTCCACCGTCGCCGACAGGCGCATCGCCTCGAAGAAGGCCGGCAGAGCCGGAAGCTCCCCTGCGAACGACAGGTCGACCAGCGGTATGTCCACCAGCGGACGGAGGGGCGACTCGCCTGTTGCGCCCAGCTTCGACAAGGCATCGAGGCCACTAGGCTCACCTAGGTAGACGCCGGCGACGGCCAAGTTCAGCGCCGCTTGTTCCTCGGGCTCTAATCCCAGGTCTGGAAGGTAGTAATGGTTGGGATCGACGCGATAGCCGAGCTGATCATCCCCCTCGACGGGCTCCACCAACAGCGGGACCCCCTCGTCCCGCAGCAGTCGCTTGTCCCGTTCGAACGCCTGACGCCGAGCGTCGTGGCTCGGGGGGTAGCCGGGAACGCGATTGGCAATCTCTCGAAGGCTGAGTGGCCGCGGCGTATCGAGCAGCACCAGCAACAGGTCGGTCACCCGTTCGAGTCGATCGAGACGTTCCATCGGCGCCAATCTAGGGCGGGATGGGATTGCTTCAGGGCGGAACGAGATCAGCTCAAGGCGGGGTGGGGTGAGTTCAAGGTGGAGCGGGGTGGGTTCAAGACAGGACGAGGTGGGTTCAAGGTGGAGCGGGGTGGGTTCAAGACAGGACGAGGTGGGTTCAAGGTGGAGCGGGGTGGGTTCAAGACAGGACGGGGCTGCTTGAGGACAGGACACGATCGGCTCACACCATGACCGACAGGTCTGGCCCCTACGCGTTCCACCTCCACTTGATCAGCCTGACCATCCTGATCGTCGCCGTGGCTGCAGTGATCGTCGGGCACAAACGCCTGGTCGCCCACGACCAGGCGCGAGCGACACGATGGGAACGCCGGCAGAAGATCTCGTTCGCAACAGCAGTCGTAGCGGCAGCACTCGCCTTGAACTGGCCACTTGCCGATCTCGCCGCCCACTGGTCGCTCACGGCGCTGGTCACACAGCGGCTCCTGCTGGTGCTGGCCGTACCACCGTTCACGTTGCTGGGTCTGCCTTACGACGTGCTGCAGTGGGCGACCAAACCCGCTCCGATCGATACCGCACTGGCCTGGTTCCGGAGACCGATCATCGCCATCGTCACGTTCACCGTGATCGCCGTAGGTTCTATGTCCACTGGTCTGGTGAGCGCCCAGTCGTCCTCGGTGCTCGCACGCGGCCTACTCGATGCCTTGCTCTTGTTGGCAGGCCTGATCCTCTGGCTCCCGGTACTGGGCCGGGTTCCCGGGATCCAGCGGCTCCAGCCGGTAGGTCGCTTCACCTACCTGGTGGCCCAAGCCATCGTGCCCGCGTTCTTGTCATTTATCTACATCTTCGCCAAGCACCCGTTCTACGACGTGTTCTCAGGGTCGCACCGGGCTATCGGGCTCCGACCCCTCACCGATCAGCAGATCGCCGGCTTCGTCTCCAAGCTCAGCATGCTGTTCGTGATGCTCACCGTAGGCGCAGTCGTGCTCAGCCGAGCCCACCAGTTCTCCGAGGGGTTCGGGGAGGACGAACCGCTGGTATGGGCAGATGTAGAGCGCCACTTCGAACGAGCGGACCGCCGGACTGGTGGGCCGCGACTCGAGCCCGATCTACCAAGCTCGTTCCGCAGTCCGCTGCCGGACTCACTGTCCGATCCCGGAGTCGGTGAACCGGAGCGGCAGATGGGTGAGGACGAACGTGGCGAGTAGCCGCGGGTTCGTGGAGGTCAGTGCGGCCACGGCATAAGGGCCGTACCGATGAGGGCCGGACGGGCGTTCCACGGTGGCGGACGTGAACGAACCCCGGTAAGCAATCAGGCAGGTACTGCGCAGTGGACCGTGCATACGCTGCTCGAGGACCTTCCCCAGCGTGTGCTCCGGGTCGATGGCAGCAGCGGACACGATGCGAACCCCGACCAACGTCCCCTTGTGATGCACGGCAGCCGCCGCTTTGGGTAGGGCCAGGTAGCACGGACTGGAGGCGGTCCCCAACGAAGCGTGACCCGCCGTGCACCCAGACATCCCCACCGCTCCAACCACCAGCAGCGCTCCGGCTGCCAATCCCATGCGGATCCGCCGGCGGCGCGGTGTCCGAACCCGCACACACGGCGCAGCCAAAGTTGTCCCGTCCCGCTCGGGGCCCCAACCCCGAGCTCCTCCAGGACGTGGGGACCCCAGCCCCACGTCCAGCCGTACCGAAGCCTCGCTGGTCGGCGGCATGGCAGTCGGTGGGGTGGTCGGTGGCGAGGTGGTCGGTGGCGAGGTGGTCGGTGCGAGGTGGTCGGTGGCGAGGTGGTCGGTGGCGAGGTGGTCGGTGGCATGGTCGGTGATAGGGCTGTTGAAGGGGTCGTCGGTGGGGTGGTCGGCGACATGGCGGTCGGTGGTACGGCTGTTGAGGGGGTGGTCGGCGACATGGCGGTCGGTGATAGGGCTGTTGACGGGGTGGTCGGCGACATGGCGGTCGGTGATAGGGCTGTTGACGGGGTGGTCGGCGACATGGTGGTCGGTGATAGGGCTGTTGACGGGGTGGTCGGCGACATGGTGGTCGGTGATAGGGCTGTTAAAGGGGTCGTCGGTGGGGTGGTTCGTGGCGAGGTGGTCGGTGATAGGGCTGTTAAAGGGGTCGTCGGTGGGGTGGTTCGTGGCGAGGTGGTCGGTGGTACGGCTGTTGACGGGGTGGTCGGCGACATGGTGGTCGGTGGGGTGGTTGGTGGCATGGTGGTTCGTGGCGAGGTGGTCAGTGGTACGGCAACCGTCGGCGACACCGCATCGCGCCGGTCGGCGTCCGGAGAAGAAGGTGGGGGCTTCTCTGAACGGTTGTGCACCGCCAGCGCCCCCCACGCCGCCCAACCAATGGGCAGGGTGACCCAGAAGCTGAAGATGCGATAGAGCAGTACCGCCGCCACCGTCGAGGCCTCGGAGCCACCGTAAGCAACCAAGGCGATGGTCAGGCTTCCTTCCACCACGCCGAGGCCGCCGGGCGTGATCGGCAGGTTGGCCGCCAGCTGCCCGGCCCCATACGCCAGTAGGAGCCCCCGCCAGGGAACAGAGACCCCGACGGCAGTGAAGGCACACGCCAGACAGGCGCAGTCGAACACCCAGTTGGACAGACCCCAACCGAACACCCCGATGGCCCGGCGCCAGCCCAACCGCACCACCGTCAACTGCTCCACAATCCGGTCCACTTCGGCACCAATCTCGCCGTGGGGTCGGCCGGTAAGGCGACGGCACAGTCGCACCGAACCGGAGACCGCCCGGGCCAAAAGGTGCTCCTGGAGGAAGACCGCTGCCAGCACCGCCGTGAGCGCCAGCACCCCAACCGTCACCCAGACCAGGTCGTAGCTGGCGCCCTCGGCCCCGGCGATGGCCAGCCCGACAGCAGCCAGCACCGCCAAGGTCACACTGGCCGCCACCAGCGAAGCCGCCACCGCCCAACCCGAGAGCGCTTCGTCGGCTCCTTTTTTTCGGTACTGCCGGAAGGCGTACACGCCGGCGATGGCCGGACCCACCGGCAAGGAGTTGGCGATGGCAGTGGCGGCCAGGGTGATGGCCGACATGACACCCAACCCGATACGGGTCTTGCCCGCCTCGAGGAGACGGATCTGCAAGACAGCAAAGGAGGCAATGGAGATCGCCTCGCACACGCCGGCGAGCACCACCCACTGCCAGTGCAGGTTCGCCAGGTACCCTTCGGCGTCCTGGAGCTCGCCTCGGTGGCCGTTGAGCGCGGACAGTGCCAACCACGCCAGTGCCAAGCCCACCACATAGCGGAGATACGGCCAGCATCGCCGCATGACCAGCGAGAGCCGAGCCGGCGACGGTGCAGTGGGTGGTGTGGACGTGGTGTCGCCGACGCTCAGTGTGGAGCTCCCCTCATGGTCACAGTGGACAGACGACCGCTCGCTCTCTCTATCTCTCCAGGGACGCTACCGGTGTCCGGGGCGTAAGAGAGGTTCAACGGACAGGTAACCCCTACGAAGCAATTCGCGACGTCGTGGTCTCGCGATCCGTAGCATGGGTTGGTGCCCACCACCGTTCCCACCGAACCGACGATCCGGCGCATGGTCAAGGGAACGGTCCGAGCAGGGGTCGAAGAGCTTGCCGGGCGCCCTGCCATGGTGGCAAGAAGCGTGTCCTCCCGTCGCCGAGGCGCTCTCTCCAAAGAGGACGGGGTCACGCTGCAAGCAGCTGCCGAGACCGCGCTGGCACTCCGTATCCCCATCGTCGTCGTCCTGGCCTCCAGCGGTGCCGACGTGTCCGAAGGTATGGACTCGCTCCACGGTTGGGGCCAGGCCGCCCGGGCACTGGCGGGATGCTCAGGGACGGTGCCGATCATCGGTGTCGTCACCGGGCCGGCCATCTCGGGTCCGGCCCTCATGCTGGGCATCGCTGACGTGGTCATCATGACGCCGGAGGCGTTTGCTTTTGTTTCTGGGCCGGCCATGGTCGAAGAGTTCACCGGCGTTCACCTCGGCATCCACCAGCTGGGCGGAGCCCCGGTGCACGCCCGTCTGAGCGGCCTCTGCGCCATCGAGGCGATCGACGAGAGCAACGCCATGGACCATGTCGAGAACATCCTCTCCCTCCTCCCGGCCAATACGGACGAGCTGGCCCCGAGAGGACCGACAACCGATCCAGAGGAACGGATGATCCCCGAGCTGCGGCAGGCCATCCCCACCAGCACCACCAGCTCCTACGACGTCCGTGCCATCGCCTCGGAACTCTGCGACGACACGGAGTTCACCGAGTTGTCGACCCGATGGTCGCCCCAGCTGGTCACCGGGGTCGGGCGCATCGGTGGGCGAACCGTCGGCTTCCTGGCCAACCAGCCCCAGGCCCTGGCGGGCACGCTCGACATCGCCGCCTCGCAGAAAGGGGCGCTGTTCGTCCGCTTCTGCGACGCCTTCAACCTCCCGCTGATCACCCTGGTCGACACGCCCGGGTTCCTGCCGGGCAAGGACCTCGAGTGGCGAGGGATGATCCGGCACGGAGCCGAGCTGGCGTTCGCCTATGCCGAGGCGACGGTGCCCCGGATCTGTGTGATCCTCCGCAAGGCCTTCGGTGGCGCGTACATCGTGATGGACTCACGAGGGCTGGGGAACGACCTGTGTTTCGCGTGGCCGTGTGCCGAGATCGCTGTCATGGGAGCCGAGGGGGCGGTGCAGATCCTGCACCGCCATGCCGACCCGGCGCAGCGCATCGAGCTCCAGGCCGAGTACACCGACCGCTTTCTCACCCCGTGGCAAGCCGCTGAACGCGGGTTCGTCGACGCCGTGATCGACCCGGCGGCCACACGAGCGACGGTGGCCAGGGGGCTGGCAGCTCTGGAGTCTTCACGGGAACATCTCCCGGGCCGGAAGCACACCGTCGGACCGCTCTGATCTTTCGCGGATTCGTCGCGGACGCCCCACTGGTCAATATGGGTGCGCTGATCGGTCCCAGGAGCGCATGTCGACATGGGTAACGGGGCTCTCTACCTTGCCTGACCAGGGAGTACTTGTGTGACAGTGGGGAAAAGCGTGCTCGTAGCCCAGCGCGCAACTCGGCGTATTGCGCGCGCAGAGTGGTAAAATTGTGGTTTTAATCTCTTGGAGAGTGACGGTCTTAACAAAATCGAAACATATCCGTCGCGCTATCGATGCTCGTAGATGTCAAGATCAGCGTATGGAACCACTCATCGTCGAGTCGTGCCACAGCACTTGGATTTTCGATACGGAGAACTCGCGCTTCCGTCGCGTGCTGAAGGGAATTGGTTCCGCGTCCGAGGCCTCCACGTCCTGGCGACCGTGCTTCGGTGTCGAGATCGATCCGATGTCGGAGTCGTTCGTGGTGCTGTTGAACCCAGAAGGCACCCGGCTGCTCCGTAGCTGGCGCCACTTGGACCACTGCGCGCAGTGTGGTGGCGAGGCGACCTCGGAGTTGACCATCGACGAACTTCGGGCAGCTGCTGCCGGCTGAGAGGCTGTGTCGTAGGGCGACGACTGAGAGGTTACGTCGTCGAAAAGCTTCGTCGTTGAGAGGTCGTGCCGTGGGGGGCGGAGCTGCGAGATCGTGCTTTGAGGCGGCAGCCGTGGGGGGCGGAGCTGCGAGATCGTGCTTTGAGGCGGCAGCCGTGGGGTTCGTGGGGCCCGAGTAGCCCAGTGGCGAAGTCATCGAAGGCGGGATGATCGCCTCAACCGACCCGGCACCTCAGGACGCCCGGGCTCGTCGCTCTCCTGGCTTACGCTTCGCGCTTCCACGGGCCGGAGCTGCCACCGGCCTTCTCCCACAGCTTCAGGTCCCCGATGCTCATGGTGCGGTCGGTCGTCTTGCACATGTCGTAGACGGTGAGTGCGGCAACGGCACACGCCGTCATCGCCTCCATCTCCACCCCGGTGCGGTCCACCGTCTCCACCTTGGCTTCGACCTCCACGTAGTCGTCTCCGATCGTGAAGTCGACGTGGACGGTGCCCACCAGCAACGGATGACACATCGGCACCAGGTCCGCTGTCCGCTTGGCCGCCTGGATACCAGCCACCCGCGCCGCTGCCAGTACGTCGCCCTTCGTGATGGCGTTGGTGGCCACCTTCGAGGTCGTCTCAGGCAACATCGATACCCGGCAACGGGCCAGTGCCCGGCGATGGGTCGGCTCCTTGGGAGAGACGTCGACCATCCGGGCCCCTCCCAGTGGATCGAGATGTCCCAGGATCCGCTCAGCCATGGTGCACGCCGTTACTCACAGCACAGCAGTGTAGGGGATGGGTGCTCGTGAGCTGGGTTGGGTTGGGTCGGCTGGTTGGGTTGGCGGTTGGGCTGGGGTCGGCGGTTGTGCTGGGTCGGCTGGTTGGGTTGGGTTAGGTTGGGGTCGGCGGTTGGGCTGGGTCGGCTGGTTGGGTCGGCGGTTGTGCTGGGTCGGCTGGTTGGGTTGGCGGTTGGGCTGGGTTGGCGGTTGGGCTGGGTTGGCGGTTGGGCTGGTTGGGGCTGGCACTCGGTCAAGTAGACTGCCAGCCAGCCAGGCGTACGATTCCAGGCGTACGACCTTGAGAACCTATTGGGAGGTCGGGCGACGTGCCGACGTACGAGTACCGCTGTACCGAGTGCGGCAAGACGTTCGAGACGGTACAGAAGTTCACCGACGACCCCATCGAAACCTGCCCGTCGTGCGGTGGACGGGTCAAGAAGCTCTTCGGCAACGTCGGCATCGTCTTCAAGGGCAACGGCTTCTATAAGACGGACAGCCGCGCCTCCACCAGCGCCGTCTCGCCAGGTTCGGACAGATCGGACAAGTCGGGTGGGTCGAGCAACGATGGCGACTCGTCCGGTTCGGGGAGCGGCAACAGCGACACGCCGAGCAAGGGGACTCCGGACTCCGGGGGCTCGTCCACAGCCGACAGCAAGCCTGCGGCACCGGCCGACAAACCTGCTGCTGCCGCAGCGACTTCCTCATCGTCCGGGGGTTCGTCCACCCCGACAAAGTAGAACCCGACAAAGTAGAAAGAGCCTGACAAAGAAGCAGGACAGAGAAGCCCGACAAAGAAGTTAGAGAGAGCCCGACAAAGAAGCAGGACAGAGAGGCAAGGGCTGGATCAGGGGCCCGTCCATCCAGGTCTCTCACAGTCGGTTGGGGTCCCAGAGGAGCAGACCTGGGGCAGGGCCGATCCAGGGAACCCTGATGGGCCTGGATGCGGACCCGGGTGTGGGCCTGGGTGTGGACGGGGATATGGGCCTGGATGCGGACCCGGGTGTGGGCCTGGGTGTGGACGGGGATATGGGCCTGGGTGTGGACGGGGATATGGGCCTGGGTGCGGACCCGGGTGTGGACCGGGATATGGGTCTGGGGAGCACAACCGGGCTGGAGCGATCCGGGGGCGTCAGACCCCGCTGATCTGCATGTCCTGGACGGCAAGGGTCTGGCCGGCGGCGATCCCGGGGAGCCATTCGACGTCGGCGCCCACCGCTGCCACCGAGTGGAGCATCCGCTGCAGGGTCGAGGCCACGGTGATCTCCCGTACCGGCTCGGCCAGCACGCCATCCCGGATGAGCAGCCCCTCGGCGCCGACCGAGAAGTCCCCGCTGATCGGGTTGACCCCGGAGTGGACACCGGTCACCGACTGCACGAACAGCCCATCGCCCACCGCCGACAGCACACCGGCCTGGTCATAGCCCTCGGGCCCGGGAGCCAGCGTCAGTGCCCGGCAGCCTGGGCCTGGCGTGCCCGAGAACCCGCCCCGGATCGCTGATCCGGTCGACGCCATCCCCGCTCGGGACCCGGACACCGTGTCGTACAGGAAGCGTTGCAGCACACCGTGCTCCACCAGCACGTTCCTGCGGCAGGCCAGACCCTCGGCGTCGTAGGCGGTGGCGCCGTAAGCCCGGGGGTCGGTGGGGTCGTCGACCAGGGTGATCACGCCATCGGCCACCTGCTCCCCCAACCGGCCGGCGAAAAACGAGCGGCCCTTCTCCACCGCCTCGCCCGACAGAGCAGACGAGATCACCGACAACAGGGTGGTGGCCACCCGCCGGTCGAAGACCACGGTGGACCGTCCTGACGGCCCCTTGGTTGCTCCCAGCAGTCGGACCGCTCGCTCGACCGCATCGGCGGCAGCCCGGTCCGGCTCCAGGTCATCAAAGCCACGGCCGACGCTGAACCCCCCGCCGGTCTGGCTCTGGTCCCCATCCCCGGCGATGACCGATACCGAGACGAACCCGGACGTCCGGCGGGCCGAGGCGCGAATCCCGGTGGTCGATACCAGGGCCATCTCCACGGAACCATCGCCGTAGTCGGCCGACGAGACCTGGCGGACTCTCCGGTCGGCGGCTCTGGACTGGGCTTCGAGGGCTAACGCCAGCTCTACTTTCTTGGCGGTGGGTACCGAGGCGAGAGTGTCGTCCCACAGGTCGATCGGGACGGCAGCCACGCCGTCTCCCACAGCCAGCTGGACGTGCTCCTCGGGGGTGGCGAAGGCGGCGTTGTCCCGGGCTTCGTCGAGGGTGTGGGCCAGCACCGACTCGTCGAGCGAGCCGGCCCAGGCGAAGCCCAGCTTGTGGTCGACCACCACGCGCACTCCGATCCCTGCGGAGGTGGCCGAGGTGAGGGATTCGATCTGACCGTTGTAGGCACGTACTTCGGTCTCGTTGCCTCGGGAGACGTAGACCTCGACGTCTTCGCCGGATCGGGCCCATCCGGCGACGCGTTCGGCGAGGTTGAGGAGGGTGTCTGGAGTGTCTGGGGTGGTGGGGTCGGTGGTGGGGTCGGTGGTGGTGTCGGTCTTGGTCTTGGTGTTGGTGGGAGTGGGTTTGGCGGTGGGGGGTTTGGCGGTTGGGTCGGTGGTGGGGTCGGTGGTGGTGGGGGTGGGGGTCACTCGGCCGTCCCCCCGATGGTCACGCCGGTGATTCGCAGGGTGGCCTGGCCGCATCCCACCGGCACGGCCTGGCCGTCCTTGCCGCACGTACCGGGTGTCATGGCGAAGTCCCGAGCAACGGCGTCGACCCGGCGCAGGATCTCCGGCCCGTTCCCGATGAGGTTGGCGTCACGCAACGGCTCGGTGATGCGCCCGTTCTCGATGAGATAGGCCTCGGTGGTCCCGAATACGAAATCCCCGGTGGTGGTGTTCACTTGGCCGCCGCCGAGCCTGGCCACGTAGACGCCGTGCGGAGTCTGAGCCACGATCTCCTCGGCATCCTCCTCCCCAGGCAACAGGAACGTGTTGGTCATCCGGACCATGGGCAGGTGCTGGTAGCTCTGGCGACGGCCGTTGCCCGACGACCGCCGGCCGTCCTTGCGAGCTCGGAGATAGTCCCACAGGTAGTCGGTCAGGACGCCGTCCTCGATCAGTACGTTGCGCTGGGCCGGCCGCCCTTCGTCATCGACACCGAACGTGCCCCACTCGCTGCCGACTGTCCCGTCGTCCACCAAGGTGACCAGTGGACTGGCCACTTGGTTGCCCACTTGGCCCACGTAGACCGAGGCGTCCTTGATGATGTGGTCGGCCTCCAGCCCATGACCGCACGCCTCGTGGAAGAGGATGCCCCCGCTGCCACCGGCCAGCACCACCGGCACCTCGCCTGACGGCGCAGGGCGCGCCGACAGCTTCGACAGCGCCCGGTTCGCCGCCAGCTCGGCCAGCTGCTCTACCGAGACCTCGTCGAACAGCTCGAAACCCACGGTCCGTGCCGCCGTCTCGAACCCGGTCTGCAGTCCGGTGTCCCCTTCGGCCACACACGACACCGAGAACCGGGTCCGCACTTGCTCGTCACCGGTCAGGAGCCCTTCAGAGTTGGCGATCAACACCGTCCGCTTCGAGCCGCCATAGCCGGCCTGAACCTGGGAGATGGCGCCTCCAGTGGAGCGACCCGCCTCATCTGCCCGGCGCAACAGCGCCAGGGTGTCTTCTTTCGATGCGGGGCCGTTCGATGTGGAGTCCTGGTGCCGTCCCTCCGGGTGCTCCGGGTGCTCCGGCCGGTGTCATGCTGACGGAGCCCGTCGACCGCCACCGATGTCGTTCCCTGACCCCCGCCCTTGGCCTGAGCCACGGCCGAGGCGGCTTCAGCCGCTCGGAGCAGTCCGGCCTCGCTCAGATCGGCGGTGTGGGCGAACCCGGTGGTGTCCCCAGCCACCACCCGGATACCAGCACCTCGATCCCGTCCCGACGACAGCTCCTCCACCCGCCCGTCGTCGAGAACAGCAGACGAGCTCACCCGGTCCTCAGCGAACACCTCGGCAAAATCACCGCCATGGCGCAGTGCTTCGCTAAGCACGCGCTCGAGTACGGGTGTATCGATCACCACTGCCTCCTTCGTAGAAGCATTCATGGAATAGAAGTCGGGGTCGGGGGTGAGGGGTCGGGGGTGAGGGGTCGGGGGTGAGGGGTCGGGGGTGAGGGGTCGGGGGTGAGGGGTCGCCAGGCTTTCCATCGCTGCGTTGTTGTCGTCCAGGCGATCCGGCCTGGCCTTCTCCTCCGCCTTGCGCTGCTCGTCTGGGTGAACCGCGCCCTTTCTCCAATCTCCCTGTCCGCTGGGCCTCTTGCTCGGACCACCAATGTTCAGTGGCCGATGCCCAGCTGTCTCCCGTATCGTACCGGGGTGGCCCTCACCACCGGTCTGTCCGCTCAGGTCGACCTCGTCGTCAGCGAGGCCGACACCGCCATCGCACTCGGGTCCGGCGACGTGCCCGTGCTGGGCACGCCTCGGTTGGTGGCCCTCTGTGAACAAGCATCGTGCCGGGCGCTCGACGGGCACCTGCCCGAAGGGGGCACCAGCGTGGCCAAGCGGGTGCAGTTCGACCATCTGGTCCCGGTCGGTGTGGGAGGGCACGTGGTTGCAGAAGCCACCCTCGACAGGATCGAGGGGCGCCGGCTCACCTTCACCGTCTCGGCGACGGACGGCTCCGGGTTGGTCGGAGCGGGGAAGGTGTCCCGAGTGGTGGTCGATCGGAACATGTTCTTGTCTCACGCTCGCTGAGTTCGGTCGTGGGGGTGGGGTGCGGGATCGCTCGGCTGTATCGAGGCAGCGCTCGACCGGCGTTCGACCGGTACCCGATACTGCCCCACAAAATGTGCCCGGCAGTGCCCGATCCCCCGCTGGTAGCGTGATGAGAAGAGCCTGAGAAGCCCAGCGGAGAGACAGCGTGCAATTCAGAGAACTGTTCATCTGAGCATGAGGTCCAGCGGACAGGCAGGATGGACCCAGGAAGCCGTTCATCTGGATCTGGGCAAGCAGCGGAAGGCGGAGGAGGAAGGGCGTGCTGGAGTGCACGAACGACGACGACAACGCAGCGATGGGCAGAACAGAGGGCGGCGAGCCCGGACCGTCTCTTCGTTGAGCCTCATATGATCCTCGACCGAATCGACAGCCCCGCCGACCTCCGCACGCTCTCACCAGAAGAGCTCGACGTCCTGGCTGCAGAGATCCGGGGCTTCATCGTCGACGCCGTCACCGCTACCGGCGGGCACCTCGGATCGAACCTGGGCGTGGTGGAGCTCACCTTGGCCCTGCACCGCACCTTCGACTCCCCTCGTGACGCCATCCTGTGGGATACCGGTCACCAGGCTTATGTGCACAAGCTGGTCACCGGGCGCCGCGACGACTTCACCCGTCTACGCCAGGCCGGCGGGCTCTCGGGCTACCCCAACCGCCACGAGTCGGAGCACGACTGGGTAGAGAACAGCCACGCCTCCACCATCTTGAGCTACGCCCACGGGATGGCGAGTGCTTTCGAGCTTCAGGGGGAAGACCGCCAGGTGGTGGCAGTCGTAGGTGACGGCGCCCTGACCGGGGGTATGGCTTACGAAGCACTCAACAACCTGGGGCACTCGGGTCGCCGGGTGTTGATCGTCCTGAACGACAACGGGCGCTCGTATGCCCCAACGGTGTCCAGGCTGTCGATCAGCCTCACCCACCTCCGGCTCAACCCCACCTACATGCACGCCCGACAACGACTGCGGCACATGATCAAAGAGATCCCTGCCGTCGGCGACCTGGCCGTCTCCGGCGTGCACGGCTTGACCAGCGCCGTGCGCGAGGTGGTCACGCCGCACACCTTCTTCGAAGCGTTGGGCATCCGGTACGCCGGCCCGATCGACGGGCACAACGTGACCGAGGTGGAGCAAGCGCTGGCCAATGCCTCCGCATGGGACGGGCCCATCGTCGTCCACGTCCTCACCCAGAAGGGACGTGGCTACGCGCCGGCGGAAGAGGACGACATACAGCGGCTGCACGATGTGAAAGTGCAGCCGGCGCCGGCTGCGTCATCTGTTCCGGGTGTGGGTACGGCGAGTGCGGCGTGCGGGTGCGGCAGGTGCCCCCGCTGGATCATCCGCCCTCTCTGCTCCCGATACCGTGCGCGGCGAGAACGCCGAGGAGACGGAGAGCGGCAAGCCGGTCGAGACGGCTGACATCCCGCCCACCACCTACACCGACGCGTTCACCCGATCACTGCTACGAGCAGCCGAAGCGGACCCCCGCATCGTCGCCATCACCGCCGCCATGCCCGGTCCCACCGGCCTGTTGCCCTTCGAGGCTCGTTTCCCCGATCGCTTCCTCGACGTGGGCATCGCCGAGCAGCATGCGGTCACCGCCGCGGCAGGGATGGCCATCGGCGGGCTGCGGCCGGTCGTCGCCGTCTACTCCACTTTCTTCACTCGGGCCTTGGACCAGGCCAACCTGGACGTCGGCCTGCACGGGCTCCCGGTCGTCTTCGTCCTCGATCGAGCCGGCATCACCGGCGACGACGGACCCAGCCATCACGGCGTCCTCGACCTGGCCCTGGCCCTGTCCATCCCCGGCATGACCGTCTTCGCCCCATCATCGGCGGCCGAGGTCGAGGTCATGCTGGCCGAGGCGCTGACGCTCGACGGTCCGTCGGTCATCAGGTTCCCGAAGACGCCGGCCCGCACGGTGGCGCCGGGAGACGTGGGCAGCGGTCAGCGTGCCCGCCTCCTCCGTGCCGGCGACGGCTCAGCGTGCATCCTCGCCGTCGGCAAGATGGTCGGTGCCGCCGAGGAGGCAGCCGAGAAGCTCCGGACCGAGGGGGTGGAGGTCACCGTCTGGGACGTGCGGGTTGTCTCGCCACCCGACCCCGACATGCTGGCCGACGCGGCACGCCACCGGCTGGTCGTCACCGCCGAGGACGGCATGCGACACGGTGGCGCCGGCATGTTCCTCGCCGACGCCATGGTTCGGTCGACGGACTGGTCAACAGCCCAGTCAGCGGACCAGTTCTGCCGGAGGGCACCCACCCCCCGTCACCGTGCTCGGCATTCCCCGCACCTTCATCTCCCAGGACAAGCCCGATCGGATCCTGGCCCGGTTCGGGCTCGATGGCCCGGGGATCGCCCAATCGATCCGTGATGCACAGGCATCTTCCAAGATCACGTCGGGTGGCGCCGATCTGTGATGGGACGTTGGACCCAGAGGTTGGACCCAGCAGCGGTAAGAGGCCCAGCGGATGGGGCTGCCGGGCCTCTCGGAGCTTGCCGGACAATCGAAACATGTTCTACTATTGACCGATGACGTTCAACCTCGCTGACCTGTTCGAGAACGCTGTCGACGCCTACGGCGACCGGGAGTACCTGGTCGCCGACGGCAAGCGGCGCACCTATGCCGAGATGGAGGAGCGGGCCAACCGCCTGGCCCACCACCTGGCAGCCAACGGAGTAGGTCCCGGCGACCACGTGGGCATCTACTCCCTCAACAGCGTGGAGTGGGTGGAGACGGCGTGGGCCGTGTTCAAGCTGCGGGCGGTGTGGATCAACATCAACTACCGCTACGTCGACGACGAGCTCCGGTACCTGTTCACCAACGCCGACCTGGTGGCGCTGGTCCACCAGCGTGAGTTCGGACCACGGGTGGCAGGCGCTGCTCCCCGATCTGCCCGACCTTCGCCACATCATCACCATCGACGACGGCACCGATGCGCCCTCTCCCCACGGACGACGCCGTCCCCTACGAGGAAGCGATCGCCTCCGGCGGTCCCGAGCGCGACTTCGGTCCCCGGTCCGGTGACGACCAGTACATCCTCTACACCGGTGGCACCACCGGGATGCCCAAGGGTGTGGTGTGGCGTCATGAAGACGTGTTCTACGCGCTGGGCGGCGGCATCGACCCACTGACCAACACGCGGGTCGAACACCCCGAAGAGATGGTGGAGAAGGGTCGAGGTGGACAGATGATCTTCCTCCCCATCGCTCCCCTCATGCACGGGGCCACCCAGTGGGCGGTGATGGGCCAGAGCTTCCACGGGAACCTGATCGTGCTGATGGGCAAGTTCACCCCGAACGAAGTGTGGCGTCTGGTCGGAGTCCGAGAAGGTGAACTCGGTGATGATCACCGGCGATGCCATGGGTAAGCCGCTGGTCGAGGCGCTGGACGAGCCAGGCGTGTCCTACGACCTCTCCTCGCTGGTCGCGCGTGGTGTCCTCGGCCGCCTTGTTCTCGGCCCCGGTGAAGGACGAGTTCTTCCGGCACCTGCCCAACATCATCATCACCGATGCCGTTGGCTCGTCCGAGGGCGGCAACAACGGCATGGTCCATGATGGACAAGGACCACACGGCGATGAAGAGCGGGCCGACGGTCACCACCATCGGGCACCACCGTGGTGCTTCGACGAGAACCTCGAGCTGGTGAAGCCCGGGTCGGGGGTCATCGGCAAGATCGCCCGCACCGGTGACATCCCCGCTCGGGTACTACAACGACCCGGTGAAGACGGCCGAGGTGTTCATCACCGTCGACGGCATCCGCTACGTGATGCCGGGCGACTTCGCCACCGTCGAAGCGGACGGGACGGTCACGCTGCTCGGCCGGGGCTCGGTCAGCATCAACTCCGGCGGGGAGAAGATCTTCCCCGAGGAGGTCGAGTCGGCCGTCCGTTCCCACCCCGAGGTCTTCGACGCCATCGTGGTCGGGGCTCCCGACGAACGGTGGGGACAGCGGGTGGCGGCGATCATCCAGCCCCGAGGGCCGACCGTCACCCCACCCTCGAGGACATCCAGCTGCACTGCCGCGAAGCCATCGCCGGCTACAAGGTGCCGCGGCAGCTCCACGTGGTGGAGACCATCGAGCGGTCGCCCAGCGGCAAGCCCGACTACCGGTGGGCAGCCGAGATCGTGGCCGGCACCCCCGAGGAGTCGGACAGCGGCGGCGCTCGCACTGCCGCCGGCAACGACGGCTGACCGAAGGGACGATCGCTCGCCGTGCCCCGGGACCTCAGCGAGCTGGCTTCGCCGGACCACACGGCGGTGCTGACCATGGAGATCCAGCGTGGCGTGGTGGGCGACCTCAGCGCCTTTCCTCAGCTGGCCGAGGCGGCGGAGCAGGCGGGGGTGATCCCCAACACAGCCAGGGTGCTGATTGCGGCCAGGCATGCGGGAGTACCGATCATCCACTGCACCGCTGAGTTCCGTCCGGACCGGGCCGGCACGGTGGTCAACTGCCAGCTGATCGCGGCCATGGTGCGCAACCCGGAGCACTTGTTGATCGGGACTCCCCCGGCCGAGCTGGTCCCCGGGATCGGCGCCGAGCCGGGCGAGCTGGTGTGCTCCCGGCTCCACGGTGTCTCCCCGTTCTCCGGCACCTCACTCGACACCTGGCTCCGCAACCTCGGCGTCTCGACCGTGGTCGCCACCGGTGTCTCGGTCAACCTCGGCGTGCTCGGCCTGGCCATCGAGGCAGTGAACCTGGGCTACCAGGTCGTCGTGCCCCGTGACACCGTTGCCGGGATCCCTCCGTCCTACGCCGACGCCGTGCTCGACAACACGTTCCCGTTGATCACCACCTTGACCACAGTGGACGACCTGGTGGCGGCGTGGGAGGCGGCGAGCGCCTGAGGCGGGTCTCCCCCAGTGCCCCCTCCTCAGTGCTCCTGCACGATCAGTACCCTCTGCACGAGGAGCCCTACGACAGGTCCCCACAGCCAGGGTCCCAGAGGAACCGACCGGACGGCAGCACCGAGAGGGAAATCCGGATCAGCAGCCAGAAGCCCAGCAAGGAGGCTTCACCCGGGAGGAAGGCTCAGGGGGTGTGGGTGCCGTCCAGTTGGATCTGGGCGTTGGTCGGCAGCACCTCGACAGTGATGTCGGGGATCGGGAAGGTGAAGTCGGGGTACTTCCGGACTGCCTTCTGCCGGTAACGAGTGGTCGAGTGGATCGGGTCAGAGTCGAACTGCGGGATGACCTTCGTCCCGAACACCTCGAGCATCTCCAAGACCTCGTCGTTCGAGACCGAGTCGGAGGGGAGGCCGAACACCAGCTGGTCGCAGCCGACCGTCTGGTACTTGGACACCTGCTCGGCCACCTCGTCGGGCTCGCCGCACAGCAGCCACCCACCGGCGATCAGGGCGTCGAGCATCTCCTCGCTGGTCACGGGGATCGGTGGCTCCGGCCACACCGGGCACACCCTCGTTGTGAGGAATGGTGTCGTGGTAGTTGCACACCAGCGAGTAGAGGTAGCCGCGGCCGGGGCGGAGGGCGATCTCGCGGGCCTTCTTCCGGTCGCTCATGCAGATGACGGCGTTGGTCATCATGACGTTGTCGTTCATGTACTGGCCGAGGGGCTCGGTGCAGTTGGCGATGCCCTCCTTGTATGCATCGATCCGACCCTTCAGGTTGTAGATCGGCTCGAAGTTGAAGGCGATGGCGCCGATGCCGAGCTCACCGGCCTGGGTGAACGTGCCCGGGTTCCCGCACCCCACCCAGATGGGCGGGTGACCGGACTGGTACGGCTTGGGCAGGATGTTGTGCGGGAAGGGCACGGTGAAGTGGTCGCCGTCGAAGGTGTAGTCCCGCTCCTCCCACATCCGGGGGATCTCACGAATGACCTCGTTCCATTCGGCCTTCGTCGAGTTCTTGTCGAGGATGTTGAAGGTGGCGATCTCGTGGCTCCCCGCCCCACGGCCGGTTCCCCACTCGAAGCGCCCCTCGGTCATGTGGTCGAGCATGGCGACCCGCTCGGCGGAGCGGACAGGATGGTTGACCCGGGGCGAGAGGTTCATGATACCGGTGCCCACGTGGATGCGCTCGGTGGCGTGGGCCAGGTAGCCCATCACCACCTCGGGAGCGGACAGGTGGCTGTACTCGGTCAGGGAGTGGTGCTCGCCCAGCCAGGCGTACTTCCAGTTGTACTTGTCCGCCTGGATGACGTACTCGGTCTCACGTTTGAGCATCTCGTGCTCGCAGGCGGGATCGAAGGCAGCGGGGCCCGGCACATAGCCGTTGAGAAAGACTCCGAACTCCATGGTTGTGGGCTCCTCTCGCTCCGCCTCTGCTCACGTACGGGGATTCCCGTACGGGTCTCGCAACTCCCACATGGGTGCTTCTGGAACGGTAACACGCAGGGGTGTGAAATTGCAACGCGTTACAGAAATGTGCCTGTCCGGCGTGGTCAAACGGTGAGAGAGGTGGGCGGTGGGGTGTGTCGTGGGGTGTGGGTGTTGTGGGTTGGGGGTGTGGGTGTCGGTGTGGGTGTCGTGGGGTGTGGGTGTCGGTGTGGATGCCGTGGGGTGTGGGTGTCGGTGTGGATGCCGTGGGGTGTGCGGTCCCAAGATGACATCGGGAAACGGATCGACCATGATGCCTCGACATCGTGGACAACAGTGTCACGAACACTGGCATTACGAACATTGGCATTACGAATACTGACAGTACGAACACCGACGTCACGAAGAACGAAAGGGGGCCGGTGCAGACCATCGATCAGCTGATCCGAGAGCACTCCGACGATCGAGGAACCGGCCTCTTGTACCAGGACCGGCAGTGGACGCACGCCGAGGTGACGGCAGCGTACGCGCAGCGGGCGGCGATCCTCGCTGCGCTGCGGGCACCAGGGCCGTTCCACGTCGCCCTCCTGCTCGACAACGTCCCCGAGTACGTCTTCTGGCTGGGAGGGGCGGCCCTGGCCGGTGCGGTCGTGGTCGGCGGCAACCCCACCCACCGCGGCAGTGAACTGGCCCGGGATCTCGCCCATACGCAGTGCCAACTCCTGATCACCAACTCCTCACTGCGCACGCTGGTCGAAGGCCACGACCTCGGCCCAGCGCTCCCTCCCGGGCGCATCCTGGTCATCGACGACCCCACCGGGGACTTCTCCCCCACCTCGGAGTACGGCAGCCTCTTGGCCGAAGCGGTGGGCTCGCCCCTGCCGGACCAGGAGAAAACCGGGGTGACCGAGGACAGCCTCGGGCTGCTGCTGTTCACCTCGGGAACGACGGGCGCACCCAAGGCCTGCATCTGTACCCAGGGTCGCCTGGCCCGAATCGGGACCATCCTGGCCCAGATGTACTCGCTCACCACAGACGACGTCTGCTACATCCCCATGCCCCTGTTCCACTCCAACGCGCTCATGGCCGGGTGGGCACCGGCGCTGGCGGCCGGAGCCACCGTGGCTCTGCGGGACACGTTCAGCGCATCGCAGTTCCTACCCGATGTCCGGAGGTTCGGGGTCACCTACTTCAACTATGTGGGCAAACCCCTGTCGTACATCCTGGCCACACCGGAGCAGCCCGACGATGCCGACAACACACTGCGGCAGGCGTTCGGCAACGAGGCGTCCGAGATCGACGTGGAGCGGTTCGCCACCCGGTTCGGATGTGCGGTGCAGGACGCCTACGGGTCCACCGAGGGTGGCGCCGCGGTGCAACGGACGCCAGACACGCCACGGGGGGCTCTGGGCCGGGCTGGTGAGGGCACGGTGATCCTCGACCCCGAGACCGGTGAGGAGTGCGTACGGGCGGTGTTCGACGAGCACGGTCGGCTGCTCAACGCGGACGAGGCCGTCGGCGAGCTGGTCTCCAAGGCGGGCGGCAGCGGGTTCGAAGGGTACTGGCACAACGACGAGGCAGAAGCAGCCCGACTGCGCGACGGCTGGTACTGGACCGGCGATCTGGCGTACCGGGATGAGAACGACTTCTTCTACTTCGCCGGCCGGGACTACGACTGGCTGCGGGTGGACGGCGAGAACTTCGCCGCCGCTCCGGTGGAGGCAATCCTCAAGCGGTTCCCCGACGTGGTGGTGGCGTCGGTCTACGCCGTGCCCGACGTGGTGGTGGGCGATCAGGTGATGGCGGCGTTGCAGCTCCGTGATGGTGTGGTGTTCGATCCGGAGGCTTTCTTGGCGTTCCTCGAGAACGAGGAGGACTTGGGAACCAAGTGGGCCCCGAAGTTCGTGCGCATCGCCGACGCCTTGCCCATGACGGCGACGACGAAGGTGCTGCAGCGGGTGTTACGTGACGAGCGTTGGGAGTGTGCCGACCCGGTGTGGTGGCGGCCGGAGCGAGGTGGGCCGTATCGGCGGCTTACGCCGGATGACGCTGCTGAGCTCAGTGTGGCTCTGAGTGCTGTGGTGGACGGGGGTTGATGACGTCGGGGTTGGGTCTAGCTGAGCCGGTGGGCCTGACCCTCTACCGGTCGACCCCGAGGATGATCCCGCTGGTCGGCACCCCGGTGCCGGACGTCACCACCACGTGCTCCACGTCGTCAACCTGGTTCACCGATGTGCCGCGCACCTGGCGCACGCCCTCAGCGATCCCGTTCATCCCGTGCAGGTAGGCCTCGCCCAACTGGCCCCCGTGGGTGTTGATCGGCAGCGAGCCCCCCAGCTCGATGTTCCCGTCACGCACGAAGTCCTTCGCGTCCCCCTTGCCACAGAAGCCGAGCTCCTCGAGCTGTGACAGCACGTACGGGGTGAAGTGGTCGTACAGCACAGCGGTCTGGATGTCGGCCGGGGTGAGTCCCGATGTCTCCCACAGCTGGCGGGCGACCACACCCATCTCGGCCAGGCCGGTGAGATCGTCCGTGTAGTAGCTGGTCATCATCTCCTGGTTGTTGCCCGACCCTTGGGCGGCGGCTCGGATCACTGCCGGCGGCCGGCGCAGTGATCGGGCTCGCTCCAGTGAGGTGACCACCAGCGCTTGGCCTCCGTCGGTCTCCTGACAGCAGTCGAGAAGGTGGAGTGGCTCGACGATCCAACGGGATGCTTGGTGTTCCTCCAACGTGATCGGCTTCTCGTAGAACCACGCTTTCGGGTTGGTGGCGGCATGCTTCCGATCGGCCACCGCAACACGACCGAGGTCCTCGCTGGTCGCTCCGGTCACGTACAGGTAGCGCTGGGCAGCCATGGCCACCCACTGAGCTGGGGTGAGCAAGCCCTGCGGCGCGTACCAGGCGAAGTGGGCTGTCTCGGCGTTGGGCATAGGCGGGCGGTTCTGGACGCCGGAGCCGAACCGGTTGCCGGAGCGCTCGTTGAAGGCGCGGTAACAGACCACCACGTCGGCCACCCCGGCCTGGACGGCCAGTGCCGCCTGCTGGATGGTCCCTCCTCCTGCACCGCCTCCGTAGTGGATGCGGCTGAAGAACGAGAGCTCGCCCATGCCCAGGCTCTGGGCGATGTTGATCTCGGGGTTGGTATCGGAGCTGAACGTGACCAGCCCGCCCACTTCGGCCGGCTCGATCCCGGCGTCGGTGAGGGCTGCGTCGACCGCTTCCACCGCCAGTCGCAGCTCGCTGCGCCCCGACTCCTTCGAGAACTCGGTGGCCCCGATCCCGACGATGGCGGTGTTCCCGGCAAAAGCATGGGTTGTGGAACCGGTCCCGGCCATCACGCTGCTCCTCTCGTACTCGGTTCGCCGCCTGGCCCCGCTGACGTCGGTCCGGACGACGCCGACCCGGGCGAGGGAGTTTGGGACGATGGGGTTTGGGACGATGGAGTTGAGGAGGGAGTCGACCCGGACGATGGGGTTTGGGACGATGGAGTTGAGGAGGGAGTCGACCCGGACGATGGGGTTTGGGGTGGCGGGGTTTGGGACGGCAGGGTCAGGCGGACCGTGCCGGTCACGTGATCCCCGAGGCTGTTGGCGCCGCGCAGCGTGACCTCGATCGCTCCCCGACCGTCGGCGTCGACGGCGTCGTCCTTCGCCGTCACCGAAGCGGTGAGGGCCATGGCGTCGTCCGGGTAGTTGGGAGCGCCCAACCGGATGTTCACGTCCGTGAGCATCGCTCCCGGGCCGGCCCAGTCGGTGACGTACCGACCGACCAAGCCGTTGGTGGAGAGGATGTTCATGAAGATGTCCTTCGAACCTCGCTGACGTGCCAGCTCGGCGTCGTGGTGAACATCCTGATAGTCCCGGGATGCGATGGCGGCCGACACGATGAGAGTACGGGTCAGGGCGATGGTCAGCGCCGGGAGGGTGTCCCCCACCGCCACATCGTCGAAACTGCGGGTAGCGCCGTTCACCCCGATGGTCGGCTCGGCGATGGCGGGGGCGTCGCTGGCTGCGTTGGGGTTGGCCGTGTCGGTGTTGGCTGCACCGGTCGTGGGGGTGCTGGCGTTGGCTGCGCTCATGACGACACCGCCTGTCCGGCTCGGAGGTCGGCCACCACATCGGGATTGGTCGCGTCAGCATGAGCTGCGTCCGCGTTGGCGGCGTCGGTGCTGGCGGCAGCAGCGTTGGCTGCACCGGTAGTGGGGGTGCTGGCGTTGGCTGCGCTCATGCCGACACCGCCTGTCCGGCTCGGAGGTCGGCCACCACCTGGGTGCCCAGTCGGGCCAGCTGGCTGCTGGGTGACCCGAGCAGCAGCTCGATCTGCTTGCCCCACAGGAAGTACCGGTGGATCGGATAGTCGATGTCGGCGCCCATGCCGCCGTGGAGGTGCTGGGTGGCATGCACCACGCGCTGGCCGGCATCGGAAGCAAACCACGCGGCAATAAGAACAGCGCGCTCGGCGTCGAGACCGTTGTCGAGTCGCCAGGCCGCCTGCCACAAGGTGACCCGGATGGCCTCGGTGTCGATGGCGGCGTCTGCGGCCCGCAACATGGTGCCTTGGAACGTCGACAGGGGCCGGCCGAACTGCTCGCGGGTGTTGAGGTACTCGGCCGTCTGGGCCAGCGCCGACTCGGCCACACCCACCTGGATCGCTGCCAGCCCGGTCGAGGCTCGCTGGAGCATCCACGACAGGATCTCGGCCCCCCGGCCGGCGTCGCCCCCGGCCAACAGGTCGGCATCGGCCACGCCAACGCCCTCGAGATGGAGGTGGGGATGGATCTCCCGGTTGGTGGTCTCCGCCCACTCGAGGGTGACCCCCGAAGCGGTCGGATCCACAACGGCGACGACGATGCCGCCCTCCGGAGTGGCGGCAGGAACAAGGACACGGTCAGCCACGTGCGCATACGGCACCGCGAACGCCGTGCCGGACAGCGTGACGCCACCATCGTTCGCCGGCGATGCCGTAACGGTCGGCTTCCCGGTGCCCCCAGTGGCAAGGTCGGCAGCCACGTCGGCCAAAGCGGCGGTCAGCACCACGTCGCCGGCAGCCACGCCGGGCAACCACCGGGAGATCAGATCGTCCGATCCGAACTCGGCGATGGGCAGCGCCCCCAACACCAAGGTGGCCCACAGCGGCACCGGGGCCACGACCCGGCCTTGTGCCTCGAGGAGGAGACACAGCTCCACCATGCCGTAGTCGCCACCCCCCGCCGAGGTGGGAAGGGCCAGGCCGAGCAGATCGGCCTTGGCCAACTGTGCCCAGAGGTCACGATCGGACCGCTCCTCGCTCGCCTCCACTTCTTTCACCCTGTCGACAGTCACGACACCGGAGAAGATGGCCTCGGCCGCCTGGCGAACCGCTTCTTGCTCTTCGGAGAAGGTGAAGTCCATCAGGAGGTCTCTCTCTGTGCTGCACCGGTATCGGTGGGGAGTGGCAGTGGTGGCGGTGGCAGTGGCAGAGGTTCCCGGCAGTGGCAGTGGCAGTGGCAGTGGCAGTGGCAGTGGCAGTGGCAGTGGCAGCAGGTTCGCCGGATCCGTCGGCGGGACGGAACACCGGCAGCGTCAGCTCGTCGTCGAACGTCTCGAACTCGGCCACCACCGGGATGCCGATAGCCACGGTCTCAGGGGTGAGGTGGGACACGTTGGCCACCAGCCGGGTTCCCTCCTCGAGCTCGACCAACGCCACGATGAGCGGGTAGTCGAACGCCGGGACCTTCGGATAGTGGTTGACCACATAGCTGTAGATCGTCCCCCGGCCCGAAGCCTGGACGGTGTCCCACTCGAGCGAGCGACAGTTCGGACAGCCCGGACGGGGTGGGTGGCGCAGTGTGCCGCAGGTAGCACACCGCTGGATGAGCAGCTTGTGCTCCTTCGCCCCCTCGAAGAAGAACGCGTTGTCTTGGGTCAACGCCGGACGGGGGCGCTTGGGTCGAGGGGTGGGAGCGGTGTCAGTGCGCTCGGCTTGGGTGGGCTGTGCCTCAGTGCGCTCGGCTTGGGTGGGCTGTGCCTCAGTACGCTCAGTCTCGGTGTGCCCTGCCTCCGCGGACTGGGTCTCGGCGTGCGGGCGGAACTTGAGGATCCGGAACCGCATGGTGGCCACCAGCTGGCCATCGGCATCGGTGAAGTCGGCCCGGGTGGTGACGAAGTGGCCTACGCCAAGCCCGGTGGTCTTCTCCGGCGAGATCGACTCGAGCACCGACGACACGGTCAGCTCGTCACCGAGCACCAGCGGCCGCTCGTAGTGTTGGTCGCAGTTGGTGGCTACCACCGAGGTGAACCCGGCCTGGTCGAGAAGGGCAGTCACCTGGTCGTGCCCGGTGTTCGCCGGCGGCCGGCCCGACGCCCGAATCTCGTCCTGCTCCTGGGTGAGGCGGAGACCGCGCATCACCCAGGCTTGGAGCATGGTGGGCGGCGCGATCACGCCAGGAAAACCGACCTGGCGAGCGGCATCCTCGTCCACGTACACGGGGTTGTGGTCCCCCATCGCCTCGACCCAATGGCGGATCATCACCGTGTTGACGGGATCGGAGGCTTTGGTGGGACCGCCGGCCGAGCGGCCGACGAAGGTCTGGAGCCGGGTGTCGAGGTCGGAGGTGTCTGTGCTCGCCGTGGTATCGGTCGTGGTGCTCGCCGTCGTATCGGCGGTGGTGCTGACGGTGGTGCCGTCCTCGGTCATCGCTTGCTCCGCTTCATACCCAGGCCGGCCATGGCCAGGATCTCCCGTTGGATCTCGTTGACCCCACCACCGAACGTGTTGATCTGCGCCTGGCGAGCGGCGCGCTCCAGGTCGCCGTGGAGCACCGCTCCCGGCGATCCGGGGCGGAGATAGCCGGCAGCACCGACGATCCCGAGGAGCAGACGGTAGACCTCAATAGTCGACTCAGTCCCATAGACCTTGACGGAAGACGAGTCGGCCGGCCCCAGAGTACCGTCGGCCACGGCCGCGGTCATCCGCCAGTTCAACAGCCGTTGCCCCTCGAGGAGGGCGTGCGAACGGGCCAGGTCGGCTTGGACCCACGGCACGTCGCCCAGGTCGTGGTCGAGCGCCCACGCCGCCACCTCGGCCCACAGCCGATGGGCCAGTGCGGCCACGGCGGCCAGGCCCACCCGCTCGTGGTTGAGCTGGTTGGTGATCATCCGCCAGCCTTCGTTGAGCTCGCCCACCAGCGCCGAGTGGGGCACCCGGACCGAGTCGTAGTAGCTGGCGGTGGTGGCCACGCTGCCCACCGTCACGATCGGCGTGCACGAGAACCCAGGTGAGGAGGTGGGCACCATGAAGATGGAGATGCCCTTGTGCTTCGGGGCGTCGGGGTCGGTGCGGGTGGCCAGCCAGATGTAGTCGGCCTGGTCGGCGCCGCTGGTGAAGATCTTGTTGCCGTCGATGATCCACTCGTCACCATCCCGCACTGCCTTGGTCCGTAGGGACGCCAGGTCGGTGCCGGCACCGGGTTCGGTGTAGCCGATGGCGCAGTTGATCTCACCGGCCAGGATGCCGGGAAGGAAGAACGCCTTCTGCTCTTCCGTGCCGTACCGCATCAACGTGGGGCCGACGGTGTTGAGGGTGACGAAGGGGAACGGTGCCCGGGCTCGCTGTACTTCGTTGAAGAAGATGAACTGGTCGGTGGCCGGGCGGCCTTGGCCGCCGTACTCCTTGGGCCAGCCGATGCCCAGCCAGCCATCCTTGCCCATGCGCTTGACGACCGAGCGGAAGACCGCGCCGCCCTCGCCCTCACCGTCCAGCGCCTTCCGAATATCGTCCGTGATCACATCGGCGAAGTACGCACGCAGCTCGGCACGGAGGGCTAGCTGCTCAGGGGTCTCCTCGAGGTACATCGTGTGCGTTCCCCCATCTCCCATGTCTTGTTGTTCTGTGTGTCTTGGTCTCGTATCCCTGGCGCGGGAAGCGTGGCGGCGGCGGTCGGTGTCGGCGGTCGGTGTCGGCGGTCGGTGTCGGCGGTCGGTGTCGGCGGTCGGTGTCGGCAACCTAACGGCGGCGATCGATAGGCGTCGAATCGAAATCTGGTTGGACGACGTCGTACAACTCTGGTGAAGCGCTGGTCTTTTATAAATGGTACATGTTCTAGAAATCTCATCGGTCCGCTCTGTCTGATGAGGAGGGGGGCATGGGGGTGGGGTTGGGGTTGGGGTTGTGGTCGGGGGGTGGTGGTCGGGGGGTGGTGGTCGGGGGGTGGTGGTCGGGGGGTGGTGGTCGGGGGGTGGTGGTCGGGGGGTGGTGGTCGGGGGGTTGTGGTCGGGGGGTTGGTGTGATGTGAGGTCAGGGGGTCGGTTGTCGTTGGGGGTGCGGTTGTCATTGGGGCTGCGGTTGCAGTTGGGGGTCGTGATTGGGGGGCGTGTAGTCGGGGTGGTATGACAGCATGGTGATCGGGTGGACATGAACAGGGAGGACACCATGGACCTGTCTGCGATCAACCTCAACGACTCGAAGAATTTCGTGTCGGGCGTGCCCTACCAGTGGTTTGCAACGCTGCGTCAGGAGGCTCCGGTCTACTGGCACCAGGATCCGAACAGCATCAACGGCGGGTACTGGGCCGTCACCCGCTACGACGACTGCGTCACGGTGAATCGGGACTTCGAGCACTTCTCCTCGTACAACTCCGGTGCGCTGTTCAGGGACATGGACGACGAACAGCTCGAGCAGCAGCGGATGATGATGCTGAACATGGACCCGCCCATGCACACCCGCTACCGGCGGCTGGTCAACAAGGGCTTCACCCCCAAGATGATCCGGGATCTCGAGGCCTCCATCGTCCGCTACACGGACGACATCATCGACAAAGTGTGCGAGAAGGGCAGCGCCGACTTCGTAACCGAGATCTCAGCCGAGCTTCCCCTCCAGGTCATCGCCGAGTTGATGGGTGTGCCCCAGGAGGACCGGCATCTGGTGTTCGACTGGTCCAACCGGATGATCGGCTCGGAGGACGACGAGTACCAGGGGACTGACCCGAACGCCGACCAGGCCGCCGCCACGGTGGCAGCCATGGAGCTCTTCGCTTACTGCGACGAGCTGGTGGCCAAGAAGCGCGGGGATCCTCACGAAGACCTCGTCAGCGTGCTCACCACAGCGGAGATCGACGGTGACGAGCTGTCCACAACAGAGATCGACCTCTTCTTCCTGCTGTTGGCAGTGGCCGGCAACGAGACGACCAGGAACCTCATCTCCGGGGCCATGGTCGCTTTCTTCGACAACCCCGACCAGTGGCAGAAGTTGCTCGCCGACCGGTCGCTGTTGCCGTCAGCAGTAGAAGAGATGCTCCGCTATGTCACGCCGGTGATGCACTTCCGTCGCCAGGTGGTCTCCGACACGACGCTCGGCGAGTATCCGTTGTCGGCGGGTGACAAGGTGGTGTTCTGGCATATCTCGGCCAACCGGGATGAGTCGGTCTTCGAGCACCCTGACGCGTTCGACATCACTCGGACTCCGAACCCTCATATCGCGTTCGGGGGTGGGGGGCCTCATTTCTGCTTGGGTGCGAACTTGGCCCGTATGGAGATCAAGGTGATGTTCGAGCGGCTTCTGGAGCGGATCCCCGATCTTCGGCTCGATGGGCCAGTTGAGCGGCTGCAGTCGAACTTCATCAACGGGGTGAAGCACATCCCGGTGGCGTTCACGCCGTCGGCTCCGTTGGGTTAAAGGGTTGGTGGGCTGAGTCGGTGGGTCGGTGGGTTGGCGAGTCGGTGGGTGGCGAGTCGGTGGGTGGCGAGTCGGTGGTCGGTGGGTCGGTGGGTCGGTGAGTCGGTGGGTTGGCGAGTCGGTGGGTGGCGAGTCGGTGGGTCGGTGGGTCGGTGGGTCGGTGAGTCGGTGGGTTGGCGAGTCGGCGAGTCGGTGGGTGGCGAGTCGGTGGGTGGCGAGTTGGTGGTCGGTGGGCTCGTCAGGTCGTGAGGTAGCGGGGTCGAGGTGTCCTGTGGGTCGGTAGATCACCCGGTAGATGGGGTCGCCAGGTAACCAGGTCGCCAGGTCGTGAGGTAGCTGGCTCGTCGAACAGCGAGGTCGTACGGTACAGTCCGGCTCCTGATGCGATTTCACCAAGCAGTCACTTTTCTGCCCACCGACGAGGTCATCGGCCTGGCCAGCGCCTGCGACACCATGGGGTACGCCGGCGTCTACTTGTCCGACCACCTCTTCAACCCGAAAGAGCTGCAGTCTCGGTACACGTACTCGAAGGCTCCCGACGGCGCCCCCTTCTGGGAGAAGGAGACGGCGTGGCCCGACCCGATGTGCTTGATCTCGGCGCTGTCCTCGGTGACCACCACCTTGACCTTCACCACCGGCATCTACATCGCTCCGGTCCGGGACATCATCACGGTGGCCAAGTCGGTGGGAACTACCGCCGTGCTGAGCCACAACCGGGTGCGTCTGGGAATCGGGGTTGGATGGTGCGAGGAGGAGTATCTCCTCACCGGTCAGAACTTCCGGAACCGGGGTAAGCGTCTCGACGACATGATTCCTGCTCTGCGTGCCCTCTGGGGGGGCGGTTGGGTCGAGTATCACGGCCCTTATTACGACATACCCGCCTGCCAGATGAATCCCTCCCCCACCGAGGCGATTCCGATCATCGGCGGTGGAGACTCGGTGCCCGCTATCCGTCGGGCGGCCACACTGTGCGATGGGTGGGTGAACACCGGCGCGGTCCCTCCCGACGAGGCCATGGCCCAGGTGGGTCGGATCAAGGACGCGGTGAAGCAGGCGGGTCGAGAGAACGAGCCGTTCTCCGTTTACCTTGCGGTGCGGGCAGAGCCGAACCTCGACCTCTACCATCGGCTCGAGGATGCTGGGGTCACCGACCTGCTGTGCGCGCCGTGGATGGGGGTGCGGGTTGGTCCGGACGACACGCCTGAGACTGTTCACGCTGCCCGGGTGGCAATGTGTGAGCAGTTCGCTGAGCACTTCGTAGTACCGATGGCCTGACGAAGCTAGGGGTTGGGCCGGGTTGGCGACGGCCTGGCGGGTTGAGCGGGGGCCGGGTTGGGTTGGCGACGCGGCCTGGCGGGTTGAGCGGGGGCTGAGTGAAAGAGGCTTGGTCGGCATACGACCCAGAAGGGGCATCCAGGACCCCCTAACGGGGATCCTTGTCCAGTATCGGGAGGTGGCGGGTGGGTTTGTGACGCCGCCGTCAAGCCCAAGCCCTGCGGGCGGCTTGCAGCCGGGCTTGACTGCGGCTTCGTCACGAGCTGGTCGGTGACTTCGTCTCGGCTAGGAGGCTCAGCGGATAGGGACCCCGGGTTTGCCGTCCTCCGGGCTTCGCATCGCGGTGTTGTCGTCGTTGGTCAGGTGATCCGGCCTGACCTTCCTCCTCCGCGTTGTGATGGTCGTCTGGATGAACAGCTCTCTATCCGTTGGGTCTTTCATCAGGCTGTCGGTGGGCTGTGGGCTGTGGGCTGTGGGCTGTGGGCTGTGGGCTGTGGGCTGTGGGCTGTGGGCTGTGGGCTGTGGGCTGTGGGCTGTGGGCTGTGGGCTGTGGGCTGTGGGCTGTGGGCTGTGGGCTGTGGGCTGTGGGCTGTGCTGACGTTGTAGCACGGTGCTGCTCACTCCAGGCGGAAGAGGGAGGGTGCTTGGTCGTCTCGGGGTGAAGCGGGGGGCGGTTCAGTTGGTGGAACGTCGTGATCGTCGGGACGGTCGTGGACGTCGTCGTGATGGTTGTTGTGGTGGTGGCCGTCGTGAACGGGGCCATCTTGAGGATCATCAGGTGCCAACCATCGCCAGGTGCCCGGTCCACCTTCGAGTCGGAAGCCCTTATGGGTTCGTAGGTAGTGATGATGACGGCACAGTCGAGCCAAATTCCAAAGAGCCGTCGGTCCCCCTTTGGCGAAGGGGATGATGCGGTGGTCGATCTCGAGACCTTGGCGTACGTCGCAACCGGGAACCACGCAAGTGGGGTCTCGGACAACGAGTGCAGTACGTAGAGCAGCAGGCACGGTGCGCCCGAGATGGCAAACAGCAGCGATGTCGGCGCCTTTCGTGACGACGAGGTCAACAATGGCGTCACCAAGGAGATTCTCTGCCGTTGCCAAAGGCACCTGGCCCACACCTGGGATCTCACAACGCTCGCCGTCTCCGAGATGTCCTCGCCTGAGCGCGGCAAGATCGACAGTGAGTTGCACCGTGGCACGGGGACAGTTCGTCCACGTGGTGTTCGTGGTCTGCATCGTGTCTGGTGCGTTTCGTTCGGGGTAGGTGCCGGGCTCTGTCCGGTCGTCGTGCGGTGCAGCGCTGTTCGGTCGTGCATGGTCTGGTGGCGCACCGTCTGGTCGTGCATGGTCTGGTGGCGCACCGTCTGGTCGTGCATGGTCTGGTGGCGCACCGTCTGGTCGTGCATGGTCTGGTGGCGCGTTGTCCGGTGGCGCACCGTCTGGTCGGGCACCGTCTGGTGGTGGGCTGTCCGGTGGTCGGCTGTTCAGTGGTGTGCTGTCTAATGGCGTGCTGCTAGGTGCCGTACTACCCAGCGTTCCGCCGCCCTGTGCGTGGTTGTGGGATACCGATGTCCGTGCTCCGGTCAACAGTGCGACGAGTGCATCGGCCCCGTAGGCCTCGGTGCGCTCATGGATCCCCTGGCGCCGTGCCTCGTCGAAGACGGCCTGGTGGATGGGAGCAAGAGCAGCGAGCACGGAGGCCCCATCATCGGGAGTGAGACGGGCTTCGAGAGAGAAGGCTCCGTCCGTCTCGGTGCGGTGACGGAGAAAGCGGCTGGCGCGGATGCGGTCGTAGGCAGCGTTGGCATCTTCGTTACTGCGGGCACGAGCCTTGGCATGGGCACAACGGTCACGCAGCTGACGGAAGGTCTCCTTCCGAGCAGCATCAAGAAGCTCCTGTTCGCTGGTGGGTGCCACGTCCAGGGCGTCTGCCACCTGACGAGCACGGCCGGTGGTCAGCTCTCCCGCCCGTAACGCTTTCGACAGCCCGGGATGGGCCTCCATCTTGTCGGCCAGCTCGAGCGAGCCTGCGGCTGCGCCCATGGCATCCCCGGTGACCTCAGCCAGCCAGTGTGCAGCGGAGCGATGACCCAGACGTCGATGACCGTTCGTCTCGGCCACGCGCTTGGCGAAAAGCGCCTTACCCGTGGCACAGAGCCGTTCTCCCCGGGCCAGCCCGTCGACAAGCACGGCGGCATCCTCACTACTGAAGCGGGCGGGTTCGACCTCAGCCAGGAACTCTTCGAGAACGGCGACGGCCTCAGCCACCGCCGAAGCATCACTTACACCCGACCTATTTACCCTTGGTCTCTCCACCGCCTCGATCTTCGCCACACATCAAGGATGACAGGGGGGTGTAACAAATAGTGAAAGTAGGTGGGAGTCGCCAGAAGGGGAGCTCGTGGGTGTGAGGGAAGGGAAGGTGTGGGTGTGAGGGAAGAGGTGTGGGTGTGAGGGAAGAGGTGTGGGTGTGAGGGAAGAGGTGTGGGTGTGAGGGAAGAGGTGTGGGTGTGAGGGAAGAGGTGTGGGTGTGAGGGAAGAGGTGTGGGTGTGAGGGAAGAGGTGTGGGTGTGAGGGAAGAGGTGTGGGTGTGAGGGAAGAGGTGTGGGTGTGAGGGAAGAGGTGTGGGTGAAGGAAGGGGCGTGGGTGAAGGAAGGGGCGTGGGTGAAGAGAGGAGTGTGAGGGAAAGGAAAGGAGGGGTGTGGGTGAAGAGAGGGTGTGGGTGAAGAGAGGGTGTGGGGTCAGGTTTGGTTGGCTATTGGGGCGGTGGGGGTGGCTCCGGCCGGGCATCCCCGGGGATCCCACGGTTGAAGGTTCGAGGTGGCCGACGACGGAGCGGCGATCGTGGAGCTCGCTGGGATGGTCGTGGTCGTCGTCGGCGAGGTGGAGCCGGTCGCTCCTCCGGTAGCAGGCGTCGGTGGAGCATTCACGGCGAACTGAGTACCGGTGACCACTGTCACCTGAGCATCGTTGGTGACTTGGCTTGGGTCATACGCCATGATCACCGAACCGGTCATCGAGCGGCTCACTGCTTCGGCGGCGGCCTCGGTGGCCGCGGACTTGGACCCGTAGTAGACGACGGTCTCGGCCACATCGCCCGTCGGGGTGCTATCACCCACGCCGATGGTCTTGAAACCGAGCGCAGCGAGCGCAGAAGCGGTGTCGGCAGCCTGGTTGTAGGCGCCACTCCCGTTCTGCACGGACACGGTGACCGATGAAGGGGCCGGCAGCGGATTGCCGGTCATGGAGTCGGTTGTCGGTGAGATATCCAACACCTGGTCGATAGTGGCCTGGTCCTGTGCCTGAGACGGGAACTCGACCTCGCCGTAGTCGCCGCCCTGGTAGATGAGGTCACCGGACTCACCACCGTCCGGATCATTTACTTCGGCCACCGGCAAGGTGAGCTGTGGCACTGCATTGATGTCGACCGAGTGGAAATCGAGCACAAGGTTCGCCATATCGCTCACCGACCAGGACTGGTCGAACGTGAAATCGCTCTTCACGGAGTTGATGAGGTTGACATCGGTAATCGGATTCCCGAGGCCTTGCTTCGACACAGCAGTGGCCAGCACCCGGAGGAACTCGTGGTCCCGGCGGATGCGGGCCAAGTCGCTCTGGGCCTCCTGCGGCCAGTCCTCGGCGTACGAGCTCGTGGTGTCGCTGTCGTACTGCAGGTGGCGAGCCCTGACCACCTGGAGGGCCTGCGTACCGTCGAGGTGGACGCACGTCGCCTTCTGTACGTTCAGGCCCGACTCGGCGTCGAAGACCGACATCGGGAACGACATGTTGATACCGCCCAGGGCATCCACCACGTTGGCAAACTGGTCGAAGTTGAGCGAGACGGCGTGTTGGATCGGAATGCCGAAGTCCTCTTCGATCGCCGCCACCACTTGAGAAGGACCCTGGACGAGGCCGGCGTCGATCTTGTTGGCTCCGGTGCTGTGAGCATTGGGGATGAAGAGGTCACGGGGAATGGAGAGCAGCGCCAGCTGGTGCTTGGCCGGGTTGACATGGAGGATCATGATCACGTCACTGTTGACCCCGTTCACGCCGTCCGAGCACAGTCCGTAAGCGGGGTTCTGTACGGTCAGGGCGCAGCGCGAGGTAGAGCCCATCATCAGGATGTTCTCCGATCCCGCTTCCTGCCCGGTCGTGAGGGCTTCGTGCAACCCCTTCACATCCACTCGCTTGAGACCATGCGTCAGGTAGTAGGCGTACCCCGCCCCGCCTGCAACCACCACCAACAGCACCACCAGACTGATGATGAGGCCACGCCGGAGTCGGCGATGGCGGCGATTCCGTTTCGAGGTCCGGCGCCGGTCGGCGCGTCCTGGAGCGGTCCGGCGCACGTCCTCGCCAAGCGCCGCCAGCCCGACCTCGTTGGCCACTGGGCCAGTGGAGCCGCCGCGCCGTCCGGTGGCTGGCGACTTGCCGACAGGTTCCGCCTTCATGCTGTCTTGTCTGTCTTCTCTGTCTTGTCCTTCTCTGCCTTGTCCCTCTTGTCTCTTCATCTGCTCGTGGAGAGCACGAAGACCTTCCTCCTCAGATGGCCCAGCGCGCCGATCCGGGCGCGTGGAATCGAGGGCGCGTTCACGCCTAGATCGACGGGTCATCCCGGGGAAGCGTAGTGATTGGCGCGCACCCTGTGGGGTCACACGACTTCCAGAGCCGACCGGAGAGGTGACAGGTCAGAGGGCGTCTGCGGCCTTTGGGCCCGAAAACAACGGATGTCAGGTCGTTCGACGGGCAGTTGGACGACGCCTGACCGACGGCAGCCGAGAGATCGGGGGCCGGTTGGAACCTGCCGAGGCCGCCACGAGCATCAGCCCGAAGCTACGGAAGCCGGTGCTGGCGGGACGGGGAGCACGGGGAGCACGGGGAGCACGGGGAGCACGGGGAGCACGGGGAGCACGGGGAGCACGGGGAGCACGGGGAGCACGGGGAGCACGGGGAGCACGGGGAGCACGGGGAGCACGGGGAGCACGGGGAGCACGGGGAGCACGGGGAGCACGGGGAGCACGGGGAGCACGGGGAGAGATGACCAGGAGCCACCCCGAGTGTCAATGCCGAGGTTTCGAGCGGCCTCACGGTGCCGGAAGCGCCACAGCAGGGAGGTCAAAAACTCACAGCAATCACCCACTTCTTGCGGTCAAATACACACACTGAGAAGTTTTTTGCCGGTTCGACAGGCAAAAATGACAACGTTTTCCCTGTTCACAGGCTAATTATCGCAAGGGGTAGTCATTTACTTTCTCTTTGTGGTTATACTGCCTAGGACAGCATTTCACCACTCAGCGCTCTGGACCCACCACTCACCGTCCGGACAATCCGTGACCGATCCACGGACTGGAGCTTCTGAGCAGAAGAGCCTTACCAAGGAGAACCGGCCAGTGGGAATCAAATCAGATCCCAAAACAGAGCGTCGCCAGTGGGGGGCAGACAAGCGGGATCCGCTCCCGGCAGTCACGGCGCACCAGAGCGATCGGTCGCTCACGATCGGCAGGCTGGCCATTCTGGTAACGATCCTGGCGTGGGCCGGGTACACGATCACCGTCATCATCCGGCAGTTCGTCTCCAACGACCACCAGGGCCTGCGGTTCAGCTTCGAGGCCATCTCGTACCTGACCATCGTCACCGCACTGACCTTCTCAGCCCTGGCCTACCTGGTCACCCGACAGGGCTTCATCCATCGCAACCGCGAACACCGCCGCGTACCACGGGCAAAGCTCGACGCGCTGTTCGATCGGTCCATGCCCACCCTGACCGTCCTGGTCCCGTCCTACCGGGAGGACATGCGGGTCGTCCGCAGCACACTGCTCTCGGCCGCACTTCAGGAGTACCCGTACATGCGGATCACGCTCCTCGTGGACGATCCGCCCCACCCCACCGATCCTGCCCACAAGGCGCTGCTCGAAGCGGCGCGGGCACTGCCGGGCGAGATCAACGATCTGCTGGCTGCGCCGAGCAAGTCATTCAGCAAGGCTCTCGCGGACTTCGAGGCCAAGGTCGGCCCGACCTACGAGCCGAACGTCGAGGACATACGCCGCGTCGCCGGCGAGTACGGACGAGCTGCCGGCTGGCTGAACACGTTCGCCGACAACGAAGTGTGCGTCGACCATGCCGATCGCTTCTTCGTCAACGAAGTGGTGCGCTCCCTGGCCTCAGACCTCCTCACGGTGTCGGCAGCCCTCCACGAGGCCGCCGACGACGGGTCGACGCTGCCCACCACCAGGATCCTGCACCTCTACCGTCGACTGGCGTGGACGTTCCAGGCCCAGGTGTCCAGCTTCGAGCGGAAGCAGTACGCCTCACTCTCGAACGAGCCGAACAAGGCGATGAACCTGAACAGCTACATCGGGCTCATGGGCGGCAGCTACTGCGACCGCATCGTCGAGGACCAACGAGTGCTGGTGCCGTGCGGCGCCGGTCACAGCGACCTAGAGGTCCCCGACCCCGACTACGTCCTGACCCTCGACGCTGACAGCATCCTGTTGACGGAGTACTGCCTGCGCCTCGTCTACCTGATGGAGCAGGAAGAGAACGAGCGGGTGGCCGTGGCCCAGACCCCCTACAGCGCCTTCCCAGGATCCGCCACCCGTCTGGAGCGGATCGCCGGTGCATCCACGGACATCCAGCACATCGTCCACCAAGGCATGACCCACTACGACGCCACGTTCTGGGTCGGGGCCAACGCAGTCATCCGCAAGCGGGCCCTCGACGACCTCGACGAGGTTGACGACGCCCAGGGCTGGCCTATCCATCGCTACGTCCAGGACACGACGGTCATCGAGGACACCGAGTCGAGCATCGACCTGGGCGTCCACGGGTGGACCCTCCACAACTACCCGGAGCGGCTCAGCTACAGCGCCACCCCCCCGGACTTCGGCTCCCTGGTCATCCAGCGTCAACGGTGGGCTGACGGTGGGCTGATCATCCTCCCCAAACTGTGGCGGAACGCGCGTGAGCGCCGTCGGCTCGGCGACAAGATGCGCATGGGCGAGAAGATGCTCCGCGTCAACTACCTGGCGTCGATCTGCTGGGCCAGCATCAGCCTGGTGCTCATGCTGTGCTACCCCTACAACAACAAGCTCCTGAGCCCCCTCGAGATCGCCGCTGCCGTCCCCTACTTCATGATCATGGCCGGCGACCTGAAGAGCTGCGGCTACAAGCGGACCGACGTGTTCCGTATCTATGGGTTCAACTTGATCTTGTTGCCGGTGAACCTGTCCGGCGTGTTCAAGTCACTGCAGCAGGCCATTACGGGTAAGAAGATCCCCTTCGCCCGTACCCCGAAGGTCCGCAACCGGACCACCACTCCCCTGCCGTTCGTGGTGATCCCGTACCTGCTGGTGGCCCTGTCCGCCTGGACGCTGGTGCGGGACGTCCCCGATCATCGGTGGGTCAACGCCGTGTTCGCCTGCCTCAACATGGTGTTGGCCACCTACGCCATCGTGGCCTTCCTCGGGTTCCGGAACTCGCTGGTCGACATCTGGCTCAACTCGGTCAAGTACCTCTACAAGCCGGAGAAGCAGTCTGCTCCCACTGGCGGAAGCCAGCTGTCGTCTTCGACAGCTCGGCCCGACTGGTCGACCGTGCTCTACAACGGCAGCGCCGAAGGCCACTTCGACTCCAAGCCCATCGTTCCCACTGAGGCTGCCCACCCCAAGCCGGCTTCGGACCGACCAGTTGCGCCCTCTGTGACCGGCCAAACTCACCCCATCAGCGAATTCCCCGACTCGATCGTGTGGGACATCGATACGATAGACGTGACGCCCAGCGCTGTCCTGGGAACGTTGACCAAGAGCGACGTCCGGGACATGGCTGCACCTGCACCGCAGCCTGTGAAGCAGACTGTTTGGGAACCCGTGGCAGAAGAGGCCCTCTGGCTGTCACAAGATGCGATGTGGGTAACGGAAGAGCCAGTCCCGGAGCCGAAGGAGGCGTCCATGACCAAGGAAGAGTCCCTCTGGCTGTCACAAGATGCGATGTGGGTAACGGAAGAGCCGGAGACACCCGCCGTCCGAGCCGTGCAAACCGAAGCCGCCCCTATGCCGACGCCTGCTCCGGCCGACCGCAGTGAGGTCAACCGCAGTGAGGTCAACCGCAGTGAGGTCAACCGCAGTGATGTCGACCGGGGTGATGTCGACCGGGGTGATGTCGACCGGGGTGATGTCGACCGGGGTGATGTCGAGGCAGAAGCACCGAGATCAGCGGTGATCATACCGATCACGCCCCCGGCACCATCCCCGTCGAAGAACGACAAGGACAAGAAGGGCAACAAGGACAAGGGGTCCCCGAGGAACAAGAGCGACAAGAAGAACAACAAGAAGAACAAAAAGAAGAGCGGGAAGAAGAACGACAAGAAGAACAGTAAGAAGAGCCCGACCGAGCTGGCGCTGCATGCACCGGCTCCGGTCGCCGATATCGGATCGCTGCTGGGTGGAATGGGAGTGACCGGCGAGATCGGGTTGAGCGAAGTCGGGTTGACCGTCCCCGGGGTGTCCGGCCAGTTCACCCTGCGCAACGGCGACTCGGAGCTGCGGGTGCGCATCGAGGACACCAACGAGGCCCACAAGCAGTCGAGACGCTCCCGGTCGTGCCCAGACACGAGGCCCTGACGTGGCCGATCAACAGGGCGGGACACCTCGTCGGCACCTCTCTCCCCTGCGCGTGCTCATCGCCATCATCGTGGTCGCAGGCGTAGCGGTCGGTGCCGTGAAGTTGGTCACCTCCGCCCGTACCCCCAAGCAGACAACGACAGCAACGGACACAGCAGCATCGTCGGGTCCTTGGTTTGCTCCCTACGTCGATACCACGCTGACCCCGACCTATCCCTTCCAGGACTCTTCGAGCAACCTGGCCCATGCGGTGGTGCTCGGTTTCGTGGTGGCCAACCCGACGTCGTCGTGCACGCCCAGCTGGGGAGCTGCGTACTCGCTCAGCGCTGCGCAGAGCAGCCTCAACCTCGACAACCGGATCGCACGCTACCGCCAGCAGGGCGGGAACATCATCGTCTCGTTCGGCGGACAAGCCAACAAGGAGCTGGCCGAGACGTGCCAGAGCGTCACCGACCTCACCGCCGCCTACCAGTCGGTGATCAGCCGCTACCACCTCAGCACCATCGACCTCGATCTCGAGGGAAGCGCCTTGACCGACACCACGTCGATCCAACGGCGGGCTCAGGCGATCAAGGCCGTCCAGGACAACGCGAGCAAGCACGGTGGTCAGCTCGCGGTGTGGCTCACCCTGCCGGTGTCACCGTCCGGGTTGACGCCAGCGGGAACCTCACTGGTCGAGACCATGCTCAAGGCCCACGTCGACCTGGCCGGCGTCAACGCCCTGACGATGGATTACGGCAAGTCCCGTCCGGCGTCGCAGAGCATGCTGGCTGCCACGGAGGAGGCATTGAACAACACGCATAGCCAGATCCTGTCCGCCTACCAGGACGCAGGACAGGCGATCAGCGCATCAGAGGCGTGGAGCAAGCTCGGGGCAACACCGATGATCGGCCAGAACGACACCGCCAACGAGCAGTTCAGCACCTACGACGCCACCCAGCTGGTCTCCTTCGCCAAGGACAAGGGCATGGGCCGGCTATCGATGTGGTCGCTGAACCGGGACACCCCGTGCGGACCCAACCAGCCCAACCCGAACCAGGCTGCCAACAACTGCAGCGGCGTGAACGAGAACCCACTGGGCTTCTCCTCGATCTTCAACACGCTCCCCGGTCGGGTCGTCACCGCTTCGGACAACAGCACGAAGATCACGGTGCCCAACACCCCGGACAACCCTGCCACCAGCCCCTATCCCATCTGGCAGCAGGGCACCGACTACCCACAGGGGTACCTGGTGGTGTGGCAGCACACCATCTACCAGGCGAAGTGGAACAACCAGGGCGACGCTCCGAACGCTCCGGTCGCATCGGCCTCCGACACGCCATGGCTGTTGATCGGGCCGGTCCTCTCAGGCCAGCACGCACCGACCCTCACGACTGTCCCGCCCGGCACCTATCCGGCATGGTCGAGCACGACGACGTACATGGCCGGCGCCACGGTCGAGTACCAGGGCATCGGCTACACGGCGAAGTGGTACAACCAGGGCGACGCCCCTGGTGTCAACGTGCCCGACCCCGGGGACACCCCGTGGCAGACGCTCACGCCGGAGCCGGAGCAGTAATTAGAGGTCGCTCCGGCGCCGGACTGTCTGCCTACAGCTACTGAGGAACTTCGGGCATCCACCGCTTCATGAATTCGTCAAACATCGGGGCCGTGAAGGCGAGCTCGTTATGGCGAGGCGAGTAGCAAAGGGCTTTTTTCAAGAGAGAATCCCGTGCCGGCCCTAACTGAGTGGTCTTCTTGTGCATCAACTTCGCCACGTCTGCCGACAGCACGATTCCCGGCCCAAGCTCGGCCATGGCTCGGAGGTAGGCCCGCTCCTGGTCCGTAGTCTTGCCGGTACGCACCTGGAAGAACCCCGAGTCCAGCTCGTCGATGGCAAGGGGTACACCCTGCTCGACGTCATCCCGGGTAATCATCCGGGAGTCCTCATCGGCAAGGTCCCAGGCTTGCTTGCCGAACTCTTGAATGAAGTAGGGGTACCCATGTGACAGCTCATAGAGCCGAGCGACTGCATCCTCAGTCCAGACCACCCCTTCAGCGGCGGCTGGGGCAGTCAGTGCGTCCGCGACCTCGTCGTTATCCAGCGAATCGATCGTTGGGAACGTAAACAGTCGCTCGGCATACGATTTCGCCTCGCCGGCCACTGCCGGCAATGAGGGGAGCCCGGCACCGGCGATCGTGATCGGCAGTCCCAGTTGGCTGGTCCGGTGCAGGCCCATGATGAGAGGCTCGAGCGTGCTAATCGGAATGTAGTGCATCTCGTCAATGGTGACGAGGACACCGGTGTCGTGGGCTTTCGCCAGTCTGCCGAGCTCCTCGAACAAGCCTGCCAGGTCCCCTGCCAGGTCCCCGGAGTCCGTCAGTCCATGCACGACAGGCACATCGATGTTCAGGGATACCCCATCAGGGAGCGTGAGAGTGAATGCCTTGAGCGAACCGAGGGCACGCACCACCGCTTCCCCTACCCGCTTCTTTCTATCGAGCTTGATGAGCACCCTTCGCATGGCCGCCGCCAGGCGCAGGGGGAGTTTGCCATCCTCGCTGATCTCGACGTGCTCGTGGATGTAGCCAAGCCTGCTGGCCGTTCTCGAGAATTCCTCCAGTAGGACCGTCTTGCCAACCCCACGTAACCCCGTAAGGAGTTGGCTACGGCCGCTCCTGCCCGACAGAAGGCGTTGGAGAGTCACCTCCATACCGTGGACCTGGCTATTCCGGCCCGTCAGCTCGTAGGGACGGGTGCCAGCGCCCGGGTTGTAAGGATTGGTCACCTCGTCCATGAGACCAGTTTATATGTCTGTATGGCTTGTTTATCCATTTTCGATAAAAATCGCGCACCAACTTAAACCAGGGTGGTTCTGTGAGCCCGGCGTGCGTGGAGGCAGTCATCAGCACCGTGCAAGAGAACAGTCGTTGGCCCCATATCGGGCACTGAGCGGCGCTCTCGAGATCGTGCTGTCCTTCGGTTCCCAGGCATAGCATCTGGGTGGCATAATGATGGCATGAGCAGAGTGAGAGTGAGCACCACGGTGGACAAGGATCTTCTTGCCAACGCGCGCCGGCTGTGCTCGAAGCGCACGGACGCAGCACTCCTCGACGAGGCGCTCCAGGCGCTCGTTGCTCGGCACCGTTCTGCGGAGATCGACGACGCCTACGCCGTGTATGACCAACACCCGCTCCACGAACCCGATGAGTGGGGTGATCTGGCGTCATTTCGTGAGGCCGCAGCGGCTTCGTGACGCCACTTCCTTCCCGAGGCGAAGTGTGGTGGTGCGAGCTGTCCGACACTGGTCGGCGTCCCGTCGTGATCCTCTCGCGTAACGCGGCCATCCCGAGGCTTCGACGCGCGCTCATCGCCCCGTGCACGACGACAATTCGCGGCTTACCCAGTGAGGTCGTGTTGGAGCCCGGCGATGACCCGGTCCCACGGCGATCCGGGATCAATCTCGACTCGGTCGAAAGTGTCTCCGTCGTTGTTCTCGTCGAGCGCCTCGGACAGCTCAGTGACGAACGAATGCGCCAGGTCTGCGCAGCGCTCGACGTTGCCGTTGACTGTCTCGGTTGACTTGAGGACAAGAACGGGGCCATGGAAACGGGCCTCAGTTGGCCCCTTACGGCCAGTCCAGCAGTCGGACTCGACCAGTGGGTCAGGTCGAGGTGGAAAGCGCGGTGGTGCAGTACTTGCATTTCGTGGCCGCCACCGGGAGGTCGGTCGACAGACAGCTGGGACACGTCTTCGTCAGTGGCGGGTCGCCGAAGACCGTCGTACCCCGCTTCTTCATGTACGCCCTGTAGGGCACAACGAGCGCGAAGTAGATGACGGCCATGAAGATGACGAAGTAGACGATCGCCGAGATAAATGCACCGAGGTCGATACGTTGGCCATTGATGGTCCAACCCAGGCCCTTTCCTGCCGACCCACCACCAGCGACAGCGTTGACGAGCGGCGTGATGACGTTGTCGGTGAAAGTCTTGATCAGCGTGCTGAAGGCCAAGGCGACGACCAGGCCGACAGCGATGACGATCAGCTCTCCTTGCATCAGGAAATTCTTGAAGCCCTTCAGCATGGTGCCCTCCCCACGTGCCCGATCGGTTTGACCGAGTCGTTTCGACCATATGCGCTGGTGCCCCAGGACGTCCACGAGCAGGTGGCCGATACGACTCAGCCTGAGCCTGAGCCCGAGCCCACAGCCACGGCGATCGACGGGTCAGGCGGAGGGGTGAGCACAGCACCCAGTGTGGTCGGCGTCACGGTACCGGGATCCAACGCGAGCTGAAGGAAGCGGACCGTCTCCTCCCGGACGGCCTCCGACTGGGGCGTGTTCGCAATGAATGTCTGCAAGTGGTCGCCGCCGCTCACCGTCAGCATGGCCTTCACCATGTCGGCGGTCTGGTACACCTGGGTGCTCTGGGGCAGCAGGCCGTACTCGTCGTCGGTCCCCACGGCCACCAGCAGCGCGCCCGGCGTCGGCGCCCCCCACGGCCCGGCGACGCCATCAGGGATCTCGCTGGAGAGCGACAGGTAGGCCTTGATGCGGTGGTCGGCGAACGCGGGGTTGAGGGCCAGCAAGGCCACGTCAGTCCCGCCGTCGGAGTGCCCGGCAACGGCGATCCGATTCGGGTCGACCGGGCCGGCGACACCGCCGAGAAACGCGGTGATGACGAAGGACATGTCGAGAGCCTGGTCGGGATAGTCACTGACCGGCGTTCCAGGGAGGGTGTCGGCCGAGTCGGGAAAGACAGGTGCAGCCACGAGGAAGCCCGCCGCCGCCCAGGTCGAGAGCAGCGTGGCGTAGACATCGGGATCGCTGTCCCACCCGTGGGCGAATACCACCAACGGCAGCGGACCCGTCGGCCCGACCGGTCGCCAGACATCGGTCGTCAGCACCCGGCCCGACGAAGCGGGCACGCTCCCCCGGGCTGGTGTGTTCCGGGTGGGGTCGAACAGCGAGACGGTGCTGGTCTGGACCGGGTACGGCGATGACAGCTGGGTGGTCGTCGTCGACGGGACGACCTTCGCCTCGGAGGAGCGTTGACGAACGGGGGACTCCGCCCGGGCCGGGTGACCGCCGGTCGACCACGCATCGGAGACGACCAGCCCGACGAGGACCAATACCCCGACCAGGACCGTGACCCCAAGGGTGCGGGCCAGCCTCCGCCGTTGACGGCGACGCATCACGACCGTGCTGCCAATGATCCGCTCGATCCGCTGCGTCCGACCCACGAGGTGGCCACTTCCCTATCCTCACCCCTCCCGAACCGAAAGGCCAACGGAACGGGGGGACGCTGACGTGAGGAGGTCGACTGTTTCGTAGATTCGGAGTGGGGGCTGTTCGCCAAGCCCTTCCATCTGGGCGGTGTCCTCGTCACGTGGCCACGCAAGCTCTCGGAGATGATCGCCGAGCCAGGGCCGCTCGGTCGGAGCGAAGTCATGCAGATTGCCGGACGTCTTGCGGCATCGCTACCGGCCGCAGCATAAGCAGGCGACCGTCAATAGCCTTCGGCCGATGGCGGTTCCGACGCGTGAGTCGAGCCTCGCTCAGTCGTCGCCGACAGCGTTTTCACAGCTCAGCAAGCAGCGGCACCCATAAGGCATCTTCGACGTGATGTGGTGAAACATATATGTTCCGCCGTTGTCGATCACACGCCCATGATCGTAGCGGCGCTCAACCCGGAAGACCCCCGTCAGGCCGAAATCTCCGTCGCCGGTCCAGCGGCATTGCTCGTGGCCAAGCTGCACAAGCTCGGCCTCGAGT
>CAWEXG010000009.1:0-24917 GCA_963812965.1 uncultured Acidimicrobiaceae bacterium | reverse complement strand
TCAGCGGGGTGTAACCGTCGGCCAGGAGGGTCCCAGTTGGGCTTGCCGGCGTAGAGCAGTGACCTGATCCGGTAGTTCCGGAAGGTCGTGAAGCCGAAGGCGGCACGCTTCACCCGCTTGATCAAGTTGTTGGCCGCCTCGGTGGGTCCGTTGCTGACGTGGGCGGTGTGCCAGGCGGCGATCTGGTGCTTCCAACGGATCAGCGTGCGTCCGAGTGAGCGGGCCTCGGTCGGGTAGTCCTTGTCCTGGAGGTCCCGGCCGAGCTCGGTCACCCACTGGAGGGCGAGGTCGGGATCGGCGTGGGCGTAGAGCTCGCGGACCGCCTCTTTGGCCTGCCACATGGTGGCGACGTCGCCGTGTCGGATCGCCGGCCCGCAGCAGACCGATCAGCTTCTCGTTGCCCTTGTCGTCCAGTCGCTCCTTCGGCCTTGGTGAGCAGGCGCCGGCACCGGTAGAGCGGATCGGACTTGTGGCCACGGTGGCCGAGCGTCTCGTTCTGCACCCGGCGGCGGCACTCGTCGAGCTTGGTGTTGGCCAGGTGGGATCGGACCGGGGCGCGGTGCCGCTGTCTCTCAGCGGTCCGTTTCCCCGGCCCGTCCCCCGAACCGGACGTGCGACTTCCACCGCATCCGGCTCTCCACGAGCCCATGCCGCCGGGCTATGCAGCCTCCTTCGTCCCCACCCACGGCGAAGGGATCGCCGCTCCGCGATAGCGGTAGCGGGTCACCGGCACTGCTCGACAGTCGAACAGTGCTTCGCCGTCGTGCTCGGGCCACCAGGCATTCGCCAGGTAGCGCCGTCGCAACCACCTCCAGTTGGCACGGCGGTGTTTGCGGCGCAGCCAGCGCACCACCCGCAGCCAGGTGAACTGGTGCAGGTAGGCGAAGGTGTCCTTCGACACGCCGTGTCGGAAGTAGTTCGTCCAACCCCGCAGGACGCCATTGATCTGGCGCAGGAGGTCGGAGAGCGGGTTGTTCGTTCCCTGTCTGGTGATCGCCTTCACCTTGGCCATGATCGAGGACAGTGACTTCCTCGACGGCCAGGTGTAGACGAACGCCTTGTTCGACCCCCTCTTCGCTTGCCGCTGGATGCGGAAGCCGAGGAAGTCGAACCCCTCGTCGATGTGGCACACGCTCGTCTTCTCCTCGTTGAGCCGGAGGCCCACCGAGGAGAGCGCTGCTTCGACCTCGTGCGCAGCCCTTCGGCGTGCGCCCGGGTCCCGTGCACCATGACCACGAAGTCGTCGGCATACCTGACGATCCGGTACGTGGCTTCTCCGTGGTTGCGACGGGTCGCCCGTTCGAGTCGGGTGGCCATGTCGCGCTCCCAGGCCTCGGCGAAGTGCTCGTCGAGGACCGAGAGTGCGATGTTGGCCAGCAGCGGCGAGAGGATGCCCCCTTGGGGCGTGCCGGTCTTGGTGTCCCTCGTCACGCCGTCCTCGGAGAGGACGCCGGCATGGAGGAACGCCTTCACCAGCCCCACGACACGCTTGTCCCCGATCCGATGTCGCACCCGGTCCATAAGGGCCGTGTGGTCGATCTCGTCGAAGCACGCCGTGATGTCACCTTCCAGCACCCAGGTGTAGTGATTGGATGCCAGCATGTGAATCTCGGCGATGGCGTCGTGGGGCCGGCGTCGAGGACGGAAGCCGTAACTGCACGGCTTGAAGTCCGCCTCGAAGATCGGCTCGAGGACCAGCTTCAGGCTGGCCTGCACGCAGCGGTCCCGGGCGGTGGGGATGCCGAGGCGCCGGAGCTTGCCCGACGCCTTGGGGATCATCCGTTCCCGCACGGGCAACGGCACGAACCTCCCTGCCTTGAGGTCATCTCGCAGCAGGGGAAGGACCGTGTCGCTCCCGAAGACGATGTCGCGAGGTTTCACGCCATCGACTCCGGCCGACCGTGCTCCCCGATTGCCCCGCACCCGAGCCCACGCCAACCGTGAGGAAGGCGGGATCGGCAACGAGGTTGAACAGGTCACCGAACCGACGATTGGGGCTGTCGGTCGCCCATTGGTGCAGCTTGGTCTGGATCCCCAGTACCCTGGCCTCGGCTTCTTCGAGCGTCGGCCATGGTGCGTCGGTGTTCACCGGCGACCTCCTGGCATGCCAGTTCCTTCCCTGCGGACTCGCTGGGTCCCTTCGCCATGTAGACCGGCTTTCCCGTCCTCGGACTACTACGGACCCTCCGCCCCATCCCGGGGTCATCAGCCGACGGTGGGCCTGCCCGTCCTCGTGCTGGCGGCACGAGGGGAAGGACGGCCCCGAGATGGTTCCCACGTTCACCATGTACCGGTTGACAGGATCGGCGTCCAGCTCTGCCCCTGCGGCCTTGCCACGACTACGCCGCAGACCTTCATCGTGGCCTCCTGGTCGGCGTCAAGAACCGACGTCGGAGTCGTCTTCTCATCAATGGAGTCGACGCACACCGCTGCCCAGCCCATATCCACCAGATTGGAGCTGGTTCCACGCTTGAGGGGGTTCAACCACTGGTTCACTCTCGTTACACCTCTCTGTCTTGCTTGCCGGACCCGGGCCGTCTGGCAGTGCCGACCCGTCCCGTCGTTGTCAGGGCTGCTTCCCACCCTCCCGAGCACCTCCTCGGTCAGGCTGCCCTCAGCTTCACCGGACTGCTGCGACAGCCCGGAGAGGCGGGTCTCTCACCCGCCTCCGGATACATGGCGCCTCGTGGCGCACCTTGATCACGTGAAAGGGATCGGCGACCATCGTGGCGTCCGGCACCATGATCTCGAACACCCGCCGATAGGGACCGGAGAGATCGAGGGTTCCGAACTTGATGCCGTCGCGGAAGTCACGTCCCTGTTCCGCCAGCCACGCCATCGGCTCCACGCTGCTGCGACCAGGGACGACGTCCAACAGCTGGCCGGCCCGGACGTCGACGATCTGGGTGGAGAAGTGCTTCCGATGGAAGGGTCCGATCCGGACCATCAGCACTTCGTCGAGCCCGAGGGCGGACACCCGGCCGAACCGTCCCGTGTCGATCTGGAGCAACGCTTCGCCATAGGTGATGACGGCATGGTTCACGGTGCGCCAGCCGCACCCGAGTTCGATGGCCACCTCGTTCACGCTGCGTGCGAACCGGCCGACCTGGAAGGTCACCCACAACGCCGCACGGGTGGTGAGGAGTTGGCGCCGGGAGGCGATGCGGTCGTCCTCCTCGGTCCACGAGCCCATCTCGCAGTCCGGATCCGGACAGCACCATCGGCGCTTGTGCCACACGAGACAGATGGGACGGCCAGAGACCGGGAGATCGACGAGCTCCACTCGGGGTCGGTCCTTCACTCGGGCGATCACACCGCAGCTCGGACAGCCCACCTGCTCGACCCTGGTCTCGACGTGGATCCGGCCCACGCCGTCTGCCCCGTCTTCACAACCAAGGAACACGATGTCGGAAAGTCCGATCATCCAACGAATCGCGCGCGTAGGGTCAGTCTCCACGGGGGTCCACCTCCATCTGGGTCTTCGAACAACCTCAGATTGGTGGACCCCCGCTACGCGTCCGCGGATCTGACTACTACACCCCGCTCATTTTCGAAGAGCCGTGTTAGTGAGCCACGATCTAGAGGTGGCCGTCGAACGAGCTCGAGCAGCAGCAGCCGAGGCCGGCGAGCTACGGCCTGCTCGGACCGGCAACGTGACGTCTGGTATTCCCGAGGCCGTTCGCATCGCTATCCGTGAGGACCTCGCGTCCGGTGTTTACCAGCGAGCGGCGCGGGAGGCTGTGGCAGGTGACGCCGACGTAGCTCAGGGCTGAGCCCATAACTTCACATCCGGCCATCGTCGATGATGCTCTTTTGTTGGCTGTCGTGGCTGAACTGAAGGCGGTTCCAGCAGTACCACTCATAGCAGCAGCGACCCGCGGCGAAGTGTTCACCACCGGTTCGTGGTATTGGGTGCGAGGATCGTGGTTTCTACCGCATCGCCTCTCCTTGCCCGAGCAGCAACCTCGGTGGGCGTGAGTGTCGACGTCGTCGATCTTGAGATGTAGCTCAGGGTGATCCACTGAAGAGCGGCATTCCTCTGGGGCGTGGATGCGGGCATCGATTGCGTCGGTGGCCGGCTGCTTGAGGAGGTCGGCCAGGTCACCCAGTCCGTCACCGATGGCGTCGAGGACCGCCGGCTGCAGTCCGACCGCGTGTTTGAGGCTGTCGAGGGCGTGGAGGAGCCCGCTGATCCCCGCCTCACCCCGGGGCGTGAGCGACCACTGGAGATTCTTCCGCTCGAACTCCTCCGGGGTGCTGTAGACGGCCCCGTGGTCCTGGGTGGCGTCGAGCAGACCCCATCCGACCAGCGCGGCCAGGGCTCGTTGGAGCGAGGCATCGTCCACCCACTCCTCCCACCCCACTGTGCGCAGGGCCCCCCGCACCTGGTCGAGGTTGAGGGCAGGGGCCACGATCGCCGCCTGATCGAACGCGGACATGAGGCCGATGTGCAGGTCCCGGAGCTCGGTGGTAGTGAAGCGGAACAGGTCGGGATCGACCGCTCGCCACGGCCGCTGCTGGCTCTGGCAGGAACGATAGGCGTCGGCTGTGACGGCGACGGGACGAGACCGGGGAACGATCTGACAACGACCTCTCCAGTTTCGAAACGGACGGTCTTCGCTGCGGTCGGTCAGGGTGCTCCCCGACCCGGTCACACCATCCCAGGAACGATTTACCTCGGCCCGTTTACGAGGTCCCACTCTCGAGCCAGCTGACGAGCAGCTCGCCGGCCCTTCGTAGTTGCGCGGCCGTAGGGACGTTCGACTCCGCGACACCTGACCGGGCGATGATCCCGACTGTCCGGTCCGCTCCTTCGAGCATTCGGTGCCTGATCTCCCGCAGGCACCAGGAGTCCAGATCGTGCGGCGCTTCGCGCAACGAAAGCGCGATCGGACGGGTCATCACCGGGTGGGAGACGAGGCGGAAAAGGTCGAGGTAGTCGCCTCCGGCCTTGTGTGCACGGACCGCCTTACGCCGGGGAGCCGACTGGAGTTTCATGGCTACCAGGCTTGCCGGGCTTGCGAACCGGCATCGGACCCGGGCGGTGATCGATCCACCTTCCTCGGCAACCAGGGTGAGCTCCTCTGCCGTGTCCAGCGCCCAACGGTGCGCGAGCACGAATACCCGGTCCGCCTCGGACTCGGGGAGCTGTTCGGACAGGAGCTCGGCTGCGGGAACGTCCCCCACGGCGATGCAGTCGACCTTCGTGCCGCGGAGCAGTCCGTCGATGCCGACTGCGGCCACGACCGCCTCGACTGCGGTCGGTTCGTCGCCGTGCTGGGTGGCGACCGTGTCGAGATCGTCGGTGACACGGTGCGCACCTTGGAGGCGGGCGAGGACGGCCAGTCCCCCGATCACGGCAAAGTCCCCGGTCGGCGCACTTTCTGCCAGTGCAGCGAGGGACGTGACAAGTGCCGTGATTCGCGGACCTTCTACGTGAAGCTCACCAGACACGGGAGAAGCTTTCCGGATCCCAGTCTTCGAGTGCCTCGCGACCGCGGGCCTGGTCCTGGGCGAGGTCGAGGGCGACGACGAGATGATTGGCCACCGGGTAGCCGTCCCGGAGCGTCGTGGACCCCCACGTGAACCCGAATCGCGACGGGCACACCGCGACCTCCGATCCCGTCCATCCGGAACCCGCGCCGTAGGCATTGCGGAGGGTGGCCAGGTCGACGTGGTCGGCGACATAGAGCCTCGGCCATGTCCCTTCGGCACCGGTGGCGAAAGGGACGCCCAGTGCCACTGCGCCGAGCGTGCCACTCAGGCGGTACCGCTCAGGGGGTTCAGGTGGTGGCGCCGCGGGCATCGGCGTCCACGGAGGCTCCCACTCCTCAGCGATGGCCCAGAACAGCTCGGGGACGATCGGGCGGTTGTCCTCGCCAGCGAGCCCCTGGGAACGGAGCGCTGAGAGGATCTCCGACACCCGACCGGGGGAGCGATCGATCTGCCGTGCGAGTCCATGGACGCCACGCGGCTCGTCGGGCGAGGTAAGGAGCGCGAGGGCGACATCCAGACCTGCCCCTCTGAAGACATCGAGGACCCTCCGGGTAGGTGGAACGGCGCTGGGTGGGACCTCCGCGTTCACGAAGAGGCCATCGGCGCGGATCCAGAGGTGTCCCCGGCGGTCCAGCCAGGCCAGACCCGCCGTGCTCAGCTCTCTTCTCGCTGAATTCGAGATTCGATCCGCGACGATGATCGTCGGCGACCACTCCTTCCTCTCGTGGACGATCGCCAGGAGTGTTGCGTCACTCTCGCGCACGATCTTCACGGGCATGACGGTGAAGACCGTCCCTGCAATTTCTACCTTGTTGTCGTCGAGCCAGCGCGCCGCCACCCCTGCGCTCGAGAGTGCCTCGGTCAGCTCGGACATATCGTTCGCTGTTCGTGGCACCACGACTAGAGAATACCGCTGTACTGATGAGGAGTCCACCCTCACACCGTTCGATCCTCATTCGGGCGCTGAATGACGAGGGTCGCCACGAGCGCATCTGACCGACAATCTGTCCCAACAATTGCGTCTCAGCGTGTCCGGAGGCGTCCCGTCTGGTTTCACGACCTCGACCGAACACCCCGATTTATCAGGGAAAATGGGACGACATGGGATTCGGTGGGACAGCCAGGGACCACTCTGAGCGCTCTGATAATGCTGAGGTCGCAAGTTCGATTCTTGCTAGCCCCACCACCGTCCTCGCCCTCGTCAGAGGCTGTTTCTTGGCCCCCTCCGGAGTGAATATTCGGCAGCGCCATCGTCGGCCCGACTGGCTCTGGCAAACGGGAGTATAGACGGGTGGCAAATGATAGCTCGGGGCGGCGGCTAACGGTAGCGTAGAAGTCCGGCAAATGGTATGGTGCGAGGCGTGGAGTACCACCGCCGCATCGCTGACGCCGAACTCGACACCCTGATGGCGGATCTGCCGGCCCTGGCCCTCGAGGGCGCCCGGGGTGTCGGCAAGACGGCGACGGCGGCCCGGCGAGCGGACAGGGTCTTCGAGCTGGACGACCCGGGGCAACGCGAGGTCCTCGTCGCCGATCCCTCGATGATCGACGTCGCAGACGGCACGGTCCTCATCGACGAGTGGCAGCGCCACCCGCCCATCTGGGACGTCGTCCGACGCCGTGTCGACGCCGGGGCTCCTCCAGGGCGATTCCTCCTCACCGGCAGCGCCGAGCCCACCGAGGAGCCTGCGCACTCGGGGGCGGGACGCATCGTCCAAGTTCGCATGCGCCCCCTCAGCCTGGCCGAGCGCGGCCTGGCCGAGCCAGCCGTCGGACTGGGCGCCATGCTCGCCGGCGAGCGACCGGCGATCAGTGGGGACAGCGACATCGTCATGCGCGACTACGTCGACGAGATCCTCGCGTCGGGGTTCCCCGGCATCCGGCCGCTGGCGGAGCGAGCACGGCGAGCCCAGATCGAGAGCTACCTCGCCCGCGTGGTCGAACGCGACTTCCCCGAGCAGGGCCTGCAGGTACGCCGTCCCGCCACGTTGCACGCCTGGTTGTCCGCGTACGCCGCGGCCACCGCGACGACAACGAGTTACAACTCACTCCTCGATGCAGCCACGGCCGGGGAGATCACCAAACCCGCCAAGACCACAACGACCGCCTATCGAGATGTCCTCTCCCAGCTGTGGTTGCTCGATCCGGTCCCTGGTTGGGTACCGAACCGCAACCACCTGCGTCGGCTCACCCAAGCCCCAAAGCACCACCTTGCCGACCCCGCTCTGGCCGCCCACCTCGTCGGCGTGGATGCCGGTGCCCTCTTGCGCGGGCAGAGCGCCGGGCCCGACATCCCCCGCGACGGGACGCTTCTCGGGGCGCTGTTCGAGTCGCTCGTGACCTTGAGTGCCCGGGTCTATGCCCAGGCGAGCGAGGCCACCGTGCACCACCTGCGGACCCGAGATGGGGACCATGAGGTCGACCTCATCATCGAGCGCCGCGACCAACGTGTCGTGGCGCTCGAAGTAAAGCTCGACGGCGTTCCAGGACCAGCCGACGTACGTCACCTCCTTTGGCTTCGCGAGCAATTGGGCGACGACCTCCTCGACGCCGCCGTCATCACGGCCGGTGCCCACGCGTACCGTCGCCCCGACGGCATAGCGGTCATCCCCGCCGTTCTGTTCGGAGCTTGATCTGTGGTTCAGACTGTGGCCGAGCTGGACAAGGTAGAGGACCCGGTACCGTCTCGTCGACATTCGGCGATAGCCGTTGTCCTGGCTCTGGTTGTCGGGATCGTTCTCGGCTACGTGGGCTGGGTGTTGCCGAGCCCGGGCGGGTCGTTGGTCGTACCTATGCTCATCGTGCTTGGCATTGGGCTCGTTCTGGCTGGATGTAGCTGGATCTTTGCCTGCTTCAGACCAGGGCGCAGAGACTGTTGGACATTCGCCGTCACGGTCGGCATCCTCGGCTTGCTTGCCGCCGCCTGGACCTTCTGGTTTTCCTTGCCAGTAGCCATGTGGTCGGACTCGGGCGCCGAGCAGCAAGCACAGCATGCTCTGGTCACGTTGAGCCGCGAACCGGTGAACGCCAATGGCGTGCCGGTCGATCACTGTTGGACGATCGAGACGGGAAAGATCGGGCCTCTCGGAGCTCCTTACCGGGAATGCGCGATCTCCACAACAGTGCTGGGCAAACCCTTCGTTGAGGTTTCCTTCACGCCCGTCGGCTCTGCAAGTCGCAGCATCGACTACACCAACTCCGCCACGCGCCGTTCCTTGACTCGTGTTACCGGCACCTCGTCGGATCATGGTGGATGACCACGTCGGACCACAGTGGAGTAGGCGACTGTCCGATCGGCTACCAGTACCATGGCGGCCCCTGAGGAGACGGAGGGTCGTCAGTGCGCTGAGCGGCTCGGCTCCCTGGACCCCGGTACGACCGCGATGATTCGGGTCGTTGGAACTGCCTCCAGATCCCTTCGGTTCCTCTGGGACCCCCAGCTCCCGCACCGATTTGGCTCTGCTGCAGTAATTTGTGCTTGACAAGATAAAGAACCTGGAGTTAGATGCCATCGTGACCAGTTTGGGAAACGCATAGCGTGTACCATCTGATCGAGACAGCACGAAACACCAGATTTACCAACACAGTTTCACTCACTACAGCGAAAGCAGGGGGATGTACATGTTCCGGGGACGTCGCAACACAGCAACAACCCGCGATGCCCAGGCTGAGAAGAATTCTCAATCTGGGAAAGTTCTCGCGGGGGGGGGTGGGGGAGTAACTCCCTAAGTTTTTCCCACACAGAGTCACCAAAATCTCACCTTTCCGGCGGCCTGGCCCGCCGGTTTTTCGCGGCCGTAGCGGCAACGCTCCTGGTTGTGGGAGTGGTGGCCGGGATTGGGGTGGGTGCTGCCAGTGCGGCCGGCTCGCTGTCGGTGACCACCACGTCACCACTGCCCTTGGCCCCGCTGAACACCCCCTACAGCACCACCCTGGCTGCAACTGGTGGGACCGGGAGCTACACCTGGAGCGTTGCCTCGGGCTCCACGTTGCCCAGCTGGCTGAGTCTGGATTCCTCGACCGGGGTGCTGTCAGGCACACCCACCACGAACGCCACTTACACCTTCTCGGTCACTGTCACCGACTTGGCCACCCCTGCTGACACCGCCACGTCCGCATCGCTCACCCTCTACGCCGGCAACGGCGGTGAACAGCCGTTCTCGCTCAACATGACGTCTGGATCGTGGACAGTGTTGTCGACACCGCCCGGGACCTCGCAACCGTTCCCACCCCAGACGACTACGACGCTCACTGGCACCGTTGCGCCACTCACTGGTGTGATCACCGACGCCACGCTGAGCCTGCCCGTCCAAGACGGCGTCTGCAGCGCTGCCGCGGGTGGGTGTACCAACTACTTCATGAATGAGGTCAACCCGGGTACGACCACCGGCTCGATCAACTCCAACGGCGACATCACGCTCAACGACAGCCTGTCCTACGAGCTCGATGTCTATACGCCGGTCACCGAGCAGTGCCTGTCGACCCCGATCAACATGGTCTTCCAGTCCACCGCGCCCTACAACGCCAGCACCGGCGAGGTGACGCTCTCGGCATCCAACTACACCATCCCCGACTTCACGGGTACGGACGGGAACCCCGATGGCGGTACCAACTCCTGTGGCATAGCGCAGGGTGCGCTCAACGGTGGCGGTTATCCATTCCAAGTGGCAGGGAGTACCAACAACAACACGACGCTCAACCTCCAAGGCACTGGCCTCCCCATCCCGCCACCACCGGGCAAGACCAGCACGAGTGTGCTCACGGCAAGCCTCGCCAGCCCGCAGCTTCAGGGAACGTCGGTGACGTTGACTGACACGATCAGCTCCGGCAGTACCACGGCCACCGATGCCACAGGCAGCGTGAACTTCGTGGCCAACGGCAACGTGATCGCTACCGAACCGGTCAGCAACGGCGTTGCCACCTACACCACAACGACCTTGCCGAGCCAGATCAACCAACTGACGGCGGCCTACTCCGGTGGCTTCAACTACTCCGGCAGCACTTCGCCAGCCGTGCCATTTGCTATCCAACCACTGCCGTCGGTCACGATGAGCGTCCCAGCCACGGTTGCGATGTCGTCGCCCACCCCCACTCCGATGCCGGTGACCCTCGCCAACCCGGGGACGGGTGCGAACTGGAGCAACGATCTCTACTTCTCTCTGCGGTTCTTCAACGGGGCCAGAACAGACGACATCACCGTTGACTACCAGGACAGCGCAGGGAACTGGTGTCCTTTGAGTACTAGCGCCAGTGCCGGCAACCGTGTGCCCACGTACTTCTACAGCGGTTCGGGCACCCCGCCGTGCGGCACGGAAGCGAGCGCGTTCTCGCTGGCTCCAGGACAGTCCTTGACCATCGACCTCGAGGTGGCCATCGCCTACGACACCGGCGCCGTCACTGGCACCGTCACCGGTCCCGGTCCCCAACAGGTCCGTGCGACTCTGTACAACGGGAGTTGTACCAGTGCCACCAGCTGCACCGAGTCCGACAGCCCGTTCAACTCCAACCTTTCAACGCAGAGCGGGGCGCCCGAGACCATCGGCGCGTTCACCATGACCTACGGGAGCAGGGTACCGGTTTCGTTCACCATCCAGAATTCGATCCCCACGACACCTGTGCCGCAGGGATACATTGTTGTCCCCTCTGTCTACGTTCAGGCTGAGGACTATCCCTACGCAGACTTCAGTGTGCCGGATCCGTTAGGTACGTTGACATACCAGGTAGACGGCGTGGGGGTGGGCACGACGGGTACCCAGATCGATACGGTCGGCACATTCTACTTCAGCACCGCAGGACTGATCCCCGGTACCCACACGCTCACCATCAGCTACTCCGGTGACCCGATCTACGCTCCGGGCTCCTACTCCCAGACGTTCACCGTGGCGCCAGCCGCGCCTGGTACGCCGTTCGTCTGTCAGACCGATGCTGCGGGCACACCAACGCTTAATGCGTCGGTGGTAGCCGTGGCCACCGTGCCAAACCTGGCGCCAAGCGGTTCGACCGTGCCAGTCAGTGCTCTGGATCTGACGCTCAACATCGACCCAGGCGGGGGTAACCTCGTTGGTGATGGCTTGCCTCTGAGCAATGCCACCATCGGGCTCGCTCCCGGCGGGGTCACGATCACGCCACCTCTGGTGACCCCGACGGAGGCCAACGGCACCGACTCTCTGAGTTGGACCGGACTTTCCACCACCGTGCCCATCTCTGGCACGCCAGGGACGGTGGTCCCCGTGGCGGTCTCTTCCCTCAGCTTCACCCTATCGGAGGGTGGCAACTCCTATGCCTGCAACCCGGCCGACCCGACGGTACCTGCCGTTGTGCAACAGGTCGAGGTATCTGGCACCGCGCTCACGACGAGCCCGGCTGGTTCGGCTCTGGTCGGTGCGCCGGCGACCCTGACCGCCACGGTATATCCGACCCCTTCGGATTACTTTTCGGATTGCATCGTGGGCCAGGTGGACTTCTTCGACGGGACCACCGACATTGGGACCGTCGGTGTTCCAAGCACGAGTTGCGGTAGTCCCAGTGCCGGCATCGCCACCCTCACCACGACGTCCCTGGCCGTTGGCGACCACACGCTGACCGCAGTATGGAGCGGCGGTCCGACACCGGCCCAGACGTCTGCTCCGGTCACGTTCCAAGTGGGAACCGCGCCATCGGTGACCACCCAGCCAACGAACCAGACAGCCTCGACCGGAGCGGCAGCGACCTTCACGGCCGCTGCCAGTGGTGACCCCACCCCAACCGTACGGTGGCAGGTGTCTACGGACGGAGGGAAGACCTTCACCAACATCGCCGGTGCAACATCGAACTCCTACACCACCGGAGCCACCACGGCCGCAGACAACGGCAACGAGTACCAAGCCGTGTTCACCAACGGCGCTGGTCCTGACGCAACCACCAATCCGGCCACGTTGACGGTCATCGCTGCGTCGACCACCGGCTATCGGGTCGTGGCGTCCAACGGCACGGTCACTACCTTCGGCAACGCCGGGAACTACGGCTCTGAAGCCGGTCAACCGTTGAACGCTCCTATCGTCGGCATGTCGGCAACGCCTGACAACAAGGGCTACTGGCTGGTCGGCGCTGACGGAGGCATCTTCACCTTCGGCGACGCCGGCTACTACGGATCGGAAGGTGGCCAACACCTGAACGCCCCCATCGTCGGCATGGCAGTAACCCCTGACGGCAAGGGCTACTGGCTGGTGGCAGCCGACGGAGGCATCTTCACCTTCGGTGACGCCGCCTTCTACGGCTCAGAAGGTGGCCAGCACCTGAACCAGCCGGTAGTCGGCATGGCACCAACCTCAGACGGCCAGGGCTACTGGCTGGTTGCCTCTGACGGCGGCATCTTCACCTTCGGCGACGCCACGTTCCTCGGCTCAGAAGGTGGCCAGCACTTGAACGCCCCCGTTGTCGGCATGGCAGCTACACCTTCGGGCAACGGCTACTGGCTGGTTGCCAAGGACGGAGGCGTCTTCACCTTCGGCGATGCGACCTTCAACGGATCTGCCGCCGGTCAGTCGAACGCCCCGGTTGTCGGCCTCACTCCCACCCCAGGCGGAGGCGGCTACTGGATCGGAGCCCAAGACGGCGGCATCTTCACCTTCGGCAACGCTCCGTTTAACGGATCTGCGGTTGGCGCCACCACTGCCCCGATCGTCGGCATCGCACCGTAGGGACTTCAAGAAGGACGTGTGGCTCGCTGTCCCTGGGAGCTTGTTTCTGGCCCCAGGGACGACGCCCACGGACACAGAAACACCAACAGAACGCCACAGGAACCCAGCCGCCAGCTCGGGAACCGGCTCAGCGTGTGTGGCCCCCTGCCCCCTAACCCCGGACGGGGGGCCACGCAGTCTTCCGGTACAGACTGGGGCGTCATACCTTTCCCCACGTAAAGATGACCACGTCTGAACGAAGGCCTCCTGGACGAAGTCCACACCTCGATACGCGTGCCCTGGTCACGATGCCTGTTGACACGTTGCGCTTGACAAGTTGAAGTACCTGGAGTTAGATGCCATCGCGACCAGTTTGGGAAACGAAGAGTGTGTACCATCTGATCGAGACAGCACGAAACACCAGATTTACTAACCAAGCGAAAGCAGGGGGATGTACATGTTCCGGGGACGTCGCAACACAGCAGCAACCCGCGATGCTCAGGCTGAGAAATTCTCAATCTGGGAAAGTTCTCGCGGGGGGGGGGTGGGGGAGTAACTCCCTAAGTTTTTCCCACGCAGAGTCACGTAATTCTCACTTCACCGGCGGCTTTGCCCGCCGGTTTTTCGCGGCCATAGCGGCAACGCTCCTGGTCGTAGGAGTGATCGCCGGCTCGGTGGCCGGGATTGGGGTGACTGCCGCCAGTGCGGCTACCCCGCTATCAGTGACCACGACCTCGCCACTGCCCTTGGCCCCGCTGAACACCCCCTACAGCACCACCCTGGCTGCAACTGGTGGGACCGGGAGCTACACCTGGGCGTTGCCTCGGGCTCCACGTTGCCCAGCTGGCTGAGCCTGGATTCGTCGACCGGTGTGCTGTCAGGCACGCCCACGACGAACGCCACGGCCACGTTTGCGGTCACCGTCACCGACGCCGCCAGCTGATACGGCTACCTCGGGGCAGCTCACGCTCTATGCCGGCAATGGTGGCACCGAGCCGTTCTCGCTCAACATGACCTCGGGCAGCTGGACGGTGCTCTCGACACCGCCCGGGACCTCGCAGCCCTTCCCGGCCCAGACCACCACCACGCTCACTGGCACCGTGGCTCCGCTGACCGGTGCGATCACCGATGCAACGCTGACCCTGCCGGTTCAGGACAACGTCTGCAGCGCAGCGGCCGGCGGGATGCACCAACTACCTCATGGACGAGGTCGACCCGGGCACGGCCACCGGTTCGATCAACTCCAACGGCGACATCACGCTCAACGACAGCCTCTCCTACACCCTCGACGTCACCACGCCGGTCACCGCCCAGTGCCTGTCGACCCCGATCAACATGATCTTCCAGTCCACTGCGCCCTACAACACCAGCACCGGCGTCGTGACGCTCTCGGCGTCCGAACTACAACATCCCCGACTTCACCGGCATGCACCAGGACAGTTCCTGTGGCCTAGCCGAGGGTCCGCTCAACGGTGGCGGTTACCCCTACCAAGTGGCAGGGAGCACCAACAACAACACCACGCTCAACCTCCAGGGCACCGGTCTTCCCATCCCGCCACCACCGGGCAAGACCACCACGAACGTGCTGTCAGTAAGCCCCACCAGCCCGCAGCTCACGGGAACGTCGGTCACGCTGACCGACACGATCAGCTCGGGCGGAAGCACGGCCACCGATGCCACCGGCAACGTCAACTTCGTCGCCAACGGCAACGTGATCGGCACCGAACCGGTCAGCAACGGAAGTGCCACCTACACGACAACGACCTTGCCGAGCCAGACCAACCAGCTGACGGCGATCTACTCCGGGGACATCAGCTACTCCGGCAGCACCTCGCCAACGGTGCCATTTGCCATCCAACCACTGCCGTCGGTCACGCTGAACCTGCCCACGACGGTTGAGCTGTCGTCGCCGACCCCGAGCCCGATGTCGGTCACCATCACCAACCCCTCGACGAGTCAGAGTTGGAGTTCCAACTACCTCCAAATCTGAGATCGCTTAACCCGAACGGATTTGAAGCTGGCGATGGGACAGTCGCCTACCAAGACAGTGCGGGCGATTGGTGCCAGATGCCAACGATCTTCAACGGCGGCAACTGACCGTGTACTTCAGCGGTTTCGCAACCTCATGCGGCACGCCACCCAACTCGTTCTCGCTTGCTCCTGGAGCTTCGATCACCCTCAATCTCCAGATTTCACTTGACGTACGACCCCAATGAGTATGGTCCCGGCGCTACGCAAGTCTTTGCAACGCTCTACAACGGGAGCTGCACTGACCCAACGGACCCAGGCGACACGTGCAACCCTCCGACAGCCCGTTCAACTCCATCGCCCCGACGCAGAGCGGTGCTCCCGAGGCCGTTGGCTCGTTCACCATGACCTACGGTGCACGGTCGCAGGTGAGCTTCAGCAGCAACAGCATTCCCACGACGCCGGTGCCCGAGGGGTACGACGATCCAGTCCGCAAGTCTATATGAGGGCCTGCGTCAGATCCCTACGACATCATGCCAACCCCGACAGGCACATTGACGTACGTGGTCGACGGAACGGTGGTGGGTACAAGCAGTTCCACGACAATGGCCAGTACGGTGCTTGTCTACTACTTCAGTACCGCAGGATTGATCCCCGGTACCCATACGCTCACCATCGAGTACTCCGGTGACCCGGTCTACGCTCCGAGCTCCTACTCCCAGACGTTCACCGTGGCGCCACCAGCTCCAGGCACGCCGTTCGTCTGTGAGACCACCGATCGGGTCTATCCAACGCTCAATGCGTCAGTGGTGGCCGTGGCCACCGTGCCAAGCCTGGCACCAAGCGGATCGACCGTGCCCGTCAGTGCTCTCGATCTGACGCTGAACATCGACCCGACTTGATGGGCCTCACGACCTATGCGCCTCTGAGCAACGTCACCATCGGGCTCTCTCCCGGTGGGGTCACGATCACGCCTCCTGCGGTGACCCCGACGAACGCCAACGGCATCACCTCGGTGAGCTGGACCGGGCTTTCCGCAACGGTGCCGATCTCTGGCACCCCAGGCTCGGTCGTCCCCGTGGGGGTCTCTTCCCTCAGCTTCACCGGAGACGACGGAGTACCTCATACGCTTGCAACCCGGCCGACCCGACGGCACCTGCCGTCGTCGCAACAGGTCGACGTGTCTGGGACGACGCTGACGACGAGCCCGAGCTGGTTCGGCCTCCGTCGGTGCACCAGTGACCCTGACCGCCACGGTGTATCCGACACCTTCGGATTCCTACTGCGATCCCATCGTTGGACAGGTGGACTTCTTCGACGGGACCACCGATCTCGGGACGGTCGGTGTGCCGAGCGCATCGGGAATCCCGGTGCCGGCATCGCCACCCTCACCACAACGTCTCTGGCGCCTGGCGACACATACGCTGACCGCGGTGTGGAGTGGCGGTCCGACACCGGCCCAAACGTCCGATCCGGTGGACTTCCAAGTGGGCACGGCGCCATCGGTCACCACCCAACCCACGAACCAGACGGCCTCGGCCGGAGCAGCGGCCACCTTCACGGCAGCGGCCACCGGTGATCCCACCCCAACCGTCCAGTGGCAGGTGTCCACGAACGGCGGGAAGACGTTCACCAACATCGCAGGGGCGACGTCTTCGTCGTACACCACCCCGGCAACCACGGCCGCAGACAACGGCAACCAGTACCAGGCCGTGTTCTCGAACGCCGCCGGACCAGCGCCACCACGAACCCCGCCACGTTGACGGTCATCGCTGCGTCGACCACCGGGTACCGGGTCGTGGCGTCCAACGGCACGGTCACCACGTTCGGGAACGCCGGGAACTACGGATCGGAGAGCGGAGCCCTCAACGCTCCTATCGTCGGCATAGCAGCAACGCCTGACAACAAGGGCTACTGGCTGGTAGGCAGCAGACGGTGGCATCTTCACCTTCGGCGACGCCGCCTTCTACGGATCGGAGGGTGGCCAGCACCTCAACGCTCCTATCGTCGGCATGGCAGCAACCCCTGACGGCAAGGGCTACTGGCTCGTAGCAGCAGACGGCGGCATCTTCACCTTCGGCGACGCCGCCTTCTACGGCTCGGAAGGTGGCCAGCACCTGAACCAGCCGGTAGTCGGCATGGCACCAACCCCAGACGGCCAGGGCTACTGGCTGGTTGCCAGCGACGGTGGCATCTTCACCTTCGGCGACGCCACCTTCCTCGGCTCAGAAGGTGGCCAACACTTGAACGCCCCTATCGTCGGCATGGCAGCTACGCCTTCGGAGCAACGGCTACTGGCTGGTTGCCAAAGATGGAGGTGTCTTCACCTTCGGTGACGCTGCCTTCCACGGATCGGCTGCGGGCCAGTCGAACGCCCCGGTCGTCGGCCTCACTCCACCCCAGGCGGTGGTGGCTACTGGATTGGGGCCTCTGATGGCGGCATCTTCACCTTCGGTAACGCTCCGTTCAACGGATCGGCGGTTGGCAGCTATCACCGCCCCGAGTTGTCGGGATTGCGCCGTAGGGACTCCAAGAAGGACGTGTGGCCGCTGTCCCTGAGAGCTTGTTTTGCCTCAGGGACAGCGGGCCCGGCGAACGCCAGAAAAACACCGACGGCACCAACAGACCCACAGGAACAGAAACACCAACAGATCGCCACAGGAACCCAGCTTGGCCAGCTTGGGAACCGGCTCACCGTGTGTGGTCCCCCGCCCCCTAACCCCGGACGGGGGGCCACGCAGTCTTCCAGTACGGCTGGGGTCTACCTTCTCCCCACGTAAAGATGCGCGCGTGAACAATGACCTCCTGGACGAAGTTCACACCTGGATAAGCGTGCCCTGGTCACGATACCTGTTGCGCGTTTTCTTAATGGCAAGTTTCCCGTCGTGCCCCACTGGCAGACAATTCGAGTGTGCAGCCTACGTACGTGCTGTACTCGGCACACTGTCAGCCCGAAGTCAGACGAAGTGCGAGCAGGTGGCCAGGAGGTCCCTCGAGTGTGCCGGTGGGGAACACGATGAGATCGCCGGCTACTGCTGGCCACCCGCTGACGCCAGCGGGTGCCTGGTATGTCCAGACCACCTTTCCGGTGAGACGGTTGACGGCCACGATTGTGCCCTGAAGGGTGGCGGTGAAGACCAAGTTGTTGACGACGGTCGCGCCACCGGTCGGGTCTCCCGGTACCGAAGTGTCCCACCGGATCTTTCCGGTGGCAGCGTTGATTGCAACGAGCTCACCGTCCATCGTTCCGGTTTTGCCACCAAAGTAAGAGGTCTGGTTGGGGAAGAGCATTGACGGGGCGTTGAGAGTGGCGACATAGACAGTTCCGTCGGCCGAAGCAGGAGGAGTGAGAACCCCGCCATAGGTGCCGGGCAGCACTTCGGTGGGGCCTGCCGGTAGCGCTTTGAGAGAGTGGTTCTCGTGCTTGCCGACTGTCGTCTGCCAGAGAACTCGACCTGTGCCAGGGTCCATCCCTACGACCTGACCACCCTTGCCGGCGCCGACCACGATCTGTTTCTGGGAACCTCCGCTCTGGATCGTGACCAGAAGTGAGTTGACGAAGTCTTGATCGGAGAGATCATGAGGAACGACCTGGTGGTACCAGATCAAATGCCCAGTCGAGAGATCGAGGGCCACCGTCGAATCGGTATACAGGTTCGGGCCCGGACGGCTCGAGCCATTGGGGTATTGAGGCGTTCCCGGAAAAGGAGCAGGATTCCCAATTCCCCAATAGGTGATGCCGGTGGCGGTGTCTATCGTCGGTGGATACCATGCCCCACCGCCGGAGTTGACGGTGGGGTTACCCCACAGATCCTTCGATGCCACCGTGTCGAACGACCAGTCCACCTTCCCTGTGGATGCGTCCAATGAGTAGATGATGCCCCGGTCGCCGCCTTGGAACTGTTTGGCGATGCTGACGGGCACAGTGGATATCAGAACGTGGTGGCCCACCACTGTTGGTTGCATGTCGACCCCGGCTGTCGTGCTCTGGGTCAGTCTTCTGGTCCAAACCACTTTCCCCGACTTCTCATTGAGTGCTTCGGCACCATTGGCAGTAGCGGCAAACACCAGTCCCCAACCGACAACAGCTCCTTCGGGACCGACCGTGTACCCGGTCGATGCCGATCTCCACAACGTACGTCCGGTACTCGTGTCGACGGCGACCACGGTTCCCGTATCGTCCTCGGCGTATGCGGTGTGTCCGACGATCACGGCGGCGGTCGTCAGGGCGCCTGCTGTATTTACTTGCCATGCAGGAGTCAGATGATCGACGTTTGATGCATCAATGGGCGAGCCCACGGCGGCGCGCGAGTTCGTATAGTCGTGACCGGGCAGTGGCCAGTCCGTACCACTGTTGGCAGAAACCTCCGGCGGTTGGCTCACCTCAGCAGGAGGTGGTGACGCGGTCCCGGAACTGCAACTGACGCAGAGCAGGGCGACGGCGAGGAGCAAGCCCGCTTGACTCTTGGCACGCACTCTCATAATCGCAGGTGACCCCCTTGTACTACTATCCCCCGTTCACATGGGATCATCTCATTTCCCACTTGTGTTGCCAACTGTGATGCTGCACGTGAGCTTCGTGCCATAGCGGACGACTTCAGTCTTTGTACAGGTTGGAGGTTGAGTTTCCAGTACCGGATGGTGAGGATCGGGATCCTCTTGGAACCCGGCGGAGAAGGTTCAATGAGAGTTCAGTCAACCTATTCGTACAGGTCCAACGCTCTGGCGTGGCAGAAACAGCGATGGTTGGGGAGCACCGGGAGTGTCGTCTGAGGACTCCGGGTCTCCGTCGAGCTCGTTGACGATCCGCGTTGTCATGAGCGCCGCGACAGCGTAGAGGTCCATACGTCACGACGCCAATGGCTGGACGGTAGGCAGCGGCCCATTCGGAGTCCCCGTACGTCACGAACGAGCAGTCGCCGGGCAGTTGGATCTGGGCAGCACTCAGACCACGAAGCACCGTTGGAGCCAGGCCGTGGTTGGAACACACCAGAGCAGTGACTGCTTCTGGCCTTTCGATCGCGTTACTGAATAAGCGCGAGACGTTGTCTGGTGTCTGGACCCTGGGCAGTGTGATGCGTTCCGTTCGAACGTGGAGCTGTTGGCAACGCTGCTGGATCACGTTCCACCGTCGGCTTCCTGCCTCACCGGATGCTCGTTCTTGGGTCACGTACCCGACCCGACGGTGTCCGAGCTGGGCCAGCGCATCGCACATGGCGAGAGTGCCTGGTCGCTCCAGTTCGGGAACGAGGGAAGTCGACGAGTCTTCCCCAGCGTCGGCGTCGGCTATCGCCATACCGGATTGGCGAAGCTCTTCGATCCGAGCCGGGTCCCGAGCCGAGCCGGCCAACACCAGGGCGTCGACACGTTGGGCGACCAGGCGATCGAGCGCCCGGCGTTCGACCTCGACAGACCGTTGAGCGTCGACGACCAGGACCGCGTAGCCATGGGATTGTGCGACGTGCTGGACACCTCGTAAGAACGGTATGAACACGGGGTTTGCCAGATCTGGCACCACCACCCCCATCATCATCGTGCGAGCGCTGCGCAGACTGCGGGCCGACTCGCTGGGGAGATAGTGCAGCTTCTCGATCGCAGCCAGCACCTGTAGGCGGGTGGCCTCGCTGACAGGCCCCCGCCCACTCGTCACCCGCGAGACCGTCGCCGTGCTGACGCCGGCTTCGGCTGCGACATGGCGGATATCTGCATTCGGGGTGTCGCCCCTGGTCTTGGCAGAGCGCTTTGATGCACGGGTAGGCCGTGACCGACTACCATCTTTCATGATGTAAACGTTTACACCCTGGAGGCTCCCATGTCCGGTCATGAACGAGAACGCCGAAGGATTCATACCTTGCGGTCCAGCCTGCGGCCTCGAAAGGCAGCGTTGAAGTGGTTGCTGATGGGGGTCGCTGCTGCAACCCTTCTGGGCGCGTGCGGTGGGGGAACGACCGGCTCTGCCGCATCGACGACGTCGACAACATCAGCCACATCGACGACGTCGGTGACGGCCAGTCAGAGCGGTTGCGGCACGGCGGTGGCGTCGGGGTCGACCACCCTGGCTATGACCATTGCCGGTCATCATCGGATCGTCATCGTGCACATACCGACCGGCTATACGGGTTCGAGCAAAGTGCCGTTGGTGCTCAACATGCACGGCAGTGGCAGCACGGCTGCTCAACAGGAGCTGTTGACCGGCATGGACACGACCGCCGACTCGGATGGGTTCATCGTCGCCTATCCGCAGGGGTTGATCCCCGAAGGATCTGGCTTCGACTGGAACGTTCCGGGCGTACCTCTCGTGGGGGGAAGGCAGTTCCGGCCGGTGCTGCTGACGACGTGACGTTTCTGACCCAGCTGGTAGGCGTATTGGAGCAGCGTTACTGCGTCGACAGCAACCGGGTGTACGCCACCGGCTTCTCGGGCGGTGCCCGCACCGCCAGTCAGCTCGCCTGCGACTCGTCGAGCACGTTCGCTGCGGTCGCCCCCGTGAGCGGCTTGCGACACCCGACCCCATGTCCTGCCACCCGCCCTGTCCCGGTCATCGCCTTCCACGGAACGGCGGATCCGGTCGATCCCTACAACGGTCACGGCCAGGCCTACTGGACCTACTCCGTGCCCCAGGCGGCACAGGACTGGGGCCACCAGAACAGATGTTCTGCGAAAGCGTCGACCTCGTCCCCTGTGGCGGGAGCCACCCTCACCGAGTACACCGGGTGTGCCGGAGGAGCGAGCGTTGAGCTCTACAGCATCATCGGCGAAGGCCACGAGTGGCCAGGCGGACCCCAGCTGCCGAAGTCGTTGACGAAGGAGCTCGGGCCTCAGTCCAACGCCGTCAACGCCAACAACACGATGTGGGCGTTCTTCGCTGCTCACCCGATGCCGTGAACCGTTCCAGTCAGGGAGCTTGATCCTCGATCGGTGACCCTAGAGCCGGGTCACATCTCACGAGCCAGCAGCCGAGTTGAACGTGTAGGTAAACGGAGCGTGTTGCGGCGCGGTGGTGAACCGGGTCTCCCCGTCGATCGAGACGGCAACCGTGACACCGGAAGCGCCGACCAGAACGGTCAATGACCCGCTTCCTGCGTAGGACCTCCTGACGTTCGGCGACTGTACATAGGAAGCGATCGGGTTGCCCGATGCCGGGCTGGTCACTTGGACGTAGCACGGAGCGGTCGTGGTGATCACGACGCTGAAGCTCTTCACGTTCACCGTGTAGGTGGCGGTGGTGAGGCCGTCGGTACTGGCGAGGTTCACGTACTCCGTGCTGGTTTGAGCGGTTGGCTTAGTGACCGGAACGGCTGTCGGTACACCGGCAGGCTGGATGATGTGTGCCACCCCCCACTGCGCCAGCAGCTCCGGTCGCCACCGTTGGATCCCGATACCCACCCCGGCGACCACCAACAGAACGAAGGTCAACCAGGTGCAGAGTCGAAGAAAGAAAGGCACGTGTTGACGGCGCAGTGCTTGCCGGTGGACCTTCTGGCTCTCGTTGATCTGCTCTCGGGGAATGACAGGAAGCGTGCCGGTCGGCATGTCCTGGGAAACACCGCCATATCCGGTCCCGCCAAACCCCGTCCCGCCAGCTCGGGTTCCGCCAGATCCGGCTCCGGTCGAGCTGTTCGAAAGCCCAGTGATGGAGACAGGCCCGGTTTGGGTGAACGCTCGAAGATGTTCCGGCTCGGTGCTTGTCGCGGTGTCCGCTACGGTCATCACTCCTGTGAGCGCAGCCGCCGCTCCGCCGTGATCGAACTGATGGGCGGTTGCTTCGAGGGCGTCAGACCAGCTCTCTGCGAACTGGAGCGCCAACGCATCGCCGTCGAGAGTGAGGAACCGGGCGTACCGCCGGACGGTGGAGAGAGCGAAGGCCTGATCGGGAAGTTTGGTGAGGTCGCCGGCCTCGAGCGCTTCCAGCTGCAGTGATCGGGCGTCCGATGCGGTCGTGAACCGTAATCAGGTCGAGACCGCGCTCCTCCCTGGCTTCCCGGAGCGCCCTCCCGATTTCCGCAGGTGAGATCAGTAACCGCTCCTCATGTTCGTTGCCGTCGTGGGAGGCATCGCCTCGATGCCGGATCACGTCGTCCCTCCTAGCTCTCTTGAGAAGCAAGAGTACCTGGAGGCCCAGCGGGTAGGCAGTCCAATCTTGCCGCGATGCTGACGATCCAGATCCGGAATGTTGCGCACACAAATAGTGTTGCACGTCATGATTGGATGAACAGGTGTTGGATGGACAGGGTCACTGGAGTGGTGCTCGCATCGACACAGAGGAGGTTGGCCGTGCCAGCTGTAACCGTCGAAGACGTCACTTTCCCTTCCACACATCGCCCGGCCGGATGGTTCGGCATCGACGACCAGGCCGGTGCTGGCTGTCACCACCGCTCCCGGAGGTCTTGAGGGAGAGGGTTCCCGGGTTCGGCGCGCCTTCGCCGGCGTGCAGCGGCAGTACCTCGATCCGTTCGTTCACATGGACCAGATGGGTGAGATCGAGTACGCGGCCCGGCGAACCGAAGGGAACGCCGTGGCACCCCCACCGTGGATTCGAGACGGTGACGTACATGATCGATGGGACGTTTCGTCATCGGGACTCGATCGGCGGCGGCGGCCTCATCACCAACGGAGACACCCAGTGGATGACCGCCGGTTCCGGGATTCTCCATATCGAGGCGCCACCGGAAGAGCTGGTGGCGAGCGGTGGTCTGTTCCATGGGATCCAGCTGTGGGTGAACCTCCCCAAGGCCGAGAAGTGGGTCCCGCCTCGTTACCAGGACATCGGTGCGGGAAACGTGGTTTTGCTGTCGTCGCACGATGGTGGCGCACTGGTGCGTCTGATCGCTGGTGATGTCGGTGGCTATGCCGGGCCGGGAACGACGCACTCACCTATGACCATGCTGCATGCCACGGTGGCACCCGGCGCGTCGATGGTGCTCGCCATGGCGGAGCGACTTCAACGCCCTGGTGTACGTGCTCGGCGGCCAGGGGGGCGTCGGCGATGAACACCGGCCGGTTCATACCGGGCAGTTGGCGGTCTTCGGCGAGGGCGAGTCCATCACCGTGTCGGCAGATGCCACCCAAGAGTCACGCTCGCCCGCGCTTGACGTCTTGGTATCTGGTGCGCCGACCCATTCGCGAACCTGTCTACGCCTACGGGCCTTTTGTCATGAACACGAAGGACGAAGTGGCGCAGGCGTTCGAGGACTACCAAGCCGGACGACTGGGAACCATTCCTGCCGAACAGTGCAGCCCTTCAGACTCATGACCGATCAGGCGGGAAGTACCGCACCATCGATGCTCGATGCTCGATGCGACGTGGGTTTGAGCTCGAGTGGCCCAACGAGGCCCCGTTCGGACCGTCACCGATGGTCCGAACCGATGCCGGCGGAGGCCAAGTGGTCTGCGACGAGCCCAGACTGCTTACCCGCCGAACTTCAAGGCGAGAAGAGCCACAGTGACGGAAAGCGGGACAAGGAAGCACCCACACGTGAGTAGGTACGTGCCGACGGCTGTGCTTGCTCTGACCGGGCGACACGCATCCAGAAGATGGCCGACAGCGAACCGGTGACGACCAGGTTTCGAGCCCCAGATCCAGCCCGATCGGTCACGGGCGGCGGGGATCGGCCGCGTCCGGGCTGAGCAGCAGCGCGGGCGGCGGGAAGATTGTTGATGAGGGACGCGGTGCCCACGCCCAGCCAGGCAGTGGCCCAGGTGCCTAGTGACGCCATGAGCCGTCCAGGGCCGTCCACAGACGTACCACGTTTCCCAACAGCGTGGCCACCACGAACAGTCCGGCCAGGATGGCCG
>CAWEXG010000008.1:0-8103 GCA_963812965.1 uncultured Acidimicrobiaceae bacterium | reverse complement strand
GAAACTGCGTGGCCCCCCGTCCGGGGTTAGGGGGCGGGGGGCCACACACGGTGAGCCGGTTCCCGAGCTGGTAGCGCTGGGTTCCTGTGGCGTTCTGTTGGCGTTTCTGTGTCCGTGGACTCGCTGTCCCTGGGGCCAAAACAAGCTCCCAGGGACAACGAGCCTCACGTCCTTCTTGGAGTTCCTACGGCGCAATCCCGACGATCGGGGCCGTGGTCGGCGCCAACCGCCGATCCGTTGAACGGGGCGTTGCCGAAGGTGAAGATGCCGCCGTCGGCTGCTCCGATCCAGTAGCCGCCTCCGCCTGGGGTGGGAGTGAGGCCGACGACCGGAGCGTTCGACTGTCCGGCAGCCGATCCGTGGAAGGTGGCGTCACCGAAGGTGAAGACACCTCCATCTTTGGCAACCAGCCAGTAGCCGTTGCCCGAAGGCGTAGCTGCCATGCCGACCACCGGGGCGTTCAGCGTCTGGCCGCCTTCCGAGCCAAGGAACGTCGCGTCGCCGAAGGTGAAGATGCCGCCGTCAGCTGCCACCAGCCAGTAGCCCTGGCCGTCTGGGGTTGGTGCCATGCCGACGACCGGCTGGTTCAGGTGTTGGCCACCTTCCGAGCCGTAGAAGGCGGCGTCGCCGAAGGTGAAGATGCCGCCGTCGGCTGCAACCAGCCAGTAGCCCTTGCCGTCAGGCGTTGCTGCGATGCCGACGATGGGCGTTCAGGTGCTGGCCGCCTTCCGATCCGTAGAAGGTGGCGTCGCCGAAGGTGAAGACGCCGCCGTCTGCTCCTACCAGCCAGTAGCCCTTGTTGTCAGGCGTTGCTGCTATGCCGACGATGGGAGCGTTGAGGGCTCCGCTCTCCGATCCGTAGTTCCCGGCGTTCCCGAACGTGGTGACCGTGCCGTTGGAGGCCACCACCCGATACCCGGTGGTCGACGCAGCGATGACCGTCAACGTAGCGGGGTTCGTGGTGGCGCTGGGTCCGGCGGCGTTCGAGAACACGGCCTGGTACTCGTTGCCGTTGTCTGCGGCCGTGGTGGCCGGGGTGGTGTACGACGAAGACGTCGCCCCTGCGATGTCGGTGAACGTCTTCCCTCCGTCCGTGGACACCTGCCACTGGACGGTTGGGGTGGGATCACCGGTGGCAGCGGCCGTGAACGTCGCCGCCGCTCCAGCCGAGGCTGTCTGGTTCGTAGGTTGGGTGGTGACCGATGGCGCCGTGCCCACTTGGAAGTCGACCGGGTCGGACGTTTGAGCCGGTGTGGGACCGCCGCTCCACACCGCCGTCAGCGTGTGTGCACCAGGCGCCAGAGACGTTGTGGTGAGGGTGGCGATGCCGGCACCGGGATTCCCGATGGCTCGGCACACCGACCGTCCCGAGGTCGGTGGTCCCGTCGAAGAAGTCCACCTGTCCGACGATGGGATCGCTGAAGACGTCCGAGGGCGTCGGGATACACCGTTGCGGTCAGGGTCACCGGTGCACCAACGGAAGCCGAACCAGTCGGGCTCGTCGTCAGCGTCGTCCCCGACACGGCGACCTGTTGCACGACGGCAGGTGCCGTCGGGTCGGTCGGGTTGCAAGCGTAGGAGACATCGCCCATCTGCGGTGAAGCTGAGGGAAGAGACCCCCACGGGGACGACCGAGCCCGGGGTGCCAGAGATCGGCACCGTTGCGGAAAGCCCGGTCCAGCTCACCGAGGTGATGCCGTTGGCGTTCGTCGGGGTCACCGGAGGTGGCGTGATCGTGACACCACCGGGAGAGAGCCCGATGGTGACGTTGCTCACAGGATCAGAGGTATCGACCAAGCAACCGGGTCGATGTTCAGCGTCAGATCGAGAGCGCTGACCGGCACGGTCGATCCGCTTGGTGCCAGGCTCGGCACGGTGGCCACAGCCACCACTGACGCATTGAGCGTTGGATCATGCCCACTGGTGGTCTGACAGACGAACGGCGTGCCAGGAGCCGGTGGTGCCACGGTGAACGTCTGGGAGTACGAGCTCGGGGCGTAGACCGGGTCACCGGAGTACTCGATAGGTGAGCGTGTGGGTCCCGGGGTCAAGCCCGCGTACGAGAAATAGATCGTCAGGAAGGATGCCGGCGTCACTTCGATCGCTCGTGGCGACCACCGCTCCGTCGACGCAGGTACGTGAACGTGCCTGTCGGCGCTGGCATGATGCCGTAGGGATCCTGATGCAGCCGTGACACCTGGACGTCCGGGTGCGATCGCGTACCCCTCGGGCACCGGTGTCGTAGGGATATCTGTTGATTGCTGAAGCGCACCGGCGACCGTGCCCCGTAGGTCATGGTGAACATGCCAATGGCCTCTGGCGCACCGCTGCGTCGGGGCGATGGAGTTGAACGGGCTGTCGGACGGTTGCACGTGCGCTGGTCCGGAGTCAGTACAGCTTCCGTTCTAGAGAATTGCAAAGACTTGCGGGCCAGGACCGTACGTTGTTCGGGTCGTAGGCAATCGATAGCTCCAGGTTGAGCGTGAGCGATGCTCCTGGGGCCAACGAGAACGAGGCTGGCTGGGTGCCGCACGGCGGTGTGCCGAAACCGCTGAAGTAGAATAGTTGCCGCCGTTGAAGATCGATGTCACGGGCACCAGTTCCCGGCGCTGTCCTGGTAGTCGAGGGTGATGTCGGCGCTTCTGGTCCGTCAATTCTGCGACCGCAGATCCAGATAGAGAGTTGCTCCAGTCTGGCCCGTCGAGGGGTTGGTGACGGTGACCGACATCGGGGTCGGGGTCGGCGACGACAGCTCAACCGTCGTGGGCAGGTTCAGCGTGACCGATGGCAGTGGTTGGATGGCATAAGGCACCGTCGGCGAGGTGCTGCCGGCGTAGCTGAGGTCGCCGGAGTACACCGCCGTCAGTTGGTTGGTCTGGCTCGGCAAGGTCGTTGTCGTGAAGGTGGCGACCTCCGTTGCTGACCGGTTCGGTGCCGATCACATTGCCGTTGGCGATGAAGTTGACGTTGCCCGTGGCATCGGTGGCCGTGCTCCCGCCCGAGCTGATCGTGTCGGTCAACGTGACCGACGTTCCCGTGAGCTGCGGGCTAGTGGGGCTTGCCGACAGCACGTTGGTGGTGGTCTTCCCCGGTGGTGGCGGGATGGGAAGACCCGTGCCCTGGAGGTTGAGCGTCGTGTTGTTGTTGGTGCTGCCTGCCACTCGGTCGGGGTACCGCATCGTTGAGGGCCACTTGGCTATGCCACAGGAGTTGGTGGCCACCTGGGTTCCCGTCATGCCGGTGAAGTCGGGGATGTTGTAGTTGGAAGCCGAGAGCGTCACGTCGCCGGTGCTGGTGTTGTAGGGAGCGGTGGACTGGAAGATCATGTTGATCGGGGTCGACAGGCACTGCGCGGTGACCGGCGTGGTGACGTCGAGCGCGTAGGAGAGGCTGTCGTTGAGCGTGATGTCGCCGTTGGAGTTGATCGAACCGGTGGCCGTGCCCGGGTTGACCTCATCCATGAGGTAGTTGGTGCATCCTCCGGCTGCTGCGCTGCAGACGTTGTCCTGAACCGGCAAGGTCAGCGTTGCATCGGTGATGGCACCGGTCAGCGGAGCCACGGTGCCGGTGAGCGTGGTGGTGGTCTGGGCCGGGAAGGGCTGCGAGGCGCCGAGCTGTCGACAGCACCGTCCAGCTGCCCGAGGTCATGTTGAGCGAGAACGGCTCGGTGCCACCGTTGCCGGCATAGAGCGTGAGCTGCCCCGAGGTCGCCGTATCAGCTGGGCTGGCGAGTCGGTGACGGTGACGGCAAACGTGGCGGTGGCGTTCGTCGTGGGTGTGCCTGACAGCACACCGGTCGACGAATTCAGGCTCAGCCAGCTGGGCAACGTGGAGCCCGAGGCAACGCTCCAGGTGTAGCTCCCGGTCCCACCAGTTGCAGCCAGGGTGGTGCTGTAGGGGGTGTTCAGCGGGGCCAAGGGCAGTGGCGAGGTCGTGGTCACCGACAGCGGGGTAGCCGCACTGGCGGCACCCACCCCGATCCCGGCCACGGAGCCGGCGATCACTCCCACGACCAGGAGCGTTGCCGCTATGGCCGCGAAAAACCGGCGGGCAAAGCCGCCGGTGAAGTGAGAATTACGTGACTCTGCGTGGGAAAAACTTAGGGAGTTACTCCCCCACCCCCCCCCGCGAGAACTTTCCCAGATTGAGAATTTCTCAGCCTGAGCATCGCGGGTTACTGCTGTGTTGCGACGTCCCCGGAACATGTACATCCCCCTGCTTTCGCTTAGTGGTGAAACTGTGTTGGTAAATCTGGTGTTTCGTGCTGTCTCGATCAGATGGTACACACTCTTCGTTTCCCAAACTGGTCGCGATGGCATCTAACTCCTAGGTTCTTCTCGTTGTCAATGAAAGTTCAGACGTGGCTACTCACTCAGCGCCCGGCCAGGCGTGATGTCATCGGGGCGACATCGACCCGAGGTCCACGCCCTCTCGTGATTGGATAATGACTCGGTCAGAGCTTTCGTTGTCCGGCGTGACGATGCCGACCATCGCAAGAACGTGACGGTCGCTGACGCAAATACTCCCCTCCTGTATCCTTGATCGCATGAAAGGCAGGTTCGTCCCCCACTCTTCGTTGGCGTGAACGCCTCGCGGAATGCCGAGCGACGGTCTCGGCCACTGCGGCACGGCGGCACGCGTCGAACGTTCGGGTCTTCGGAAGCCTGGCCCGGGGGGACGACACCTCCGAAAGCGATGTCGACCTGCTCGTTGACCTAGACCCGGCCGCTACCCCGTTGGACCTGCTCAGCCTTGGCTGCGAGCTGGAGGATCTGCTCGGGGTCAGAGTCGACGTGGGTACGCCTATCGTCGCTACGGCCAGTCCTTCGCGACGAGGTGCTGGCCGAAGCTCGTCTCACTCGTCGGCGAGACAAGGCTGGCTGACCGACATCGTCGATGCCATTGATGCCATCAAGGTACGACCGAGGCAGCCTTGCCCTGGCCTCATCTACGACGCATGTCGAGACGTCTCTCGCGATAGGTCCGAGGCGGTAAAGAACACGTCGACCGGAACGCTCAGCGCCAATCTTCACTGGCAAGAAATCGCGAATGCGAGACCGCTCGCCCACCACTACTCGACACCGACCACGCCATCACGTACGTGATCCACGACGGAGCGACGCCCTACGAGTGCTGTCGTTGACCGCTCTTTGATCGTGGAGGCGCCAGCTCAGTGCGTGCTGCGCTCGAGGTCTCCCATCCTACGTCGATCAGGTGTTCGTCACCCACCCGTATATACGTGTCCGATCGCATGACGACCGGTCGACTCGGGGGAAAGAGACTGCGTGGCCCCCCGTCCGGGGTTAGGGGGCGGGGGGCCACACACGGTGAGCCGGTTCCCGAGCTGGCGGAGCTGGGGTCCTGTGGCGTTCTGTTGGTGTTTCTGTGTCCGTGGACTCGCTGTCCCTGGGGCAACAAGCTCCCAGGGACAGCGGCCACACGTCCTTCTTGGTACTCCTTACGGCGCGATCGCCGACCACCGGAGCGGTGAAGCTGTCCCAACCGCCGAGCCGTTGAACGGTGCGTTGCCGAAGGTGAAGATGCCGCCGTCTTGCGCTCCGAGCCAGTAGCCGCCACCGTCGGGGGTTGGGAGTCAGGCCGATGACCGGGGCGTTGGACTGACCAGAGCCGAGCCGTTGAAGGTGGCGGTCACCGAAGGTGAAGACACCACCGTCTTTGGCGACCAGCCAGTAGCCAGCCCGAGGGGCGTGCTGCCATGCCGACGACCGGTGCGTTCAGCGACTGGCCACCTTCCGATCCAAGGAAGGCGCGTCACCGAAGGTGAAGATGCCGCCGTCACTAGCCACCAGCCAGTAGCCACCTCCGTCAGGAGTAGCTGCCATACCAACCACTGGGGCGTTCAGGTGTTGACCACCTTCTGATCCGTAGAAGGCGGCGTCGCCGAAGGTGAAGATGCCGCCGTCAGCTGCAACCAACCAGTAGCCCTTGCCGTCTGGCGTTGCGGCCATGCCGACGATGGGCGGGTTCAGGTGTTGACCGCCTTCTGAGCCGTAGTAACCAGCATCACCAAAGGTGAAGATGCCTCCGTCAGCGCCGACCAGCCAGTAGCCCTTGTTGTCAGGCGTTGCTGCCATGCCGACGATGGGAGCGTTGAGAGGCTGACCAGCCTCAGAGCCGTAGTTCCCAGCATTCCCGAACGTGGACACGGCACCGTTGGAGGCCACCAGGCGGTAGCCAGTGGTCGACGGGGCCAGCACCGTGAGGGTGGCCGGGTTGGTAGTGGCAGCTGGTCCTGCAGCGTTACTGAATACAGCCTGGTACTGGTTGCCGTTGTCAGACGCTGTGGTGGCTGGTGTGGTGTAGGAGTCAGAGGTGGCACCACTGATGTTGGACCATGTCGATCCTCCGTTCGTGGACACCTGCCACTGGACGGTGGGGGTGGGATCACCGGTTGGCGGCTGCCGTGAAGGTTGCTGTCGCTCCGGCACTGGTCGTCTGGTTGGTGGGTTGGGTGGTCACCGTTGGCGCCGTGCCCACTTGGAAGTTCACCGGGGGCGATGTTTGGGCCGGTGTCGGACCGCCGCTCCACACTGCGGTCAGCGTGTGGGCACCAGGCGCCAGGGACGTTGTGGTGAGGGTGGCGATGCCGGCATTGGGATTCCCGACGCTCGGCACACCGACCGTCCCAAGATCGGTGGTGCCGTCGAAGAAGTCCACCTGGCCGACAATCGGATCGTCCTGCCAATCCGAAGGGGTCGGATTCACCGTGGCGGTCAGGGTCACCGGTGCACCGACGGCGGCTGAATTACTCGGGCTCGTCGTGAGCGTCGTGCCCGACACGTCGACCTGTTGCACGACGGCAGGTGCCGTCGGGTCGGTCGGGTTGCAAGCGTAGGAGATGTCACTTCCGGCGAAGCTCAAGGAAGAGACCCCCACCGGCACGACCGAGCCCGGGGTGCCAGAGATGGGCACGGTAGTGGAAAGCCCAGTCCAGCTCACCGAGTTAATGCCGTTGGCTTCCGTCGGAGTCGCCGCAGGTGGTGTGATGGTGACCCCACCGGGAGAGAACCCGATGGTGACGTTGTTCACAGGCAAGCCGACGTAAAGCCCATCATTCGGGTCGATGTTCAGCGTCAGATCGAGAGCACTGACGGGAACGCTCGATCCGCTTGGTGCCAGGCTTGGCACGGTAGCCACAGCTACCACTGACGCATTGACCGTTGGAATGCCCGTATAGGTGGTCTCACAGACGAAGGGCGTGCCTGGCGCCGGTGGCGCCACGGTGAACGTCTGGGAGTAGGAACTCGGAGACGAAACCGGGTCGCCGGAGTACTCGAACGTAATGGTGTGGATCCCCGGAGTGAGACCAGCAGTAGAGAGATACACAGCGGATGGGAACTGAAGACCGGATGTACCAGCACCCGCGTCGCTTTTGGCCACCTCCACACCGTCAATGAGATACGTGATCGTCCCTGACGTGTACGGCATGATGCCGTAGGGATTCGACGCAGCGCTAGCGGGAAATCCACCGTTGACGTATGGGGCGATCTGGTAGCCCTCGGGCACCGGTGTCGTCGGTACGTTGGTGGTGTTCCAAGCGACCTGCGACCGTGCCCCGTAGGTCATGGTGGTGGACATGCTGCTCGTTTCTGGCGCCCCGCTGGGCGTCCGCGAAATCGAGTTGAACAGGCTGTTGGATTGGCTGCACGTAGCCTGGGTCAGTTGGGTCTGTACAGCTTCCGTTCCAGAGGATCGCCCTGACCACTAGGGGGCCGGGGCCGGTACCGTTCGTCGGGTCGTAGGCGATGGATACCTGCAGGTTGAGGGTGAGCGACTGTCCTGGGGCCAGCGAGAACGGGTTGTCTCCGTGCCGCACGGCGGGGTGCCGAACCCGCTGAAGTAGTAGCTGGTGCGGCCGTTGGAAATCAGGGGGCACCAGTTCCCGGCGCTGTCCTGGTAGTTGACGGTGAGGTCTGGGGGAAAGGGCCCATTGTTGTTAGCTGCAATGAACCGCAGTTGCAGGTAGAGATCGTTGCTCCAGTCCGCACCCGTCCCTGGGTTGGTAAAGGTGACCGACATCGGGGTGGGGGTCGGCGAGGACAGTGCAACCGTCGTGGGCAGGTTCAGAGTGACCGAGGGCAG
>CAWEXG010000007.1:0-87277 GCA_963812965.1 uncultured Acidimicrobiaceae bacterium | reverse complement strand
ATCGTGGTTGCAAGACGGGCAGAGCATTCGGGCGTCCTGTGACCCCGATTTCTACCACACCCTGCGCGGCAGGCGGAAGGAGCAGGGTACTCTCAGAGCATATTTTCATGTTGGGTCTCCTCAGTCCTTCGTTGGCTGAATCGATCGTCGCGGAAAAACTGTACCGCGACGCGGGCAGACGGATGAATTGGCATTAACCAAGGCTTTGGCCTTAAGCTATATCGGACACGAAGTTAGGGCGCCGATATTCACCATGTACACTGGTATTGCTCGTTACCCTGTTATTGATCTCACGCCCAAGGATGATTTCATTCGTCGTAAGGTAATGGAGGTGTGATATGTCGAGATCTATGTTGTCCCTAGATCTCGCCGACGCTCGGCGATTAATCGCCGCGGGCGAAAAAAAAGCTGTCGAGTTGGGCATCCCCTACAACATTGCAGTAGTCGATGCCGGAGGCGGTCTTGTCGCTTATGTGCGGATGGATAACGCGTCGGCTTGGTTGCGTCGACATTGCCATCAACAAAGCATGGACGGCTCGAGCATTCGATGCGGCCACTGACGATCTCGCCAAACTCACGCAGAGCGGTCAGCCAGGGTTTGGGCTTAACACGACGAACAACTCGAGGGTTGTAATTTTCGGCGGCGGTATCCCCGTGAAAATCGATGGTGTCGTGATTGGAGCCATTGGGGCCAGCGGTGGCAGCGTAGAAGAGGATATCATGGTCGCTCGCGCAGCGGTGACAGGCTTTGTCGAGCCGTAGGGAGTCACTCGCGACGACAGCAGCCCCTCCGTAGACCACGGTCGCCTCTACGCCAAGCAGCTTTTGGGTGAATGGAGATGAAGCTGCGCCTGCGCCCCATCTACCTACAGGGATGTATCGCAGATGTCTGCTGCTTAACTGACTACGTCGGTGTCGACGAATAGGAGGACCCAGTGAACTCAACAACGAAGACTGCACAGGTACGGCTGGCGCGATCGTCACCAGCCTATTGCCGAGTCACATTTGACAACCCGCCACTCAACCTCATGGGTCCGGAATTTGTTTTGCAATTCAAGGAAATCATGACGGAGCTCGAAAATGACGAGCAAGTTAAGGTTGTCGTCTTTGACAGTGCTGTCGAAGGATTCTTTCTTAATCACTCCGATTTCCTCGCAAAACTCGAGGAACTGACCAGGATACCTCAAGGCCCCACCGGCCTCGAGGCGTGGCCGGACATCCTGGTGCGGCTGACTCGCGCGCCCTTTGTGTCGATTGCCTTGATCCGGGGCCGGGCGACCGGAAACGGGAGTGAGATTGCACTTGCCTGCGACATGAGTTTCGCGAGCCGAGAAAGAGCTGTTCTGTCGCAGTGGGAAGTGGGTGTCGGACTCGTAGCCGGCGGGGGACCGATGGCGCGACTGCCGCGACTGATCGGAAGAGGACGCGCCCTGGAAGTCCTCTTGGGCTCGGACGACATCGGAGGTGAACTAGCTGAGCTTTATGGTTATGTGAATCGGTCGTTGCCCGATGCCGACCTGGATGATTTTGTCGATGCGCTCGCGACTCGGATCGCCTCCTACGATAAGTGGGCGATCGCCAATACCAAGCGCCTTGTGAACGCGGCCAGCTTGCCGCCCGATGTCGAAATCGCAGCCGGGTGGGATGCTTGCTTGACTTCGATCGCCCGGCCGAGCGCCCAAGAAAGTGTTAGGCTGTTATTCGAGCAAGGCTTTCATAAGCCGGGAGATGCGGAAACGCGCTTGCGATTCTACGTGGGACGACTTCGTCGATAAGCGCCCAGAGGGAATCTCTGCGAACAGCGCGAAGATGCCGTTGCCGTCGATTTGCACGACGTAGCCGTCGTAACGAGGACATTGTCGATGATCAACCGCAATGCTGGGTCAATTGTCGCGCGGGCTTCCTCGGTGTCGAGTTCCGCCATCAGCTCAGTCGAACGCTTGAAATCCTCGAGCAGCGCCGTCACTGTCTTCCGCTCGCCCCTCGATTGCTCCGGACGCCGCGGTATCGGCGGCGACTATGATTTCCGATTTAATCGAAGAAAACGGCGGTGGAGGCAGCGGCTTTTCTGGGGCCGATTGCCGTCCATTTCTTGCCGAATCGCGGCCCGGATTCACCGATGCTTTGCTCGCTGGACAAATCAACTCCAGCTTGCTCCGCATTCCTCGGAGAGCGAGGCGTCGGCTTGCTGTCGTGGCGGCAGGACGGGCAGCGCATCGAGTCTCCTGTGACTCCGATTACAACCACACCCTCCGCGGACGGCGGAAGGAGCGGGTGCTCTTAGAGCAAGCCGAGAGGTCCATCGACGTCCTCAACGGCTCCTCCATCACTCTTTCGAGTCAGGTTGGAAGCCTGGCACGGATGGGTTCTGTCACCCAGTTACGAAATAACGCTTGACGGACTCCACGGTATCTAGCGCAGCGAACGCCACCAATGAGAGCGGCGGCGAAGCGGAAATCGCAGGCGGAGTTAGGGTGCGGCGTGGAGCCGCGACGCGAAGTTTACGAAGCGTTCGTGGGGCGGCTCACAGCGGAGCGCCGCGACTGGATTGGCCTTTCTGGCGAGTTGGGGGGTGGACGAGGGCGACAAGCGATACTCCGAAGATTCCGCTCGTAGGGGTTGACTAAGAGAGGCAACACAACGATAATGTTGTGTCGGTGATACCAGATTTTGATGAGGAGGGTATTCCACCAGGAGTTCATTGGGCGGAATGGGCTGAGGTCGAGGTTCGTTTCGGGGGAAGTCCCTATCGAGCGCGCCTTCTCGGCGGTTTTCGGGAGGCTATTGAACTGTTGGCGCTGGCGAAATGCTCGGCGGTCTACCTGGATGGAAGCTTTGTGACATTCGAAGGACTTCCCGGGCGATTTTGATGCTTGCTGGAACCTGGTGGGGGTCGATCCCAATCACCTGGATCCGATCTTTCTCGATTTCAGCAACGCGCGCGCAGCTCAGAAACGGCGATTCATGGGCGAGTTTTTTCCTGCGGAAATTCCCGAAGGTGCCAGCGGAAAGACCTTTCTAGCAGTTCTTCCAGATCGACAAAGAGACGGGCAAAGCGAAAGGCATAGTCGCGCTCGATCTCACGCGAGTCCTTTCATGATCAAGAACGAACGACAGTTCAGAATCACAAAGGCGCAGGCCGATCAGTTTCAGCGTGCGATCGGAGAGATCACGGCCAGCACGCAGTCGGATAAAGTCGAACTCCGTTGCTGATCCTCGTCGATCTGCTGTTCGGTCTGGTTGATCGCCTGCTGGTCCTGCTCGACCTTCGCCGACTCTTGTGCGTACTGCTGCTGAAATCCGCCGATCTGCAGCTGCTCCTCAGTGAGGCGTTGCGATATCTGGACGGCTTCCGTCTGGAGGTCGGAGACCTGGTCCGCGCTCGCGGAGCGCGGAAAAGCGGCCACCGTGAGGGTGATCGCTGTGACGAGAGCCAGAGCCAGCGTGGCCGGTACCCCCCATCGCCTCAACGACCGGTTTGCCGTCTCTGATCTCGCCGTCGAGTGAATCCCGACGCCAGTCACAATGCCGTTAGAACCTAGCGGCTGGGTCGGCCAGAAGCAATATGCCGCTTCAGGAATTCAGGGGGTGAACCACCCGAATCCGTCGCTCGCTACCACTCTGACCTGCCCATATACTCGAACCCCTAACCAGACGCCTCGACGGCAGGGTCTGCAGGAGCCGGAACCGTACCGACTTCCTCCTGGACGCCGGCGTGCAGTCCCACCAGCGCCACGACGGCGGCAACCGCCATGACGCCGGCCATGACGTAGAGCACCGATCTCGTGGCATAGGCGAAATCCACCCGGAAGAAGTGAGGGATGGTCCCAGTGCTGCTGTGCGCCTGCGATATCTGCGACGCCATCTGGTTGCCTTCGACTTGGACAGCCCTTGTGCGATCAACGACGCGGTGAGGTGGGAACGCTCGACGGCCAGAAGAATGGTCCCGAGAATCGCCAACCCCAGGCTCGACGAGTAGTTCCGGATCGTCTGAGTGATCCCGGTCGCCTCCCCGTACGAGAGTCGGGACGCCCGGTTGACGGCATCGGTGTTGGCCGGGCCCAGCATGAACCCCATACCGGCGCCGGCCAAGACGATGTACCACTGTTGCGAGCTGAAGCTGAGCTTCGTCACCTCGCCGCCCCACAGGTAGAAACCGACAGCGGCGAGTATGCACCCGATCACCACCGGTCGCTTCGCGCCGACTCTGTCGAGCATCCTTCCGCCAATCTGGGCGGTGATGACGAAGCCGATGAAGAAGTAGAGGAGGAAGATGCCGGCTCCCGACGCCGTGTCCCCCAACGAGATCTGTGCGTACTCACTGGCAAAGAAGAAGATGGGGACGAACGCCAGCATCGAGATCAACAGCACGAGGTTCTCGACGAGAAACGCTCGGATCCGGAAGATACTCACCTGCATCAACGGCGACGTGGTCTTGATCTCGACGAAGTAGAAGATGACGAGCAGGAGTGCGCCTCCGGCGATGCAGAGCCCCGTGCCCGGGTTGCTCCACCCCCAGATCGTGGACTGCTGGAAGCCGAACACGCTGAGCGCCACACCACCGGCGATGAGCACCAACCCTCGGTAGTCCATCGGGGCTCGCTGGTGCTGGGTGGTCGGCTTCGAGATGACGATCAGGATGAGAGCGATGATGGCCACCGGGATGTTCACCCAGAAGATCGCTCGCCACGTCCACTCGGTGAGGTAGCCACCAAGCACGGGACCAACGGCTGTCAGCCCACCGGCGATCCCGAAGAATTTCGCCAGCGCGCCACCACGCTCACGAAGGGGGAACGTGTTCACGACGATAGCGAGCGCTGCCGGGTACATGATCGCTCCGCCGATCCCTTGGACCACTCGGAACCCGACGATCCACGCTTCCGCGTAGCTGCCCTTCGGGGTGAGCCCGCACATCGCCGATGCGGCGGCGAAGACCACCACCCCGAGCACGACCATCTTCCGGTGGCCCACCGTGTCCGACAACCGCCCCCCGAAGGCGAAGAAGGCGGCGAGAGAGAGCAGGTACGCGTTCACCGCCCACTGGGCTCCGGTCGACGTCAACCCGAGCTCCCGTTGAATGTTCGGGATGGCGATGGACACGATGGTCTGGTCGATGAAGGTCATCGCCACCGCGAAGATCATTGCGGCAAGGACCAGATTTCTCGACTGCGTGCTCGTCCCGTTTGTCATGACCGACCCCTCCACGTCATCGCCTTGCACCTCTCGGACACACATGTCCCTGTCGAACATGAGGAGCACGTGCTTGGGAAGTTGGAGCGAATGTTAACCAAGGCGTCGGCCGTCTTCGGGGACGATGCCGACGAGTCAGTCCCGGTGTTCACGAGCGTCGGTGGCCACCTCCGAGGATGCGTCAGGTCCGAATTGCACACCGATCCGTTGGTCCTCACGCCGACGCATCTCGAGGGCCAAGTCGCGGAGCATCCGGTCGTCGGCGGGGGTGGGATCGCCGGAGCGCAGCGCTCGAGGCCAAAGCCGGCGCTCCATCACGGGATTGAGCTCGGCGGCGTACAGCGTGATCTTGGCGAGGATCAGCAGAAACCCGACCAACCCGATGACGACCCCGAACTGCCCGTACGTGTCGGAGCTATGGCGGATCTGATGTTGCAGGAGACCGGAGCCCACCGTGATCAACAACGTGAACCCGACCGCAGCCACGGCTGCCCCAGGCACGAGCGGACGTGTCCGGATCATCCCGGGCGTCAGAGCCCGGAACGCAGCGACATACAGGATCACGTTGATCACCACCATGCCGGCGAGCAGTAGAACGCGAAACGCGACGTTCCATCCCGTACCGGTGACCAAGGTTGCGAGCGCGGCGTTGACAACGAAGCAGCCACCGATGATGACGAGGGAGATCAGGCTGCGCCCCAGCCGGGACAGGAAGCCTGGTCTCTCCAGCTCCGGGATGTTCCACACCTTGGTCATCGCCTGTTGGGCCGTCTGCGTCACCCCCTGGGCCCCGTAGATCAGCACGAGCACACCGACCACCAGCCCGACAACGTTTCCGTGCAGGGTGCTCGACCCTCGGGCCGGATTGAACTGGGTCCCGACAACGGGAAACTGGTGCAGGGTGGAGATCACCCGGGTCCCCAGCGACGCCGCACCGATGAAACCGAAGATCGTCACCACAACCAACAGGAGCGGATAGATCGCCGTGAAGCCATACCAACCCAGGCCCACCACCATCTGGTTCGCCTGGTCGTCACCGAACTTCTTGATCACCGCATAGAGAAGCCCCGCCACCCGGTTGCGCTGCTGCCAGTGGTCGATCCTGCGAACAACCGTGTCGATCACCTTCATGACCTCGGTCCTCTCCGCATCCTCCGCCAACCAACCGTATTCCTCTGGACCTGGCGTACTGCCACGGTCGGTCCCGTGTGCTCAGTTGGCGATGAGCGCACGTACCAGCACTCGCAGCGCGTACTCGAAGAGCTCGGCGTCGTCGTACGGACGGAGCAGGTACGCCAGCAGATCGGGTGCGTCCGAAACGTCCTCTTCCGTCCACAGCTCCTCTGTCGTCTGGTGCTGCTCCGGCTGGCGCTCCACCTGACGGTCGACCAGGACCGACCCGACCACCATGTTGAGGATGGTATGCACGGCAAGCGCTGCGTCCTCCCCGTGGAGCCCGGCGGCTGTGAGCTCCCGGACCAGGACCCGGCGAGCAGGTTGGAACAGTGCAGCCGCTCTCCCCTGACGGTTGACCAAGGCCACGAGGTCGGGCCGCTCGAGCAGGCTGTGGCGGAGCGATCTGCCGATGGACAAGATGCGCGCCTCTGAGCCTCGACCGCTGACGACGACTTCCCCCATCTGGGCGATCACCCGCTCGACCAGCCCGTCGAGGACCGCCTGTTTGTCGCCCACGTGCCAGTAGATCGCCGTACCGGCCACCCCGAGCTTGGCAGCGAGCCCCCGGACAGTCAGGCTGTCGACGCCCTCGGCATCGACCATGGCCATCGCCGTGTCGAGCACCTGCTCCCTCGACAGGGACCCAGCTGTGCCGCTGGCTCGCCCCGTGTTCCCCGAGCGCCCTTGACCTCCATCCCGGTTCATGTAACGATGCTACAGAGACGGGCTTGGTTGATGCAGGATGCAGCCATCGAACCGTGGGGGAGGCATGGCCACATCATGACTGACACGCAGGCTGCTGACACGCAATTGATTGGTGCGGAACCGGCCGACACGCAATCGGATACCGAGCATTACACCGTCATCTCCGCGGACTGCCACGCTGGTGCCAACCTTCTCGAGTACCGTCCCTATCTTCCCAGCCGGCTCCACGAGCAGTTCGACGAGTGGGCTCGTGGATACCGGGTCCCCTTCGAGGATCTGGTGGGCGTGGACGGGAGCCGCAACTGGGACCACGACCGCCGCCTCGCCGAGCTCGAGGCAGATGGGATCGTGGCAGAGGTCATCTTTCCGAACACGACCCCTCCTTTCTATCCCGAGCCATCACTGAAAGCACAGGTGCCGGGAGCCAGTGAGGGAGATCTGAACCTGCGATGGGAGGGGCTGCGGGCCCACAACCGATGGCTCGTCGACTTCTGTGCCGCTGCTCCTGGTCGGCGCGTCGGCATCGCCCAGATCATGCTTCACGACATCGACGCCGCCGTGGCCGAGGTGGAGTGGGCAGCGAAGGCCGGGCTCACCGGTGGCATCCTGCTTCCCGGTGCCCCCCCGGGATCTGGTCTCGAACCGCTGTACTCCCCCGTCTACGAACCGCTCTGGCGGGCGTGCGAGACCGCCGGTCTCCCGGTCAACCATCACAGCGGCAGCGCCGTACCGCCCATGGGCGACCAGGACATCGACAACGTGGTGTTCCTGCTCGAGGTGACCTGGTGGGCACACCGAGCGCTCTGGCATCTCTACTTCGGAGGGATCTTCGAGCACCATCCCGACCTGCAGTTCGTCTTCACCGAACAGGGAACGGCTTGGATTCCCGAGACCCTGGGCACACTCGACTTCTTCTACACCCGTATGGGGAACACGGTCGGCTCTCAGGAGTACGACTGGGGACTGCCCGTCGTCCAGAAGCTGTCCGCGCGACCGAGCGAGTGCTGGGCACGCCAGTGCCATGTCGGGTCGAGCTTCATGCGCCCGGCAGAGACGGCCTTCCGGCATGTGATCGGTGTCGACAAGATCATGTGGGGCAGTGACTATCCCCATAAAGAGTCCAGCTTCCCGTACAGCCGAGAAGCACTGCGGCTCACGTTCGCCGGGGTCGATCCGACTGAGGTGCAGCAGATGCTGGCCGGCAATGCCGCCCAGCTCTACGGGTTCGACCTCGCATCGCTGGCCGAGGTCGCTCAGCGGGTCGGGCCGACCCACGAGGAAGTCAGCCGGCCATTGAGCAAAAACGAGATCCCTACCGAAATCGACCGATGCCCGGCCTTCGCCGGGTTCTTCACCTGACCGACCATCACGGGCAGAACCGACGCAACAGAGGATCCGATGCAGGGACAGAGGATCCAACAGCACCGGACGACACAGCACTGGACGACACAGGGGGAACCATGACCACAGTCAGGTACGGAGCCAGATCCGAGAAGCAGTTGCGCAATCGGGAGGTGGAGGCGACCTCCGTCGACGTGTGGGCCACAACGCTCGTGGCCACCTACCTCACCGACCCGGACGTCATCGCCGCCGTCCTTCCTCCCCCGATCGAACCGGGGGACGAACCTCTGGTGAAGGTGACCGTGGCCACGGTAGACATCCCCGGGTACCCGACGTTCGGAGCCGGCAGCTTCTCGGTGCGGGCACGCCACGAAGGGACCGACGGGTACTACGCGCTGCTCATGCCCATGACGACGGAGCAGTCGGTGATCGGTGGTCGGGAGACCTTCGGCGAGCCGAAGAAGCTCGGAGCGGTGACGCTGCAGCGGGACGGCGATCGGGTGATCGGTGAGGTTGCCCGTATGGGCACCACCATCATCGAGGTCAGCGGTCAGATCACCGGGGAGCTCGACCTTCCGGGCGAAGAGACCCGGACCGACTTCTACCTGAAGTTCCTTCCCGCTCCTGACGGCAAGGGGTTCGACAACGATCCTGCCCTCGTCTACTGCCATCGCACCGAGCACACCAGGAAGACCGAGCGGGTCGAGGGCCAGGTGATCCTCCGGGAGTCCCGGTTCGACCCTGTTGCCGATCTCCCCGTGCGCGAGCTGCGCGGGATCAGCCTGAGCGAGCGCAGCAGCGTGCAGCGGGGCGAGATCCATGGCACGGTCCCCGGTGAGTGGGTACGGCCGTACGTCCACCAGCGGTACGACGACCTCTCCCCTGTCGGAGAGGAGTGATGGAGCAACTCACCGGCCGAGTGGCCGTGGTCACTGGCGGCGCCGGAGGGATCGGGAAGGCCATGGGGGAGCGCTTCGGCCGTGAGGGCATGCGCGTCGTGCTCGCCGACGTGGAGCAGAGCGCGCTCGATGCCGCAGTTGCCGAGCTGCGCTCTCATCAACTCGACGTGACCGGTGTGGTCTGTGACGTCTCGAACTACGCCTCGGTGGAACAGCTCCGGGACCGGACCATCGAGACCTACGGCGCCGTCCACCTCCTGTGCAACAACGCCGGCATCGGAGCCGGTGCCGAAGGCGCGCTGTGGGAGCACGAGCTGAACGACTGGAAGTGGGCGTTCAACGTGAACGTCTACGGGATCATCCACGGGATCAACGCCTTCGTACCGGTCATGGTGGCCGGTGGCGACGAGGGCCACGTCGTCAATACATCGTCGGGGAACGGCGGCGTCTCGCCGCTGCGAGGAACCCCCCAGTACGCGGTGACCAAGGGTGCAGTTGTCACCCTCACCGAGTGCCTGTACGCCCAACTGCAGGACGCGAACGTGCCCATCGGTGCATCGGTGCTCTTCCCCGGACCGAACATGTTGCGGACCGGGATCTTCACTTCGTGGCGAGTACGGCCCGACGACCTGGCCAAGGAGCGACCGCGCCAGACCCCGTACCCCACCATCGAGGACATCGAACAGCAGATGGCAGCAGCGGGCATCGAGGTGCAGTACACCGAACCCGAGGAAGTCGCCGACCAGGTGGTCTCCGGTGTGCGAGCCGGGGACTTCTGGATCATGGCGCCGAGCGAGCGGATCGACGAGCAGATCCGGTTGCGAGCCGAGTCGATGCTGAAACGCGAGAACCCGAGCTACCTGCGGGAGGTCCCCGGATGATCGGCCTTGCCCACGAACATGCCATCGCCTACAAGCACTCCGTTCAACAACACCTCGTCCATAAACACGCCGTCCACGAACACGCCGTCACCGAAGGAGCAGAACGATGAACCGGTACCTGGTGATCTCGTCCGACTGTCATGCCGGGCTGCCCAATGAGCAGTATCGGGAGTGGTTGGACCCGGAGTACCGGGAGACCTTCGACGAGTTTCTTGCTGCTCGTGCCCGGATGGAGGTCGAGCTGGCGAAACAAGGGCTCCGGAACGAAGAGTTCGCCGAGGAGTGGGAGCACGAGAACGCCGAGGGACTTCGGGGTGGATGGGATGCCGATCGCCGTGACACCGAACTGAACGCCGATGGCGTCGTGGGCGAGGTGATCTTTCCCGATGCGGACGCAGTGGCCGGTGGAGCGTCCGCCCCATTCGGCGCCGGGCTAGGCGCCACCGCCGACGTCCCCACCAACCTGTTGATGGCCGGCGCCCGGGCTCACAACCGTTGGTTGGCCGAGCTCTGCAACCAGAGTCCCCAACGGCGGGCCGGAGTGGCCATCGTGCCCATCTTCGACGTAGACGAGGCGGTAGCCGAGATCGCACGGGCCCGCGAGTCCGGACTGCGTGGTGGCATCCTCATCCCATCGATGTGGCAGCCGCACGAGCCGTACCACGACCGGAAGTATGACCCGGTGTGGGCGGCGTGCCAGGACCTGCAGATGCCTGTGCATGTCCACTCCGGAGCAGCCGATCGGGCGTCGTACGGCGAGCACGTCGGTATCTACATCGCCGAGGTTCGGTGGTGGTCGACCCGGCCGCTGTGGTTCCTCCTGTGGGCGGGTACGTTCGAACGGTTCCCCGGTTTGCGTTTCGTCACCACCGAGTGCGGAGCGTTCTGGGCTCCCGACCTCCTGTGGTCCTCCGACATCGTCTACGACCGAGAGCACGCTGCCAAGAAGTTGGGCAAGCAGCTGACCGAGCACATGAGCTTGCGGCCGAGCGAGTACTTCGACCGCAACTGTTACATCGGTGCATCCAACACCCGGCGACGCGAGCTCGCCCGGCGGTACGAGATCGGGGTGGGGAACATCATGTGGGGCAACGACTTCCCCCATCCCGAAGGGACCTGGCCACACACGCGGGAGTGGTTACGGAACGCTTTCCACGACATCCCGGTGGACGAGACCCGGCAGATGCTGGGTGGCAACACCGCCGAGTGCTATCAGTTCGACACCGAGGCGCTGCAGCCGTTGGCCGACATGTACGGTCCGTCTCCCGAAGACCTGGGCCAGACCGGTGACGACCTGGACAAGTGGGCCGACTTGGCCGCCGCCGGACGGTCCTGGCTCACCGGTAAAGAAGCGCTCGACATCCCCGTCGGCGAGTAAGAAGCTCAGCGAACTGTCCGTAGGGAAGGGGAAGCAGCGTGAACACCGCTCATCTGGAATTCTGCGCGAGCCCGGAGTGGCGTCAGATGGTCGAGGAGATGGTCCTCCCAGACGTGTTGAGAGATGCGAGTCTTGGCCCGAGGGTTCTCGAGATCGGACCTGGTCCGGGCTTCACGACCGATGTGCTCCGAAAGATGGTTGAGCACCTGACGGTTGTCGAGGTGGACCCCGATCTCGCAGACGGGCTGTCCGAGCGGCTTCTGGGTACAAACGTGAAGGTCGTTCGAGGCGACGCGACTGCACTGGACCTCCCCGACCAGTCGTTTACCGGCGCAGCCTCGTTCCACATGCTCCATCACATCGAGACGGTCGAGGCACAGGACCGAGCGATGTCAGAGCTGGCTCGGGTTCTGGAAGATGGTGGGGTCCTCGTCGCTGCGGACGGCGTCGAAAGTGAGGCATCACGTGCTTTCCACGAAGGGGATACCTATAACCCCATCGATCCCGACGACTTAGAGCGCCGCCTGCGCAGCGCGGGGTTCTCTTCCGCCACCGTAGGTACCCACGACCTCGGATGGTTCTGCACCGCCAGCGTCTGAGACACCGAAGCTCACGACAGGACGAATCGCGAGGGCTTGGGCAGCTCCGAAGGGGGGCGGGGGGCCAGGGGGCGGGAGGGCCACACGGAGCCAGCGGGCCAGGGAGCCAGGGGGCGGGAGGGCCAGAGAACAGCGGCCCGGATCGCCTCTCTGCTGGTCCCCTGCTCCTCAGGTCGTTGGCTCCGAGCGCTGAGCGTTCCTCGATTCGACGACGCGTCGCAACCCTTCACGCCATCCCACCCGGCACGGGCCGGTCAACACAGCCCGTTTCGTACGGTCAGAGACCATGCCCAGATGAGCCCCCGGTGTTTTCTCCACAGTGACGACCGGAGAGGTCCCGGTCAGGTCGCCCACGTACGCGCACCACTCTTGAACGCTGACCGGCTCGTCACCACCCCAGTTCACGATGGTGGCTGGTATGCCGGCCGCAGCCAACAGCGCCTCGGCCTGCTCGTTGATGTCCTCTTGGAAGATCGGGCTGTACGGGCATGGGTCGGCGCGAGTGGCCACGTCACGTCCAGTCATGATCGCATCGACGTGCTGTGTTGGCAGACCACCGTTGGGGCCGAACGAGGCGTTCATGCGAGCGATGACCACCGGCAGACGCAACGAGCGAGCGCAGAAACGCGCCACGGCTTCGCCTGCCAGCTTCGACTCCACATAGGTCGGTGCCCACGGCGTCCGTGCTCCACCCAACGGATCGGTCTCAGTGAAGGCATGGGCCGGGTCATCGTGCGGTCGGTACACGGACGAGGAGGACATCACCAGCGCAGCTTTCGCGTTCCGACAGTGTCCCAACACGAAGCCCGTCCCCTCCCCGTTCACCCGGAAGGCATGGTCGTCGTCCTGCTCTGGCCCCTGGAAGGCAGCCAGGTGCAGCAGATAGGTGAAGTCGGTGGGAAGATCGCCGAAGTCGCCCGCACCGAGATCGCACACCCGGGTGGTGACGCCCAATGCCTCCATGCGCTGACGAGATCCTTCCTCGGTGAACCGGGCTATCCCCCATACTTCGTTCTCCCGGCTGAAGTACTCGGCCATCGGAATGGCTATCTGGCCGGTAGCACCGGTTATGAGGATCTTCTCACCAGAAAGCACGGGCTTCTCAGTCGCCTACAACGTGGACAGCGTTGCCGGCCGTGGGCCGTCGTGACGCTCGTAGTCGTGGCCCCATGTCTCTGCCTCGTCCGGTACGAGGAACCCGGCCTTCCGTCGCTCGTCGAGCAACCGGGTCACCGCCTCCTTCTCACGACGAAGCCGTCGGATGTCCCCACCTGTCGGTCGCCCGGCCTTCCACCACGTCTCCTCTAACCACCACGACCGTACCCGGGCAGCCGTGATGGCATCACTCAACGAACGGGCGTCGTTCCGTTCGTCGTCCGGAACCGCCATCATGTCCGCTCCCCGCATCCATCCGTAGTCCATGTCGATGAGCATGAGGCCCTGGGCCACCTCGAACGGCCCGACGACATCCACCGTGGGGTCGATCACCTGCAACGACGTCCCCTCCGGCAGTGCGAGACGGACGTCGTCACGTTGGCGACCGAGCAAGGAGATGACAGCAGCCGTCCGCAGGTGAACGCCGATCAGGCTCGCTTTGGTGAAGTCGCGCTCGTCTCGAGGACCGACGAACGGAACAGCGGTGACGGCCACGATCCGACGAGCCCCGAGCGCTGCGGCGGCATCGACAGGGATGTTCCGAAGAACACCTCCGTCGACATAGACGTCGTCGCCCATTGGGCGAGGCGGGAAGATGAGCGGGACGCTCGACGATGCCAAGAGGCCTTCGAGGACGCCGACGGGCTTGGCCCCGGGCACCGGCGTGACCGCATCGTCCTCGACCAGCTCGCCGTGCTCGGTGACATAGCGGAGCACGCCGGCCTGGAGGGCAGTCACGGCCAGACGAAGCTGACGACCGGAGCGTGCCACCCGATCAGGGTCGACGGGCACGAAGCCACTGCCGGGCTGCTCCCCTCGCAGCGCATCAGAGATCGGGTCCAACGTGAGGATCGATCCGAAGTGACCGCGCCCCACCATCAGCGCCCGGATCAGATGGGGGGCGTCACGTACGGCCCTGGCCACCTGGTGGAGTCGAATGCTTGCGGGACGTAGGGGACGTACGATGCTCGCAGCGGTCGTGCCGGGTATCGGCGGGCGGGACTGGACGGTGACGAAGTCGTTCACCGCATCTCCCCACTTCGTCCCCCGAAGTGCGGACAGCCACGGCTGATCGCCGAACACCGACCCGGTGTCGGTCATGGACAGGAGATCCTGGCGTAGGTCGTCCACGCACGCCGAGAACTCGTCGGCGGTGGCGGCCTGGGCGATAACCGTGCCGATGATGGCGCCGGCGGACGTCGCCGTGATGATGTCGGGGAGCAGATGCTTCTCCGTGGCCAGGTAGTGGAGCACACCCACCTCGAACGCGCCTTTGGTCCCACCACCGGCCAGCACGAGCGCCGTCGTCAACGGTGTAGTCGGTGAGCCGACGTCGTCGCTCATAGGACGAGCCGGAGGACGGTCAACCTGCACATGATGACGAGCAACATACCCTCAACACGGCGGCGTACGAGCACCGTGCTCAATCCCCGGTCACGGCCGCCACGCGGACCTTTACGGGTGAGCTGGGTCGAGACACTCAGAAGATCGCTGCCCACAGCGGGGGGATTGGCGGCTGGCGATGGACTTCAGCGCCCGCAGCATTCCGTTCTTCCTGGCGCGAGACTGGCAGGAACAGCTGTGCGACGAGTCCCAGCACGGTCCGGCGATCGAAAGCGAGTCCGGTGTGAACGACACCCTTGTTCAACCCCGTACGGTTCCCGAGAGCATCGCCCTGGGTAAAGCGGCGCGCCTCCGGGCCCCACGATCGAGTCACGGCGAGTGGGTACCGGCTACCAACCGGGCCGATCCGATCACCCTCCTCCAGACGCAGGCGGTCGATCGCCTACCGGATCTGGTGCCGATCAGGCACGGTCGGATGCTCGCCTCCGAGTTCTCCTTCTTCCGGGGTGCGGCACTGGGCATGGCGTCCGACCTAGCCGGTACACCCACATCCGGAATCATGGTCCAAATGTGCGGGGACGCCCACCTCTCCAACTTCGGGATCTTCGGGTCCCCGGAACGGGGACTGCTCTTCGACCTCAACGACTTCGACGAGACGCTTCCCGGGCCGTTCGAGTGGGACGTGAAACGCTTGGCCGCAAGTTTGGCGATCGCCGGGAGGGACCGCGGCTTCACCGACCGGGAGCGAACGGACATCGTGACCGCAACCGTGCGCAGCTACCGGCGAGCCATGACCCAGTTCGCCCAGATGCGGCATCTCGATCTCTGGTATGCACGAGTCGACGTGTCGCTCATCGACGACTGGCGGAACCAGATGACCAGTCGTCAACGGAAGACCGTTCAGGCCACCGTGAGCAAGGCACAGAGCCGGGACCACCTCAAGGCGTTCGCCAAGCTCACCACCCGGGAGCAGGGGGTCATCCGCCTTCGCAACGAACACCCCCTGATCACTCCCCTGGATGCTTTGCTCGCCCCAGGCGAAGCGGAGGCACTGCGGGGCGAGCTGGGTTTGCTGCTGGAGCGGTATGCGGCGACCCTGCCCCTCGACCGACGACATCTCCTCGAAGGTTTCACGCCGGTCGAGATCGCCCGCAAGGTCGTGGGTGTGGGCAGCGTGGGCACCCGATGCTGGATCGTGCTCCTCCTTGGACGGGACGAGTCGGACCCCCTCATCCTCCAGGCCAAGGAAGCAGGGCCGTCCGTGCTCGAGGAGTACGTGGCACCGAGCGTGTTCGAACACCAAGGGCAACGGGTGGTGGAGGGGCAGCGGCTGATGCAGGCAGCGAGCGACATCCTGCTCGGCTGGGTGCGCGCCGACGGCACTGACGGGATAGAGCGGGACTTCTACGTCCGACAGCTGTGGGACCACAAGGGCTCGGCCGACATCGGCACCATGGTGCCCCGTGGCATGCGCCTCTACGGCGAGATCTGCGGCTGGACGCTGGCCCGAGCCCATGCCCGTTCCGGTGATCGGGTGGCGATCGCCGCGTACCTCGGATCAGGTTCGGCCTTCGACGCTGCACTGGCCCGTTTCGCCGAGACCTATGCCGACCAGAACGTCGCCGACCACCAAGCCTTGGTGGAGGCCCACCGCTCGGGTCGCGTCGACGCAGTGCTCGGGGTGTAGGCACGCACGAGCCGCACACGCTGTGGCGGCCTCGATGCCAGCTTGCTTCGGGTCAGCTCGCCTTGGTCAGCGGATGGGACTGGAAGAACTTCCACATCACACTGGTGGCCGAGATCGAGAACGTAGTGCGACCAACGACGGCGGCGATCGCCTTCGTCCCCTCGCTCCCAGGCCACGCGTGACCACCATTGGTAACCCGGTAGAGCTCCACGTCGGCTCCGTGCGGACAGCGATAACGAATGAGCGTCACATCGCTGGCGACCTTCGAGTACGTCGGCGACGGCTGGCAGCCGTTGCGACGGGCCCAGGCGGCGGTCTGAGCTGGAATGGACGGACCCTTCTTCTGTGCCTTGCCTTGGCTGGTCTGGCCCAGCGTGCCAACCCCATTGGGAGCGGGGAGCGCCTCGGCCGCCTTGCCGATACCCCCCGCATAGGGGACAAAGGGATCGGCCGTTCCATGAAAAGCGACCACGGGAACAGGTCGGGAAGGACGGCAGCCGCTGATGGCCTGGATTCCTGCCACCGGGGCCACCGCCGCCACCCGCCCGGCGTACTGGCAGGCGATCGCCGAGCTCATGAAGGCGCCATCCGAATAACCGGTGACGAACACCCGGTTCTGGTCGACACAGAGCGTGCTCTCGATGTTGTCGAGCAGCCCTCCGAAGAATGCCAGATCCTTACTGCCGAGCGTGGTGTCCCAAAGGGAAACCGTCTCTTGGACCCCAGGTGTGATCGTGATGAATCCATGGGAATTGCCGTACTGACCCAGGGCCGAGATCGAAACCTGCAGGCCAGCCGATTCGTCATAGCCATGGAGGTCGATGACGACCGGCATGGGGGTTTTCCCGTTGTAGCTCGTCGGAATCTCGAAGAAGTACGAGCCGGTGTCCCCGCCGGCAGACAAGGGGATGCTCTCTTCGCCAGCAGGGACAAGAGTGGGGGAGCTGCTGGAGGAAGCGCTCGACGCGCATCCGGCCGACGGCCGAGCAGGCACCTGACCGGTGGTACTGGTCGACGACACCGGAGTGGCTACGGCTTGGCCGGCTGTCGCAGCCCCAGCCGTGGCGACGGCGGCCATGGTGGGCACAACGAGTACGACCACCATGCCCAGCAGCGCTGAGATCGCAGCCGTTCCGAATCGGGTCAAGCGGGCACGGCGCAACTGCGACGATCCGTACGGACAGCTCTGCATGCGATGGTCCCCCCGGCCCTTGTCACCCTCATAGGCGACAGTCGCTGACCGGCATCATATTCGCTCTCAGCGTTCCGGGCTGCTGTACGCCGGCGGTCAACCAGCCCGGCGAAAGGGGTGGGCACCGAGCTTCCGGCGGCCCTTCGACCTGGTCACCTGGGGTCCGGCCGCAACGTCTTCGCCTCTCTGTGGCTGGGCGCAGGCAGCGCACAGTCGGCGCTCCCCCACCAACCACGTGACCGTGCTGGTGCCGCAGCCCTCACATCGCAGGCCTACGAACACCCGCCTCCCGCTGACGGCGTGGAGCACGGACTGCTCTTCGAGAAGCGTCTGCACCTCGCCAGAAAGCTGCCACCTACCCGAGGTATCACGTTCCACAACGCCATAGTCGATGAGCTCGTGGAGAAGTGACGGGAGCCGATCATGGATCCTTCGAGTTGCTCGGCTACCACTGTCAGGACCGAATCCACGAGGGCTGTCCGTTCCCGGTCCACCTCGTCGGTCGTCGACTTCGGGGCGATCATCCATAGTGCCTCCGTCGTACCTCTGTGCCGTTCGTACTTAACATACATCTTCCGCCCAGGTATTTGCGACCGGACGCACAATATTCTTACGATCTCTATAACTAGAAGATACGGTCGGCTATTCCCGTTTGAGCGCTATTGATCTTTCGGGCTGTCTTTGGGTTGTCGATCGGCACCGTGGCACGGCGATACCGGCCCGATCGACTATCCGTAGCAAGCCCGTGCACCGCACAGCCGGAGATGCCCGAGCACAGGGGCAGGTCTCAGGGCTCAGCTGGACCTGCGTTCTTCCTCGCCTTGCCGACGCGCGCCGCCCCCCAGATCACCCGAGCGATCACACCGATCAACACCAGATCGAGCAGCATCTGGACAGTGACGACCAGTCGGGCGCTGTCCGTCGTAGCCACGATGTCCCCGAACCCAACGGTTGAGAGCACCGACACGGTGAAATAGACAGCGCTGGTTCGGTCGATCGTCTCGGAAAAGCTGTGGTGATTGGTGTGCCATAACCCCAGATATACCAACGCGAACGTGAAGACGAGAAGAGGGATGACGATGGCCAGTGCCTCGGCAGCACGAACGTAGGGGTGATCCCCTCGCACGATGCTCCGAATCTGCCATACCAACACGGCAGTGAACAGAACCAGTCCTGCACCCAGTGCCACGACCGTCGATGCGTTGGTGGCATGCCCGACCGGGAGCACGCAGTACAACACAACCAGCAGCGTCGTCGTACCCATCGTTCGCAGTGCGGCCTGTACTACCACTCGGCGAGGAGTGCCCTGTTGTGTGAGATCGATCGCCGGTACTGCCGATCCTGGTTCTCGTGGATCGTTCTCGCCTGCGGGTGTGCTTGGCACCTCTCGTACCCTATTGACGGCCGACGCCTGTGTCTGGGATGGGGGCCCAGAGGGGAGCCGGGGTCCGGGTCCACAGCTGAGAAACCCCGAAGACAGCTGGGCCGCCTGCCCGTCGATCGTCCGTTCCGACGTGGAACAATGGATGGTTATGCCCACCTCCTACGCCCAACGGGAGCGTGTTGCGCTGGCCGACCTGTTCGATGAAGTCGGACCGGACGCACCGACGCTGTGCGATGGGTGGCATGCGAGGGAGCTCGCTGCTCACCTGATTATCCGCGAACATCGGCTCGACACGCTGCCCGGGATCATGATCAGCTCGTTCTCGGGCTACACCGACCGAGTGCTCGCCAAGCAGGCTGCCCGGCCGTTTTCCGAGCTCGTCGCAGAGGTTCGGTCGGGCCCGCCGGCGTGGTCCCCCACCCGCCTTCCGGCAGTTGACACGATGGTGAACACGGCCGAGTTCTTCATCCACCACGAAGACGTCCGGCGCGCCCGTGACGGCTGGGAGCCTCGTCCTGAAGACCCCGCATTCGAGCACGCCCTGGCGATACGGCTCGCCCAGCTTGCCCGACTGTCTCTTCGACACTCCCCTATCGCCATACGCCTGGAGCCCGTCGGGAAGACGCCCCTGGGTGCGAAGCCAGGCCCGGATGTCGTGACGGTGGTCGGTGCACCGAGCGAGCTCACGCTCTTCGTCAGCGGAAGAGCCGACCACGCCCGCGTCGAGGTGCAGGGCTCCGCCGATGCTGTGGCCAAACTGGAGCAGTCTCCGCCACACCTCTGAGAGGCAGACCGGCGCAGCCGCTCAGTGCGAGGACGCTGCTGTTCGGGCTGCTTCCCACTGGCCCACCATGGCGCCAAACCGCATCGGGTTGTAGATGTCCTCTTCGTAGGACCACAGACCGTCGCCGGCGTATTTCAGCAAGGTGACGTTGTACTCCTGATGGACGGTGCCGTCGCCAGGGTCCTCCATCCGGTTCCAGACTTGGCACACCACCCAGCCCCGCTCCTCGTCGATCACGTACCACCCGATAGGGAACTCCGGCATACGGTTCCCCGGGTACTCTGACATGCAGGAGCTGATCCACTCGCCGATGGCCTCCCGCCCCTCGAACGTGCCGAAATGATGTTCGATGTACGTCGCATCCTCGGTGAACTGGTCGGCCCATGACTTCCAGTCGCCAGTTCGTCCCGCCTCAGCTGCTCGCTGCTGATACTGGTCGAACGCAGACTCGAGCTCGCCTCTGCTCCACGTGCCCATGTGATCGACTCCTCACCGGCCCCCCTGGGCCACGGGTCAAGTGTGGGCCGGAGGTCGTGGTGCGTCAAACCTTGGACCGGACCAGGACTCGAACGACAACCTGGATCTGGGACTTCGAACGGGGCCTGGACCGAGCCCTGGACCCCTAAAAGTGGCGGTGCAGCTCGTTGGCATAGCGAACACCCAGTTCGGTGCCGTGCTCTGCGAGCCACTCCGAAAGCGCTGTCGAACCTGTAGCAGGGCCATCAGTATCGGCGAGGCCGTCCGCCATGGCTCGGTACTCGTCCCGGGTCAGCAGCACATCGTGCAAGACCATCCCCAACAGGCGCGAGAAGATCGGCACGACTGCTCCTGGCATCGGGAGAACGAGCGCCCGACTTCCAACAACATCCCTGACGGAGGTGACCAGCTCTCTGAAGGTTGGGCGTTCCGGTCCCACCGCGTCCGTCACGCTGTCGTGGCGCTCCGCACCCCGCAGGACACACAGGCGAGCCAGGTCATCCACGTGGATCCCGCGAACGCGGTACTGGCCGCCACCGCCGACAGCGAACACCGGTAGGTGTCGCAACAGCCACGCGATGTTGTTGAGGAGCACGCCGTTGCCACCAAAGAGGAGGGCTGGCCGGAGGATGGCGTACGGCACCCCCGCCTCGGCCAGGGCCCGCTCGACCAGGGCCTTTCCTCGGAAGTACGGATACGGCGAGTCGACACTCGGGTGGGAGATGCTCACGTGCACGATTCGCTGCACGCCAGCTCGTCGCGCTGCGTGGAAAAGCGTTCTCGAGTTGATGACCGCCAGATCGTGGCTGACACGGTGGTGGGCGAAGCGGACCCAGTACGTGTTGTACAGGGTGGTCACACCGGTGAGTGATCCGATCAACCCGATCGGATCGTCGAAGTCGAGCGAGCGTACGTCGACCGGTGAGCCCCGGGGCGCCCGGTCGGGGTGACCGGTCATGGTCCGCACATGGCGCCCAGCTTCCAGAAGCTCCCGAGCGATGGCGCTGCCCGAGTAGCTGAACGCCCCGGTGACGACGTCGACCCCCGTGTCGCTCGTTGCCGGGCCCTCTCGTTGACCGGCGGGCTTCGATCGACGCGTTCACAGCCCCTTCTTCGACCTGTTCATGATGCCTCCTGTGGAATTGTCACTGTCCTGACACGAGCAACAGCGTCCTCGGTGCGTGCAGGGCTGATCGCTACAGCACGAACTTGATACCCAAGATGCCGGCACACATGAGCAGGCACACGATCAACTGGGTGGTCAGCTCCATCTTGCCCGCATGTTCTCGAAATGCGGCGATCCCCTCGAACATGATGAGAAGAACGATGGAGGTGATCAAGGCATCGATGACGGCGACGTGCTCGGAGAAGCCGAGAGCTACGACGACGATGAAGATCACGAGCGGCACGGATGCCCCCCGCATAATGGTCCACTGCTCACGAAGCTCATGGAGGACGCCATGGCCATCGGAGTCCCCCGGGTTCGAGAGCCGATGCCCCAGGCTATGGGCATAGCCATGCGCCAGCCAGTACACGAGCAGCGCTCCCATCACAGCAGCGATGTCACGCCACGCGGAGGCGTGTTGTGAACTCTCTGCAGCCAACAGCACGCCGACGGTGAGCGTCCCGTAGATAGTCCCCGCAGCGTTGTTCTCGGGAAGCAGGAAGTGGCCGATGGACCGGGCCACCGACCATCCATAGCCGTTTCGTACAGTCCGAACCTCGCCAGTCGTCATTCTCAGAGCTCCGGTGCGAAGGGAGCCGGTATGCCTCGTCGAGGGGTCGGCCCGTTTCCGGTAGAGAGTAGTGCTCGACGCCACGCACGCATAACCCATGGTTGCCGTCGGCCGGCGTGGTGTTGATGTTGGAGTAGGAGATGACGTGTTGGCACCGTGTCGGCGGTAGTGCTCCGGCACTGAGTCGATCAGGATCTCGCCCGCCGCTAGAAGCTCGTCATGCCGACGATGGGCCGGTTCAGATGTTGGTTCCCTTCCGAGCCGTCGAAGGCAGCGTCGCCGAAGGTGAAGATGCCGCCGTCGGAGGCGACCAGCCAGTAGCCCTTGCCGTCGGGGGTGGTGGCCATGCCGACGATGGGCTGGTTGAGGTGTTGACCGCCTTCCGAGCCGTAGAAGCCGGCGTCGCCGAAGGTGAAGATGCCGCCGTCGGAGGCGACCAGCCAGTAGCCCTTGCCGTCGGGGGTGGTGGCCATGCCGACGATGGGTTGGTTGAGGTGTTGCCGCCTTCCGAGCCGTAGAAGCCGGCGTCGCCGAAGGTGAAGATGCCGCCGTCGGAGGCGACCAGCCAGTAGCCCTTGCCGTCGGGGGTGGTGGCCATGCCGACGATGGGTTGGTTGAGGTGTTGACCGCCTTCCGAGCCGTAGAAGCCGGCGTCGCCGAAGGTGAAGATGCCGCCGTCGGAGGCGACCAGCCAGTAGCCCTTGCCGTCGGGGGTGGTGGCCATGCCGACGATGGGTTGGTTGAGGTGTTGACCGCCTTGCGAGCCGTAGAAGCCGGCGTCGCCGAAGGTGAAGATGCCGCCGTCGGAGGCGACCAGCCAGTAGCCCTTGCCGTCGGGGGTGGTGGCCATGCCGACGATGGGTTGGTTGAGGTGTTGACCGCCTTCGGAGCCGTAGAAGCCGGCGTCGCCGAAGGTGAAGATGCCGCCGTCGGAGGCGACCAGCCAGTAGCCCACTGTGGAGTCGACGACGATCTGAAGTGACGACGAGGCGGTCAATAGTGGAGTGCTGGAGTCGGTCACAGTGACGGTGAACGAGGACGTGCCCGTCGACGCCGGCGTGCCCGTGATGACGCCCGAGGTCGGGTTCAGGGTGAGCCCGCCAGGCAACGAGCCTGCGGTGACTCCCCACGTATAGGGAGCGGCACCGCCGGTGGCGTTCAGCATGGTCGAGTACCCATCGCCCACGGTGGCAGCAGGCAGTGACGTCGTGGTGATGCTCACGGATTGGACAGCATCGAGAGCCTCGGCCACGGCGGCAGCGACCGGAGTCCCGATACCAGTGGCCATGTCGTAACCGGTGGTGGCCTCGTAACAGGGCTGGTCATCAGTACTTCCGCCGTACGTGCACGTATCGTTGGTGGGCGACCCGCTCGACGACAGGTAGTTGTTGTTCCCCTCGGTCACGTCGGTGAACGCCGATGGCGTCGTCTTATCGATCGAGTACAGGCTGGGCGTGACCAGTCCAAGACGATCTGCCGATGTGCCCTGTGCGGCCAACGCGATCAGCGCCGCCCACAGCGGAGCTGCGGCGCTCGTACCCCCGATGACTGTCCACCCGATGTTGCTGAACGCTCCCGCCGTGCCGTAGACGGCATAGCCGGGGGACCCAGCCAGGGCCGAGACGTCAGGTACTTCTCGGCAGTCGGTCCCAGCCGGTGCCCCGCACGGTGCACCACTGCTGTTGCCGCTGGTGTCGAAGCCGACCTGCCACGCCGGTTGCTGCCAGAGGACAGAGATGCCACCGCTCCCCACGTCGTTGCCCGGATATGCGCTCGGGCGCTCGTCGGCGCCGTCGAACGGGGCGGGGAACCCACTGCCATCGGCGTCGGTTCCCGACTGGTTCCACACCTCTTGGATCCCTGGTTGCCCAAAGGCGATAGCGGTACCACCGACGCCGGTGACGAAAGGTTGGCTGGCTGGGTCGAGCACGCTCAGGTTGTACAACGAGGATGGGTAAGGAGGAGTGAGCGGCGACGTTGCGTCGTCGAGGCACCCTTCCGAGCCGTCGTCGCCGGCGGCGGCCATCACGGACTGTCCCTGCAACGCCATCTCCTGGAAGATCAACGCCTCTGCCGCGGCGTAGTTCACCCCGGACAGCACCATGTCGGGCTCACAGCTCACCCATGAGGTGCTCACCACCTGAGCACTGTCCTCCTGGGCGATGGCTGCATAGGTGTCCAACGAAGTGTCCATCCCGCTGACGCCGGTGCCGGACGGCGACTCGTAGACCAGGATGCTCGCGTCAGGGGCCAGGCCGGCGACGTCCTCGACATCGAGCGTCGCCTCTTCCGTGCCGGCAGGGTTGGCACTGATGGTCGTCCCACCATCGACCGGCACCCGTGTGACCTGAGGATCGATGTCGTAGCAGTTGTTGTAGATGGCAATGTCCGAGTCCGAGTAGTCCGCCTGCTCGAACAAGGCCACGGTCATGCCCTGGCCCAGACGGTTCTCCTGATAGAGCGGATCGAACTGATAGAAGTTGGCGAGCTCACTGGCCGTGTCGGCGCTGGTATCGACGGCGGCCTGACAGGCGGTGGGCCCCGCACTGATCGCCGGCGCAGGTGCCGGCACCGCCGACCCACCAGAGGCAGAAGGCACGGCGATAGTCGGCTGGGGTTGCACCAGGTTGTTGAGCCCGGCCACGGCTTGGACCGACGACTGCAGGTCGGCTGGGATCTTCGCCGCAGACACGTTGGCGTAGGCCGAGCGGCCGTTCGCCAAGGTGTACCGGTTGAGCTGCGTCCCGAACGCCGCCTCCACTGCTTGAGCGGATCCGGTGGCCGGGACCACCAGACCATCTCCTGTCGTGTCACCGACCGAGAGGCCCTGTTGCGCCAACCACGCACGTACGGAGCTGAGCGCTTCCGGTGAGGGTCCGAAACGAGCCTGGACGGTCGCCGGGCTCATGAACTGGCGATAGTCAGGCGAGCCCGGAGTCGAGACCTGAGTGGCCAGACTCTCCATGCCGGTCGGATCGAACGAGTGCATCACAACGGATACGTGCACGGTGGCCCCGTTGGCAACTTGGCCGGAAGACTGAGAGCCGGCCGGCACCTGTGCTGGCGAACCCACCGACACCATGGGGCTGGTCGCCCCTTCCGCCACCGTGGGGACAGTCCCGACGCTCCAGGCAGCAAACACGACGAGCCCCACCATGACCGTCGTCGACCTGTTCCAGAGACGAGCCCTGATGCGAACGCTCCGCCTGATCACCGGACCGAGCTCCTGGTCCGTGACCTGAGAGCCCGGTCACCCACGTCCCCGCGCCTACCTGGCAGCGAAGCAACCATGCGACCTGGGACGGTATGGTTCAAGGAGATGACGTTGTTCTCTCCCCCAACCACCATGATCCGTCATCGTAGGGCCTGTCGTCGTCGACAAATCGGCGGTGCGCTCGTCACCCTGATGCTTCTACTGGCTGCGTGTGACAATTCGGGGACGGCGGTTCACAGCCAGTACGGAAACTCGAAGCCCAACCTGGAGCACGGCCCTACGTACGAGATCAAGATCGGCAACGTGAACGGGCTCGGTCCGGTCCTGGTGAACGGCCAAGGCCTCACCGTCTACCTCTTCGTCCCCGACCACCAGGGACAGTCGACGTGCTACCAGATCTGCGCCGTGCAGTGGCCGCCGGTCACGCTCCCAGCGGGAGTCACGGCCCCAATCGCCGGGCCCGGGATCAAGGCATCGCTGCTGGGAACGACCCGCCGGAAGGACGGATCGACGGAGATCACCTACAACGGTTGGCCTCTCTACCGGTGGACCATCGACAAGTCACCGGGCCAAGCCACCGGACAGGGACTGAACAACCTGGGCGGACTGTGGTTCGTGGTCAACGCCTCAGGCAACGCCGTTCGCACGACCGTGAACGACAGCTAAGAGGATCGAGGGTCACGGTCCGCACCGACGGGTAGGACGATCGTCGATGAAGCCCGCACGACCATCGTGCGCGCTTCGCGTGCTTCTACGGAGCCTGCAGTAGATCGTGCACGGCGTCACGGACCATGTCGCCGAGCTCTTCCGACGGCACGTCGTCGAAAGCGTCGCCGGACATGGCGAGCGTGCTGAAGATCGCTCCAAAGGAGCACGTCATCCGGATACGGTCCCTGACCGGTGTGTCCGGGTTCGAGATCACCTGGCGTAACTGCTCCAGAAGATCGTCGTGACTGGCATCGTGGCGTTCGTCGTGGAGATGCTCGAGCGCAGCCCGGTTGCGTTCGTGGAGGATGAACAGTCCTCGGTGGACAAGGATCTGGTCGATCAGCTCGTCGAGCAGGATCCCCCACGATTCCACGGTGATCTCTTGCTGCCCAAGCTGGGTCAGCGCATCCCGACCGACATCGTGGAGACGCATATGCAACGCCATCAAGATGTCGTCCTTGCTGGCGAAGTGGTAGTACACCGCCGCCTTCGAGTACCCGAGCTTCTCGGCGATCTCCCGCAACGACGTCTTGTCGAAACCTTGCTCGGTGAAGAGGTCGAGGGCGATATCGAGGATTCTCTCCCGAGTGCTCGCTCCGCTTCCCGACTGGGGCCGAGATCCGGACCCCTGTTGCCCCGATGACGTGACGGTCGGTGCGGCGGGTTCCTGCGATGGTGCGGTCGGTACGGTCACGTGATGATTCTACTTGACGACCGGCAAGTAGGAACGTACCATTCGAGAGATAGGCCCCTTACCAGTCGGCAAGTAGGAGTACTCCAGTGCCCACACCCCCCATTATCGAAGCCGAGGCACTCTGTAAGCGGTACGGCGAGACGACCGCCCTGGCCGGGATCGACCTGGAAGTCCCGGCCGGATCGATCCTCGGCATGCTCGGTCCCAACGGCGCCGGCAAGACGACGGCGGTCCGGATCTTGACCACGCTGGCCGTACCGGACAGCGGCAGCGCTCGAGTCGCAGGCTACGACGTCGAAACGGAAGCAGCAGCAGTCCGTCTCCAGATCGGCGTTGCCGCCCAGGACGCCACCCTCGATGACGCCCTCACCGGACGGCAGAACCTGGTGATGATCGGAGAACTGAGTCGTCTACGTCGATCAGAGGCCAGGGCTCGGGCCAGCGAGCTCCTCGAGCAGTTCGAGCTCACCGACGCTGCCGATCGGGTCATGAAGGGGTACTCGGGCGGGATGCGTCGTCGGTTGGACCTCGCCGCCAGCATGATGACCCGACCGCCGGTGTTGTTCCTCGACGAGCCGACCACCGGGCTCGACCCCACCAGTCGGGCCCGAATGTGGGAGGTGATCCGGACACTCGTCGGTGAAGGAGTGACCTTGCTCCTCACCACCCAGTACCTCGAAGAAGCAGACACCCTGGCTGACAAGATCGTCGTCGTCGATCATGGCCGGATCATTGCCCGGGGCACCTCGCAACAGCTCAAGGAGGCGACCGGAGGTGCTCATCTCGAAGTGACCCTGTCCACGCCGGACGATCATGCCGTCGCTGCGCTCCAGCCACTGGTCGACGGTCCGGTGCAGGTGAGCTCCGACGGCCGTCGACTGAGCGCGGCGGTGCGCAGCTCCTCTGGACTGGCTACCACCGTGGTCCGGGCCCTCGACAGCGCCGGCATCCTGGTCGACGACGTCGAGGTACGCCAGCCCTCGCTCGACGATGTCTTCTTCGCCCTCACCGGCCATGCACGGCCAGAAACCGACGAGCCTGGGCCTGCATCAAAGGTCGAGGCCGAGCTCCAAGGAGCCTCACGATGAACACTTCGATCGCTGTGACCACATCGGCCTCACGGCAGGCCACCTCTCGACCTACCGTTCTCGAGTGGATATCCACCCGATGGCACGACGTCGTAGTGCTCACTCGCCGAAACCTCGTGCACATCGCTCGGGAGCCGCTACAGCTCTCGGACGTCACGGTCCAACCGGTGCTGTTCACACTGCTGTTCATCTACGTGTTCGGCTCCGGGGTACCCATCGACGGAGGGAGCTATAAGGACTTCGCCGTAGCCGGGCTCATGCTGCTCAACCTGACCACCTCGGCGATGGGCACCGCCGTCGGCTTGAGTACCGACCTCACCACCGGCGCCATCGACCGGTTCCGGACCCTGCCGATGTGGCGGTCGGCGGTGTTGGTGGGCCGGTCCGTCGCGGACATCCTCTCGGCCACCCTGTGCATCAGCATCGTGGCCCTCACCGGCCTGGCCATCGGCTGGCGACCTGACGCCAGCGCTGCTTCGGTGGTTGGCGGGTTCGCGGTCGCCCTATTCTTCAGCTACGCCCTGTCGTGGGCGTGCGCTTGCCTGGGTGTCGTCTCCAAGGGACCCGAGTCAGCCCAGGGCATCGGCCTCATCATCCTCTTCCCTCTGGCCATCGTCTCCAACGCCATGGTGCCCACCCAACACATGCCGGGATGGCTCCAAGTCATCGCCAACTGGAACCCGGTGAGCGCGGTCACCGCCGCCGCTCGTCACCTGTTCGGCAACCCGAACCCGTCAGCCACCATCAGCGCATGGCCCATGCAGCATCCGGTATGGGCAGCTCTGATGTGGTCGGCAGCGATCCTCGTCGTGTGCGCCCCCCTCGCCTCGATCCTCTACCGGCGCCGTACGACCGGGTGACATTGGTGGACACGTACGTACTCGCCGCAATCGCGAGGTAGCAAGCGCAGCTCCCCCGATACACTCGCTTCGATCAGGCAACCTCCACAACGTCCCGGTTCAGATCGGCCCCTCTCGTGGTCGGCACTGCTACCGCTGTACCTGGTGGTATTCGTCGGCTTCCTCGGGTACAGCCTGATGATCACGGTCTTCACGCCGATGTTGCTCCAGAACGACAACGGGATGCTCTCGGCGACGGCCAGCTCGACAGATCGGACAATCATCCTTGGCGTCGTGTTGTCCCTCTATCCGCTCGGGCAATTCTTCGGAGCCCCGGTGCTCGGAGCTCTCTCCGATCGACTGGGACGCCGACCCGTCCTGCTGGCTTCCTTGACTGCAGCGTGCCTGGCGTACCTGGTGATCGCGCTGGCGCTCACCATCCGTAGCCTGCCCCTTCTGCTCGTTGCGCTCTTCGTTGGCGGTCTAACCGAGGCGAACATCTCGATCGCGCAGAGCTCCATCGCCGACACGGCGCCAGCTGCAGACCGCAACCGACTGTTCGGGTACGTCTATCTCAGCGCCAGCATGGCCTTTGTGGTTGGACCCCTGGCCGGAGGACAGTTGGCCGACACGCAGCTGGTCAGCTGGTTCCACTACCAAACACCGTTCTATGCAGTCGCTGGGCTCCTCGTCCTGACCTTGGTCGGCATCGGCTGGCGGTTTTCCGAGTCGAGGCATCGAGGAAACTCACAGGAGAAGGCGACGAGCTATCTCGACAGCCTCACCAACCTGCGCACGGTGGTCACCGATACGCGCCGGCGCCCGATCTACTTCGTGAACTTCCTCCTCTACCTCTCGATCTTCGGCTTCTTCCGGGTGTACCCCATCTACCTGGTCCAGGCCTTTCACCTCCATGTAGCCCGCGAGTCGGAGTTCGTCGCCTTCGTGGCACTTCCCATCGTGGTCGCCAACCTCGTGCTCGTGGCCAGGCTCTCGAGGCGGTACTCCACCGTCACACTGACCATCGGCTCTGCCATCGTCACCGGCATCTTCATGCTCGTAGTTCCCCTGCCAGGAATCCTCAATCTCCTGTGGCTCACCTTGGGGCTGACGTCGTTCGGACTGGCTGTGTGCATGCCCAGCTGCGCCACCATGCTCTCTCTGACCGCCGGCGGTGACGAGCAGGGACACGTGATGGGCACCAACCAGTCGCTACAAGTGGGAGCCGAGGCGCTTTCGGGCATCATCGGCGGCCTGCTGGCTGCCACCGCGCTCAAACTTCCCCTCCTGCTCTTCGGGGCGGTGGCGCTCGTGGGGGCAGGACGTCTGTGGCAGCTCCGGAGACAGGCATCAACCTCGAACGTGCTGTCGCCGGCGCTGCATGCGACCGCTAGCAACTGACCTGCGATACGACGTCGAGGTCGAGGAAGTCGCGGTCCGTCTGATCTGCTGTGGTTCAGGCTGCATTCGTGCATATCGACAACGGGTTTTGCATGAGTTCGTGTGATACAGGATGAGCCCGTTAGAGGCCGCTCGTAGTGGGTTTGATGACAAATCTGATGACAAGGTGCCCGTGGTTACAGGGGAGGCTTTGAATCTCCGACCGTCCGGTTATGAGCCTGGACCAGGCCGCGACTTTCCCCGGCTCGGGCCGAGCTCCCAGGGACGATCGGTAACTCCTGCGACGATTCAGTAGCCGAGACCCTCTTGGGCTCCTCCAGCTCGAGTTACTTGACGAGGACCGCCAGACCACATTGGTGCTACCTTGCCAGCGGATGTCCGATGAACCTGCCATGACGGTGGTGCTCGTCCACGGTTCATGGCACGGAGCTTGGTGCTGGGAGCGGGTTGTTCCGTTACTGAAGCAGCGTGAGCTTCGAGTTGAAGCGCTCAGCCTCCCAAGCTGCGGCATGCAATGCGACTCGCTATCGGACCTTCATGGCGACGTAAGAGCTGTCGAGTCTGCGCTCGATGAAATCAGAGGTCCGACGATTGTGGTCGCACATTCGTACGGCGGCGCACCAGTCACCGAAGCAGCCCTGGGACATGGACAAGTGGCTGCGTTGGTGTACCTGAGTGCTTTCATGCCCAACGTGGGCGAATCCTGTGTGGATCTTGCCGGTGGATCCATCTCGCCGTGGTGCCCAGTACGCGATGACGGTACCTTCCTGATTGATTCCCAAATAGCGGCTGATGTCCTCTACGGCGACTGTGATCCTGATACTCAGCAATGGGCACTCGAACGCCTTGTTCCACAACTCGCCGCGACGGCGACCCAGACGATTGGGCGCGTGGCTTGGCGGACCATTCCCTCCACGTATGTGATGTGTAATTTGGACCAAGCGATCGCGCCCAGTATCCAGCGACGCCTGGCCGAACGCGCGACTGAGGTGATGGAGCTGTCGAGCGCTCATTCGCCGTTCCTCTCACACCCTGACGCTGTTGCCAAGATCATCGGTGACGTAGCTGACCGATTAGTGGGAAAGCCCGATCTCTCTTGAGGAATGTCGTCTGTCAGTCATTCGACCCCTGACAGCAAGAGAGCCGATCCCGAAGGACCGGCTCCGACCTGCACGTTTCGATGGTGGCGGGGTGAGGATTTGGACCTCCGACCTTCGGGTTATGAGTCACCACACAGGCTGCCAATTGGTCACGCTCGATGACAGGCACTGTTACTGAGTAGGTAGTTCGCGTCTTCCTAAACGCTCGGATGCCGAGCGGTGCCGCCCCGTACCGGACTGTGGATTAGAAAGGGATTAGAAGGCGGTCCAGCAGATCGAGTCGCATGCACTAAAGCTCGGCGTAGCGAATGCGCCTTACGGCCAGGGCTCGCCGAGCACCTTCGCAGCCGTGCTCAACTTCATGATGAGGCGCTGCTCGACCGATGGCACCGAAACAAAGTCGTGCGCCTCATAGAAGCGGACGGCGGCATCGTCGACAGCGTCAACCACCACAAGACGCCCGCCGACTTGTCGCGCGGCTCCGACGATGACGATGAGTGCCTCCACTAACAGCTCGCTGCCGAGCCCCGTCCCGCGGAATCGAACGTCGCGCGCGAGCTTGGCGAGCAGTACCGCAGGGATGCGCGACGGCGCGCCGCGTGCCTAGCCGCGCCGGGAGCTCGCTTCGCTCGACAACATGGGGAGCGATTGCGAAATATCCGATGACGTTGCCTTCGTCATCGAGCGCGACGTAAGTACGGACACCTTGGCCGCGGGCTGTCGCGCTGTGATCGATCAACCAACGATCGAAATCCGGGCTGCCACTTTGAAACTTCGAGAGGTCGTGTCGCTCGTCAAGCGGTTCGACCGCTGCGATCATGCCTGTCGTTTGCGCGCGTGACCGCCGCTTCAAGCCGGGGCGCCGGATCGGCCTTGTCCAACGCCGCCAGCAGATCGTCGAAGTATGCAGCCGGGAGAAAGGTCGTCGCCTCAAACGCAAAAACCTCGTCAGCCCGTTGATCCGCGGCCTTCACGAGAAACGCCGACAGACCCTCACCCGTCATCGCCGCGGCGCGCTCGATCCTCACGCGCTGGTCACTGCTCAGCCGCGCCTCGATTCGTTCCAGCTTCGTCGGCATCTCAAGTCCTCCTCGTACAAATGTACGATACCTGCTCCACCCATCGCCTGTACCGAAAAGGTGCCGGCCGTTCGGCGCGACCGACGACCCGCCTCGCCCACGAAGCGCACACGGATCGTGCTCAGTGCCGCCTCCTGACGGAAGCTGCCGGACCGTGGATTAGAAAAAGGATTAGAAATCGGGAGCCAGGCAGCAGAGAAGGGGACTTCCGAGATACTTCGGAAATCCCCTTCTAACTGCACTTTCTTTGGTGGCAGAGGGAGGATTTGAACCTCCGACCTTCGGGTTATGAGCCATGGAGGGCCTGGTGACGTGTACCTATTTATATGCTTGCCGGCAAGCAGTTATCTGCTATGCTCAATGACATGAAAACGGCTGCCCACAACGAGCCGAACGACACTGCGAGTCGGAGTGAACCGGACGACACCGCCGGCCGCATGCGAACGGTGATCACACGTCTTGGCCGACGCCTCCGTCGCACCGCCGCAGGCGGTGACTTGTCGCCGAGTCAGTACGACGTCCTGGCCACAATCGTGCGTCGCGGGCCACTGCGTCTCTCAGAGCTGGCCGTCATCGAGGGCCTCAACCCCACCATGCTCTCCCGCATCGTCGGCAAGCTCGAGACGGACGGCCTCGTTCGCCGCACACAGGATCGCAGCGATGGTCGTGTCGCCCACCTGGCGGCAACGGCCGAAGGTCGGAAGCTGCACGAACGGATCTTGCGGGAGCGTACCGAGACGCTCAACCTGCTGCTCGACAATCTGGATCAGGATCAACGGCAAGCGCTCGTACAGGCGCTCCCCGTACTCGAGTCGCTCGCCGAGGCATTGCGAGACCGCCCGTAATGTCCATGCCCTCCTTGACGCCCATGCAGACGGCACGACGCACGTTCTCGTCGCTCTCGAACCATAACTACCGTCGCTACTTCACCGGTCAGGCCATCTCGCTCATCGGCACCTGGATGCAGACCACGGCGCAGTCGTGGCTGGTCCTGACCTTGACCCATTCGGCAGCGGACCTCGGGATCGTCGTCGCCCTCCAGACCCTGCCCGTGCTTCTCCTCGGCCCCTACGGCGGTGTCATCGCCGATCGGATCGACAAGCGCCGTCTCATGGTGGTGCTGCAGTCGCTGATGGGCGTCCAGGCCGTGATACTGGGAGTACTGACGCTCACCCACCACGTGACGTACGTCGACGTCTGCATCCTGGCCGTTGCCCTCGGGTTGAACAACTGTTTCGAGAACCCGTCTCGTCAGGCATTCGTGCTGGAGATGGTCGGGCCGGGAGATCTCCGGAATGCTGTCAGCCTCAACTCCACATTGGTGAACGCAGCACGGGCCATGGGCCCGGCAGTAGCCGGGATCTTGATCGCCACGGTCGGCGAAGGCTGGTGCTTCATATTGAACGCGATCAGCTTCGTTGCCGTGGTGACCTCGCTCATGACCATGGACCGGGCGCAGCTCAAGCCGAGTCCACCGGCGGTCCGCAGCCGGGGTCAGCTCCGGGAAGGATTCCGATACGTGGCACGCACGCCCGAGCTGGGTGTGCCGCTCCTGATGATGGGGCTGATCGGCATGCTCGCCTACGAGTTCCAGGTCACCTTGCCTGTCGTCGCGCAGCACGTCTTCCACGGTGGCGCCGAGACCTACGGCGTGATGACTGCAGCGATGGGTATCGGTGCCGTTGTCGGGGGGCTGGTCACCGCAGCCAGAGGAAAGACCGGCATACGGGCGATGATCGTGGCCGCTACCGGCTTTGGCATCGTCATCTTCTTCGCTGCTGCCGCACCGGTACTCGTCGTTGAGTTCATCGCTCTCGCCCTGGTCGGGTACGCCAGCGTGTCGTTTCTATCGATGGGGAACTCGACGTTGCAGCTGAACACCGATCCCCAGATGCGAGGTCGGGTGATGGCACTCTGGTCCGTGGCCTTCCTCGGCTCGACACCGATCGGGGGGCCGGTCATCGGTTTGATCAGCGGCAGTGCCGGTGCCCGTGTCGGGCTCGGGGTCGGAGCGCTGTCGTGCTTCGTCGCCGCCGGGTTCGGGCTCTTGGCTATGCGGCACCTCCGCAGACGGCAGAACAAGACCGATGAGGAGCCAGTGACCCTAACGCTCCTAGAAGAACCATCGGAGGCCCATCATCACTCCTTGAGGCGCACGGTGCTCAGACGCACAGGACGAGTCGGGCACGCGGCGCGGCACGGATCAACGTGACTACGCTACCCAGCGATATCGGTGGTTCTGATCTGACGTAGGGGGGCTTCATGAGCAGCACATCACAAGGTGAAGGATGGTGGCAGGCTTCTGACGGCAACTGGTACCCGCCGTCCAGCGCACCAGGTGGCCCTGCCCAGGCAACGGTACCGCCGTTCGGCACCGGTCCCACCTACTTCGTGCCCATGGCCCCATGCCCACGATGTGGCAACGCACAGCCGACAGATCGTGTTGCTTGCGGCGTCTGTGAGCAGGTACGAACGCTCCCAATCGGCGTTACCCTCACATCGGCCGGACGGCGATTCGGTCAGTACGCCCTCGACGTACTCCTCGTCATCGTGACGCTGTTCATCGGTTGGGTCATCTGGTCCCTCATCATCTGGAGCCGTGGACAGACGCCGGGGATGCAGATCCTCCACATCCGAGTGGTCAAGCTGGAGACGAACCGAGTGGCAACGTGGGGGACCATGTGTCTTCGGGAGTTCGTCGGCAAATTCCTGGTCATGGGAATCATCTCATCGATCTTCTTTCCCGCTTGGGTGGTGTTGGTCTTCATGTTGATGTGGGACAAGAACCGCCAGGAGCTGTGGGACAAGATCGCCGGCACCATCGTGGTCGACCATCTCGACGAGATCGAAGAGGTGCAACTAGCTCAATCGAGCCAATCGGTTCAGGTGGCATAACCAGCTCAGCCGCTTCAACTGGTTCAGCCGTAACCACAGGATCATCCACTCGGCGGCGTCAGCCGCTGGCTACGTTTGACGGTTGTGGACAGCCACCCTCAGTCACCGTCGTCATGCGAGCGGTCACCACTCGGCACTTTCGCCGAGTGCCCGCACTGCGGAGCGGAACTCCGTCCCGAGCACGCGCACTTTCGCTGTACCGGCTGTGGCTGGCGCGACTCGTGCTGCGACTAAGAGCGAGCTTCGTACCGCAACATCGTCGGCGTTATGCCGACTCTCCTAGCGGCCAGTAGACACCGTCGAGCATGCGGGTCAGGTGGGCATGATGGAGGATGGCGTGGTCGGGATCCTCGGGCATCTCCGCCTCGCCGAAGTGGATGGCGCGCCGAGTGACCCGGAACATCACGATGGCGTGCCGCAAGGCGGCATAGGCGAGATAGAAGTCGAGATCTCGAGGCGCATAGCCGGTCATCTCTTCATAGAGACCGGCGACCGTCTCCCGACGCAGGATGTGCGGCATGCCCGGTAGCTCCATGTCCTCCACGAGGTCTTGGAAGAAACGGTGCAGGTAGATCATCCAACCGAGGTCGATCTCCCGGGGGCCGATTGCCGCCATCTCCCAATCGAGCACAGCTGACGGCACGAAGTCCTGGAACATCATGTTCCCGATACGGGCATCGCCCCAACTGAAGGTGTTGCCGCTGTCGTCGTCTGGCCAGTGCTCTTCCAACCACTCGAACCCGCGTTCGATGAGCAGCGACCGAACACCGTCTTCGGTGACCCAGTCGTAGTACGAACGTTGGCCGCGTACGTGCCGGCGGAGGTGGCTCTCGCCGGGCTCTGCCTCGCTCAAGAACGACGCTGGACCATCGACAGAAAGCCGATGAAGCTTCGCCACCATCTCGACGGCATGGCGCTCCAGACGCTGTTGCTCTTCGAGCGAGGCATCGAAGAGCCAGTTATCGCCGAACGTATAGGGAAGGACGTCAGGTGGTACCAATCCGTTCACCCGCTCCATCACGAAGAAGGGCACGCCAATGACGTCGGTATCGCTCTCGAGCCAGAGCACCTTGGGCACGGGCACGTCGGTGTGCTGCTCCACCATCTGCATGGTCTCGAACTGACGCTCCATGTCGTAGACCGGGAAGACCGGGTCGGCGTCAGGATCCGGAGCGATGCGTGCGACCAGAGGCCGGGGTGTGGAGTTGTCCGGAGTGGTGACCTCGAAGAGCACGGTCTCCGAGGACATGCCGTTCGATTCCGGAACGACCAGGTCGGACACGACAGCACCTGGGATCCGGGCGGCCAGCCACGTCTCGAGTTGTGTCCGTAACAGGCCATAGTCGCGTCTGGATGTCTGCGGTCGGTCGCTGTTCGGTTCCTCGCTGATCGTCATTGTGAAGTGCACTCCTTGCAATGGCTGCAGCTGCCACTTCTGCATGCCGGCTGGCCTCGAAGGTAGCTGACTCGGCGTTCGTTGTCAGGATGGTGTGCGCCATCGGCGCATCACACCCTCGTAGACTGGATGAAATGCGGTTGTTCCCCCTTCTGACGCGCGCCCCGATGACAGGACGGGCTGGGTCGATCCGTCGCCGGCAATTGGTCGCTGCCTTAGGCGTCGTAGCTGTGATGGCATCCGCCTGCGGAGCAAGCGCGGCGGGGAAGCCACCGACATCAACCACGGCACGCTCCGGGGCGACCACGACGACGAACGGGACGAAGACTTCAGACGGGAACCCGGGGACCGTGGGACAGTGGTCGAAACCGGAGAACGTGGCTGGCACCGATCATCTCACCACCGTCTCATGCCCGTCGACCACATACTGCATGGCGGTCACTGCCGACGGCCAAGCCTTCCAGCAGACAGGCGGAAAGTGGACGGGTCCGATCGCTGCGCTCGGGACCGCATCCGGTGGCGGACCGACGTTCCTGTCGTGCTCAAGCGCGACGTTCTGCGTCGTTGCTTCGTCGGACAACCAGTCGGCGGTGTGGAACGGGAGCTCGTGGACTGCTCCAGACGGCATCGAATCCGCTCAGGGACTCCAGGCCATCTCGTGTGTAGGACCGACCTTCTGCGTCACCATCGACGGCGAGGGAAACGCGTTCACCTTCGACGGATCACAGTGGTCCGGGAATACGGGTGCATGGGGGGATGCCAACAGCGTGTCGTGCACCACCCCGACGTTCTGCATGGCCGCCGAAGGAGGGCCGTCGTTGTGGGATGGCTCTGCCTGGAGCCAACCACAGGATGTCGACACAACCGGACAGCTCAACGCCGTCTCTTGCACCAGCACCGTGTACTGCGTAGCGGTTGACAGTAGTGATGACGCCTTCATCTGGAACGGGACGTCGTGGAGCGGGCCCACCCAGGTGACGAGCCCCACGGCTCCGTCCGGGGCTGCACTGGGCAGTGACGGGCCCAGCCGTACCGGTCTGACCGATGTCTCCTGTGTCGGCACCACGTTCTGCATGGCCATCGACGGGACCGGCAACTCGTACGTGTTCAACGGCACGACGTGGAGCCGTCTGGTAGCAACCACGTCGGGTGACCCGCTCACCTCCATCTCGTGCGCCTCGTCATCGTCGTGCCTGGCAACCGACAGCTCCGGACGTATCGTCGCTTTCCACTGAGAGGTCCCACAGGGAGGCGCTCGGGGCTCGCTGCTCCCTGACCTACCGGGGGAATCTACCCTGCCCATCCGCTGGGCCTCTCGGGCAGGACCGGGGGAAAGAGAGGAGCCGACGCCGGGCGGTCAACGCCGTAGACACCGTAGGATCCGAGGTACGACGACGTAGGTGTGACACAGGGGGAAGCGATGAGCCGATGGAGAGCCGTGCTCGTGCGATGCGGGAGCCTGGTGACAGCGCTCGTCGTCACCATGGCAGCGGTGCTGTTCATCACCGGGAGCCCAGCTTCGGCCAGCACGCTCCCCGACCACCAGCCGCCGGTCCCCACCACGAACCCGAACACGGCGTTCTCGAAGAACGGGCCGTACAAACCGGGCGTGGCGTTCGAGACGACTCCCGAAGGCGACACCGTCGTCGTGTACTACCCCGTCGCCCCGAGCTCCACCAAAGGTCACCAGACGTACACGATCAACCTGCTGCGATGGTTCACCGGCTCGCCGACGGCGCCGATCCCGGCGGGGCTCCCGAAGAACCTGCCGACCACCCTGGCCACCGACGCCTACACCGGGTTGCCGATCAGCACCGGTGGACCGTTCCCGGTGGTCATGTTCAGCCACGGCTACGGCGGCTACCCCGAACAGTCGAGCTTCCTCACTGACCACCTGGCCACATGGGGGTTCGTGGTGATCGCCCCTGACCACCGTTCCCGTGATCTGAAGGCGGTGATCAGCGGGACCGTCGGTCAGGGCCAGAACGACATCACGGACCTGCGGGAAGCACTCACCATGGCTCGCACCATGAACTCAACCCCTGGCACACTCCTCACCCATAAGCTCGACTTCACCCGGGTGGCGTCTCTCGGGCACTCGGCTGGTGGCGAAGCGGCGATCACCCTGGCGAGACGACAGGACATCCGGACCTACATCGGGTTGGCGCCGGCAGGTGGCACGCCCCCGGCCAACAAGCCGGGCATGATCATGCAGGGCACATCCGACGAGGTCGTGCCGCCCGCTGGCACCGAGAAGCTCTACGGATCGCTGTCTGCCCCGAAACGTCTCATCCTGATCGACAAGGCCGGCCACAACGTCTTCGACGATGCGTGCACCATCGGGGCTGCCCAGGGTGGGCTGGTCTCCTTCATCAAGGAGTTGAAGCTTCCAGCCTCGTTCGAGGCCATCGCCACGGACGGCTGCTCACCACCTGACCTACAGCCCCCGAAGGCGTGGCCGCTCATCGATCAGGCGGTCACCGCCCAGCTCCGCTGGGGTTTGGGCATCGACAAGCAGCCGATCGGGCTCGGCTCCGGGCTCGACCACGCCTTCAAGGGCGTAACCGCCAGCGTGCAGTCGAAGTCCGAGGGGAGCGGCTGACCCGCTTGCTCCGGCCCGTAGTTCGTAGTGCCTACCAGAATGACGAGTCGGCGGTGAGACCGAGCTCGGGGCGCGCACCGGTGATGATGGGCTGACAGTTGCCCCAGCCTTCGGCACCGCCGTCCAGATCCCGCACGTGCACCACGGTGTCGCGGACTTGGTGCAGCTCACGAGCGAGCGCAGGGACGGTGCAGTCGAGCAGCCGTTCACCGTCGACGTGCAGCTCACCGCGCCACTCGCCATGATGGTGACCCTGCCATCCGAAGTACAGGCCGGCTCCGAGGTGAAAGCCGGTGGCCGTCGGCACCTCGAGCCCGAAGTGGCGCTTCGTGCCGTCCTCCATGGTCACGTGCACTTCGCCACCGAGCAGTCGTCGGTTGGTCCGGTCATAGGCGAGATCGGGGCGGATGTCGGCGATCCGCTCGACCGTGCCGTCCGGGTGCTCGATAGCCCCGGTCACGGTGTGCTGGGTATGGCCAAACCCCTCGAGGTCGACCACATGGAGAAACAGTCCCCAACGGGAGCCGTCGGGCTCCTCCATCAACACTGGGCACCAGATCATCTGGAAATCCATCTCCGACACCGGATCGAACGGGTCGACATCGGTGGGCGGGGTACCCACGTCGTAGCGGACACCCCAGGAGTGATCACGGGTGGAGACCCACTCGTCCGGGTCGATCTCGGTGCGAGTCCCGTCGATCTCCACCCACCCCGATGCCAGGCCGATCTGGTGATAGCGAACCAGTTCGGCAGTGATCCGGTAGCCCAGCGGGGTCCGATGATGGGTGCGCTCCTCGGTGGTGGGCGGGAGGGCTGCCTCGAACACCCAGTCGAAGGCCAGCGGCTGGCAGTCGTTGGCGTCGAGCGCGAACCGTACTCGCTTCATCGGTTCGAGCACCTCGTACCGCACCGGGCCGACCACCGTCCGATCGGGTTCGGGGAAGAGCCGTCGGCTGCCGCGCACGGTGAGCTGCTCGACGCCACGGGACAAGCCTGCGTAGCCGTCGAGCACGTTGCGGTTCGTGTACTTCCCCATCCCGAAGCCCAACTGGAGGCTCCCGTCCCGCTTGGCCGCCATGGCACAGACCTTCTCGGTCCAGGCCGGATCGCTCGCACCCACGGTGGCGAACGTGTCGGCTATCTGATGGTTGAAACCCTCGTCCGCAGGACCCAACGGTCCGAGTGGATTCGTCACGCCTGTCCCCCTGTCCGCCTGTCTGCCTGGAGTCGCCAGTCGACACCCGGATAGTGCCGACGGTCTATCAGAACGTCGACGAGACGGACAACGACCGTATGGGCTCTGTCCACTTCGACACACCTCGGACTGTCGACCCACAACGTCGCGACGTGTAGGCGGAGAGCGGCGGGCCTGGACTGCCCATCCGATGGCCCCTAAGGTGCCAGCACACCGAGGGGGTATCCGATGAGAGCACGGCGTTGTCGACGTACCCATCGACTTGCCGGACCGTCTGCCAGTCACTCAAAGGAAGCTGACAGCCGGATTCCGGCGCCCTACGCTCCCACGCGATCCCTGTACGGCTTTCTTACTCCCACTCGATGGTCCCTGGTGGCTTGCTCGTGATGTCGAGCACCACTCTGTTGATCTCGTCCACTTCGTTGGTGATGCGGTTGGAGATATGGGCCAGAAGGTCGTAAGGCAGCCGTGACCAGTCGGCCGTCATGGCGTCTTCGCTGCTCACGGGACGCAGCACGACCGGATGACCGTAGGTCCGTCCGTCTCCCTGCACACCCACCGAATTGACGTCCGCCAACAGAACGACCGGACACTGCCACACGCTCCGGTCCAGACCGGCGGCCGAGAGCTCCTCTCGCACGATGGCGTCAGCGTGACGAAGCAGGTCGAGTCTCTCCTCGGTCACCCGGCCCAGAATGCGAATCGCCAGCCCCGGACCCGGGAACGGCTGACGCCATATCAGCGCCTCGGGAAGGCCGAGATCCAAGCCGACAGCCCGGACCTCGTCCTTGAACAGCATCCGCAGCGGCTCGATCAGTTCGAACTTCAGATCAGGAGGCAGCCCACCAACATTGTGGTGCGTCTTGATCACCGATGCACCGTCTCCACCACCCGACTCGACGACATCGGGATAGAGAGTTCCCTGGACCAGATACTCGATGTCGTCGTGGTGGCCTTCGTCGCTGATGATCGACGCTGCCGTCTCTTCGAAGACCCGGATGAACTCGTACCCGATCGCTTTCCGCTTGGCCTCGGGCTCTGTCGGATCGTCCAGCCGATCGAGCGCTTCGAGAAACCGTTGATGGGCGTTGACGGGAATGAGCTTCACGCCCGTTGCCTTCACGAAGTCGTACTCGACCTGCTTCGCCTCGCCCTCCCGGAGGAACCCGTGGTCGACGAAGACACACGTAAGCTGATCGCCGACTGCCCGATGGACCAGCGCCGCCGCAACGGCAGAGTCGACCCCTCCGGACAGGGCGCACAGGACGTGGCGGCTGCCCACCGTCGCAGCGATCGATTGAACCGCCGTCTCGATGATCGAGCTCGTCGTCCACGAGGCCTCGATGCCGGCACCCTCGTAGAGAAAACGCTCCAGAAGCTGTTGGCCGAGCTCCGAGTGCATCACCTCGGGATGCCACTGAACCCCGTACAGCGATGCTTCGACGTTCTCGAACGCGGCGATCTTCGCACCGGGTGTCGAGGCGATGGCACGGAACTCGGCGGGCAACGTGACGACAGAGTCCCGGTGCGACATCCACACCTGCTGAGACGTGGGTTGCCCGGTGAACAGTGTAGAGGTGTCGTCGATGGTGCCCTGTGCACGGCCGAACTCAGCTACACCGGTACGTTCGACAACTCCGCCAAGGGCGACCGCCATCGCCTGAAAGCCATAACAGATGCCCAGTACAGGAATGCCCGTACGCAGAAGTGCCGGGTCGACTGACGGCGCCGCGTCGTCGTAGACGCTGGAGGGACCGCCAGACAGAATGATGGCTGCAGGCTTCCGCGCCACGAGCTCCGATACGGGGGTGCCGTGTGGCACTACCTCGCTGTAGATGTGGGCCTCACGGACCCGCCGGGCAATCAGCTGCGCGTACTGAGCGCCGTAGTCCACGACCAGAACGGGAGCAGACGCCACTGTCCCCTGATTGGGACGAGCCTCAGACGAGGGGGGCAAGAGGTCACTCATGGGCAGTTGAAAGGCGCCTGCACAGACCGACTCATCTCGGAATACTACACCCGTGTCATTCAAGGCCGGCGGGTCTCGCCGTCGCAGGAGCCATAAAACATCGTAGACGCCCCCTGAACAGCCGGTACCAAGACGGGACCGGTGCCAATCAGGCAGACTGGACCAGTTCATGGAGGTAAGCCGTCACCCGACACCTCCGTACGAGAGGAGCCGGAAGTGACCGACGCAGACCAGGAAGATCCGTCAGACCAGGAAGATCCGTCCGAGAGCACCCTCTTTCAACCGAGGTCCGATGGCCAGCTTCACTTCACTCCCGAGTCGATGGGGACCACCTTTCCCGTCACCGCTCCCACCGATGCCACGCCCCTCGACGAGGACGAGCCGGAGAACGTCATCCCGCCGAGCCCGTTGTGGGCCATGAAGGAGCGGCGCCACGAGCAGTGGTCTCACCTCTTCGGACATCCAGCGCGCATTCGCCAAGCTATCGGTACCGGTGATGCCACCGTCTACGTCATCGATGACGGGAAACATCACTGCATGATCGGCCGGCGGGTCGGGGCTACCCACGACCAATGCGTCTACAGCCTGATCGCACGAGTCACCAAGGACACCTACCAATCGTTGGCCGCCGGCACCATCGACGGACGACAAGCGTTCCTCAACAGCATCGAGATCGGGTTGGACGGCACCGCCGAGGAGCCGGGCGTCTCCAACATCTTCGACGTAGCGCACTACTCGAGCGCCGACGACGTCCCCGACGAGTACTTCCCACCGAACCCTTTCATCACCTTCTCGAAGGACCTGCCGACAGCTGACCAGTAAGGTGAGGATCGTCGGACCGGGTAACGCAGTGCAGACCGGAGCGACGCGGACTCAACGCCCCTACCGGTGGAGATCGTCGGCCATCACACCAGCGCCGATCTCAGCCGCAGCCAGGGCGGCGAGCCCGGCACCCCTATCCACTGAGCCTCTTACCTCTCGTGACCGGCAGGACTCCGTACGTCTCTGTGTTCGAGGTCAGCTCGTCGCCATCCCCACCACTGGGGCGTTGAGAGGCTGACCACCCATGGAGCCGTAGTAGCCGGCGTCGCCGAAGGTGAAGATGCCGCCGTCGGCGGCGTCCATGCGGTAGCCGCCGCCGTCAGACATGGCGGCGATACCAACCATGGGTGCGTTGAGCGGCTGACCCTTCATGGAGCCGAAGTAGCCGATAGTGCCGAAGGAAGAGACGCCTCCGTCGCTGTCCGCCAGCCAGTAGCCTTCGCCATTCGGGTCTGCGGCGATGCCAACAAACGACTTGTTCAAGTGTTGACCACCGGCAGAGCCATCGTACGGAGCGTTGAAGGTGAAGACCCCGCCGTCTGCTGCCACTTCCCAGTAGCCCCCAGTGGCTGGGTCCGCGGCGATGCCCACCACGGGCGCGTTGAGGTGCTGGTTGCCCATCGATCCGTAGAAGCCGGCGTCGCCGAAGGTGAAGATCCCGCCGTCTGCTGCCACGAGCCAGTAGCCCTTCCCATCAGGTGTGGCCGCCATGCCGACGATGGGCTGGTTCAGGTGTTGTCCACCCTCGGAGCCGTAGAAGCCGGCGTCGCCGAAGGTGAAGATCCCGCCGTCTGCTGCCACGAGCCAGTAGCCCTTCCCATCAGGTGTGGCCGCCATGCCGACGATGGGCTGGTTCAGGTGTTGTCCACCCTCGGAGCCGTAGAAGCCGGCGTCGCCGAAGGTGAAGATCCCGCCATCGGCTGCCACCTCCCAGTAGCCCTGGTTGGTAGGTTGCGGGACGGCGGGCTCCGGGGTAGTGGTGGGCTGCAGCACGGGGATGGTCCCGAAGAAGGAGACCGTGGCCAGGTACATGGCTCGGCGGCCCTGCGGATAGCCGATGACAAGGGGCCATCCGGAGAACGCCATGAGCAGCTGGCCACTCGGTGACTGGAAAAGGCTCGGACCTCCGGGCCCGAACATGCCCACACCGGAATTCAGGATGGGGTTGTAGGCGCCGTCCTGGCAAGGGCCCTCCGGACCTGCGCACAGTGCCACGCCGACGGCGTAGCTGGCGCCGGCATAGCTCCCACCTCCGTAGAAGAGGTAGTACTGCGAGCCCACCTGGATCATGTTGGGAGCCTCGACGATCCCGCCCTGCCAGCTCTGGTCGGCGCCCAACAACAGCGATGGCGAACCGATGAGGTTGAAGTTCGCGTCGAGCGGCTGCGACCACAGGTAGGTAGGCATATCGATCGAGTTGCCGTCGGTCTTCCAGATCAGGTAGCTCTGGCCATCGGCGGCGGTGAAGATGTCCGGATCGATGTCACCACCGATCGTGGGGTGGCAGAGCACCGGCTGTGAGTTGCTGTCCACGAAAGGACCGGTGGGCGAGCTCGACACCGCCCGACCGATGCACTGCGTGTGCGCCGCCTGGTCCTCGTTGGCTACGAACATGACGAACTGGCCGGACGCGTTACAGCGCGACGGTCGGCGCCCACGTCTTCCCGGCAACTGCCCACTGGGGGAGCGTCGGCATCGCGTCGTCGGCGAGGTTCACGTTCCAGTTGACCGCATCGGACGAGTGCTCCCCCGGCACGTTGACTCCTCCAATCCCCGTGCTGTAGGCGTAGTAGGTGCCGTTATAGAGCATGATGCTCGGGTCGGGGAAGTCCGCGTCGTAGACCGGAGTCCACTGATCGGTAGGCGCCGTTGCCGGCGTTGCGGCGGCTGCGGTTGCCGGCGTTGCGGCGGCACCCAGCACTGCTGTCAACGGAGAGGTCATCAGCGTGAGGACGATGGCAGTACGGACCAGGCGGGGAGCCATACCTCGGCGGAGTTGCCGAACATGTCGAGCCACCAGGGCCGGCCGAACTGCCACACCCTGCTGAGCCGCCGTTACCCCACCATCCACCACCATCCACCCCTGTCTGCACGCCTGTTCTTATAGGGACATCACCCTACCACCGGGCCCCCTACAGAAGCAGCGCCAAGCGATCGAGCTCGCTCACATCAGTCGTGGTCGGAACAAACATCAACTCGTCAAAACCAGCGTCACGGACCGAGTCAATCGCAGCACGCACGCTGTCCTCGGTGTAGAGCGTAGCCGCGGGCACCATGAATTCGGCAACGCCTGGATCGACGGCCAAGTACTCCCGTACGTACCGTTCGTGCCGTTCCCTCGATCCATCGCCCAGCGAGAACCAGAAGCTCGTCATGAGATAGGGGCGTTGCGCCCTCCCGGCAAGGCGCCACGCCTCGTACACCCGGTCGACCACACCCCGCAGCTCGTCCGGATCGGCTGCCGGCGTAAAGCCGGCATAACCGTTCGCCCATCGGGCAGAACGCGCCAGAGAGACAGGACCCAGCGAGCTACAGAACAGCGGGGGTCCGCCATGCTGCACCGGCGAGGGCCCTACAGGCTCCGCTCCGTCGAACGGGGGCTCCCCCGCCCACAGCCGCCGCAACTGGTCCACTTTCTGGTCCAACCGTGCCAGGCGCTTCCCGTACGGGGACTCGGCGGCGATGTAGTCCTCCTCACGCCCACCGACACCCAGCCCAAGCGTCAGGCGACCACCGGACAGCACATCGAGCGTGGCGGCACGCTTGGCAACAAGCGCTGCCGGGTGCATCGGCAGGACCGTGATCGTCGAGATGAGCCGTACTCGACTGGTCAACGCCGCAGCGGCGGCAAGGATAACTGTCTGCTCCTGGTTGTGGTACGTGATCCGCTCTCCCACCGAGATGCTCGCATACGGCCCGGCTTCGATACGGCTGCACCATGTAGCGGTGGTCTCGCTGTTGTACCCCTTCGCCATGGTCGGCAGGGTCATCCCGTACAGCACGTTATCTCCCGAAACTGCAGCGACTCGCACCCATTGTGACGAGTCTCAGTGGTGATCGAACGGCATCATAGGGCCGGGTCGGGTATGACGGACCGTTCAGCCCGCTGCCAGGACGGTCACGAAGTCCCGGGTCCAACCCTCTTGGTACTGGTCAGCAGGACGGTTCTGCCCCGGGATGCCGGTCGTGAGGGTCGCGCCGGGGGTGGCGGCCACGTCGAGCTGTACCCACTCGGGGTTGATGTCGAGCTCCATGGCGCTCACCGCACCGGCACTGACCAGTGCGCTGGCCAAGTCGGCCGGCTGCAGGGACATCCCTGCGGCGTAGATCAGGTTGCCTTGTGCGTCCTCGCCCAGCGCGCTCCGGGCCACGGTGGTGCCGCCTCCCAACGTCGCCCCCCAGGCGGAAACATCGTCGATGTCCGAACTGGGCTGGCCCCCGCTCACCAGAGGCGGCAAGTTCTGGCGCACGCTGGCTACCTGTTCGCCGCTGACGGGAACGGTGCTTCCCCACACCCCCACCGAAGCGGAGCCATCAGCGTCGATGACCAGGCTGGCCATCCCCGATACCAGCGGGCTGAGCACCTGCCCATCGACCTCGAACCCACCGGCACCAGCGCTCATCTCGAAGCCACCGTTGAACGCGGCAAGCAGTCGCGGTGCTTCGTCAGTGCCGATCGCTTCCCCGGAGTCCGGACCGAGCGTGGCACCGTTCGTGGGTGGGTCGCTGCTGCCAACGTGGAGGTTGAACTGCACCTGGTTGGACCGGAAGCGGAACACCGTGACCTGGCCACCGTCAGCGCCGGTCAGAGTCTGTTCGTCCACGGCCGTGGCCCCTCCCACCGTGCCGACCACCGACCAGCCAGGCTGCTCTGTCGTGGTGGTCGTGGTGGGTGGCACCGTAGTCGTCGTGGTAGGCGGCACGGTCATTGTCGGTGCCGTGGTCGGCCTGGTCGAGGTGCCGGTCGTCGGTTTCGAGGCCTTCTTCGTCGAGCTCAATGACGATCCGGAGCACCCCGCCAACGTCACCACCCCGAGTACGAGACCGATGACAGCGATCGTTCGGACAGCTCGAGGTCGTCGCATCGGTACTCGTCGTGACGATGGGGTTGTCATAGTTGAAGGGCCCAGCGGATAGGGAAGCGGCCCAGAATCGCCGCTTGCCGGCCGGACCATCCTATGCGGTGCAAGAATCAGCGACGATGAACGGGCGTCGACGGACGACGGCGCCAGTACTCAAACCCACACCGCATTGCTCTCATGCCCATACCACCTCACCAGCAACGTGCTCATACGACGAACCGACAACTCGGGAGACCGTCTACGAGGCCGCCTGCTTCCCGGTCTGGGCACAGACGTCGGTCCCGAGTCCATTGGGACAGGGTGGCCGTCCTGGTCCTCGCGTTCGTGCTCGCCATGCTCCGTCTCGGGACGCTGCTCATGAGCACTCCCAGTCAGACGCCCTCCGCGTCGGACCATCCTCACACAAGCGTGTTGAGCACCCTGTCCACGACCACCACCGTGCCGCCCACCACGACGACCACGGTGCTACCTACCACGACCACCACGACTGGTCCGGGCTCACTACCCCAGACCTCGACCTTCCCTTCTACCGGTACCCCCCAATTCGACGCCGAGATGTCCGCTCTGTGGAACGGCATCGTCGCCGATTCCGTGACCACTGCCATGCCGGCGTTCTTCCCTGAAGCTGCGTACGTGCAACTCAAGGCGATCGCCGATCCACAGGACGACTTCACCAATCGATTGGTCTACTACTACGGCCTCGATATCGGAGCCGCTCACGCGTTGCTCGGTGCCGATGCCGCTCAGGCACAGCTCGTCGGCGTCGACACGGATGCTGCATACGGCCACTGGGTCACCCCGGGTACCTGTGACAACAGCGTCGGCTACTTCGAGCTCCCCAACTCTCGAATCGTGTACCAAGAGAACGGGGAGACCAGTTCATTCGGCATCGCGTCGATGATCTCGTGGAGGGGTGAATGGTACGTCGTACACCTCGGGTCAGTCCTCGAGTCTGGCAGCGAAGGCGTGGCTGCAGATCCAGAGTCCGGTCCCGGCAGCCCCACCCCCTCATCCACTTGCTAGTGCTCAGTCAGACAGGATCGCCCGTATCTACGACAAGTCATGGTTCGTTCCCGATAAGAACGAGGACGTACGAGCAGTGGGCTGTTATCCCCGAGGGGTCAGCTCAACGACCGGAATGACCCGCTCCGTGTTCTGCTGATACTCGACAAAGCCTGGGTAGCGACGCGCTTGTTCGGCGTAGATGCGATCACGATCATCGCCGATGACCGACGTCGCCGTCGCTTCGTAGGTATCACTGCCGACTTCCACAGTGACGTCGGGATGTGCGACCAGGTTGTGGTACCAGTCTGGGCTGCTCTCGGCACCAGCTTTGGAGGCAAAGACGTAGCGGTGTCCATCAAGGTCCAGGTACATCATCGGGTTGACTCGCTCACGACCAGTTTTTGCCCCGGTGGTGTGCAGCAACACGATGGGTGCGCCTTCGAACTGGCCTCCGACCCGACCCTCGTTGGCCCTGAACTCCTTGATGATCCCGCTGTTCCAATCCTGGGTGTCGCTCATCGCTCACCTCCACCTCTCCCAAACCACGCTATCGGGTCAGAGGACAAAGGGGGCCTTCGTCAGGGAGTGCGTGCACGACGGCCCATCGGATGCCCACACATCGGGCTCTTTGTTTCTGGACAGTGGATCTCGTATCAGCATTGAGCTCCGAGTCCCGTACTCCGCGGTGTGGACACAGCAAGCCGACAACTGAACCTGTCGTTGGGATGCCTCGCTGTCATCGGTCGGCACAGAGGGCATCGAGTGATCGCGCAGTACAGTACGCAGCGCACCAAGCACGTCGTCGCCCGAGCACCTCTCAATATCCCCTAAGAGCTGCTCGGTGTGGGTGACCTTATCGCTCGGCTCCCCTAGCGGCTTGTTCTCCAGGATGTGCACTCCGGGCCAGAGCAGCTCGCTGTGTGCTCGTTCTGGTCGTGTCATATCGACGTAATACACGGCATCACGGTCCCCGACCAACACCCAGCACGGGTTGAAGTCCTCGGGCGAGAGCTCGGACTCAAGCGCGTCGACAGCGGCCGCAGCGGAGTCGTGCGCCGCCAGAGTCAGGGGGATCTCGCCTCTCGACCGCTTCGTGGGATCCCGACCTTCGGTGACCGGCTTATTCGTGAGCCCGGCGACAACGCCGTGTTCGTTCACCGCGAGCCAGGTGCCGCCCGCCACCATGTCTCGGCCGCCGAGGATCTGTGGACCTGTCGATGACAAGACTGCGAGAGGGGATGCTGCTCGATCGTAACGTTCATCCCGATTGGCGGCGACGATCAACGGTGAGTCGGCAACCACCTTTGACACAACGATCAACAGACACATGACGAGAAGCGATCCGAATCAGGCCTGACGCAGCTGCACTCGAGACACACGGTGGTCACTACCCATCTCCAGTATCAGTTGCGCTCGACTACGAGTCGGCGCGATGTTCTCGCGCAAGTTGACCAGGTTGACGTCGTGCCAGATCTGTTGGGCCAGGACAGAGACCTCCTCGACCGGCATCAGGGCGAGATAGTGAAGGGCAGAGTCCGGTTCATGAAGAACCGTCGAGCGCAGCCTGAGGACCCGTTCATAGAACCACTTCTCGATGTCTTCTTCGGCAGCGTCCACATAGATGGAGAAGTCGAAGAAGTCCGAGATGACAGCGTGATCAGAAGGGGTGCCCGTGGTGTGGACCTGGAGGACATTGAGACCCTCGACGATGACGATCTCTGGCCGATGAACGATCTGGAGCTCACCGGGGACGATGTCGTACGCGTCGTGCGAGTACACCGGTACTTCGACCTCGGAATCCCCTGCTTTGATCGCCAATAGCGTTTCGATCAACCTCTGGTGATCGTAGCTTTCGGGAAATCCTTTACGCTCCATGAGGCCACGGGCCTCGAGAGTGGCGTTTGAGAAGAGAAAGCTGTCGGTAGTGACAAGCTCGACGTCAGGAGATCCGTCTTCTCGACGGAGCAAAGCCTGGAGAGCGCTCGCTATGGTGCTCTTGCCGACGGCCACGCTGCCCGCGATCCCGATGACAAACGGAACGACCGGCCGTGAGTGATGGAAAAAGGCATCAGTTGCTCGACGCAAGCTAGCCGTTGCCGCGGCATGAACAGTCAGGAACTGCGCCAGCGGTAAGTACACATCGGTCACGTCGCCGGCAACGACCACTCCACCGGCTGCTGTCAACACTCCGATGTCGGACTCCGACAGACCGTTCCGGGCCGATCGGCCGATCGCTGCCCACTGCTGACCGCGTCAACACCTCGAAGCGTCGGTCGGTGTCAGGTATCCCTGTGTCTCTATCCAACTGAGCTTTCCTGTCCAATGAAACACGCGTTAACGTCGTCAGCCACACGCGCTGTAGATGTACCGGGCCACTGCAGCCAGGCACCAGAGCGTAGCGTCCAGCACGTAAAGCCTTCGGTGCGCGAACCTTTGACAGTGCTCGTCAGTGACGGTGCTTCGTGAACGGGAGCTCGGAAGACAACAAGAAGCCTTCGTTCTCTGCCGCGCTTGAACAGCAGACACCCCCCTTCCCCTGGAAAACGGTCGTCAAGAGGGCGATCGTCATCGTTGTCGCAGGAATAGCCATCTATCTGGTGTTTCCCAGTCTCACCGAGGTGTTCGCTTCATGGCCTCGGCTGACAACACTCAACCCCATCTGGTTCGCCGTAGCGCTGGGAGCCGAAGCAGTCCACTTCACATGCACTTTCTCCCTACAACGCATCGCTCTGAGGACCAAGGCATGGTTCACGGTGATCACACCACAGCTTGCCGGCAATTCCATCAGCCTGATCATGCCTGGTGGTGCAGCAGCAGGGGCCGCTGTCCAATATCGGATGTTGGCAGTCAGTGGAACGGATACCAGTACTGCTATCGGAGGGCTGACCGCGTTCTCCCTCCTGGGGGTGGGAGGTCTTCTGGCCCTTCCGGTCTTCGCTCTCCCGGTGATCTTGCTCGGAAGTCCCATCAATAGAGGGCTGTACAACGCTGCCATCCTTGGCGCCATTGCATTCGTCCTCTTCGCCGGGTTCGGTGCGATTGTCCTCACAACGGCAGCACCGCTCCGATGGTGCGGGCAGTTCGTCCAACGTGTCCGCAACCGTATATTTCGACGACGAACACCGCTGACCGGACTCGACGAACAGCTCCTTCGACAACGTGACCTCATCCGGAAGGTACTGGGCAAACAGTGGTGGCAAGCGGTGCTCTTGTCGGCAGGACGGCTCGGCTTCGACTTCCTCTGCCTGCTCGCTGCAGTGCGAGCCACGGGTAGTCATCCGCGACCGTCGTTGATCCTGATCGCCTATGCGGTAGCCGGCATCGTCGGCATGGTCCCCATCACCCCAGGCGGCCTTGGCATCGTCGAGGCGAGCTTGGCCGGGCTGTTGGTGCTGGCCGGGGTCGATGCCGGTAACGCAGTGCTTGCGACACTCACCTACCGCCTCGCCTCGTACTGGTTGCCACTGGCCGCCGGACCCGTTGCCTACGGAATGTTCAAGCACCGGTACCGGCACGGACCGGAAGACGCTCCGCCCCCGCTGTCTGCCCATCCACCGGAGTAAGAGGTTCAGCCGCAAGAGGGTCCTGGCGCGGGATCAGGCGCCGACTACTCCATCGCGATTCGAATCAAACAGTCTGAGAGCGGCCAGGTACGCCTGTTCAGTGGTCGTAGAAGGGAGCGACCCAGGAGCAAGTTCGTTCATCATCTCGTTGCACTGAGTCCACATCCGATACGCCCACCGTGCATTGCCGGCCAGAGCAGCCGATTCAATGGCCACCCGGTACAGGGTCTCATCGTAAGGATTGACGAGACGTGCCTGTTCCATGCCCCACTGGGCGATCCTCTGATCCCCAGCGTCCACAGCAATCGGCGCCAACTTGCAAGCAGCATCGACAACAAGGGAGCGGACCCGAGCGTCGAAACCGTCACCCGTCCACCAACCGTAGCGAGAGGCGTTGGCAAGCGACTGACCCTCGATGAGCTCGAGCCCGGCGCAGAGCAGGTTCATGATCTCAACCGGATCGGTAGCAAGGGCGGCGGCATCAATAAATGCTTCGAATCGTTGCGCGTCGGTGGTGATATCCGGTGACAGGGGTGCTGCTACCTCGCCGAGCATGCAACTCATCTGACTGATCCGGCGTTGGCGACCAGCTCGTCTTACAGCAGTTGCTGCTGCGAGTGATGTCAGGCCGAGTGCGGCCAACTCCGGCAAGACCGCACCCCGTTCAGAAGGCACCGGTGTCGGTAACAACCGATCATCACGCTTAGGACGAACAGAGCCGTGAGGAACCAGAGCGCTCACTGAGATCGAAGGAGAAGCTGGCAGCGACGGCTGGGCAGCGAACGCTCCGGCACTCGATGCAACCGACACCGGGGAGATGACGATCACCAGTGCGGCAATCCTCACAGCGAACCTGTCTCGCAGACCAGCGCCTGACATGACCAGATCCCGCTGCTTGACCCGCGCGATCACCGCATGCACCAGCTTCACCACTTCGACAAACCATGCAACCCACACCACACTGGCCAGAAGATCAACCAGGCCTCGAGCCGACACCGCCGTGTGGGCCGTCAGCGGGTGTGGAACTGGCGACTCGAGTGATCAAGATCAAGACAACCGGCACGGCGACGTAAAGAACTGTCGCCGTCAAAACAGCACCGACAGTCGATAGCACCACGCGTGTTCGACCAAACACTGGCCGAACTCCCCCAGCACAATTGGGAAGCATTATGCCTGGACCGTGGTCACGACCATCTTTCCGGCCGCGACAACCGTGATCGGGATCGTGTCAGCCTCGGCACACGTCATCACCCCGATGGCGCTGCCGTCAGCTGTCGTTGTAGCGGATGCTGACGAACACCCCGGTCCCGAATAACCCACCATCTGACCGCCAAACCCGGCGTTCCCACTGCTCAGCTCAGCTGTCACCGTTACCTGGATGGACGATCCTGCGAATACCGGAGACGCGCTCGCCGAGAGCGAAAGCACGGTGGGGGTCGTCGCAGGAAAAGGAAGTGTCGCAGGAGGTACAGCCGTGGCTGGGGTGGTAACCGGTGTTGTCGTTGGCGTCGTTGACATCGACGGTGTCGGTGGAGCTGTCGTGGTGGTTGTCGGTGTTGACACTGGTTGAGTCACGATCCCGGGAATGGTGGTTGTAGTCGGAACCTGCAGGCTTCGCAGACCGGGGGGCAATACAGCACGTACCGATGTCGGGGCGGCCGTGTAGAAGACGTAGACAATGGCCAGAAGCGCAACGAAGATCGCCATGGTCTGTGTCGAACGATTCCTCGACGGGGAGCGGCGGTGCGGTAGCAACGACGTATGTGATTCATTCGAGTGCTCGTCATTCGTATCTCTCCCGTCACGCATAGACCGCCAGCCGCCGTAGAGCCCTCTTCACCCGGTAATCGATTCGCGACTCGGTCTCCCCGGTCGACTGAGCCAGCTCCATCTGCGAATAGCCGATCAGGCTGCCGTAAAGAACGGCCGTGTCTTGCTCGTCCAGATAGCCGTCGGGCAGCGATCTGATCATGGCGACCAACTCGTCAAATGTGTTGCGATCGGGAGGCGCCGGCACTTGGTCGATATCTTGAGTGGAACGGTACGCGTCCACCCGGCGCTCGCGCTCGAGTTGACGGCTGACTCGCTGGCGAATGGCAGACAGTAGATCTCGTAGGGCCCAGGGGCGGTCCTCGCCGGACCACTCGGTCACGATCTCCCATGCTGTGGTCACGATGTCGGTAGCAAGGACCTCGGCACTATCGTGCACAACCGCTTTCCACATGAACCGACGCATCATGACGATGAGAGCTGGCATGAGCGCCTGTACCAGGCCGCGACCGATCAATGGGTCGAGGGAAGCTGATCGGAGCATGGCGGCTATGACGGCAGCCATTTCTTCCGACGTGAGGCGATTGCTTCGATCGGAAAGTGCGGCGAGGAGCTCTGCCAGGTTGCCCGCCCCGACGTCGGCAACCGATGACTCGGCGTTCGCCAGAGCACGGAGGGCCTCCACGGACGCCTGGGACGTTCCGACGACCGTCCAGTCGTCTCGCATCCGGTTCAAGATGATGAACGTCATAAGAGGCTCAGCAGAGAGGCGGGATGAAGCAGGGAGCCGTTCATCTGGGCCCCGAAGGCGCGGCGCGTGTCATCGCGCCCCCCCCCCGGACGTTGCCTCACGGTGTTCATCCCGGGTGCTCCACGACGACCGGGGATCCAGCCGGGACTGGACGTAGCTGTACCAGGTCGCTCAGGTGCAGGCGTACGCATCCGTGGCTGATCGCCGCTCCGGTGGTGCCGATCTGCCGATCGCTGCCCAACGGTCCGTGGATGGCGATCTGCGCGTCGCCGGACGACTCCCAGTCAGAGATAGCATCGGAGTGTGCCGACGTGACGATCACGAACGGGCCATACCCTGCTGATGGCGGGGCAGCCAGATAGGCGACGAAGAAGTCACCCGTGGGCGTCGGGTCGGCCACCGTTCCGACCCCCGCCGGCATGGAGGTCACCAGCTTCCCGTCGTTGTACAGGTACAGGTGGGTGGTCGCGGTGTCCACGACGATCGACCACGGTGTGTAGCTGAACGACACGTCCGACCGCCTAACCCATGCCATCGAGCCGTTCGGCCTCGGCGCCAACCGTACGTCGACCCACCCGGCCTTCTGCGCCAGCACCGGAAGGATGGACGGCTCCCCATGCCAAGTGGCAGGCACCGAACCCGACCGGTCGTCGCCCGGTTCGGCGTAGTCGGGGATCGTGCCATCGGCTGTGGCCAGGGTGGTGACGACGGCTGGCGCTGCCGGTGGCGTGGACGAGCTCGAGGCTGACGAGGCCACGGTTGTCGGTGGTCCCGGCACCGGTGGCCGACGGCGAGCTCGCACAGACAGTTGCGTGCCTCCACACCCGGCAAGCACGACGCCAGCGACAACGGCCGCGATCGCCAGGAGGCTCATCGGTGAGCTCGGAAGCCCGGCGCCACCCCGGCCCGCCGTTCCTCTCTCCACCGGTCAGCCCGTTACCGACGCCGGTGTAGCCGAGACCGCTGCCTGCGTGGCAGCAGGGATACTTGCGAGCACCGTGCTCGATTCCAGCGCAGCGTTACAGCTCCCGGTGGCAACCGTCGTGCCGTTGGGCAGCTTCACCGTCTCGACCCACTGGTAGGACCCGGCGGGCTCGGTGATCCCGTCGAGTTGGTAGCTGGTGGCCGTTCCGGTCACAACGCCGGGAGCCGTCCATAGCGGTGTGACGCACGTCGTATCGGATGCGTGGTACAGCGTGGAGGTGATCACCGACCCGGCCGGCAGCGGGCCTTGGACGACAACCGTGTCGGCGATGGGGGTGTCACCTGATGCCTGAACCGTCGCGGTCGTGGTGACCTTCACCACCGCCGTCGTCTCACCAGCGTCGCCACACGATCCTGCGACAGCCGTGTTGTTGGTGTCCCCGGAGTAGCTCTCGATCCACTCGTAGAGACCGACTGCCGTCGGCGTATAGCCCGATGTCATCTGGTACGTCCCCGAGCCGTCCACCGTGACCGGTGTCGACGTGAACGCCAGGTTCACTGACGTGCACGTTGCCGCCGAAGCCGTTGCGAACGGACCGTAGGCCCTGAACGTAATCGTCCCGGTCGCATGGGCTGACGCCGCCGTCAAGGTGGCGGTGTCGCTGATCGCTATGCCGACCTGGCTCACGCCCGTGGCGACCGTGGCGATCTTCGGTACCGTCTGGTCGGCGAACGTCACCGTCTCAGCCCCGCCGCCAACCGGAATTGTCACGTCCTGGTACGCCGGGGTCGGCAGCGTATGGCCGGGTGGCGCGACGGTCTCCGTCACCCGGTAAGTGCCAGGGAGGAGCGATGCCAGCGCGCCGGCCGGGTCGATGATTTTGCCGTCTGCTCCCGTCGTGAAGCTGCCGTCGGAGTTTGGCCCGACGATCTGTGTCGAGAAGACGCCGTTGTCAGCCGCGTCGTAGTAGACGGTGAACTGCGCGCCGGGCAGACCGACCTTCGTGTCCGAATCCGTCTTCGTGATGACGAGGGAACCGGGCGTCACCGGGGAGCTCATCGTGCCGTTGATCACCGCCGACGGACTCGGGCCGGCAACAGCGGCCAACATGCTCTGGCCGCCCGAACCGGCGGGTGGTCCGTACTCGACCGGGGTGGAGCCAGGTGCTCCACCAACGACCGAGAACCCTTCCAAGAATCCGCCAGGAGCCGATTGGCTGAACTGGAACGGCAGATGACCGGCGGCGTCGGTTACGTCTGTCGCCACATTCGGCAGCCACACGAAGTTGGACCACTGGCCAGTCCCGCCGGTTGCCGGCGCGGTGATGGCGAGACCTGGGACCCCGTTGCCGTTGGCAGCAGTGACGGTGACGTCGCCGGTGTAGTTGGTGCCGGTGGTGTAGCTGCCGCCGGACGGCGGGACGATCGTGACCGTCCATGGCCCCGGGTACGCGCTCATGTTCGCCTCGATGATGTTCACCAGTGCGAGCGGCGCCGATCCCAGACCCGTTCCGTAGGCGATGTACGCCACTGCCGCGTCGACGTCGTTGGTGTCGTACCCAGGGAACCCACCCTGGAAGGTGGCGGCAAAGTAGCTCAGGTACGCAAGTCCCCCGTTCGGAGCCGCTCCGATCGGGCTGTACACGTCGTCCGGGATCTGGGTGGGACTGGCAAGACCGGGTGTGATGCAGTAGCCGAGCATCTGGCCGTCAGTCGTCGTGATGGAGTAGGCACCGCTGTTGTGACCGCCGACGTCGACCCCGTATCCGGGGCCAACGCTGTTCGTGGCCCAGGCGTTGCTCACGCCCACGACCATCGACATGACACCGCCCACCGTAACGACAGCGGCCATCAGGGTCGCCAGCCGGCGTGCTCGGTGGTGCCCGCCACCCCTTCCCCGTCGAGAGATCCAGATCTTGGGCGCTCGCGCCCATGCAACTGAAAGAACCGCAGAAACTCGCACCAACCATCTCCTCGCCTCGTTGTGACCACAGCACAACTACATGCGCCCGCCATGTGGGCTCATCGTGGGGTGCGAGTTACTACGCCAGCTACCGACTCGACACCCCGATTACTAACGGCCGGGTCGAATAGCTCTTCGCCTAAATTAATTCCGCCACGAATTTCGAAACCGCCATGACCAACGTTTGTCGTTGTCAGTGCCGACACTACAACGACAGGAGATGTTCGGCCAGGCATAACCGTGACGGGTAGGGCTCGGCACACCGAGCCGACTCAGTAGCCGCCGATCGTCTCCGATGATTATCGTGCGGAGGATACGAGAGGAGCCAGATGCACCTGGCATTTACACCGGACCAAGAAGACCTCAAGAACGAGTTACGTTCCTACTTCGCCAGCCTCGTGGACGAGGTAGAAGGCAACAACGGTGACGGCGGGAACGACAGCGACGACGGATCCGGGAATACGGAGTCGACCTACACCCGGTACATCCGGCGGATGGGTGAGGACGGCTGGCTCGGGCTGGGTTGGCCAGTCGAGTACGGAGGCCAGGGTCGGGGCGCCATCGAGCAGATGATCTTTGTGGAGGAGTCACACTGGGCCGGAGTCCCGTTGCCGCTGCTCACACTCAATAGCGTGGGCCCTACGCTCATGGCACTGGGCACCGAGGAACAGAAGAACCGCATCCTGCCCGGCATTCTCCGAGGTGAAGTGCACTTCGCCATCGGCTACACCGAGCCCACGGCCGGCACTGATCTGGCGTCGCTGAAGACCCGAGCCATCCGAGACGGCGACGAGTACGTGATCACGGGCCAGAAGCTCTACACCAGCGCTATCCAGTACGCCGACTACATCTGGTTGGCAGCGAGGACCGATCCGAACGTCGCCAAGCACAAGGGACTGTCGGTGTTCATCGTCCCGACCACCGCTGCAGGTTTCCGGTGGACGCCACTCCCCACGATCGCCGGCGATATCACCAGCACGACCTACTACGACGACGTACGGGTCCCGGTGGAGAACCTGGTCGGTGCCGAGAACCAGGGCTGGAAACTCATCACCAACCAGCTCAACCACGAGCGTGTCGCCATCTGCCCCGTGTCGGGCATCCTCCGCAGTCTGAGCGAAGTGCGGACATGGGCGCAGGAGGAGATGCTGGCCGATGGGCGACGAGTCATCGACCAAGAGTGGGTACGTACACACCTCGCCCGGGTGCATGCGAAGGCAGAGTTCTTGAAGCTCATCAACTGGAAGGTTGCATGGGCATCGAACAAGGGCTTGAGTCCAGCCGATGCTTCGGCCACGAAGGTGTTCGGTACCGAGTTCGCCCTCGAGGCCTATCGTCTGCTCCTCGAGGTCATTGGTCAGGCGGGCTATCTCCCAGAAGGCTCACCTGGCGCCGTCCTGCGAGGTCGCCTCGAGCGCAACGCTCGAGGCCAAACCATCTTCACCTTCGGCGGAGGGACCAACGAGATTCAGCGGGACATCATCGCCATGATCGGTCTCGGGATGCCACGGGCTCCTCGGTAAGCCACTGCACTCGAAGCCGTCACCGTAGGCCCGTCACCGTCTCCGCCGCCGCGACGAAGATCGGATCGCCCGTCGTCACAAACCCTCGTCGGCACGCTTCGACCAGCTTGACCTCATGGGGGTCCCCACTGCTCGCTGCCGTCCACGCCAGTTCATCATCTCGAGTGCTGTCCGAAGTAGTGACAACCGCATCGTCAGCTGTCCCAGTACCGCCGTAGAGCGCAGCATGTTCGGCGCGCACTTGAGCCAACCCGGCAGCGCCAGCCGGGGCCGGGATGTGATCAGCGAAGATCTCAACCGCCATTGCGCCCGTAACACCGTGCAGGTTCAGGATGGTGGGCTGAGCCAAGTATGCCCGGGCACCGTCAGCGGCGGTGATGGTCACAGCCAACCGCACATCATCAACAGCACCGTCCTCGATCGGTGGCTGTCCGACGCGGAAGCGAGCAGCCCAGTAGCCGAGAGCCCGTGCCAACTCAGCTCGGCGCGGTGCAGTGTCGACGGCATCGATGGCTCGAACGGCATGGGCCACTCTGATGGCGCCGTGGAACAGAGCAACAGACAGTCCGGGCATCAGCCGTGGTACCCACACCTCAACGACGGCAGGCCATCCGTCAGCGGCGATCGCCTGCTCAAAATATCCGATCCACTCCGGGAGCCGCCGGTAAACACCCAGCTCGTCTTGCCACTCGAAACCGGACGGCGAGACCGGCTCGATCGCTGCCCCGCCCGACCGAGCAAACCGTCGTGCCCAGCTGTCGATCTCATCGTCACAACGAAGAGCTGCCAAGGCTTCGCACGCCATGGGCCCGTGATTGACAAACCCGTTCGGCAGTTCGAAGCCAGATGCCGCCATCCGTTCAAACGCCTCGTCCAAGACCGACGTTGCTTCGCTCATATCGTCCTCCCGCTCAACGGTCAGTGAGTAGACGTGCCCACCGGACAACCGAGAAACCAGCCCGTGTTCTGTGCACTCTTCCTCGCTCCCTTCCTCGTATCCGTTACCGTAGAACCTCTACTAAGGTTTAGGTCAAGGCTATGGCACAAATTCCTCTCGATGTCCATGAGCTCACGGTTGGCCAGATGTCAGCACGAAGCGGTGTGGCCGTCTCGGCGCTGCACTTCTACGAACGACAGGGTCTCATCACCAGTCGGCGCACTTCCGGCAACCAGCGCCGTTACCGACGAGACACTCTCCGCCGGGTGGCATTCATCCGTGCGTCCCAACGGGTGGGCATCCCGCTGCGCACCATGAAGGCTGCACTCGCTGAGCTCAACGAGGAGCGCACCCCCAATCGGGACGACTGGGCCCGGTTATCGGCATCGTGGCGTGACGATCTCGACAGCCGCATCGCCCAATTGCAACAACTCCGTGACCAGCTCACCGGCTGTATCGGATGCGGGTGCCTGTCCATTGACCGGTGCAGGCTCACCAATCCAGGTGACATGCTCGGTGACGAGGGGCCCGGAGCCCGCAACCTCCTCGCCTGAGCCCGGACGCTCCTCACAAACGGACTTCCTCTCTGGAAGCCGCTTTACGCTAGGTTCCGCAGCAGCCTATGTCTCTGCTCCAACGGAACAATGCCGTGGTCCGGCGTGAACTCGACGAGCGATCCCTTCTCTTCCTCTCGGTTGGTGCCATCATCGGGTCAGGTTGGCTCTTCGCCGCCCTGGACGCGGCGAGAGGAGCCGGCGGGAGTTCCGTGTTGGCATGGATCATCGCCGGTGCGATGGTCACCACGATTGCGCTCGTCTATGCCGAGCTCGGGACCATGTTTCCGGTCGATGCAGGAACGGCACGATTTCCGCTGTACGGCTTCGGTGGAGTAACCGGCTTCTTCTCCGGATGGTTCACATGGATCGGAACGGTGTGTATCGCTCCGATCGAGACCGAGGCGGCACTGCGCTACGCCGGGAACTACCTTCCCGCATTGACCGCCCTCCATGACGGATCGGTCGTACTGACGCTTCTCGGCAAGGTGGTCGCTGCCGCCATCCTTCTCGGCTTCACCACCTTGAACGCCTTCGGCCTCCGTAAGTTCAAGGAGACCAATACGGTCGTTGTCTGCTGGAAGATCCTCATTCCACTCGTCGTGGCGCTGGCACTCGTCTCGACGAAGTTTCAGGTGCACAACTTCGTCGTCGGTGGCTTCTTCCCCAATGGGCTCCTCGGGGTTCTACGGGCCACGAGTAGTGGCGGCGTCATCTTCGCCCTCATCGGCTTCGAACAGGCGGTGGAGCTTGGCGGCGAGACCAAGAGACCGCAACGCAGCATCCCACGGGCAGTGATCGGTTCGGTGATCATCGGTGGCGGGCTGTACCTGCTGCTCCAGATCGCGTTCGTAGGTGCGATACCGGGTCAGAATCTGTCGGGAGGATGGCCCCACCTCACCTTTCCTGGGATCTTCGGCCCATACGCCGGTCTGACTACGGCACTCGGCCTCTCCGTGATCGCGTACCTGATCTACAGCGACGCCATCATCTCGCCCGCCGGGACAGCGCTCACCTATACCGCCACCGCATCGCGTATCCCCTACGCGATGTCCGTGGAGGGCTACCTTCCCGGACGACTCAGCCGGTTGAGCAGTAAAGGAGTCCCGTTCTTGAGCCTCGGGATCTGTTACGTGGCGGGCGTCTTGATCATCCTGGTGTTCCCGGACTGGGAGCAGTTGCTCGAATTCGTCACTGCTGCCGTTGTGCTCATGTACGCGTTGGCCCCCCTGGCGTTGGGAGTCATCCGGATGACGGGTCCGGAGCTGTCGAGACCGTACAGCCTTCGACACCCGAATCTCGTTGCTCCCGTTGCCTTCGTCGTAGCCAATCTCCTCCTGCTCTGGACCGGATGGGACACCATCGCCAAGCTGTTCTCGGTGGTCGGCATCGGAGCATTGGCTCTCGTGGGACTGGCAGTCATACGCCCTGCCTTTCGCCACACCGCACAGGAGTGGCGTGCCGCTTCGTGGCTCATTCCCTATATCGTCGGCATGATCCTGATGAGCTATCTGGGCCCGTTCGGCCATGGCGACAAAGACTCGGAAAGCCAGTGGATCTGCGTGGTGACCTGCGTGGTATTCAGCGTCGTCATCTACTACGTGGCCATCGCTCTCGGAACGAGAGCCTCCCGTCACCTTCCGGAAGGCGAACGTCCGCTCGACCGCTGGTACCGGACCCAGAAACGAGAGGATGCTCGCACCGCTCCCCCGGTACTCGGCACCCCCAGGAGCGATTGACACAGCTCTGCTCTGGCCCCAACCGATCGATATCGCCCACCTGGGCGGAGCTGCCGGCGGCGAGGAATCAGGATGCCTCGTGGGCAATCAATTGGGAAAGATGGCGGACAATTGGGAAAGATGGCGGAATGTTGACGAAAGCCGAACCCGGATGAACCTCGCTCCCGACCTCGGAGAACGCCAGAACGATACGGCACCCAGCGCCAGCTCGTTCAGAACGATCGAGGATCAACCGGCGTGAAGTTTGGTCGGCAATGGGCAAACGATCGCCTCGGCGAGCTACGCATGCTCCGGGATTGGGTTCGAATCGCCCCGATCGGCCATCACCGCACTGGCGAACCCGGTCCCGAATTCCGCGGCTCGGTCGATGAGCCGAAATCTGGAGCTAGTGCCTCCCGGGGTCCGCTCGTCGTATCCGGTTGGAGTGCATTCGGCGATCAACCTGCTCTCGCCGTCGCGGTGCATGTGGACGGAGTACTCGTTGGACGAGCGGCCACCGGTCACCCCTGGCGTGAAGACGTCGCGACCGCTTTGGGCGACGCAACACTCGCCGGCGCGGGATGGCATCTCATCGCGGATCTCAGTGAGATACCCGTCAGTGACACCGCGACGCTCGTTGTCACGGCGTGGGTCCATCCAACGGTTGCGCCTATCGAGTTGGATCGAATCACACTGAGCGTATCCGACGACGAGCCGACAAGCCGTCACACAGATGCCCGTCCAACGGACCGATTCACAGAGCTCGAGCAGGCGGTTGCCCGGCTCGACGGTGTAGTGACGAGCCAGGCGGACGCCCTTGAAGGTCATACCGAGTGGCTCAAATCGCTCGAGCGGTGGGTCAGCTCTTGCGTGAAGATCTTGTCGAATTTCGGAGCCCAACCGCTCGACAACGCCTCGCCAACGGCATCGGCAGAGCTCGATATCGTGGGCACGCTCATGAGTCGGATGGAAGTCCCAACGGTGATGAGCTGGATCGCCGACGCAGCAGAGGTCGAGGAGGGCCCGGTGGTGTCGGTGACATTGGCCACGCGGGATCGACTCCCACTGCTGCGTGAAGCCATCGACTCCGTGCTCGGTCAGAGTTATCAGCGATTTGAGCTGATCATCATGAATGACTCGGACAAAGAGGAGACCGGGGAGTACCTCGCCACCATCGACGACCCCCGCGTTCGAGTCGTTCGCACGCCCGAGCGGCGAGGAGCTGGTGCCGCTTACAATATCGGCCTTAAAGCAGCTGGCGGTGACATCATCGCCTTTCTTGACGACGACAATCTCATGCACCGCGAATGGCTCCGGAGCATCGTCTGGACCTTCTCGCACTACCTTGAGGTCAATGCGCTCTACGGGGCACGCATCAACGAGGATCCGGGTGCACAGCGCGGGGTGCGATCGGGCATGTTACCGCTGCTCGAGTTCGCCCGGTACGATCGAAGCCGCCACGAACGGGCTAACTACATCGATCGAAACACCATTGCGTTCCGCTCCGAGTTCAGCGGCATCGGCTACGACGAGTCGCTGAATGCTGCGTTCGACTGGGACCAATCACTGAGACTTTTCACTCAGGCTCCGCCATTGGCCCTGCCTGCGGTGGCCTGTTACTACCGCACCGTCCTACCGGACCGCGTGAGCGACATCCCCCAACAATCTGAGTCAGTTCGCCGGGTCCGCTCTCGGACGCACACGACACGGCCGTTGCGTGTGCATGTCCATAGCGCTATGTACCCGGTGATCTCCGAGACCTATATCGGCGAAGACATCGACGCACTCGAAGGCTCAGGCGCAGTCGTAACAGCGTCATCAGTCCACGAGGCCGTGTCGAAAGCCGAGAGCGCACCGCCCTGCCGACTGGACTTCGAAGAGGCGATCGCCGAGGCGAACCCGGACGTGGTGCTTATGCACTGGGCCACGCACGCGGAAGGCCAGATCCCACTGATGGAGCGGCTCGGGATGCCGTTCGTCTGCCGGGTGCACTCCTTTGATGTCGACAGGGAGCTGGCGGGACGCCTCCTGGAGCATCCACTCTGCGTGGCGCTGTATGCGCACCCCCACCATCTCCCGCTGCTCCCTCAGGGCGTCAAACCCCTCCTTCCCACCGTCGGGCCCCGCACACTGATCCCCGCCAGCCCGGTGGACCGGAGTCTGGTGCTGTCTGTCTCGGCCGGCCTACCGAAGAAGGAGTTCCCGTTCCTCATCGACGCCTTCGCACAGCTGCCCGACATCGAACGCGAGATCATCCTGGCGCGGTCGAACGGTATCGAAGACCTTCCCGAGGAAGTCGAATCGCTCGCTGCTGGCCGCGATCCCACGATTACCGTTCGTGTCAGCGTGCAACGACCGGTAGTCCTGGCCCAGATCGCACGGGCGTCGGTGCTCGTCTACTCGCTGAACGACGACTCGGTCATGGGATATCCGATGTCGATCATCGAGGCAATGCTGTGCGGAACCATCGTGATCGCGCCAGATCGCGCCGAAGCACGCGAGATCGTCGGCGAGCATTTGCGCACCTATCGAAACGCCGACGACATCATCCGTCACGTCCATGAAGTGGCGCGAGGAGGTTCAGATATCGCTACCGCTCGGGAGGCGCTTCGTGAGCGTGCCCAGCGCCATCGTGACCCGGTCGAAATGCACCGTCTTCATGATTCGATCCGTGACGATCTCACCCAGTGGCGCGTCGCCCAGGTATAGAAGCTCCCGGTATACAGCGTCGGATTCACCTAGTTGCTCTGTCGAAGGCAACGTGCCACCATCTACCGATGCACTTGGGTTGCATCGGGCCATGCTGACAAGCGCCCGGCGTCTCACCCAACGGATCCAGAGTTCACTCCACGCTCTCGCCGCGACCGAGGCTCCCGGCACGGCGAGCATCTCCGACGCCAGGTCGTCTCTCGCAGTTGAGGTCCGCGGAGCACCCAGCAAGGCGACGATCGGTACTCTCGATGCCCCAGGGGACGGATCAGTGGAGGACGGCGGCGTCGCCATAGTCTCCGGATGGGTCGGACCGGTATTGCGCGTCGATCGGGTAGAGGTGCGGGTAAACAACGGCTCGGCCAATCTTGCCTCGCTCTTCTGCGTTGAGCGTCCCGACGTCACATTGGCGCTCGGCGACGAGACGTTTTTTCTCTCGGGTTTCCTGTACATAGTCGATCTGGCCAACTATGAACCAGGGACCGAGATCACCGTACATGTCGATGTCGTTGGCGCGGACGGACGAACCACACTCGGCCAACGGACCATTGTCGTCGGGCCATTTGCCTCAGAGGTCACCGACGTGCATTGGGCAGGGATTCTCGCCGCCCGTTCGGTCACCTCCGTCCGGAAACGTCGGCCGCAACGCGGAATCAACTTGCTGGTCGTCACCCACCAACTCAACCTCGGTGGAGCGCAGTTGTGGCTACAGGAGATCTTGAGCAAGGTCCTTGCGGAGCCCGACACACGGTGCACGGTGGTTACACCATTCGATGGACCATTACGACACCAACTCGAAGCAGCAGGCGCCGAGGTCCATCTCATCGGGCATTTTCCGCATGAAGCTGCACTGTACGAGTCCAAAGTTAGGGAGTTGGCACTCATCGCAAGTGATACCGGCACCAACGTGGCACTCGTCAATACCCTGGGGGCGTTCATCGGAATCGATGCGGCCCGCAGGTGCGACATCCCGACGGTCTTCGCCATCCATGAGCACTTCAGTTTCAATCACTTCCTCGCCGCTGCGTTCGGCAGAACGAACATCGACTCTCACATCCGGGAACGGGCCTTGGCCGCCCTGGCCCAGACGACGGCCGGTTGCTTCGTTGCAGACGCAACGCGTGACATTTTTCTGCCTCAGGGCGATGAAGACCGATTCTTCCGGATCGACTACGGAGTGTCACTTGCCACGATCGCCGCAGAACGGGCGGCCTGTGATCGCGACACACTACGCGCCAACCACGGAATTCCCGAGGGCGCTACGCTCCTTGTCTCGGTGGCCACGACTGAGCCCCGGAAAGCGCAGAGCAACCTGCTCATCGCTGTCGCCCGACTTGCCGAACAGCATCCCGATATCCGTGTCGCCTTCGTAGGTGCAGACGACAGCTGGTACGCCGCAGCTCTGCGCCAACTGGCCAATGTGCTCGGCCTGGAAGAGCAGACCTTCCTCATACCGTTGACCCCGCACGTTACGCCTTGGCTCGTCATGGCCGACGCCTTCGTCCTGAGCTCGGATCGGGAGTCCCTACCACGTTCGATTATCGAGGCAATCGCACACAGGGTGCCTGTGTTGGCATCCGATGCCGGTGGTACGTCGGAACTGATTCACGACGGGAAGACCGGCATCATCTATCCCTCATCGGACATCGGGGCATTGACCACCGCTCTCGATCGGCTGCTATCCATGCCGGGAGCGGACCGACGGGCGATGGTCGACAGGGCGGCGGAGCGGATGCCATTCGAACGTGATTCGAAGGACTACACCGAGACGTTTTTCCGTCTACTGCAGGGGCTCGCCAACAACGCTGATACCCCAGTGAAGGATCTGTTGGTCGGCCCCACGTCGGAGGGGGATCGTTGAGCCCATCATCGTTTTGAGTGGGATCGTTGCGGTGATCCCGCACGTCGGCGTATAGATACGCACAGCCACGCGCGACGGCTCCGGCGCCGGATCTCCGTGCACTGGAAGAAGGTTTCGTTGCCCTCGATAGCTTGGACTACATCGAGCAGGGTGTTGTCGAACGCCGGCGACGGATACGAACAGCGGGATCCCTCTTTGACGGTGAGCCGATGGCGAGAGGGCTATTGGGTCTTACGATCCGTCCTCGGGAATGGCATCCCACCACTGGCACCACCATTCGGAGCCGACGAGGACACGCAGCTTCGGGTGCCAGCAGTACGAGATCTCGTTGTACGGCTCAAGGTAGTACCGACAGTTCTCGCACTTCTCCTCGCCTGAAGGTTTGCCCTTCAGCACTGCATTCGAAGCGAGGTGGCGCAATTCGATCGACAACTTCTCGTCGATCTCCTTGGGTTCGGGTTCGGGGATCACGTAGTCAGACACGACAGCAACGTACAACATCTGGCGGTTTCAACGGGAGGTTTTCCTGCCCTCGTCGCTACTGGATCGAGTTCAGATCGTCGGGGTGACGATCACGCCGCGGTCGCCATAGGGGATCCGCTTTCCCTTCACGATCCCACCAAGCGTTCCGAGAAACTTGGTGATCTTGGTCATGAAGCCGTACTTGGCGACGACTCTTTCTCGAATCCCATCGAACTCGGAGCCGGTGACGAGTTGCGCCGTCGCGTCGACTGCCGATGTCCCCTCTTTGACCCGACCGCGAGCGTCGCAGGGCTGCACGGTAACCCTCTCCGTGTGTGCCAACCGCTTTGCTTTTCCCGAGCCTGAGCTGGTCCAGAATCCGACCTTGCCGTCATCGAGCGCCACGACCCACACCGGTGTCGCCACCGGTCTTCCGTCACGGCGAAAGGTTGTAAGCAGCATGTACTTCTCATCACTGAGAGCCACGCTGAGAGGCTACTACCGACAAGAGGCATGCGCCCCCTGAGCGCTGCCCGAAGGAAGCAACTCAGGGGGCGTTACCGAGGGTTTGCGAAGGGTCTAACGGGATGCCTTGACCGCTGCCCGGATCTGCCGGAGATCGGACCTTGCCTTCTTGATGGAGGTGCGGGCCGACTGCACTGCGGACTTCGAAGGAGCGAGCAGGGCACGGTTGGCATTCCACTGTACAGGCGTATACCCCAGCACCGTCGTGGCGACGCCTGAGGTCGAGCTCGTGACTGTACTGATCTGACTGTTCAGATCCGCCAGAAGCGGCGCCACCGTGGCTTGATTACTCGAATTCTCGTAGCTGGCTGCTTTGGTGGAAGCGGCATTCAGCTTAGGAACCACGTTGTTATCGATCTCATAGCTCTCGGCCGCCAATCGGGCAGCGGGAATCACCAGCCTGAACACTCGGTAGTTGGTACCGATAGTCCGTGCATCGGCGCTTGCCTCGGTCACGCTGGTGTCTGTGGCGATCTTCTGACCGAGCTGCTGCAGTCCTGGGATATCTGCCTGCAGGTATGTCACCAGCCCCGCCGCGTCGGAACCAAGCTTGCTGTCGGCATTGACCTTGCTGACAGCGGCGTTGAGATGGTTCACTCGCAGGGTGATGGCCGCTGCGGCCTTGGCCTGTATTGATGACAGGCTCTGCGTGGTCGACGGAGTAGCTGCCCCAGCAGGGGCGGCCGTAAGACCCACGGTTGCTACCGACGCCAAGGCAACTGCGCTCACCAATATTGTTCTCTTCGACATGTGTGCTCCTTTGACGGGAATCCCGTTGATCTCCCCATCATGAAGCGAATTCATGATCCTTCTGTACGGTAGATATGAGGATTCTGTAAGGAATCCGCAACCAGGATCACAGTGGGCCTTAGAAGTGCCAGGCTGGAGCCGATGAACGTTCAAGCCGGCACCATTATCGTCATCGAGGACGATCCTCATATTGCCGATCTCGTCGATCTGTACCTACGCAAAGACGGTTTTCGCGTCCTGCTGGCCCACGACGGTGACGAAGGTCTTGCGCTGATCACACGAGAACCTCCTGTCTTCGTCATTCTCGATGTCGGACTTCCTGGCCGGCGAGATGGTTTCGACGTCTGTCGAGAGATACGAGCGAAGAACAGCATCCCCATACTCTTCCTGACTGCACGGGATAACGAAGTCGACCGAATCCTCGGACTTGAACTTGGTGCGGATGACTATCTGGTGAAGCCGTTCTCGCCGCGAGAATTGGTAGCCCGGGTGCATGCCATTCTTCGCCGAACGAGCAATGAGCCTCAGCAGCAAGAGATCGTTTCATTGGGCGATATCGAAGTGGACCTGCGTCGCAGAGAAGTTCGTTGGGCCGGCGCCGTGGTTTCCTTGACCACTCGAGAGTTCGACCTTCTCGCCTTCCTGACCCACAACATCGGTTTGGCGCTGAGTCGTCAGCAACTCCTCGATGCCGTATGGGGCACCAACTGGTACGGAGATGAGCGGACCGTTGACGTCCATGTCGGTCAACTGCGCAAGAAACTGGGCGACAGTCTTCCCTTGGCCACGGTCTGGGGCGTTGGCTATCGATTGGGCTGAAGCGAGCACTCGGTGAGGAGAGAGGCGGTATGAGACAACGACTGATGATGGCTCTGGTGGGGTTGGTCGCCGGTGTGCTCCTGGTCGCCGGCGCCGGAAGCCTGATCTTGACGCGCAACTCGGCCCGCAACCAGGCCACACAGCAGCTCGTCACCGAGGCGCAATCGCTCACGTCAGGAACCAGTCACACCCAGTCGCTGGCAGCGCTCCGAGTCGTTCGTCGCGTCCTCCATCTGGAAGACGCCAGGTTCATCAAGGTCAACACGCAGGGGGTGGTGGTCTCGGCGCTGCCGTCAGGTATCTCGGCCGCCGACCTGAACGGGAACAGCCTTCTGGATGGTGAGACCGTCTCTGGCCGTAGCGGAAACCTGGTCTACGCCGCTGCCCCAGTGACCTTGACCCTCAAAGAGCGGGCCGATCTCCGTGTCGGAGGTCAAGTGGCCATTCTCCTGACCCGCCAAGTGGGAGACCTGGGCCCAAGTTGGGTCTACTTCATCGTCGCCGGAGGGTTGACGCTCCTCATCGCCGCTCTGGTGGCGTGGCAGATGAGCCGACGGATGTCTCGACCGCTGATCGAGGCGATGGAGGTCACCGGACGAATTGCGTCCGGGGACCTGCAGAGCCGGGTGTCCGTACGAGAGAGCGACTACACGGAGTTCTCCTCGCTCGCCAGCTCGATCAACGTCATGGCTCAGAGCCTGGCCGACGGCCGAGATCGAGAACGTCATCTCCTCTTATCGGTGTCCCACGACCTTCGCACACCGCTGACGTCGATTCGGGGTTTCGCCGAAGCCATCATGGACGGTGCTATCGACGACACGTCGCAGGCAGCCGAGGTGATCATCGCCGAATCCCACCGACTGGAACGTCTGGTCGGTGACTTGCTCGACTTGGCCAAGCTCGAGGCACGACAGCTGTCCATGCAGATCCGCCCGACCAACGGAGCCGACGTGGTCAGCATGACCGCAGAGGGATTCCGTCCGCTCGCCGAAAAGAGCCGGCTGGACCTGGTGGTGAACGTGCCGCACGGCGACGCCGGTGGGACGGCTGATGTGACAGATGTAGCGGCCTTAGCGGCCGATCCCGATCGGCTGGCCCAGCTGTTGGCCAACCTGATGGAGAACGCGTTCACCTATGCCCGTTCCACGGTCACCGTGTCACTGCTGGGCTCCAACGACCCTCGCACCCCGAACACACAGCACATCGTGGTCCAAGATGACGGACCCGGAATAGCAGCAGGAGACCTCACCCGGGTCTTCGAGCGCTTCTACCAAGCCGACCGAGGACCCAGCCGCCAGATCGGCTCAGGCCTCGGGCTGTCCATCGTCGCCGAACTGGCAGCGGCGATGGGGGCAGCAGTCAGAGCAGAGTCACCCACGGACCCCGACGGCGGTTCACGTTTCATCGTAACGCTGTCGCCATGGAGCAGCACCTCCGTCGACAACCCTGCGGGTCACAACAACTAACGCCATAAGGGTGCCTATACACCAGACAGCTTTGTCCTTCTTGGGGTTCTGGACAGGTAGGTCCAAGGGTTTCAACTGGGCCCGGTTCGGCCCGAGTCTTGGTTATACTTCCCAGTATGACTTCCCGGGTTGGGCCAAAAGGGCAGGTTGTGATCCCTAAAACCATGCGCGATCGGCTGGGGATTGCTCCAGGTGATGAGGTTGACTTCTGGATCGAGGACGATGCGGTGCGAGTAGAACCGATACGGGAGCAACCAAGTCTTCGAGGACAGTTCGCCGGTCTCGGTCTTACGGTGACACTTGAAGCGGACCGTCGTGCCGAACGTGGCCGTTGACCGACTGTCTCGACTCCTGGGCAGTCCTGTGCTGGCTCGAGGGCGAAGAGCCAGGGGCGGGCCGCGTCGAGCGATCGCTACAGGGGCGACCGGTCATGAGCTGGATCAATCTCGGTGAGGTTTTCTACGTGGTCCACCGGGCAGCTGGGATCGATCGAGCACGAGCAGTCATCGGCAGCCTGCGACATCAGCTCCACCTTGACCTTCCTAGCGAGGCCCGAGTACTCGAAGCGGCGGCGATCAAGGCCCAGTACGCCTTGGCATACGCGGATGCCTTTGCCATCGCCACTGCGATAAGTCATCGAGCCAACCTGCTGACAGGGGACCCCGAGATCCTCGACGACGGTGACCCGAACTGGTCGGTGGTCGACCTTCGCTCGTGAACACACGGAGAGATGCTGTGGTTTCCCGGTCGTTGCAATCAGCTCCAAGCATGACGCTCCCAACTGATTGGGGGGGTCCCGGGGCAGCAGTCAGACCCGGCAATCCCAGGTTACGTTGATGCTGAAAGCGGCGCCGGCGTGGAGTGCTCGTCTTTTCAGTCGGTCGGCTCGAGCACGAACAGCGGGATCTGTCGTTCGGTACCCGCCTGGTAGCTGTCGTAGTCCGGCCAAACCTCGGTCGCCCGCGCCCACCAGGTCGCCTTCTCGTCGCCATCCGCCTCACGAACCACGTAGTCGTTCACTGCATCGCCGTCTTGGAGTCGAGCGATCGGATTGGCCTGGAGGTTGCGCGCCCACTGCGGGTGGCTCGGCGCACCACCCGCCGAGCCGATGACCGCGTACCGGCCGTCACCGTCGGCCACGCGAACCAGGGGGGTCTTGCGCACCTTCCCCGACTTGGTGCCCACCGTCCACAGGACGATCCATTGGTCACCAACGAGCTCGCTCGGCTCGGCACCTTGGGTTCTCTCGTACCGTTCGACCTCCTGGGCTATCGGCTCCCATGGGCTCGGCTCGTACTCGGCATCAAAGACTGACATGGTCATCTCCTTCATCTGCGGTGCCGATCATCAGGACGAATAGGTCGTTCATCGCACGGCGAGGTCAGCTTGCTTGATCCAGCACCAGTATGTCGATGAGACGCCACGGGCTGAGGGTATGGATCTCACCATCCGATCGAACACTCGGTCAAGGCTCAGTCCACAAGGGTGGCTGTCAGGGTCTTGGAACCGTGCCCTGCGGTCGTAGCGGCCGTAGTGCAGGTTTGACACGTAACCATTAGGTTACATATATTGATGAGGTGTGGACGACAACCGTGTGTTCAAAGCGCTTGCTGACCCCACCCGTCGCTTCCTGCTCGACCTGCTCTTCGAGCGTGAGGGCCGCACCTTGAGCGAGCTCGAAGTCGAGGTGGACATGACGCGCATTGGGGTCATGAAACATCTGCGCTTGCTGGAAGAGGCAGGGCTTGTCGTCACGCGTCGGTCCGGCCGGGAGAAGTTGCACTTCCTCAACCCGGTCCCAATCCGTCTGATCCATGACCGGTGGATCGGTAAGTACACCGAGCGCCATGTTTCGGCGCTCGCCGACCTCAAGACTGAGTTGGAGGCACAAACATGACCACCGAAACCGAGACGATCCTGATGTACCGGGTGTACATCAGAGCGACCCCCGAGGCCATCTGGGATGCGATGACCGAACCCGAGTGGACAGTGAAGTACGGCTATGCCCCTGTGTTGGAGTACGACCTGCGGTCGGGTGGTGCCTTCCGGGCCCACGCCAACGAGGGCATGAAGGCACTGGGCTGCCCTGACATCATCAGCGATGGCGAGGTGATCGAAGCCGACCCACCTCACAAGCTGGTCCAGACCTGGCGCATGACGATGACGCCCGAGATGGCCGCCGAAGCGTTCACCCGGCTCACCTATGAGATCGAGCCCGTGCGAGGCGGGGTCACCAAGGTGACCGTCACCCACGACGTGACCGGAGCGCCAATGTGGGCCTCCATGCTCAGGGGTGAGAGCGAATCCAGTGGAGCCGGTGGCGGCTGGAGCGAGATCCTCAGCGGGCTCAAGACCTTGCTCGAGACGGGTCAGCAGCTCCCGTTTCAGAGCGGGCCAGCGTAACCTTGGTCGGTGGAGTTCAGTGCCGAGCTGCGCGAACGAGTCCTAGCCGGGGACATCACGGTCTCGTTCCGCCTCTGGCGGCGGCCCAAGGTGAAGGCGGGGGGTCGCTACCGGGTCGGCCATGGGCAGATCGAGGTCGATTCTGTAGACCTGATGACCTTTGCTGCGATCACGACGGCCGATGTCCGCAGGGCCGGTGAAGTAGGCAAGGAGACGTCCTCATTTCCAGATATTGCCCGCGTGACAAGCCAGGATTCCCGAATAGTCGAAAGCACTCCGAAGCCCTCGAAGCGCTGCCAGCTCAAGAAGCTTCCCAAGGCTTCTGATGACCAGAATATCTTCGAGGAAATCCGGCTCGGGCCGATGTGGCCGATGATGCAACTCCGGAGGGCCTGAACCTACTGCTACAAAATGGTGCTCTCTGGGAAGGACCGCTCCTCTACGTCGCTTCCTTGGTCTGGGGGTGCACCGGAAAGAACCCGTATCGGCCATAGGACTCGTTCTTAGTGAACGCGACGTCTACGCAATCCGGACCCAGCCCACCCGGCGGTTCGGTGTTCTCCAGCACAATGATCTGGCCGTTGACTCCGCGTTGGATGTCGGCGTAGAACTCTTGAATGACGCTTGGCGGCATGACGCCATCCGCGTCACCGCCCCGCTCCGGTGGCCTGTAGGTGACAAGAGGTGAGTCGAGGACGATGAAGCCCGGATGGGGCAGCTCGCGATCGAAACAATACTGCGCCAGGCCCAAGGTAAAGGCTGCATGCAAGATGGCTCGAACACCCTTGCCGTGAGCCGACCGGAGCTGGTCATCGAAAATGATGTCTTGATCGTTCTTGTCGTAGCGCGTGTCATTGCCGCCCGGCACGCCCCAGGCCTGCAGTCTTGCAGCGATCTCGCGAGAGAAAATCGATACGGTACCCGGCTGCATGCCCGCCGCTGCAGTAGTGGTTTCATTCGACTGCTCGTCGATGAGCTGCTGCTTGAGACCCTCGAACCGAGCGATCTGCTCGTAGAGGCCCAGATGCTTCTCGATAGTCGAGCGAACGTCGAGAAGCCCTTTCAGCGCTCCCTGGTCCGGAGCGAGAGCATCGTCGTAACGATCAAGCTGGCCGCGAGCACGCGTGACTGCAGCAGTAATGGACTGCAATTTCTCGGTGAGCATAGTCTGCTTGGTCACAAGGTCTCCGAGCGTTTCATTCAGGTCGGCGTTGAGCGCGGTCGTCTTTCCCTGCTCAGCGAGGACGGAGTCGCGAAACGCCGTTGTGCCCTCAGCGCAGTCTTCGTTGTAGTGCTGGTATTCGACATCGGCCCCACAGAACACACACTGGCCAGGGTTGAAGTAGCCGAGAAGGCTTCCAGCTTCTGAAATCATTTCGAGACGAGCGAGGTCGGACTGGTACTGCTGCCCGAGCAATCGAAAACGGGACATGAGTGCACTGATGTCGGCGAAACGCTTACGAAGCGTCGCTGCGTCACGCTCCACGTTCGCGATACGAGTGCTGAGGTCGGCGCGCTGTGCGGAGACACGACCGATCGACTCTGTGTAGCCGCGCGATGGACCGCGCAAGTCGGTCACTCTGCTCCTGTAGCTCGAGCTGATCAGCGACTCCTTCAAGCATGTCTTGGATTTCGGCAATAAGTCGATCCAGAACTCCCTCACGAGCCAAGGCCGCTTGCCTTCGCTCTTTCGAAGTCTCCACAGCAATGAGTGACGAGTCGTCGTCTTCTTCGAGCAGTAGCTTGAGCGTTGAAATATCGATCGTTCGACTCGTGGTCACATTGGTCAATGCTGGCTTCCTCTCGTCCTGCATGCTCGTTTCATCAATCACGCACAAGTGGACAAGGTTACGAAAGGTCAGCACATTCGTCTGATTCGAGACATTCTTTCTGATTTGCTTATTTTGAAGCCCAATGGTCATGAGCAAGAAGGCGGACAGGCTGTCGTCACTACCCTTTTGGTGCCTTGCCTTCAACATGCGAGGTGGCGGCCCATCCGGTATTTCGCGTACGTCACCCTGGTAGAGACCGAAGTCGCCGCCATCGACCGAGCGGGACAGCGTCAGCTCCTCGCCGGAGGGCAGTCGGATCCCAAGTAGGGAAGTTGTGTATCCGGCTCGTTCAGGTATGTCGTTGGGCTTGTTCGAGCCACCCAGCATGAAGTCAATTGCTCCGACTATGAAGGACTTTCCAGTGTCAGACGGCCCATGGATGACGGTCGCCGCTGAACCGAATTCAACCGAAGCCGGCTCCACGGTTGCCCCAACAAAAGTGATGTGGATGAGCGCGATGCGTTCGACCATTAGACCGCTCCGTCGGGAAGAGCCTCTGTCGGCCCGAACTCCTCGGACCAGCTGGAAAAGATAGACCTCATCTCGGCGCGTAGAGCGTCCTCGGACAGATCACCGAAGCGCTCGAATATCCACCCCACGCGCTCGTGAAGAGTGGTGGCGTAGTCCGATGCGAGCACGCTGACGAAACTGTACGCCTTGTCGCTGGCGATGAACTCGATTCCTCGCTCGCTGGTGCTCATCTCGACGAGGTTGGCGCGGATCATAACTTGTAAGCCTCCCTCGATTGCCGCCCGCTTAACCCCGAGTTCGCCGGCTCGGACTGGCAACGGTGGATGGAGACTCTCAGGACCACCGAGATCGGAGCTGTGGAGTACGCCATGGTCGAGAAGCACCAAGCGGTTTACATCGAGAGGTTCGGGATAGACCTCAGTCAGGATCATGAGGACTCGCACCCCAACTTCCAGTGAGCTGTTGAGCGGACTTCTCATTGCGACCTGACCCACGTGACGCGATCCGTATTGGCCTGCTGATGGTAGATACCCTTCCGGTCCTCTAGATCTGAAACCTGGATCAGCGCGTGATTGTGTAGGTCCAGGGTTCCGACGTGCATGAGAACTTTCGACATCCGCGTCCAGCCGTCGGGATAGGCGTCATCCGCGATATCTACAACCCCGGTGTAGATATCGCCTTGGAGCAGATCGAAAGTTCCTGGCGGTACTGAGTCCCGCGCATACACCCGGAGGGACTCAGCCTTATAGGAGGCCTCGCGCTGGCGCTGAAAGTGTTCGCCCACCGAGTCGCCTGACGACACGTTATCGGCTCGGATGTCATGCCTAGGGTGACGCTCATTGTGGACTTCGAGAAGTTGCCCAACGTACCTGGTTTCGATTGGTTCAAGCTCCGCCGGGGGTGATTGGTGGGATAGTCGATCGGCCAGGGCCGTTCCGAATCTTGCGATGTGGTACAGCATTGTCTCGTGCTGAGATACGGCATCGAGAAGCTCAACGGACTTGAACATGGCGAAGTCGATCTTTGACGCAAGACCGAGGTCGGACTTGAAGGCGGCGACGTCAGCACCATGGTCGCTCGTGCCACCGAATCGCTTGATCTGGACGTAGGTCGCCTCGAGGGCGGTCACCCACTCGCGGATGAACTCTTCCCACTCCTCCAACCCATAGAGCTGGATCCGCCCCTGGGGGTTGACAGGCGAGGCAGACAGAGTGGCCCTCGGGCTGGCGAGCGTGTGCGGCTTCTGCACCTCGCACATCGCGGGCGATCCGGCACTGACCCCGTACTGGGAGCTGGTTGTTGTCGCCGTCACGTTCACCCCCCGCTTGAGCGGGTCTACGCGCCCATCCCAGGGGACCGCTCACCCACTGTCGTGAAGGCGCAACCCCGATAGCTCATGCTACCCGGGGTCGGACACGCCCCTGCCGGTCCGAGCTTGAGCAGTTGCTTCGAGCGGCTTAAGGATTTGGCTCAAACCGGTCCCCAAGGCCGTTGCGCATCGCGGGCCATCGTTACGAAAGTCCGCTGACCCGACACATAAAATATTGAGGTCAACCTGTCAACCGACAAGAAACCCAGCTCACACCACAAGCCTGCAGCATCTTCGTTCAGTTGCGGGTGACCCTGGTTAGGGCAGACCCCCCGCCAGATTCCGATGAGCCTCTTAAAAAGTGGTCCACCGGATGGGGTCAAGCCCACATGGAGCGGACGACGGGATTCGAACCCACGACCCCAACCTTGGCAAGCTCTTTTGGTGCAATTCGACTACCTGCACATTCGTCAAAAGGTGCACCACGATGCGCCTTTTTGACTTACCATAGTGAACCGGGATCGACCGTATTTGTCAATGGCACGTGCGTTTTTTGTGGAGCGCGAATCGTGGATTCCCGTACCACGTGCACCACATAAGCTTTGTTCGCGTACCCAGATCCGCTGTGACATTTGGCTCGGCCCGCGGTTAGTCGGACGATGTCCACGGCTCCTGACTGGCCCTCGGCCGCAGTTGAATTCATGAACGCCACATGTAGGTGCACTGTTGTCAGGCGTTCTATGAGCCACTCGTCGTTGTCGACCTCAACAAGGGTGGCGACCGCCTCGGCCTGACGTCACGTGAAGATGATCTGGCCTCCAGCAGCCTTCTCGTAGAACTCGCCGACAGTGATGATGTCCTGCACCTGGTCGATGAAGTCGTTCTTCTCCAATCCGAAGAGATCGACCGATGCCTTGCAGGCATAGAGGCCGGCACCGGTGTCGGCGATCATCTCGATGAACTCAGGAATCGAGGGAATGTCGAGCTTCTCCATCTTGTGGTTCATGTAGTGGGTCATCGCCGTAGACACACCGGGCAAGCCTCCCGGCCATCGTGGCGAAGTGCAAGCCTGGGTTGCCGACTGTCGCCAGCTTGATGTGCTCGTGCGGACCTTGTGGATGGCGTCGAGCCCGAAGAAGGTGAAGAACAGATTCGGCTTCGATGCCCTCGGCGCTGGCACCGTTGGCCATGATCAGTCCCGGGTAGATCCCCTCGAGCGAGCCCTTCGAGATGATGATCGAGACTTTTTCGATCGTGTCGCCATGGTCCTCCTTTCAGATGCAGCCGCGTGGCTTGGGGATGCCGGCGATCTTGGCGGCGATCTTGGCCGGACCCTTGGGGAACAACTGGTAGAGCTCCTTGATGGAGACGCCAGACGTCTTCCCGAGGACCCGCACCGTGGGTCCCGTCCCTTTGGCCAGGTACTCGGATCGCATGAAGCGGATGACCTGCCAATGGGAATCGGTGAGTTCGTCGATGCCCTCCGGCCGGCGAGCTCTGGGACCATGTCCTCGGTCCACTGCTCGGGATCGGACGAAGAACCCTTCGTCGTTGAGCTCCACGTCGGTTGCGGCGATCGTTACGGTCGACATTGGTCAGTCCTTTCTCGATCCGCTCAGCTATGAGCGGGCATCTTGCCCGGAGGTGGGCATGGCCGAGCTGATGCCGGGAACGTCTCGGCCCGGCAGCAAGGCCGTGCCAGTAGAACCACTGGAACATGAGCTTGCCGAGATGGTTGAGCCGGGACTCGTTCAGCAACGGCAGCCCGACGCTCGCTCGGATAGTGTCCGGGCAGCGGCTCGGTGTCGTAGTTGAAGTCGATGAGCAGGGCCTTGTGGAATCCGGTCTCGATGAAGCAGTTGGTGTGGCCGTCGAAGCTCGGATCGAGTGGCTCTGCCTGCCAGGATAGCGGCGGACGTTCTCGACCAGGACCTCGCCCTCGAAATGGGTGACCGACCCGGCCTTCGAAGCCGGGACATTCGGCGGCGTCGCCGATCACGAAGACGTTCGGCGCGGCCTTGGACTGGAGCGTGTGCTCGTCGGTCGGGACGAAGTTCAGCTCGTCGCCCAGACCCGGCGACCGACCGACGTAGGCAGCGCCGCCGTGGAGCGGAATGACGACGGCCAGGTCGAAGCCCACCTCGCGTCCGTCGTAGCGCGATGAGCTGGCCGTCCGCTCCCGTCGACCTCGCCCGTGTTGAACTCGGTCACGAGCTCGATGCCCTTGTCGGCCAGCATCCCGCCGAGCCGATCGGACGCCACCGGCTTGGTGAAGGCACCGTCCAGAGGTGTCACGTAGGTCAGTTGCGACCCGGTCACGGATGCCCCGCTCCTGGAAGTACCAGTCGGCCAGGAAACAGAACTCGAGCGGCGCCACCGGGCACTTGATGGGCATGTCGACCACGTTGACGACGACCCGGCCACCGTCGAAGGTGGCCAAGGCCGCCTCCAGCGCGGCCGCACCCTCGAGTGAGTAGAAGGTGAAGACCTTCTCCATCCAACCGGCGCCGGTCAAGCCCTCGGTCTCCTCAGGTACGAGCACCGCACCGGTTGCGACGACCAGCACGTCATAGCCGAGGCTCGATCCGTCCTCGAGGGTAGACCTGGTTGGTCTCGATATCGACGTGGTCGATCGCGCTTTGACGTAGCCGATGCCGTCGTGGATCTGGCGCCCCCTCGGTCGCACGATGTCCTCGGGGGGGCCAGCCCGAAGGGGACGAAGAGCAGACCCGGTTGGTAGACGTGGCGATCGTCCTGGTCGATGACTGTGATGTCCGTCTCCTCCTCCGAGATAGACACGACGGAGCCGATTGGCCGTCAACGTCCCACCGGTACCACCGCCCAGGATCACCACGCGCTTACTCATGAGTTTCAGTCAACGCTCACCGTGGGCGAGCCGGTAGGGTCAAAGGTCCCATGCATCTGCTGATTGCCGGGCACCCAGGTGATCGGATCGCAGATAGGCGGGAGCACCCCAGTCGTGAAGACTAGAGGTGGCCTCCGTCCGGAGCCGAGGCGTTCCCTCGGAGACCGGTCACGCTGGCGCCCCGGTTGAGCCAGGACCCGCTCGCATCGACGCTATCCACGTCTGGTAACCGCCGTCGAGGTTGCGGGCCTCGAAGCCGAGCTCGTGGAGCAAGGCAGTGGCCGTGTGCCCACGCTGGCCGACCTCGCAGTACACGACTACAGGGCCGTTGCCCACTTCGTCGAGATGGTCCCGCATCGAGTCGATCGGCACGTTCGTCGATCTGGGGATTGCTCCCCGTTCGTACTCTGCTTGGCTGCGGACATCGATCAGGGACCACCCCGCGTCGATGAGCGTGGCGAGCTCGTCGGGTGCGACGACATCGCAATCACCACTCAGGATGTTCTCGGCCATGTAGCCAAGCAGGTTGACCGGGTCCTTGGCCGACGAGAAGGGTGGGGCGTAGGCCAGCTCGAGGTCGGCCAGGTGATCGGCGGTCATGCCGCTTGCCATCGCCGTGGCGATCACGTCGATTCGCTTGTCGACCCCGTTCCGTCCCACGACCTGGGCTCCGAGGATGGTGCCGTCATTCGGGTCGAAGAGCAGCTTCATCGCCATTCGCGTCGCTCCCGGGTAGTAGGTGGCGTGGTCGAAGGGGTGTGAGTGGATGGCCCGATAGGGACGGTCTGCCGCTCGGAGTCGACGCTCGTTCCAGCCCACGGTGGCTGCCACCACGTCGAACACCTTGACGATGGCCGTGCCCAAGGAAGCGACGCGGTGCGACGGTCGCCCGGCAATATGGTCGGCCACCCGCCGACCCTGACGGTTGGCCACATTGGCCAAGGCGATGAGCGACGTGGCATGCGAGACGGCATCGGGCTTCTCGACCGCATCGCCGACCGCGTAGATGTCGGGATCGTTGGTCTGGTTCGCCTCGTTGACCAAGATCCCTCCGCTCGGCCCCAGATCCAGGCCGGCCGCCTCCGCCAACAAGACGTCGGGACGGACTCCGATGGCCCCGACCACCAGGTCTGCGGGGATGACCCGGCCGTCGGCTAGGGTGACCGTCCCTTCTTCGACCGAGGTCAGCTGGCCCCCGTCTCGACGTGGACACCGTGAGCGGAGAGCTCGTCGCTCACCAGAACGGCCAGCTCGGGATCGAGCGGAGGGAGCACCTGGGGGGTTGCCTCCACGATGGTGACGTCGATTCCCTGGCCGGCGAGGTTCTCGGCCATCTCCAGGCCGATGAAGCCGGCCCCGATGACAACGGCGGTGGTCGGGGCGACGTCGACGTCGGAAGCGAGCCGAGCCGCGTCCTCGACGGTGCGTAGCGTGCGCACCCTCTCGTATCCGGGGATGGGCGGACGCACAGGGGCCGCGCCCATGCTTAGCACCAGCTTGTCGTAGGGAACGTCACGGTCCTCGCCCGTGCATCGTCGAGCGTGGTGGTGACGCCATGGGCGTCCCGGTCGATGGCAACCACCTCCTCGTCGACCCGGACATCGAGCCGGAACCGGTCGAAGAGCTGCTCAGGAGTCTGGAGAGTCAGGTCGTCCTCCTCTTCGATCAGCCCACCGACGAAGTAGGGCAAGCCGCAATTGGCGAAGGAGACATGGCCCGACCGCTCGATCACGGTGATGGTGACTCGGCGTCGAGGCGGCGGAGTCGAGTCGCCGTCGACATCCCTCCGGCCACGCCACCCACGATGACGACGTGCTTGGTCCGATGATCAGGGACAGGGGCGACACTCACTGGGTGAACCAGGACTTCCGCCGTGGCGGTCGCGACACCGGCCTCACGGCACTGGCACCGTTGGTTATTCGGAAGCTTGCCGAGTACCTGATCGGCATGGGCACCACATCCCTCCCACGAAGACTTGCCGCATTGCTTGCACTTCACCGCTCGACACATGACTGCCCTCTCACGCCAGCTTCATGAACATACGTTGGACTTCTTCGATCGCGTAGCCGTCCGCCTCCGCCTGTTCGGGGTGCTCCACGCAATAGACGAGACCTGACCGCGACCAGCTTGAACCCGGCCTGCTCGAGAGCCTTAGTGGCCGCAGACAACTGGGCCACCACCTCTCGGCATTCCCGACCCTCGACCAGCATGCGTTCCACGCCTTGAACCTGCCCGGCGATGCGCCTCAGGCGCTTTTGCACATCGTCGACAACATCTTGGCCAAGCTCCATCGCTTATCCTTCCTCAACCACTTCGGTCCCCTGTTCGTGCTCGATCTTGGCTACAGAGCGTCGCCATCAACCTTCGACCACCAGCTCACGTCGACGCGTGCCCAACCGGTCGGTTGCCCGGACCAACTGGTCAATTGCCCGATGACTTCCAGATCCAGTGTCAACCGGGCGGACCACCTGTTCGGCACGTTCCACAACGAGCCCAGCGGCGGCGGCCGCATCGGTCACGTCCTCCACGGCGTAGAGAACGGTGTCGTCGGGCGGCCCACCGAACCCTCTGGTCGAATTGTCGTGATCGTGGCCTACGACGAGCAGGATTCCACCAGGAGCAACCGCCGCCCCGGCCATGGCCAGTGCGGCTGACCGTTCGGGCTGGGGAAGCTGCAGATAGAAGACGGCCACCAGATCGAATCCGTCTTGCGGGGGCGCTCCACTCCTGGATGGCCGACTCGACCCATCGCGCGTGCACTTGGCGCGAGTCCGCCAGGCGCTGGGCCTTGGCCAGTCCGACCGGCGAGAAGTCCACCCCTGTGACCGTCCAGCCTCGTTCGGCCAGCCAGATGGCATTGCGACCTTCGCCACACGCCAGGTCGACGGCCCGCCCCGGCGGGAGGGCGGCAACCTCCGACACCAGGAACCGATTGGGTGCGCTCGTCCACACCAGCTCGTCGCCCCCGTAGTGCCGGTCCCATTGTTCCCGATCCATACTTCCGCTCCTCGCCGGCTTCGCCGGCCGACTCCGGAGGTCGACGAATGTACCCCGTTCCATGTCCCACTCCTCATTCCCAACCTGGTGAAGGCTGTGACCCCCGCCAGTATATACCCAGGGGGGTATATACTGGCGGGGGTCACAACGAAATTCACTTTTCCAGTCCGAGCATGCCGGATGGGCCCGAGGTCGTATCGTGGCGTGGGGTGAGGATAACGGGCGCCCGCTGGCGACTGCCGCTTCAAGAGCTCATGGGCATAATGGCGTATACCGTTGCCGCACATATTCCGACACCAAATCTTGCGGCAAGGAGACCGGAGCACCCATGGAATCCAAGCGTCTCGCTTCCCTGGCGTCAGCTGTCGCCCCTCAGTCGAACGTACCCGCGCCCAGAGAAGATGGGTTGGGACGACCTGCTGGGAAGCTTCGATCAAGTATTGACGCAAGTCGCTGAACGCGACCGGCAAGAAGCTGATCGAAGCGAAGAGGAACGCGAGGAGAAAGAAGCGTTCTTGACCGCATTCAAGAAGTCTGTCGATCCCAAGTCCGACCAGCCATGGAACTTGTAGTCGAGCACTTGACCACCCATGGGGGCGGAGGCGCCATCGAGGAGCACCCGGGCGGCGAGGCCCGATTTCGACACCCGAGTGTGATCGTGTGGATGTCCCTGAACGGTGAGCTCGTGGGCGAGCCTAGGTCTGATCGCGAACCCTATCTACAACTCGAGGCCAATGTTGCCGAACGGGATATCGAGGTATCTGAAGGAGACATGTGGCGTGGAGCAGGCGGAAAGCGCAGTGGACCAGTGGGACATTGGCAGCTTTCCGAACTCACCCAGGAGCGAGTCGTTGATGAGCTGCTGGCCATTGCCCGTCGCTCTGCGGTGTAAACCGCATTCCTACTGAGAAGGGCGCTCTCCATGCGTCGTGTGCCGCCGCCTTATGACCGATTCGGCTGCCTGCAAACGACTGACTGAATGGGGCCCGATCCGCGACCACTGCATTGCGACACCTTTTCGAGAGTTTCGACCCCGCAGTCTGAGCAGCTTATCTGGCGCAAGGACCTTTGGCCCTAATGCATCAGGCACAACTCCTCCAAAGTGAGATCTGAACCACCAGGGCACCATGGTGGAGCCATATGTCGACAGCATCGGAACGGTTCGATAAACGGCAGATCGCTGAACGTGGCACGCACCGACCCGATGCACCGCGAACAATCGAAGATCTGGAAGCGCCGGGACGAGAATGGACCAGGTGCCTGATGAAGCCACATGACCGAGAGGGCGTGTCCATGCCATGCAAGACTGAGGGAGTCGAGCGTGAGGTGAAGTTCCTAGTCGACCTGGAATTTGTTCTGCCTGATCTCGTCAAGGGGTCCAGGGGCACTTTCTCCCTGGCGGACCAAGAGCTGCGAGCGCGGTACCTCGACACTGCCGACCTTCGGCTCTGGGTCCAGGGCATCACCCTTCGCTACCGGACTGGCGAGCACGCTGGGGCTGGCGACTGGACCTTGAAGTTGCCTGCCGCTGGATCCGGCCCGACGCTGGACCGGACCGAGCTCACCTGGCCGGGAAGCCGGGAGAGCCTCCCGGCCGAGGCAGCCGCCATCCTCCGAGGACTGGTGCGTGGATCAACGCTCGACCGATTGGTTGAATTGGTGACCACCAGGCACCGTTTGGGTCTGAACGACACTCACGGCACACAATGGGGGGAATTCGACGACGATACAGTCGCCGTGATTGGTGGCCCAAGGGACGGGACCCGGTTCCGCCAGATCGAGGTCGAACTCACGCCGTACGGACAGAGCGGGCTCAGCCGGATCGTGAAGCTGCTGACACATGCAGGCGCCGTCGTCGACAATCAGCCGAAGGTCGCCGTCGCCCTGGGGCCGGCTGGGTTGGCATCGGGGAACAACAGAATACCGATCGATCACCAGGCTTTGTTGGGGGATGTCGTCCAAGCCAGCATCGCCGCGGCCCTCGACGGCATCCTCGAACACGACTATCGACTGCGTCTCGATCCCTCCGACCCACCCACCCACAGCGTGCACCACGGCCGAGTCGCGGCCCGGCGGCTGCGCTCAGACCTCAAGACGCTGGGTCCTGTGCTGAATTCCGATTGGACGGTTCACATTCGTACCGAGCTCAGATGGTTGGGGGAGGTACTTGGAAAGGTGCGCGATGCCGACGTATTGGGCGGCCATCTCACCGATGCCAGGGCGGCACTCCCCGAGGACGCAAAAGGCATCGACGAGCTCAAACAGCGCCTGGCCGACCAACGACAGATCGCCTGCAGGCAGTTGGCAGAGGCATTGGCCAGCGATCGTTATTCAGAACTCCTCGATCAGCTGTACGCCGCTGCCGGTACGCCGCCGTTCGCAGGTGGGCCGGAGAGGTCGTCCCCGCACCCAAGGGTGACCGAACCAGCCCGTCGGTCCTTGCCTCCCCTGGTACGGAAGCCGTGGCGTGCGTTGCAGCGGAGGGCGGCTCACGCGGGGGGCCATCCAAGCGACGTCGAGCTGCACCAGATACGGATCGCAGCCAAGCAGGTCCGGTATGCAGTCGATATGGCTGTCCCCGTCATGGGCGAGCGGGCTCGCCTGACCGCTGCCGCTGTGTGGCAGTTGCAGACGGTGCTCGGAGACCACCAAGATGCGGTGGTGGCCGTCCAGTGGCTGCGCCGCCAGGGACTGACCGGGTCGTCGGCCGCAGGGTTTGCAGCCGGTCTGCTGACCGCCCAGCAGTATGGACGAGAAGAAGAGCTGCGGCACCAATGGCCCTCGGCATGGGCCGGCCTCGATAAGAAGAAGGTCCGAGGCTGGATCAGCTGAGCAGGAGCCATCATCGATACATCGTCATCCACTGGATCCCGATATCGATTCGGCGGCCCGGGCCTAGTCACCACCAGCCGCTACTACGTCGACCCTCGAACCGCGTAGTGCATGAAACGAGCTGCCCGACGACGAACTCGCCGTTCGATCCGCTGGGGATGCAACAACGCTGGCCGTTGGGTTCGCGCCGCGCGGTTCGATAGAAGCGTGACTTGGCCAGTTCGACGAGACAGAGGTACACGACCACCATGCCAAACAGCAGCAAGAAGAATGTCGTTGGCAGCGGCGTGAATCCGAGCAGGTGGGCCACCCCGGTGTAGGGAAGGACGGCACCGACCATGGCGGCCCCCGTCGGCACCAAGAGCATGGGCAGGCTCGGTCGACTCTTGAAGAATGGCACTCGTCTGGTCCGGATCACGTAGACGACCAGCGTCTGAGTGGCAATCGATTCGACAAACCATCCGGTTCGGAATTCGCTGTGGCCAGCGTTCAGCACGGACAGCATGACCCAAAAGGTGAGAAAGTCGAAGATCGAGCTCACGGGGCCGAACACGGACATGAACCGTCGGATGAACTTCATGTCCCATGCCGCGGGCCGGGCCAAGGCTTCGACGTCCACATGGTCCGTCGGTATCACCAGCTGCCCTGTGTTGTAGAGCAGGTTATTGAGGAGAATCTGCGATGGCAGCATCGGCAGGAACGAAAGAAACAGTGATGCCCCGGCGGCACTGAACATGTTGCCGAAGTTCGATGAGGTGGCCATCAGGACGTACTTCATGGTGTTGGCGAAGATGCGGCGCCCTTCCATCACCCCATCGGCCAGGACGCCAAGGTCTTTGTCGAGGAGGACAACGTCAGCGGCGTCCTTGGCCACATCGGTTCCCGAATCGACGGAGATACCCACATCGGCGTGATGCAACGCCACTGCATCGTTCACTCCATCGCCCAGGTATGCCACGTCCTTGCCGGACCGTCGTGCCACTTTGATAATGCGCGACTTCTCATCAGGCCCGATCCGAGCGAACACCGTCGTCTTGTCGATGGCCATTGACAGCTGATCATCATCGAGCGAGCCGATCTCTTTGCCGCTCAGGACACCCCTGTTTGCCAGCCCAATATCGGCGCAAACCTTTGCCGCCACCAGTCCGTTGTCTCCGGTGATGACCTTGACCTCCACACCCAGTTGACCGAGCTGGGCAATCGCGGCACCGGCGTCACTCTTCGGCCGGTCGGCGAAAGTAAGGAAGCCCGCCAGCCCCATCCCGGTTTCGCCCTGGACGGTGAGTTCTGCCACGTCACCAGCCGGGCGACTCGACACTGCCACCACTCGGGATCCTGCGGAAAAAAGGGTTTCGAGCACTTTCCCGGCTGCAGCTGGGACCCCGGTGCATCGGCTCAGTATCGCTTCGGGTGCACCCTTGCTGATCACGATCGATCGACCGTGTGCATCGTTGACCAGCACCGATGCCATCTGCCGCTCGTGGTCAAAAGGCAGAATGCTCTGCCGTTGGTAGCTGTTGGCTTCAGCTCGCTCAGCCTCCCGTCCCGTTCCCATTGCGGACCATAAGGCCTGATCCAAGGCATTCCCACCGACGGGAAGGCCGTCGGAAATGATGGCCTCGTTGCAGACCAGTCCCAGCGTCAGCGACTCGGTGTTGTCGTTCCCGGTGGCATCCAGAGACCGCTCGAATCAGGGCGGCCAGCGTCGCCGACGAGCAGCTCGCTGCGCCCCGACGAGCGGAGCTCGCGCAGCCAGGCCGCGACGCGATCGGGCAGCACCAGGCCGCCAGGGTCTGACGCCGGTGGCTTGGTGCCCGGCCGGCCCGCACCGTCGGGGTGCCGTGTGCGCTGCACGTACTGCCGCAGGCCGTGCGTCACCACCTCGGACATGGTGCGCCCCTCGCGGGCCAGGCGGGCCCGCAGGCGCTGTCGTTGCTCTTGGTCCAGCCGGAAGGTCAGCAGCAGGCGCCGGGACCGAAAGCCCCGACGGCTCCTGGTCCGCGCTCATCCCGCCGTGGCGCGGGCCAGCATCGGACGCCGCAACCAACAGTCCCACGAGTCTCGTGACCGAGATCACGGAACTGGTTTGGATGCCGTGCAGGCCAACGGCGTGCAACGTGTTCGTTATCGCCAAACCGATAGCGGTCGCCGGCGCGGCCCACGACCGGACGGTGCCGTTGGAGGAACTTCTGCACCCACCGAAACCGAAGCCCGCGAGGAAGGTCCACACGCCCAAGGTCGCGGCCGCCACGGAG
>CAWEXG010000006.1:0-347073 GCA_963812965.1 uncultured Acidimicrobiaceae bacterium | reverse complement strand
TGATGCTCCTATCTCTTGTCAAGCCCCTCAGGGGAGCTCGGGAGTGAAAACAGCGGGCAGTACAGTAGTGAGCCACTCGGCGAACGAGGGCGTGCTCTTATGAGGCGACGCGTTTCAAAGAGGTGAGATCCCAGCGGTGGGTCGGCAAATCAACTGAAAGTCAGCCCACAAGGGGCGACACTATTGACAGAAGCCAGACCCATGCCAGGAGAACTAGCCCTGAGGAAGGTTCTTGTAGATCTCACGAGCGACGTAGCGCTTCAGGACACGAATGATCTCGAGCTTGCTGCGCCCTTCTGCAAGCCGCCGGGCGAAGTACGCCTTGGTGTCGATGTCGTGGGAGAGCCGAACCAACACGATGCGATGCAGGGCGCTGTTGGCTTTCCGGTTGCCACCCCGATCAAGCCTGTGCCGGGTCACTTTGCCCGAAGACGCCTGCAAGGGCGCCACACCACAGAGGTGTGCCCAGGCTGCTTCCGAACGCAGGCGGCCCGGATTGTCGCCAGCAGCCACCAGAAGCGTGGCAGCGGTGTCGGGGCCCACACCGAACATCGTGAGCAACCTGGGTGCAGCAGCAGCCACCAGGGGCCCGATCAGTGCATCGAGGTCTGCGATCTCGACATCCAACGCCTGGATCCTTGTGGCCAGCGACACCAGTGATGCCTCGGTGGCAGCCGTGATCGGGTCAGCCGATCGTGTTGGGTGCAGTGTGGCTCCTTTGGCGATGAGTGCAGGGATACCCAAGCCCTTCATCTGGCATCGGAGCTGTTCGGGGGCGGTATAGCCGAGATGGCGCATCTGGGTCAGCGCCTTGGCCCGCCCCTGACGGGCCGAGCGTTTGGCCACCACCAGCACCCGAATGGCCTCGACCGCACCGTCTTTTGTCTTGGCCAGGCCCTGGGCTCGACCAGAGAGTGCTGCTCGGGCTGCCTCGATGGCGTCGAGGGGATCGGACTTGCCCTGTTTCCGCCGAGCCTGACGGTTCGGCCGGTCGACCTCGATGACACACACGCCTTCCCGTTGGAGAAACCGAGACAACCCCGTCCCATAGCAACCAGTTCCTTCCACACCGACCGTGCCCACCTCCCCAAATCCCTGAAGCCAACCAAGCAGCTGTCTGTAGCCGGTCAGCGTTGTCTCGAACGATTCGGTGCCAAGCACGCGGCCCAGGGGGTCGAGTGCGGCGGCAACGTGGGTGTCCAGGTGGGTATCGACTCCACCGGTGACACCCCGTGTAGCTTCTACGATGGTCATGGCCATCCCTTCCTTTCCTTTTCAACGGTTGAGGGGTGGCACGGCCGTCCCCTAACCGGAGTGACGGGCGGTCCGACATGTTCCTAGCAAGCCGGTCCATCACCCCCTTCGGGACGGGACGTGCCGTATCGTGGCAGATGCTGGAAGATCTCGACCGACAGCGCCCAAGGACGCCACATCACACCAGGTCAAGTCAGGCCGATCCTCCCAGTGCTCCCGAACCTATTGGAGACCAACGGCCCTGCGGTGGACCCTTGGGATCACAAGATTCAGCATTACTGACCCTTGGGATCACAAGATTCAGCATTACTCTATTGACAATCAGAAGAACCTGGAGTTAGATGCCATCGCGACCAGTTTGAGAAACGCGAGCGCGTACCATTCTGGTTGAGAAGTACGAAACACCAGATTCACTCACACTGATTTGACTAACAACAGCGAAAGCAGGGGGATGTACATGTTCCGGGGACGCCGCAGCGCAGCAGACCCACCCGCGATTCTCCAAACAATGAGAAAACTCACGCGGGGGGGGGGTGGGGGAGTAACTCCCTAAGTTTTTCCCACGCACAGTCACGTAATGCTCACTTCACCGGCGGCTATGCCCGCCGGTTTTTCGCGGCCATAGCCGCAACACTCCTGGTCGTCGGCGTGGTAGCTGGAACTGTGGCCGGAATTGGGGTGGGTGCCGCCAGTGCAGCCACCCCGTTGTCGGTGACCACGACCTCGCCACTGCCATTGGCACCGCTGAATACCCCGTACTCGGTCACTTTGGCCGCAACTGGTGGTACTGGTTCTGACACCTGGAGCGTAGCTACTGGTTCCACACTGCCCAGCTGGCTGAGCCTGGATGCCACAACTGGTGTGCTGTCTGGCATCCCTACAACAGATGCCACTGCCACCTTTGCCGTGACCGTCACCGACTCGGCCAGTCCTGCTGACACGGCTAACTCTGGTCAGCTCACGCTGTATGTCGGCAACGGCGGGACCGAGCCGTTCTCGCTCAACATGACCTCGGGCAGTTGGACAACGGTTTCCCGCCCGGGTCCTCAGCCCTTCCCGCCCCAGACCACGACCACGCTCACCGGCACCGTGGCCCCGCTGACCGGTGCCATCACCGATGCCACGCTGACCCTGCCTGTACAGAACGGTGTCTGCAGCGCAGCGGCCGGCGGGATGCACCAACTACCTCATGGACGAGGTCGACCCGGGCACGGCCACCGGTTCGATCAACTCCAATGGCGACATCACCCTCAACGACAGCCTCTCGTACACCCTCGACGTCACTTCGCCGTAACCGCTCAGTGCCTGTCGACGCCGATAAACATTATCTTCCAGTCGACTGCGCCCTACAACACCAGCACCGGCGACGTGACGCTCTCGGCTTCCAACTACACCATCCCCGACTTCGGCGGCGTACCAGACGGGAATCCCAATGAGCTACCCAACTCCTGCGGTCTGGCCAGGGTAGGCCAGGCGGCATTGGCCTCAACAGCGGCGTGCCCCCCACCGGAGTGGCCGGCAGCACCAATAACAACACCACGCTCAACCTCCAGGGCGCCGGTCTGCCCATTCCACCACCACCGGCGAAGACCACCACGAACGTGCTACGGCCAACCCAGCCAGCCCGCAGCTGACGACGACCATCGGTCGACCTTGACCGACACGATCAGCTCCGGCGGTAGCACTGCCACTGACGCCACCGGCGACGTCAACTTCATCGCCAACGGCAACGTCATCGGCACTGAACCGGTCAGCAATGGTGGTCGCCACCTACACGACAACAACCTTGACGAGCCAGACCAATCAACTGACGGCCGTCTACTCCGGTGACTATCAACTACGCCAGCAGCACCTCGCCAGCGGTGCCATTTACCATCCAGCGCTGCCGTCGGTCACGCTGAACCTACCCACGACGGTCGAGCTGTCGTCGCCGAGCCCCACCCCGATGTCGGTCACGATCACCAACCCCGGCACGAGTCGGAGTTGGAGTTCCAACTACCTCTACCTGTGATATCAATTACGCCCGAACGGGGTCTTCATCCCGATTGCACCGTCACCTACCAAGACAGTGACGGGAACTGGTGCCCGATTCCTTGACAACGGCGGGTCGACTGAACGTGCTATCTTCAGCGGTTTCGCACCTCACCTGCGGCACGCCGCCTAGCCCGTTCTCGCTGGCTCCCGGAGCCTCGATCACCCTCAACCTGCAGCTCTCCACTTGCGTACGACCCAACGACTTTGGTCCCGGCCCTGCGACCGTCACTGCAAAGCTCTGAACGGGAGCTGCACCGTATCCGGTACAAGACCCAGGTACCGTGCAACCCATCCGACAGCCCCCTCAACTCCATCACGCCGACGGACGGCACGTTCACCATGACCTACGGGGCACGGTCTGCCGGTCGCTTGGACAGACCACCAACGTACCGACCACACCGGTGCCCGAGGGCTACAAGTTCAACCCATTCGTAGGGAGTAGTCCCATCCATGCGGCGTCAGATCCCTTCGGCATCATGCCAATCCCGTCAGGGACGATCACGTATCTCGTTGACGGTGTGCAGGTCGCTCAAGCGATTCGGATGATGTGCAACACGGCCTTCAGCTCCCAACCGATGTCCTTCTCTCTACTGCCGGTCTCATTCCGGGGACCCACACCGCTCACCATTCGAGTACTCCGGCGACCCGGTCTACAGTCCGAGTTCCTACTCCCAGACGTTCACCGTGGCGCCCCCGGCTCCTGGCACGCCGTTCGTCTGTCGTCACCAATGATCCAAATAACCCAACACTCAATGCGTCAGTGGTGGCCGTGGCCACGGTGCCAGCCTGGTTCCAAGCGGTTCGACAGTGCCGGTCAGCGATCTCGATCTGACGCTGAACATCGACCCGAATGGTGGGCCTCAGACCTCAGTGCGCCTGGAGCAACGCCACCATCGGGCTCTCTCCTGGTGGTGGCACGATCACGCCTCCCGGCGGCGACTCCGACGAACGCCAACGGCATCGACTCGGTGAGCTGGACTGGGACTTTCTGCCACGGTGCCGATCTCCGGCACCCCGGGCTCGGTCGTCCCCGTGGCGGTCTCATCCCTGAGCTTCGCCGGATGAAGGGGCGCGGCTACTCCTATGCCTGCAACCCGACCGACCCGACGGCACCTGCCGTCGTCCAACAGGTCACCGTGTCGGGCACCACGCTCACGACGAGCCCGACCAGTTCGGCCGCAGTCGGTGCACCGGTGACGCTGACCGCCACGGTGTACCCGCGCCCTCCAGGAGTCCTTCGACGAATCCTCCCGTCACGGCCAGGTGGACTTCTTCGACGGCACCACCGATCTCGGAACGGTCCCTGTCCCGAGCCTCGGATTCCCCTGGTGCCGGCATCGCCACCCTCACCACAACTCGCTGGCCCCCGGTCAACACACCCTGACCGCAGTGTGGAGCGGTGGTCCCACACCAGCCCAAACCTCTGCTCCAGTGAACTTCCAGGTAGGCACCGCCCCAGTGATTGTCACCCAACCCACCAACCAGACCACCAGTGCAGGAGCAACCACAACGTTCACCACCACAGCAACCGGTGATCCAACCCCCACATTCCAGTGGCAGCTCTCCACCAATGGAGGCACGACCTGGTCAAACATCACAGGTGCCACCGCTTCCTCCTACACCACACCAGCCACAACAGCGTCAGAGAACGGCAACCAGTACCAGGCCATCGTGAGCAACGACGCAGGACCAGCTGTCACCACTAATCCAGCCACCCTGACCGTTTTGGCACCCTCAACCACCGGCTACCGCCTGGTAGCTGCCAATGGAGCTGTCTCTACCTTCGGAAATGCTGGCAACTACGGCTCAGAAGCTGGACAGCCACTCAATGCTCCCATTGTTGGTATGGCAGCAACCCCTGACAACAAGGGCTACTGGTTAGTAGGAGCTGATGGAGGCATCTTTACCTTCGGAGACGCCAGTTACTACGGCTCAGAAGGTGGACAACACTTAAACCAGCCCATTGTTGGTATGGCAGCTACCCCTAATGGCAAGGGCTACTGGTTAGTTGCAGCAGATGGAGGCATCTTCACCTTCGGTGACGCTGCCTTCTTTGGATCAGAAGGTGGCCAGCACCTCAACGCCCCGGTCGTGAGCATGGCAGCAACGGCTGACGGCGGTGGCTACTGGCTCGTCGCCAGTGACGGCGGCATCTTCACCTTTGGCGACGCCGGTTTCTTCGGCTCAAAAGGAGGACAGTCGCTCAACGCACCAGTCACCAGCATGGCAGCAACGGCTGACGGCGGTGGCTACTGGCTGGTTGCCAAGGACGGCGGTGTCTTCACCTTCGGTGATGCCACCTTCAACGGCTCGGCATCTGGGCAATCCAACGCACCAGTGGTCGGCATCGTGCCAACCTCCAACGGTGGTGGCTACTGGTTAGGTGCTCAAGACGGAGGCATCTTCACCTTCGGGAACGCACCGTTCAACGGTTCAGGGGTGGGGAGCTTCAGCGCTCCGGTTGTCGGGATTGCGCCGTAGGGAGGCCGTAGAAGCAACGAGGACGTGTGGTCGTTGTCCCTGGGGTGCTTGTTTTGGCCCCCAGGGACAACGGGCCGGACGGCCAGCAACACCATTAGAAGGACACCGACAGGAACACCAACAGATCGCCACAGGAACCCAGCTCGACCAGCCTGGGAACCGGCCAACAGTGTGTGGTCCCCCGCCCCCTAACCCCGGACGGGGGGCCACGCAGTCTCCTCAGTACTGCTGCGTCCGGCAGTACAACCGGTCCAGAGGAAGAGAGCTGTGCGGTAAGGGGTTGGGGATCCCTCTTTCGTACCAACGCTCGACGGCAGCAGCCTGCAGTTCGGACGAGGTCAAGTGCCAGCTTGTGATGTGAGGTTGTCGGCGTAGCGGACGAGCCCGGTTACGAACCGGCTGACGATCAGGTGGAGGATCTCGCTCATGAGCCGGCCGGTCCACGGGATCTTCGTATCGAAGCTGGCCGACCAGGTCACACGGGTACCGTCACCGTCCGGTGTGAGCACGACGTCGGCGCGGTAGTTGCGTACGGGGAAGCCTTGGACGATCACGTAGCCGAGATGGTTCGGTGGCTCCCACGACACGACCTCTTCTCGAGATCCGACACCGAACGAGGTGAACCGGCGCAACGCGCCCACCCCGTTCGGTACGGGTTGGCCGTGACGCTCCAGCCCCGAGCGGGTGAGGAACGACCACTCCTTCCACCGATCAGCTTCACCTACCAACGGCCACAGGATGTCGACCGATGCCCGTGAGGTAGCGGTGACCTCGAACGACCAGTCGGCCATCGGTCTCGCCCTTCTCTGCCGTCCGCCTGTTCCGTCAGCCTCCGAGATGGGTCTTGAGCGCCTCGAGCGCCTGTTGGTAGATGCCCTCCATCAGCTCCGCCATCTCGTCCGGCTTGGCCTCGACATCCCAGGTGACATGGGATGTCGTTCCCGTCGGCGTCACGGTGATGGTCGCCTGGTGGGATTCCACGGGTGCGCCGGCGACGATGGAGTAGGTCAGAGAGCGGGTGTCGTCCGTCTTGCTCACCAGTCGTTCGGTGATCTCCATGCCCATCATGGACAGGATCCGGTCGCTGTCTTCGACGCGACACGACTCGATTCCGGGCATCCACGACTTGAGACCGCCGAAGTCGCCGATAACCGTCCATACCTCGTCGGCCGATCGGTCGATGTCGATCGCTGCCTGTGCCGTTGCCATGAAGCCTCCTGCTGTCGCTCGTTCGGATGGACGTGACATGTATTGCCACGTTGTCATCAGGCACCGTAGCGTCGTGCGACGTGGGCAAGCAGAACCTGAGCGACGACCCTTCGTCACCGGTGGACGGGAACGCAGCGCCCTCCGTCGCCGATGGTGACGACTCCATGCCCACCGAACGCGAGCCGACCGTGGCCGATCTCTTGGTGGCCAGAGCGGACGATGACCGCACCGGCTTGGTCTTCGAGGACCAGCGGTGGAGCTGGCGGGAAGTGGTGGAAGCCGGTGCCGCCCGGGCTTCGGTGTTGAGCTCGCTCCGGCGTGAGGGGCCGTTCCACGTAGCGGTGCTCTTGGGCAACGTGCCCGAGTACCTGTTGTGGCTGGGGGCGTCCGCCATGGTCGGTGCCGTGGTTGTCGGCGTCAACACCACACGACGGGGCGACGCCCTGGCTGACGACATCCGCCGAACCGACTGCCAGCTATTGGTCACCGATGAGACGGGCGCGGCGATGGTCGAAGGTCTCGATCTCGGCTTCGGCCAGGACCGGGTGCTCCTGATCGACGACCCTCGTACCGACGCGCTCATCGAGGAGCATCGTGGGGCGACGGCCTTGTCTCTTGTCGAAGGGGCAGCGCTCCGGCCGCGAGCAGCTCTTTCTGTTGTTGTTCACATCGGGGACCACCGGCACCCCCAAGGCGGTGCAGTGCACCCAGGGCCGCCTGGCCGCCATCGGCCGACGTACCACCGAGATGTTCGAGTTCGATCGGGACGACATCGCCTACTGCACCATGCCGTTGTTCCACGGTAACTCGCTGATGGCGTTGTGGGCGCCGGCGCTGGCGGTCGGGGCGACCGTAGCGCTGGCACCAGCGGTTCGCGCGTCGGGGTTCGTCACCGACGTCCGACGTCACGACGTCACGTTCTTCACCTACGTGGGCAAGGCGCTGGCTTACGTACTGGCCACGCCGGCCCGACCGGACGATGCCGACACCTCCCTCCGTCGGGGGTTCGGGACCGAAGGGTCGGTGGCCGACCGTGCCGCGTTCGAGGAACGCTTCGGGTGCCAGCTGGTCGACGGCTACGGGTCGAGCGAGGGAGGTGTCACCATCGGTCGGCTCCCGGGGTCCCCGCCCGAGTCGCTCGGCAAGGCACCCACCGGGGACGTGGCCGTGCTCGACCCGGCCACCATGGCCGAGTGTCCTCCGGCAGTGTTCGACGGCAACGGCCGGTTGGTCAACGCCGACCGTGCCATCGGGGAGATCGTCAACCGGTCGGGCATCGGCCAGTTCGAGGGCTACTACCGTGATCCCGAGGCGTCGGCGGCCCGGACCCGGAACGGGTGGTACTGGACCGGGGACCTGGCCTATCGGGACGCCGACGGATTCTTCTACTTCGCCGGGCGCGGCGGTGACTGGCTCCGGGTCGACTCGGAGAACCTGACGGCAGGTCCCATCGAACAGGTGCTGACCCGGTTCCCCGACGTGGCTGCCACCGCCGTCTACGCCGTGCCCGATCCCCGTTCCGGGGACCAGGTGATGGCGGCGTTCGAGCTGCTCCCGGGGGTGGCGTTCGATCCGGATCGGTTCGCCGAGTTCTTGGAGGCCCAGCCGGACCTGGGCACGAAGTGGGCTCCTCGCTTCATCCGGGTCGGGAGCTCGTTCCCCCAGACGGCCAGCGGCAAGGTCACCAAGGAGCCCCTGCGCGCCCAGGGATGGTGGGCGTGCGACGATCCCGTGTTCTGGCGGAGCACTGCCGAGCGTTCGGACGGGCTCCGGTACTGCCTTCTGACAGCCGACGACCGGAGGGCGCTCCGAGCCGAGCTCCACGAGCACCGACGGGAACACCTCATTGGTGGATAGTCGCCTGGGGGTGGCGAGTCCGAACATCCCTCTCCGGTGGACCTCTAAGGCCCCTTAGTGGGGTACCCAGGCGTCAGGATTGGCGGTGAGCTTCTCGATTGACTTGGGAAGCTTGCCGGTCACGATGTCGCTGAGCGTCACCGTCTCCAGAACCGAGCGGAGGCTTGCCCGCACCGCCACCCACACCAGCTGCAGGTGCTCGGCGGCGCCCTCGTAGTTGGCCGCCTCGGGTCGAAGCCCCCTGACCTCGGCCAACGGACCGTCGAGCGGGCGGATGATCTCGGCCACGGTGATCTCCTTGGCCGGGCGGGAGAGTCGGTAGCCGCCCTCTGCGCCCCGTTGGCTGCGGAGCAGGCCCGCCCGTCGCAGGTCGTTCAAGATGCTCTCCAGGAACTTGGCCGGGAGCCCCTGGGATTCCGCCAGCGCCTCGGCGGTCACCGGACGGTTGTCGGCGGCCGCCAGCGTGCACATGGCACGGACGGCGTAATCCACTTTGGCGGAGATGTACACGATGTGGATTCTGACAGGCCTTGTCCACCAGTGGCGCGATCTTCCCGAATTCCCTGAACCCCCCCCGATGGCTCCCGACGTCAGGAGTCGTCGATCGCCACGGGATCAGTCATGGGATCAGTCACTGGATCGGCCGTGGCTAAAGCGGCATCGGTGGTTGCCGATGGGATGGTGTCCGTGTCCCAGGGACGGGCGGAGACCAGCCACACCAGTGACCCGACCAGGAGCACGGCACACAGGACCCACCCCAGCGCCACCGTGCCCACCCCGACGTACTTGAGACCCGAGGCGAAGATCACGAACGTGATGATCGGGCGGATGACCCGGTCCGGGGCTCTCGACGACAGGAGCGAGCCGATCAGGACGGCAGGCACGCTCCCGATGACCAGCGAGGCGGTGACCCCCAGCTCCACATGGCCGAAGACCAGCGCACCGAGTGCGGCGGCCAGGGTCAGGGGGACGGCTTGGGTCAGGTCGGTTCCCACCAGCTGGTTGGCGCTCAACATCGGGTAGAGGAAGAGGAGGAACACGATCATGAGGGAGCCCGACCCCACCGAGGTCATGCCCACGATGATGCCGCCGCACATGCCGATCAGCACCGTGGGCAACGGACGGACGGTCAGCTCGTGGACCACGGTCTGTCGGACGTGACCGGCCCGACGGTCGAGGACGGAGCGCAGGACCATGGCCGCCGCTCCTACCAGCAGCGCCGCGCCCAACGCGATCTGGATGTTGTCCTCCGCCGCCTGAGCCTGGCCCATGAGGTGGAGGAGGTAGGCGCCGAGGAAGGCCATCGGCACCGAGCCGAGGACCATCCAGCCGACCAGCCGTAGGTTGACTGTTCCCCTGCTCATGTGGACGACAGCCCCGATAGGGCGCATCACCACAGCAGCCACCAGATCGCTGGAGATGGCAGTCGAGGGCTTCACCCCGAAGAGCAGGATGAGCATCGGGGTCATGAGGGCGCCCCCGCCGGCACCGGTTACTCCCACCAGAAACCCGACGACGGCGCTTCCCAGCACGATGTAGGGGTCGAGGTGCACGGCTCCTTTCTACCTTTCGCTGCCGATGTATATCGACCAACCGGTCGACAAGGCCGTGGCAGGGCCGTGGCAGGCCTGAGATGGGTCACGGGACCATCGTTTATCGGTTTAACTGTTAGCCAGCGCTTTACCTGCCCACCAGCGGTTTCGTAGCGACGCCGGTTGAACCGGGACCGTTCCGCTGCCAGAACCCAGAACCACAGTGTCCACCAGCGACTCACGAGGGAGCTCCCGTTGTTCCGCCCGGTCCCTACCGAAGCCGATTTTGCCGCCCTGGAAGCCGAGGAGCTGGGTCGATGGAGGGAGCACCGGATCTTCGAACGATCCGTGGAGCTCCGTGCCGGGGCGGAGCCGTGGGTGTTCTACGAAGGTCCGCCCACGGCCAACGGGCGCCCGGGCCTGCACCACGTCTGGGCCCGGGTGTTCAAGGACCTGTTCTGCCGGTACCGGACCATGCGTGGCTACGCCGTGCCCCGGAGAGCCGGATGGGACACCCACGGGCTGCCGGTCGAGGTGGAGGTCGAGAAGCAGCTGGGGATCGTGGCCAAGCGGCAGATCGAAGAAGAGGTCGGCATCGCCGAGTTCACCCGTCTGTGCCGGGAGTCGGTCCGCAACTACGTCGACGAGTGGAAGCGCCTCACCGAGCGGATCGGCTACTGGATCGACCTCGACGACGCGTACTGGACCTTCAACCCGGAGTACGTCGATTCGGTGTGGTCGCAGCTGAAGGAGATCTGGAACCAGGGCCTCCTGTACGAGGACATCAAGGTGGTGCCGTACTGCCCCCGGTGCGGGACGGCGCTGAGCAGTCACGAGCTGGGTCAACCCGACGTGTACCGGGACGTCGTCGACGAGTCGGCGTACGTGCTGTTCCCGCTCCTCGACGACGGTGATGTCGCCGCTCGCCTGCGGTCCGTGCTCGGCCGTGACTCGCTGGTCGGGGTCTCGTTGGTGGTGTGGACCACCACGCCCTGGACGCTCCTCTCCAACACCGGGGCGGCGGTCAACCCTGAGCTCTCCTACGCCGTCGTCGGGGATGCCATCGTGGCGGCTGAGCTCGTGGACGCGGTGTTCGGGGAGGGGACGACGATCGATCACCAGGTGGCCGGCTCCGAGCTGGTCGGCCTGTACTACCGGCGCCCGTTCGACGATCTGGAGCCGGCACCTGGAAGTGGTGACGGCCCACGAGAGGGCTGGCGGGTGGTCCCCGGAGCGTTCGTCGAGGCCGACGAGGGGACCGGCATCGTCCATCTGGCCCCTGCCTTCGGCGAGGTCGACCGTCAGGTCGGGCGGGAGAACGGGCTGCCCACCCTCAACCCGGTGGGCCCGGACGGGCGTTTCACCGCTCTGGTCCCGTGGCTCGAGGGTCAGCAGGTTCGTGACACCAACGGCTCGATCAACGATCGGCTGCATGCGGCCGGGCTGCTGTTCCGTCGCCAACCCATCGAGCACTCGTACCCCCACTGCTGGCGATGCGGAACGCCGCTCATCTACTGGGGCAAGCCGAGCTGGTACATCAAGACCTCGCAGCGCAAGGCCGAGCTGATGGCCGAGAACCAGACGATCGGCTGGCACCCCGAGTACATCCGGGACGGCCGGATGGGGGAGTGGCTGGCCAACAACGTCGACTGGGCCCTGTCCCGTGACCGCTTCTGGGGCACCCCGCTGCCGGTGTGGCGGTGCGGCCAGGGCCACGTGCACTGCGTCGGCTCGCGTGCCGAGCTGTCGACGTTGGCCGGTCGTGACCTGAACGACCTCGACCCCCATCGACCCACCATCGACGAGGTCGTCTTCCCCTGCCCGATCTGCGCCGAGAGCGGCACGACGCACGACGCCGAGGACAGCACGGCGTCACCGTCTGAGATGCGCCGGGTGGAGCCGGTCATCGACGCCTGGTTCGACTCGGGTTCGATGCCCGCTGCCCAGTGGGGCTATCCGGTGGCCGAAGGATCGGACAAGCGTTTCGTCTACCCGGCGGACTTCATCGCCGAGGCCATCGACCAGACCCGCGGCTGGTTCTACTCGCTCCTGGCCGTCAACACCCTGGTCCGAGGCCAGGCTCCTTACCGCAACGTCCTGTGTCTCGGACACATCGTGGACGCCGACGGCCGGAAGATGTCCAAGAGCATCGGCAACGTCATCGACCCGTGGGAGATCATCGACACCCGGGGAGCCGATCCGCTGCGGTGGTGGATGTTCTCCCAGGGCTCTCCGTGGACGCCGACCCGGGTCAGCTTCGAGGTCATCGACACCGCCATGCGGGACACCTTGTTGACCTTGTGGAACACCTGGTCGTTCTTCACCACCTACGCCTCGCTGAACGACTTCGACCCGGCTGACCCGGCCATCCCGGCACCCGACCACCGGTCCGTGCTCGATCGGTGGATGCGTTCCCGGCTGGCCGGCACCGTGGTGGCGGTGACCGAAGCGCTCGACGCCTACGAGCCGTACCCGGCGGCGTCGGCCATCGCCAGCCTGGTCGACGACCTCTCTAATTGGTACGTGCGACGGAGCCGGAGGCGGTTCTGGCGGACCGACCCGGACGCCGACCCTGCCGACTCGCTCGCTGCCCAGGCCACACTGCATGAGGTCCTGGTCACCTTGACGCAGCTCCTGGCCCCGATGTGCCCGTTCGTCGCCGACCGCATGTGGCGCGACCTGACCGGTGCAGACGCGGACGACTCCGTGCACTTGGCCGACTGGCCGGAGCCGAACGCCGAGGAGGTGGACGTCACCCTCGAGGACGAGATGGCTCTGGCTCGACGGCTGTCGTCGCTCGGACGTGCGGCGCGGGCCGAGGCGGGGACGAAGGTGCGCCAGCCTCTGGCCCGGGCCCTGGTGTACCTGCCTCCGGGCAGTCCCGACCTCCCGCAGGGCATCGTGGAGGACGAGCTGAACGTGGACCGGGTGGAGGCCACCGCCGAGCTGGGCGACGTCCTCACCTACGAGCTGGTCCCGAACTTCAAGCTGTTGGGCCCGCGTCTCGGGCAGCGGGTGCAGCAGCTCCGGGCGGCACTGAGCGATGTGGACGGGGCCGCCGCAGCCGACGCGCTGGCCGAGGGCCGACCGGTCACGGTGGCGCTGGCCGACGGCTCGGTGGAGCTGGACCCCGGTGAGGTGGAGCTACGGGTGAAGGCCCAGTCCGGCTTCGCCGTGTCCCGGGACGGTGCCGAGGTGGTCGCCCTCGACCTCACCCTCGACGAGGACCTGCGTCGCCGAGGACTGGCTCGAGAGGTGGTCCGCCTCGTCCAGGACCTGCGCAAGGCCAGCGGGCTCGAAGTATCGGACTGGATCCAGCTCCATCTGGTCGGTCTCGATCACCTCGGCCCGCTGTTGGAGCTCGTCGGTCGGGAGGTGTTGGCTCGTTCGGTCGTGACCGACCCACCGGACGGTGCCGGCGAAGGCGAAGGTACCGAGCTCGTGGTCGAGAGCGACGACGGGTCGCCGTTCGTGGCCCGAGCCTGGGTGATCAAGGACGAGGGCCATTAAGCGCTCGCTCGGCACATTGGCGAGCCCGAACCGTCCACCCGGAGGAACGTCAACTCCATCCACCGAGCCTCTCAAGGGGCGCTCCGAGGTGTTGCGCGGGTAACGTCGCATCTATGTCAGACCGCTCCCGCAAGATCGTGAAGCCGGCGGCCGCAGTCGGCGTGCTTGCCACGATGGCCAGTATCTGGTGGTTCGCTCTGAAGCCACGACGCAAGGTCAAGTTGGACGCTGCCGCGTCGGATGAGGTGACGTCGGACAAGAAGAAGTAGCAGTTCAGGGGCCGACCATCGAGATCCTCACGGCAGACGAGGCCGAATCCGGCCAACGACGTGCCGCCGGTGCACTGGCTGCTGCCGGCGTGACGGCCGGGGATCGTGTCGCCTTCTGCCTTCCTTCGTCGTCGGGGTTGTTGTGTGCAGTGCTGGGTGCGTTGCGCACCGGAGTGGTGCCTGTCCTGCTCAACGCCACGTTGGTCGAAGCCGAGCGTGACGTGCTGCTGGCCGACGCCCGCCCGTCCCTCACGGTCACCGACGCCGCATCGCTCGCCGCACTCGACCGGGGTTCGCCGGTCGACCTGGCGCCCTACCCGCTGGCCCGACCGATGCACTACACGTCGGGGACCACGGGACGGGCCAAGGGCGTGTGGTCGGGCGTGTGGGACGACACCACTGCTTTCGCAGCGTTCGACGACGAAGCCGACCTGTGGGGTTTCGATCGAGACGACGTCCATCTGGTGTGCTCACCCATGTACCACTCGGTGTCCGTTCGCTTCGCCGCCGGCACGCTGCTGCGTGGGGGTACGTGCATCATCCTCAGCCGCTTCGACGCGAAGGCTGCTTGCGACGCTTTGTCCGGAGGCGCGGGTCCGGTGCCCACCACCACGTTCATGGCTCCCACGGCGCTGAAGCGACTGCTGTCCCTCGGACCGGCGCTCCCGGAACGCTTCGATGCGCTGCGCCTGTTGGCCCACGCCGGTTCATCGTGTCCGCCGGTGGTCAAGCGGGCCGCCATGGAGCGAGTGGGACCTGACGTGCTGTGGGAGTTCTACGGCTCCACCGAAGGCCAGTTCACGGTGTGCTCACCACAGGAGTGGCAGCAGCGACCGGGAACGGTCGGCCGGGCCCGTGCCGGCAGGGAGCTCACGGTCGACGAAGACGGCACGGTGTGGTGTCGCCCACCCGGCTTTGGCCGGTTCGTCTACTGGGGCGACGAGGAGAAGACGGCGGCGGCATGGAGAGACGGTGCTTTCACCGTGGGCGACCTCGGCCGGCTCGATGCGGACGGCTACCTCTTCCTCGACGGGCGCCGGGACGACCTGATCATCAGTGGAGGGGTGAACGTCTACCCGGCCGAGGTCGAGGCGACGCTGGCTGAGGTCCACGGTGTGTCCGAGGTGGCCGTGTTCGGCGTCGCCGACGAGACGTGGGGCGAGCGGGTGTGCGCAGCGGTGGTGCCGGACGGAGCAGACGCGACACCTTCGATGTGGCGGCGGTGCAAGCGTACGCCGAGGCCCACCTCGCTCCTTATAAGCGTCCCAAGCAGTACGTGGTGGCCGGATCACTACCCCGGACCGCTACGGGCAAGCTGCAGCGCCGAGCCGTCGCCCAGGCGCTCGGCCTGCACGATGCCGGCCAATGAGGGACAATCGATCCGTGCCGTCCGGACCGCCGTTGGCCACCGTCAACCCGACCACCGGCGAGACTGCTGGAGCGTTTCGAGCCGCTCGACGCTGCCGATATTCAGAACCGTCTGGCTGCTGCCGCCACTGCTGCAACCATCTGGGCGGCCACGCCTGTGGCCGACCGCTGCCGCTTGCTGATCACGGTGGCCGACCTCCTCGAGGGTGAGCTCCCCGACATCGCCCACGTGCTCACCACCGAGATGGGGAAGCCGTTCGCCCAGGCCAAGGGCGAGGTGAGCAAGTGCGCCGCCACCTTTCGGTGGTACGCCGAGCACGGTCCGGCCTTCATCGCCGACGAGGAGGTGCCCCTCGACAACGCGTCGGGGATGATCAGGTACCAACCACTGGGACCGGTCCTGGCCATCATGCCGTGGAACTTCCCGTTGTGGCAGGTAGTCAGGTTCGCTGCGCCCGGCATCCTGGCCGGGAACGTCGGACTGTTGAAGCACGCCCCCAACGTGCCCCGCACCTCGCTCCTCCTCGAGGACCTCTTCCGGCGGGCCGGTGCCCCGGCCGGCGTGTTCCAGTCCCTGTTGATCGATATCGATCAGGTCCCCGCCATCATCGACGACCCCCGGGTGAAGGCGGTCACGCTGACCGGGAGTGTCGGCGCCGGCCGAGCGGTGGCGGCCCAGGCAGGGGCGGTGGTGAAGAAGATCGTGCTGGAGCTGGGAGGGAGCGACCCGTTCATCGTCCTTCCCTCTGCCAACCTCGATCGGGCCGTGCCGGTGGGGGTACAGGCCCGGGTGCAGAACAACGGCCAGTCGTGCATCGCCGCCAAGAGGTTCATCGTCCACGAGGCGGTGGCCGACGAGTTCACCAGCCGGTTCGTGACGGCCATGGACGCCCTGTGCGTGGGGGATCCTTTCGACCCGGCCACCGAGGTGGGGCCACTGGTGACCGAGACGGCGCGGAACACCATCGAGGCCCAGGTGGAGGACGCTGTGGCCAAGGGAGCATCGCTCCTGTGTGGTGGCGCGCGGGCAGTGGGACCCGGGGGGACCGAGCATCCGGGCTACTTCTACCGACCGACCGTGATCACCGACATCACTCCGGAGATGCGGGTTGCCACCGAAGAGGTGTTCGGGCCGGTGGCACTGCTCTACCGGGTGTCGAGCGCTGACGAGGCGCTGGCCGTGGCCAACGACACCGAGCTCGGTCTCGGCTCGAGCGTGTGGACCGCTGACCCCGCCGAGCAGCAGCGGTTCGTCGACGACCTTCAGGCCGGCCAGGTGTTCGTGAACGGGATGACCGTCTCGATGCCGGAGCTTCCGTTCGGTGGGATCAAGAGCTCGGGCCATGGTCGGGAGCTGTCGGTGCACGGCATCCGAGAGTTCTGCAACATCAAGTCGGTGTGGGTCGCCTGACAGCCGGGCGTGGGGATGGGGACCCCACGCACCGGAGGAAGGCGGGGTTGGGGCCCCGCCGGGAAGGAAACACGGTGCGCGCCTATCTTGGATCATGCGGCGACCACGCCGATGCGACAGCAGGCGATCGATGCCATGCTGCCGTTCCTCACCGACCGGTTCGGAAACCCGTCGGGGAGCCACGCCGCGGCACGTGACGCACGCACGGTGCTCGAAGACGCCCGGGAGGTGATCGCCACATGCCTCGGCGCCGATCCCGGCGAGGTGGTGTTCACCGGGGGCGGGACCGAGGCGGACAACCTGGCCGTCTTCGGGGCTCTGGGCGACAGCGACCGTCCTGTCGGTCCGGTGGTGTGCACGGCCATGGAGCACCACGCCGTGCTGCATGCCTGTCGGGCCGCGGCGGACCAGTTCGGGGTGGAGCTTCGCCAGGTGCCAAGCGACGCCGGGGGGATCGTCGATCTGGACCGTCTGGCCGACGCGTGCACCCCCGACGTGGCCCTGGTGGCGGTGATGGCGGTGAACAACGAGATCGGGACTGTCCAACCGCTGGCCGCAGTGGCGGAGATCGTTCGGAGCGCCTCGCCCGGCGCCGTCCTCCACACCGATGCCGTCCAGGCTGTTCCGTGGCTCGATGTCGCCACCCACTGCAGCCCGGCCGACCTGGTGGCGGTCAGCGCCCATAAATTCGGTGGCCCGAAGGGGGTGGGTGCGTTGGTGGTCCGCCATGGCATCTCGCTCGCCCCCCTGTTCCACGGTGGTGGCCAGGAACGGGAGCGTCGCAGCGGAACCCAGGACGTTGCCGGGATCGTGGCCATGGCCGAGGCGCTCCGGCTCACCGACCACGAGCGCCGGGACCCGACAAGTCCGACAGACCCGACAGACCCGACAGACCCGACAGACCCGACAAGCCTGGCGAACCCCGTGACCGGGCTCCGAGACCGCCTGGCCGACGGCCTGGCTCGCCAGATCGAAGGGGTCGTCGAGACCGGGCGCCGCTCCGATCGGGTGCCCGGGATCGTCCACGTCCGGATCGCCGGCGTGGAGAGCGAGGCGTTGCTGGTCCTCTTGGACCAAGGGGGGGTGGCCGCCTCGGCCGGCGCTGCCTGTTCGAGCGGCGCGGTGGAGCCGAGCCACGTGCTGATGGCCATGGGGCTCAGTCGTGAGGACGCCGCCACCGGGGTGCGTTTCTCGCTCGGCCATGCCACCACCCGAGACGAGATCGACCTGGCGCTGCACGTCGTTCCGGCAGCGGTCTCGCAACTGCGAAACTGAACGCATGCGAGAACGCATGCGAGTGCTGGTTGCCATGTCAGGGGGGGTCGACTCGTCGGTCGCCGCTGCCTTGTTGGTGGAGGAGCTGGGCGCGGACAATGTGGTCGGGGCCACGCTGAAGCTGTGGGGCGGGAGCTCGGACTCGGGCTGCTGCTCGGTGGCCGACGTCGAAGATGCCCGTAGGGTGGCCGAGCAGCTCGGCCTGGTCCACCACGTCTTCAACTTCTCGGACGACTTCGACGACCGGGTGGTCACGCCGTATGTCCAGGGCCACGCCGAGGGACGGACCCCCAATCCCTGCATCGAGTGCAACCGCCACCTCAAGTTCGACCGGCTGCTCCACCGAGCCCTTGCCCTGGGGTTCGATGCCGTGGCCACCGGCCACCACGCCCGGAGAACGGTCACCCCCGATGGCAGGTTCGAGCTGCGCCGCGGGGCGGACCCGCTGAAGGACCAGTCCTACGTCCTGTCGATGCTCGGGCAGGACCAGCTGGCCTCGTGTTCGTTCCCGGTCGGCGAGCTCCAGAAGAGCGACGTCCGGGCTACGGCCACCCGCCTAGGCCTGCGCACCGCGTCGAAGCCTGACAGCCAGGATGTCTGCTTCATCCGTTCGAACGAGGGACGTGAAGGCTTTCTCGGTGCACGTCTCCCGTTCCATGCCGGTCGGGTCGTCGACCACGCCTCCGGCGCCGACTTGGGTACCGTCGACGCCATGGAGCTGGTCACCGTGGGACAGCGTCGGGGGATGGGCCATAGCGAGGACGGCCGTCGACGGTACGTGACGGCGGTGGACCTCCCTGGCCGGCGGGTACTGATCGGTCCACCGGAGGCGGCCAACGCTCCCTCCGTGGAGCTCCACACGGTGAGCTGGGTGGACGACCCGTGGCCGGACGGTGGGACGGCCATCGCCCAGTGCAGCGCCCACGGGAAGCCGGTGGGCTGCACGGTGTCGTCCCGGAATGCCGACGGCCTCGCGCAATGGCCACCGCTCAGCGACGGCCTCGTCGTCCGCTTCGACGTGCCGCAGCGCCGGGTCGCTCCCGGTCAGACCGTTGCCCTCTACGACCCGGCCGATCCCGAGTCGGTGATCGGTTCGGGAGTTGTCCGATGAGCACCGAAGATCCGGAGGAGCCGGTAGGTCTGGAAGGGTCCGGAGAGCCCGGAGAGCCAGGAGATCTCGGAGTGCTCGAAGACCCGGCAACGCTCGATCCGGTGCGACGGGCCGAGGAGCTGCGGGCTCTCATCGAGTACCACAACGACCGCTATCACCGGCAGGACGATCCGGAGATCCCCGACGCCGAGTACGACATCCTGGTCCGTGAGCTGCGGTCCATCGAGGCCGACCATCCCGACCTGGTCTCCCCGGAGTCGCCCACCCACGCGGTGGGGGCGGCCCCGTCGGCCCAGTTCGCCCCGGTGCGCCACCGCGTTCCCATGATGAGCCTGGAGAACGCCGTGACCCGGGACGAGCTGCAGGCGTGGGCGGATCGGGTGGGGGGCCGGATCTCGGCGGACACCGCCCTGGTCTGCGAGCTGAAGATCGATGGGCTGGCCATGTCGCTCACCTACCAGGACGGTCGCTTCGTGCGGGCTGCCACCCGGGGAGACGGCCGGACCGGCGAGGACGTGACGGGCAATGTGGCCACCATCGACGTCATCCCGGAGGTGCTGGGGGACGGCGTGGGTGTGCCTCCTGCCATCGTCGAGGTCCGGGGCGAGGTGTACATGCCGATCCCGGCGTTCGAGGAGCTGAACCGACGGCAAGAGGCTGCCGGCCTGAAGCCGTTCGTCAACCCCAGGAACTCGGCTGCCGGCTCCCTCCGGCAGAAGGACCCGGCAGTGGCAGCGTCACGGGAGCTGGCGTTCTGGTCCTACCAGGTAGGTGACCTGGAGCCGGCACCGGGCACGGAGCTCCCGGCCGAGCTGACCCAAGGCCACTCGGGCACGCTCGAGTGGTTGGAGCGGGCCGGCTTCCCCGTCAACTCCGAACGCCGGTTGGTCCACGGCCTCGAGGAAGCGCTCGAGGTCTGCCGGTACTGGGAGGAGCACCGCCACGATCTGGAGTACGAGATCGACGGTGTGGTGATCAAGGTGGACGACCTGGCGCTACAGCGATCGCTCGGGTTCACGGCCCGGGCCCCACGGTGGGCCATCGCCTATAAGTTTCCCCCCGAGGAGCGGACCACCATGCTGATGGACATCGAGGTGTCGATCGGCCGCACCGGGAAGGCGACCCCGTTCGCAGTCCTCGATCCGCTGTTCGTCAGCGGTTCCACCGTGTCCCTGGCCACCCTGCACAACGAGGACCAGGTCAAGCTCAAGGACGTCCGACCGGGCGACACGATCATCGTGCGGAAGGCCGGCGACGTGATCCCCGAAGTGGTCGGTCCCGTGCTCGGGCCGGCGACAGGGAAGGCAGCCGGCTCCGGCCGCAAGCGCCGCCGCCCGCCGTGGAAGTTCCCTACCGTCTGTCCCAGCTGCGGCGGTCCCTTGGTGCGCTTGCCCCAGGAGAGCGACACGTTCTGCACCAACCTGGACTGTCCCGCCCAACGGGTGCAGCGCATCACCCACTTCGGCTCCCGGCCGGGCATGGACATCGAGGGGTTGGGCGAGCAGCGGGTGGAGCTGTTGGTGAAGGTCGGGCTCCTGCGCGACGTGGCCGACCTCTACTCGTTCACGCCCGACATGCTGTCCGGGCTGGAGGGCTTCGGCGGGCTCTCGGCGGCCAACCTGGTGGACGCCATCGCCAACTCCCGGTCGCGCCCGCTGCACCGCTTGCTGTACGCCCTGGGGATCCGGTACCTCGGCCAGGTGGGCTCACCGGCGTTGGCACGGACCTTCGGGGACCTCGACGGGGTCATGGCCGCCGACGAAGCAGCGCTTGCGGAGGTGGAGACGGTGGGGTCGGTGGTGGCCGCCAGCATCGCCCGATGGTTCCGGTCCGACGTGAACCGGGCGGTGATCGAGCGGCTGCGTGACGCCGGCGTGAACTTCGACGAACCCGGGGGCGTCCGGGGAGCGGGCGCCTCGACGGCAGGGGAGCCGGAGGTGCCCCAGACCCTGGCGGGCAAGTCGGTGGTGGTGACCGGTGCACTTTCCGGCTTCAATCGGGAGGAGGCCGAAGGGGCCATCCTGGCCCGGGGCGGCAAGTCGCCCAGCACCGTGTCGGCCAAGACGTTCGCGGTGGTGGTGGGGGAGGAGCCGGGCGCTTCCAAGGTGACCAAGGCCGAGACGCTGGGGATCCCGATGGTCGACGGCTCTGGTTTCGTCGCTCTGCTCGAGTCCGGTGAGATCCCCGACTCGAACTGAGGCTCCAGCTGAGGCTCCAGCTGGGGCTCTCGCTGAGGCCCCACTGAGATTCCAACCGAGGCTCCAGCTGAAACGACAAATTGAAACGACACCGGTGTGCATGTGAACCGCTGAAACCGATGTCGATCTGCTCCCACCCTCCACCGGATGGGCAGGGGAGATCAGTACTGTAGGAACGAGGAAGACTGATGCCGAGCATCACCGACTCCATCGGGCGGGTCCTCGGCGACCGCTACCGACTCGTCACCCCGCTCGGCACCGGCGCGTCCGCACACGTCTATCTGGCCGACGACATCTCCCTGCACCGTCGGGTGGCGATCAAGGTGCTCCATCCCGCACTGGCCGGCGATACTGCGTTCTTGAAGCGCTTCCGGGCCGAGGCCCGGGCGGCAGCGGCCCTGAACCATCCCAACATCCTCCAGGTGTTCGACTGGGGGGAACAACGAGACGAGCCCTACCTGGTGCTCGAGTACCTCTCCGGCGGCAGCCTGCGCCAGGTCTTCGACACCGGCACGTTGCTCACCCCCGAGCAGGCGGTGCGGGTCGGGGTGGAGGCGGCGGCCGGCCTCGACTACGCCCACCGCCGGGGCCTCGTCCACCGGGACATCAAGCCGGCGAACCTGCTGCTCGACGGCGAGCGCCGCCTGCGGATCGCCGACTTCGGCCTGGCCCGGGCCCTGGCCGAGGCGGCCTGGACCGAGCCGACCGGTGCGGTGTTGGGCACGGCGAGATACGCGGCGCCCGAACAGGTGGAGGGCAAGTCGCTCGACGGTCGGGCCGACGTCTTCGCCCTGGCGCTCGTGCTGTACGAGGCGGTTGCCGGCGTGGTGCCCTTCGCCGCCGACACCACCATCGCCACCCTCATGGGCCGGGTCGGCGCCACCCTGCCCACCCACGAGCGCCTGGGGCTGCTGCACGACGTGCTGGTGTGGGCGGCGGCCCCGAACCCGGCAGACCGGTACACCGCCGCTCAGCTGGCCGTCGAGCTCCGTCAGCTGGGGTCGGTCCTACCTCCACCGGAACCGCTGCCCATTCTTGCGACCGGCCCCGGTTCGGCCGGGTCGTCCGCCCACTCGTCTTCGGGTGCCGATCGCCTGGTGTCCGACCCTTCGGCTCCTCGCTTTCCCGTTCCCATCTCTCCCGATCGTGGCGTCCCCGGTGACGACGATCGAACCGAGCTGGGCACCCCGAGCACCGCCGCCGATCGCCTCGGCGCCGCCGACCGCCAGAGCACCGTCGGCGCTGTCGCCGACCATCGGGACTCAGCCCAGAAGCCGGTGTTCGACTGGCAGGAGCCCACGTCGGCGCCTGTGCCGATCCGGCGCCGACGGCGACGGTGGCCGTGGGTGGTGGCTGCCGCAGTCGTCCTGGCCGCGGTGCTGGCGGCGGGCGCTGTGCTGGCGGTGCATGACAAGCTGTTCACCCCGAGCCATCCCGTCCCATCCCTGGTGGGGATGACCGTGGCCAGCGCCCGCCACGCTGTGGCCAAGGACCACTTCGCCGTCACCGAGCGCTCCCACCGCTACGACAACTCGTTGGCGGCGGGCAGGATCGTCAGCCAGCAACCCGCTCCTGCGACCGGTCGTCACGCCCCACCGGTGACGGCCAAGCAGGGGACGACGATCGGCGTGGTGGTCTCGCAGGGGCCGCAGCCGGTGGACTTCCCCAACCTGACCACGTTCACCGACTGCAACGACGCCGTGAACGCGCTCCAGGCCCTCCATCTCAAAGGTGTGTGCCCGACCTCGGCGGAGCAGTACAGCGACACGGCTCCGGTCGGGGCCATCCTGGGGTCGACGCCGGCCGGGGTCGCCCCCTACGGGTCGACGGTGACCATCTCCACGTCCAAGGGCCATCAGCCGGTGGCCGTCCCCGCAGCGGTGGCGGCCGGGGCCGCTTACGCCACGGCGGTCCAGGCCCTCCAGGCCGTCGGCTTCGTGGTCGCCGAGAACAAGGAGTACAACGCCACCATCGCCTCCGGGTCGGTCATCGACAGCACGCCCTCCGCTACGTCCGGTCCTCAACCGTACGGGTCCACGGTGACCGTGGACGTCTCGCTCGGGCCCAAACCGGTAGCGGTCCCCAGCCTGAACGGGGACACGGTGGCGGCGGCCACCACCGCCCTCCAGGCCCAAGGCCTGTCGGTGGGCAACGTCTACGGTCCGGCCGGCGGCAAGGTCTTCGACATGAACCCCGACGCCGGCACCCAGGTGCTCCCGGGCACCTCCGTCGACCTGTACACGAAGTGACCGACTTCCCGGCGGGGGACGTGGGGTGATCAAGTACCTGGGGTCGAAGCGGCGGTTGGTGCCCGCACTGGCGGTCCTGTACCGGGCGTCGGGAGCGACGCGGGCACTCGACCTCTTCACCGGCACGACACGGGTGGCGCAGGCCTTCAAGGGAGAAGGTGCGGTCGTGACCGCGGTCGACGCGTCGCGGACCGCTCACGTGCTGGCCCGCACCTACGTGGCCACCGACGCCACCGACCCTGCCGTGGACCCTCCGGTGCTGGCGGACGCGGTGGCATGGCTGAACGCCCTTCCCGGCGATCCCGGCTACGTCACCGAGACGTTCTGTACTGCGTCGAGGTTCTTCCAGCCGGAGAACGGGGCTCGGATCGACGCTGTCCGTTCGGCCATCGAAGCCGAGTTCGCCGGGACCGCCCTGTGGCCGGTGCTGATCACCAGCCTGCTCGAGGCGGCCGATCGGGTGGACTCGACCACCGGCGTGCAGATGGCCTACCTGAAGCAGTGGTCTCCTCGGTCGTATCGGTCCTTGGAGCTTCGTGTGCCCGAGCTCTTCCCAGGACCCGGAGAGGCCATCCGCGGCGACGCCTGCACGCTGGTCCGAGATGGGCTGCTGCCGGCCACCGAGCTCGCCTACCTGGATCCTCCCTACAACCAGCACCGCTACGACGCCAACTACCACGTGTGGGAGACCGTGGTGGCGTGGGATGCGCCTGTCCACTACGGGGTGGCTTGCAAGCGAGAGGACATCCGGGCGGACAGTGGACGGAGCCCGTTCTACAGCCGACGCACCATGCCCGACGCGCTGGCCCAGGTGGTCCGAGCGGTCGACGCCGAGGTGGTCGTCCTCTCGTACAACGACGAGTCCTGGTTGTCCCTCGCCGAGCTGCACGAGTTGTGCGGGTCCCGGGGCCACGTCGAGGTGCTCGGTTTCGACTCCGCCCGCTACGTCGGCGCTCGGATCGGGATCCACGATCACAAGGGCCGGAAGGTGGGGAAGGTGTCGCGGCTCCGCAACACCGAGTACGTGCTGGTGGCGGGGGACCGGCGCCGGGTTCGCCGTATGACGACGGCGCTGCGTGCTACCGGTCTCGCTGGGGTTGTGGGGCCAGATACGACGGTGGTGCCGGCTTGACCTTGTTGTCAGGGCCCTGCCAACGTGGACCGGTTGCGCATGGCACGCATCGGGTACCAGAGGACATGGAAGAACGCAGAACAAGGCAGCGAAACAAGAGCAAAAAACGGTACAGAGCAGTAGAAGAACAGGGCAGTAGAAGAACAGAGCAGTAGACCAAAGGACCGCGACGAATGGGTGCACTGGACGGACGGGTGGCGATCATCACCGGGAGCGGCCGTGGGATCGGTCGGGAACACGCGCTGCTCTTCGCCGCCGAGGGGGCCAAGGTGGTCGTCAACGACCTCGGGGGTGCCGTCGACGGCTCGGGTGACGATCGGTCGCTGGCCCAGCAGGTCGTCGACGAGATCACCGCAGCGGGTGGCGAGGCCATCGCCAACGGGGACGACGTTGCCGACTGGGAGGGCGGGAAACGGCTGATCGACTCGGCCGTCGACGCCTTCGGTGGGTTGGACATCCTTGTCAACAACGCCGGGATCCTTCGGGACCGCGTTCTGGTCAACATGTCCGAAGACGAGTGGGACTCGATCGTCCACGTACACCTGAAGGGCCACTTCGTTCCTACCCGCCACGCTGCCGCCTACTGGCGGGAGCAGGCCAAGTCCGGGAAGCAGGTCAGGGCGGCGGTGCTCAACACCTCGTCCACGTCGGGGCTGTTGGGCAATTCGGGACAGACCAACTACGGGGCGGCCAAGGCTGGCATCGCCGCCTTCACCACCATCGCCGCCGACGAGCTGTCCCGGTACGGGGTCCGGGTCAACGCCATCGCCCCTGCCGCTCGCACCCGTATGACGGAGCTGACCCCCGGCCTCTCGGACATCGTGCAGGCGCCCAAGGGTGAGTCCGTGTTCGATACGTGGGACCCGGCCAACGTGTCACCGCTGGCCGCCTACCTGTCCACCGAGAGCTGCCCGTTGACGGGCAAGGTCTACTTCGTCCAGGGGGGCCAGGTCTGCTTGTTCCGGCCGTGGACCATGACCGAGATGTTGAACAAGAACGACCGCTGGACGGTGGCGGAGCTGCAGGCGGCGATGGAGCGCGTGGACGGCTGACCGCCGGGGGCTGTCCCGTGTTGGCCGGGGTCTGTCCTGGTGCTGGTCGTGGCCCGTCGGGCCAGACCGTTGACAAGAGCCGTCGGGCCTACCGCGGGCCTCTTGACTCGTTACTCCGTGATCGCCTGGATCCGGGCGGCGACCTCGGCGGTGGCCGGATCGGGCACGCCGCCTTGGAGGGCCAGGAGCTTGGCCATGTCCCCCTCGACCTTGATCTTGCCGGTCATGAAGGCCTGCATCCCCGCCTGAGGGTCACCCTCGATGAGGATGGCCTTGGCGATGTCGTACTCCAGGGTGACGGTGAGGTCGACGGGATCGATGTGGTCGATGTCGAGCTCGAGCTCCCCCGAAGTGGTGTCCAGGTGGGCGTGGATGGTCCCGGGCTCGAAGGGGACGTCCGTGATGATCAGGTTCATGCGCACGGCGTGCGCGATGGGGGCGTTCTTCCCGTCGTACGCAGTGCGAATGGCTCGTGCCTCGTCGAGCCATGTGTCGCTCAGAAAGGGGTATGTCGCCATGCTGCACTGCTCCTTGGTCGTGCTCAGCGAGGAATGTCGTGCCCAACAGGGGTCCCGGCTGCCGGATCACCGTAGCGCAGCCAGCCGGTTCTCCCGCCCGGCATCGGCCCGGCATCCGGCCGGCATCGGCCTTGCATCGACCCGGCATCCGGCCGGCCGTCTCCGGTGCTCCTGAAACTACCGAGGACCAGCCCGAGGGCGATGGACCCTCGTCAGGGTGCCAAACATCATCATTGGTAGCATGCCGGTTCGTGACCGCTCCGATCATTCCTGGCGCCGAGCCGTGGTCGTTCACCGGGGAGCCCCGAGGTGTCCTGGTGCTCCACGGCTTCACCGGGAACCCCCAGTCGATGCGCCCCTTGGCCGAAGCGTTGGCTGCCACCGGCTTCTCCGTCGAGATGCCGCTGCTCCCCGGTCACGGCACCCAGATCGATGACATGGTTCCCACTCGGTGGGAGGACTGGTCGGGCGCAGCCGACGAGGCGTATGAGGCCCTGGCCGCCCGGTGCGACAGCGTCGTGGTCGCCGGTCTCTCCATGGGGGGAAGCCTGAGCTGTTGGTTGGCGCTCCGGCACCCGGAGATCGCCGGGCTGGCCTTGATCAACCCGATCGCCAAGGTGCCGGTCGAGGAGTTCCGGGATGTGGTCCAGGCACTGCTCGACGACGGTACCGAGATCGCTCCCGGTATCGGCTCCGACATCGCCAAAGAAGGTTCGGTGGAGACGGCCTACGAGGGAGCGCCGTTGCGGAGCGCACTGTCCCTGTTCGACGGTGTCGATGCGGTCGGGAGCCGTCTGAGCGACATCACCTGCCCGGTCCTGCTGATGAACAGCCGGGAGGACCACGTGGTGCCGACAGAGTCTGGCGACTTCCTTGAGGCGTCGCTCGGGGGTCCGGTCGAGCGGATCTGGCTCGAGCGCAGCTTCCACGTTGCCACCTTGGACTGGGACGCTCCGGTGATCGAGGAGCGGGTGGTGGCCTTCGCTGCCGAGGTGCTGCGTTCGGGCAGCTCCGGTGGCGCGAGCTGATGGCTGACAGCGAACAACGTCTCACCCGCCAGGACGTTGCCCACGTCGCCGGCCTGGCCCGGCTGCACCTCAGCGACGACGAGCTCGACCTGTTCACGGGTCAACTTGCCCAGGTGCTCGACCACGCCGCCGATGTTGCGTCACTCGACCTGGCCGATGTGGAGCCCACTGCGCACCCCATCCCGGTTGCCAACGTGCTGCGCCCCGACGAACCTCGCCCGTCCATCGACCGTGACGAGATCCTCAGAGAGGCGCCATTGGTGGAGGACAATCGCTTCCGGGTGCCCCGTATCTTGGGGGAAGCACCGTGAGCGCTGCTGTTGCCGGTGTTGCTGACGCACCCCGCCCCGTCGCCGACCTGGCTGCCGCCGTGCGCTCCGGGGAGCGTCGGGCCATCGATGTCGTCGAGGAGTACCTGTCCGAACTGGTCGAGCGGGACCAGGAGATCCACGCCTTCACGCTGGTGCTCGCCGACGAGGCGCGGGAGCGTGCCGCCGCGGTCGACCGGGCGGTGGCGTCGGGCGACGACCCGGGTCCGCTGGCGGGGGTCCCCGTCGCGCTGAAGGACAACCTGTGCACGAGGGGAGTACCGACCACCTGCTCGTCCCGCATCCTCGACGGCTGGCGTCCTCCTTACGACGCTACGGTGGTCGAACGCCTCCGCAGTGCAGGGGCGGTCGTCGTGGGGAAGACCAACATGGACGAGTTCGCCATGGGCTCGTCCACCGAGAGCTCGGCGTTCGGGCCGACCCGGAATCCCTGTGACGTCACGCGGGTGCCAGGGGGATCGTCAGGTGGCTCGGCCGCCGCCGTTGCCGCCGGATTTGTCCCGTTGGCCCTGGGGTCGGACACGGGAGGATCCATCCGCCAACCGGCTGCCTTGTGCGGGGTGGTCGGGCTGAAGCCCACCTACGGGACGGTGTCCCGCTACGGGTTGATCGCCTTCGCCAGCTCGCTCGACCAGATCGGTCCTCTGACCACGACGGTCGCCGACGCCGCCCTGGCCTTCGACGTGATCGGCGGTCACGACCCCTCCGACTCCACCTGCCTCGACCGTCCTGCACCTCGTACCCTTTCGGTGATCGACGAGGGTGTTGACGGTCTCAGGATCGGTGTGCTGACCGAGTTCCTCGACGGCGCCGACCCCGACGTGGTGGCCCGGGTTCGCCAGGCAGCCGAGGCGTTCGCCGCTGCCGGTGCGCAGGTCGAAGAGGTATCGGTGCCCGAGGTTCTCCTGGGGCTGTCGGCTTACTACCTGATTGCTCCGGCCGAGGCGTCGTCCAACCTGGCCCGCTACGACGGGGTGCGCTTCGGACTGCGGGTGGATGCGCAGGACACGACGGCGATGATGACCGCCACTCGGTCGGCAGGGTTCGGAGCCGAGGTGAAGCGACGGATCATGCTCGGCACCTACGCGCTCTCGGCCGGGTACGTCGACGCCTACTACGGGCAGGCGCTCCGGGTCCGGACCAAGATCATCGAAGGGTTCGCCGCCGCGTACCAGCGGTTCGACCTGTTGCTCGGTCCCACCGCGCCGACCACCGCCTTCCCGCTCGGGGCCAAGGTGGACGACCCGTTGGCCATGTACCTCTCCGACGTGTGCACCATTCCGAGCAACCTCGCCGGTCATCCTGCGATCAGCGTGCCGTTCGGCACGGGGGACGACGGCCTCCCCGTCGGCGCACAGCTGCTGGCCCCGGCACTGGAGGAGGCGACCCTTCTCAGGGCAGCCGCCGTCCTCGAGTCGGCAGCCCCCGCCTCGCCGTCGACGGTGTCGGCCCCGGTCCAGACGGGTGTGTCGTGAGCACGCCCTCCGCCGGGAGGGGCGGAGCAGTGAGCCTGTCCGCCAGAGGGGCAGAGCAGTGAGCACACCCTGGGAGATGGTCATCGGGCTCGAGGTCCACTGCGAGCTGAAGACGGCGACCAAGCTGTTCTGCGGCTGCCGCAACGCGTTCGGTGACGAGCCGAACACCAACGTCTGCCCGGTGTGCTTGGGGCTGCCGGGATCCTTGCCGGTGCTCAACGAACGGGCGGTGGAGCTGGCCATGGCCATCGGCACCGTGTTGCACTGCGAGATCCGGCCCTCGACGTTCCACCGGAAGAACTACTTCTACCCGGACATGCCGAAGGACTACCAGGTCACCCAGTACGACGAGCCGATCAACGTCAACGGCTGGCTGCAGTTGCCGAGTGGCTTCCGGGTCGGGATCGAGCGGGCGCACATGGAAGAGGACACCGGGAAGACCACGCACGCCGGCGCCTCCGGTCGTATCCACGGCGCGGACTACTCCCTTGTCGACTACAACCGCTCGGGCGTTCCGCTGGTGGAGATCGTCAGCGCTCCGGACATGCGAACTGCCGACCAGGCCCGCGCCTACGCCGGTGAGCTGCGCTCCATGCTGGTCGCCTCCGGCGCCTCCGACGGGAAGATGGAGGAAGGGTCGATGCGAGTCGACGCCAACGTGTCGGTGCGCCGGTCGTCGTCCGACCCGTTCGGCACCCGGTGTGAGATCAAGAACCTGAACTCCCTCCGATCGGTGGGGCGGGCCATCGAGCACGAGGCGGAGCGGCAGATCGCGCTGATCGAGTCGGGGGAGCAGGTCGTCCAACAGACCCGTCACTGGGACGAGGACGCCGGACGGACCGTGGCCCTGCGCTCGAAAGAAGAGGCGTACGACTACCGGTACTTCCGGGAGCCCGACCTGGTGCCGTTGGCCCCCGACGACACGTGGCGTTCTGCGGTGGCGGGCGCGCTGGGTCTCATGCCCGCCGAACGGCGTGAGCGGTTGGGCGACCTGCTGGTGGCTGGCAGCGACGGTGCCGGAGGAAGGGACGGGGGCGGAAAGGGTGACGGGACCAAGAACAAGAACAAGAGCACCGACACCGGCCTGACCGATGCGCACCGGGACCAGATCGTCACCGTCGTCGATCTGGGCCTCGACGACCTGGTCGTCGCTGCCGTGGACGCTGGTGTCGGTGCTCCCCTGGCGCTGGCCCGCACCGCCAACGAGGCGGCTACCTACGCCGACCAGGCTCGTCGTCTCGATCCGGCTTCGTACGTGGCGCTGTTGACCATGGAGGCGAGCGGATCGCTGAGTGCCACCCAGGCCAAGGCGGTCCTGGCCGACCTCATTGAGGCCGGCGGCGGCGATCCGGCTGCCATCGCCAAACGCAAGGGTTTCGAGGCCATGTCGGAGGACTCCCTGGCTGCCACGGTGGCCGACGTCGTGGCAGCCAACCCAGAGGAGTGGGCCCGCTATCGGGACGGTGAGGACCAGCTGGCGGGGTTCCTGACCGGCCAGGTGATGAAGGCCACCAGGGGACAGGCCAACGGGAAGGCCGTGGCCGCCGAGCTGCAGCGGCTCAGAGCTTGAGGCGCAGGCCTTCAGGACCCGAGGCCCGATCTCCAGGACCTGGGCTCGCACCCGAACTGCCTGTTCGCTGGGCTCTTTAGAGCTTGAGGCCGCCTGGCGGTACCGAGGTCAACGTCGTCCCGATGTACGGCCCGAGCGGTCCGAACCCGATGCGGACGATGGCCACGGGCCGAGGCGGTGTGGCAGCGGGGGAGAGGCTCCGCCACGGGCCGTACAGCATCCACACGCCGCTGGTGCCGATGAACACGGACTCCTCGCCGGGACCGATGCCCTGGAGGTTGCTCGACACCAGGGGTTGATCGGACAGGTCGTGGCACGGTCCCTGCGGCCCGGCACAGCTGGCGACACCGATCCCGTACTGAGGCTGGTTGAACCAGTTCGCCGAGTAGAAGAGCCAGTACTGGCCGCCCGACTCGACCAGGTCCGGTGCTTCGACGATCGTGCCTTGCCACGGCTCGTCCGGTGCGAAGATCTGGGTGGGGGAGCCGAGGAGCTGTAGGCCGTTGGCGCTCAGGGGCTGTGTCCAGATCGCTGTGGGGTTCGTGCTCCCGTTGGCGTTGTTGTCGGACTTCCACACCATCCAGTTGGTGCCGTTGGCATCCGTGAACACTCGGGGATCGATGGAGCCCTGGTCCTGGAGCTGGCAGATGAACGGATTCGGCTGGGCCACGAACGGGCCTGTCGGCGTCGAAGAAGTGGCGTCTCCGATGCACTGGATGGCCGGCTGGGTTCCGGCGACGATGGCGGTGTAGTACAGGACGTAGGTGGAACCGAATTGGTGGATCTCCGGCGCCCAGGTCAGCCCGGGGGCGGCCCAGGCGGGGAGGGTGGGAAGGGCGTCGGTGACCGGGCCCCATGCACCGACGCCGGTTCCCGACGTCACCGGTAGGTTGATCGACGAGAGCGCCGACTGGCTCGTGTACAGGTAGTAGCGACCGTGTGTGTGCAGGATGACCGGATCTTCCTGGTCCTGTCCTTGCGGTGCCTGTGGGAGCACCAGTGCCGGAGTATCGGGGGTGGTGGTCGCTGGTGGTTGCAACATATCGGCGGCCAGCGACGATGTCGTACCGCTCGGGCTACTCGTCGTTGTGGTGGGGTCCCCCTTGGGTTTCTTGTTGTTCTTGGACCCCTTCGACTGGTTCGTGTGATGGGTGGAGCTGGTACTGGACGAGGCCTTATGAGTGGCGGCCATGGCCTGTGAAGCGGGGCTGTACCCGACGATCACGAGCGACGCGACCAAGACGATACCGGCGGCGGTACCGGCGAAGCAGGTGGGGAGCGTGCGTCGGACGGAGAGCACGCGGCGACCAGCCACGCGTCTCGTTGTCCGCCGGGGGGTCGGTTTCCATCGCCCTCTGTCTCCTCGTCGATGATGCCCACCCCCGAGGGGGGCAATGTCGATAGTGCCCACAGTGGGGATGGGCAGTCCGCCGGGACCTCCCCGACGAACGCACGACTCTAACGCCAATTGAGCGCCCCCAGAGGTCATGGGACCGAGTGCGACGCTTCTGTCCCGTGGCGGCCGCTTGGTCCCTGAAGTGGTGCTCGCTCTCTTGTTTACTAACACTTATTGATCTAAGTGTTAGTAGACTGAAGCAGTGGTAAAGGATAGGCGACCCCGTCTCTCCCAGGGTACGCCGGTGGGCAGTCGGTCCCGGGAAGTAGCGCCCCCCAAAGCGCCGACGTCCGAAACCGGCGACCACCCGGTCGCATCCTGGTCGGCCATCGCTTACGAGGAGCGGCCCTGGGTGCCTGGGACCGAGCTCTACCAGGTGCCCCACCGGAAGCGCCTCGTTGCGCAGACCCCCTATCGGGCTGCCGTCGTACCGGCCATCGCCGATCTACCTGCTATCGAGCTGCCCCCTGAGACGCAGACGCTGGCCGCCGAAGCCTCAGTCGAAGTCGCCCGCTTCGATGCTGAGGTCGGCATGGAGGTCGCTCCCTTCGCCTCGATCCTGCTCCGATCCGAATCGGCGGCATCCTCCAAGATCGAGAACCTGACTGCATCGGCCAAGGCCATCGCACTCGCCGAACTAGGGGATCCGAGTCGGCACAACGCCTCGCTTATCGTTGCCAATGTCACCGCCATGCAGACGGCCGTCGCACTCGCCGACCATATTGACGAAGAAGCGATCCTTGCTATGCACGACGCCCTCATTGGGGCGACCCATCCGGAGTGGACAGGGCACTGGCGAAAGGAGCAGGTCTGGATCGGCGGCAGTAACTACAGTCCGCACAACGCGCTCTTCGTGCCGCCCCATCACGAGTTGGTACCGGCGGCTATGACCGATCTCGTCCGGTTCATGAACCGGGACGACCTCCAGCCCCTCGTGCAGGCCGCCGTGGCTCATGCCCAGTTCGAGACCGTCCACCCCTTCCCTGATGGCAACGGCAGGGTCGGGCGTGCCCTGATCCATGCCATCCTCCGGAACAAGGAGCTGACCCGGAATGTCACCGTGCCGGTGTCGGCCGGCCTCCTGAGTGACACCGAGGGGTACTTCGCCTCGCTCGGCGACTATCGGCGTGGCGACCCGTCGGTGATTATCGGCCACATCGCCGACGCTTCGTTCGCCGCGATCAACAATGGCCGCCACCTGGTCGCCGACCTCCGGGGTATCCGGGAAGGCTGGAACGGCGTCATCAAGGCTCGTTCTGATGCACGGGCCTGGAGGCTTGCTGACCTCCTCGTGAACCAGCCGGTTATCGACTCGCCGCTCGTGCAGCGGGAGCTGAAGGCGCCGACTATGACTGCCGACCGTGCCATCGAGACCCTGTCCAATGCCGGGGTGCTCAACGAGATCTCCGGCAACGAGCGGAACCGGAAGTGGGCCGCGCCCGAGATTCTCAAGGCGCTCGACGACTTGCCGCTCGGGCCGGTAGGAGAGGTTGAACAATCAACGTGTGAGTACCAGGGTGGGCAGATTCTGGATGCATGATCACACGAGATCGAAGACCGTCATCATCAAACTCTCGCCGATCCTCAGACACACACCCAGCTCACCACCCCTGTTCACAAATTTCGATGCTCCTATCTCTTGTCAAGCCCCTCAGGGGAGCTCGGGAGTGAAAACAGCGGGCAGTACAGTAGTGAGCCACTCGGCGAACGAGGGCGTGCTCTTATGAGGCCACGCGTTTCAAAGAGGTGAGATCCCAGCGGTGGGTCGGCAAATCAACTGAAAGTCAGCCCACAAGGGGCGACACTATTGACAGAAGCCAGACCCATGCCAGGAGAACTAGCCCTGAGGAAGGTTCTTGTAGACCTCACGAGCGACGTAGCGCTTCAGGACACGAATGATCTCGAGCTTGCTGCGCCCTTCTGCAAGCCGCCGGGCGAAGTACGCCTTGGTGTCGATGTCATGGGAGAGCCGAACCAACACGATGCGATGCAGGGCGCTGTTGGCTTTCCGGTTGCCACCGCGATCCAGCCTGTGCCGGGTCACTTTGCCCGAAGACGCCTGCAAGGGCGCCACACCACAGAGGTGTGCCCAGGCTGCTTCCGAACGCAGGCGGCCCGGATTGTCGCCAGCAGCCACGGAAGCGTGGCAGCGGTCTCGGGACCCACACCGAACATCGTGAGCAACCTGGGTGCAGCAGCAGCCACCAGGGGCCCGATCAGTGCATCGAGGTCTGCGATCTCGACATCCAACGCCTGGATCCTTGTGGCCAGCGACACCAGTGATGCCTTGGTGGCAGCCGTGATCGGGTCAGCCGATCGTGTTCGGTGCAGTGTGGCTCCTTTGGCGATGAGTGCCGGGATACCCAAGCCCTTCATCTGGCATCGGAGCTGTTCGGGGGCGGTATAGCCGAGATGGCGCATCTGGGTCAGCGCCTTGGCCCGCCCCTGACGGGCCGAGCGTTTGGCCACCACCAACACCCGAATGGCCTCGACCGCACCGTCTTTTGTCTTGGCCAGGCCCTGGGCTCGACCCGATAGTGCTGCTCGGGCTGCCTCGATGGCGTCGAGGGGATCGGACTTGCCCTGTTTCCGCCGAGCCATCCGGTTCGGCCGGTCGACCTCGATGACACACACGCCTTCCCGTTGGAGAAACCGAGACAACCCCGTCCCATAGCAACCAGTTCCTTCCACACCGACCGTGCCCACCTCCCCAAATCCTCGAAGCCAACCAAGCAGCTGTCTGTAGCCGGTCAGGGTTGTCTCGAACGATTCGGTGCCAAGCACGCGACCCAGGGGATCGAGTGCGGCGGCAACGTGGGTGTCCAGGTGGGTATCGACTCCACCGGTGACACCCCGTGTAGCTTCTACGATGGTCATGGCCATCCCTTCCTTTCCTTTTCAACGGTTGAGGGGTGGCACGGCCGTCCCCAACCGGAGTGACGGGCGGTCCGACTTGTTCCTAGCAAGCCGGTCCATCACCCCCTTCGGGACGGGACGTGCCGTATTCGTGCAGATGCTGGAAGATCTCGACTGACAGCGCCCAAGGACGCCACATCACGCCAGGTCAAGTCAGGCCGATCCTCCCAGTGCTCCCGAACCTATTGGAGACCAACGGCCGTGCGGTGGACCCTTGGGATCACAAGATTCAGCATTACCATTGACAATCAAAGAACCTGGAGTTAGATGCCATCGCGACCAGTTTGGGAAAACGCAAGCGCGTACCATCTGGTTGAGCAACAGAAACACATTTACAACACACGAAAGCAGGGGGATGTACATGTTCCGGGGACACCGCAACACAGCAGTAACCCGCGATTCCCAGGCTGAATTCTCAATCTGGGAAAGTTCTCGCGGGGGGGGGGGGAAGTAACTCCCTAAGTTTTTCCCACGCAGAGTCACGTAATTCTCACTTCACCGGCGGCTTTGCCCGCCGGTTTTTCGCGGCCATAGCCGCAACGCTCCTGGTCATCGGCGTCGTAGCCGGCACAGTGGCTGGAATTGGCGTCACCGCCGCCAGTGCAGCACCCCACTGTCGATCACCACGACCTCGCCACTGCCCTTGGCCCCGCTGAACACCCCCTACAGCACCACGTTGGCCGCCACCGGCGGCACCGGTTCTGACACCTGGAGCGTGGCTACCGGGTCAACGTTGCCCAGCTGGCTGAGCTTGGACGCCACGACTGGTGTGCTCTCCGGCACCCCGACGGCCAATGCCACCGCCACGTTTGCCGTGACCGTCACCGACTCGGCCAGCCCTGCTGACACGGCCACCTCGGGTCAGCTCACGCTGTATGCGGGCAACGGCGGTGAACAGCCGTTCTCGCTCAACATGACCTCCGGCTCCTGGACGGTGCTCTCCAGCTCCGCACCAGAACCATTCCCACCCCAGACCACCACGACGCTTACTGGCCAGGTCGACCCGCTGACCGGTGCCATTACCGGAGCAACGCTGAGCTTGCCTGTCCAGGACGGTGTGTGCAGCAAGGCAGCTGGGGGATGTACCAACTACCTCATGGACGAGGTAGACCCCGGTACCGCCACCGGTCAGATCAACTCCAATGGCGACATCACACTCAATGACAGCCTCTCGTACACCCTTGATGTCACCACGCCCATCACCGCCCAGTGCCTGTCGACTCCGATCAACATGGTCTTCCAGTCCACAGCACCTCAAAACCCGAACACCGGCGATGTAACGCTAGTTGCTGCCAACTACACCATCCCGGACTTCACCGGCATAGACGGGAACCCTGATTCGGGTACTAACTCCTGTGGCCTAGCACAGGGTGCCCCAGGCTCGATAGGGGTCAACGATGGTACCTACCCCTACGGGGTAGCAGGCAGCACCAATAACAACACGACGCTCAACCTCCAGGGCACCGGTCTTCCTATCCCACCACCACCGGGCAAGGCCACGACGAACGTGCTGTCGGCCAGCCCTACTAGCCCGCAGCTGACAACGACTTCGGTGACCCTGACCGATACGATCAGCTCGGATGGGAGCATGGCCACTGCTGCCACGGGCAATATCAACTTCATGGCCAACGGCAACGTGATTGCTACCGAACCGATCAGCAACGGAGGTGCCACCTTTACGACAACGACCTTGCCGAGCCAGACCAACCAGCTGACGGCGGTCTACTCCGGCGACATCAGCTACTCCGGCAGCACCTCGCCAGCGGTGCCATTTGCCATCCAACCACTACCGTCGGTCACGCTGAGCCTGCCCACCACGGTTGAGCTGTCGTCGCCGACCCCGAGCCCGATGTCGGTCACTATCACCAACCCTTCGACGAGCCAGAGTTGGAGTTCTAACTACCTCAAGATTGAGATCCAGACCCCGGACGGATTTGAAACTGGCGATGGGACAGTCGCCTACCAAGACAGTGCGGGCGATTGGTGCCAGATGCCAACGGTATTCAACGGCCAGCTGTTCGTGTACTTCAGCGGTTTCGCAACCTCGTGTGGCACACCACCCAGCTCGTTCTCGCTTGCTCCTGGAGCCTCGATCACCCTCAATCTTCAGCTTTCACTGACGTACGACCCCAATCAGTACGGTCCCGGCGGCGCGTGAGTCAGTGCAACGCTCTACAACGGGAGCTGCACTGACCCAACGGACCCGGGCGACACGTGCAAACCGTCGGACAGCCCGTTCAATTCCATCGCGCCGACACCCAATGGCGCTCCCGAGGCCATTGGCACGTTCACGATGACCTATGGGGCACGGTCCCTGGTCGTTTGGAACTCCACCAACGTACCGACAACACCGGTGCCAGAGGGCTACCAGATCGAGCCATTCGGCTTCGGGCGTGTCGTCACGGCCGCATCGGATCCGTACGGCATCATGCCCGCTCCGACAGGGTCGCTTACATATCTCGTTGACGGCGTGCAGGTCGCTACAAGCAACGCGCAAAATCTTAAGGGCGTCGCCCCGTACGAGATCTATCTCTCTACTGCCGGTCTGACTCCAGGGACCCACACCATCACGTTCGAGTACTCCGGTGATCCGGTCTACTCCCCGAGTTCGTACTCGCAGACATTCACGGTGGCGCCACCGGCTCCGGGCACATCGTTCGTCTGTGAGACCACCGACTCGTCCGATCCAACGCTCAATGCGTCGGTGGTGGCCGTGGCCACCGTGCCAAGTCTGGCAACGAGCGGTTCGACCGTGCCGGTCAGCGCTCTCGATCTGACGCTGAACATCGACCCGACTAATGGGCCTAACACTCATTACCCTGTGACCAACGCCACCATCGGGCTCTCTCCGGGTGGTGGCACGATCACACCTCCATCGCCGACTCTGACGAACGCCAACGGCATCGAATCGCTGGGCTGGACCGGGCTCTCTTCCACGGTGTCGATCTCCGGTACGCCTGGTACTGTCATCCCGGTTGCCGTCTCATCCCTGAGCTTCTTGGCAGGAACTGGATCTGTCGGTCAAACGTCATACGCTTGTAACCCGACCGATCCGACGGCATCTGCTGTCCTCCAACAAGTCACCGTGTCGGGCACGACGCTTACGACGAGCCCTTCCGGTTCGGCTGCTGTGGGTGCACCGGTCACGCTAACCGCAACGGTGTCTCCGACCCCTTCTGACTACGCGGGAGATCCATTTGTTGGACAGGTGGACTTCTTTGACGGCACGACTGATCTTGGAACGGTGAGTGTTCCCAGTGTCGGTAACCCCGGAGCTGGCATCGCCACCCTCACCACAACGTCCCTGGCGCCTGGCGCACATACGCTGACGGCGGTGTGGAGCGGCGGTCCAACACCAGCCCAAACCTCTACCCCGGTCAACTTCCAAGTGGGCTTCGCTCCAACGATCACCACCCAACCCACCAACCAGACCACCAGCGCCGGTGCAACCGCAACGTTCACGACAGCAGCAACCGGTAATCCAACACCAACTGTCCAATGGCAGGTGTCCAGCAACGGAGGATCAACATGGTCCAACATCAGTGGTGCTACCTCTGACTCCTACACCACACCAGCCACGACAGCATCTGACAACGGCAACCAGTACCAGGCCGTATTCAGTAACGGTGCAGGACCAGCTGCCACCACCAACCCAGCCACTCTCACGGTGCTGGCCCCGTCGACCACCGGCTATCGCCTGGTGACCTCCAACGGAGCAGTATCTACGTTCGGGAACGCCGGGAATTACGGCTCTGAGGCTGGACAGCCTCTCAATGCTCCCATTGTCGGCATGGCAGCAACCCCTGATAACAAGGGCTACTGGCTGGTCGGCGCTGACGGCGGGATCTTCACCTTCGGCGACGCTGGCTACTACGGCTCTGAGGGTGGCCAGCATTTGAACCAGCCCATCGTGGGTATGGCAGCAACGCCTGATGGCAAGGGCTACTGGCTGGTTGCAGCTGACGGCGGGATCTTTACCTTCGGCGACGCCGCCTTCTACGGCTCTGAAGGCGGCCAGCACCTGAACCAGCCCATCGTGGGCATGGCACCAACCCCAGATGGCAACGGCTACTGGCTAGTAGCCAGCGACGGAGGCATCTTCACCTTCGGGGATGCCAACTTCTTCGGTTCTGAAGGAGGACAGTCGCTCAACGCCCCGGTGGTGGGTATGGCAGCAACCCCAGATGGCAGCGGCTACTGGCTGGTGGCCAAAGACGGCGGCATCTTCACCTTCGGGAATGCTGCTTTCAACGGCTCAGCATCTGGTCAGTCCAACGCACCTGTTATTGGCCTGACACCAACCTCGAACGGTGGGGGCTACTGGTTAGGTGCACAAGACGGCGGCATCTTCACCTTCGGCAACGCTCCGTTCAACGGATCGGCCGCCGGCACCACAACGGCCCCGATCGTGGGGATTGCGCCGTAGACAGAACCAAGAAGGACGTGCGGTCGCTGTTCCTGGGGTGCTTGTTTCTTGCGCCCAAGGACAGCGGGCCGGACGGCCAGCAGTGTCAAGAGATCGCCACAGGACCCAGCTCGACCAGCCTGGGAACCGGCCAACAGTGTGTGGTCCCCCGCCCCCTAACCCCGGACGGGGGACCACACTATTCGTTCTGTGACCAATTTGGGTTGCACACCTCACTGTGACGGTATGTTCGGTGTCGTGACCCACGCACGTGTCGCCGGTGCCGGCTCTCCGATCACCCAACAGCGCCGTATTGTCACCGAGTTGCCCGGGCCCCGCTCTCGGGCACTGCAGGCTCGTCGGAGCAGCGCTGTCGCTCCGGGCGTGAGCTCTGTTCTGCCGCTCTACATCGACGAGGCGTCGGGCGCCATCCTGGTCGACGTCGACGGCAACTCGCTCATCGATCTCGGGTCCGGTATCGGTGTGACCGGCGTCGGTCATGCCGTGCCCGAGCTCATCGACGCGGTCAACATCCAAGTGGCTCGCTTCGCTCACACCTGTTTCATGGTCGGGCCCTACGAAGGGTACGTCGCTGTCTGCGAGGAGCTGGCGGCCGTGACCCCCGGCGACCACGACAAGACGTCCGCGTTGTTCAACTCCGGGGCGGAGGCGGTGGAGAACGCGGTGAAGATCGCCCGTCACGCCACCCGACGCCAAGCGGTGGTGGTCTTCGATCACGCTTACCACGGGCGGACCAACCTGACGATGGCGCTCACGGCGAAGAACATGCCTTACAAAGATGGCTTCGGGCCCTTTGCCCCGGAGGTCTATCGGGTGCCGATGTCGTACCCGTTCCGGGACCCGGAGCACATGAGTGGTGACGAGGCGGCGCGTCGAGCCCTCGATCAAGTGGACAAACAGGTCGGTGCTCACAACGTCGCCTGCGTGCTCATCGAGCCGATCCAGGGAGAAGGCGGGTTCATCGTGCCCGCCCCCGGTTTCCTGCCTGCCATCGAAGCGTGGTGCCACGACAACGGCGCCGTGCTCGTGGCGGACGAGATCCAGTCGGGCTTCTGCCGGACCGGAGCCTGGTTCGCCAGCGACCACGAAGGGATAGTCCCCGATCTGGTCACCACCGCCAAGGGCATCGCCGGTGGGTTGCCGCTGGCTGCGGTGACCGGCAGGGCAGAGCTGATGGCTGCCGTGCACCCCGGTGGTCTCGGGGGCACCTACGGTGGCAACCCGGTGGCGTGCGCTGCCGCTTTGGCCTCCATCGAGTTCATGCGAAGCCACGATCTGGCCGGTGCTGCTGTCCGGATCGGCGAGCAGCTGACTACCCGTCTCGGTGCCTTGCAGGCACAGTTCCCGGCGATCGGGGATGTCCGGGGCAGGGGAGCGATGCAGGCCATCGAGCTGGTCGTGCCCGGGACCCTCGAGCCGGACGCCGAGTCGGCGCGAGAGATCGCGGCAGCTTGTCTTGCCGCAGGAGTGGTGGTCCTCACCTGTGGGACGTGGGGCAACGTCATCCGCCTGCTACCCCCGCTCACCATCGGCGAGGCGCTGTTGGACGAAGGTCTCGACGTGCTGGCCGAGGCTGTCACCACGGTGCTCGGCTGACCGGACGGCGCTTGTCGTGACCAGGGTCTGGGTACCATGGCTCGATGCGCATGACAGGTCGGCGGCTCGTCATCGCTCTCATCGTGACGGTCGTCGTAGCGGGCGGCGTCATCGGCGGGTTGGTGGCCACCTCTGGGCCTCAGGTGCCGGCGGCGAACGCCACTGTGCAGGGCTCCCTGTCGGCAACGTCCGGTCCCTACCTCACCGACAGCAAAGGGCGGGTCGTCCTGCTGCGCGGCGTCAACGCCGTGTACAAACGAGCGCCCTATGAGCTGTATGTCGATCCCGGAAAGCCGTGGAACTTCTCACAGTCCGATGCTGCGGAGATGGCCAAGCTGGGGTTCAACGTCGTCCGTCTCGGTGTGATCTGGGAGGGGCTCGAACCGGGAACTCTCGGACCCAACAACCCGGCCATCTGCTCTCCCGGTACCCCCCGTGATCCGCACCAGTTCAACGCCAAGGTGGCGGCGGCATACCTGGCCAAGGTGGCCAAGACGGTCGACCTTCTCGCCAAGTACCACATCTACACGTTGCTCGACATGCACGAGGACGTCTACAGCTCGGAGTTCGGGGGTGAAGGTGCTCCTCCATGGGCGGTGTGCACTGGACTGAACCCCATCAAGATCCTGCCGGGGAGGTGGTCGAACACCTACAACGATCCGGGGCTGATCACCGCCGAGTCGCACTTCTGGCAGAACGACGTGGTCGGCGATCTCCAAGGTCAGTACATCGAGGTGTGGAAGACAGTCGCCGACTACTTCAAGAACAACCGTTGGGTCGTGGGCTTCGACCCGATCAACGAGCCGTTTACGAAGAGCCTGCTGCCGGGAACAACTGAGGTGGCCAACCGGCTCGAGTGTCTGTACACCGGGTCTGTCCACCCGGGCCTGAGCATCGTCGATGGATCGGTGCTCACTTGCCCTTCGGACGACCCGCAGGAAGGACTGATCGAAACGCTGCGGACGGCAGACCCGCACGCCCTCGTCTTCTTCGAACCGGACATCTTCTCCAACCATGGTCACGCCAACGACATCGGGCCGATGGACTTCAGCGGCCTGGTCTTCAACTTCCACGACTACTGCGGGTTGCGGAGCGGGGTCACTGGGGATCCCACCGATCTCGACGCCTGCGCTGCTCAAGAGATGCGGACCATGGTCCACCGGAGCGAGGAGCGTCCCGACATCGCCAGCGCGAAGCAGCCGGAGGGACCGGCGTGGTTCATGAGCGAGTTCGGAGCCACGGACAGCGAACCACTGATGACCCAGCTGACTGCGGACGCCGATGAGCTGCAGCTCGGGTGGACGTACTGGGCGTGGAAGTACTACGACGACCCGACCGGAAGCTCGGACGAGGCGCTGGTGTCGCCGACCGGCCAGCTGGCCCCGACGGTCAAGTTCGCTGTCCCGGGCCTATCCGCAAGCGGTGGCGGGTACACCGGTCTCGTTCTCCTTCGATCCGAAGACCGCTGAGTTCCATCTGCTCTACATCCCGAAACCGAAGATCTCGGCCCCCACGGTCGTCTTCGTGCCGTTGGCCGTGCACTACCCACACGGCTACTGCGCCAGTGTTGTCGGCGGGACGATCCTCTCGAAGCCCGGCGCCTCGCATCTGCTCATCGCCAACAACAGCGATGCGCCGTCGGTGTCGGTCTCCATCAAGGCATCCACATGCAGCGGGTCGCATCTGTAGCTGGTTGACCTCCGGGTCGCCCGATCTGCCACGAGCAGCTGGGGAGCAGTTGGGGATCAAATTGTGGACAGCCGCCTCACGGCTGGGGATCTCCTGAAAAAGGTGGGGACAAGCTCGGGATTTCGTCAAAACCTCTTGATTCTCGGTCGACGAAGGCGCAGAGTAACCCTCAATCGAGAGGCCAACGAGCCGCCGGAAACGGATGGATCGGAAGTCTCTCGAAGGTGGTCCGGTGCCGAGTCGATGTGTCCGCAAGGATGCAACGAGCCGGTAACCGTGTCCGGTTCGTCCGACACGATCCGGTACGGCATTCCGGGCTCACCGAGCACACGGTCCCGAGAAGCTCGGGCGGCTAGTCCGTCCAGTTGCTCGGGACCGCTGCGCGTCCGGGGTCCGCTCCGCGCCGTGTCCGGTGACGTTCGCACTCGTTCACGGCGAGTCCAGGTCCAGGCCGCCCAACCTGTCGCACCCAACCTGCTGCACCCAGTCCAGTGGGGTCAGCGTTGCGTGGTGGAGGCGGCAGAGACCGTCCCAGAGGAGGTGACGGGGGTGGGAGCAGAGGAAGCAGCAGAAGAGGCGACAGCAGCTTCGGAACCCTCCATCAAGCACGGATCACCCTCGTCGACACACCGTTCACACTCGAGCTCCAGCGTGCTGTGGGCGATGGCGAACGGTTCGGCGATGGCCCGCTTGACCCGCTCGCCCACCACCTGTGCCTCTTCCAGAGTGGGATGGCCGGTCAGCACCAGGTGTGCGGAGAGCGCTCGCACCTCGCTGGACAAGCTCCACACGTGGAGATCGTGCACCTCGGCGACTCCGTCCGTCGTGGCCATGGTGGAGGTCAGCGAGGCCAGATCGACGTCGGAAGGAGTGGACTCCAACAGGATGGACACGCTGCCCCTGAAGACGCCGACCGCCTCGAAGACGATGATCGCTGCCACCACCAAGCCGGCGGTCGGGTCCAACCAGGTGGCGTTGGGGGCGAACAGGAGCACGACGCCGGCGATGACGACCGCTGCCGAGGCCAGCATGTCTCCGAGCATGTGCACGAAGGCGGAGCGCATGTTCAGGTCGTGCGAGCCGTCCCGCAGCAGGAGGGCGGCCAGCCCGTTGGCTGCCATGGCAGCTGCGGCCACGATCACGACGACGCCGGCATGGACTGCCTGGGGATGCTCGAGGCGGCGGACGCTCTCGACCACGATGACCACGGTGACCGCTGCGATGGCGGCCGCATTGGCCAGCGCGGCCAGGATCGTGGCTCGGTGGTTCCCGTACGAGCGCTCGGCGCTGGGTGGACGAAGCGCGAACCGGACAGCGACCAACGACAGGACCAGAGCAGCGACGTCGGTGAGGTTGTGACCGGCATCGGACAGCAGGCCGACCGAGTGGGCGGTGAGACCGAACACGATCTGCACAGCGACGAGGACGATGTTGAGAGCGAGGCTGTAGGTGAGTCGTCGTGTCCGTGTCATCGTTTTCGCCTTGACTGCAGCCTACCGGGGCACCTCGGTTCCTCTGGAACCCGACCCGTCAGCCGGCGGACCTGACTCGGTCAGGGTCTCGAGCCCCACAACCGGCCGGGACGGACCCCCATCGCCACTTGCCGGGACAGCTCGGCTTGGACCACGGGGAGGTCGTTCGCATGGGTGACTCCGATGCAGCGCGTGTCCGTGTCGAGCACCCGGACCGGGCGACCGGTGCCCGTCTGCATCATCTCGCCGATCACCTCGGGGAGCAGCACCTCTGCCTTGGGCACGTCGATACCGTCGGCGATCTGAGCGATCATGGCGTTCTCGTCGAGGCCGGACGCGTCCATGGCCGCCTGGAGGACGTCCCAGATGTCCGCCTGAAATCCCCACAGGTTGACCGAGACGGGGAGGTCACCGGCGAGCTTGTCGGGTTGAAGCCCGTCGTGGCTGACGAAGCTCTCGCCGTCGCCGATTGGTGAGACCTGTCGTCGCTCGGTCATGGCCACGAGCAGCCCACTGCCGTCGACCTCGCAGATCCCTCGGGTCACCGGGTCGTTGGTGACCACCGTGTTGTGGAGACGGAACCCGACCAGCGCGTGCTCGTCGACGGTGGTGACGAGGTGAGAACGGAGGAGGCTGAGTGCAGGGATGCCGTACACGTCATCGCTGTTGACGATGGCGAAGCTGCTTCCGGTCGGAAGGGCCGGCCGAGCTGCCAGGGCGGCATGGGTTGTTCCCAGGGGCAGCCGCTGCTCGACGAAGTCGACGTCGACGGACAAGGGCCAGCAGCGCTCCACGTGGTAGCGGATCGCCGGCCCGGTCTCGGGGTGGAGTACCAGAACGATGTCACCGAAGCCGGCAGCGATGGCGTCGCTGACCAACAGGTCGATGACCGCTTCACCGGATGGGCCGACCGGGGCCAGGGGCTTGCAGCCGCCGTAGCGGCGGGCTGCGCCTGCGGCCAGAACCACCAATGCAGGAGCCGGGGGAGCCGTACGGTGACTGCTACTGCCCTCAGGCACGGTCTTCTCGGACACGATTTTCTCTCAGCCTCCCCAGCGCAGCACGGCACTGGCCCAGGTCATCCCGCCACCGAACCCGGTGAGCAGTACTCGGTCCCCGTCGGCCAACCTGCCGGTCTCCAAGGCATCCGCCAACGCCAGGGGGATGGAGGCCGACGAGGTGTTGCCGTACCGGTCGATGACCACCACCGCCTTCTCCTCGGGGATGCCGAGGCGCTGGCAGGCGGCAGAGATGATGCGGAGGTTGGCCTGGTGGGGAACTAACAGGTCGATGTCGGCGGCGGTGAGACCGGCATCGGCGATGGCCTTCTCTGCCGACTCGACCACCACCCGGACGGCCTTGCGGAAGATCTCCTTGCCGTCCATATAGAGGAACCCGCCGTGGTCGCACTTGAGGAGGTGACGGAGCGAACCGTCGGAGTTCAGGTTCCAGGACAGGAGCTGTCCAGGCCCGTCGGTCGCCTCCAGCACCACGGCGCCGGCGCCGTCGCCCACCAGCACCGCCAACGATCGATCGTCCCAGTCGGTGATCCGGCTGAGGGTCTCCGAACCGATGAGCAGCAGCCGTTCGGCTCCGATGGCCAGCAGCCCGTGGGCCACGGCCAGGCCGTAGACGAAGCCGGAGCACGCCGCGTTCACGTCGAAGGCGCCCCCCGGCACCCCGATGCCGTGCTGCACGGTCGCCGACGTTCCCGGCACGATGCCGTCGGGCGTAGTGGTGGCCAGGATCACCGTGTCGATCTCGTCAGGCCGCCGTCCGGCTCGCTCCAGTGCTGCGAGCCCCGCCTCGATGGCCAGCCCCGAGGTGGTGCCCCCGATATGGCGTTCCCGGATCCCGGTGCGTTCGACGATCCACGCGTCGTTCGTGTCGAGGGTCGCCGACAGATCCTCGTTGGTCAGGATCTTGTCCGGGACGGCGATGCCCCATCCTGTGATGACTCCACCACGAGCAGGAGGGATCATTCAGCCGGCCTCGAGCACGTGGATTCCGATGAACGCCGCATCGCTGCCGATGATGCCACCGGTGTTGGCGGCGGCCGCCAATCGGGCCCCCGGTACCTGACGGTCTCCCGAGCGACCTCGCAGCTGGTTGGCCAGCTCCACCACCTGAGCCAGCCCGGTGGCGCCCAGGGGATGCCCCCTGCCCACCAGACCACCCGAGGGGTTGACGGTCACACCCTGGCCGCCCACCGACGTGTCGCCGCCCACTGTGGCCGGGCCGGCATCGCCCGGTTTATAGAAGCCGAGCGACTCGAGGGCGTAGAGCTCCTCGGCAGCGGTGGCGTCGTGCAGCTCCACCACATCGATGTCCTCGGGGCCCACGCCGGAACTGTCCCAGGCGGCAGCGGCGGTCTCGGCCAGGCGCTCGTGGTAGTCGATATCGCCGTTGCCGGAGCGAACGGTGCTGCTCAGGATCTTCGGTGCACCCGGTGTGGGCTTGTCGACCAGGACGACGGCGGCGGCGCCATCGGTGAACGACGAGCACATGAGCCTGGTCAGCGGGCCGGCGATCGGGCTCGACGCCAGCACCTCCTCGACGGTGACCTCCGACTGGAACTGGGCGAACGGGTTGCGGGCGGCGTGGCGGCGGGCCTTGACCGCGGTGGTGGCGAACTGTTCCGGCGTGGCCCCCCGCTCTTCCATCTGGATGAGTGTCCAGGTGGCGTTGAGGCCCATCAACACCGATCCGGCCGGGTTCTCGAGATGCTCGTGCATCCGGATCCTGTCGGGGAGAGGTACACCGTCCTCGATCCCGGCGATGGTGGCGGCGCGGTCACCAGTCCACATCTTCTCGACGCCGACGGCCAGCACCGGACCCCCTTCGGCCACCGTGGCCAATCTGGCCATGTGCAGGGCTGAGGAGCCGCCGGCGCACGAGTTGTCGACGTTGATGATCCCGGCGTTGCGCAGGCCGGCTTGTTTCAGGAACGACTGACCGCGGATGCACCCCTGGTTCAGGAGCCGGCCGGCGGTGGCATTGCCGAACACCACCAGGGCGACATCGGCCGGGTCCAGGCCGGCGTCGGCGACGGCGTCGGCGACAACCTGGTGGGCCATGTCCTCGATGGTGCGGTCACGGCGGTTCATCGGGGTGATGCCCATACCGGTGATGTGTGCGAAGCGCTCCATTGACGTCCTTACTGTCGTTCTCTCTGTCGTTGCTATCGGAGGGCGGCCATGAGGCGGTCGAACTGCACCAGCGGCTCATCGGCGGTGATGTAGACGGCGACGTGCTCGGCGCCGGCGTCCCGGTAGGAGGTGACGGTGTTGGCCACCGACTCGGCGTTCCCGGTGATCAGGTGACGAGCGAACGCCTTGGCCGGGATCCCGTACAGCGAGGACATCCACGCCGTGCCCCGTCGAAGAGCCTCGTTCCTGTCGTCGTCGATGGAGACGAACAGGACGATCGTCGGTGTCACCGCGCCGGCCGGGCGCCCGGCCCGGTCGATCTCCTTGGCCAGCCGGTCCAGGGCGGCGGCGTACTCCTGTTCGGTGAGGAACATCGGCATCCAGCCGTCGGCCAGTGCCGCCGCTCGGCGGAGCGCCACTTCGGAGGAGCCACCCACCCAGATCGGGATGGGGGCGGGCGCCGGAAGCTGGAGGTAGCGGGCTGCTGCATCGGCTGCGGTCTTATCGGCTGCGGCTCTCGATCGGTCTCCGGCTCGGTCTCATCGGCTCCGGTCTCACCGGCTCCGGTCTCACCAGCTCCGGTCTCACCGGCTCCGGCCGAGAGGTTGCCGGCGGTTTTACCCTCACCGGACGCCCATGATCGGCGGAGCTCGGCGATCCCTCTGTCCAGCTGACGACCTCTCGTGGCGTACTCGATCCCCGACACTTGGTATTCACCGGGATGACTTCCCACGCCGACGCCCAAGACGACGCGGCCTCGGGTCAACAGCTGCAGTGACGCTGCCTGCTTGGCCACCGCCGGTGCCTGGCGCAAGGGGAGCTGGACGACGCAGGTGCCCAGAATGGCTCGTGTCGTAGCGGTGGCGGCCACGGTGAGCGCTGTCATGCATTCGAGCACGGGGGTGTGCCAGAAGAGGTGGTCGGTGGCCCAGAGGGCATCGGCGCCGAGATCTTCTGCTCGCCGGCACAGTGTGGCGAGCTCGGTGATCGGGTCGATGGCCGCGTCACCAGCGCCTGTGGCGGTGCCACTGGAAGAAGTCGCAGACCACGCTGGAGATATGGCTTGGGGAAAGGTCGGGAGGATGAGTCCGACCGGCCCGAGTGGGGTGGCTGGTCGTACCGTGGGCACACACCATGGTAACCGGACCTTGCCGCATCGTGCGATGTGCGGGTTTCCTGCTCTTACTTTTGGGTAACCGAGGCCCTCCGCTGGCCGGGTGTCGACCTCGGCTCCGGCCGGGTGTTGGCAGCCTGGCCGTGGCTGGCCCTGGCCGGGGTGATGGCGCTGGCCGGGTGTCGGGCATGGCGCTGGCCAAGGCCCTGGCCACGGCGCGTTCGGCGATGACCGTGGGCACGGCAGAATGGAGGGGAGCACCGTCGCCGGTCCCGGTAGATCGGGGAGGCCATGGGCTGTGGGCTGGTACCGCCGGTCCAGGCGGAGCCATCTAGTCAGGAGGGCCCTGTGCCAACCGAAGAACAGGCGACCGACGAAACCGAGGGACAGGTGTTGACCGACGACGAACGCGCTGAGCGGCTCCGGCAGCTCACCGCCATCATCGAGCTCATGCGGCCGGCTGTCCAGGCCGACGGAGGCGATCTGGCCCTGCTGCACGCCGATGTCGAGGCCGGCATCGTGGAGGTTCAGCTCCAAGGGTCGTGCAGCTCGTGCGCCATCAGCGCGTCCACCCTCCAGGGTGGCGTGGAGCGCATCCTTCATGACCGGCTGGACTGGGTGACCGAGGTCCGGGGCGGCGTCGACGAGTCGGTCGATCCGTTCGAGAGCGAGGCCATGGGCCGGGGCGGGTACGTTCCCAGCTTCTGATCTGGGCTCTGAGGACGGGCTCTCGCTGTATTGCTAGCCGCGTTGTCGACCGCGTTGTCGGCTGTGCAGCCGACTGCACGGCTGCCCATACAGTCGCCTACCATCGGTGTGGATGACCGTGGTACCTGATGGAGACGATGGCGCCGGTGCCCTGCAACCACTCGACCTCGATCTTCTGGCTGCGTCGCTTCGTGCCGACACCTCTGACGTCGACATGTTCTTCGAGGTGCTGGGAGGGAAGCTCGCTGACATCCTGGGAGACAGGATCGAGATCGAGCGCTCGAAGACTCGGTTCCACAAGGATCGACCCGTAGAGCGCATCGCTGTCGACTTCGATCCGGTGGGTCCCCGCTTAGAGGTCAAGCGAGAGAAGAGCGGTCTGTCGTGCCATGTGCGTCGCATGGTGCGGGGTATCGTCATCAGCGACACTGAGGTGGACGTGGCCACATGGACCACGACGCTGGTGGCCTGCCTGAGCGACGAAGCGAAACGCAGTGCGGCAACTCGAGCCGCTCTGGAGAACCTGCTGACATGAGGGAGAACGACCAGTGACGGCGATCGACCCGACCGCAGGCCTGCCACCGGATGCGCTGCGCCGGCTCCAGGAGTCGGACGACAGTGCCGGAGGGCGGGGGCTGTTCACCAGCGACCTGTCGGTCAACGAATTCCTCTTGGTCAAAGAGGCCGGCTTCCACCCGCGGGTCTGGTGTTCGGCAGCTCGATCTACCACATCGGCTTTCAGCGGCGCGGCCTGCGGAAGAACCAGGAGCTGGGAGCGTTGACCCAGGCGATGTACACGGCCCGGGAGCTGGCCATGGCTCGGATGGAGACCGAGGCCGACGTGCTCGGCGCCGACGGCGTGGTGGGAGTCCGGCTCGACGTCAACTTCTACGACTGGGGCAAGCACTCTGCTGAGTTCATCGCCATCGGCACCGCCGTCTCGGCCGACGACACCGGCACCACCTGGAAGACCAACGCCGGGAAGCCGTTCACCAGCGATCTGAGCGGGCAGGACTTCTGGACCCTGGTGCAGTCGGGCTACGCCCCGCTCGGTCTGGTCCTGGGCACCTGCGTCTACCACGTGGGCTACCGCGGGGTCGGGGCAGTGATGCAGACCTCCATGCGCAACGCCGAGCTTCCGCACTTCACCCAGGCCATGTACGAAGCCCGGGAGCTGGCCATGAGCCGCATGCAGGAGGAGGCCCGCGCCCTCGGCGCCGAAGGCATCGTCGGGGTGCAGTTGGTGGAGAAGTCGCACTTCTGGGGAAGCCACGTCATCGAGTTCCTGGCCATCGGCACCGCCGTGCGACCCTTGCGCTCCGACCACGTGATCGCCCAGCCCCAGATGATCGTCACCCTGGACACATGAGCTGGCCGCCGCCCGGAGCTGGAGCGTCAGGGGCTGGAACGCCAGGAGCCGGAACGCCGCCGCCCGGAGTAGCCGACGGCGATCTGCCGGAGGCCGCCCAGTCCCGCCTGGCCGAAGGGGCAGCGGTCGGGGGCACCTGGACCAGCGACCTCTCGGTGGCTGAGCTCTCCGCCGTGGAGCGTTGCGGCTTCACGGCCGCCGGCATGGTGGTGGGGATGACCGTCTACCAGTTCGGTCTGCAGGGCTACGGCCCCCAGATGCAGGTCGGCGCGGTACCGGGGCTCCTTCCTGGGTAGCCAGATGACCAACCCGGCGTTCATGACGCCGAGTTGGGCCGGTGGCTACCAACGCACCTACATCTGCCAGCACGCAGCGTTCGGTCATATGCCCGGGTACAACTTCGAAGATGGTTGGTACGAGTCGGGTCTTATCGAGGCGTACACGATTGCCATCGACCGACTCCGAGAGGAGGCCAAGGTCCTCGGAGCTCATGGGGTGGTGGGAGTGCGTTACGAGTCTCGTCGGCTCCCCATCACCTCGTCGTACCCGGTGATCGAGATCCGCATGGTGGGCACGGCGATCCGTCGCCTCGGGGCCGCTCCGCTGCCCGAGCCGTTCACCTCACATCTCTCCGGTCAGCAGTTCGCCAAGCTGCTCGACACCGGATGGGTGCCCGGAGGGCTGGTCATCGGGGTGGGTGCCATCCGGTCGTACGGCGGCTGTGTGACCGGTGACGGGCAGATGGGTGGGGCGAGCCCATTCGGCCAGTACTCGGCAGGAGAGTTCACCCAACGGTCGGACGCCATCCAACACTGCCGTCGATTTGCCGTCGACCGGTTGGAGACCCACGCCACTGGCTATGGAGAGCGGGTGGTCGGTGTGGACGCCGCTGCCCAGTTCCACACCAGTATGGGGGACTCCATGTTGGTGGAGAACGTCATGCTCGGCACCGCCGTGCGTCGTTTCCGTCGCCTGGACGATCCTCAGCCGGCCAGGGTCACCGTCGGGTTGGCGGACGTGGTGGCCCGGTGACCGGCCCATCCGGCCCGTCGGGTTCGTCCGGCCCATCGGGTCCGTCCGGGTCTCCCGAGCGCCACATCGCAGATCAGGCGCTCGACGCCTTGCGTAGGCCGATCGATGACGGCCACCGTGGCGGATCGAAGCCGTCCCACCCGCACCGTCGCGCTGTGTCCACCGACTTCAGCGTGGACGAGTCGATCCTGGTCGAGGGAACCGGTTGGGAGCCCCTCGGCCTGGTGTCGGGAGCGGCCATCTATCGGCCGCCGTACTGGGGGCGCTATGGCGTGGCGATGAGCGAGAACCGCGAGCTCCAAGATCTGTCTAACGCCCTTCACGAGGCTCGGACCATCGCCATGGTCCGGCTCCGGGCCGAAGCGGCTGCCCACCATGCCGATGGCGTGGTCGGTGTGCATCTGGAGTTCGAAGGGGCCGAGGGCAAGGGTAGGGACTACCGGTTCAACGCCGTTGGCACGGCAGTGCGGGCGACGAGTGCGCTCCCACTCCTCTGACGGCGGGTCGGCTCGGGGCCACGACGTGTTCACCAGCGACCTCAGCGGTCGGGACTTCGCGCTGCTCGATCGAGCCGGTTACCTACCCGTTGGCATGGTGATGGGCGTCTGCGTCTACCACGTGGCTCGCCGCCAGTTCGGTGACTGGCTGAAGACACAGAACACCAACGTCGAGTTGAACCTCATCACCGAGGCTCTCTACGACTCCCGCGAGTTGGCCATGGCGCGGATGCAAGGCGAAGCTCAGCGACTGGGTGCCGACGGGATCGTCGGTGTCCAGATCCATGAGGAGACCCACGTGTGGGGGAGCCACATCATCGAGTTCCTGGCCATCGGCACGGCGGTGCGACTGGTCGCCGACGAGCATCGGAACCTGCGACCGGACCTGGTCGTGCCCCTCGACGATCTGACCGTGGACACCGACCCTCGGAAGCTCCACGGCGGTAGTTCGCACAGGCGGTAGTTCGCACAGGCGGTAGTTCGCACAGGCGGTAGTTCGCACAGGCGGTAGTTCGCACAGCCGGTAGCTCACACAGCCGGTAGCTCACACAGCCGGTAGCTCACACAGCCTGCAGCTCACACAGCCGGTAGCTCACACAGCCAGGTCGCCTGCCTCGATGTATCCGTAACGGACCAGCGGTTCGAACTGGTCGAGGACGGTGCGGTCGGTGTCACCGATCCCGCGGAGCGGGGTACTCATCAGCTTCCGGTTGCAGAATCGCCGGGCGACCGCCACCTTGCGAGCGTCACCGTCCCGTTCGAGGCTCCACGCTGCCTCCTCGATCAGGAGCGCGCCCTCGGCCGTGTCGGCCAGGAGCTCGGCGAACCGCCGGGAGTGGAGCAGGGCCAGGTCGTCGTCTGCTGCGGCGAGCACGACCACCGCCTCACGGGCATCGGCCAACGCTGCAGCCACACCGTCCACGGTCGAGGCCAGTACCTTGTGGGGCGCTCCGTGCTCCAACGCCCGTTCCACCCGGGAGAACAGCGCCTCGTCGGCATGCTCGCCCCGGATGGCCCGGCGCACGTCGATGCACAAGATGTTCTCGGTCCCCTCCCAGATGGTGTGGCACTGGGCGTCACGCAGCTGGCGGGCCATGGGCCAGTCCTCCATGTACCCGTTACCGCCGAAGACCTCCAAGGCAGTGCTGGCCGCCCACAACGCCACCCGGGTGCAGCGCATCTTGGCCAGTGGGACGAGGATCCGGCGCAGCAGCTGCCCCTCCTTCGGGTCGAGTGCGGTGCGACTGGACGAGGCGCACTCGTAGCTGATGGCCATCCCCGCCTCCAGGTCGACGAGGAGATCGACCAGCGTCTCACGCACCAGCGGATAGCTGTCGATCCGGTTCCCCCACTGCTCCCGATGGGCGGCGTAGATGGCTGCCTCGAGAAACGAGCGGCGATGGATACCCAGCCCCATGAGCGACACGCCGAAGCGACTCCCGTTGACCATCTCCATCATGCGGTTGATGCCACGCCCGTCTCGGGCGGCATCGGGTGCCGCCGTGTCCGAGCCGCCGGTACTGCCCGTGCTGCCGCCCTCGCCAGTGCTGTTGCCCCCGCCCGTGCTGCCGGCACCGCCGCTTCCCGCCAGCCACGCTCGGGCCCCGTTCAGGGTGACTTCCCCGGTGGGCACGCCCACGGTGCCCAGCTTCGGCTTCAGTCGCTTGATGACGAACCCGTTTGGCGACCCGTCAGGGAGGCGGCTCGGCACGATGTAGGTGGCCAGTCCCCGGCTGCCGCCCGGCGCTCCCTCGGGCCGGGCCAGCACGATGAACACGTCGGCGTCCACGTTGGAGCAGAAGTGCTTGTCGCCGGAGAGGACCCACTCGTCGCCGTCGGGAACGGCTCGGGTGGTGTTGGCGCCGACATCCGAACCCCCTTGGCGCTCGGTCAGGAACATGCCGCCTTCCCAGGCACTGTCCGGATCGAGCGAGGTGAGCTTGCCCAGCAGGTCGTCTCGAACCCCGGTCGGTGCGTAACGCTCCACGATGTCGGCCGCCCCACCGGTCATGCCCAGCCCGCAGTAGACGGCGGTCTCGGCTTGGCTGACCAGATAGGAGAGGGACGCAGTGACCACGGCCGGCACTGGCCGCCCCGCATGGGAGGGAAGCCCAACGAACCCGGCCCGGACGAGGTCTGCCTTGTTCTGTGTCCAGGTGGGGTGGTGGACCACCTCGCCGACGTCGTAGCCCCAGCGGTCGTACCGCTGGAGCACCGGACCGTTGGCGTCGGTGATCTCGGCTCGCGCTGCCAGGGTCCGTCCCACCAGGTCTCCGTAGCGGGCGACGTGCTCCTCGGCGAAGGACCGGTCGTCAGGATCAGGCAGGTGCCGGTCGAGCAGGAGCGAGAGGTTGGGGTCGAGACGGTACCAGTCGTTACCGACCGCCTCGGTGAGCTCGGCGTAGTCGGGAAGCATACGGTCGATGGTACGCCTGACCCGCCACCGTTCGTGCAGTCAGTGAGCAGTCAGTGAGCAGTCAGTGAGCAGTCAGTGAGCAGTCAGTGAGCAGTCCGTGAGCAGCCGGTGAGCAGTCGGTGGACAGTCGCTGGGTAGTGAGTGAGCGGGCACGGGTAACGCCGGGCAGACCGAGGTAGACTGTGCTCATCGGACGAATGGCCCGTGTGGGTCGTGATGAAGGGAGGTGTACCCATGAAACGGGGAGAACCCCCTAGTACAACGGGATACACACCTCAACTTCCCGTCCGTACGCACCGTCACTGACCTCGGCCACCGGCTGACCGGTCCTTTGTGATGGGCGGCCCCCGATGCTGGTTGCACCGAGGGCGTCCTTGTTCGGGGAGTGGGTCCCAGACCATGTCCTATTCACCGGGCATCGCTATGTCCTCTCCCTGTCGTTCGAACTGCTTGCCGTTCGAACAGTGCGAGAGGAAGCAAGCATCGATGCTCGTGAGCCGACAGCAGAGGTAGTCCCATGGCCCGTTTCTTTCCTTATCTGCCGACACTTCCCACCCGCGCCCAGGAAGACCGCCCCGACTCCGGTGGTGTCGGTGGCGCGACGGATAGCAACAGCACTGGTGACGACGCGCCCGTGAACGCCGACAGCACTCCCACCGCAGCGAAGACCCCCGGTCGCCGCGTCCCACACCTGACGTCGGCTGCTCGCCGTCGTCACCGGACCCAGCGGATCTTGGCTACCCGGTCGGTGCGGGACACCATCGTCTCGTTGGCCGGAGTCATCGGTCGCCCGGTGCTCAACCAAGGCGGCGAGGAGATCGGTCAGTTGGTCGACGTGGTCTGCCGCTGGTCCGACGGGCAGACCTACCCTCCGGTGACCGGGCTGGTGGTCCGGGTGGGGCGGCGTCTCGCCTTTGTCGACGCATCCACGGTCGACGTCATCGAACCGACCCAGGTGCGGCTCCGTACGGCCCGCCTCGATCTCCGCGACTTCTCACCTCGGCCCGGTGAGGTCACGCTGGCCGAGCAGGTGCTCGACCATCAGCTGGTGGATGTGGACGGGGTCCAGGTCATCAGGGCAGCCGACCTGTACTTGGCGCCGGTCTTGGGGCGGATCCGGTTGGTGGGCGTTGACATCTCAGCCCAGACGCTCCTGCGCCGTTTGGGTCCAACCCGGTGGCGGCCGCGTCCCACCCCCGAGCGGGTCATCGACTGGGCAGCGATTCAGCCATTCGGCACGACCGACACCGGGACCGCTCCCGAGGTCCGGTTGCGCACCACGAACGCCGGTCTGGAGCGCCTGCGCCCTGGCGAGCTGGCCGATCTCCTCGAGGATCTGCTCCGCCCCGAACGCCATACGCTTCTCGCCTCTCTGAGCCCCGCCGAAGCGGCCGATGCCCTCGAAGAGATGGATCCTGAGGAGCTCGCCGCGCTGCTGCGTGAAGAGGAGCCGGGGCGAGCGGCCGAGCTGGTTGCCGCCATGGAGCCCGACGAGGCCGTCGACGCGCTCCGGGATCTGGGTGGTGCCGACCGTGACGAGCTGCTGGCCAAGATGGACCCGGAGAAAGCCAACCATCTGGTTCGCCTGCTCGACTATCCCGAGGATCAGGCCGGAGGGTTCATGACCACCGCCCTGATCGTCGCCCGCACGTCGGAGACCATCGGCGAGCTGGTTGCCCGGCTCTCTGACCACGACGACTGCCCCGATGAGCTCGACGCCGTTGCCGTGGTGAACGACGAAGGCGAGCTGGTGTGGGATCTTCCGCTGCTACAGCTGGTCGTCAACCCACAAGACACCTCGCTCGGTCACCTGATCGGTGAGTCCGAGCTGGTCACGGTGGAGCCTGATGCCAGCGTGACCGAGGTGGCGGACCGGCTGGTCGAGGCTCGTCGACTGTCGCTGCTGGTGGTGGAAGAGGGGAAGCCGGTCGGCCGGATCCTGGCCGATGACATTCTCGACGCGCTGACTCCTGCCCGAGGTCGACTCCACTTTCCGAGGCTTCTGCAGTAGGCGTCATGAAGCGCACGAAGACCGATCATCGGGCTAGGGAGTCCGACCACCGGGTCACGGAGCCCGGCCGTCGGGCCAGGGTGCCCACCTTTGCCAGCGCGCCCGACCTGGCCGCGCCGAAGACCAAGCGTCGGTACCGGCGCATCGTGCTCTACGCCGCTGCCCTCGGGCCCGGGCTGATCGCCGCCAGTGCGGGCAACGATGCCGGCGGTGTCGCCACCTACGCCTCGGCCGGAGCTGAGTTCGGCTACCGGACACTGTTCTTCATGGTGCTGGTGACGGTCGGCTACGTCTGTGTCCAGGAGATGGTGGCCCGACTGGCTGCTCATACCGGGAAGGGGCTGGCCGCCCTCATCCGCGAGCAGTTCTCGCTCCGGCTCACCGCCTTCGCCATCCTGGCGTTCGCCATCGCCAACCTTGGCCTGGTCGTCACCGAGTTCGCCGGTATCGGCACCGCCTTCGAGCTCTTCGGTGTGTCCAGGTACATCTCGGTACCCCTGGCCGCCATCGCCATCTGGCTGTTGGTGATGGTCGGCTCGTACCGCTACGCCGAGCGGGTCTTCTTGCTGTTGGCGCTGGCCTTCATCACCTACCCGATCGCCATGTTCTTCGGGCACCCTGACTGGGGGCAGGTGGTATCGAACCTGGTCATTCCCCACTTCTTGCGGTCCAAGGCTTTCATCCTGGTCGGCGTGGCCCTGATCGGGACCACCATCACGCCGTACATCCAGCTGTACACAGCCGGTGCCGTTGTCGACCGAGGTATCGGACCGGACGAATACAAGTACGAACGGGTCGACGCCATCAGCGGTGCCATCATCTCCGACCTGGTGTCCATCTTCATCATCATCGCCACGGCGGCGGTGATCGGTGGGACTGGAGCGCTCAACTCGGCAGCCGAAGCGGCCCGAGCGTTGCGTCCCCTTGCCGGCCCCGCCGCTGAGGCGTTGTTCGGGATCGGGCTGCTCGGCGCCTCGGCACTGGCCGCAGCGGTGGTCCCGTTGTCGACGTCCTACGCCCTGGCCGAGGCGGTGGGGGTGGAGCGGTCGGTGTCCAAGACGTTCTCCGAGGCTCCTCTCTTCCTGGGGCTGTTCACGGCGCAGATCGCCATCGGTGCCGGGGTGGTGCTCATCCCCGGAAACCTGTTCAAGCTGATCATCAACACGCAGGTGCTCGAAGGCATTGTCACCCCCATCACGCTGGTGTTCGTTCTGGTCCTGGCCAACCGCCGCTCCCTCCTGGGTAAAGCTGCCAACGGTCTGCTGGCCCGCTCCGTGGGCCTCGTGACGGTGGTCTCCGTCGGCGGGTTCGCCCTTTTCCTGGTGGGCTACACGGTGCTCGGCTGGTTCGGCGTCGGGGGGTGATGCTGCGCACGGAGCTTGGCACCGGTCCACCAGCCCACCCACGGGGTGATGCCGAACTCCCTGGTCACGTTCACGGGGTTTGCGCCGAAGCCCCTGGCCGGGGGAGGATTTCGGTTCTATGACTGATCGCAACTGGTGGGGCTGTGCCTAAATTCGGGCTGCGCCGGCGCCCGGCCCAGGGGACAACTCCCCCCACCTCGGTTCCCGATCGCACGGTTCCCGATCGCACGGTTCCCGATCGCACGGTTCCCGACCGCATCGTTCCTGCCCCTCCGGCCCCAGGCGGCCTCCGTATCGCCTTTCTCGTCTACCGGGGCAATCCCCGCTGCGGGGGTCAAGGCGTCTACACCCGGCACCTCTCACGTGAGCTGGTCAACCTCGGGCACTCGGTCGAGGTGTTCGCGGGTCAGCCGTGGCCCGAGGTGGACGAAGGCGTGGGCTTCACTCCGGTGCCCGGTCTCGACCTCTACCGGGAGCCCGACCCGTTCCGGATCCCGTGGCCAAGAGAGTTCACCAGCTCTATCGACGCGCTGGAGTTCGGTGTCATGTGCACTGCCGGCTTTCCCGAGCCGTGGACGTTCAGCCTGCGCGTCCGGCGCATGCTCGCTGCTCGACGCAACGAGTTCGACCTTGTCCACGACAACCAGTGCATGGGCAATGGGATGCTCGGCATGCTCCAAGACGGCTGGCCCCTGATCACGACGCTTCACCATCCGATCACTGTCGACCGGCAGCTCGCCCTCAGCCATGCCACCAATCCGTGGCAGCGGCTCACCACCCGTCGCTGGTTCGGCTTCTTGCGCATGCAGGTCCGGGTGTCACGGGCCCTTCCCCGCATCATCACCGTGTCGCAGTCGTCGAAGACTGACATCGCCGCCCAGATGGGGGTGGAGCCGTCCCGGATGACCGTCGTCCCCGTGGGTGTGGACCACACCGTGTTCCGTCCTCGGGACGAGGTGCAGCCGGTGCCTGGACGCCTGATGGTGACCTCTTCCTCGGACGTGCCCATGAAGGGGTTGGTGCCCTTGCTGGAGGCGGTGGCCATCCTGCGTGCGAAGCGGGATATCGAGCTGGTGGTGATCGGCAATCCCCGCCCGGGTGGTCGGGTGGCGCAGGCCATCGACCGCCTCGGGCTCGCCCCTGTCGTCCGGTGCGTGAGCGGCATCAGCGACGACGAGCTGGCTCTGCACTACGGGCAGGCCGAGGTGGCAGTGGTGCCGTCGCTGTACGAGGGCTTCTCGTTGCCGGCGATCGAGGCCATGGCCTGTGGTGTCCCGGTGGTGGCAACCACCGGTGGGGCGCTGCCTGAGGTGGTGGGGACGAGCGGCGAAACCGGCCTTCTGGTCCCACCGAACGACCCCGGCGCCCTGGCCGACGGCATCGGCCGCCTGCTCGACGACGCCGAGCTGCGTGCCAGATTGGGCGCCGCCGGTAGAGAGCGCGTCCTCGGCCGCTTCACCTGGGAAGTCACTGCGAGGGGGACGGCGGACCAGTACCAGCAGCTCTTGGGTCTTCCCACCCAGGCGGCCGGTACCTCGGTTCCTCTGGACCAGGTGACTGTTCCTTCGGGTTCTCCGGACCAGACAACCGTTTCTTTGGCGGAGCCGACCGAGACCGTCGCATGCTGACCGTCGACTATCGCAAGCTCGGTGTGCGTCCCGGGGACCGGCTGCTCGACCTGGGCTGCGGCTTTGGGCGCCATGCCTACCAGGCTGCTCGCCTCGGAGCCGAGGTGGTGGCGTTCGATGCCGGGGCTGACGAGGTTCGGAACGTCCAGAACACGTTCGGGGCGATGGCCGAGGCGGGGGAGCTGAGTGCCGACACGTCACGGGTGGGCGCTGTCCAAGGCGACGCCCTGGCACTCCCCTTCGCCGACGGCTCGTTCGACCGGGTGATCGCCTCCGAGGTGCTCGAGCACATTCCCGACGACCGATCAGCCATGGCCGAGCTGGCTCGAGTGCTCGCACCGGGAGGGTCCATGGCCGTCACCGTCCCTCGGTGCGGACCGGAGTTCGTGAACTGGGCGCTCTCGGACGAGTACCACGATGTTCCCGGCGGCCACGTGCGGATCTACCGTCATCGAGAGCTGGTCGATCGGTTGGAGCAGACCGGATTAGTGGCAGTGGGGAGCCATCACGCTCACGGGCTGCACGCGCCTTACTGGTGGCTGCGCTGCCTGGTCGGTCCGACCAAGGACGACCATCCTGCCGTCGCCGCCTACCACCGCCTGTTGGTGTGGGATATCACGAAGGCGCCCAAGCTCACCCGGTACACCGAGCGGGTGCTCAACCCGCTGATGGGTAAGAGCCTCGTCGTCTACCTGCTCAAGCCGGCGCGGGCCGTCTCCTCGTCTGCCACCTCATCTGCATCTGCCACCGACCACCTGGCTGAGGCTGAGGCTGAGGCTGAGGCCGGGGCTGAGGTTGGGGTTGGAGCGCCGGCATGAGGATCGTTCCCGAGGTTCCCGGTGTCCTGACCACGGCGCAGGTGTTGGCGACAGCTCAGTCGATCGCCGATCTCCAGCGTCCTGACGGGATGATTCCGTGGTTCCCTGGTGGCCACTGCGATCCGTGGAACCACGTCGAGGCGGCGATGGCACTGACCGTGGTGGGTCTCGACGCCGAAGCAGACCGCGCCTATCAGTGGCTGGTGGACACACAGCTTCCCGATGGGAGTTGGTTCAACTACTACCTGGCCAGCGGCATCAAGGACCCCCGCTTGGACACCAACGTCTGTGCGTACCTGGCCACGGGAGCCTGGCATCGCTTCGTCTCCACCGGGGACATCGACGGGCTCGAGGCGCTGTGGCCGTCGGTTGAGGCCGGCATCGACTTCGTCCTCCGGTGGCAGCGACCGGACGGATCGATCTGCTGGTCGCTCGACTCGTCGGGGTTCCTCGAGGAGTACGCCCTGCTGACCGGCTCGTCCTCGATCTACCACAGCCTCCGGTGTGCCATCGCCTGCGCCGAGCGACTCGATCACGAACGTCCGGACTGGGAGTGGGCTGCAGGCCGGTTGGCCCACGCCGTGGCGTACGAGCCGTTGGCCTTCGCCCCGAAGGAAGAGTTCGCCATGGACTGGTACTACCCGGTCCTGTCGGGCGCGATGAGTGGCCAGGCGGCACGTGAGCGGCTGTCGGCTGGGTGGTCGACGTTCGTGATGGACGGCTTCGGTGTTCGCTGCGTCTCCACCGGCGAGTGGGTGACGGCGGCGGAGACGGCCGAGTGCATCCTGGCGCTCGACGCCATCGGTATGGACGACGTTGCCCTCCGCTTGCTCACCTGGGTGCAAGGCCTCCGGAACGAGGACGGGTCGTACTGGACGGGGATGGTCTATCCGGACGAGGTGACGTTCCCTCCCCTCGAACGGTCCACCTACACCGCCGGAGCCATGATCCTTGCCGCCGACGCCCTCAGCCGGACCACCCCGGCGTCTGGACTGTTCCGGGGTGAAGGGCTGCCCACCCACTTGGACCTCACCGAACCGGCGCCCGAGGCACCCACCGAACCGGCGTTCCCGTTCCGAGGCTCGGACACCGTCTGACCGTCTGGGCAGGAGTGGGTGCAGCCACCCCGAGCGGCTGACGGGCCTAGCGAATAAGGAGCCCGGGCTCGCCGCCTCCACCTTCCGCTGCTTGCCCAGGTGAACGGCTCCCTGATCCAGCCTGCCTATTCGATAGACCCCTTACCCGGGTTGTGTGATCCGACGCAGCACTCGTAGCGAGCCGCACTCACCGTCCTCCACGAACTCACCGGAGTCGAGCGCGTGCCGCCACAAGTCGTAAGGAGGGCGCCCTCCGTCAGCAGGATCGGGGAACACGTCGTGAATGGCCAACCAGGCGCCCACCTTCACGTGTGGAGACCAGCCCCGGTAGTCGGCCCACGCCGGCTCTTCGCCGTGGCCACCGTCGATGAAGCAGAAGTCGAGGGGGGTGCTCCAGTGGGCGGCGACAACGGGGGAGTCGCCCACCAGCCCGACCACCGTTCGCTCCAAGCCGGCACGGACGAGGGTGCGGCGCCAGAACGGCAGCGTATCGATGCGCCCGGTGGTCGGATCGACCAACGCCGGGTCGTGGTGCTCCCATCCGGCCTGGTTCTCCTCGGAGCCGTGGTGATGGTCGAGGCTGAAGAGCACCGCTCCGGTGGTCTCGGCGGCGGCCCCCAGGTAGACGGAGGACTTGCCGCACCACGCGCCCACCTCGACGAAGGTCGCCGACGGCCCGCCCTCCTCGCCGGCCCGCGCTGCAGCGGCAGAGAGGGCCTCTCCCTCGTCGTCCGGCATGAAGCCGGTGGCCTCCCGGGCCAGGGAGAACAGGTGGTCACGACGGTCGGCATGCCGGGCGTGCCCGACAGTCGTGGAGCTGGCGGTCGTGGGAGGGATGACGGGATCCATGGCCTCAGCCTCGCACCAGTGAGACCAGGGTGTAGACCGCGAACCCGGCTAACAGCACGCCGCCTACCTTGCGGATGACCGACAGCGGGATGATCCGGACCAGTGCGCGCCCACCGAAGGCTCCGATCGCTGCCACCGAGCTCAGGGCGACGATCGCTCCTATGAACACCGAGCTGGGCTTGTCGTACTTGGCGGCCAAGTTGGCAGTGAGGATCTGGGTGAGGTCGCCGAACTCGCCGACCAGGATGACCACGAACGCAGTGCTGATGACTCGTAACCCCCGACGGTCCTCTTCGTTCTCCTCACCCTCTTCCTCGCCCTTTTTTTCTTCGGCCTTCTCCGGGACGAACAGGAGGTAGGCCGCTCCGGCGGCGAAGAGCAGCGCGGTGACGCCTTCGACCCATCGATGCGGGAGGAGCTCTAACAGCCTCCCGATCGCTACCGCCACGGTCACGTGGACGAGAAAGGCGGCGGTGGCCCCGATCCACACCAGCACGGGGCGGAAGCGGCTGCCCATCACCACCGTGGCGATCATCGTCTTGTCGGGCAGCTCGGCTACGAAGACGAGCGCGAAGACCGTGAGTATGACACCCAGGTTCATCGGTGACGCTCTCGCTCGTGCCGGGGATCGAGCAACCGGATCAGTCTGCCGCCTGGTCGCTGAGGAGTTGGCGCAACCGCTGGCCCTCCCGCTGACCGAAGGCCACATTGACCCGCAGGCGTTCGAGGATCTGCTCTACCGTCTTGCCGCCGGCGGCCAAGGGGTGGGACTCGACGAACCCGGCCACCTCCTCGGCCAGCTCGGGGCTCTGGCACAGGGTGCGGACACCGTCGAGCATGCGGGGGAGGATGTTGGCCGGGAACCGGTCCACCAGCGTGTCCCATGCCGTGGTGATCCGGCTCCACGTCTCCGGCCCGGTCACCCGGTTGGCCACCAGCAGCTGCAGTACGAAGGGCGCGTTCTGGGTACGGACCTCGGACAGCGCCAGGTCGAAGGTGCGGGCGGCCAGCTCCGGCTGGTCGAACGCCGCCAGCGCGTACAGGTAGCGGTTCTCCTCCTGGGGGTTCGCCGGGTGGCGGTAGCGCTCCAGATAGACCTCGTACTCCTGCGGCCCGCCGGTGGTGGCCACGATGTCGAGGATCGCCGACTCGGTATCGGGATGGAGGCCGGAACCGACGCCGGAGCTGACACCGGAAACAGAGTCGGCGCCTTTCGGCCCTCCGGTTTGAGCGGCAGCGAACCGCCTCACTGCCTCGTCGCTGATCGCCGCATCGGCACCGATCGTCCCCAGAGTTCGAAGCAGCGTCGAACGCAGCGAGGGGGTGCGTTCTTCGTCGTCGTCTCGGGGATCCCATCCCAGTTGCGTTCCGATCGGGCCCAGCAGGGAGCGAACGGCTTGTTGCAGGATCGGGCGGTCGTCGTCGGGCACGACCCGGTCGAACAGGCCCAAGGCCCCGACGACCACCGACCAGACACTCGGGTCACGCTCCCCTGACTGGCTGAGAGCACCGGCCAGCTGGAGCACGTCGGCCACGGGGGCCTGCCCGGCCAGTGCGGCAGCCCAGGTGTCCGAGATCAGGTTGTAGCGCTCGAGCGGCTCCAGGTTGGGCAGGTGGGCAGCCAGCCGCTCGACCGTGGCGGTGGGGTACGCCACGCGGTAGAAGCCGGAGCCCCCGGCGTTGATCAGCGGTGGCCCGTCGTCGGTCGTCTCGACGCTGGCCCCGTCCTCACCCATCAGCACCCTGGCTGGCTCACGGTCGGGCACCGACGCCAACGGACGGACCAGGATCGGGGCTTGCCAGGCGGTGCCGATGGCCCCTCCCGGCTTTCCCTGGTAGGAGAAGGGCTCCTGTGTGAGCTGCCCGTCGTCGGTCACCCGCACCAGCGGGTAGCCACCCTGATAGATCCAGGTGTCCATGATCTGACGTACGGGCTGGCCACTCGATCGCTCGAGGGCGTCCCACAGGTCGGCGGTCTCGGTGTTCCCGTGGCTGTGGGTGACCAGGTAGTCGCGTATGCCGTTGCGGAACGTCTCTGGTCCCAGATAGCGCTCCAACATGCGGAGCACGCTGCCACCTTTCTGGTAGGTGAGGACGTCGAACATGCCCTGGGCCTCTTCGGGACGACCCACGTGGAACTCGACCGGTCGGGTGGCGTGCAGCCCGTCGACGGCCATTGCTGCTTCGCGCTCTACGCCGAAGCTGACCCATCGCTGCCACTGCGGCCGGTAGGCATCGACAGCAAGGACCTCCATGAAGGTGGCGAACGCCTCGTTCAGCCAGATGCCGTTCCACCACTTCATGGTGACCAGGTCGCCGAACCACATATGGGCGATCTCGTGGCACACCACGTCGGCGATCCGCTCGAGCTCCACCCGGGCTGCCTGGGCCGGGTCGACCAGGAGCACGGACTCCCGGAACGTCACGCATCCCAGGTTCTCCATGGCGCCGAAGGCGAAGTCGGGGATGGCCACCAGGTCGAGCTTGTCAGCGGGGTACGGGATGCCGAAGTACTCGGTGAAGAAGCGCAGGGCGTGGGCGCCGACGTCGAGGGCGTAAGAGGTGAGGCCGGCCTTTCCGGGTGGGTGGACGATCCGGAGCGGGACGCCGTCGACGTCGACGGGCTCGGTGGCCTCCAGGGGACCGACGACGAAGGCCACCAGGTAGGTGGACATGGGCATGGTCGGGGCGAACCGGACTCGCCGTCTCCGGGGAGCGCCGGACGGGCCGTTCTCTGGCGTCTCGTCGGTTGTCTCGTCGATCGACTCGTCGACCACCGGGCCGTTCGAGTAGGCGTGCAGCCCGTCGTCGACGACCAGGGTGACTTCGAAGACCGCCTTGCGGTCGGGCTCGTCGAAGCACGGGAAGGCGCGACGGGCGTCGGTGGCCTCCATCTGAGTGGTGGCGATGACGTGCTCGTTCCCGGCGTCGTCGGTGAACGTGCTGCGGTAGAAGCCGTGCAGCTTGTCGTTCAGGATCCCGGCGAACGTCAGGTGGAGGGTGGCCGGTCCGGTGGGGACGGCTTCCGAGAAGATGAGCGTCGCCCGCTCCTCTTCCGCGTCGAGGGTGATCGAGGCGGGGGTAAGGGCTGCCGCTGCGTCCGCCTGGTCGTCGCTCATCGTGTCGCCGGCCGTGAGCGTGACCGAGTCGATGGTCAGCTCGGCGGCGTTGAGCACGATGTCGGTGACCGCCTCGTGGCATGGTGACGTCGATGGCGACCTCACCGGTGAACGTGGCTCCCGGAAGGTCGGGGATGAGGGTGAGCCGGTACCGGTTGGGCTCCACCGAGTACGGCAGGCGGTACGTGGTCGGATCGTCGTTGGTGGGGGCGCTCATCTTCGGCAGGCTACCGTCGCACCGTGCAGAACGACCAGGAAGCCGACCAGACCGATCACGGAGCGACGTCCGCCGGGGACCGCCGCTCCTCTCCGCTGGCCACTGAGCCCGACGTAGTTGCCGTTGGCGCTGAACCCGACGCGGCCGCCGTTGGCACCAAGCTCGACGTGGTTGCCATTGGCAACGCCCTCGTCGACGTCCTGGCGTCGGCTACCGATAACGATCTCGATCGATTGGGGCTGGTCAAGGGGACGATGGCGCTCGTCGACTCAGAACGGTCGACGGCGATCTACGACTCGTCTGGGACCGACCGTCGAGGCGTCGGGCGGATCAGCCGCCAACACGGCCGCCGGCGTGGCAGCGCTGGGCGGCCGGGCTGCGTTTCTCGGCCGGGTGGCTGACGACGGGCTCGGTTCGGCGTTCACCCACGACATCCGTTCCATCGGCGTGGCGTTCGAGCCCACGCCCACCCCTGTCCGGGACGGGGAGGTGGTGACCGGCCACTGCCTGGTGCTGGTGACCGAGGACGCCGAACGGACCATGGCGACGCACCTCGGCGTGGCGTCCGACTTCGGCGCTGCCGACCTGCACGGCGGCCAGCTGTCCTCGACCCAGGTGGTGTACCTGGAGGGCTACCTGTGGGAGCAGGAGACGGCCAAGGCGGCCATGCGGGAAGCGATGGACACTGCGCATGCGCACAATGCCGCGGTGGCGCTTACGCTGTCCGATCCGTTCTGCGTGCAGAACCACCAGGCTGAGTTCCTGGAGCTCCTGCACGGTGATATCGATCTCCTCTTCGCCAACGAGGAGGAGATCACCCTGTTGTTCGGGGCGAAGGACTTCGACGCTGCCGTGGCGGCCGTCGAGGAGACCGGCGTGCTGGCGGCGCTGACCCGGGGTCCATCGGGGTGTGTGGTCGTCACCGCCAGCGGCCCGGTCGCAGTGCCGGCCGAGCTGGTGGACCGGGTGGTCGACACCACCGGGGCCGGGGACCTCTTCGCCGCCGGCTTCCTCTACGGGATCACCAACGGGTTGTCACCCGAGGGGAGCGCCAGGCTGGGTGGTGTGTGCGCCGCCGAGGTGATCGCCCACGTCGGTGCCCGCCCCCAGGCGGACCTGCGGAAGCTGGCTGTTGCCGCCGGTCTGTTTGACTGACCGACCTTGGGCCGTAGCCGCTCATATATCTGAGCTTCGTTCAAACTTTGCTCAAGAGAACGCCGCTACGTCGGTCCGCCCATTCGCTCCCCGCACTTCGGGTAGAAGAAACAGCGCTCCGTCGCGATTGCACGCACGACACCAGAGGTGGTCTCGGATTGTCCTGACAATGAGCCGATGTGGTCGATCGCCGATGATGGACGGTCGTTAGTCGGCGGGCGGTGGCCGCTCGTTCCGCAACCGGTTGTGGAACCCACACAGCACCCGTCCATTTTCCTGAGAGGTTGGACCGCCTTTGGCGTAGGGCACGATATGGTCGATCTGGCAGGCATCGGCCGGTATGTCGCAGTGCGAATGGGTGCACTCCCGGTCCCGTAGCTCGATGGCCCGGCGGGTGGCACCGGTGAACAGCCGGGCCGTGACGCTGACCTCGACACGCCGCTCCGGTGTGAACACCGCCCGCTCGATCATGGCTTCGTCCAGGTAGGGGACGAGCGATCCCGGAGACATCACCGTGCCCTGGGCCAGTTGGCAGATCCTTCCCGACAGTGTTGGGTAGTCCACCAAGACGCTGAAGAGTGGGTCGGGACGGCGGCCATCGGCTGGAGCGGTCTTACTGCGGGTAGCCATTTCGACCAAGGCGTCGGCGCGACGCTGGCTGGAAGTTCGAGACAATTCATCAACTCTGGGTTGACGTCCGAGCTCGTCTTCAGCCTTCGCCCAGTCGGCCTCGAAGAGCCTGCGCTCGAGACGCTCGAGTTCCCCCGAGACGATGGCCCCAGAAATGGGATCGAGCGTCATCTTGCCCAGCCACATGCCAGAAAAGCTGGCTTCGAGGTAGACGTCGCGTCTGGCCCGTCGCTTCATGTCACTCTCCTCGGCGCCATCTGGGTCGGCCCGTTGTTCCCAGTAGGCGACGGCCCGGGCGAAGGACTCGTAGCGCAGGGTGCAGGCCTGATCGACCAGCATCACCTCGTCCCGCTCCAGCGCGCTCTCGGTGGCGTCCCGGCGCAACGCCGTGATGGCATCCACGTGGGCAGCGGTGATGCCACCGTTTGACCAGGCCTGGTTACAGGCCGGGAGATGGCGAAGCTCACGACCTCGGCGTATCAGGCGTCGGGTGTGGCTCTTGGGCAGTCGACATCGGAAGGCCAGCCATGCTGACGCAGTGCGGGCGCCGTCTTGGGCCCACTCCCCCGAAGCGTCGAAGGCCGCCGTCGCTTGGGTGACGAAGGAGTCGAGGCGGGCGAGCTGGCGCTGGAGGGCCTCCATCGACTCTCCGTCGCCATACGTCGATGGATCTGACTCGACCAGCCGGTCGATAGTTTCCGCCAAAACTGTGAGCTCCATGCCCTCCATGATTCCAGGAGGGTGTGACAGAGAAGTAGCAGGCGTCGGTCCCTGACGTGAGACTGGATTTGACCCGAGATCTGTGACTGGCCGAGTGCCTTGCTGTTGATCTGTCGACCTAGTTCCGCTCGAAGCCGCGGCCCAATCGTCGGTGAACACCCGCCAGATAGCGTCCCGGCTGATGAAGGTCCGAGAGGTGGTCCGGATGTTGGAGCATGATGGCTGGCGGCAGGTGGCCCAACGGGGTAGTCATCGACAGTACCGCCATCCCACCAAGCCCGGCCGGGTGACGATCGCCGGTAAGCCGGGTCAGGATCTCGCACCGGTACGCTGGGGAGCATTCGGTGGCAAGCCGGGTTGTCAAAGGAGGAGCGTTGAGCACCTGGACCGTGGTCTACGAGCGAACTGCCCCTGGATGGAGTGCCTACGTGCCCGCTCTTCCCGGGGTGGGTGCTACCGGGACCACTCATGAGGAGACAGAAGGGCTGATCAGTGAAGCGATCGCCTTTCATCTCGAAGGTCTGGCCGCAGATGGGCTGCCGATCCCCGAGCCAGGCATCGTCGACGTCGGGCAAGTGGAGCTGGCGCTACCTGCGTAAGGGATCTACTGCGGCGAACCCTCAGCTTGACAAGAACATCGTAAATTCTTCTTGACAAGATCAAGAACCTGGAGTTAGATGCCATCGCGACCAGTTTGGGAAACGAAGAGTGTGTACCATCTGATCCAGAAGCACGAAATACAGTTTCACTCACTAAACCGAAAGCAGGGGGATGTACATGTTCCGGGGACGTCGCAACACAGCAACAACCCGCGATGCTCAGGTTGAGAATTCTCAATCTGGGAAAGTTCTCGCGGGGGGGGGTGGGGGGGTAACTCCCTAAGTTTTTCCCACGCAGAGTCACATAATTATCACTTCACCGGCGGCTATGCCCGCCGGTTTTTCGCGGCCATAGCAGCAACGCTCCTGGTCGTAGGAGTGGTAGCAGGCTCGGTGGCCGGGATTGGGGTGGGTGCCGCCAGTGCGGCTACCCCGCTATCAGTGACCACGACCTCGCCACTGCCCTTGGCCCCGCTGAACACCCCCTACAGCACCACGTTGGCTGCCACCGGTGGCACCGGGTCTTACACTTGGGCAGTGGCTTCTGGGTCCACGTTGCCCAGCTGGCTGAGCCTGAATTCGTCAACCGGTGTGCTTTCGGGCACGCCCACGACGGACGCTACCGCCACGTTTGCGGTCACCGTCACCGACGCCGCTAGCAGTACGGCTACCTCAGGGCAGCTCACGCTCTATGCCGGCAATGGTGGCACCGAGCCGTTCTCGCTCAACATGACTTCGGGCAGCTGGACGGTGCTGTCGACACCGTCCGGGACCTCGCAGCCCTTCCCGGCCCAGACCACCACCACGCTCACTGGCACCGTGGCTCCGCTGACCGGTGTGATCACCGACGCAACCCTGAGCTTGCCGGCCCAGTACGGCGTCTGTAGCAAAGCAGCCGGGGGATGCACCAACTACTTCATGGACGAGGTCGACCCGGGCACGGCCACCGGTTCGATCAACTCCAGTGGTGACATCACGTTGAATGACAGCCTGTCCTACACCCTCGACGTCACCCAGCCGGTCACCGCTCAGTGCCTGTCGACCCCGATCAACATGGTCTTCCAGTCCACTGCGCCCTATGACACCACGACCGGCAACGTGACGCTCTCGGCTTCCAACTACAACATCCCCGACTTCACCGGCCTGGATGGGACCTCTAGTGGCCCGACCGACTCTTGTGGCATAGCACAGGGAGGCCCAGGCGTGATAGGGGTCAACGGTGGTATCTATCCCTACGGAGTTGCAGGCAGCACCAACAACACCACCACCCTCAACCTCCAGGGCACTGGTCTTCCCATCCCACCCCCACCGGGCAAGGCCACCACGAACACCTTGACGGCATCACCTGTTAGCCCGCAGCTGATACAGACACCGGTCACGTTGACTGACACGATCAGCTTCGGCAGCAGCACTGCCACGAACGCAACCGGCACCGTGAACTTTGTGGCCAACGGAGCTGTGATCGGCACCGAGCCCGTCAGCAACGGCAGCGCTACTTTCACCACTACGGCATTGCCGAGCCAGACCATTCAACTGACGGCGGTCTACTCCGGTGACTTCAACTACGCCGGCAGCACGTCAGCAACCGTCCCCTATACCATCCAAGCACTGCCGTCGGTCACGCTGAACCTGCCCACGACGGTTGAGCTCTCGTCGCCAACCCCGACCCCGTTCTCGGTCACCCTCACCAACCCAGGAACGGGTGCGGATTGGAGTAACGACCTCTACCTGGATCTGCGGTTCCCTGGCGGTTACTTGAGTAGTCCCGACGTCACGCTCAACTACCAGGACGGTGCCGGGAACTGGTGTCCGCTCACTTCCTACGGGGGCAGCCCCTATTACTACTTCAGCGGTTCGGGCACCTCGCCGTGCGGCATGGAGGCAAGCAGCGTTCTCGCTGGCCCCAGGACAGTCGCTCACCGTCAACCTAGAGGTGTCCATCGCCTACGACCCGACGAACAATGCCGGTCCCGGTCCCCAAGGGATCAGGGCGATCCTCTGGAATGGAAGCTGCTCCGACCCGCTCACATGTAACCAATCGGACAGCCCGTTCAACTCCACTTTGCAAACGGGCAGTGGGGCGCCAGAGACCAGCGGAACGTTCACGATGACCTATGGGGCACGTTCACCAGTAAGCTTCACCGTGCCCTACATACCCACGACGCCGGTGCCCGAGGGGTACACGATTGCTCCTGGCGCCTATCTTAAGGCTGCGTCAGATCCCTACGACATCATGCCATTCCCGACAGGCACATTGACGGAGCTCGTCGACGGAGTAGTCGTAGGTACGACCTCGAATAACGACTTCGGGGCCTTCCACTTCACGACCGCTGGTTTGAGCCCCGGGACCCATACCCTCACCATCGAGTACTCCGGTGATCCGGTCTACGCTCCGAGTTCGTACTCCCAGACGTTCACTGTGGCGCCACCAGCTCCTGGCACGCCGTTCGTCTGTGAGACCACTAGCCCGTACTATCCGACGCTCAATGCGTCAGTGGAGGCTGTGGCCACGGTCCCGAGCCCCGTACCCAGCGGATCGACCGTGCCCGTCAGTGCTCTCGATCTGACGCTGAACATAGACCCGGCTACCGGGCCTACGACTCTTGCGCCTGTGAGCAACGCCACCATCGGGCTCTCTCCCGGCGGAGTCACAATCACGCCTCCGTCGGTGACCCCGACGAACCCCAATAGCAACAACACCAAGGGAACCACCTCGGTGAGCTGGACCGGGCTTTCCACTACGGTGCCCATCTCTGGCACGCCAGGCTCGGTCGTTCCCGTGGGAATCTCTTCCCTCAGCTTCACTGGGGGCGGTTCCGGCCGATCGTACGCTTGCAACCCTGCCGATTCGACGGCACCTGCCGTCGTCCAACAGGTCGAGGTGTCTGGGACGACGCTGACGACGAGCCCAGCTGGTCCAGCCTCTGTCGGTGCGCCGGTGACCCTGACTGCCACGGTCAATCCGACGCCTTCGAATTGGGAGGACGATCCCTTTGTGGGACAGGTGGACTTCTTCGACGGGACCACCGATCTCGGGACAGTGAGTGTGCCGAGCGCCGGGAATCCCGGCGCCGGCATTGCCACCCTTACCACGACATCTCTGACGCCCGGCGCACACACGCTGACGGCGGTGTGGAGTGGCGGTCCCACACCGGCGCAGACGTCCGATCCAGTGAACTTCCAAGTGGGCACAGTGCCATTGGTGACCGCCCAGCCGACGAACCAGACAGCCTCGGCCGGCGCAGCGGCCACGTTCACAGCCGCGGCAACCGGTGATCCCACCCCAACCATCCAGTGGCAGGTGTCAACGGACGGCGGGAAGACGTTCACTGACATCGCAGGGGCGACGTCTTCGTCGTACACCACTCCTGCCACAACGGCGCTGACAATGGCAACCAGTACCAGGCCGTGTTCAGCAACGGTGCTGGGCCTGATGCGACGACGAATCCAGCCACGCTGACGGTCATCGCTGCGTCGACCACCGGCTACCGCACGGTTGCCTCCAACGGAGCCGTCTCCACGTTCGGGAACGCCGGGAACTACGGATCGGAGAGCGGAGCCCTCAACGCTCCTATCGTCGGCATAGCAGCAACGCCTGACAACAAGGGCTACTGGCTGGTCGGAGCAGACGGAGGCATCTTCACCTTCGGTGACGCCGCCTTCTACGGATCGGAAGGTGGCCAACACCTGAACGCTCCTATCGTTGGCATCGCAGCAACCCCGACGGCAAGGGTTACTGGCTGGTCGCCGCAGACGGAGGCATCTTCACCTTCGGCGACGCTGCCTTCTACGGATCCGAGGGTGGCCAGCACCTGAACCAGCCGGTGGTCGGTATGGCACCAACCCCAGACGGCCAGGGCTACTGGCTCGTGGCCAGTGACGGTGGCATCTTCACCTTCGGCGATGCCACGTTCCTGGGCTCAGAAGGTGGCCAGACACTTGAACGCCCCCGTGGTCGGCATGGCAGCTACGCCTTCGGGCAACGGCTACTGGCTGGTTGCCAAAGATGGAGGTGTTTTCACCTTTGGTGACGCTTCGTTCCACGGATCAGCTGCTGGCCAGTCGAACGCCCCTGTCGTCGGCCTGACTCCCACCCCAGGCGGTGGTGGCTACTGGATCGGAGCATCCGACGGCGGCATCTTCACCTTCGGGAACGCCCCGTTCAACGGCTCGGCTGTCGGGACGACAACGGCCCCGATCGTGGGCATCGCACCGTAGGTACTCCAATAAGGACGTGAGGCTCGCTGTCCCTGGGAGCTTGTTCTGCCCCAGGGACAGCGAGCCCACGGACACAGAAACACCAACAGAACGCCACAGGAACCCAGCTCAGCTTGGGAACCGGCTCACCGTGTGTGGTCCCCCGCCCCCTAACCCCGGACGGGGGGCCACGCAGTCTCGTTGCTCGTACGCAGCGTGTGGTCCCTGGCCCGGAGGCTCAGTGGTTGGGCAGTCCGGGCTCGCTGTCTGCCGTCGGGATGGTCTCGATGCAGGAGCAGGTCAGGCCGGGTCGACGGGTGCCGTTGGACGGAACGTGAAGGGCAGATCTCCGAGGCGGACCAGCACCGACGCAAGCGACCGGCCGAGCGGCGCGAACGCCTGGCTCAGCTGTGAAGGGTCGTCGAGCACGCCGTCGCTGAGCGAGCAGGCGCCTTCGTAGCTCACCTCGACCGCGCACTCTGGGCCCCGGGGGTCATCGGTGAACACTTGCTCCACGGTCGGTGCGCTTCGGACCAGGTGGCTGCCTCGCAGCACGGTGAGATCGGCCGGGAGGGCAGCAAGCAGCGGAGCGAGAGGAGGGACGCTGTCGAGGTTCTGTGCCCGGAACGCGATCTCCACTAGCACTTCGGGAGGCTCCTCAGGCTCTTCGCCGATCAACCAGCTCCGGTATCCCGTCTGGCTCCAGGTCGGCCAGTCCAGGCTGGCATCCACTCTGATGCGAGCCGGGCGCTGCTCGCCAGGCAGGCTGTAGGAGGTCTCGAAGCTGACGTCACCGAGGAACACGTCGACCTGGAACCGCTCCTCGACCGCTTGTCGTTGGAGGAGGGCGGATTCGAACGACTCTTTGAGCGACGTCACGAGTTGGATGAAGACATGGTCAAGCATGATCTGGCAGAGGCTACCGTTCTTCTGTGGACGGTAGCCTCGACCCTGGTGATGGCGCCGATGATGGCGCCGATGATGGCGCCGCCGGCGGTGCCAACGGGACCGGCCATGCCAATGGTGCGAGTGATCATGCTGCTCACCGTGCCGGGGATCGCACCAACGGCGCCGGCGACCATGCTGTCTACAGTGCTGACGACGACGTTGATGGCGACGACGTCGAACCTGACGTCGAGGGATCGGGCAATCCGTGGCTCGAGCGACGGATCATCGCCTACGCCCATCAGGGAGGCGCCTGGGAAGCCCCATCGTCGACTCTGTACGCCATCCGCCGTGCCGTGGCCGGCGGTGCCACCGGCATCGAGCTCGATGTCCACGCCACCGCAGACGGGCATCTGGTGGTGTGTCACGACCCGTCGGTGGACCGGACCACGGACGGTTCCGGTGAGATCGCCGACATGACCCTGGCCGAGATCCGGAAGCTCGACAACGCGTACTGGTTCGTACCCGGCGCCGATGTGAACCACGAGCTGTCCCCCGATGCCTACCCCTTCAGGGGCCGTGCCCGGTCCCATCCCGATTTCCGTATCGCCACCTTGGAAGAGGTTCTGGAGCACTTCCCCGATGTGATCCTCAACCTCGACATCAAGCGGACAGCGCCGGCAGTGGTGCCCTACGAGAAGACGCTGGCCGACATGCTCCGGCGCTTCGGACGGGTCGACGACGTCATCGTGGCCTCGTTCATCGACGCTGCCACCGATGCCTTCTCTGCCTATGCGCCGGAGATCCCGACCTCAGCGGGGACCGTGGCCGTCGCCCAGTTCCACCAGGCGGTGGAGGCAGGTCGAACACCGCCGCCGATGCGTCACGTGGCACTCCAGGTCCCGTGGCGCTTCGGCCAGGTCAAGGTGGTCCACGAGGACTTCGTGGCGGCGGCCCACGACGCCGGTCTGGCCGTTCACGTTTGGACGGTCGATGAGGAGTGGGAGATGCGCTACCTCTTCGACATGGGGGTCGACGGAATCATTTCCAACCTGCCGACCGAGCTGGCGACGATGCTCGTCCAGTACGGCCACAAGTGGTACCCACCGAGCCCAGAGGAGAGCTAAAGGGTCTAGCGAATAGGCAGGCTGGATCAGGGAGCCGATAAGCCTATGAAGCCGGAAAGGGCTTAGCCGCGCCCGCAGTTCGGCTTCTTGCCGTGGTTGGCCTTCTTCTTGGCGCGGATCTTGCGCTTGTTCGTTCGTTTCGACACAGTTGGGCAAGGCTACTCGGCGCGGTAGCTTGCAGCCAATGGAGCGGCTGCAGCTGGAGCGTCCTGGGGGGTCGATCGTCCTGGTGGCCACCCCGATCGGCAATCTGGGCGACCTGTCGCTCCGGGCCAGAGAGACACTGGCTAGCGCTGCGATCATCTACTGCGAGGACACCCGGCACTCCCGCAAGCTCCTGACCCATGCCGGGATCACCGGGCCGACGCTGCGCTCCTTGCACGAGCACAACGAGGACAGCCGCATCGACGAGGTCCTCGGCGAGGTCGCCGCCGGCCGCACTGTGGCCGTGATCAGCGATGCCGGCACGCCTGGTGTCTCTGATCCAGGGAGTCGTCTGGTCGCTGCCGCCGTGGCTGCCGGTGTCACCGTGTCGGTGGTTCCCGGCCCGTCGGCGGTGATCGCCGCACTGGTGGTCAGCGGCTTGCCCACCGACCGCTTCTGCTTCGACGGCTTTCTACCCCGATCCGGCCGCGACCGACGCCGTCGACTGGACGAGCTGGCTGGCGAGCAACGGACGACGGTGCTGTTCGAGGCGCCGGGCCGGGTGGCGACCACGTTGACTGACCTTGCCGGTGTGTGCGGTGCCGCTCGGCGAGTGGCGGTGGTGCGAGAGATCACCAAGCTGCACGAGGAGGTGTGGCGAGGCACCCTTGACGACGCTTCGGCCTGGGCCGATGCTCAATCCTTGCGAGGTGAGGTGGTCCTGGTGGTCGAGGGGTCCCCCTCAACGGACCCTCCGGTTGTCGAGGACGAGGTGATCCTGGATGCGGTGGCCGCACGCACCGATGCCGGCGAACGGACCAGGGGGGCGGTGGACGCGGTGGCAGCCCAGCTCGGGGTTCCTCGCCGACGGGTCTACGAGCTGGCGCTGGCCCAGCGGAATGAGCCCGGCGATCCAGCAGTTGAGTAGAGGGAGCAGTGGCAGGCCCAGCAGCTGACGTAGGCCCAGTGAAGAGTGAAGAGTGAAGAGTGAAGAGGGAGACAGCGCGATGTTCGGACGCTCACAGATGGACACGACGCAGGCGCCGGCGGTAGAGCCGGACGGCGCCCCCGAGGGGCTGGCGCTGGCTGCGTTCGCCGCCGGGTGCTTCTGGGGGGTTGAGGAGTTCTTCCGGGCGGTGCCTGGTGTGGTTGACGCCGTCTCCGGGTACGAAGGCGGGTTCGTGGAGCACCCCACCTACGAGCAGGTGTGTTCCGGCTCGACCGGCCACGCCGAGGCGGTGCTGGTCACCTTCGACCCAACCAAGGTCTCGTACCCGACGCTGCTGGAGGCGTTCTGGCAGCACCACGATCCCACCACCCCGAACCGACAGGGTCCCGACGCGGGCACCCAGTACCGGTCGGCCGTGTTCACCTACGGCGACGAGCAGGCGAGGGAGGCCAAGGAGTCCATCGAGCAGTTCCAGGCTCGGTTCCGCCGCCCCATCGTCACCGAGGTGACCCCAGCATCGACGTTCTGGCCGGCCGAGGAGTACCACCAGCGCTATGCCGAGCGCACCGGACGGGGAGGCTGCCACGTCGCCAATTGGTGACGAGCCGGTAGCTGAACTGGCGGCTCAACGGCGGCTGAACCGGGGACCGAGCCGGCAGGTGACCGGTCGGGGTGGTCCGGGTCGGTACGCTACCGGCGGTGCCCCGCTTCTACGTCACGACCCCGATCTACTACGTCAACGACGCTCCGCACGTCGGCCACGCCTACTGCACGGTGAACGCCGACGCGCTGGCCCGATGGCACCGGCTGGTCGGCGACGACGTCTTCTTCCTGACCGGAACCGACGAGCACGGCCAGAAGGTGGCTCGTGCCGCAGACGAGCATGGGGTCACGCCACAGGAGTGGACGGATCGGCTCTCGGCCCGTTTCGCCGACGGCGTGGGCCGAGCTGAACATCAGCAACGACGACTTCATCCGGACCACCGAGCCACGCCATCACCGCACGGTGCAGCAGTTCCTCCAGAAGATCTACGACAACGGCTGGATCGTCAAGGACACGTACAGCGGGCTCTACTGCGTCCCCTGCGAGCAGTACTACAACGAGACCGAGCTGCTCGACGGGAACCTGTGCCCGATCCACCGCGACCGGTGGAGGTGCTGGAGGAGGAGAACTACTTCTTCCGGCTCAGCGCCTTCGAGGACCGGCTGATCGAGTGGTACGAGCGCAACCCGACGCGGTGGTACCCGAGGCCAAGCGCAACGAGGCGCTCAGCTTCATCAAGGGCGGTCTCCAGGACATCTCGATCACCCGGACCTCGCTCAACTGGGGCGATCCCGGTGCCCTGGGATCCGCGAGCACGTGTTCTACGTCTGGTACGACGCGTTGGTGAACTATCTGACCGCCATCGGGTACGGCGAGGACGAAGAGCGGTTCACCGCCTGGTGGCCGGCCGTCCACCACCTGATCGGCAAGGAGATCATCCGCTTCCACTGCGTGTGGTGGCCGGCGATGTGCATGGCCGCCGGGCATCGACCCGCCTGCGCACGTGCAGGTCCACGGCTGGCTCCTGGTCGGTGGCGAGAAGATGTCGAAGTCGAGTCTCAACCAGATCGCCCCCGCCGATCTCATCGCCGACTACGGGGTGGACGCTGTCCGGTACCACCTGTTGCGGGACACCCCTCTCGGCTCCGACGGCGACTTCTCTGCCGAGGGCATCGACCGCCCGCTACAACGCCGATCTGGCCAACAACCTCGGCAACCTGCTGGCTCGGGTGACCACCGTGGTCGGCGAGCAAGTGCAACGGTGTCGGTCCGGCGCCGGCACCGGACAGCCGGCTGGCTGCAGTGGCGGCGACGGTGACCACCGAGGCCGTCGACGGCCTGGAACGCCTCGTAACCCCATCGGCGCTCGAGTCGACGTGGCGTCTGATCCGGGAGACCAACGCCGAGCTGGAGACCGTCGAGCCGTGGAAGTCGGACACCGGTCCCAGCGGTCGACGCTGTCGCTCGGCGAGGCCCTCGAGGTCGCTCCGGATCGTGGCGCTGCTCATCGCTCCGGCCATGCCGACGCCGGCGACGAGATCTGGCGCCGGATCGGCCTGGGTGCCAGCCCTCGTTGACGCACGACTGCCCGACGGACGCGTCCTGGGGTCGGTACGCCGGAGGTCTTCCGGTCGAGAAAGGCGATCCTCTCTTCCCACGGCGGAGAGCGTGACTCGGAGCAGAGCGTGACCTGGAAGCAGAGCGTGATAGCGGGAGCAGGGCGATGACTCGGAATACACGGCGGTGAAATCGGGGTACACGGCGTGAACAGGGGGAGGTAGCGGATGAGCGACGCCGTGCTGGAGTGGTTCGACTCCCACTGCCACCTGCAGGGTGAGTACCTTCGGACGGGTTCCGGGACGGAAGGTGCGAGCGCTGGTGCGGAGCGCCGGACTGGCCAATGGTCCGGCGCGTCCATGCCACGCCGCTGGACGGCGCTCTGGCGCGGGCCTCGGAGGCCGGCGTGACCCGTATGGTCTGTGTGGGCACCGATGCCGGCTCCTCCGCCGAGGCGGTGGCGCTGGCTCAGAGCTCCGATGCGCCGGGTTCGCCGGCTCAGGCCGAGGGCATCGAGGCCTGGGCGACCGTGGGGCTGCACCCTCACGACGCCTGCGACGGGGTCGACGAGGCCGTGGCCGTGCTCGACGCCGCTGCTCGGACGGTCGACGCCACCGGAGCGTACCGGTGGTGGCGGCAGTGGGGGAGTGCGGGCTCGACTACCACTACGACCACTCGCCGAGGGACGCGCAGCGGGACGCGTTCGCCGCCCAGATCGAGCTGGCCCGCGCGCCATGGTCTGGCCCTGGTGATCCACACCCGGGAGGCGTGGGACGACACGTTCGACGTGCTGGCAGCGACCGGTGTGCCGGAGCGGACGGTCTTCCACTGCTTCACCGGCGGTCCGACCGAGGCCCGACGGTGCCTGGACATCGGTGCGTTCCTCTCGTTCAGCGGCATCGTCACCTTCAAGAACGCAGGCGACGTTCGGGAGGCGGCCGCAGCTGTGCCCGACCGACCGGCTGCTGGTGGAGACCGACTCGCCGTTTCTTGGCCCGGTTCCTCACCGGGGATCGGTCAACGAGCCGGCCGGGTGTCCACTGGTCGGTGCGGCGGTGGCCACGGCCAAGGGCTCGTCGGCTGACGTAGATGGCCGACTCGTCGACCCGTTGCGCCCGGGCCCTCTTCGATCTCTGACTGGTCCTCGTGACGCCGATCGGCCCGTGACCCACGGTCGAGCCGACATCCACGAGCTCCTGGCCGACAACGACCTCCGTCCGAGTCGGGCGCTGGGGCAGAACTTCGTCGCCGACGCCAATACCGTCCGCCGCATCGTCCGTCTCGCCGACGTGCAGCCGGGCAACCGGTGGTCGAGATCGGTGCCGGGCTCGGATCGCTCACGCTCGCCCTGGCCGAGGCGGGGGCCGGGGTGACTGCGGTCGAGATCGACCGCCGCTTGCTGCCGGTGCTCCGGCAAGCAGGTGGAGCCGCTCGGTGTCCGGGTGGTCGAGGCGGACGCGCTGCAGCTCGACTGGCCGGAGTTGCTTGGCGGCGGCGGAGGCGGCGACGGGGGCATCGGCCCCGACGACGGTGTGGGTGGCGCGGGGGTCCCGGAGGAACCGAGCCGTGGGCGCTGGTGGCCAACCTGCCCTACAACGTGGCCACTCCTCTGGTGATCCGTGTCCTGGAGGAGGCGCCCCAGGTCGGCTCGCTGCTGGTCATGGTGCAGCGGGAGGTGGGGGAGCGGCTGGCCGCCGGACCGTGGGCGACGAGGCGTACGGGGCGGTGTCGGTGAAGGTCGCCTACTGGGCCACGGCGAAGGTGGTCGGGCGGGTGCCGGCGTCGGTGTTCGTGCCGCGACCGCGTGTCGAGTCGGTGCTGGTGCGCTTGGTCCGGCGGCCGAACCCTGGTGAGGACGCCGGATCGGTGCCGTACGAGCGACTGTTCGAGGTTGTCCGGGGAGGGTTCGCCCACCGCCGCAAGATGCTCCGGCGTTCCCTCGAGGGCCTGGTGGCCCCGGGGGCGTTCGACGAGGCAGGGATCGAGCCGACGGCCCGTGCCGAGGAGCTCACCCTCGAAGAGTGGGGTCGGCTGGCCGGAGCGGCGCGCTGATGGTCGATCGTTCGTCTGCTGATGTCCCGCCCGGGGGTGTTCGCCTGAGGGTGTCGCCGCGGAGGGAGTCCCGTCGGAGGGCGCCGTGCCGGTCGTGGAGCTCTTCGCCCCGGCCAAGCTCACGTTGTCGCTACGGATCACCGGTGTACGGCCCGACGGCTACCACGAGCTCGAGGCCGAGATGGTGGAGCTCGACCTCCACGACACCTTGGTGGTGGGATCGGGCACCGGGTTGACCGTCGAGCCGGCAGTCCCGTACACGGCGGGAGCGGGGCCGGAGCGAGGCGAGGGTGGTCCCGGTCGGCCCCGACAATCTGGTGGTGCGGGCTCTCGCTGCCGTGGGCCGGGAGGCCCGTGTCCATCTGATCAAGAGGATCCCACCCGGGGCCGGTCTGGGTGGGGGCTCGTCGAACGCTGCCGCTGTCCTCCGGTGGGCCGGATGCACCGATCTGGACCTGGCGGCGCAGCTCGGCGCCGACGTGCCGTTCTGCCTGGTGGGTGGGCGAGCGTCCGTGAGCGGGATCGGCGAGTCGGTCGAGTCGCTGCCGTACGAGGAGCGGCGGTTCGTGCTGTTGCTGCCCCCGTTCGGGGTCGATACGGCGGCTGTCTACCGGAAGTGGGACGAGCTCAGTGAGGCTGGCGTCTCCGGGCGGAGCCCCGTCAGCTGGCGTCGCCCGCTGGATCGCCACCCGGACAACCAGAGACGAGCGATCTGGCCAACGATCTGGAAGAGGCGGCGATTGCGGTGGAGCCGCGCCTGGCCCGGTGGCGAGATGTGCTTGCCGAGGCATCCGGGATACGTCCTCGACTGGCGGGTAGTGGTTCGACGTGGTTCGTGGAGGGCACGTCGGAGGAGCTGGGCTTACAGGGGCGGTCGTCGCTACGGCTCGAGGGTGGCGATGGCGGTGATCGAGCGATAGCGGCGGTGGCTTTGACGGTGACCAGGTCGGTCGTCTGATCGCGGTCAGGACTGTTCGTAGGCCTCCCGCACCTGCACAACCTGAGCACCGGTGAGAACCGGCTGATCAGTCGTCCTGGCAGCTCCAGCTCCAGTTCCGGCTCCGGTCTCAGCCCCAGTACACCGATGATCGGTAGGGGGACGGAGGGCGAGCCGCCCACCCAGGGGTTACTTGCCTGCAGCCCGCCGTTGCCAGCGAGTGGCTTTCAGCATCTTCTTGTGCTTCTTCTTACGCATGCGCTTGCGGCGCTTCTTGATCAGCGATCCCATGTCGTGCGGCAGGCTAGCCGCCACCAGCCCGGAGCGCCATGCCGGCCCCGCCCGGTCCTCGTCGGCGCCAGTCGGCCTCGCCCCCGGCCCGCCAGCCTCGCCACCGCCGCCCCACAACGGCCCCCACGCCCCCCCCTCAGCCCCACTCAACCCTCTTCGTCGACCGCCTCGTCAGGCGGCACCTCGACGAGGGTCAACCGGAACAGCGCGCCACCTCCCGGAGCATGGCCGGCCACCACCGACCCACCCTCTTCCCGTGCCACTTGGGCCACGATGGCCAGACCCAGACCCGACCCCGGCCGGCCTCGAGCAGCGGGGGCTCGATAGAAACGGTCGAAGATGTGCTCGAGGTCGGCGTCGTCGATCCCCGGACCGTGGTCCCGGACGATGACCGTGCCCCTGGCGCAGGCCACCTCGACCACGCCCCCGTCGGGGCTCCACTTCAGCGCGTTGTCGAGCAGGTTCCCCACGGCCCGTTCGATGCGACCCTCGATCCCGAGGCCCAGTTCGGTTCCAGAGCGGTGGAGAAGGTCACGGCCCGGCTGCGACCGTGGGTGATGGCCATCGAGACGGCATCGGCTACGACCATGTCCAGACGGACGGTCCCTCCCGTCGGCGCCGGCTGATCGCCACGTGCCAGCTCCGACAGGTCCCCGACCAAGGAGGTCAGCTCGTCGAGCTGGGTCAGGACATCGTTGATCAACACCTGTCGTTCGTCGGGGTCCAGCTCGTCGAGCCGGCGAGCCACCTCCATGTTCGTCTTCAGGCTGGTGAGCGGGGTTCGGAGCTCGTGGGAGGCGTCGAGGACCAGCTGGCGCTGAGCATCCCGGGACGAGTCGAGCGCAGCCAGCAGGCGGTTGAAGGCCCGACGCAGGCGCCCGAGCTCGTCCACTCCCCCGGCCTCCAGGCGTTGCGATACGTCGGTCGTCTCGGCCAGCTCTTCCACCGATTCGGTCAGGCTGTTCAGCGGTACCAACGCCGTGCGACCAACCAGGAACCCCAGCAGGATGGCCAAGGTCACGCCCACGGCAGCGATGATCCAAAGGTCGATGAGCAGGTTCCTGAGCTCGTGGTCGACACCGGTCAGCGGTGCCGTCAGCTGTACGGCGCCTCCGGTGACGCCGATGATCTCGCCTTCGTACGTCTGGTACTCGACGGCGTTGGAGAAGGGGTAGACGATCTCCCGGGCGTGGACGTCGTTGACGGTCAGGGTTGTGAAGTAGTAGGTCGGGTTCTTCCCGAGAGCGGCAGCGGCAGCGGCGGCGCGCACCGAGGAGGTGACCGGGAGCACGGGCTGGCGTCCGAGCTCGGTGGTGCCGTCCGGAGCCACATACTGTTCGCACTGCCCCGTTGTTGCGGTGCAACCGGTCTGGAGTCTCGAAGTCACACCGGCTTGTGCTTGTTGGACCAAGGTGTCGTCGATGGAGCCGGTCAGCGAGTTGTGAGCCACGACATAGGCAGCGACCGAGGCAAGCACCACGGCGATGACCACCGCCGTGGTCGCCGCCACCACCAACCGGGCTCGGAAGGTCACTGTTCTCGCAGCACGTATCCCACGCCCCGTGCCGTGTGGATCAGGCGAGGCTCGCCGCCGGCTTCGGTCTTGCGCCGGAGGTAGCCGACGTAGACGGCCAAGGAGTTGGTGCCGGAGTCGAAGGAGTAGCCCCACACACGGTCGAGGATGAGCTCTCGGGTGAGCACTTGCCGAGGATGACGGAGCAGTAGCTCCAACAGGTCGAACTCGATCCGGGTCAGCGGAAACTCCCGGTCGCCCCGCTTGGCCTCACGACTGGCCGGATCCAGTGTGAGGTTGCTGAACTGGAGCAGCTCGCCGGTGTCGTTGGGTCGGCGCCGGAGCAGCGCACGCAGCCGGGCCAACAGCTCGGCCAGGGCGAACGGCTTCACCAGGTAGTCGTCGGCACCCAGCGTCGAGCCCTTGGACCCGGTCGTTGATGGCGTCCCGGGCGGTCAGTATCAGCACCGGCGTGTCGTCACCGGCGGCCCGGATGCGGCGGCACACCTCGAGCCCGTCGATGGTGGGGAGCCCAAGGTCCAGGACCAGCGCATCGGGTGGCCTGATCGCAACTTCCTCGAGCGCCGCAGGCCCGTCTGCGGCCACCGCCACCTCGTAGCCTTCGAGGCGCAATGCCCGGTTGAGCGCACCACTGACCGCTGAGTCGTCGTCGACCACCAGGATCTTCATTGCTGCGGGAGCCTACTGGGGTGGTTGGGCCATTACTCCCCACCATCGGTTCCTCTCTTTCCCTCGGCCCCGCCCTGCCCACTAGCCTGTGGACCTTGCGTAGGCGGTGACTGGACCGCCGAGCGAACCTTCCGGGGTAGTTCAATTGGCAGAACGTCGGCCTTTGGAGCCGGATGTTGGAGGTTCGAGCCCTCCCCCCGGAGCCGGCTCTTCTGGAACCTGCTACTCCTGGCCAGACCCTTCTGCCAGCACGGCCAGGATCTCGTCTCCCCACTTCTCCAGCTTCATCGGGCCGATGCCCTTGCACGCTCCCAGCTCGGCCAGCGTGGCGGGAGCTGCCTCGACGATCCCCTCCAGGTGGCGATCGCTGAGCACGATGTACGGGGGCATCCCGTCCTTCCGGGCCGTCTCCTTTCGCCATGCTCGGAGCGCCTCGCTGGCTTCCGTGGGTTCCACCGGGACGTAGCCGTCGCTCTGTTTGGCGGCGCGCTTGTCATCACGCCTGGCGGCTCGACGCGCTGCTTCTGCTGTCCGGTCGGGCGGCCCCAGACGAACCCGGGACCCTTCCACCTGTACCTCGGACCCGAAGGGTACCGACAGGGTCGACGTGCCGACCGAGAGGAGAGCCTCACCGTCCCTGAGCTCCACGATGCGGCCGGCCATTCCCCCGATCTCGACCAGCACTCCCAGCACGGCGGCGAGGCTGGTGTCCCGACCCGACCCCGGTGTCACCGACTCTTTCGGTCGTCCCGTACTCGTCTTGCCGCGGTGCACGGGGTTTGCTGCCATCGAGCTCGTCGAGGAAGAACGATGGTGACGATTCGTCTGCGAGGACAACCGCCTGTTCTCGGGCGCGGGTGAGGGCCACGTGGAAGACCCGACGCTCGCCCTCGACGTCACTGCTGAGCCGATGGGGGAACAGCCCGCCCGAGGCACCGAAGACGATGACCCGGTCCCACTCCCGCCCCTTGATCCGGTGCACCGTGGACAGCAGCACACTGTCCCGGGTCTGACCGTCCTCGGTCTCGCCGTCCTGAGCCGCGCTGCCCTGAGGCCGCTCCAGGACGTCCCGCAACCACTGACCGAACGTGGCCACCTCGGGATGGAAGGCCGCCACGGACTCGAGCGCCATGAGGTCGTCGTTGTGGGTGGAGCGGTCCGGCTCCTCCCGGGAGGCGTCGAGCACGTCCATCGTCTCGCCCAGCTTCAGCTCGACCCGAATGGTCCGCAGCGCCGAGGCGGTGGTTCCGGTGCAGGCGCGGGCCACCGTGTCGATGTCGGCGGCGTACGCCTGCAGCTTGGGGACGTCCCGTCCGCTGAGGTTGCGAGCCAGACGCCTGATGTCGTCCACCGAGGTGTGTGAGCTGTTGGTGAGCATGGACACCACGTTCGGGGCGATGCCCCGTGACGGTCGGCGGATGGTGTCCTCGATGTCCCGTCGGCTGATGCGGTCAGGGCGTACCCCCATCCTGAGGTAGGCGAACGCCGTCCGCACCCCGGTGCGACCGAGCACCCGGGCGTTCAACGTCGAGGAGTAGGGGACACCGGTCTCACTCAGTGCCACCTGTATGGGGAGCAGGGCTGAGTTGACCCTGGCCAGCACCACCATGTCGGCCAACGAGACGCCGGTCTTCCGCCATTCAGAGATGGTGACGGCGGCGAGCGATGCCAGCTGTTCGCCGGGAACCTGGTGGATGACGAGAGCTTCCGAGTCGCCTGCGCCCCCTGCCAGTGGTTTGGCCGACCTGATTGCTTTGTCCACTCGTGCCGCGTTGTAAGACAGCAAGCAACTCGCAGCGTTCACCACAACAGCCGGACACCGGTAGTTCACCTCGAGGGGGTGATGGGCGGCGCCGGGGAAGTAGCGATCGAAGTGGATCAGGTACTCGGGCGTGGCGCCCGCGTAGCCGTAGAGGACCTGGTCGTCATCGCCCACACCGAAGCAGTCGTACCCCGGTGCGCACAAGAGCCGGATGAGGAGGAGGTGGGCAGGGTTCAGGTCCTGGAACTCGTCGACCAGCAGCGATCGACACCGTCCCTGGGCTTCCGCCCGAGCGGAGGGGTTGGTGAGGAGGATCTCGATGGCGCGGTAGATCTGTTCGTCGAAGTCGACAGCCTTGGCATCGACCAGGGCCTGTCGGTAGCGGTCGAAGCCGTCGGCGATGCCTGCAGCATCCGGATGGAGCTCCTCGGCGTCCTGCGGAGCCACGAGGCCCAGTCGGATGCTCGACAACGCCTCGATGTACGGCGCCACCGTGTCGGTGTTGGCTCGGTGCTTGATCTCGAACAGGGACTCGATGATGTCCCGTACCTCGTTGTCGCCCAGGACCGAGAGCCGGCCGTCACCACCGTGCTCGTTGCAGATGGCGAGCCCGATGCTGTTGAGCGTCCTGATAGTCGGGCCGGCGGCCGGGCCGCCAGGTGTAATGGTCGGGCCGGCCGATGTGACGAGGTCGCTGCACCGCTCCCGAAGCTCGTCAGCAGCCTTGACGTTGTAGGCAAGGACGGTCACCGACGACGGGTTGACGTTGCGGTCGGCCAGGAGGTGGCGAAGCCGTTCGGTGAGAACCCGGGTCTTGCCCGAGCCAGCGGGAGCGATGATCCGGGCCGGACCCGAAGCGTGGCTGACGGCGGCGAGCTGGTCGGGGGCCAGGTCTCCACGAGGAGCGTCGTGACGAGCGAAACCGAGTGCTCCGGCCTCGGCGCTCCATCGGTGAACGACCCGGGTACCGCTGTCGAGGAGCGGTGGGTGCGACGGACCACCGTCGATGAAGACAGGAGTCCCGTCGGCCAGCAGCACGTCTGCGTCGCCACCGAGCTGCACGCCCTGTGCAGCGAACCGCCGTGCCGCTTTCCGCCCGTGCCACCAGATGAGCTCGTCGCCACGAGCGTCGTAGGTGTTGGCCCAGACCAAGAAGTGCAGCCGCTCGCGTACGAGCTCGAAGGCGGGAGTCAGCGCATATGGCGGGATGTCGCACCGCTCGGGTTCACGCAACCGACCGGCATCGACGCCCAGCTCTACGACGACCGGGCGCCGATCTGCCCACGCAGCGTGGAGCGTGTCGACAACAGGACCGGGGGAGGCGAAGACGTCGTCGTCGACCAGGACACGAGGCACGTTCGCCCAGGGTGCAGGGGCTGCCCTTCCCGGCAAGAGCACGACGCCACGTCCGAGCTCGGTGGGGATGGAGACGGGGGAGCGCACCTGAGGAATCTACCCAAGGCCTGTATCACCCCGAGGGGCGCGAATGGTGAACGTGTCGATGCCTCCCGGTGTCGCATTCGGGTTGACGGGTTCCGCAAGCTGGCTCAGACGTCAGCCATGCTGGTAACGATGGAGGAACCATGAAGTGGCAGATCGTGCTCGAGGTGAGGCTGCGTGGAGAACCCGACGTCGTCGAGGCGCTGCTCGACGACGTCATGGGGCACCTTGTTGACGCGGACATCGAGGATCCCTCGGTTGGGGCAGCTCTTGGGACTGGGGCGGTCGAGGTCGAGTTCATCGTCGAAGGAGAGACGCTCGAAGAAGCTCATCAGCACGCTCGTGACATCGTAGAGAAGGCGCTCGACCTGCCACCGAGCAGTGAGCTCGTGGGCGAAAGCACCAGAAAGGCCGAGCCCGTCCCAGCCTGAGGAGGACGAATACCTGATGCCCCGCGGATTCCGGCCGCACATCCAGGTTGACGCTTTTCAACTCGCTCGTTGGTTGGTGTCTACTAACTCGTCCAGCCTCGCCCTCGGTCCCGACAACAGCCACACACCGACACGCGCTCCCTGGTCATGATGCTTGCTCACAAATGTCTCTTGACAAGATAAAGAACCTGGAGTTAGATGCGACCACGACCAGTTTGGGAAACAAAGAGTGTGTACCATCTGATCGAGAAGCACGAAACACCAGTTTTTATCAACTAAGCGAAAGCAGGGGGATGTACATGTTCCGGGGACACCGCAGTACAGCAGCACCCACCCGCGATTCTCAAAATGAGAAAACTGTCGCGGGGGGGGGTGGGGGAGTAACTCCCTAAGTTTTTCCCACTCAGAGTCACATAATTCTCACTTCACCGGCGGCTATGCCCGCCGGTTTTTCGCGGCCATAGCAGCAACGCTCCTGGTCATAGGTGTCGTAGCCGGCACGGTGGCTGGAATTGGCGTGACCACAGCCAGTGCAGCCACCCCGTTGTCGGTGACCACGACCTCACCACTGCCATTGGCACCGCTGAATACCCCGTACTCGGTCACTTTGACAGCCACTGGTGGTACTGGTTCTGACACCTGGAGCGTAGCTACTGGGTCCACACTGCCCAGCTGGCTGAGCCTGGATGCCACAACTGGTGTGCTGTCTGGTACCCCAACCACAGATGCCACTGCCACCTTTGCCGTGACCGTCACCGACTCGGCTAGTCCTGCTGACACCGCCACCTCGGGTCAGCTCACGCTGTATGCCGGGAACGGCGGGACGCAGCCGTTCTCGCTCAACATGACGTCGGGTTCGTGGACGGTGGTCTCGACACCGTCTGGGACCTCGCAGCCCTTCCCACCCCAGACCACCACCACGCTCACCGGCACCGTGGCTCCGCTGACCGGTGCCATCACCGATGCAACGTTGAGCCTGCCTGTCCAGGACGGTGTGTGCAGCAAGGCGGCCGACGGTTGTACCAACTACATCATGACCGAGGTCAACCCGGGCACGGCCACCGGTTCGATCAACTCGAACGGCGACATCACGCTGAACGACAGCCTCTCTTACACTCTCGACGTCACCGTGCCGCTTACCGCTCAGTGCCTGTCGACCCCGATCAACGTGGTCTTCCAGTCCACGGCACCTCAAAACCCGAACACCGGCGGCGTGACGCTGGTGGCGGCCAACTACAACATCCCCGACTTCGGCGGCGTACCAGATGGGAATCCCAACGAGATACCCAACTCCTGCGGCTTAGCACAGGGTGCCCCAGGAAACATAGGGCTCAACGATGGCAGCTACCCCTTCGGGGTGGCAGGCAGCACCAACAACAACACCACGCTCAACCTCCAGGGCACCGGTCTTCCCATCCCACCACCACCAGGCAAGACCACGACCAACGTGCTCACGGCCAGCCCGGCCAGCCCGCAGCTGACAACGACCTCGGTGACCCTGACCGACACGATCAGCTCGGGTGGCACCACGGCCACCGCTGCCACAGGCAACGTGAACTTCCTTGCCAACGGCAACGTGCTTGCCACCGTACCGGTCAGCAACGGAGGTGCCACCTATACGACAACGACGTTGCCGAGCCAGACCAACCAGCTAACGGCGGTCTACTCCGGGGACATCAGCTATGCCGGCAGCACTTCGCCAGCGGTGCCGTACACGATGCAGCCGCTGCCCTCGGTCACGCTGAACTTGCCTACCACAGTCGAGCTGTCCTCGCCGACCCCAAGCCCGATGTCGGTCACCTTTACTAACCCCTCGACGAGCCAGGACTGGAGTAACAACTACCTCAAGCTCTCTTTTAATAATCCAAACTCATTCCAAGGAGACGATGATATAACGCTCGACTACCAGGACAGCGCTGGGAATTGGTGTCCAATGACATCGCTCGATGGCGGAACGACGTGGTACTTCAGTGGTTTTGGAACATCGCCCTGCGGTACGTCTCCGTCATCGTTCTCCTTAGCCCCTGGAACGTCGGTCACAGTCAATTTCGAGATATCGATCGCTTATGACCCCAGCAACTTTGGTCCAGGCGCGGGGAGTCAGGGGGCGAACGTCCACGCAACGCTCTACAATGGAGACTGCACAATTCCGGTCACAAACAACTCGTCGTGCACCCCGTCCAACAGCCCGTTCAATTCTATTGTTCCAAAAGGCCCGGGCCAGTCGAATGGCGCTCCCGGGGCCGTTGGCTTGTTCACCATGACCTACGGAGCACGATCCCCGGTCACCTGGAACTCCACCACCGTACCGACAACACCGGTGCCAGAGGGCTACCTGGTCGAGCCATGGGGCGGAGGACTTCCCCTCAGTGCTGCGTCGAATCCGTACTACACCATGCCCCTGACGACAGGATCGATCACGTATCTTGTTGACGGTGTGCAGGTCACTACAAGCGGTACGTTCAATGGTGATGGCGACCTTCAGGCTCCGTCCGCTGTCTATCTCTCCACCGCTGGTTTGACTCCAGGGACCCATACCATCACATTTGAGTACTCCGGTGATCCGGTCTATTCCCCGAGCTCGTACTCGCAGACGTTCACGGTGGCGCCACCAGCACCTGGGACACCGTTCGTTTGCCAGACCACTATTGGTGGGAGTCTCTCCACGCTTAATGCATCGGTGGTGGCCGTGGCCACGGTCCCGAGCCCCATGCCAAGCGGTTCGACCGTGCCCGTCAGCGCTCTCGATCTGACGCTGAACATAGACCCGCGTGGTGGACCTGATACTTTGCCTGTGAGCAACGTCACCGTCGGGTTCTCTCCGGGTGGCGGGACCATCACGCCTCCGTCGGTGACTCCGACGATCGCCAACGGGATCAACTCGATGGGCTGGACCGGGCTTTCTGCAACGGTGCCCATCTCTGGTACCCCGGGCGCGGTCGTTCCCGTCGGCGTCTCTTCCCTCAGTTTCACCACCGGAGGAGGAGGATCCTTCGCCACCTCATACGCTTGCAACCCGGCCGACCCGACAGCACCTGCCGTTGTCCAGCAGGTCGATGTGTCAGGCACCACGCTGACGACGAGCCCAAGCAGTTGGGCTGCTGTCGGTGCACCGGTGACCCTGACTGCCACGGTCTATCCGACCCCTTCAGATAACCCTGGCGATGCCGTTGTAGGCCAAGTGGACTTCTTTGACAGCACCACCGATCTCGGAACCGTCCCTGTCCCGAGCGTCGGCAACGCCGGTGCTGGCATCGCCACTCTCACCACCACCTCCCTCACCCCCGGCAACCACACCCTGACAGCCGTATGGAGCGGCGGCCCAACACCAGCCCAGACCTCTGCCCCAGTCACCTTCCAAGTGGGCACAGCACCTGTGATTGTCACCCAACCGGTGAACCAAACAACATCAGCAGGTACCACCACAACATTCACCGCAGCTGCCAGTGGGAGCCCGACACCCACCATCCAATGGCAAGTGTCAACGAACGGAGGATCGACCTGGTCCAACATCTCTGGTGCCACCTCTGACTCCTACACCACACCAACAACCACAGCGTCAGAGAACGGCAATCAGTACCAGGCCATCGTCAGCAACGACGCAGGACCAGCTGTAACCACTAATCCAGCCACCCTGACTGTGTTGGCACCGTCAACCACCGGCTACCGCCTGGTAGCTGCCAATGGAGCTGTCTCTACCTTCGGAAATGCTGGCAACTACGGCTCAGAAGCTGGACAGCCACTCAATGCACCAATTGTTGGCATGGCAGCTACACCTGACAACAAGGGCTACTGGTTAGTTGGAGCTGATGGAGGCATCTTTACCTTCGGAGACGCCAGTTACTACGGCTCAGAAGGTGGAAAACACTTAAACCAGCCCATTGTTGGCATGGCGACAACGCCAGATGGCAAGGGCTACTGGTTAGTTGCAGCTGATGGAGGCATCTTCACCTTCGGTGACGCTGCCTTTTACGGGTCTGAAGGCGGCCAACACTTAAACGCACCAGTTGTGGGCATGGCAGCAACCCCTGACGGTGGTGGCTACTGGTTGGTCGCTTCCGACGGCGGCATCTTCACCTTCGGCAACGCTGGCTTCTTCGGTTCTGAAGGAGGACAGTCGCTCAACGCACCAGTTGTCAGCATGGCAGCAACTCCTTCTGGCAAGGGCTACTGGTTGGTTGCCAAAGACGGCGGTGTCTTTACCTTCGGCAATGCCGCCTTCAGTGGATCTGCATCTGGACAGTCGAATGCTCCAGTGGTTGGCATCACGCCAACTTCCAACGGCGGTGGTTACTGGTTAGGTGCAGCTGACGGCGGCATCTTCACCTTCGGGAACGCTCCGTTCAACGGTTCGGGGGTAGGGAGCTTCAGTGCTCCGGTTGTTGGGATTGCGCCGTAGGGAGAGGCAAGACCAGAAAAGACGTGTGGCCGCTGTTCCTGGGATGCTCGTTGCTCCCAGGGACAACGAGCCGGACGGCCCGCAACACGCCAGAACACCAACAGATCGCCACAGGAACCCAGCACCACCAGGCTGGGATCTGGCCAACAGTGTGTGGTCCCCCGCCCCCTAACCCCGGACGGGGGACCACACTATCTTGCTGCTTGCCCGGTGGGGCCCCAACTCTGCTTTTCTCACGGTGCGTGAGCCCCCCAACCTCACGCCCTGCTGTGCCACCCGCCCGGCATCGTTCAGGAGACTCGGCAAAACCGTTCCAGAGGATGAGGCTTGTGCAGTAAACGGCCGGAGAACCCTTCCGATATCGGAGACCCCTCCCTGCCAAAGGCGACCAGTAAAGCGTTCAGCGCGTTACCGAGGGTTGCGACTCCGACTGCGCATACGTCCACGGATCGCCCCCTCGAGGATGACCTTTCGCAGTCGGACGTTGGTCGGGGTGACCTCGACGCACTCGTCGTTCGAGATGAACTCCAAGGCCTGCTCCAACGAGAGTAGCAATGGCGGCGTGAGCCGGATCGCCTCGTCGGAGGCGGCTGCTCGGACGTTGGTCTGCTTCTTCTCCTTGGTCGGGTTGACGTCCATCTCCTCGTCCCGGGCGTTCTCTCCGATCACCATCCCCTCGTACACCTCGGTGGCCGGCCCGACCAGTAGGACGCCCCGTTCCTGAAGGTTCATCAGCGTGTAGCCGGTGGTGATCCCGCGCCGATCAGCCACCATGGAGCCGTTCCGCTTGGTCTTGAGCTCCCCGTGCCACGGCTCCCATCCGTCGAAGACGTGGTGGAGCATGCCGGTGCCCCGGGTCTCGGTCATGAACTCGGTCCGGAACCCGACCAGTCCTCGGGCCGGCACCCGGTAGTCCATCCGAACCCACCCGGTCCCGTGGTTGACCATCTCGATGAGCGTTCCCTTCCGGAGCGCCATTAGCTGGGTGACCACGCCCAGGTAGTCGTCGGGCACGTCGATCGCCACCCGCTCCATGGGCTCGTGCACCTTGCCGTCGATCTCACGGGTGACCACCTGGGGCTTGCCCACGGTCAGCTCAAAGCCCTCGCGGCGCATGGTCTCGACCAGCACGGCCAGCTGCAGCTCGCCTCGCCCCTGGACCTCCCAGGTGTCGGGCCGCTGCGTCGGGTTCACCCGCAGCGACACGTTGCCGACCAGCTCGGACTCGAGGCGGTTGAGGATCTGGCGGGCGGTCAGCTTGGACCCGTCCGTACCGGCCAGCGGCGACGTGTTGATCCCGATGGTCATGGCCAGGCTGGGCTCGTCGACGGTGATGGCCGGCAGCGGTTTCGGGTCGTCCGGATCGGCCAACGTCTCGCCGATGGTGATCTCCGGCATGCCGGCCACGGCGGCGATCTCGCCCGGGCCGGCCTCGTCGGCCTCCACCCGGTCGAGGGCATCGGTCACGTACAGCTCGGTGATCTTGGTCCTCTCCACGGTCCCGTCGAGGTGGCACCAGCCCACCGTGGCCCCCTTGCGCAGGGTGCCGTGGTGGCACGCGGCAGATGGCCAGGCGTCCCACGTAGGGCGAGGCGTCCAGGTTGGACACGATGGCCTGCAACGGGCCGTCCGGGTCGTACTCGGGGGCGGGGATGTGCTCGAGGATGGCCTGGAACAGCGGCTCCAGGTCGGTGCCCTCGACGCCCTGCTCGGTGGCAGCCCAACCGGCCCGAGCGTTGGCGAACAGGATGGGGAAGTCGATCTGGTGCTCGTCGGCGTCGAGGTCGAGGAAGAGCTCCTCCACCTCGTGCACGACCTCGTCGATGCGGGCGTCTGCCCGGTCCACCTTGTTGACCACCAAGACGACCGGCAGTCGTGCTTCGAGCGCCTTGCGCAGCACGAACCGGGTCTGGGGGAGTGGTCCTTCTGACGCGTCGACCAGCAGCAGCACGCCGTCGACCATGGTCAGCCCGCGTTCTACCTCACCGCCGAAGTCGGCGTGGCCCGGCGTGTCGACGATGTTGACCTTCACCCCGTTGTGCCGCACGGCCGTGTTCTTGGCCAGGATGGTGATGCCCTTCTCACGTTCGAGGTCGCCGGAGTCCATGACCCGCTCGTTGACGGCCTCGTTGGCCCGGAACGCGCCGGACTGCCACAGCATGGCGTCGACCAGCGTGGTCTTGCCGTGGTCGACGTGAGCCACGATGGCTACGTTGCGGATATCGTCACGGGTCTGCATGGGGGCGTGGCCGAACCTTTCGGTGGTGCGAGGTGAGTGCGAGACGGGTGCGGGGGTCCGGGAAAACTCGTTCCGGTCCTGACGGTTCTGTCGTGAGACAGGCGATCCGCATCGAGCAGTGCTGTGAACAGCGTACTGCCAACCTCATCGCAACCGAAGAAACTTTGCCCTGGGAGCGACTTGGGGCACGTCGCACCCATGGAGGAAGTGACTGAACGAACCGCTCTCCGAGCCTGGCAGCGGTAAGGGAGAGGGGTGCAGGCGGTACGGAGGTTGGGGGCGTTTCCCTGTGATCGGGCTACCTTCCTAGAGGGAACGATGCACAACGATCTACAGAGCAACGACTGAGCGAGCCGTTCGGAGGTGGACGATGGCAGACGACATGTCCAACGTGAAGGTGCCAGGGCTCGAGCCTACGTTCCGGCACCTCGACGATCCCGATATGCGGTGGCAGCAGGTGAAGTCCATCCGCAACGCCGACGGGTCGACGTCCTGCGTGTGGGAGAAGTGGTTGGCCTTCTCACCCGATCCCCAGTACCTGTCGCTCTACGCCAGGTGGGACCCGGGCATGGTCGTCCGCCGCCACGGCCACTACAGCCCGCATGTCCTCATGGTCCTCGAAGGCGAGATGTGGTGCGGCGACGTGCACTGCCCGGTGGGCACGCACATAGAGCTGCCGTTCGGTGCCGCCTTCGGGCCCTTTGTCGCCGGTCCGGAGGGCACCGTCCTGCTCGAAGTGATGATGGGCGACCCCCGCTCGTGGGGCGACGACCCTGAAGCTTTCGCGGCGGCCTTGGCGGCGAGGGGGGCCACCCCACTCCCGGACCCGGAGATCGAGCTGCCCGAGTGGCTCGTCGATCTCCGGAAGCGGTGGATCGTCGACGGTGAGGAGACCGAGGTCTCGAACCCCTGATCCCGCACATCTCGGTTCCTCTGGGACCCGACGCGGGGCGTTGCTGCCGCTGGACACCCCTTCAGCGGGGCGTGGGCAGGTCGGCGCAGGGCGTGGGTGACGAGATGAGCTCGAGGTGTTCCCGGGCCGGGTCAGTACGACTTGGGGAGGCCGAGGGAGTGCTGGGCCACGAAGTTGAGGATCATCTCCCGGCTGACCGGGGCGATCCGGAGCAACCGGGCCATGCCCCACAGATCGGCCAGGCCGTACTCGGACGACATCCCGTTCCCGCCGTGGGTCTGGATGGCCTGATCCACGGCGGCCAGGGCGGCTTCGGCCGCTGCGTACTTGGCCATGTTGGCGGCTTCGCCGGCCTCGGGTGTGTCGCCGGCGTGATCGCACAGCCACGCCGCCTTGTCGGTCATCAACCGAGCCAGCTCCACCTCGATCTTGGCCTTGGCCAGCGGGTGGGCGATGCCCTGGTGACGACCTATCGGCGTTCCCCACACCGACCGCTCGACCGCGTACGCAGCCGCCTTGTCGAGGGCGAAGCGGCCGATCCCGTTGGCAATGGACGCCGACAGGATCCGCTCCGGGTTGAGCCCGAAGAACACCTGCCGCAGGCCTTCGCCCTCGGCGCCGATCAGCCGATCGGCATCGACCTGGACGTTGTCGAAGAACAGCGTGAACTGCTTCTCGGGGGCGGTGATCTCCACGGGGAGGACTGCCTTGTCCAAGCCCGGCGTATCGGTGTCCACCACGAACAATGACAACCGTCCCCGCCCGGTGTCCGGATCGACGCCGGTCCGGGTCACCACCAGGATGGCGTCGGCCTCGTCCACGCCGGAGATGTAGTACTTCGATCCGTTGAGTCGGTAGACGTCCCCGTCCTTGGTGGCGGTGAGCGACAGGTTGTGGGAGTTGGAACCGGCGTCGGGCTCGGTGATGGCGAAGGCCATCTTCATGTCGCCGGTGGCGAAGCCGGGGAGCCACCGTTGCTTCTGCTCGTCGGTGCCGAACTTGGTGATGATGGTGGCGCCGATGGCTGCTGACACCACGATCATCAACAGCGGGCACCCGGCCGCGGCCAGCTCCTCGCCCACTATCGCCAGTTCGAAGATGCCCATGCCGCCCCCGCCGTACTCCTCGGGGACGTTGACCCCGAGGTAGCCCCCCTGGGCAACGGCGCTCCACAGCTCGTCGGTGCGCTCATCGGCGTGGGCCTTGGCGACGTAGTAGTCGTGACCGAACGTGGAGGCGATGGCGCTGACCGCCTGGCGCAGCATCACGTGCTCGTCGGCTTCGATGAAGTCCATGGCGATACTCCTATTGGTAGCTCGGGACAGAGCCGTTCGGGAGGAAGTGGACGGGCATATCGACCAGCCTGCTTCGAACGTACTCGCCCAGGCTCTTGGCCTGTGGATCGGGTCGGGTCGACGAGGCCACCCCTTCCCCGAGCAGGCCGACGACCACGAAGTTCATGGCCAGGACCCTGGGAAGCTCGAAGCGGCGGATCTCGAGCCCGTCCGCCTCGGGGAGGAGAGTGCGGAACCTGTCCACGGTGAGGTACTGGCGCAGCCATACGTAGTGGGTGTCCTGTTCGACCCACAGCCCGACGTTGGCGTTGCCACCCTTGTCACCCGATCGTGCGCCGATGATGGTGCCGAGCGGAGCCCGGGCTACCGGCTCTGTCGGGTCTGGGGCCACTGGGGGATGGGGCGGGTGGGGATGGGATCACTGGGGATGAGGCCGCCCGGCGGATCCCAGGAAGAGGCGCAACGGGTGTTCCTGAGCGGAACGCTTCGTGAGGTACGGCGACCCGGCGGCCGTCGGCGTGGACCACCACCGGGTGCACCAGCTCGGCCGGGACCAGGGCGGGCCAGTACACGCCGTAGGACGTGGCGTCGGTCGGAGGCGAGGTGAGGTGGAACCCGGGGTAGCCGGCCAGGGCCAGCTCGGTGGCCGCGTTCGACGAAGGCCGGCCCACCTTGTACTGGTCCCCGTCCTTGACCGTGACCCGGAGCTCCGCCGACGCCTCGGCGTTGGTGGCGGCGTCGGGCTTGTCGGAGCGGATGAGCAGTGTGTCGTACTCGGCGAACTGCTCGGTGCCGCCCAGCTTCTGCTCCATCGTCCGCAGGGTGAGCGCAGCCTTGGCCTCGATGTCCAGCCCGGTGAGGACGAAGGTCATGGTGTTGCGCCATCCTCCCAACAAGTTGATACAGACCTTCACGTCCCTGGTGCGGGCAGACCCCGGGTGCCCGACACGCGCACCCGGTCCGGAGCGTCCTCGTTCAGCGGGACCGTATCGAAGCGGGCCACCACGTCGGTGTTGGGGTAGTCGGGCCCGGCGATCTCGTAGAGCAACTGGGCGGTGACCGTGCCCACCGACACCCTGCCGCCGGTACCCGGGTGCTTGGTGATGATCGAGGAGCCGTCGTCTGCCACCTCGGCGATGGGGAAGCCGGGATGCTCCAGCCCGGGCACCTCGGTGAAGAAGGCGTAGTTCCCTCCGGTGACCTGGGGGCCGCACTCGATCAGGTGGCCGGCGGCCACCGCGCCGGCCAGGCGGTCCCACTCGGTCGGCTCCCAGCCGTGGTGCCAGGCCGCCGGCCCCACCACCAACGAGGCGTCGGTGACCCGAGGGCAGACGACCACGTCGGCGCCGCCGCGCAGCGCCTCGACGATGGGCCACGCCCCGAGATAGGCGTTGGCCGTCACCACCTCGCCGCCGGCGTCGGCCAGTGGGACACCCGTGTCGAGATGGGCCAGGTCGTGGCCGTCCTGCTGCAGCTCGTCGAGGCGAGGCACCAGGTCGTCCCCTTCGACGTGGGCGACGCCGACAGTGAGGCCCAACCGGTCGGCCACCGTCCGGACCTCGTCGGCCAGGCCGGCCGGGTTGAGGCCGCCGGCGTTGGTGACCACCTTGATCCCCCGGTCGACACAGGTGCCCAGGACCTCTTCCATCTGGGTGAGAAAGGTGCGGGCCCAGCCCCGGGAGGCATCGCGCTGGCGTCCCTTCCACAAGATGAGCATGGTCAGCTCGGCCAGCCAGTCGCCGGTCAGCACGTCGATGGGGCCGCCCTCGACCATCTCGCGTGCCGCGCTCAGCCGGTCGCCGTAGAAGCCGGAGCAGTTGGCGATCCTGATCGGGTCGCTCATGTCTCGTCTCGTGCCTCGCCCGCCCCGTCCGGAGCCCCGCCCGCCTCGCCCACTACCTCCCCAGCACGACCAGAACCTGTCCCGACTCGACCTGGTGCCTGGGGTCACCATGACCTCGGCCACCGTGCCGCCTCGACGGCGGCGTGCACGGTGTGCTCCATCTTCATGGCCTCCAGCACCACCAGCACCTGTCCCGGCTCGACGTGGTCGCCGACGGCCACCTTGACCCGGGCGACGCCGCCGGGCATGGGCGCAACGGCAGAGCCGGCTGGGATCTCGCTGCCGGGGATGGGAAATCGCTCGTGCTCGACCAGGGCCGTCGAGCCGTCCGGGCCGTCGACGAACGAAGTGCGCTCGACCCGGTCCACCCGGTACGACCGGGTGACGCCGTCGACGGTGAGCGTGACCGAAGAGCCGGTCAGCTGTTCGACGACGAGATCGGGTTGGACGACCCGTCCACCTCGACCACCTCGATACCGTCGCCGGCCGGTCGAAGCGATACCCGACGACGATCGGTCCGGTGCAACCATCGAACGTCGACCGTTGCAGCTCCGAGGGATTGTTCCGCCAGCCCGAGGGCAGGTCTGGTTGCACCGTGGCCAGTGCTCGTCGCTGCGCCTGACCGGTCAGGGCGGCGGCGACGGCGTGGCGCCGCTCGGCACCGGCGTCTGCCAGTGGGGCAGTCAGCGCGTCCGCACCCTGTCCACCCGCGCTGTGCCGGCCAGGCCATGACGGTCGAGAAAGCCGGTATCGATGTCCCCGGCGACGAAGGCGGGATGGCGCAGGATCCGGACCAAGAGGTCCCGGTTGGTGGTCACCCCGTGGATGGTGCTTCCGGCCAGGACCCGGGCCAGCGACGCAACGGCCTCGGTCCGGGTGGGAGCATGGACGATGACCTTGGCCAGCATGGGGTCGTAGTTCGGGCTGACCGTGCTGCCCGACTCGACCCCGCTGTCCACTCGGATGGCAACGTCATGACCGGTGCCAGTGCCGCCGGTGTCCGCACCGGGCACCTCGAACCGGTGCAGCGTCCCGGTCGACGGGAGCCAGTCGGCGGCCGGATCCTCGGCGTAGAGGCGGGCCTCGATGGCATGGCCCCGGGGACCTCTGATCGCTGCGGCATGGACCTCGCCGGGAAGCGCGTCCCCCTGGGCCACCAGGAGCTGCACCCGCACCAGGTCCAGGCCGGTCACGGTCTCGGTCACCGGATGCTCCACCTGGAGCCGGGTGTTCATCTCTAAGAAGAAGAAGTCGGATTCCTGGACTCCACCGGCCCGCCCATCGGCTCCTCTGTTTGCCCCGGTACTGCCGAGGACGAACTCGACGGTGCCGGCGTTGGTGTAGCCGACGGCCCGAGCGGCGGCCACGGCGGCGTCGCCCAAGACGGCGCGTTGGTCGGGGGTGATCACCGGCGACGGCGACTCCTCGATGATCTTCTGGTGGCGCCGCTGGATGGAGCACTCCCGCTCGCACAGAGCCACCACGTCACCGTGAGCATCGGCCAGCACCTGTACCTCGATATGGCGAGGATCGAGAAGGTACTGCTCCAGGAACACCGTGCCGTCGCCGAACGCCGACTCGGCCTCCCGCTCGGCGCCGGCCACCGCTTCGGCCAACGCGTCGGGGCTCTCGACGATGCGCATGCCCCGTCCGCCACCACCGGCGGACGCCTTCACCAGGAGAGGCCATCCGAGGGCGTCGGCTTCGGATGGGTCCACCACGCCGCCCGCCGGGACGGTGATCGACGGCAGGGTGGGCACCCCGGCGGCGCGCATCATCTCCTTGCTCCCGATCTTCGATCCCATGGCGGCGATGGCGGCAGGGGGAGGTCCGACCCAGGTGAGACCGCTCTCGATCACCGCCGACGCGAAGGCGGCGCTCTCGGACAGGAAGCCGTAGCCAGGGTGGATGGCGTCGGCCCCGCTGCGGACGGCAGCGTCGAGCAGCAGATCGGTACGCAGATAGGTGTCCGTGGGGGAGGCGCCCGGCAACCGGACGGCCAGATCGGCTTCGGCCACGTGGGGGCTGTCGGCGTCGGCGTCCGAGTACACGGCGACACACGTGATGCCCATGGCCCGTGCAGTGCGGAAGATCCGTCGGGCGATCTCGCCTCGGTTGGCCACCAGCAAGCTGGTGATGGGGGCGGTGGTGCGAGGGGCAGTGGCGCTGGGGGGCATCGCTACATCCGGAACACGCCGTAGCCACGCGTGCCCTTGATCTCCTGGTTGTGGATGACCGACAGGCTGAGCCCGAGCACCGTCCGGGTGTCACGGGGATCGATGATGCCGTCGTCGTACAGGCGCCCGGTGAGGAAGAGGGGGAGCGACTCCGCCTCGATCTGGGACTCGACCGCCTCGCGCATGGCGGCGTCGGCATCCTCGTCGAAGGGGACGCCCTTGGACGCTGCCGACTGGCGCCCCACGATGGAGAGGACCCCGGCGAGTTGGGCCGGGCCCATCACCGCCGATCGGGCGTTGGGCCAGGTGAACAGGAAGCGGGGGTTGTAGGCGCGGCCGCACATGCCGTAGTTGCCGGCCCCGTAGGAGGCGCCGATGATGACGGTCAGATGGGGGACCGAGGAGTTGGTGACGGCGTTGATCATCGTGGCGCCGTGCTTGATGATTCCTCGCTGCTCGTACTCCTTGCCAACCATATAACCTGTAGTATTCTGAAAGAAGACGAGCGGTACGTCGATCTGGTTGGCGAGTTGGATGAACTGGGTGGCTTTGTGTGCTTCCTCCGAGAACAGCACGCCACGGTGGTTGGCGAGGACCCCGATCGGATAGCCGTGGATCGACGCCCACCCGGTGACCAGGCTGGTGCCGTAGTGGCGCTTGAACTCGTCGAACCGGGAGCCGTCGACCACCCGGGCCAGCACCTCCCGTGGGTCGAAGGGAACCTTCGGGTCGGCCGAGGCGATGCCCACGAGCTCGTCGGGGTCGTGGACCGGTGGATCGGCCGGCTCCGTCGGCCCCGGACCACGCTTGCGCCAGTTGAGGCGGGACACGATCTGACGACCGATGCGGATGGCGTCGAGCTCGTCTGTGGCCAGCTCGTCGGCCAGGCCGGAGACCCGGGCGTGCATCTCGGCCCCACCCAGCTCCTCGTCGTCCGACTCCTCGCCGGTGGCCATCTTCACCAGGGGAGGACCGCCGAGGAAGACCTTCGATCGGCCTTCGATCATGACGATGTAGTCGCTCATGCCGGGGACGTACGCTCCTCCGGCGGTGGAGCTCCCGAAGACGAGTGCGATCGTTGGCAACCCCAGCGCCGACTGGCGGGTCAGGTCACGGAAGGCCCTGCCCCCGGGGATGAACAGCTCTGCCTGGCTGGGCAGGTCTGCACCACCCGACTCGACCAGGTTGACGGTGGGGAGGCGGTTCTCGAGGGCGATGTCGGCGGCCCGGGCGGACTTCTTGAACGTGTTGGGGTTCATGGCACCCCCTCGTACCGTCGGATCGTTGGCCGAGATGAGGCACTCGACACCCTTGACCACGCCGATCCCGGTGATCGACGAGGCGCCGACCGTGAACTCCGTACCCCAGGCGGCCAAGGGCGACAGCTCCAAGAACGCGCAGTCACGGTCCAACAGCAGCTCGATGCGCTGCCTGGCCGGGAGCTTGCCACGGCTTTGGTGGCGCTCCACGTACTGCTCGCCGCCACCGGCCCGGGCCAGGGCCAGCTGCTCGTCGACGGCTGCGATGGCGTCGAGCAGGGCGGCGCGATTGGCCTGGTACTCCCCCGATGCGGGGTCGATGGTGGTGGCGAGGACGGGCATGGCGGGCGTCGATCGGGAGGTGCGCGACATACGCGTCCCAGACGTGGGAAGAATAGGCGTATGACTCTGCATTCGTCGCTGTGAACCCCTCGCTGGTGGATCGATGACCTCCCGTTCGCTGTCCGCCGTCGTCATGGCTGCCGGGGAAGGTACCCGGATGCACTCTGCCCGTCCGAAGCCGCTTCACCGGCTGTGCGGCCGCCCCATGGTGCTGCACGTCCTCGATGCCTTGGCCGAGCTGCAGGTGGACCGGGTGGTGGTTGTGGTCGGTCACCGGGCCGAGTGGGTGACCAAGACGTTGATGGAGCACGCTCCGGTGAACATGGCCATCGAGTTCGTCGAGCAGGTGGAGCAGCGCGGCACCGGTGACGCCATGTCCGTGGCATTGACCGGGCTTCCTGACGACTTGGGCGACGACGACGGTGACGTGGTCGTGCTCCCGGGGGATACGCCGCTGCTGCGCCCGGCGACGTTGGCGTCACTGGTCCGCCACCACCGGGCGTCGGACGCCGCGGCCACGTTGCTGACGGCGGTGCTCGACGAGCCCACCGGCTACGGCCGGGTCGTGCGAGGCCGTGACGAGGTGGTGGCTCGGGTGGTGGAGCAGGCCGACGCCACGCAGGAGGAGCTCGCCGTCGACGAGGTCAACACGTCCATCTACTGTTTCCGGCGCAGCGTGCTGGCGCCGGCGCTGCGCCGGGTCAGCCCGGCCAACGCCCAGGGCGAGTACTACCTCACTGACGTGGTGGGCGTGCTGTACGAGGCCGGGCACCGGGTGGTGTCGGTGGTGGTCGAGGACACCATGGAAGTGGCCGGCGTCAACGACCGGGCCCAGCTGGCCGTGGCCGAAGCCGAATTGCGCGACCGGATCAACGAGCGCTGGATGCGCCGAGGGGTGACCATGTGGGACCCGGAGCGGACCTATATCGACGCCGATGTCGAGCTGTCGCCCGATGTGGTCCTGTTGCCCGGCGTGATCCTCCAGGGGGAGTGCCAGATCGCCGAGCACGCCGAGATCGGCCCGAACTGCCATCTGGTCGACACCGTGGTGGGCGAGGGAGCGATCGTCGCCAACAGCGTGTGCCGCCGGGCCGACATCGGCAGTGAAGCCAGGGTCGGTCCCTTCGTGGTGCTGGCCGAAGGCGAGACGGTTCCCACCCGAGGAGTCGTGGACACACAGAGACGGTCTTGAACCAGCTCGCCAGGGACACAGCCAGCCGGAGATCAGAGGACGGTGCCGGCGGGGCGCGGTAGCGTCTTGGTCATGGAGTTCACGCCCCACCGACGTCTGGAGTTGGTCTCGGGCCGCTCCCATCCAGAGCTGGCCCAGGAGATCGCCGACCAGTTGGGGGTGGAGCTCGGCGAGGCCAACCTTCGGGAGTTTGCCAACGGCGAGATCCACTGCCGTTACGGCGCATCGATTCGGGGAAGCGACGTCTTCATCGTCCAGACCCACTGCGGGCCGGTCAACGACTCGCTGATGGAGCACCTGATCATGATCGACGCCGCCAAGCGGGCCTCGGCCAAGCGGATCACCGCCGTCTGCCCCTACTACGGCTACTCCCGGCAGGACCGCAAGGCGACGGGCCGGGAGCCGATCACGGCCAAGTTGGTGGCGGACATGTTCTCGGTGGCCGGGGCCGACCGGGTGGTCAGCGTCGACCTCCACTCCGGGCAGATCCAAGGGTTCTTCAACGCCCCGTTCGATCACCTGACGGCGGCGCCGGTCCTGGTGGAGTACTTGCGGGGGCAAGCCGCCGACGACCTGGTGGTGGTGGCGCCTGACGCCGGACGGGTGAAGGTGGCCGATCGGTTCAGCCAGCACCTGACCGCCGACTTGGCCGTGGTCCACAAACGCCGGTCCCGCTCCAAGGCCAACACGGTGGAGGCGCTGCACGTGGTGGGTGACGTCGAAGGGCGTACGTGCGTGCTCATCGACGACATGATCGACACCGCAGGCACTATCGTTGCTGCTGCCGATCTCCTGGCCGAACGAGGCGCCACCGAGGTATGGGCCATGGCCACCCATGCCGTGCTGTCCGACCCGGCTGTCGATCGGCTGAAGAACTCGGCGCTGACCAAGGTGGTGGTCACCAACACCCTGCCCATCGCCCCTCATCGCTACTTCGACAAGCTCGAGGTGCTCTCGGTGGCCAAGCTGATCTCCGACGCCATCGACGCCGTGTTCGAGGACACGTCGGTTTCCGAGATCTTCGGCGGCGAGAACCTGGTGTAGTACCTGGTGGGCCGCTTGCTGGCCGGCCGTAGCCCGTATGGCGTCGGCTGTTCTATGCTGTACCTCCGTCACTAGCGGCTGTCTCTGAACCTCCTGGTCAGCGACGGATGCCGTAGCGCCCTTGTCAGCGTCACCCGAGGAGTTCCCCCATGCCCGAGATCACGCTTGTCGCCGAGCCCGGTCGGACCACCGGCACCAGCGCCACGCGCCGCCTGCGGAACGAGGGGAAGATCCCGGGAGTCGTCTACGGCCACGGCACCGATCCGGTGTCGGTCTCAGTGGTGGCTCGTGACTTCCGTATCGCCATGTCCGGCGAGGCGAGCCTCAACACCCTGCTCTCGCTCGATGTGGCCGGCACCAACTACCTGACCCTGGCCCGTGACATCCAACGACACCCGGTCAAGGGTGTGGTGACCCACATCGACTTCCTGATCGTCCGGCGTGACGAGGTCATCGCTGCCGAGGTCACCATCAACCTGGTGGGCGAGGCCATCGAGGTGCATCACGGTGACGGCATCGTGGACCAGCAGCTCTTCACGTTGCCCATCCGCGCCGTGCCCGCGTCGATTCCTTCTTCCCTGGAGATCGACATCTCCGAGCTGACCATCGGTGCCTCGTTGAAGGTCTCCGACATCGTCCTCCCGCAGGGCGTCGTCGCCGATATCGACGACGACGTCAACGTGGTCACCGGGCAGCCGCCGCGGGTCATCACTGCCGAGGAGGAAGGCACCACCGAGGAGCCTGCCGAGGGCGAAGAGGGTGCCGGAGGCGAAGTCGCCACCTCCGACGACAGCACCGCCTCGAGCGAAGGATAAGCCCTGCCCGGTCTGTTCGGTCATCGGACGGGGTCGCCGGCCGATCTCCTGGTGGTCGGTTTGGGAAACCCGGGAGCAGAGTTCGCAGGGACTCGGCACAACGTAGGCGCAGAGACCGTTGCTCTTCTGGCGCGAGCGTCACGGTGGGCGCCTGCGATCGGAGAAGGGCCTCCATGCAGAGGCGACCACCGTCCGCATCGGCGACAGTCGCGTCCTGTTGGCAGTGCCCCTCACCTATATGAACGACTCCGGGGTGGCGGTACGGCCGTTGGTCCGCCGCGCCGCCGTGAACGACGGGGGGGCGTTCACCGGGCTGGTGGTGATTCACGACGAGCTCGACCTTCCCCCCGGTCGGGTGAAGTTGAAGCTGGGCGGGGGCAACGCCGGGCACAACGGGCTGAAGTCGATCGACAACCACCTTCATGGGAACGGCTACGTGCGTGTGCGCATCGGTATCGGCAAGCCCCCCGGGCGCCAACCTGGTGCCGAGTACGTGCTGAAGCGACCGGGCAAGGCTGAACGGGAGCTCTTCTCTGATGCCGAAGCGGTTGCCGCCGACGCGGTGGAAGCCATCCTGGTCGACGGTATCGAGACAGCGATGAACCGGTTCAATACTGCCGGTTGAGCTCCGGTCGAATTGCCGCCCACTACGATGCGCACGGAGATGAGCAACCCGACTGACACCGTGATCGACGTGCGCAAGCTCCGGAAGTCGTACGGGCAGCTCGAGGCGGTACGGGGCATCGACTTCTCGGTCCGGCGAGGAGAGGTTCTGGCCCTGCTCGGACCCAACGGGGCGGGGAAGACCACCACCGTCGAGATCCTCGAGGGCTACCGCACCCGGTCGTCCGGTGAGGTCACGGTGCTCGGCACCGATCCTGCTCGTCGTGAGCGGTCGTTTCGCAGCAAGGTCGGGATCGTGCTGCAGGAGTGCGCCGTCGATCCGTTCCTGACCGTCATGGAAGTGCTGACCCAGCGAGCCGGGCTCTACCCCTCGCCACGGCCGGTGGCCGAGGTCTTGGCGCTGGCCGGCTTGGCCTCGAAGGAACGATCTCGGGTGAAGACCCTGTCCGGTGGGCAGCAGCGCCGGCTCGACCTGGCCTTGGCCCTGGTGGGGAACCCGGAGCTGATCTTCCTGGACGAGCCCACCACCGGGTTCGACCCTTCGGCCCGGCGTGAGAGCTGGGAGGTGGTGCGCGGCCTGTGCGCCGAGGGGCGCACCGTGGTGCTCACCACCCACTACATGGACGAGGCCCAGGCGTTGGCGGACACGGTGGTGGTGATCGCCGGCGGGACGGTGGTGGCGTCCGGATCGCCGGACACGCTGGGGGGCAGGGACCACGGCCGGACCACCATCCGGTTCACGCTTCCCGCCGGGACCTCGGTGGGCGACCTGCCGTTGCCACCGGATGCGGTCGAAACCGTCATCCATGACGTCGTCGAGCTTCGTTCTGACGAGCCCACGGGGCTGCTCCACGACCTGACCGGATGGGCGGTTGCCCGAGGGAGCACCCTGGCCGGGCTCACCGTGGATCGACCCACGCTCGAGGACGTGTACCTGTCTCTCGTCGGTGACGGTGTGGCCGATGGGGCTCGTGGCTCTCAGGCGGCGCCTGTCGATCCTGGACCGGGTGGCAGCGAGGCGGACGACAGTAAGACGGACGACAGTAAGACGGACGGCAGTAAGACGGACGGCAGCAAGGCGGACGGCAGTGGGGCGGGCCGATGAACGACCTGCTGGTGGTCAAGGAGCAGATCCGTTACGAGCAGAAGTCGTACTGGCGCAACCCGATGGCGGCGGTTTTCACCTTCATGTTCCCGGTGGTCTTCCTGCTCATCGTGGGGACGTCCACCGGATCGTTCAAGGTGGCGGGCACCACGTTCGACTACCGCCAGTACATCGTGCTGGCCATGCTCACCTTCGGGCTGATCGCCGCCTGCTACACCAACCTGGCCATCTCCATCTGTGTCCGCCGTGATGCAGGGATCCTGAAACGGATGCGGGGGACGCCGATCGCCGTATGGTCGTACCTGGGCGGGATCATCGGCAGCGTGCTGCTCAACACCGTCTTCCTCACCGTGCTCATGGTCGGGCTGGGCATGGGCCTCTACCACCTGCACTTCCCGTACCACCCGGCCGCCGCCGTGGTGACCCTGGTGGTGGCCATCGTCACCTTCTGCTCGCTGGGACTGGCGGTGACGTCGATGGTCCCCAACGCCGAAGCGGCTCCGGCGGTGATCAACGGTGTCTACATCCCTATCGTCTTCATCTCGGGCATCTTCTACCCGGTCGCCAGCGGCTCGACCCTGTCCAGGATCGCCGACTTCTTCCCGGTGCGGCACCTCATCGAAGCCCTGGTGGGCTCGTTCGAGTCGGGTCCTGGTTCCGGCTTTCGGGGCACGGATCTCGTGGCCATGCTGATCTGGGCGGCTGCTGCACTGCTGTTCACCCTGCGTCGGTTCCGCTGGGAGCCCCGGCGGCGCTGAATGTTGGCCCGTCTGGGGCCCCAACCCCAGACTCCTCCGCACAGCGGGGACCCCAACCCCGCTGGCGGCCGTGTTGTCATCTATGGGGTTGGGGCCCCGCCGGGCAGGCAGTACACAGCCGAGCGTGGGGCTGGGGTCCCCACGCACCGGAGGAAGGTGGGGTTGGGGCCCCGCCGGGCAGGCATAGAGCCGGCGGTACCCTGACTCGGTGAGTCTCCGGTCGCTCCCAGCGCTGCTTCGTGATGAGCCTGCCATGGCCAGGGTCGTGGGTGTGTCGACGGCCACGCTTGCCGTCTCGACGCCGGCCCAGGCCTTCACGCTGGCCGGGGTGGTGCGGCTGGGCACCCGCCGCCCCGTGCTGGTCATCACGCCCACCGGCGCAGCGGCCGACCAGTTGGCGCACGACCTCGCTGTGTTCACCGGCACCGGTCCGGTGCGGGTGTTCCCGGCATGGGAGACGCTGCCGTTCGAACGGGTCAGTCCCGAGGTGTCGACTATGGGACGGCGCTTGGAGCTGTTGTGGCAGCTGGCGGGTGGAGCCGGCGGCTCGAGCGCTGACTCGGACAGCGCCGATCCCGGCATCGTCGTCGCTCCGGTGAAGGCCGTGCTGCAGCAGCTCGGACCGTGGCGCCGAGCGGCCACACCGGTGACCGTTGCCCGAGGTCAGCGCCTGGTGGTCGATGAGCTGGTCGGCGAGCTGGTGGGTATGGGGTACCGGCGGGAGTCGTTGGTGGAGCACCGTGGCGAGGTGGCCGTCCGAGGTGGCATCGTCGACGTCTTCCCGTCCACCGGCGACGAGCCGATCCGGATCGACCTGTTCGGCGACGAGGTGGATCGGCTGACCCGCTTCGACGTTGCCGACCAGCGGTCGACCACCGACATCGACTCGGTGGAGCTCTTCGGCTGTCGGGAGCTGGTCCCAAGCGAGTCCATGCAGACACTCGCCGCCGAGCTGGTGGGCACGGCGCCGTGGGGACGTCACCAGTGGGAGCGACTGTCTCAGGGCGAGCTGTTCGACGGGATGGAGTCGTGGCTGCCATGGCTGTCGAGCGACGAGGAGATCATCACCGACCTGCTGCCCGTAGACGCCGTGATTGTCCTGGTGGAGCCCCGCCGTGTGCGGGACCGGGCCGGCGAACTGCTCGATGAGGAGTCCGCCCTGGCTGACGCGCTGGCGTCGACCTGGGGTCTCGATGCCGGCGCCGGTGCACCTCGGCTCCACGTGCCTTTCGATCGGCTGCTCTCGTCCACCGATGCCGCCGTGCTGTCGTTGGTCCCCGCCGCAGAAGGTCCAGAGGAGCCGGCTGTCGAGAGCAGGGGTTGGGAGCCCATCCTGGGGGACGGGTCCAAGCTGGCGGGCCAAGTCTCGTCCCTGGTGGACAGCGGGTTCGTCGTCGTGCTGTGCGCCGGCAGCCGCACCGGAGCAGAACGTCTGGCCACCATCCTGGCCGAGGAGGGCCTCACCGTTCCCGTTGTCGATGGCGACGCACCGGTGGGCGACGACATCGTGAAGCCCGGGGCTCGCATCGTGGTGGCGTCGGTGGACCGCGGCTTCATCGTCCCCGGCGCCCGTGTGGCCGTGCTGGCCGAGTCCGACGTGACCGGGCGTCACCGCCCCCACCGCCAGGCCCGCACCCGAGCCCGTCCCGTCGACGGGTTCTTCGACGACCTGGCCTCCGGCAGCTACGTCGTCCACCGCCAGCACGGGGTGGCCAGGTACGGCGGGATGGTGACTCGGACCATGGGCGGCTCCACCCGGGACTACCTCCTGCTCGAGTACCGGGGCGGGGACAAGCTCTACCTGCCCACCGATCAGATCGAGCTGCTGACTCCCTACGCGGGAGGGGACTCGCCCACCGTCAACCGTCTGGGCGGTTCCGAGTGGCAGCGGGCCCGGTCCAAGGCGAGGGCGGCGGTCCACGAGATCGCCGAGGAGCTGGTCGCTCTGTACCGACGTCGCCTGGAGGTCGAGGGTCATGCTGCCGGACCCGACACCCCGTGGCAGGCCGAGCTCGAGTCGTCCTTTCCGTTCGTGGAGACGTCCGATCAGCTCCGTGCCATCGACGAGGTCAAGGCGGACATGGAACGACCTCTCCCCATGGACCGGCTGGTCTGCGGCGACGTCGGGTTCGGGAAGACCGAGGTGGCCGTGCGTGCCGTGTTCAAGGCGGTCCAGGAGGGAGGCCAGGCCGCGGTGCTGGTCCCCACCACCTTGCTGGCCAGCCAGCACGCCCAGACCTTTGCCGAACGGTACGCCTCCTTCCCGGTGCGGGTGGAGCTGCTCAGCCGGTTCCTGACCAACGCCCAGGTGAAGAGCGTGATCGATGGTCTGGCCGACGGCTCGGTCGACGTGGTGATCGGCACCCACCGATTGCTGGCCGAAGACGTTCGGTTCAAGAAGCTCGGCTTACTGGTGGTGGACGAGGAGCAACGTTTCGGCGTGTCGCACAAGGAGACCATCAAGGCCATGGCGGACGGGGTGGACGTGCTCACCCTCACCGCCAGTCCGATCCCGCGGACCTTGGAGATGGCGCTGACCGGCATCCGGGACCTGTCCATGGTGAACACGCCACCGGCGGCACGGCGTCCGATCCTCACCCATGTGGGGGAGTTCGACGAGGCGGCGACGTCCGAGGCGATCCGTCGTGAGCTGCTCCGTGAGGGACAGGTGTTCTATGTCCACAACCGGGTCCAGGACATCGATGCCGTGGCCGAGCGGGTGCGGCGGTTGGCTCCCGAGGCCCGGGTGGCGGTGGCCCACGGCCAGATGGACGAAGGCTCGTTGGAGCAGGTGGTGATGGAGTTCTGGGAAGGCAAGCACGATGTGCTGGTGTGCACCACCATCATCGAGTCGGGCATCGACATGCCCACGGTCAACACCTTGGTGGTGGACCGTGCCGATCTGCTGGGCCTGGGTCAGCTCCACCAGCTGCGGGGTCGGGTGGGCCGGGCCGGTAGTCGGGCGTACGCGTACCTCTTCCACCCGGCTGATCGGGTGCTGACCGAGCAGGCCTACGAGCGGCTCCGGACCATCGGGGACCACACCGAGCTGGGGTCGGGGTTCAAGATCGCTTTGCGTGATCTGCAGATCCGGGGAGCGGGGAACCTGCTGGGCCGGGACCAGTCGGGCCACATCGCTGCAGTGGGGTACGACCTCTACGTGCAGATGGTCAGCGAGGCCGTCGCTGAGCTGAAGGGCGAGCCCCGTCCGGCGCCGGTGGACCTGTCGATCGACGTGCCCGACGCCGCCCACCTTCCCCCGTCCTACATCGAGGCCGAAGACGTCCGGCTCGAGGCGTACCGGCGTCTCACCGGGGTGCGCACCGTGGCCGAGGTCGACGACGTCCGCACCGAATGGGAGGACCGGTTCGGACCGCTCCCGCCGGCTGCCGTGGCGCTGCTCGACGTGGCGCTCCTGCGTGTCGAGTGCCTGCGGGTGGGCGTCACCGACCTGCTTGTGGCCGCGCCCCGTCGGGGTTCGGGCACCCTGGGGTCTGGTGGCATGGGTGGAGCCCGGGCGACGGCCAAGCTGTCGCCGATCTCGCTCCCTGCGTCCGCCGAGGTGCGGCTCCGGCGGCTGGCTCCTGGAGCCAGCTGGCACGAAGACCTCCATCGGCTCCTGGTCCCCTTGGCAGTGGACGGTTCGGATCAGCGCTACGCCCCCGTGCTGGTGGAGCTGTTGCGTTCGCTGATCCCACCTCGAGTGGACGTGCCCGATCCCGTGCCGTCTCCGCCTTCTCCGCCGCCGTCCTCCTCACCAGGGGCGACCGGTGTACGGTCCCCGGCCGGCTCTGGCTCTGGCTCCGGGCGGACCAGCCGGTAGCATCACCCCCCGTGAAGCGCCTTGTCTCTCTGCTCTCCTTGACGGTTCTCGTGCTGGCTGCCGGTGGTCTGGCGTCGGGATGTGATGCCACCCCTCCGGCGGCGACGATCAACGGTGCCACCATCTCGACCGGGACGTTGAACGGTCAGCTCCAGGCGTACGAGAGCACACAGGCGGGTGCTTGTCTTCTGACCATCGAATCGGGTGGGACCAGCGTCCAGGTCAGTGGGGAAGGTGGTCAAGGGACCTTCAACACCAACTTCGTCGATGGGATCCTTCATCAGTCGGTGAGCAACGTGCTGTACCAGCAGTATGCGGCGACCAAGGGCATCCATGTGACGGCGGCGGATCTGGCTACGGCGCAGTCCGACGTGGACTCGTACCTCAGCGGTGAGATCACCACCCAGGTGTCCGAAGCCAGCGAGGCGGGTGAGCAGTCCTACTGCGAGACGGACGAAGGGCAGGCGTTGACCGGAGCCCAGGTCCTGGACGCCCTGCCTGTCTCGATTCGCAATGCACAGATCGAATCCCAGGCCGTCGAGAGCCAGCTGCTGGCCCGAGGCGCCGATCTCTCCAACGCTGCCATCGCCGCGTACTACCAGAAGAACCCGACCGATTTCGTCGGCGCCTGTGTCAGCGCCATCGAGTCCGACACCCAGGCCGACGCGAACAAGCTGCTTGCACAGATCAACGCCGGGGCGTCGTTTGCCAGCGTGGCCAAGGCCAGTTCCCTCGATCAGACGTCTGCTGCCAAGGGTGGGGCACTCGGTTGCGACTACACGCTGCAATCGGTCGAGCAGCAGCTTCAGGACTCGTCGATCACCGTCGGTACGCCGCTCGCTCCGATCCAGGAGTCGAGCTCGGGTGCGTGGGTCATCTTCGAGGTCACCAGCGAGAGCCTCCAGTCGTTGGCCGACGCCACGCCCACCATCCGGGAAGACCTTCTCGAGTCGTCGTCCAACGAGTCCCGGGTCAGTGCCGAGGTGACCCGGTACGCCCGCACCGTTCCGGTGTCGGTGGACCCCCGGTACGGCACCTGGACGGTGAAGAGCATCGTGCCACCGCCGTCTCCTCCGACCGAGTACCTGCTGTCCGCAGCCTTGGGTACGTCGGGCTCCGGGTCCAGCTCGAGCAGCTCGACGAGCACCACCAACCCGGCCGGCTGATCTTCCGCCTCATGATCGTGCGGCCATGACCGACCGACAGGACAGAGACCGGTCGACTGCGTCAACTACATGCCGTATCGACGTCGTGGGTCTCGGGCCTGCCGGTCCTGGGCTCATCACCGAGTCGGCCCGCGCCTTGATGGACGGCGCAGACACCTTGTTCTTACGGACATCCCAGCATCCTGCTGCCGACGTCGTGAGCCATGCTCGTAGCTTCGACCACCACTACGAACAGCACGGCACCTTCGATGCCGTCTACCGGGCGGTAGTGGACGACCTGATCCAGGCGGGCCGGGCCGGGCCGGTGGTCTACGCCGTTCCCGGATCTCCCCTGGTGGCCGAGCGCACGGTGACCATGCTCACCAGCGATCCGGCTGTGGTGCGTGGCGAGGTGGCGGTGGAGATCCACCCAGCTCTGTCCTTTCTCGATCTGGCGTACGCCCGTCTGGGTATCGACCCTTTGGATGACGGAGTCCGTCTGGTGGACGGCGAGTCCTTCGCCATCGATGCAGCCGGACTGCGGGGACCGTTGCTGGTGGCCCAGTGCTGGTCGAAGGCGATCCTGTCCAGCGTGAAGCTGGCTGCGGATCCACCCGAGGGAACGATGGTCACCGTTCTCCACCATCTGGGCTTACCCGACGAACGGGTGTGGGAAGTGCCCTGGAACGCACTGGACCGGTCGTTCGAACCCGACCACCTCACCTCGCTGTGGATCTCCGTGCTGACGGCACCGGTAGCGAGCGAGCTGGTGCGACTCGACGAACTGGTCCATACGCTCCGGGAGCGCTGTCCGTGGGATCGGGAGCAGACCCACGGCTCCCTCTCCCGTCACCTGCTCGAAGAGTCGTACGAGGTTCTCGAGGCGATCGACATGTTGGTCGCGGTCGAGGCCGATAACGAGGCTGATAACGAGGCTGACAACAGGACCGACAACAGCACCGACAACGGGGCCGACAACGAGGCTGGGCGCGTGAGCGGGGAGCAGATCAGTGAGGAACGAGCCGTCGCCCACCTGGAAGAAGAGCTGGGCGACCTGCTCTTCCAGGTGTACTTCCACGCCACCCTGGCCGCCGAGGAAGGGCGCTTCACGTTGGCGGACGTTGCCCGTGGCATACACGACAAGCTGGTGTCACGTCATCCGCACGTATTCGGTGATGCCGCTACCGCCACGTCGGTACAGGCCGACTCTGTCACCCCGGCCCAGATGGCGACCGATTGGGAAGCGCTGAAGAAGGCGGAGAAAGGTCGGTCGAGCGTTACCGAAGGCATCCCCGCTGCCTTACCGGCGTTGGCGTTGGCAGCCAAACTGCAGCGGAAGGGGTTGACGGTCGGTGTGACACTCCCGGACGGGACGCAAGCAGCGAGCGCGATCGCACGTGGTGCGGCGCGGTTCACCGAGTCGGTCGAGATCGATGTCACCGAGAGCGAGATCGGCGATCTGCTGTTCTCTCTGGTGCGGTTGGCCACACAGCTCGGGGTCGACCCGGAGACAGCGTTGCGGTCCCGGTCGATGGCGTTTCGACATCAGATCGAGGAGCACGAGCGCTCCTGACGCATCTCCCGGCATCCGTTCCGAGGGAATGCCCAGGTCTATGGGGTTGCAACTGGTAACTTTTGTTTCAGAGAGCCTCCATGTCAACCACGGGAGTTACAGCGCACAGTGAGCCTCATCGAGCAGGTCATCGGACGAGAAGTACTCGATTCCCGCGGTAATCCCACGGTCGAGGTCGAGGTCATCCTGGATTCGGGGGCGATGGGGCGTGCCATCGTGCCGTCGGGTGCTTCGACGGGAATGTTCGAGGCGGTCGAGCTGCGTGACCGCGACGGTCGTTACGGCGGGAAAGGCGTGTTGCAGGCTGTCGGCAACGTCAACGGAGAGATCGCCGAGATCCTCGACGGCCTCGACGCCCTCGATCAGCGTGGCGTCGACTTCGCCCTGATCGATGCGGACGGCACCCCCAACAAAGCTCGTCTGGGAGCCAACGCCATGCTCGGTGCTTCTCTGGCCACGGCCAAGGCAGCGGCGAGTGAGCTCGAGCTCCCGCTGTTCCGCTCCGTGGGAGGTACCGACGCTCATATCCTCCCGGTACCGATGATGAACGTGGTGAACGGCGGCGTTCACGCCGACAACTCGATCGATCTCCAGGAGTTCATGATCATGCCGGTGGGAGCGTCCTCGTTCTCCGAGGCGCTCCGATGGGGGGTGGAGACCTACCACGCGCTTGCCGGGGTTCTCAGGACCCGCGGCCTCTCCACTGCAGTGGGCGACGAGGGCGGCTTCGCTCCCGATCTCGGGTCCAACGAGGAGGCGGTCCAGGTCTTGGTCGAGGCGATCGAGGCAGCCGGACGCACTCCTGGTGACGAGATCGCCATCGCCATGGACCCTGCCAGCAGCGAGCTCTACAAGGACGGTGTCTACGTCCTGGCTGGTGAGGGTCGCACCCTGTCATCGGCCGAGCTGGTCGAGTACTGGGTGGACCTGTGTGGCCGCTACCCGATCGTCTCCCTCGAGGACGGTATGGCCGAAGACGACTGGGATGGATGGGTCTCCTTGACCGATGCGCTCGGTGGTCGTGTGCAGCTGGTGGGGGATGACGTCTTCGTCACCAACGAGGAGCGCCTGCGTCGTGGGATCGACCTAGGTGTCGCCAACGCCGTGCTAGTCAAGGTCAACCAGATCGGAACCTTGACCGAGACGCTTCGGACCATGTCGAGAGCGACGCGGTCGTCGTACGCGTGCGTCATGTCACATCGGTCCGGCGAGACGGAGGATTCGACGATCGCCGATCTGGCCGTAGCCACCAACTGTGGGCAGATCAAAACTGGCGCGCCAGCCCGCTCCGATCGTGTGGCCAAGTACAACCAGCTCCTTCGTATCGAGGAGGCTCTGGGTGAGTCAGCCGGGTTCTTGGGCACCGAGGCGTTGGCGGTATGGGGGCAGACGGGGTGAGCAAGGCCACGCATGCCCGGGCTCGGGCGACTGCCGGCAAAGGGCCGGCGAGAGGTAGGACTCGCAGCAGCGGTAAGGGACAGGATGGCGGCGGGCGGCAGGTCAAAGGTAGGGCAACGAAGCGACTGAACCGACGCCAGCTTCTTCTGGCGATGACCCTGGTGTTCGCGTTGGTAGTGATCGGCACCAGCGTCCCGATCTCGGGGCTGCTGTCCCAACATCGCCAGCTGACCTCTGCGAACGCTGAGCTTCACCGTCTGAAGCAGGAGAACGCAGCGCTCGGCCAAGAGCAGGCGGAGCTGAATTCCAAGGCGGAGATCCACCAGCTGGCCCGTCAGGACTACCAACTCGTCGACCCAGGTCAAATCGCCTACACCGTGCTGCCGCCCGGTGGGCAAGCCGGCAGCTCGTCCTCGTCGGGGTCCGTCTCCGATGATCCCGGTAACCAGGCTCCGGTCGCTCCGGCCAATGCACTGGGTATGACTCCGGATCCAGCCCTACCCAGCACCACCCCGAGCTCGGGTACGACCAGCTCTGGGTCTGCCCATACGCCGTCCTCGACATCCCGAGCGGGCACGTCGGCCCCTGCTGACAACAGTGACACCTCCGGCAGTTTCTGGTCTCGGACGGTGCACTCGCTCGAATTCTGGCGGTGATCGCTGACCGGTTCGACAGCGATGCTTGCGAAGCCTCGGGCGATGGGGTCGGGGGTGTCGATGACGTCGATGCAGTCACCGAGCTGTTGGGTCGGCCACCTCTGGGAGCGTTCGACGTCGTTGTCCGGGGTTCCGATCACAGCCCTGCGGTGATCGCCAACGCTCCATTTCTGGACGACGGCACGCCCATGCCCACCAGGTACTGGCTCGTGGATCCGACACTGCGGGAGGCAGTGAGCCGTATCGAGTCGATGGGGGGTGTGCGCCAGGCTGAGGCAGCGGTCCCTGCCGACAAAGTGGCCGACGCCCACGCTCGCTACGCCGCCGAGCGGGACGCGCTGATCCCCGATGATCACCGTGGGCCACGCCCCACGGGTGGGGTGGGAGGTACCCGGCAGGGGGTGAAGTGCCTTCACGCTCACCTGGCATGGTGGCTCACCGGTGCTGACGACCCCGTCGGTGCATGGACGGCTCACCGAATCGGGCTGCACCTGGCCTGACATCAGGTCGCACGCGTACGGCGGACCCGTTCATCCGACGGGTCCACGGCACGGTCGTGATCTTGTCGCATGATGGAAGGTGCCCATGATCACGAATCCACGCGCTGCCAGGTCCTCCCAACGGAGCTTGCTACGAAGCTGCCTGTTCACCTGGGTCCTGGCGGTCGTGGCACTCCTCGGCACCGCCATCTCGGACGTCTCCTCGGCTCACGCCGATCCAGCGTCGGGCACCCAGGAGACCATCTCGCTGTCCGGAACCGTCACCAACGTCTCCTCGGCCAAAGTGGTCGACGGGGTCACGACGCTGCCGACCTCTCCACCACCGGTGGTGGGTGCGGTGGTGAGCGTCAACGGTGTGTCGGTGGCGACGTCCGACCAACGAGGCGCATTCTCGTTCGACTACCTCGATACCGGTAGCGCCGGTATCACGGTAACGGCAAGCGCGTCCGGATTGGGGACGTGGACGTTGACCAATGTCACGCCGGCTGCATCGGGGATGATCCTGTCGATCATGTTGAACGGTGACGCCCAGACGCGTGCGCTGCCCACCCCTGCGTCGAGCAGCGATGCCGGGACGGGATCAGGGTCTACCGGCCCCTCCGGGAACGCTGTGACCCCGAACGTGGCGTCTCCGAACGTTGCGTCTCCGAGCGTGGCAACCCCGAGCATTGCCGGTAGCGATGGGAACTGTGGGGGGTACTCGTCCAACACCGTTCCTCCCTCCAGCATTCTCGTGTTGGAGTACGGCGAGCACAATGCCGATGGCTCACCGGTTCCGGGAACAGAGCTGGGGGTCTTCAGCGTCCCGTTCGAAACCTACGTCGAGGATGTCCTGCCCAACGAGTGGATCTCGAGCTGGAATGTCAACGCGCTCGAAGCAGGGGCGATGGCCGTGAAGTCCTACGCCTGGTACTTCGTCAACAACTGGCCGAGACAGGGGTCGTACAACGGCGCGTGTTACAACGTGGACGACTCGACGGACTACCAGACCTATGTCCCGGGTACATCGAACCCAGCGACCACTGCAGCCGTCAAGGCGACATGGGGCACGACCATGACTGTAGGGGGTCAGATACTCGAGGCCAGCTATCAAGCCACGCTCACCGGGAGCACGAGCGAAGCGTGCGGGGCGGGGCTGTCCAACTACCCGGGTGTGATGAGCCAGTGGGGTTCTCAGAACTGCGCGCTCGCCGGTGAAACGTGGCAGCAGATCCTCGCCACCTACTACCCGGGCGAGCAGCTCGGCTCCACTACTCCTGGTCCAAGCATCCAGTCGTTCACGGCGACGCCGGCGATCTTGCCCCAAGAAGGTGGGTCCGTGTCGTTATCAGCTACCGCATCCAACACCACCAGCTATACGGTCACCGTGAGCCCTGCTGTCGCTGGGTTGCCGGCAACCGTGTCGAGCACCACTGGGAACGGATCGCTGACGGTGACGCTGCCCGCGAATGGCTCGGCCAGTACTGCCATGTACACGTTCACGGTGATCGCGGCGGGGCCAGGGGGAGCAGTGTCGGCTCAGGCAACCGTCTGGGTGGTGTCCCCGTCGTCGTCCCCGGTGTCGGGCTACTGGGAAGTGGGGTCCGACGGCGGCATCTTCACCTTTGGCAACGCTGGCTTCTACGGGTCAGAAGGCGGCCAGCATCTCAACGCTCCTATCGTCAGCATGGCGGCCACTCCCGACGGCAAGGGCTACTGGGAAATAGGGTCCGACGGCGGCATCTTCACCTTCGGGGACGCCGGCTTCTACGGCTCCGAAGGCGGTCAACACCTGAACAAACCCATCGTCGGCATGGCGGCCACCCCGGACGGCAAGGGCTACTGGCTGGTCGCCAGCGACGGCGGCATCTTCACCTTCGGGGACGCCGGCTTCTACGGCTCCGAAGGCGGCCAACACCTGAACAAACCCATCGTCGGCATGGCGGCCACCCCTGACGGCAAGGGCTACTGGCTGGTCGCCAGCGACGGCGGCATCTTCACCTTCGGGGACGCCGGCTTCTACGGCTCCGAAGGCGGCCAACACCTGAACAAACCCATCGTCGGCATGGCTGCCAGTCCCGATGGTGGTGGTTACTGGCTGGTTGCTTCTGACGGCGGCATCTTCACCTTCGGCAGCGCCGGCTTCTACGGCTCCGAAGGCGGCCAACCCCTCAACGCGCCAGTCGTGAGCATCGCTGCTTCCGACGGCAACGGCTACTGGGAGGCAGCTTCTGACGGCGGCATCTTCACCTTCGGCAGCGCCGGCTTCTACGGCTCCGAAGGTGGCCAACCCCTCAACGCCCCCATTGTGGCTATGGCGGCTACGCCGGTTGCCAACGGCTACTGGGAAATAGGGTCCGACGGCGGCATCTTCACCTTCGGCGACGCCGCCTTCTACGGCTCCGAAGGCGGCCAACACCTGAACAAACCCATCGTCGGCATGGCAGCCACCCCTGATGGCAAGGGCTACTGGCTGGTCGCCAGCGACGGCGGCATCTTCAACTTCGGCGACGCCGCCTTCTACGGCTCCGAAGGCGGCCAAGACCTCAACGCCCCTATCGTCGGCATGGCGGCCACCCCGGACGGCAAGGGTTACTGGGAAATAGGGTCCGACGGCGGCATCTTCACCTTCGGCGACGCCGCCTTCTACGGCTCCGAAGGCGGCCAACACCTGAACAAACCCATCGTCGGCATGGCAGCCACCCCTGATGGCAAGGGCTACTGGCTGGTCGCCAGCGACGGCGGCATCTTCAACTTCGGCGACGCCGCCTTCTACGGCTCCGAAGGCGGCCAAGACCTCAACGCCCCTATCGTCGGCATGGCGGCCACCTCTGACGGCAAGGGCTACTGGGAAGTGGGATCCGACGGCGGCATCTTCACCTTCGGCGACGCCACGTTCTACGGCTCCGAAGGTGGTGAAGCCTTGGGCGCCCCCATCGTCGGTATCGCTACCACTCCCGACGGCGGCGGTTACTGGCTGGTCGCCAGCGACGGCGGCATCTTCAACTTCGGCGACGCCACGTTCTACGGCTCCGAAGGCGGTGAAGCCTTGAACGCGCCGATCGTGAGTGTGGCAGCGCGTCCTCTGGATGAGTAGTTCATGGTGATGAGCGGGTCGATCTCTTTTACGAGACGTAGTGGGCGTGCTAGCAAAGACCAGTGGAAGCACAGGCATTGAAGACGAACGGACGGCGCGCTGCGATCGACTGTGGGACGAACTCCACTCGTGTGCTGGTGGTTGACGGAGATGGGCAGCCTATGGAGCGGCTCATGAGGATCACCCGGCTGGGAGAGGGGGTCGATGCCACCGGCGTCCTCTCGCATGATGCCATTGCACGTTGTGTCGATGTGTTGCGTGAGTACCGCACAGTCCTTGATCGCCATGGTGCAACGGCGGCGAGGCTGGTCGCCACCTCCGCGGTGCGGGATGCGGCAAATGGTCACGAGTTCCTGTCAGCAGCGAGAGATGCGTGCGGGATCGACCCCGAGCTCTTGACTGGTATCGAAGAAGGACGGCTGTCCATGGCCGGAGCCGTAGCGGAGCTCCGGCCAGAAGATGGGCCGTTTCTGACTCTCGATATCGGCGGAGGATCCACCGAGCTCGTGGCTGGGACCGGCCCGGACGATCCTGCTCTCGACGTGGTCTCGTTGCAGTTGGGCTGTGTGCGGCTCTCTGAGCGTTTCTTCCATCACGATCCGCCTACGGCTGACGAGCTGTCGACTGCGGAAGAAGTGGTTCGGGCCGAGGTGGGCGCGGCGATCGCCGAACATCCTCGCTTCACGACTACCCGCCGATTGGTCGGCCTGGCCGGGACAGTGACGACCCTGTCGGCTCTGCAGCACCGTGTGGTGGAGTATGACCGGGCACTCATTCATCACTCGGTGTTCAGTGCCGAACAGGCCAAAGGGTGGTACGCCACGCTGGCTGCCGACGACCACGCAACGAGGTTGGCTCGCCCCGGAATGGTCCCAGGCCGGGCCGACGTCATCGTCGGTGGTGCCCTGTTGCTTCACGCTGTCATGTCCCAACTCGGATTTGACGAATGCCTGGTGTCCGAGTCGGACATTCTCGACGGCCTCGTCGCCTCCTTACTGTGACGCGGAGGTGAACACCTGGTCGCTACCAGGCCGAATAGGGTTGATCGGATGACAGAGGCAGACTCAGCAGCTCGGAGCGAGCAGACGGTATCGCAGCTCATCGAGGAACTGCCGGAGATCTATCAGCCAATTTACGGTCATCCACAGCTCCAGGCCTCGCGTTCGACCCATAACCACCGCCTCGACGTGTTGGTCCATCTGGTCGGCGAGCTGTCGGCCCACCTCGATCGACCGTTACGTATCGTGGATCTCGGTTCGGCGCAGGGCTATCTGACTTTTACGCTTGCGGAGCTGGGTCATCATGTCGTGGGGATCGACTCCCTCGGGAAGAACGTTGCTGTAGCCAGGGCGATCCAGGCAGAGCATCCTCAACTGGACGTGCAGTTCATCGAGGGTGACATCACCGAGTGTGGATCGCTGGTTTCTCTCGACGACTACGACCTCGTGCTCGGATTCTCGGTGCTCCATCATGTCGCCCATCGAAACGGGCACGCGTCGGCGGTGCAGTTGGTCACCGAGCTGGCAACGCACGTCCCCCATGCTGTGTTCGAGATGGCGTTGGCTTCGGAACCGCTGTACTGGGCTGATGCCCTCCCCACCGACCCACGGGCGACACTGGCACCGTACGCTTTCATTCGTGAGCTGGGGCGGGTGGAGACACATCTGTCCGAAGTGCAGCGCCCCGTCCTGTTCGCCAGCCGATCTCACGTGTTCGTGAACGACGGCTTTCAGCCCATCGAGTCCTGGAGGGAGCAACCACACGCTGCGAATACCGAGCACCTCGGGCTACGTAGGTACTTCTTCGTGCCTTCCGGCATCGTCAAGGTCGTCGCTCAATTTCGTGACACCCCGGAGAGCGGAGCTTTGCAACTGCTCCGGGACGAGCTCCGGCGCGAGGCGCACATCCTGGAAGCGGTCGCCGAGACCCCTATCCAGGTTCCCGAGCTGAAGGAGTTCGTCGATGGCACGGACGAGACGATCATCTTCCATTCGGTGTACCCAGGCGTGCTCCTCAGCGAAGTCGTCGGGTCCCTCGGCGACGAGGAGCGGGCTGTCGTCACCGGCCAGGTGCTCGATGCTCTTGCCGAGCTCGAAGTGCACGGTCTCTATCACACCGATATCCGCCTGTGGAACGTCGTGTGGGACCACAGCAATCACCGGGCCCGCCTCATTGACTACGGTGCCGTATCAACGGCACCGAGCGATATCGTGTGGCCGAACGACGCCTACTTCTCACTGCTCGTGTGGCTCGTATCGCTGTGGAGCCGACGTGCTGATCAGACCGGACTCAGGATCCCGAGGTCGGCACAGATCGACTCTGCCGAGCTGCCGCCGTCGGTCAGCTCTCTCATCGCGTCGCTCCTGGTCCACCGTCGTGACGACCACGTCTGTCGTGACATCGCAGCGCTCTGGTCTGATCTCCGGTCGAAAGATTCGACTGCCACCTGGCCGGTTGTACCGGTTGCCTGGGGTTGGCTGGCCGAGATCGAGCAGCAGCACAACGCTGTGCAGTCAACCTTGGACTCGGAACGGGAAGCGTACGTTGCCGAGATCGAGCGGCGGGCAGAGCAACGAGACGCGCTCATATCCGAACGAGACGCGCTCGGGAGAAGTCGGGATGCACTGGTGGCGGAACGGGAGACGCTCTTGTCCGAGCGAGACGCGCTCAAAGGAGACCGGGATGGGCTGGAAGGCGAGTGCGCTCAGCTGCAGCGCCAACTCGATGCCACTGAAGCTGAGCTCCAGCGAACGCTGAAGACGTGGAGCTGGCGAGTCACGTGGCCCATCCGCCGCGCTCGTTCTGCGCTCGCTCGGTCAGTTCGACATACCGGGCATGACGAGCGAAGGGCCTGAGTCTCTCCGATCCACCCTGCTCTCTAGCTGGACCCCTCAGCGTTCCTCGTCCCGACCGACCGTGGTTGCCGTCCTCTCGGTTGCAGGCCAACGACGTTTCACCTGTCGGGTCACGGCTCCGAGGAGTTTCGGCGGCACGCCTGTTGTTGCGGCTTGCTGTCCGATAGCGGCCGCTGTGGCCCGGTCCTGCTGAATATCTGCGAATCGTTTGCGCATGAACGCTGTCCGCTGCTCGACCCCATGTTCGTTCAGCACCGACTGTCGACCAGCACGGCCTTTGTCTGCTGCTTCCTCCGGATGGGTGACGACGTACCGCATCATGTCCGCCGCCACTCCGAGATCCGGATCAGCCCAGGTCGCACCCTGTGGGTAGGGATAGCAGCCAGCGGGCACCTGCCCCGGTGTCCACGGGACCAGGTATGCCGTGTCGGCACTCATGAAGTCGAGATTGCCCGAGTACCCGGTGGCAATGACCGGCTTTCCAAGAGCCATCGCCTCTGCCATCGTCAGGCCAAAGCCCTCGCTTCGATGGAGCGAGACGTAGCAGTCCGCCATCGAGGTCAATGCTGCCTGCTCGTCATGATCGAGGTAACGGTCGATGATCATGACATCCGGCCGGTTGTCTACGGCTCGTCGGATCTGCTCCAGGCCACCGATGCACTGTTCACTGTTGATCACCTTGAGAACGAGGATCGGCCCTTCACCTGGAGAGAAGGCCTGTGTAAATGCCTCGATCAACCCCAGAGGGTTCTTCCTCTCGATGATGCTGAAGAGGTCGAAGCAGAAGAGGAACATGAACCGATCCGGGAGGCCGAACGTCGCACGGGTCGCACCGGGTGCCACGATCGGCTCCACGATGGGGAGCGGAACGGCGAACACGGGCTTGTCCGTCACTTTGGCAATGGACGAACGGTTGAACTCGGAGAGTGCCCATACCTCGTGGACGATATTGAGCGCCGGCAAAAACTCTTCGGGGAACTCCTCGAGCTCCCAAGCCCACTGTCCGATCGTGTACCTACCCTCGAAGAACCCTGACCCCACTTCCGACGCGAAGTCTGGAAGTCGATCTGCGTTCACAGCTATAAGGTTGGTATCGAAGTCACGGCGCTTCCCAGCGCCGATCCCCACTGGATGCTGTTGGCGACTTAACGTATCCGTCGTCGTCACCAGTGTGAAGTCGAGGCCGGTTGCCTCCACCGTTCGGGCGGTCAGGCGGGCGCCCTCACCAACCCCGAGCTCCGACGTCAGATAGCCGGCGATGGTGATGCCTGGCCGCAGGCGGTCGGGAGGCGCCCATTCACTGGCGGTACCCCGAAGCGTGACCACCGACGAGTCTTCGTCGTCTGGTGGGTTGGGCATGGTGGCCAGCGCTGGAGCCATACGGCCGGCTGTTGCCTCACCCTGGGCCCATTCGAGGAACTCGGCACGGTCGGCGTCCTGGGGGTCGGGGAATCGTGCGTGGATACGGGGTCGGCAAGCGTAGAGGGTCGCCAAGTAGAAGGTCAGATTTCCCGGTCTCCCGTCCCGTTTCGCAGGCTGGTTGAGGAGCGAGAGCACCTCACCCACCTGGGCTGGGTTGTACGGATCAGGTGGCAGTGGATCGCCGGCCTTCTCGGCCTTCTCCACCCACTGCCGATAGAGATGGCGGACGGCATCGTCGATGAGCGATCCGTCGGCCATGCGGTTGAGTGCGTAAGGGAGGCTCCGGGCGCCAAAGCCGTGTTCGATGAGGAGCTCGCCGTACTCGTCACAGATCCGGGCGATGTCTGGGTGCTCGCTCAACAAGATCCGTGGACGATCACCCTGGTGTTTGCTGAGAAGGTGGGGGGAGGTGGGTGAGTAGCCACTGAAATGGAAGAACCCGAGCGGGTGTCCGTCCACTTCGTAGCGGGCGCCGGTCCATCGCAGAGAACGACCGTGAAGGTTCCAGTAAGCGACGTTGTACCCGGGGTCTTTGACGATGATGTGGTCGTACAGTCCAGGTACGAAGTCCACCCACCGCTGGTCGACGAAGAGCATCGATTCCGGGTCGAGGACACAGTCACGCCGCAGCCGTTCTTGCCAGAACGAGAGAAACGGACGTGATGACTGACCGACACCGATGAACCCGAGGTTGTAGATACCAGCGGACAGGATCCCCTCCTCATCGGTTTTCTTCCCATCACGTGGGTAAGGCACGGTGGTGTGAGGGGTGAGGGCGATTCCATGCTCTGCGGCCAGATCTCCCAGATGGTCCAGAGCGCTGAATATCTGTATGTCGGGATCGAGATAGAGCACGGAAGGAACTCCGGAGTCGAGGATCGACTCGAGCAGCCACGGCTTGAGCGCGGTGGCGAACTCCATGAGGTCGTAGATCATCGCCATCCGGTGAAGCTCTTCGGTGTCGATCCCGAGGTCTCCGAGTCGCCAGACCTCGAAGGGCTCGGTACCGGAGTCGACCTCTTCGTCCACGTCGTCAAGGATCAGGGCCACGATCCGCCCGTTTGGATGTGTCGACCGGAAGGACTCGGCGAGCACGCGCACCTGCGGCAGGTAGTTGCGAGCGGCGATCGTGCACACCATCAAACCCACGGTCGTACCTCCACTAAAATTGAAAACGCCGAAGGGCGTAGCTGGTCACACCTGATTCCCGGTCCAACTCCGCCAGCGAAAGCACCTCGATCGAGGTGCTCACGGGAATCGATCATCGTTGACGCTAGGGCAGCATTACCTCTTCCGACAAGCGCTAGCCTAACTCGGTGCTGCGGAGCCTGATCTAGACAGTGTCCCGTAGGTTTCCGACAAGACAGCGCCTTGCCGCTGCCGCCTATCTCGTCATCCCGCTTGCTGTCTACGCCCTGATCGCGGTTGTCGCCTACTGGCCGGCCGGTCCTCTCGGGAGCAGCAGGATGCCCACATGCGGTTGTGGCGACCTGGCGTTGGAAGTGTGGCTCCTCGCCTGGCCTGCTCACGCGCTCACCCACGGACTGAACCCGTTCTTCACCAATGCGATGAACGTGCCACGGGGGGTCAATCTGGGGTCCAACACGGGCATGACCCTTCTGGGGATCCTGGCGACGCCGGTCACGCTCACCATCGGTGCGGTGGCGGCGTTCAACCTGTTCATGCAGCTCGCCTTCTTCCTCTCGGCCACGTCCATGTTCTTCGTGTTGCGTCGCTGGACGACATGGTTGCCGGCGGCGTTCGTTGGCGGCCTACTCTACGGCTTCTCCCCGTACATGATCGGTCAAGGTAACGGCCATCTCTTCCTGCTCTTCGTGCCGATCCCTCCCTTGATCCTGGCCGTACTCGACAACCTCCTCGTCCGTGAACGGTGGAGCCCGTTGCGAGCGGGTCTCCTGCTCGGACTGCTTGCCGGTGCTCAGTACCTCATCTCCTCCGAAGTCCTGGCGGACACCGTGCTCATCGCCGCTCTCGGAATCGTGGTCCTCGCCGTGTGGCATCGAAAGATAGTCCGGGCGAAGATCGTCCCACTGGTCACCGGGGTTCTGTGGGCTCTACTGCCGTTCGCGCTTCTCGCCGGGTACCCCATCTGGTTCACGCTGTTCGGCCCTCAGCATGTGACCGGACCGTGGGCGCCGGCGTCGGTGACGGGTGTCTACCGAGCCGACCTGCTCGGACCGATCGTCCCGACGGTGAGCCAACTGTTCGGAGGAGCACACTGGCTCTCGATCGGTAGCGCGTTCTCAGGGGAGAACGTGACCGAGAACGGCATCTATCTCGGGATTCCTCTTGTCGTGATCTGCATCGGGCTGGCGGTCTTAGCGTGGCGGCGCGCTGTCGTCCGCTTTGCCGTGGTGATGGCGCTCATCAGCTTCGTACTCGCCTGCGGGTCGCCACTGACGGTCGACAATCACAGCACCGGCATCCCACTTCCCTTCACCCTGCTCCGTAAGTTGCCGCTGTTACGACAAGAGATAGCAGGTCGGTACTCGCTCTACGTAGTGCTGTTCGTTGCCGTCCTGTTCGCTGTGGGAATCGACGAACTGAGATCACGTCTTCTGTCAGGACAGCCGAAGACCGAGCGTGTGACCGCACGACACGCCAGGCGAAAGTCCCGATCTCCGGTCGTCGTCACCGGAGGCATCACGGTCCTCATCGTGGTTGCGCTCATCCCTCTCTTCCCTCGACTTCCGTATCCCACACCCAGAACGGGTATCCCTGCCTACTTCACATCGGACGCATCGACCGGTGTCCAACGCATCCCTGTCGACAGCGTCGTGCTCACGTATCCCTATCCGATCAATCCGAACAACTACGCGATGCTCTGGCAGGCAGCAGCCGGTATGCGGTTCCGTATCATCGGCGACTACGCGGTCACACCCGCCGGCCATGGCAACGGCACGCTTGCTCCTCCAACCCTCCAACCCTCGGCCATGGAGAGCCTCTTCGAGATCGGTGAGAGCGGTTTGTTGGCGGCAACGGGCCCTCCACTCCCATCCACGCTGGCAGAGCTCAGGCAGTTCTGCCTTCGGTACCACGTGGGAACGATCATCGTCGATCCCACCGGCAAAGACCCTCAGATCGTCGTTCGGTACCTCACCGAAGCGTTGGGTGCGCCACCGGTTGCAAGTGGTGGGGTGGACGTCTGGTACGACGTGCGATCTCGATCACTGGCGATGACCGGCGCACCACTGACACCCTGAGAGTGGAAGAAAGGCGCGCTGAGGCTCATGCCCGGCGTAACGACAGCAGTAGCGGTGTGCATGTGACCCACCGGCACAGCGAGCCCGGGCCACCTCGCAACCGAACCCTATGAGTGTTGAGGACAGTTGGAAGCGAGGAGCCCTAAGACATCGGTGACTCGTTCCACGAACTGTTCTGGACGGCCGTAGTGATCCTCGGCCATCAGCCGGCCCCGGACACCGAAGGTATTCCGGATGGTCGGATCGGCGAATGTTTCGACACCGTGCAGAAGCTCGGAGACATCCCGGAACGAGAGCCCACCGCCGGCAGCGGCGTGCTCGGCACCAACTGTTCCCGTCGGAGCGATCACTGGCGTGCCATACCGAAGGGCTTCGACGCACTCACGAGCGATGAACGTCCCGGGGCGAAGATCGATGACGACTCGGGCATGGGCAAACAGCCGCCACAGATCGGTCCGGGTCTCGACTTTGATCGATCCCCGAAAGGAGCGCCACTGCCAGACGCCAGCGGTACCGTTCTCGACCACCACGATGTGCTCACGTGGGAAGCGGGCGGCCAGCCACCCCGCCAGCGGTGTGAGGTCCGTGCTGTCACCTTCGGGATTGGGGCCCCGATCGCCGAGGACCATCACGTAGTCGGTGAAGCCGAAGCCAGGGTGAGGACGGTTGGCAACGAACGAGTTCACTGGAACATGGAGACCGGTGAGATGGACGGGACGCTGGGCTGCTGGATCGGCTTCGGCCAGAGCGGCGCGCTCGTCCTTCCGTGATGGTCAGGACCGCATCTTCCCGCCCCGTGAGGTTTGCCGGGGCGGTGGCCGATCCGGCTATGGCGGCAATTGGCGCGTCCGGCGCGAAATGGGCGGCCAACGCCTCGGCCTGGGTGTCCCCGGCGTGGACGACGACCAGCTCGGGTTGGGCAAGCGTGGGCCAGATGGCATCGTTGTGATCCGGCCATTCGTCGCCGGTCGTCGACACCCCGACCTGGTGGACATCGAACAGCCCGTCGGCTCGAGGAGGACCTGGGATGCCAGGGGCAACGACGTCCACCAACCGGCTTCGGGAGATGGCCCCGGCCAGGTTGCGGATGACGAACGAGACCTCGGTCTTGGTCTTCGTCCAGACCGGGCTGAGCAGGAGCACCGGCCCTGCATCGGACCGTTCATTCATTCCCGGGGGGAGGTGGGCGAAGCAAGGAGATGTCTTCGAGGGACGCTCGAATCTGCACCACGTCTTCGCTGACCGTGGCCACGACATCTCGGAGCAGTGCCTCGAGCTCCTCGACCCGGGCCGCCAGCTCGTCACACCGGATGGCCAGGGAGTCGTTGGTTCGGATCAACGAACCGATCAAGCTTCGGTCGGCGCGCTGTACTGGTTCAGAGACATCGACCACGACCGAGCCGATCTGTTGCCTGATCTTGCCGTGGAGGCCACTGCCCGCTGCCGGCACGGAAGGGTTGGCAGCGTGAAGCTTTGCCCACTGATCGTGCAGCTCGACCAGATCCGGGCTCTCTCGCATCGACGACATCGCCTCGTGCTCGCTCGGCGCGCACTGCAACAGGCGTGGAGGTGCGGGTACGGGTGGCTTCTCGTTCGGTGACTGCTCTTCGATGTCGCTCATAAGCTCTCTAGATCTACTCGCCACTGACGTAGGACGTCTTCTTCTCCGGGACGCCGAAGGGCGCAGGATGCGTCGAGTCGGGTCAGGTTGGCATTGAGAAATGGGTCGCCGGCGATGATGACGTCCTCCCAACGTTTCATGAACCGAAGGATGTCCGAAACACTCCCTGTCTTCCCTCGGCTCGGGGACTCGTAGTGGATCAACTCGGCACCCGGTTCGTAGACGACGCGGTAGCCAAGCTGGCGTGCACGCAGGCAGAAGTTGACGTCGTTGAGGTCGATGGGCAGCTCTTCGTCGAAGCCGCCGATCTCCTCGAAGACCGTCCGTCGAGAGGCCATGCACGCACCGGTGACAGCAGAACAGTCCCGGGTGAGCATCGCCTGTCCAAGGTAGCCGGGCTCGTCGCCCGGCAGGCCCCCCAAGATGTGGCTGGCAGCACCGCCGAGCCCAATGACCACACCGGCATGCTGCACCTGCCCAGTGGGGTAGAGGAGCCTGGCACCCACGGCTGCCACGTCGGGCCGCAGCGCATGGGCGGCGAGTGTGCCCAACCACCCGGCATGGGTGGCTTCGATGTCGTTGTTCAGGAAGAGCAGTACCTCACCACGAGCTACGTCAACGGCGACATTGTTGAGAGCAGCCCAGTTGAACGGGCGCGCATCCCGGATCATGGTGACGTCATCTCGGGCCGCAAAACGTTCGACGAGACCGAGCGTCTCCGGCTCGACGGAGCCGTTGTCCACCAGCACGAGCTGCAGGTCGACGTCCTCGGTGGTTGCCGTCAACGACTCGACGCACGTTCGGAGAAACGAGGCACCGTCTCGGAAGGGCACGATGACGCTCACGGTGGTTCGCTCCGGAGCTTGGCGGCAGAACCGCCAGGTTCCACGGTATGGACCATGTTCGACACTCCCGGCCTCACCACGGCGCCGCGCCGCGTCGATCACCGCCCCGGGACCAGGTTCTGCCGACCCGTTGCTCGCCGCTGCGCCGCCGCTCGCCGTTCTGCCGTCGCTCGCCGCCGCGCCGCCGTCGCTCGCCGCCGCGCCGCCGCTTGCTGCCACATCGTCCGTCGTTCTACCGCCCCTGGTGAGCGCACTCTGATGGAGACGTACTTCCGAACGTCGGTGGTAGAGGACTTCGGCCAGATGGACCACCCGGTCCGTCCGTTCCGTGGTCCGCAGCATGAGGTCATGCTCCCAGTCCCCGTCATCCAGCTCGCGGATGCCACCGGACGTGGTGAGCAGCGTTCTCCTGATCAGCAGCGGACGACCCAGATACGGCGTCGACAGCAAGAGGTCGGGCGACCAGTCGGGTTTCAGGACCGGTTGTCGTGCCAGCCCTACCCCGTCGATCTGGTCTTCGTCTCCGTACACCAGGTCGGCGTTGTCGAGGGCGTCTACCAACAACCCGATCGCGTCCGGATCCAGCTCGTCGTGTTGGTCCAGGATGGCGAGGAGCGGCGCGTCAGTGGCGTCGGCGGCAGCCGCTGTTGCCGTAGCGATGGATGCTCCGGTCTGAACGAGCGTGTGGACGATCCGGGTGCCGTCGACCCCGGCCAGCTCCTCGCTGAGCACGTGTTCGACGATTGGGGTGGGTCGGCCTCGCAGAACCAGGGATAGTTGCCAGGACGGGTACGACTGGGCGAGTACGGCACGGAGGCAGCGGCGGAGCCACAGGGGTTCGGGGCGATCGACGACGAGGAGAAGCGCCACGGTCGCCCCGCTTCTCGGTCGGTCGTCCCGCTGCTGGCTGCGTAGTGCCTGGCGGTCACCCTGCCACTGCCGGTACCGCCCGAGGTCGTTGGTGACATCCGGTGGTAGTGGTTGGGTGTCACCGGTGGCGAACAGGACTCGCTCAGGCTCTCCTCCGTCCACCCGCTCGTTCCAGGCGACGGTGGACACGGGCCGAGCTGTAGGAAGACACCGGCCTGCCTGCTCCATGCCCGAACGTTACCAGTAGGCCTTGGGGTGTCGGTTGGGGGCGCCGTCCGCCTACGATCGCGCGTGTGGTACTGATCGACCTCTGCCCGACCTCTGCCCGACCGGTCTCGGACAACCCTGTCCCATGCTGGGCGTGAACCGGAGGACGGGCCGATGAGCGCTGCTGTCGGGTCGCCACCGACCGCTCCTCTGGAGCTGGCCGGGTGGAGGTTGCGCCTACGAACCCTGACTGAAGCCGACTACGACAGTTGGTACGACGTCCGGAACCGCAGCCGGGACTGGTTGATGCCCTGGGAGCCCAGACCACATGGTGCCCCGCCGGCGCCTGAGGATCGATCGAGCTTCATGACCCGCTGCACGATGCGGGAACGAGAGCGTCAGTTGGGAAGCGGCTTCGGCTTCGGGCTCTTCTTCGAGGAGCGTTTCTGTGGAGAGGTCACCCTGTCGTCTGTGCAGCGCGGCCCTTTCCAGAACGCTTCCATCGGTTACTGGATCGACCAGCAGTTTGCCGGCCAGGGCCTGGTGCCCGAAGCGGTCGTGGTCGTCCTTCGCTTCGCCTTCGAGTCGCTCGGACTGCACCGCGTGGAGATTGCGATCATCCCCCGCAACGTCGCCAGTCGCCGGGTGGCAGAGAAGCTCGGGCTTCGCAATGAGGGGGTGGCCGAGCGGTTCCTGGAGATCGACGGTCGGTGGGAGGACCACATCCGGTACGCCATCACCTCGGAGGAGTGGAACATCCGCCGCTCCCAACTTCTCACCACCTGGCTCCGTCGTACCTGACACTTCGGACGCACCGACCTACGTACGCAAGGACCCGCCCACGCACCCACCGACCTACGCATCCACGTACGCAAGGACCCGCCCACGCACGTCGTGCCCCAGACGACCACTGTCGAGTGAGGCTGGTCGTCTCAGCTGTCGATACTGCGCACCACGGCAGGAGAGTGGCGGAAGAACTGCTCCACATCCTGCTCGTACCGGTAGCTGGGGCCGGTCGCCCCGACCGTTCGGCGCAGGTTGTTGGCCCGTGCGAAACTTTTGACCGCCCCGGCGCTGGTGTACCGGTAGCGGAACCCGGTCTCGATGAGACGCGAGATGTCGACGCCCCGGCCGTAGCGGACCACCGCCTCCATCTCCGGAGGGAACTGCACCAGACCGATACGGCGTAACGGTGACACGAATCCCCGAGGGCTGTACGGAGGGAGCGGGAGGAGGCGGGCACCACCGATGGCAGCCACCTCACTCCAAGGCAGCTTGCCGGCTCCGGCGACGTTGAACACGCCGGGAATCCGGTTCCGGGTCACGTGCTCCAAGGACCGAACGACGTCGTCCTCCTCGACGAATTGGAGCAGAGGATCGAAGCCCAGGATGCACGGCAGGATGCGCCTACGGAGATTGGCGCTGATGGGGGTGATGATGTCGCTGCCGAGAACATGGGCGAACCGGAGCACTGAGACCACCATATGGGGGTTGTCGTCGGCGAAGTCGTGGACCAGGGACTCCACTTCGAGGAGCGACCGCTCCACGCGAGTGCGCACAGGTGCTTGGCGCGGTGTCTCTTCTCGGAACCAGGCCGGGTCCTTCTCCGACGCGCCATAGACGTAGGTAGAGGACTTCACCACCACCTGACGCACCGGTGTGCCGGGAGCTCCCGCCGCCGCCAGCAGGTTCATGGTGCCGATGACGTTGATCTCGTGAAGGGACCGCCCCGATACCCGCACCGAGTTGGTCTCCAGGAAGGTGTGGACGATGGTGTCGACCTGGGTGGCTTGCACGATCCGATGGAGGATCGAGTAGGCCTGATCGGCCCGGACGAACTCGGTGCGCTCCAAGGGAACCCGTGGCTCATTGGCCCCCATGCCCAGGATCATCTCGACATCGGGGTCGGCCTCCAGGGCCTGGGCCATGCGGCCGCCCCAGAACGTGTCCAACCCGGTGATCAGAACCCGCCGTCCCACGTCAGCCGAACCAGACGCTGCGACGTTCGCGCAGCATGTTGTGGAGTGTGTCCTGGAGCAGCGATCTGATCTGCTCGGCCTCGTCCATCACCATGCTCTTCGAGTAGCGATCCTGGTCTGGGGCCACGTCGAAGGTGACCGGATCGAGAACCCGGAATTTCATCTTGGCCGGGAAGTACCCCAGGTAGCCGAGGACCGGGCCGAAGACGAGATTGTTGGCGGTGATCGGGAAGTACGGCAGCCGTAGCGCCTTGGCCATCGCTGGCAGCCGGAAGAGGATGGGCATCGCCTCCTCGGCACCGACCACGGCGATGGGGACGACCGGGACCCCGGATCGCATGGCGATCTCGACGAAGCCACCCCGGCCAAACCGGCGCAGGCGGTAACGATCGGTGTAGGTCTTCGACGGACCCTTGGTTCCTTCCGGGAAGACCAGGGCCAGCTGTCCCTGGTCGTGGAGGAGCCGGTAGGCGTTGTCCGGATGGGCAGGCACCCCACCGGCGCGGGACCACATCGTTCCCAGCCCAGGGAGGGTTCGGAAGAAGTAGTCGGCCAGGCCGTAGACCGGACGGTGCAGCTCCTCTTCGATGCCGTGCATGATGGCGGGGGCGTCTGGAGGAATGGCCCCGGCATGGTTGGCGATCAACAGGGCGCCTCCCGTGGTGGGGATCTTCTCCAGGCCCTCCCACTCCACCCGGAACCAGTGCTTATAGACCGGGTCGTACATCCGCCGGATGATCGACCGCACATGTTCTGATCTGCCCCACTCGTCGACATCGCTCAAACGGGGATTGTCCGGCTCGTCCGATTGGGGCCTCACGTCGATGGCCTGGGACATGGCCGCTGGGGCCCGAGGCTTGGTGACTGGAAGTTTCGAGACGTCGGCCGGCTCGACAACGTTCGGTTGTCCTCGACGAGCTGGCTTTGGGTGCTTCTGAGTCCGTGGTGCCGGGGTCCGCTCCTCCGGGACGTCGGTGGTGTGGGCGTCGCGTTCCACCGATCGGGCTGAGCTCGACGCATCTGTGCTCACTCCTGCATCGTACCGCCGGGTCTTTTCTGGCGATAGGGCCTTGTGGGTCACAGGTGCAGACGGTGCGGTATCAGCGGGGTCCTGAGCTGGACAACGGGCGAAGTGCCAACAGGTCAGCCACGGATAGGGAGCGGTGGGTGATCTCCATGCCGGTGAGGGAGTGTCGGAGCAGGTCGGTCGTCCTGGTGATGCCGAAGGGGTCGACCAGGGGGAACAGAACCAGGGTCTCGTTCTGCCTGGTGAGAACGGGCAGTGGTACGGCATCTGCATCCGAGCTGAGCGCACGCCGCACGAAGGCCGTCTGCTGGCGAACGTCGATCCCGCCAGGCTCACCGGCGGGTCCGGTCATGGCCACGGCGGGGACCGTGGGAGGTGTTCGCAGACCGACACGGGACTGGTACACGTCGGCCATCATGGTGAGCGAGTCCCGTAGCGGCTGGATGCTGCTTCCCTGTACGTGCTTCCACTGCACAGGGACCTCGGCTATCGAGAGACCGAGCCGGTGGGCGCAGGCCAGTATCTCGACGTCGAAGGCGAAGCGGTCGATACGGACCAGGTGGAAGAGCAGGCGGGCTGCTTCGGTCCGGAACGCTTTGAAGCCGCACTGCGTGTCGAGAAAGTCGAGGTTGGTCCCGGCGGTCACCAACCGGTTGAAGAGCCGACCCATCAACAACCGTACGACGTAGCGTCCCTCGACCATCGAGTCGGCAAGCGCTCGCGAACCGATGGCTATGTCGTTGGTCTGGAGACGGTCGAGCAGGTCGGGAACCGACCGAGGATCGATGGACATATCGGCGTCCATGTAAGCGGTATGGACTCCGCGTGCTCGGGTGACCCCAGCACGCACGGCAGCTCCCTTCCCGTGGTTCACCGACAGTCGGACGAGGCGATAGTGAGGGAGGTCGGCGAGCAGCAACCGGGCGCAACCGGAGGTGTCGTCAGTGCTGCCGTCGTCGACCACGATGATCTCGGTCCGGTCGAGGTCGATCGCACCGACCCCAACGGCGTGGTGGAGTCGTTCGAATCCGCCGGCCAGCCGATGTGCCTCGTTGAAGGCGGGAACGACGATGCTCAACTGAGGCTGAACTTCGGGGGGTCCAGATGTACTCGGTGACTGCTGGGGGTCGATTGGCGTGGGCGTCAGCTTTCCGTCAGGCCGCAGGGGTGTCAAGGGAGGGCCAGAGGCCCGGCGCCTCTGTGCACCGGGCGTCATGACTGCGAAAGTTGTCTCTCACCCCGGTCCTTCGGGTATGACGGGAGAGAGGAAAGACGCTGGGAGGTAGGCCGTGGACGGAGTCGTGGAGGTCGTGGGCGGACGGATCCGGGGAACGGAACGCACCGGCGTGTGGTCGTTCTCAGGGGTTCCCTACGCCGCCGCACCTGTCGGCTCGCTTCGATGGCAGCCGCCGGTGGCGCCCACCCCGTGGACGGGCATCAAAGCGTGCGACCACTTCGGTCCGATCGCTCCGCAGGTGCCGCCAGTTCCGGGACTGTCGATCAGGGGTACCCCGTACGAGCAGTCGGAAGACTGTTTGAGCCTCAACATCTGGACCCCGGGGTTCGGCGGCGAGCCACGTCCGGTCATGGTGTGGATCCACGGCGGAGGTTTCACCTCGGGGACAGGTGCCGAGAACCTGTATCGCGGTGGGGTTCTGGCCCGTGAGGGTGACGTGGTCATCGTCACCCTCAACTATCGATTGGGAGCACTGGGTTTCCTGGCTCATCCCGCACTGGAGCTACCGGCGATTCCGTGGGCCGGCGGCGAGGCGTGGTCGGGATTCGGCAACTGGGGGTTGGCCGACCAGATTGCCGCACTGGTGTGGGTCCGTGACAACATCGTCGCTTTCGGGGGAGATCCGAGAAACGTCACTCTCTTCGGCGAGTCGGCCGGGGGCATGAGCATCTCGGCGCTGCTCGGCGTGCATGCTGCACGCGGGCTCTTCCACAAAGCCGTCATCGAGAGCGGGCCGCCGTTCACCCATACCGTCGAGCAAGCTGCAGCCCGAGCGGAGTTGGTGGCCGACATGGTGGGTGTTCCCCTGACCCGAGAAGCACTCGGTGCAGTGCCTGCTGCGGAGCTGGTGCGGGTCACCCAGCAGATCAGCCGGTCGTTGACCATCGGGGACGGAGGAATGCCGCTTCCCTTTCTCCCGGTTGTCGACGGAGGACTGCTGGTTCGCTCGCCGGAGGAAGAGGTTGCTGCCGGTGCTGCGTCGGACATCCCACTGTTGATCGGGACCAATCGGGACGAGGTGGCGTTCTTCGCCCTCATGCTTCCTGCCATCAGCGGGCTCGACGAATCGGGTCTGTTGCGGTGGGTTCAGCGGGTGGTCCCGTCGGCAGCAGAAGCGAAGGCGTTGATCACCGGCTACCGGGATGCTCGATCGGCGCGCGGGCAGCGCGTGGAGGCGCGCGACCTCTGGGTGGCGATCGCTACCGATGTGGTGTTCCGAGGCCCGTCCGTTCTGTTGGCTGATGCTCACGCACGGAGTGCCGATTCCGGCCGTGGCCATGGGACCGAAGGTGATGGGAGTCACAGCCCCGGCGACAGCCGATTCGACCAGATCGACAGCTCAGGCCACGCACGGTCTGTGGGTACCTACTCCTACTTGTTCACATGGGAGACACCGGTGTTCGGGGGACAGCTCGGCGCATGCCACGCGCTGGAGATCCCCTTCGTCTTCGGGACCGTGCTCAACCCTTCGGTACAGCAGTTCACCGGTGGGGACGAGAACGGCCTGACGTTGTCGACGGGCATGCGTCAAGCCTGGCTCTCTTTTGCTCGGACTGGTGTTCCCTTCGGAGATCTGGTGGGGGAGTGGCCGAGGTGGGATCCGACGGACCACCCGACCATGGTGTTCGGACCATGGCCTGGGACGGAAGGCATGTGGCGGGTGGTGGACGCTCCGTTGAACGAGGAGCTGGCGGCATTGGCCAACGCACTTCCGCCACCCGTGGCAACCGGGAACGGTCTGGCTTCGTAGACGACGAGTTGGCGAACAAGTCTGCGGGCTCCGGAGCAGTTGGTTGGCGGCGTAATCTGCTGCGGGGGGACGTAGCCCAACAGGTAGAGGCAGGGCGCTTAAACCGCCTCCAGTGAGGGTTCGAATCCCTCCGTCCCCACCCTCTGGGCTTGACCCCATCCGGTTGATGTGGGCTCCTCCGTTCCCGGTGCCCTGCTACGGAGACAGAACATAAATGTTACGCTAGGCCCGAAGGAGGAAGTCGATGGAACCCAGGACCGGTGCCGAGCGGTACTTCCGTGACCGCCAAAGTGACCCGGAGTATGCCGCCGCCTACCGTGACGCCCGACAGCGGATCACTGAGGTGGACCAACTCATGCGGACGATTGACCAGCAGCGCGTCGCGCTCGATCTGACCAAGGCTGAGCTCGCCCGTCGGACCGGGATGCGACCTGAAGCGGTCCGACGGCTGTTCTCGGCCAAGCACGCCAACCCGACGCTCTCGACGGTGGTGGCGCTGGCCCACGAACTGGGTCTTGACCTCCAGGCCGTACCGACCGAGGAGCGACAGGCTGGCGCGGCTTCGACTACACGCGAGCCAGCGAAGGTCACTGCAGCACCGTCCGATGTTCGCGGAACTCGGCGGCGTAGCGCCTGATCGTTTCGTAGTCGCGTCGGTTGGCGGGGCTGCGCACAGGCTTCGAGAAGCCGCCCAGAGCCACGATGCTTGGGCCGCCCAGTTCCTCCATGTCTCGGACGAGAAGGCAGAGTAGGCGATGGTTCATCTGGCGCCCAGAGGCATCCCCGCCCGAGGTCGGAGCCTCGTAGAACCCGGCCATCTCGCCATGCATGGCCTCCCACTTCCCGCCACCCGAAAACGCTGGCGGTGGCGCAATCGCCACCGCTTCGAGGATGGCCTGGAACGCGGCGGCGACAGTGGGCGAAACCGTGTCGAAGAAGCCAAGGGTGGGGACCGACCGGTCCGGATCGTCGGCGGAGTGGCGTTGGAAGAAATGGATGCGCCAGGGTTCGGAGCGCTTCTTCGGGGTCTGGGCTACGCCTGACACTCTGTCACGACGTTGAACCGGAATCCGTGGCAGCGGACGACCGCTGTGCTATCAGATCCTGCTCAATAGGTCTCGCTGGTTATTGACGTCAAGTCCACGTAGAAAGCCATTACCGGGGCGCCAGCCGGACAATATCCGCCAGCCAGGCTTCGGCGGTAGAGGTGCCGAGGCCCGGGTTGATGGCGAAGCGGTCGGGGGCGAGTGAGTCGACTCGCCAGCCGGAGCCAAACGCGGAGCGCAGCTCGCCTTCGGTGACCCGGTGGGGGCCCCAGTCGCCGGACTGGCGGTCGCTGAAGCACATGAGGTGAAGGTGACCACCCGGGCGAAGGACGGCGTGCACGGCCGCGACGTACTGGGTGCGAGCGGTGTCGTCGAAGACGTGGAGCAGCCCGCTGTCGATGATGGTGTCGAAGGTCTCGCCGAGCGTGTCGAGGTGGAGCGCGTCGAGCACCTGGAAGCTGGCGTCGATACCGCGCTCGGCGGCCTTGCGGCGGGCGATCTCGATGGCGCGCCGGGAGACGTCGATGCCGAGAGCGCGGGCACCGTGGAGCGCGGCGAGGATGGTGTGCTCGCCGGTGCCGCAGCCGGCGTCGAGCAGTGCACCGGTGAGGGAGCCAGCCTCGGCGAGGCGGGTGAAGGCGGCCTGCGGGTAGCCGATGTCCCAGGGCGGCGGCGGGCCGGTGTAGGAGTCATCCCAGTCGGGGTGTGGGGCGTCAGCTGCGGTCATGTCCCCATTCTCTCCCCACTTGCGGTCAGATCCAGCACGGCAATGAGCGCCTTGTTCCACTGCCCGTCAACCGATTCACTACTGCATTCTCGGTGGGGCGAGTCAGTGGGGCCGATTCGGTCGTCCCCTTGGCCGCATTGTGGTGCCTGCCTTGTTGAGGATTCGTCCCACGGTTGATGAGCCGAGCCGGAGGTGTGGTTTGGCTGCTGAGCTGCGATACTGGGTCCTTCTCTTGGAAAAGGCTCCCGATGATCGTTGCCATCGCCGGGGCTTCTGGTTTTGTCGGACGCGCTCTCACGGCGCACCTGCTCGGTAGTGGGCACGACGTGGTGGCCCTCGGCCGTTCCGTGAGCTCCGTCTCGACGGACGCGAGGACTGTCGCCGTCGACGTGGGTGACGAACGCGCCACCGCCGATGCCCTGGAAGGGGTCGAGGCTGCCTACTACCTCGTCCATTCGATGGCCGCCGGCGGTGGGTTCCGCGAGGTCGACCTCCGTCTGGCTACCGCGTTCGGTCGGGCGGCGGCGCAGGCCGGCGTCGGCCGGATCATCTATGTCGGAGCGCTCGGGGATGCCCCGAGCTCCGCACACCTGGCCAGCCGGCAGGAGGTGGGTTCGGCCCTCGCCGCTGCCGGCGTGGCCGTGGTGGAGCTTCGAGCCGCGGTGGTGTTCGGCTCGGGGAGCATCTCCTTCGAGATGCTCCGTTACCTGACCGAGCGACTGCCCGCCATGGTCTGTCCCCGGTGGGTACGCACCCGGATCCAGCCTGTCGCCCTCGTCGACCTGCTTGCCTATCTGGAGCAGTCGCTCGAGGTCGCCCCCGGCATCTACGAGATCGGCGGTGCCGACGTCACGACATACCGCGAGATGATCGCTGCGTACGCCCGCGTCCGGGGCCTACGTCCCCGCCGGATCATCGACATCCCGTGGCTCACGCCGCACCTCTCGTCGTACTGGGTCGACCTCGTGACGCCGGTCGATCGCTCGGTCAGCCACGCGTTGATCGAGAGCCTCGTCACCGAGGTGGTGGTGGTCGACCCCGAGCCAGCGAGACGGGCGTTCTCGGTTACGCCAATGGGGGTCGAGCGTGCCCTCGCCGCCGCGCTCGACGACCAGGACGAGGAGGTGGCTCGCTCGCTGTTCGCGCGCCGTAACGGTCTGGTCGACGGCGTCTACTCCGTCGTCGTCGATGTCGCCATCCCGCCAGGTGCCGAGGACGTGCTCGCTCGCGATCTTGGGACGATCGGCGGGCGGTTCGGCTGGTACGGCGCGGCGCCCGGGTGGATGACCCGTGTTGCCCTGGGGTACCTCGTGGGCGAGCACCTTCGACGGCGCCGACCTGCGGCTGTGGTGCCGGAAGCGCTGGTCGACTGGTGGCGCATCGTCCGCGTCGGGTCGGACGAGCTGGTGCTGCGGAGCGTCGGATGGTTCCCCGGTGACTCCTGGCTGGGATACCGCGCCGGTCCAGGTGCGCTTCGCCAGGTCGCCGCGTTCCGCCCCCGTGGCATACCGGGGTTCCTCTACTGGAAGCTGCTCGCGCCGGTACACCGCGTGGCGTTCAACCGAATGGCCCGTCACCGTGTTCAGCGGGTGTCAGGGCAGCTCTGATGGCGGTCCGCAGGACCGTGTTCGACGCGAAGCTTCGGGAGCAACGAGCAGCCGAAGCGTCAGCCACCCGTAGACCTTCGCACGGTCCATCACGGTATTCCTCTTATTTGCAATACTGACGAACGCTGCGGACTCGCAGAGGCACAGCGTTCTGTTTGAGAAGGCGGAACGGATGGTGGGCGTCATACCGATGAAGGGAGCAGCGTCATGGTAAGCCTCCTCGCGCGTCACGCAGAGGTCCTCGTCACCATGGACGACGAGCGCCGCGAGATACCCGACGGGGCAGTCCTGGTGGAGGACGGCATGATCACCGCCGTCGGCCGAACGGACGACCTCCCCTCCGAGGCCGACACCGTCCTGGACCTGCGCGGCCAGATTGTGCTGCCCGGGATGGTGAACACTCACCACCACCTCGACCAGACCCTCACCCGCAACCTCCCGCAGGCCCAGAACATCAACCTGTTCCCTTGGCTGCAGGCCCACTATGAGATCTGGGCCAAGCGGACCCCCGAGGCCACCCGTGGGAGCACGCTCATCGGGTTGGCCGAGCTCGCGCTGTCGGGCTGCACGACGGTGTTCGATCACTCCTACGTGTTCCAAAACGGATGCCGGGTGGATGACCAGATCGCGGCAGCGGCCGAGATCGGCGTCCGGTTCCACGCCTGTCGTGGATCGATGTCCCTGGGCGAGTCGCGCGGCGGCCTCCCTCCCGACAGCTGTGTGGAGGACGAGGCCGCGATCCTGGAGGACTGTGTGCGGGTGATCGGCGAGTACCACGATGCCGACCCGGGAGCCATGACCCGCATCGTCCTCGGACCCTGCTCGCCGTTTTCGGTGTCGGCCGACCTCCTGCGCGAGTCCGCCGTCCTCGCCCGCCAGTACGGCGTCTCCATGCACACGCATCTGTGCGAAACCCTCGACGAGGAGCGCTACACCTTCGAGAACCACAGACTGCGCCCCGTGGCCTGGATGGAAACCGTCGGCTGGTTGGGCGCGGACGTCTGGTACGCGCACGCTATCCATGTGAACGACGACGAGATCAGGCAGTTCGCGTCGACCGGCACTGGGGTAGCCCACTGCCCGTGTTCGAACATGCGTCTGGCATCGGGCATCGCCCCGGTGAAGAAGTACATGGACAACGGGGTCAAGGTCGGTATCGGGGTCGACGGCTCGGCCAGCAACGACTCCTCGCACATGCTGGCCGAGGTGCGCCAGGCCATGCTCCTTGCCCGCCTGAAGATGGGCCTCCTGCCCCCCGAGGGCCCACAGACGGTGCTCGGGACGTCGGACCCGCTCCGAGCGGCGGAGTGGATGACCGCACGTCAGGCCCTCGAGCTCGCCACCCGGGGTGGCGCTGCCGTGCTCGGACGCGCCGACGTGGGCGCCCTGGCCCCAGGGATGTGCGGCGACTTCTTCAGCATCGACCTCCACACGATCGACTATGCGGGTGGGCTGGCGGATCCGGTGGCCGCGACCGTTTTCTGCCAGCCCCAGAAGGCGCGGAATACGGTCATCAACGGCAAGGTGGTTGTCGCCGACGGTGTTGTGACCACGGTGGACATGGCATCGGTCATCCAGGCTCACAACAGGTTCTCATTGGAGATCGCCAACGGTTGAGTTGGCGAGGGTGCCGGGCCGGTGGATGACCGGCGGCGGGGCCCGCGGAGGGAGGAGATGCACCATGCGGGAGGATGCGCCGAAGGGTGCGAGCCACGCGACCGCTCGTCACCCAGACCCGGCCTCGGTCCGGGCGGGAGGACGAGTTTGCGGCATGGCAGCAGCGGATGTCGGTGTTCGTGTCCGAGGCCCCCGGATTCGTGAGCGAGGAGGTGATCCCGGCAGATCCGCCGCTGCAGCAGGACTGGACGATCATCCAGCGATTCGCGTCCCGGGACGATGCCAGCAGCTGGCTTGCGTCGGAAACCCGCGCCACCATGCTGGAGGAGGTCAGCGACCTGCTCGATGGGGACGACGCCATCTCGGTCATGGAGCAGGCCGCACGGACGCAGAAGGGAAGTACCGCCGTCATTCGGGCCGCCGTTGCGCCGGGCCGTGAAGAGGCCTACCGTCACTGGCAGGCGGAGATCCAGTCGGCCCAGGCCAAGATGCCGGGGTTTGTCGGGTGCGCAGTCCAGGAGCCGATTGCCGGAGTGCAGGACAAGTGGGTGACGCTTCTCGCCTTCGACTCCGCCGAGCACCTCGACGCCTGGCTCAGCTCGGACAGGCGCGCCAGCCTTCTCCGAAAGGCCGAAGGGGTCGTCGCCGCGGACGAGGTTCGTAGGGTCGACTCGGGGTTCGAGGGATGGTTCGACTTCGATCGGCCCGGCGGTGCCGCCGGTCCACCTGCCTGGAAGTTCAACTACCTGGTCCTGGCCGGTCTCTACCCAATCGTGATGCTCGAGATCCTGTTCTTGAACCCCAAGCTCGACTGGATGAACGTAGCGTTCGGCAACTTCATCGGGAATATCTTCAGCGTCGGGATCCTCGGGTGGCCGGTGGTCGCCATCTTGGGCAAGGTGATGGGCTGGTGGATTCAGCCCGGTCCCCGGGCGTCGCGCTTCGTCGACCTCAAGGGGGCCGTCGTCATGCTCGTGGCGCTCGCGGTCCTGGTGACGGCGTTCTACTTCATCGTCACCTATGTGGGGTTCGATGCAAAGGTCCCGAAAATTTGAGGGGCCCCACCTCTACTGGCCCCGCCTGAGACAGAGAGAGGAGACCATGATCTGGATCATCATCCCCATCGTGACGGCGATCACCTTCGTCCTTTGGTTCTCGCCGGTCGGCGAAAAGGTAGGACTTTGGAGGTGGCCGAAGTAAGGGCTGCAGCTTGGCTACCGACCCGGTGGGAACCTGCCCGCCGCGGCCGCGCCCGATTCGGCGATAGGTGCTGGCTGGGCTGGCGTCAACTGCGTACGCGCAGCAGACGAAACCCTCCTGCCGAGCCTCGCTCCAACTGGGCATACGGCGGCTGGGTGGGTGGTTCCTTCATACGCTGCATGGTCTCGAAGACCGTGGACCCGGCGTACGACGTCCCGGTTGTCCTAGTCGCCGAAGTCGATCGGCAGCGTGATAGGACGCGGGAACGTACCGATCATTCGAAACTTCATCTGGTCATGGCGAATCGCGGCGTCTACTGGAAGGAATCGGCAAGCCGCGTCGACCATCGATCCCAGCTCGGCCTTGGCCAAGTGTGCGCCGAGGCAATGGTGAGCGCCGTAACCGAATGTCAGCATTTTCGAATGATCCCGGTCGATGTCGAACCGGTCAGGGTCTTCGAACACGTCCGGGTCTCGATTCGCGCCTCCGAAACTGAGCATGATCATGTCGCCCTGTCGGATCTGCACTCCGTGTAGCTCGAAGTCAACCACTGCGTAGCGAGACAGCGTTCCAGGTCCACCCATCCCGAAGCGGACGATCTCCATCACAGTCTGCGGGATCAGGGATCGGTCGGCCTTGATCTGGCTGAACACCTCTGGATGGTCAAGCAGCGTCATGAGCGAGATCATGCCGCCGAGTGCTGTCGTCTCCGACCCGGCGACGATCAGTCCGGCGACCATCATCACCACTTCGTCGTTGGTCATCTGATCGCCCATGTCCTGAGTCGTCACCAGGTCGGAAATCAAGTCGTCCTGTGGGCTCTCTCGACGCTCATCAGCCAGCTCTCGCACCCATGCCGTCAACTCGACCAGGGCTTGTTCGGCCAACACAGCCGATCCTTCGGGAGCGAACGGAACCGCGTTCGTGATCACGAGCTTCGCCAGAGTCCGGAATCGTGACTCGTCACCGTCGGTCGGTGGTATTCCGGTAAGGCGGCTGATCACCGTTCCAGGGATGGCGTCTGTGAACTCTGTCATAACGTCAACCACGCCCGTGCGCCCGACGAGCGGGGTCGCGAAGCGATCCGCGACCTCGAAGATCTGGGCATCCATCCGGGCTATGGCCGCCGGGGTCAGGGCAGCAGTGACCAGTCTCCGGGCCCGTCGGTGGTCCTTCATCTCGAGGGCCAACAAGCTGTGTTCGGCCAGCCACGCCAGATACGTGCCCTCCGGTGGGGCGACGTACTTCGCCCATGCTCGGGCATCCGGCGTGGCAATGTCGGCGTTCGAGAGCAGTACTCGGATATCTTCGTGGCGAGTGACGAACCACGCGTCGTGATCGTCAACCCAGTAGACAGGCTCGTCTCTCCGCAATTGGCTGATGCGCGGATAGGGGTCGGTCAGGAAATCCGGAGAGAAGATCTTTGGCAGTGTGTCATCGGTCGTGGTCATATCGCGTTCCGTCCTTTCGTGTTCAGGTGGCGGCGTTGACTGACGCGAGCTGGGAGCGAAGTGAGGGACCGATCCAGCGGCGGAGAAGCCCACGCAAGGAGCGTCCCGTCCGTTCGGGCTGGCCAGACGACAGCAGGGTTCCTGGTGATCACAAAGTCCTCGGCTATTGGGTCATGGTAAGGTTCTTTCTCACAACATAGGCAAGACAGAGGGGAAGCCGGTCAAAGTCCGGCGCTGGTCCGCAACCGTAGGTGGCGAAGAATTCATCGTCACGAGCCGGGATACCGATGTACTGCTTGGTTGAGTCCGTATCCGTCGAGAACAACGGCAAGGGCTCGGTCGACCACGAGCCCCAGTGGGCACTGTGGGCACCCCCGGGCTGGCGCCCGAGAAGTGAGGAATCATCCCCGTGCCCATCAAACGTCTTCTGGCGTCGGTAGCCCTTACGGCTGGTCTGATTGCCGCTGTTGCCGCGGGACCGGCAATAGCTACCGCCGATACGCCAACATCGTCCCCCGCTCTTCCGCAGGTGTCCTCTGCAGAGCAAGGTTCCACCTGGCTCGCCGCCCAATTCACCCCAGACGGGTTCATCCCTTCGTCAACCACGCCGGGTCAGCCCGATCTGTCGGCTACTGCCAATGCAGTGCTGGCACTGTCAAGTACAGGAAACGATCTCACGACGGCCCAGGCCGGGCTCGACTACCTCGAGACACAGGTGGATCAGTACGTGACGGTCGATGGGAGCGACGACCCAGGTCAGCTCGCTCTGCTCATACTCGATGCTCACGCTCTGGGCGTTGACCCAACGTCGTTCGGCGGCACCAACCTGGTATCTCGGCTGCTGGCGACGGAACAAACGTCCGGCAACGATGCCGGGCTCTTCGGGGTACAGGATCCAACGTACGATGGCGCTTACCGCCAAGGTCTCTCGCTCTCAGCGCTTGCGGCTGCGGGTGTTACCAGCGGAAGCCAGGTTGCTGCAGCCGAGACGTGGCTACTAGGACAGCAGTGCCCCGATGGTGGATGGACGAGCTACATCACGACGGACAACCCCTGTAACGGTAGTCCCGCTGACTACGCCGGGCCCGATACCAACTCGACGGCACTTGCCGTCGAAGGTTTGGATGCGCAGGGTGCGCTGGGGTCGACGAGTGCGGAGAATGCGCTCTCGTTTATCACCTCCGCGCAGGACAGTGATGGTGGATGGGGCTATGAGCCGAATGCCGTTTCCTCTCCAGGATCGACCGACCCAGACTCCACCTCCCTGGTTATCCAGGCCATCATCTCGTTGGGTCAATCGCCCTCGTCTGCCCAGTTTCAGCAGGGCAACGCGAACCCTGTTTCGTCCCTATTGTCGTTCCAGTTGAACTCTGGCTCCGGAAACGGTGCCTTCTACTATCCGGGCAGCACAGACCCGGATGTCATCGCTACGTATGAGGCGGTCCCGGCTATGGCCGGTGTGATGTTCCCGCTCGGTTCGACGACAACGTCGGCTTCGGCGAGTCCCAGCACGGTCACAACCGGAGCTGAAGTCACGTACTCGGCATCCGTGACCTCGCCGACCGGTATGCCAACTGGATCGGTTGCTTTCTCGATCGGGAATACTGCTCTGTGCACGACGCCGGCGCTCACGTCTGGTTCCGGCTCGTGCACAGCCACCAACGCGCCCGTTGGCAGTGGTCAGGTAGTGACGGCAACGTATTCGGGTGCGGCAGAGTTCGGTCTGTCGCTCGGTTCGACGACCATCAACGTGTCGGCAAAACAGGGCTACTGGCTCGTCGGCGCTGACGGTGGCATCTTCACCTTCGGCGACGCCGGCTACTACGGATCCGAAGGTGGACAACACCTGAACCGACCCATCGTTGGCATGGCTGCTACCCCTGACAACAAGGGCTACTGGCTCGTCGGCGCCGACGGCGGCATCTTCACCTTCGGCGACGCCGGCTACTACGGATCGGAAGGTGGTCAACACCTGAACCAACCCATCGTCGGTATGGCACCAACGCCAGATGGCAACGGCTACTGGCTCGTCGGCGCCGACGGCGGCATCTTCACCTTCGGCGACGCCGCCTTCTACGGATCGGAAGGTGGACAACACCTGAACCAACCCATCGTTGGCATGGCTGCTACCCCTGACAACAAGGGCTACTGGCTCGTCGGCGCCGACGGCGGCATCTTCACCTTCGGCGACGCCGGCTACTACGGATCGGAAGGTGGTCAACACCTGAACCAACCCATCGTCGGTATGGCACCAACGCCAGATGGCAACGGCTACTGGCTCGTCGGCGCCGACGGCGGCATCTTCACCTTCGGCGACGCCGCCTTCTACGGATCGGAAGGTGGACAACACCTGAACCAACCCATCGTCGGTATGGCAGCAACGCCAGATGGCAAGGGCTACTGGCTCGTCGGCGCTGACGGCGGGATCTTCACCTTCGGCGACGCCGGCTACTACGGCTCCGAAGGTGGCCAGCATTTGAACGCCCCCGTGGTCGGCATGGCCTCCGTGCCGGCTTCAGGAAGCACGTGATCCGACCCTTGTTTTGGAAAGCTGTCGCAGCTCCGGTGATGATCATCGCCGGAGCTGCGGCCGCTCTGGCGCTGGCGGGTCCCGATGCACTTGTCCCACTGAAAGATGCCGCTACGTCGGCTGCTGACCAAGTGAGCGTTGCGTTCGTCGTCGACTTTGGCAGCGGTGCACCAGTCGTAGCCTGCGTCAACGTGCCTGCTGGTACAAGTGGGTATCAAGCGCTGACCGACTTCACGCAACAAGAGAACGAGGCTCCGCCTACGTACAACAACGCCGGCCTGTTGTGCTCGGTAAACGATCAACCGAGCAGTGGCTGCGGGCAAGTGGTTGCTGGGGGATACGACTACTGGTCGTACTGGCACGGAACAACGGGTTCGTGGGCCTACTCCACCACGGGTGCCAGCGGTGCCGTTGACAACGGCGATGTCGAAGGCTGGCGTTTCGAGGACCCAGGCAACGGGAATCCGAGCGACCCCCCACCGGCATCTTCGCCGACCTATGGGGCCATCTGTGCGTCGTCGTCGCCACCACCGACGACGACGCCTGCAACATCTTCGTCATCGTCTGGGCAGCCATCGTCCGGACAGCCATCATCGGGCTCCGGCACAGGGTCTACGGGCGGCAGCGCTGGCGCTTCTCCGACCAGCACCCTCGCTGGGGGCGGAGCATCGACCTCCACCACAACGGCGGGGTCACAAGGTCGGGCGGGTGGCACCGATGGAGGTGGCACCGGATCGACCCGGCAGTCCTCATCGACCCGGCAGTCCTCTCAGTCAACGGGGGAAAAATCGGACCACCACTCGGAAGCGCTGGGTGCGACAGGTGGGCAGAGCGGGCAGAGCGGGCGGAGGGGGTGATGCGATTCCGCTGGTGATCGGCGGCGTCATTGTCGCCGCGCTGGTGGCCGGGGCGACCATCCGGTGGCGTCGGCGTCTCCGGACCCAATGATCGGCCGACGTTCCTCTACGACAGGCCGTCGAGGACTCCACCCTGCTGCTTGGTGGGTGTGGGCAGGTTGCATGGCCGTGGCGGCAATCCGGACCACGAATCCACTCTTGTTGGCGTTTATCGCCGCGGTTGCCGCATTCGTTGTCGCGGGATGCCGGACCGCTGCCCCCTGGTCACGCTCCTTGGTGGTCTTCTTCCGGCTGGGCGTCATCGTCATCGTCATACGCGTCGTCGTGGAGATCATCTTCGGAGACCGCCTGCCCGGTCACGTTCTCTTCACGCTGCCACAGGTACCTCTTCCGTCGTGGGCGGCGGGAGTCAGCATCGGCGGGCCGGTAACAACCGAGGCCCTGCTCCAGTCAGCGGTGGACGGGCTTCAGCTGGCCGTCGTACTGGTCTGTTTCGGTGCTGCCAACTCACTGGCCAGCCCGTACCGTCTCCTTCGTTGCCTTCCGGCCGTCCTCTACGAGGCCGGTGTTGCAGTGACCGTTGCACTGGCCTTCGCTCCCGAAGTGGTGATGGCCATCGCCAACGTTCGAGACGCTCGTCGCCTGCGCGGTCGCCCCACGAGGGGAGTGGCTGGCTTGCGTGGTATGGCCATCCCCGTGCTCGAAAGCGCTCTCGACCGTTCCTTGCAGCTGGCCTCTTCCATGGATGCTCGAGGGTACGGGCGGCGGGTCGAGGTGACGCAGAGAACGAGATACTTCGGGACCGGAGCAACGGCCGCCGGACTGCTCCTCGTGGTGGTGGGAGCCTATGGGGCATTGGACCCTGGATCCCTGCCTGCGAGTGGAGTGCCGTTTCTGGTCACCGGCGCCGTCCTCCTCGTCATTGGGATGGGCGTTGGGGGCCGGCGTACGAATCGAACCCGCTACCGGCCCGATCTATGGCGAACGATGGAGTGGGGGGTAGCGGCGTCTGGTGCCGCTGGGCTCGTCAGCCTCATCGTTGCGAGCGCCCTCGGTGTCAGCGGACTACAACTGGTGGTCTACCCGTTGCGCCCGCCGTCTCTTCCCCTGCTTCCGGCGGTCGGGATCCTTCTCGGTCTTCTACCGGCAGTTCTCATCCCTGGGCCGCAGAGCGCGCGAGGTAAAAGTGCAACGGTGACTGTGGCGAGCGGACAGACAGTCGCCGCTAACCCTGTTCGAGGATCGACGGCATGATCGAGTTCTCCGATGTGACGTTCACCTACGCGGATTCGGACTCGCCTACCCTCAGTAGGGTCGATCTGACCATCGGTGAAGGCGAGCTGTGCCTGGTGGTCGGCCAGACAGGCTCGGGTAAGACGACACTGTTGCGAGCAATCAACGGCCTGGTTCCTCATTTCACTGGGGGACGCCTCTCGGGTCGGGTCAGCGTTGATGGGAGGTCCACCCAGGATTTCCCTCCGCGGCAGCTGGCGGACGTGGTGGGGGTCGTCGGGCAGAACCCTGCTGCCAGCTTCGTCACCGATGTAGTCGAGGACGAGCTGGCATACACCATGGAGAATCTCGGGATCGCCCCAGACGTGATGCGGCGGCGGGTGGAGGACACGCTCGACCTACTCGGGCTGCACGAGCTCCGGTACAGACAGCTCTCGACACTGTCGGGAGGTCAGCAACAGCGGGTCGCCATCGGCGCAGTCCTCACTGCATCACCTCGAGTTCTTGTACTCGATGAACCTACCTCTGCTCTCGATCCTGCCGCAGCAGAAGAAGTGTTGGCGGCGTTGACTCGGCTGGTCCACGACGTAGGTATGACGGTGGTTCTCGCCGAGCACCGGCTCGAGCGAGTCGTCCCCTTCGCTGATCGCGTGATCCTGGTGCCGGGTCAGGGGAAAGCGCTGGTGGTTGGACCGACCGCCGAGATCATGGCCACTTCTCCGGTCTCTCCGCCCATCGTGCAGCTCGCTCGTTTGGCCGGTTGGGAGCCGGTGCCGCTCTCGGTCCGAGATGCCCGGAGAATGGCCGAACCATTGCGCCGCGAACTGGCGGACCGCGCCATGCCGAACGCTACCGCCGTGCCCGCTGAGGGACTGACTTCTGTGGCGACGCTCGACCGTGTGACTGTCAACTACGGGGAGGTCACCGCACTCAATCAGGTGGATCTGCAGGTCTCTCAGGGCGAGATCGTGGCCATCATGGGCCGGAACGGTTCCGGTAAGTCCACGCTGCTGTCTCAGCTGGCTGGACTCCGAGCTTCCACCAAGGGTCGCGTCAAGGTGTTCGGCCAGGTCCCTAGCGCTCTTTCGCCTCGAAAGTTGGTGAAGCTGGTGGGTCTCGTCCCCCAAGACGCCGGCGTGCTTCTCTATGGCGAGACTGTTGCATCCGAGTGCGGAGTGGCAGATCACGAGACCGGGCTGGACCCGGGCACCACGACCGGCGTACTGGACAGGATCCATCCAGGGATGCCCCGGGACCGCAATCCCCGTGACCTTTCCGAGGGGCAACGCCTGGCCCTGGCCCTGGCCATCGTTCTTGCTCACGGTCCGCCGCTGGTACTCCTCGACGAACCGACACGAGGACTCGATTATCCGGGTAAGGACCATCTGGTCAAGGTCGTTCGCGAGCTCGCTGCACAGGGCACGTGTGTACTGATCGCCACACACGACGTGGAGCTCGTTGCTCAGGTGGCCACTCGAGCCGTGGTGCTGGCCGAGGGCGAGGTCGTTGCCGACGGACCCGCCAAGGAGGTCGTGTGCCATTCCCCTGTTTTCGCTCCCCAGGTGGCAAAGATCCTGGCTCCTGAACGATGGTTGACCGTCGGTGAGGTGCGCCAAGCGTTGGCGGAAACCGTCTCGTGAACACCAGAACCCTCAGGGCTCCGGCTGTGATTCACCTCCGACCCCGTGCGTCGGTGCTCTTGGGCATCTCTTCTCTGGTGGGGATCGTTGGGTTCTGTTGGCCCCTGCTGATTCACGAGCACGCCAATGCCAACCTGGCCCACTCGGCCGATGCCCCTTGGCTGTTCATTGCGATTCTTCCGTTGCTCTTAGCCGTCGTGCTGGGGGAGATAGCGGAGGGGTCGCTTGACGCCAAGGCCGTTGCCTTGCTGGGTATCCTCGCCGCTTGCGGTGCCGCCCTCCGCATCCCGAGTCCTGGGGTGGCCGGATTCGAGCCGGTCTTCTTCCTATTGATCCCTTCGGGTCGAGTACTCGGACGTGGATTTGGGTTCGTGCTGGGGGCAGTCACCATCCTCGCTTCGGCCCTCATCACCGGTGGCGTCGGACCCTGGTTGCCGTTCCAGATGTTCGGTGCAGCCTGGATGGGTTTCGGAGCCGGCTGTCTGCCGCCGGCAAAGGGAAAAGCGGAGTTGGCGCTGCTGGCCTCTTATGCTGCAATCTCTGCGCTCATCTACGGAGCCCTCCTCAATCTGTGGTTCTGGCCCTTTGGAGCGGGCACTTCTACTTCGTTCTCGTTCGTGCCCGGCGGCGGTTTGGCAACGAACCTCCATAACTTCGTGCTCTTCGATCTCACCACATCGCTCGGGTTCGACATTCCTAGAGCGGTCACCAATTCCGTCCTCGTCTTACTGTTGGGCCGCCCCGTGCTCGCTGCGCTCCGCAGGGCGACTCGCCGAGCAGCGTTTGACGTTCCGGTTGTCTATGAGTGATGCAGCTGCATCACTGACGTGGCCATCACTCATCAATGGACAAAGTGCGGTTGACCTCATTAGGTGGACTGCCGTTAGTGAAAAACCGATCTGCGGATGACTGTCACAGGGGCCGCCTACGGTTGCTTCGATGCCGCCGCTACCTCGGATCACAGGTCGAGAAGTTGTCCGAGCGCTCGGGCAGTTGGGGTGGGTGACAGTGGCCCAGAAGGGGTCCCATGTCCATCTGAAGCACCCGTCGCGCCGTGGTCGTGTCACTGTGCCGATGCATGCTGGTGAGACGCTCGGGCCTGGCTTACTGCGATCGATCTTGGCCCAGGCCGGAATCACCGTTGAGGAGCTCCAAGCCGTCCTATGAGAGGATAAAGCCGATGCGTACCTACACGATCGTGGTGGAGCCTGAGGAGAGCGGGGGGTACCTCGTCTGTGTTCCGGCACTTCCTGGTTGTTTTACTCATGGCCGAACGATCGAGGAGTGTCAGGAGCGAGCGGTCGAGGCGATCAGCGTTCACATCGCTGGGTTGCGAGCCGATGGTGAGCCTGTTCCCGAGGAGGTCGGGTCTCCCCAGCTACTAGCCGTTACAGTCGCTGCCTGACGCCACTGGTCGCTCCGACCCCGGTGAACCGCCGTGTCCGGCGAGCCAGGTGAGCCAGGTGAGCTAGGTGGACCGGCAGCCCCTCTACCTGGGCCAGCGGTTCTGCGCCATGACATCTTCAGACTACGTTGCACGGCGCCCCTTGGCGTTCGGTGTCGTACGCTGGTGTGGTGCGTCGCAAGATCATCACGGTCGCTGTCGTCTCTATGCTCTGTGCAGAAACCATCGTGGTGGCTCGCCGTCGTGGCTCTTTGTTCAGCGCCTCCACTGTGGTGCGGTGCCGAAATGGACACTTGTTCACCACTCTTTGGATTCCAGGAATATCCCTGAAAGCGGTCCGTCTTGGTTGGTGGAGGCTTCAGCGTTGTCCAGTGGGGCCGCACTGGAGCCTCGTTACTCCGGTCAAGGTGTCGGACCTGACGGAGGAAGAGGAGTACCTCGCGTCACAGAACCTCGACGTGCGTATTCCGTAGTGTCGTTCCCATGGCGATGCACGACAACCACGACAACTATGACGATCCGCACGATGCTCTCCTCCGCTCTGTTGAGCCTCCGAGAGACTCGGTGTGACCACCGCCCGCCTCTGCGACCTGCTTCGTCATCCGATCGTCGTGGCCCCGATGGCCGGGGGACCTTCCACTCCGACGTTGGTTGTGGCAGCGGCGAACGCTGGTGCCTTGGGATTTCTCGCCGCTGGCTATAAGAGCACCGAGGCGATGGCCGCCGAGATCAGCGCGGTGCGAGCCGCCACCACGAAGGCCTTCGGGGTCAACGTCTTCGTTCCCGGTACCCCAACGACTGATCCTGTAGCGATGTCCACGTACCTCGAGTCGCTCACCGACGATGTCGAGGCGCTCGGCGCCACACTCGGTCGCCGGGCGTGGGACGACGACGCGTGGGAGTCGAAGACCGCCGCGCTGCTCGCTGACCCGCCGCCGATCGTCAGCTTCACGTTCGGATGTCCGCCGCCCGAGCTGATCGCCGTGTTCCGAGATGCCGGCTCGACGGTCGCCGTCACTGTCACCCATCCGAACGAAGCGATCGTGGCAGCGACGGCCGGCGCCGACTGCCTCTGTGTCCAGGGCACCGAGGCTGGTGCTCATCGCGGAACGTTCACCAACGACGACCAGCCAGTCCAAGGTCACGAACTGTTGACGCTGATCGACGAGATCGCCCACGTCACCGATCTTCCCCAGATCGCCGCAGGAGGGGTCATGGACGCCGACGCGGTCGCAGCCGTGCTGTCCGCAGGGGCGATGGCTGCCCAATGCGGGACAGCGTTCTTGCGATGTCCGGAAAGCGGCGCTCACCCCGTCTACAAGGCTGCCTTGGGCGATGCTCGATTCACCTCGACTGCCCTCACCCGATCCTTCAGCGGTCGACCGGCCCGGGGTTTGGTCAACCAGTTCATGCGTGACCATCCTGCTACTCCGCCTGCGTACCCGGAGATCAACAACGCCACCCGTCCGCTCCGGGCGGCAGCGATGCTGGCAGGTGACGCCGACCGGATGAGCCTGTGGGCCGGCAGCGGCTTCCAGAAAGCGACCACCCTCCCGGTGGCAGAGGTCGTTTCCCGACTATGCCCATAGCCTGAGCCCGGCACGTGTCTGGCAACCGCACCGGTCGATGTGCCTCAACCCTCCGTACTGGTCCACTCCGCCAATTCGATGGTGACATCTCCTGGTCCCACGAGGAACACGAGCCGCCGATCGTGGAATTCCATGATCTCGTTGCGGGTTCGTACACCGTTGGCGGTCAGGGTTGCCAGTGTGGCATCGAGGTCGTCGACAGCAAAGCACACGTGGTTGAACCCCAAGCGAGCCAGGTTGCCCTCATCGGGATCAGCGGCCAACTGAGGCTGGTGGAACCGGAGGAGCTGCACCTCTTGGTGGGTTGCAGCTCCTGTCAGGGTCAAGGTGACGTGATCGGCTTCCCAATCGGGAATGTCCATGTAGCCGGACATGAGCTCGCCGGACACAACGGTTGCCGCCGTCTCCTCGAACCCGAGCAGCCCGAAGAACCGCTTGGCATCGTCAAGGTCAACGACGGCAATCGTGACGTGATCGAAACCGCTGTGCATGACCTGCCTCCTTTCCTCGCTACTGGGTGACGACGCCGGAAAGCTCCCTGTCGCTCGGTGACTTCTCGGAGCGCGCCACCCACACATCATCGCCCGCAGCGACATCGAGCTCGGCGGCGGCACCCCGACTGAGCTGTACCCAAGTGGTCCCACCATTGGCCAGCTGCAGGTCCACCCGTACTTCGAAACCGAGGTGGGTGATGCGGCTCACGACGGCGGATCGGCCACCGACACTCCTGCCACCGATGTCGTGGTCACGGTGAAGAACCAGATCGTGTGGGCGGACCCACGCGCCGTCGAGTTGGGTGGCCGGTCCGAGGAACTTCATGACGAACTCGCTCTGTGGGTTGTCGTAGATGTCGGCGGGCCCACCGACCTGTTCCAGTCGCCCCTCGTTGATGATAGCCAGACGATCGGCAACCTCCATGGCCTCTTCCTGGTCGTGGGTGACCAGGACGGTGGTGACGGAGATCTTCTCGTGCAGCTGCCGGAGCCACACCCTGAGCTGCTGGCGCACCTGGGCGTCGAGAGCACCGAACGGCTCGTCGAGCAGGAGCACCCGAGGCTCGATGGCCAAGGCTCGGGCCAGCGCCATCCGCTGGCGCTGGCCGCCCGACAGCTGCGAGGGATAGCGATCGGCGAGATGGGCGATCCGTACCAGGTCGAGGAGCTCGTCCACTTTCTCCCGGATCTCGGCCTTGGGGCGTCGCCGGACCTCGAGCCCGAAGGCGACATTTCTACGAACGGTGAGATGTCGGAAAGGGGCGTAGTGCTGGAAGCAGAACCCGATGCCACGGTCACGTACCCGAACGCCGGTCAAGTCCTCACCATCGATCTCCACCGTGCCGGTGTCGGGGCTCTCCAGCCCGGCCACCACCCGCAACAGCGTGGACTTGCCGCCGCCGCTTGGGCCGAGCAGGGCAGTCAGTGAGCCGTTCGGGACATCGAGGTTGATGTCGTCGAGAGCGACGGCGTCTCCGAAGCGCTTTGAGACGGATCTGATCGTGATCGCCATGTCGACTTTCCCCCTTTCTTGTCGTTCGAGTTCAACACGGCAAGCACCGCCAACGCGATGAGAGCAAGGATCACCGCACCGGTATAGGCGCCGATCGGATCGAGGTTCTCGATGCTGTCCTGGATAAACAGTGTCAGGGTCTGTGTCCGTCCGGCAATTGCACCGGACACGATGATGACGGCCCCGAACTCACCGAGCACCCGGGCAGTGGTCAGGGTGACGCCGTAGGCCAGGCCTTGCCTGATCGAAGGCAGGGTGATGCGACGGAACGTGGTGAACGGTGATGCCCCCAGCGTTGCGGCGGCCTGCTCTTGCTCGGTGCCGATCTCCTGGAGGACGGGCAGGACCTCGCGTACGACATAGGGGAGCGACACCGTTGCCGAGGCCATCACGATGCCGGGTAGCGAGAAGATCACCTCGATGCCATGGGCGGCCAGCCAGTTGCCGAACCATCCCGTCTTGCCGTAGACGAGCACCAAGGCCAGCCCGACGACAACAGGCGAGATAGCGAGTGGAAGATCGACGAAGGCGTCGAGGAGCCATGCTCCCGGGAACCGCCGACGGGACAGGATGAGTGCCACACCGACCCCGAAGACCGTGTCGAGGGGGACGGCGATGAGTACGACCAACAGGGTGAGCCAGAGGGCGTGGAGGGCGTCGGGTGTGGTGACCGCATCCCATGCGGCGACGAAGCCATGTTGGAAAGCTCGGTAGAAGACCGAGCCGACCGGGATGACCACCAGTACGGCGAGGTACCCGAGAGCTCCGATACGCAGCGGCCACCGCCAGCGGGAGCTCATACCGCCTCGCTGATATCGAACCGCCGCCGGAGCATGCCGATGCCCAGGAGCACCACCAGTGCGGTCAGGATCAGCACCACCGAGATGGCGGCGGCTGCAGGCAGCTCGTTGCTCTGCGACAAGCTGTAGATCCACGACGACGCCACCTCGGTCTTGAACGGCAGGTTTCCGGAGATGAGCACAACGGAGCCGAACTCACCGACGGCGCGGGCAAACGCCAAGCCGGCACCGGCCAGCATGGCCGGCGCCACGCTCGGGAGGATGACGCGTCGGAGCACTCCCGACGATGACGCGCCGAGGGATGCGGCCGCCTCTTCGGTCTCACGGTCGAGCTCTGCCAGCACCGGCTGTACCGATCGCACGGAGAAGGGCAGCGTCACGAAGGCGAGCGCGAAGAGAATGCCGATCCGGGTATCGGCCACGTTGAGGTGGAACGGGCTGTTGGGTCCGTACAAGGTGAGCAAGGTGAGGCCGGCCACGATGGTCGGTAGCGCGAACGGTAGGTCGACCACGGCGTTGACCAACCGTTTCCCCGGGAACTCGTCTCGGATGAGCACCCACGCGATCACCAGACCCGCCACCGAGTTGAACGCCGCCACCACCAGGGAGGCAACCAGCGTCAGCTCGAGCGCAGCGACGGCTTCGGGCTGGGTGACAGCCGTCCAGAACGCACCGATCCCACCATGGAGCGCCGTGGACAAGACAGCGGCGATCGGCAGCAGCACCAACAAGCCGAGGTAGGTCATCGCCAACGTCGGCCCGGCGACTCGACCGACCGACCGCATCGCCCTGCTCGAACCGGTGACTCCCTGGTTAGCGGTGACTCCGTGCTTTGGCGAGCTGGACGTGCGGTCGGGCTGCAGCTCGAGGTCAACCACTGGCGGTCGAGACCCCGAGTCCTTGCTCGATCTTCGCTATCGCCCCTGTCTCCGGATCGAAGAAGGTGCTGTCGACCTTTGTCCAACCGCCGAGGCTGTCGATGGTGAACAGCTTCTTGGGGGTGGAGAACTTGAACTTCGCTGCGACGCTGGGCAGCACTGGCCGGTATCCCTGTTGGGCCCAGACCGTCTGGCCTGCCGGGGAGAGCAGGTAGTTGACGAACGTCTTGGCCGCAGCAGGATCCGAGGCGTTGGTGGTCACAGCGATCGGGTTCTGGATGAGAATGGTCTGCGGCGGCGTGATCACGGTGATCGGCTCACCTTGACTTTGGGCATAGAGGGCGTCGCTCTCGTAGTCGAGGAGAACGGTGCCCTCACCCGACAGGAAGGTCTGGAGAGCGTTGGAGGCGCTGCTCGGCTGGGCCACCGTGTGTTGCAGGAGCTGCGTGAGATACGTGGTCGCCTGGGCCTTCGTCTTGCCCAGGGCCAGCTGGGCACCGTACGCCGCCATCAGGTTCCACTTGGCGCTACCGGAGCTGAACGGGTTGGGTGTGATCACCTGCACGCCGCTCTTGACCAGGCTGGCCCAGTTGGTGATGTGCTCCGGGTTGCCCTTTCGGACGACGAAGGAGACGATCGAGTTGGTGACGATGCCCTTGGTCGGTCCGGTGTCCCAGTTCGAGGAGACGATCCCTGCCTTGACCAGCTTCTGCATATCCGGAGACAACGCGAGGTTGACCACGCCGGCGGGGAGCCCGTCGATGACGGCGGTGGCCTGCGAGCCCGAGGCGCCGAACGACTGGGTGAACGTCACCCCCGAGCCCTCCTTCGTGGCGTTGAAGGCAGTGATCAACTTGGCGTAGGCGGGCTTCGGGGTGGAGTAGGCCACCAGCGACACGGACCCTCCCGACGCCGCACTGGCAGCAGCAGGAGCGGTCGCCCCGATGATCAGGGAGAGCGGTAGCAGGACTCCGAGGGCACCGATCACCCCGAGGCGCCGGCGTGTGTGTGTACGTGATCCGAGGAGGGTCTTCATGGCCCTAAAGATGACTTAAAAGATCATATTTGTCAAGTCACTAGAACCGCTAGGAAAACAGTGACCCATGTTGCGACGTCTCTTTTGAGGGTTCTTCGGCCCCGTACTGCACAGCCCCCGTCCTCTGGATCAGCTGTACCGCCCCGGCAACGGTACGTCTGCAACGACCACGGCGTGCCACCGTCACTGGGTACGGCAGAGGTTCGGTACGAAGCAAGAGGCCGGCGAAGAGGTCCGGCGAAGAGAGAAGAGGTAGGTCAGGCGTCCCGTCGGATCAGCATCCAACAGCCGATCGCCAGCGCCAGCGCGGCGTAGATACACAGGAGGACGAAGCCGTGCCAGGGGCTGAAGAGGGGAGTGTCGGACCGGAACCCGGGATCCACGGTCATGATCGAGACCCCGATGTTGGCAGGAAGGAACTTGGCCGTCGTGTCGTCGATCGACGCCGGTAGCGCCTGGCTCACGATCGGGAGCACTAGCAAGATGGCCACGAAGGCAGTGATGGCCCCGGCGGTGTGCCGGATGATCGCTGCCAGGCCCAGAGCGAACAGACCGAGCACGGCGATGTAGAGCCCTCCTCCGGCGACGGCCCGCAGCACGTCGGGCTGACCGAGGGTGGCCGTAGGGGCGGACCCGGACAGTATCGCCTGGCCGATGAAGAAGGCGAGGAACGACACGATTTCGCCGACCACCAGAGCGAGCGTCGTGAAGACGGCGGCTTTGGCCGCCAGTACCAACGGTCGGTTGGGCACCGCCGCCAGTGTGGAGCGGATGGTGCCCGTTCCGTACTCGGTGCTCATGACGATGACCCCGAGCACACCGATGGCCAGCTGGCCGAAGAGGAGGCCGGTGAGGCTCAAGCTGGTGGGATCGAAGAACACCCGGCTCTGGAGCGAGCCTGACGACCAGTGGCTTGCCTGGGTGGAAGTGGCCAGGATCCCTATCCCGATACTGACGACCACCATGGCCACCAGGCTCCAGGTGGTGGAGCGCACGCTGCGCAGTTTGGTCCACTCGCTCCACAGCACACCCCACCAGTGCTCGTGACCCCTGGGGCCCCGATGCGCATGGCCGTCGGCGGTGGCAGCAGCGCCGCTGTCGGAGATCGCTGACGTGACGAGGGTCATCGGTGGCTCACGCTCCTGCCGTCGTCAGTCGGCTGCTGTTTCCGGTGATGGCATCGGCATCGCCTTCGCCATTGGCATCGGCATCGGCATCGCCTTCGCCCCGGTACTCCACGCTGTCGTGGGTCAGCTCCATGAACGCCTCTTCGAGGGAGGCGGACTGGGGCGAGAGCTCTTCCAGGACCACGTTGTGGGTGCTGGCCACGCTCCCGATCTCGGCTGCCAGCACCCCGGTCACTGCCAAGGCCCCGTCCTCTTCCGGCACCACGGTGGCCCCGGTGGCCTGTAGCTCACGGGTGAGCACGTCGGACTGGCGGGTGCGTACCCGGACGAACTGCCGGGAGCTCTGGGCGATGAAGTCGGCGACGGGCATCTCGGCGATGAGATCGACCCCTGCCGATGACCACCAGGTGCTCGGCGGTGAGAGCCATCTCGCTCATCAGGTGGCTCGAGACGAACACGGTCCGACCCTCGGCGGCCAGGGTCTTCAACAGGTTGCGGACCCAGCGGATCCCTTCGGGGTCGAGGCCGTTGGTCGGCTCGTCGAACAGCAGGACACCAGGATCACCGAGCAGGGCGCCGGCGATTCCCAGGCGCTGTCCCATGCCCAGCGAGAACTTGCCCACCCGCCCCTTGGACACGCTGCTCAGGCCGGCAATCTCCAGGACCTCGCGCACCCTGGCCTTGCTGATCCCGTTGGTCTGGGCCAGGGCCCACAAGTGGTTGAAAGCGGACCGCCCGGGATGGATGGCCTTGGCCTCCAGCAGGGCACCCACCTCCTGTAACGGCCATCCCAGGTTCCGGTACTGGCAGCCGTCGACGGTGACGGTCCCAGCGCTGGGCTTGTCCAGCCCCATGATCATGCGCATGGTGGTGGACTTTCCTGATCCGTTGGGCCCGAGGAAGCCGGTGACCCGTCCCGGCCGGACCTGGAAGGACAGATCGTCCACGGCTACGGTCTCGCCGTACCGCTTGGTCAGTCCTACTGCCTCGATCACGTGGGCTCCTCGGTGAAGTACCTGCTGGGTGACGACCTGTTCGGCCGGGTAGGTCGTTGTGCTGCACCTGTGCTGTTTCTCATGGTGACAAGCCTGCGTGGCGCCGTCATCAGGCCTGGGGCCATTGCTGGTCCTACCCAAGGTGTACGACAGGGCCGCAATTGCGTGCTTCGCGTACACCCTGGGATGTACGGGAAGACCAAACAGTAGGACGATGCGCCGGAGAATGGACGTCGCTAGCGTCGGTGGCATGGCAATTGCGAGCGGTGGGCGTGCCCTTCCCCGGCCGCCGCTGGTACAACGGATCTCGGCTCGACAGTGGCTAGCCCTCGACGTGGGCTTTGCGCTGCTGCTCTTCCTCGGTGGCATCGCTCATGTGGTGGGCCGAGGTCACGCAGGCAGCCACGCACCGCTCTGGCTGCTGGCACTGCTGTTGGCCGGTGCCTCGCTGCCCACCATGATCAGGCGCGCTCATCCCCTGGTGGCGCTGGTCGTGGTCACCATCTGCGTGATGGTCACCACCATGTACGGCGCATCGTTCGCACCGGACCCCCTCATCGCTCCTCCTCTCTACATGGTGGCGGTCACCTTCCAGCGCCGGCAGTCCGTGATGGCGCTGGCCCTGGTGGAGGTGGCGCTGTTGACGGCGATGGCTGTCAGCGTCTCCCAACGGCCCGCTGACTTCTACGTGACCTTCAACGTCTTTCTGGCCGGTGCCACCTGGTTCGTCGGGGACAGCATCCGCGCTCGCAAGACGTACATGGCCGGGCTGGCCGAACAAGAGGCCCAGCGCCAACGCCAAGAGATACAAGAGGCCGAGCAGTCCATCGCCGAGGAGCGCCTCCAGATCGCTCGCGAGCTGCACGATGTCGTGGCACACAGCCTGAGCGTCATCGCCGTGCAGTCTGCTGTGGGTCACCACGTGCTCGACACGCAACCCGAAGAGGCGCGCAACGCGCTGGCAGCGGTGGAGATCACCAGCCGTGCAGCTCTCGAAGATCTCCGTCGGGTCCTAGGCGTGCTGCGGCGTGACGAGACCACCCACCCGGCCCTGTCGCCAGCCCCCAACGTCTCCGATCTCGATGCCCTGGTCGAACAGGTGCGGGCAGCTGGCATCCCGGTGGAGCTGCGGATCCGAGGCGCGGTGGTCCCGCTGCCACCCAGTGTGGAGCTGTCGGTCTATCGAATCGTCCAGGAGGCACTCACCAATGTGGTGAAGCACGCCGGATCGGCGACTGCTGTCGTGGACGTCTGCTTCGGGGCCCACGAGGTGACCATCGAGGTGGTCGATGACGGTCACGCCGGGTCGAACGTCCGTGGCAACGCCCGTCACGGTGACGACCGGAGCAACGGTACGGGGACCACGACCGGCGGACACGCCACCGCCCACCACGGCATCGTGGGTATGCGAGAGCGAACGGCGGTGTTCGGAGGAAGCCTGGTGGCCGCACCGCTGCCGGAAGGCGGCTTTCGGGTGTCGGCCAGCCTCCCGGTCGACGTGGGTGCGTCGTGACCATCGGTGTCGTGGTGGTCGACGATCAGGCGCTGGTACGTGCCGGCTTTCGGGTACTGATCGACTCATCGCCCGACTTCCAGGTTCTCGGCGAGGCCGCTAACGGGGAAGAGGCCATCACTGTCATCGATGCAACCCGTCCCGACGTGGTGCTCATGGACGTGCGTATGCCCGTCGTGGACGGCCTGGAGGCGACCCGTCGGATCGCCGGCTCGAACCAGTTCGGAACGACCCGAGTCCTGATCCTGACGACTTTCGACCTCGACGAGTACGTGTTCGAGGCCTTGCGCTCCGGCGCCAGCGGGTTCTTGTTGAAGGACACCCCTCCTGACGACCTGTTGGCTGCCATCCGGGTCGTTGCCGCCGGGGAGGCGCTGCTGGCCCCGAGCGTCACCCGGAGGCTCATCGCCGACTACGTGAGCCGACCCGACACCCCACAGCGGGCCCCGGCAGCCGTCCTCGACGTGCTGACCGACCGGGAGCGAGAGGTCCTCTGTCTGGTGGCCCGGGGGGAGTCGAACACCGAGCTGGCTGCCTCGTTGCACATGAGCACGGCCACGGCCAAGACACACGTGAGCCGTCTGCTGTCCAAGCTCGGCGCCCGGGACCGAGCCCAGTTGGTGGTCGTTGCTTACGAAACGGGTTTGGTGACGCCGAGATAGGAGGTCTGATCGGCCGAACCTCTCAGCGAATCTTCAGGGAGATCGAGACACACTGCCTGGTGTTATGCGCATTCTGATCATTGAGGACGAGGAGCATCTCGCCGACGCTGTCGCTCGTGGGCTCGAAGGCGAGGGGTTCACGGTGGATACCGCACTGAGCGGGACCGACGGCCTGTGGCGGGCACGGGAACAGATCTACGACGCGATCGTTCTCGACATCTTGCTGCCCGGTCGCAACGGGTTCCAGGTCTGCGCCACGCTCCGGGCTGAGGGCAACTGGGTACCGGTGTTGATGCTGACGGCCAAGAACGGCGAGTTCGACGAGGCCGAGGCGCTCGACACCGGAGCAGACGACTTCCTGTCCAAGCCGTTCTCCTTCGTTGTCCTGGTGGCCCGGATCCGAGCCCTGATACGCCGGGGGCGTCGTGAGCGACCGAGTGTCCTGATTGCGGGTGATCTGACCTTGGACCCTGCCGAGCACCGGTGCCGTCGGGGCGACACCGAGATCGCCCTGACCCCTCGGGAGTTCTTCCTGCTCGAGTACTTGATGCACCGTGCGGGCGAGTCCGTGACCAAACGAGAGATCATCGATCACGTGTGGGGCGAGTCGTTCGAAGGCGACCCGAACATCATCGAGGTCTACATCGGGTACCTCCGGCGAAAGATCGACAGGCCGTTCGGCAGAACCTCATTGGAGACAGTTCGGGGCATCGGCTACCGGCTGGATGCCACGGGTGGCTGATGCCAACTCGCCCTAACATCCCCATGCTGTGGTCGATCCGAGTTCGGCTCACGCTGGCAGCGTTGGCTGTCGTGGTGGTGACGCTGGCTGTCGGTGGGTTGGGTCTGGTGTGGCTATTGCATCAGTCGCTGGTCAACGGGCTCGAGAACACAGCGTCCACCGAGGCCGCCGATACCGCCGGGCTGATCTCGGGAGGCTCGTTGCCAACGAATCTGCGGGTCCGACCCGGTGTCGCCGTGCAGGTCGTGGATGCCCGGGGCAAGGTGGTCGACGCGTCGACTGATCTCCGAGGGAAGCCCCCGGTCTCCTCTGCTCGCCCACCCGTCGGTGAGCGGGTCGTTGTCCGAACTGACGCGGAGCTGCCTGGCGACGAGAACCACGACCTGGCCGTGGCCACCACGGTGGTGACACCCCGTGGGGAACTGACCGTCTACGCCGTGGCCTCTGCCGATCAGGTCGACGACACCGTGCGGGAGCTGATCGCCGCCCTGGCTGTCGTCCTCCCGCTCCTGGCTGCGGCGTCGGCTGTGCTCGCGTGGTTGTTGGCGGGACGAGCGCTGCGTCCGGTCGAGGCCATCCGGGCCGAGGTGTCGGACATCTCGGTTGGTGACCTGCATCGCCGGGTCCCGGTTCCCGCCGTGGACGACGAGATCGCCCGACTGGCCTCGACCATGAACGCGATGCTGTCTCGTCTGGAGGCGGCGACCGACCGGCAGCGCCAGTTCGTGTCGGACGCGTCCCACGAACTGCGCAGCCCACTGGCCACGGTGATCGCCTTGCTCGAGGTGGCTCGAACTCAGCCAGAGAGCGCCGACTGGCCGGCGGTGGCTGAAGCGGCCGAGGGCGAAGCGGTGCGCTTGGGCCACATCGTCGACAACCTGCTGATGCTGGCGCGGAGCGACGAAGGCCACCTGTTGCCCGGTCACGATCCGGTGGACGTCGACGAACTGGTCCTGGCCGAGGCCGAACGGCTCGGGGCTCAGGAGCACATCACCGTCGATCTCCATGCTGTAGGAGCAGGACGTGTGCTCGCCGATCGAGAGCACCTGGTCCGGGTGGTGCGCAACCTGGCCGACAACGCTGCACGGCATGCGGCCACCACGGTGATGTTCGAGGTCGGCCGTGTCGACGGGTACGTCGAGGTCGTGGTGGCCGATGACGGTCCGGGGATCCCGACCGCTGAGCGCGCCCGGGTTTTCGAGCGGTTCACCCGGGTGGACGAGGCCCGGGACCGCCGAGGTGGCGGGGCAGGGCTCGGGCTGGCCATCGTCAGTGAGGTGGTCGCCGTCCACGGTGGCTCGGTGGTGGTCGCCGACAGCGCCGTCGGTGCCCGGGTGGTGGTCAGGCTTCCGGCCGAGCCGGACGACGTAGAATGAGGACATGAACCTCAGCGGTGGCGAGACCGTCGTCGCCTTGATCGCGGCATGCCTGTTCGGAGTGGCCGCGTTCTTGCTGGCCGAAAACTCCCGGAAGGTGCACGGCAGGACACCGTGGCGCATTCCGCCGTTGGTGTGGGGGCTCGTCGGTGTCCTGTTCGGGGTCTTCGGCTTCCTCCTCTTCCTGATTGCCCGAGCCACATCGAGGTTGGGTCCACAGGCGCGGCCGTTCCCTCCTGCGAACGGGGTCACGCCACCATGGGGCGTGTCACCGGGTCAACCGACGTTCCCGCCTCGCTACCCGGGGAGCTCGGACCAGGACGGCGGCCCGGGAGTACCCTCACCGACAGGAGATCCGCCGATCTCCCCTCCCATGTGGCACCCCGATCCGAGCGGTCGTTACGAGCTCCGGTGGTGGGACGGCGAGCGCGTGGACGTCAGCGGTGGCCAACCATGGGGTTCAGCTCGACGACGAAAGTCAAGATCAGCGCATCCGACGGTACTGATCCGACTGAACGGTACTGACCCGACGGTACTGATCCGACGGTACTGATCCGACTGAACGGTACTGACCCGACTGATCCGACGGTATGAAGAGGCCCGGCGGAGAGGGGTGCTGGGCTTCTCACCAGCTCGGCTAACCAGCTCGGCTAACCAGCTCGACTAACCAGCTCGGCTAACCAGCTCGGCTAACCAGCTCGGCTAACCAGCTCGACCCGAGTCCTCGCCGAACGCCGGTCGGTTGAGCTGGGTACGGACTTCGGTGAACGGTGGTTGCACGACGTGGCGCCGTTGCCAGTTGGCGCCGTCCACCACCAAGGTGTGACCGCTGATGTAGGTGGCGTACGGCGAGCACAGATAGGTGGCCGCCCAGGCCAGCTCTCGGGGGAACCCGACTCGTCCGGCTGGTACCCGAGAGTCCTGTCCCACGTACTTGCCGGGCACGGCGGCGATGTCCGCCGTCTCGTCCTCGTGGGGGAACAGACCCGGTACCAGCCCGTTGACCCGGATGCCGTAGGGGGCCCACTCCACCGACAGGGTCTCGGTCATGTTCTTCACCCCGGCTTTGGCCGCTGCCGAATGGGCGAACCCCGGCCCCCCCGTCCAGGCGTAGGAGGCGCCGATATTGACGATGGCGCCGTCACGTTCGGCGGGGATGAGACGCCGGGCCAGCTCACGTGAGCAGAAGAAGGTGCCGTTCAACACGATGTCCACCACCGTCCGCCATGCGTTGGGGCTCATGTCCTCCGCCGGTACAGGGAAGTTGCCGGCTGCGTTGTTGATGAGGATGTCGATTGGCCCGAGCGCTTCTTCCACCCCATCGAACGCGGCGGTGATGGACTCGGGGTCACGGATGTCGCACATCTCGGCGTGTGCGGTGGCGCCTACCTCCTCCACGGCCCGCACCCCTGCAGCCCGGTGTTCCTCCTTCCGGCTGAGGATCCCCACGCCCGCTCCCAGCCGGGCGAACTCGGTGGCGATGGCCTTGCCCAGGCCCGTGCCACCACCGGTGACCACGACCACCGCACCGTCGTAGGTTCCGCTGGCCAGAGCCGCGGCTCCCAGAGGTGGTGGCGGGCGCAACCCTGGTTGCGACCCCTGCGTCTGTTCCGTCTCTGTGTGTGGCACGAAGCGCGAGCCTAGAGCAGCTGGTGCAGTTGTCAGGGCTGGCAGGACCCAGGAAAGCTCGGTCGGCCCGAGGAGCCGGAACGGTGAGCGGGTAGCCTCCCATGCGATGGACTTCGACCTCTCGCCTGAACTCGCTTCCCTGAAAGAGACGGTCTGTCGTCTTGCCACGGACAAGGTGAAGCCGCGGGCCCGGGAGATCGACTCCACCGGTGCGTACCCGGAGGACATCTTCGATGCCTTCCGGGACGCCGACCTCCTCGGCCTCTGCCTGCCAACCGAGCTCGGTGGGTCCGGGGCGGGGATCCTGGGTCTCGCCATCGCCATCGAAGAGGTGGCCAAGTACTCCCAGACGGCGGCGCTGATGTTGCTGCTCACCCGACTGCCGGTGGGTCCGGTGCTCATCGCCGGCAACGACGACCAGAAGAAGCGTTACCTCCCCGGTATCGCCACGGGCAAGCTGCGGGCTGGGTTCGGCCTCTCCGAGTCGCAGGCGGGAAGCGATGTTGTCGGCATGCGCACTCGGGCCGTTCCCGATGAGGACCCGGCCAACCGGGACGGCTGGGTGCTGTCCGGTACCAAATGCTGGATCTCCGGTGTTCGTGAGGCCGACTGGTACACCGTGTTCGCCAAGACCGGTGATCCTGCCAGCCGCGCACACGACTCGATCACCGCCTTCATCGTCGAGCGGGGCTGGGACGGCGTCTCGGTGGGACGCACCGACCACAAGATGGGGGTGCGAGGTATCGACACCGGCGAGCTCGTCCTGGATCTGGTGCGGGTTCCCGCTGCCAACGTCATCGGTGAGGTGGGTGGTTTCCGCCTGGCCATGCTCGGCCTGAACGCCATGCGCCCCGTCGTGGCTGCTCGGGGCATCGGTTTGGCCGAGGGTGCCCTCATGTACGCCACCGAGTACGTGAGCCAACGCCAGGCGTTCGGCGGCACCATCGCCGACTTCCAGGGCATCCAGTGGGAGATCGCCAAGGTGGCGGTGGACATCGAGGCGGCTCGGCTGCTCACGTATCGGTCGGCATACCTGGCCGACCAGGGCAAGTTCACGAAGGAGTACGTGCCCTACCTGTCCATGGCTAAGTACCACGCCACCGAGCTGGCGGTGCGGGCATCGAGCCTCGCTGTGCAGCTGCTGGGTGCTGCGGGCTACATGGAGGACCATCCCACCGAGCTCTGGTACCGGGATGCGAAGCAGCTGACCATCGTGGAAGGTACCTCGCAGGTGCAGCTGGATCTCATCGGCCGCGGAGTGCTGCGGCACGATCTGTGGTGGAACTGAGCAGATGGGGACGAACATGAGCACAGGTCCGAGCACGGGCCCAGGAGCGGGCACGGTGAGCTTCGACGAGATCGGTGGGTGGCCTGGGGTCCTGTCGCGTCTGGTGGCAGGGGAGTCGCTCCTCGCCGAGGAGGCCGAAGCGGTCCTCGGGCAGGTCCTCGCCGGTGAGGCCACCCCGGCCCAGATCGCCGCGTTCGTCGTCGGTCTCCGGGCCAAAGGGGAGACGGTGGAGGAGATGACCGGTCTGGTCCGGGCCATGGTCAGCCACGCCGTACCGCTGGATGTCCCCGGGGACCTGGTCGACACCTGTGGGACCGGCGGCGATCGACTTCGCAGCGTCAATGTCTCCACCATCGCCGCTTTGGTGGTGACGGCCACCGGTGCCAAGGTGTGCAAGCACGGGGGGCGGGCTTCGTCGTCAGCGGTGGGTGCCGCTGACGTCCTCGAAGCTCTGGGTGTCGTGGCGGACCTCGGCCCCGCCGGTGTGGCCCGGTGCCTCGACGAGGTGGGGATGGGTTTCTGTTTTGCTCCACGCTTCCACCCGGCCATGCGCTTCGCCGCTCCGGTCCGTCCAGAACTGGGCATTCCCACCGTCTTCAACTTCCTGGGCCCGCTGGCCAATCCGGCCAGGGCGAAGTACCAGGTGATCGGGGTGAGCGATCCGTCGATGGCGGAGAAGATGATCGGCGTTCTAGGCGCCAACGGCACACGTCGGGCCATGGTTGTCTTCGGGGACGACGGGCTCGACGAGCTGAGCACCACCGGACCGTCCACCGTCTACGAGATGACCGGTGACGGCTCCGGTCAGTTCGAGGTGCAGGTCTACCGGGTGGACCCGACGTCGCTCGGCTTCCGAACCGCCACGATCGACGAGCTGCGAGGTGGCGACGCCTCGGTGAACGCCGAGGCGATCCGCCGGGTGGTTGCCGGCGACCCCAACCCCCACCGGGATATTGCCGTGCTCAATGCGGCGGCGGCGCTGGTGGTGATCGGCAAGGCCGACGATCTGGATGGCGGGGTGGCGTTGGCGTGCGAGGTGATCGACGATGGCCGAGCCGAACGGGTGCTGGCCGAGCTGGTGCGGGTGTCCCGGAGCGCTGCCGGCGAACCGGACTGAGAGGCCTGATGGGGAGACGGCTTGGTCTCACCGCTTCCTGCGTCAACAACACTGCGTGACGCGGACTACCGTGGAGCCTGTGACGATCGAGACTTCGGACATTGAGAGGTCCCCCCGTTATCGGTGCGCAGCGTGCGGGAACCTCACTCGCTTCGACGTGGTGACCAATCGTCGGACGAGGGCATTCCATCACTACTCGGTGGGCGGTGAGCTCACCCTCGAGGACGAGGATGTGCTCGAGGAGCGGATCGAGGAGGTGACGTGCCGGTGGTGTGGCCATGGCAACGCAGTGGAGCGCGTCGAAACCGAGGTCACCGCCAAGTAGCGCCGCAGGCGGGTCCGGCCGACCATGCTCTGCCGTCCCCGACATCGGTACGAACACCAGCCTTCGCACCAACACCGACACGTGACGCACCATCGGCGACGGTCGGAGGTGCCACGTTCGGCGGCCTGCGTCCGGTCCCCCTCGGTGGATCGACGGTGGGTACGGCCGCTCATGATCTCATCGGGGTCGATCCGTCCGGGAACCCCCTCCACATCCGCGTCGTGGGTACGGCGGGAAGGACGCTTCTCGCGTTCTTGTCGGTGGACTGTCTCGGCTGCAAGGAGTTCTGGCGTGCGCTCGGTGACTCCTCACGGTTGGACCTGGGTCTTGACAGAGGAGTAGTGGTGACCAAGGGTCCGCAGGTGATCTCGGCGCAAGAGGTGGCCGATCTCGCTGCCGATCTGTCGATCGTGCCGGTGATCATGAGCGACGAGGCGTGGAGTGACTACCGGGTGCTGGGCTACCCCTTCTTCATCGTGGTCGACGGCTCATCGGGCACGGTCGTCGGCGAGACGGTCGGCATGGGGTGGGACGACGTTGCATCGATGATCTCGGCCGCCAACCGCTAGTGGCCCCGGTCAGCTACTAGCACCAGTCGTGGCGCTGGTGTTGTTCTCGTTGACGGGTTGGAGCGGTGAGATCGAGGCGAACCCCTCGACGAACGCCTGAACATCGTTAGCCGGCTTGGTCGCTGTGCTCGAGCAGTTCACGGTCGTGACGTTGAAGCCGCTGAGCGAAGTAGCCAGCGGTACGTTGACCGGCCCCCGGATGCGCCCGTTGGGGCAGGTGGGCACGTTGAGGTTCCCGTTGGGGAGCGCTGCACCCTCCTTCGGGTTCAAGAGCGCGTTGCGGTGGGACTGCACCCAGGCGACCAGCTGCTTGGCAGCCTGGCTGAAGTTGGGGGACAGGCCGTTGTTGACACCCTGACTGGTGGCGAAGGCGGGAATGCCCTGGCCGAGTGCCGTCTCAGCGGCACCGACGGTGCCGGAGATGTCGGCCAGCGGCCCGATGTTCTGCCCGAAGTTGATCCCCGACACGACCAGGTTGGGACGTTGAGCGATGCCGTGGTCTTCGATGGCCCAGACGATGGTGTCGGCCGGATACCCGTGCACGGCTTTGGCCGGAAAGCCGCTCAGGGTGGTTGCGTTGGTGACGGTGAGGGCGCCGGGTGTCGTCTTGGCGCCGGTGCCGCTCTGGTTGGTGAGGGGGGCGACCACGATCACCTTGGTGTGGGGGAGGAAGCGAAGGGCCTGCACCGTCGCGTTGATCCCGGGAGCCCGCACGCCGTCATCGTTGGTCACCAGGATACGGAGCGTCGCTGTGTTCGAGGAGGACGCCCCGGCGTTCGTCCCGAGGCTCAAGACGTCGCACAGGGACAGTGCGATGGCGAGTGCAAGACCGTACGGCATGAGGCTCTGCCCGGTCCTTCTCTGCCGGTTGGTCCTGCTCATCACGTCCCCCTTCATCAGGCCCCGAACCTGACGACTGCCATGATGACACCTTCATGACGATCGTGTGGATCGGCATGATCAAGGGATCCGGCAAGGTGCTCGGCAAGGTGACGCTGCCATGGTCGTTTCTCGTGACGACCCGATTGGCGGATCAGCAGATAGGCGGGCCAGGTCCTGACCACTTGCATCCGGACGAGACCGTCGGCGAAGGTAAGGCTGTCAGCGCGGTACTAGATCCATGAAATGGCGGCTTCAGTGGATAGTTGTGGTGCGACCACGTTCTGCGTGGCGGATGGCGAGTACCGTCGTTCGTCTTCGAGCATGACCCTGTCTGTCCTGGCATCTCTCAAAGGCGCCCCGGGCACAACAACGCTGGCATGCCTGGTCGCAGCCACTTGGCCCTTCGACCGTCGGGTGGTGGTGGCCGAATGTGACCCGTCCGGAGGTGACTTGGCGTCGAGATTCGAGCTGTCGACGGCAAAAGGGTGTCTCTCGTTCGCACGCGACGCGTCTCTCGATCCGGCCGCGTCAGTCCTCGACGATCACGTCCAGCGACTGCCTGGCGGTCTGGAGGTTCTCGTTGGGGAACCGATCGTAGAGGTCATGTCAGCCCGGTCGGGAATGGAGGTCGATGCCGGCGTGCACCGCGCCCTGCTGCGGCTGTCGGCTCACCTCGACGTGGTCGTCGACGCCGGTCGATTGGTGCCACCCTACGACGCCTGTCGTTCGCTCCTCGAAGCGGCTGACGTGGTGGGGGTGGTGATCGGCTCCGACGCCGTCTCGCTGGCTCATGCCAGCGATCAGCACCAGTTGCTCAACGAGCTGTGCGGTGGCCGCGTGTCGCTCCTGGTCATGGGGCGTGGTCCCTATCGCGTGCGAGACATCGAGGCATTGACGGGGATTCGAGTGACGGCACAGCTCCCGTACGACCCGGCGGCTGCAGCGGTTGCGTCTGGCGTTTCCAGCAATGTTCGGCGGTTGGCTCGCTCGCCGCTCGTCATCTCTGCTCGACGGATCGCCACTGCATTCGCCTCACCCACCGGGCGAGGATCTACCCCTGCGTACGGGAAACCCCCGCCGTTGGTACCGGTTGGACCGGACGGCCCCTTCGACGACGAGGACAGCGTCGGCAGACCTCGATAGCTCCTTGGGCGACCACGGGCTCTCATCGAAGTTGAACGTTCTGCCATGAGTCTTGTCGGGCGGGGTACGAGGGAGAACGAGATGAGCCGAGGCATCGTGCCGGTGATCCCCGGCAGCCAGCGGGTGACCCAGGGGCTGCTGTCCGGTTCGGCGCTGGTGGTGCTGATGGTGGGCATACCCGTCGCGCTGGTCGTGATCGGTGGTTCGCCGATACCTCCGGGGCTGGTGCACGCCGTTCGGGCGGACATGTCGATCCACCAGATGCTCCGCCGACAGGCGACCGGCAACTGGATGGTCGACGTCACCCTCGTCCTGGCATGGTGCGCCTGGCTGTGGCTGCTCATCTGTGTGGTCGTCGAGCTGGCGTCGTGGATGTCGGGGCGAGCGCGACTGCAGCTTCCGGGGAGCAAGACGATGCAGGCTGTCGCCGCGTGTCTGGTCGGTACCACGCTGACGCTCACGCCGGTAGTCCGCATGACGGGAGTGGCGGCAGCGGCAACTGCGTCGAGGCCGGTGTCGGTGGGCCTGCCCGTGCCTGCCGGGCCGCCGGTACCTGTTGGGAGCACGACTGAAGTCCAGAGCTCGGCATCCGACCCGCATTTCGAACAGGCGGCCTCCGACAGCTCGGTCACTTCGATGACCACCTACGTCGTGCGGTCTCGGGACACCCTGTGGTCCATCGCTACGTCAGAGCTCGGATCCCCACTGAGGTGGCCGGAGATCGCACGAGTCAACTACGGCCGTCCCCAGCCAGACGGGCAGACGCTGACGGACGCCCACTGGATCAACCCAGGGTGGGTGCTGCTGTTGCCGACCGATGTGTCGGTCACGGGTGTGGTGACCACCCCCTCGCACCGGCAGGTCCACGATCGTTCGGTCATACCGGAGAGCCGCTCGGCCACCGGGGAGAGCCGTTCGATCAACGCCGGCGACCGGGGAGGAGGACACGTCGGAGTTCCCGTGGTGCCGATCGGCGCCGGGCTGCTGGGTGCAGGCATTGTCGGCCTTCTCGACCGCATGCGCCGTGCCCAACACCGACATCGGCACCCGGGCGAACAGATCCGGCTTCCCTGCTCTGCCCTCTCGAACCTGGAGCGCAGGCTCCGGACCAGTGATGACCCGCTGGCGCCCTACGCGGTCGATGCCGCCTTGAGAGCGTTCTCATCGGTGGCACTGACAAGACTGCATCCGGCCCCGATCGTCGCCGGGGTGTGTGTGCATCCGGACGAGATCGAGCTGATCCCTCAAGACCCCAGGTGGGAAGGGACCGTTCCCGTTCCGTTCGAGACGCGTTCGGGTAGTGCATCGTGGTTCGTGCACCGCGCAAACCTGTCGCTCAGAGGTGCAGCGGAGGGGGATCCCGGACCGACGAGCTTCGGAGGCTTGCTCGCTGGACCTCTTGTTTACCCGGAGCACCCGAGTGGTGACGGAGCAGCCGAAGCACCGTTTCCGGCACTGGTGACGGTCGGTCGGTCCGACGTGGGACCGTGCCTCGTGAACTTAGAGGTGATGGGGTCGCTGGCGATCAGTGGCGATCCGGACGGATGCGAGGGACTGATGCGAGCCCTGGCACTCGAGTTGGCGACCTCGTTCTGGGCGGACCAGTTCGATCTGGTGCTCGTGGGCTTCGGTGAGGAGCTCTCTCGCTTTGAGCGTGTGCGGACGGTGTCGGACGTGCAGGCGCTGGTCGGTGAAGTGGCTCACCGTGCGCGTGACGGCCGTGCGCTCCTGCACGCCGCTGGTCTCGGTTCTTTCGCCGAAGCTCGCCTGGTAGCCGGGTCGGACACGTGGGATGTGCTCGTGGTGCTGTGTGCCCCGACCGTACCCAGCCACGATCTGGACGAGTTGGTCGAGCTCGCTGCCGATGCCGACGCGGGGATCGTCATCGTAGGGAGCGGGGAGATGGCCGAGGCTTGTCATGTCTTGACAGTGGGTGCGGCCGGTACGTCGTCTCCTCTGGATCTTCTGAGCACCATCGTCTGGCCACAACAGGTCGGCCCCACCGAGTTGGAAGGGTTGGGGCAGTTGGTGGCAACGGCTTCCGATCTCTCGTCGGTACCCGCGTCGACGATGCCGTATGCGTCGATCACTGCACCGGTTCCCCGACCCCGTTCTGAACGGGCACGGGACCCGGAACAGGCACAGAGCTCTCAGCGGATGTGGAGCGTCGAGACGAACCGAAGCGACCGTGATGAGATCGAGACCGGTCAGACCGAGCTCGGTCGGCGCCCGGAGATCGAGGTGGCCGTCTTGGGTCCGGTCGAGGTGCGAGGTGCCGCCCGCCTGTTCACCAGAGTGTGGGCGAAAGAGCTAGTGGTCTATCTGGCCATGCACCCGGGTGGGGTCTCCAACGAGACATGGGCAACAGCGTTGTGGCCTGATCGGCTCATGGCGGCATCGAGCTTGCACTCGACGGCATCGGTAGCCCGACGGTCGCTCGGACAGGCGTTGGACGGCGGTGACCACCTTCCCAAGGGCCATGGGCGCCTGGCTCTCTCGGATACCGTGCGGACCGACTGGGATCGGTTCGTACAGCTGGCCGACTCGGATGGTCCCGGTTGGCACCAGGCGATGGAGTTGGTGCGTGGCCGACCGTTCGACGGCTTGAGGGCTTCGGACTGGCCGATCCTGGAAGGGCTCTCCGCCGCTATCGAGGCGTCCGTTGTCGATGTGGCGTCTCGGCTGGCCACGAGCTGTATCTCTCGGGGCGACGCCGCCGGGGCCGAGTGGGCGGCTCGCAAGGGCCTGTTGGTGAGCCCCTACGACGAACGCCTCTATCGGATGCTCCTACGAGCAGCGGATCTGGCCGGGAACCCGGCCGGTGTCGAAGCGGTCATGTCCGAGTTGGTGCACCTGGTGGCGGACGGGGTGGAGCCGTTCGACTCCGTCCACCCGGAAACCAGCGAGCTCTACCGCTCTTTGAGCCGGCGGCGCTCGCTCCTCACCCCGTCGTCACCTCGATAGGGAGCTCCGTGGAGGGGCAGGGTGGATCAGGAGTGTGCATCTGGGCGCTCAGGGAAGGTGAGTGAGGGGCAAATATTTAGAACTCGTTACATTTTAGAGACTTATCAGTATCGAATAGACACGATTGTTGGGTCTGTCTCGTTCTTTTCCTTGTTCACAGGGGTAGATCGAAGTCCGATGCCCATCCGGTCGATTTTTGGTTTATAGTACTGAGGGTAAGCAATACGTCACCCTCGGTGGTGCGTATACCCCTCGGAGAAGAGCGGAACGAAGCACAGTCGAAAGCCGATTGCTAGCCGATTGTCGTGTTGTGAGCGGGCTGACGACGTAATTGGAGAGAACGAGCCATGACGGAACATGCGGACGCGCCTTCCGGGCGGGTCCTGACACAGGACAGCGCAGCAGTGCCCGAGCAGCAGTCCGCTGTGCCTGTTCCGCTTGGCCTGAACGATCGAATCTCCGGACTGGCGCTGGTTTCCCGAGGGGGGCGTCTCGATCTCGATCGCTACGGAGATCAAGCTCAGGCCAGGATCGAGGCAGGTGGACTGGTCGCTCGAGAGCGAGAGCTCGCCCATCTCGACGACGCGCTCTGGGCTCCGCGTCAAGGCGAATCGAGCGTTGTCATCCTGCTGGGTGAGCCTGGGATGGGGAAGAGCTCCCTGATCCAGGCGGCCATCAGCAGAGCAGACGATTTTCGAAGTGTGCTGTTGCGAGGAACGCTCTTCCACGAAGGCTCCAAGCTGCCCAGCACATGGCCGCAGCCGATCGTGGATCTCCTGGAACAGTTCCCGTCCTCTCAGCCCAGTGGTGACGAAGGGCAGTCACAGGTTCTGCACGATTCGTCCACGCTCGATCCGTCGATCGTCTCCGCCACCACCGAAGTTCTTCGTACGCTCATCGGTCCCGGCTTGGCACCGCTGCTGCTCTCCGTTGACGACTGTCACCTGCTTCCGAGCTGGTTTGCGTCTGCCCTGGTCGAGGCGGTGAGCTCGTATCCAACACCGATCGTGCTGGTGCTCGCGGTGTCGGCGATGACAGGTGCGTCTCCGTACAACGCGGGTGGGACCAGGGTCGCAGGGATTCCGGCCCATGAGCTGCGTGGACTGAATGCCGAGCAGGCTCAGTTGGTGGTCCAATCACGGTGCCAACGGACTCCAGCTCCTCAGGTGCTCTCCGCGCTGGTCCAGAGCACCGCAGGTAACCCGGAAGCGATCCTGGATGCATGCAGCCTCCTTGACTCGGAAACGCTTGCCGGGCATCGTCCACTCCCGGACCCCATCCCGATTGCCGAACCCCTCATGGTGAAGTTTGCCGGGAGGTTCAGCCTGCTCCCCGAGGAGACCCGAGCTGCATTGACGGTCGCCTCGGCCGGGCGCGCCTCCTACGGCATGCTCGCGTTGGCTCTGGAAGATCTGAACCTCTCCATCGACGCGCTGGATCCGGCGGAGAAGGCCAACATCGTGGTGATCTTGGGTGATCGGGTCGACTTCACGTACCCGATCGAACGAGCGGCGATCTACCACCTGGCTGCCGAGGATGTCCGGTCCAAAGCACACCTGGCCATCTCGAAAGCGCTTCTGTCACAGGGCATCGTGGAGGGCGGCGCCTATCACGCCGCACTGTGCGCCGACGGTCAGAGCGATCAACTGGCCCGGCTCCACGTCCAGGCGGCACGGATCGCACTCGACCGAGGCAACGCCGAAGCTGCAGCGATCCATCACGAGGTGGCGTCGGAATTTGCCGAGTCCGACGAAGCCACCGCCCATCACCTCGTTCTCGCTGCCTCGCTCCTGGTGACCATCGGGCGGATCGACAGCGCCCTCGTCTGTCTCGACCAGGCCACGCTTCTGGATCCGTCTGACCACCTTCGTGCCAGGACGGCGTATGTCGAAGCGCGCGCTCGGTTCTCGAGCGATCTCGGTCCCGAGATCGCAGAAGAGATGATCGCTGCTGCCGACCTGTGCCGGGGTGATTCGACTGATTGGGCCGTGTTGATGTTGGTGGACGCTGCCACCTGCCTGCTCACCACGGGGTCGTGGAATCAAGCGCTGTCGGTCGCTGAGCGTGCTCGTGACCTGTCGCAGGCGGTGGGTGCACACGGCGAGGCTCTGGCCAACGCCACGGTGTCGGTGGTCTCCTGTATGACCGGCGAAGTAGGACTCACGACGCCCAATCTTCTGGCCTCGACTCGTCACCTCGTCGCCTTGACGGACCGCTTCCTGGCGTCTCCGCAGTTGGCGTGGTTCACCGCCTTCAGCTTGCTCCAGGAGGGGCACCCGAAGGAGGCGCTGCGCTGGGCCGACTGGATCGAGCGGTGCGCCGAGAAGGTGGGTGATCGCGGCTCCAGTGTGATCCCCGGTTTGGTGCGGAGTGTTCTGGCCTTCGAGGGCGGCCGGTTCGACGCCTCGATCGCCGATGCCCAGTCGTCGGTGGACAAGGCACTCGAGTGCGGCCACGAGATCCTGGCGGCGCAGGCGGTCGGGGTGCTGGTGACCTCGTGTGCAGCACGGGGACTGCATCAACGGGGGTTCGAGGCCAGTGCGAGCCTGTTCGCTCTGTCCGATGACACCGGGTGGATCCCGCGTGTGCTCACCATGGTCGCACTGGCCACGCTTGAGCTGCAGAGAGGCCGAGACGGAACGGCGCTCGCTTGGATGCAGGCTGCTCACGAGGAGTTCGCCAGTGGAGACGATGACACGATCATCCCTCCACTCCATATCGCCCGTATCGTGTGGATGCTGACGTACACCGAGTTGGTCACCCTTACCCGACGGGACGAGGACCTGACGCTCGTTGCACAGACGATCGAGAAAGCACAGCAGCAGAACGGCATCGTGCGGCGGGCATGGTTGTGGTGGATGAGAGGTATGTGCGCCACGGAGATCGATCGCGCTTCCGAGTGCTTCGAAACGGCCCTGTCCGAGACATCGATGCCACTGACAAGGGCTCGGATCGAGCTTTCGTGGGGAACGCGTCTGGCCACCGTGGGACTGTACGAGGAAGCACGAGATCGACTCGGTCACGCTGTGACGTACTTTCGTAAGTTCAATGCCGACGGTTGGGTTCGGATCGCTATTCGTGCGTTGGAGAGAATTCCCCAGCAAGAGGGGGCAGTAGATCCCGAATCTGAAGATGCGCTGCAGCTCGCCGTCGGTGTCGATCCGGGTAGGAATACCGAAGCCGGTATTCACGATCCACTGGCAACGGGTGACCATGCCCAAGGTCACGCCTCATGGGAGATCACGCTGCTCGGTTCGTTTACGGTTCGTCACGAAGGCCAGCCGATCTCTCTCCCGATCAGCCTGGCAGCACAGGCGTTGAAGATCGTCTCGCTGCGTCGAAGGGTGTCTGTTGACGAGCTCGTGGAGCTGCTGTGGCCTGACGCTCATCCCGGCGTCGGCAACCGCAGATTGCGCAACGTCCTGTGGCGGAATCGGGTCTCGTGTGGGGACCTCCTCTATCGTGACGGCAACTTCATCTGCCTGGACAAGGAAGCGGTGGTGGACGCCGAGCAGTTCCGCTTGTCGGCCGAGCGAGCCATCGAGTCCAAGGGCTCTTCCGAAGAGACCTCTCGACTGTGCCGGGAGGCGCTGGCCCTCTACCCCGGAGAGCTGCTCCCCGAAGATCGCTATGTCGACTGGCCGACAACCAGCAGGGAGCAGCTGTCCCGTCTCTACATCCGCCTCTTGGACCAGTTGCTCGATCAGGTGATCGGTGAGGAGCAGCCGCACGAGGCACTGGTCCTGCTCGACAGGCTCATCGAGGTCGACCCGTACGAGGAGCGGCACTATCTCAGCGCAGCCGAGCTCCATGCTGAATCGGGCAACGTCGGTCGGGCGCTTTCCACCCTGTCCCGGGCGGAGGAGACCCTGACCGAGCTGGGCGTGGGTCCTTCCTCTTCCATCGAGCGGGCGCGACACTCGCTCCAGGAGAAGTCGAAGTCAGACGCCTGACCGATCGGTGTTTGCGATCGATCGCCATGTCGCTGACATCGTGATGTCCTCTTCGGTGAGCGGTATGACGATGGGCACTACGCAGTCACCAGCTCAGCTACCTCGGTTGTCCATCGATCGACGCTGTAGTGCTCCACGACGTGGGCATGTGCGGCCCTACCGAGCTCGAGCCTTCGGGCCGGCTGGCGAAGAAGCTCGACCAGCGCCTCGACGGTCTCCGATGAGCTGTCGGCGACGACGGCGGGGAAGCCCGGGGCCATACCTTTGACCGCTTGCGAGGACAGGACTTGGGGAAGACCGGCAGCGGCCGCCTCGAGCACTTTGTTCTGGATGCCGTTGGCGTAGTGGAGCGGGGCGACGGCGACACGAGCCTGTTGGCACAGTACGGACACGTCCTCGAAGTCCTCTTGGAGTGACCAGCCCTGGCATGCCGCCATCTGTCGGACTTCGGGAGGAATGTCGTTGCCGGCGACCAGACAGGTTGCAGTAGGAAGCTTCTCCAGTAGCTGTGGCCAGAGGGACGACAGCCGCCTCAGGGCATCGAGGTTGGGAAGTGAGCTGATCTTGCCGAAGAAGAGCACGTCGTGTGTTGCGTGCTCCCGGTCGTCGATGGAGCTCGACGGCATGGTGGTCACCGTGTTGGGAATCCACGTCGCTCGGAGATCACCGGCTTCCGACCAACCCGCTGTGACGTTGCGGACGCCGTGATCGCGGCGTTCGAACCGCTCGGTTACCCACGCCAGCAACTGCCAGCCCTGGCGGGCTCCCGGGCGACCGTCGACGGCTGAACGGCCTCGGTAGCTGCGACTGAAACTGTCCTGGAAATCGAGGATGTTGATGTCAGCCACCTCGGCAAGGCGAGGGTGATAGGCGCGAGGGGTGACGAAGATGACCGTGTCGGGGTTGATCGCTCGCAGTGCCTGCTCTGCTGCTCGTGCCGACCAGGCCGCCGTCTCGGGGACGACCCGACCCCCGAGAGCAGGAAGGGCAGCGAACGGGGTGGGAACGGTCCGACGATGGTCGCGAAGGAGGTCGACGTCGATCACGTCTGCATCTGCCGCCAGTAGGAGCTCACGCCACACCTCGACTCGTCGTGTCACGCCCAGTCCGGCCCGACGTCCTGGGTACACGAGTGCGACGCGCGGCGATGTGGCCTTTCTGCTCGACGGTGATGTGCGGGCATGCTCTGTTCCACTCTGTGCCCTCGTATCCACAGAAGGCGTCTTTCCGTCGACATTCTCTGGTTGCCGTCCGACATGAGCCAAGGTCATGCCTCCATGGTGATCCGGAGGCGTCTCTCCAGCATCTTCCTGCCCGAACGCAGGCAGTGGGACGACACGGGGATGCCGGTATGACATATCTAGTGGGGTGCAATCGCTGCTTGTAGCTGGTGCTGGTGGACATCTGGAAGAGCTGTGGCTTCTCAGGCCTCGCCTTTCGGGTATCTCGGATGACGTCACGTGGGTGACCTCTGATACGCCACAGAGCCGTTCGATGCTGGATGGGGAGAACCGGATCTTCATCCCGAAGTCGGAGCCGCACGATATGCGAGCGACCTGGGTGACGGCCCACCAGGCCTTTCGCACGCTTCGGGGGAACACGTGGTCCGAGGTGGTGAGCACGGGGTCGCTCCCTGCCGTGCCGTTCCTCACTCTTGCCCGTGCGAAGGGCATCCCTTGCCACTTCATCGAAAGCGCAGCGCGAGTTGACGGACCTTCGCTCTCGGCCAAGATCCTGGAGCGAGTCCCTGGGGTCCATCGGTACTGCCAGTACCAGTCATGGAGTGGCCGCTCATGGTCGTTCCGAGGTTCGGTCTTCGACGGGTTTGGCGTGGCCGATCGCCCCCGTGGCGCCATCCGGCGGGTTGTGGTGACGCTCGGGTTCAACAATTACGGGTTCCCCCGTCTGATCGACGCGTTGCTCAAAGCCGTCCCTTCCGACGCCGAGGTGCTGTGGCAGACCGGCTCGACCGACGTGTCTGGCCGTGGGATCGCATGCCGACCGCAGCTTCCGCAACGAGAGCTGTTCGAGGCGATGTGCGATGCCGATGTCGTCGTCGCCCACGCTGGGGTGGGGTCGGCGATCATGGCGATGCGAGCCGGACGATCTCCGGTACTGGTCCCTCGCCGTCGTGCTCATGGTGAGCATGTCGACGACCACCAGGTGCAGATCGTGACCGAGCTCGGGCGTTCCGGGCTGGTGCAGCCCTGTGAGCCGGAAGACCTCACCGAGGACTTTCTGCTCGAAGCAGCGAGCCGGGTGGTGGTCTCCAACGAGGATGCGACGCCGTTCGTCCTCGGCTCGAACTGAGCCGACCCCCTTGCCGGGACGGCTCACTGGCCTGTTCATGACGTCAGGCACCGAACACGACCTCTCGGATGCGATCGTGGAATGCCGAACGGGAGTACCTGCGGGCGTGCCCGGTGATGGCAGCGACGTCCCACGACGTTCGTAATCCTTCGAGGAGGGCATCGGCGATCGGACGCGGTGAAGGTTCGTCGAAGAACAGCCCCGTTCGGCCTTCGACGACGGTATCGAGAAACCCACCGTGACGGAGCACGACCGACGGACGTCCGAAGGAGGCAGCCTCCAGGGGGGTCAGCCCGTAGTCCTCGTAGGATGCCGCCACGAGCATCGAAGCGTTCCGGTACAGCCATCGGAGCCGGGCGTCGTCGACGTTTTCGATGAACTCCACGTTCGGTCCGGCACCGGTGTCGGGCGCCACCCGGGGCCACCCGTCACCTACCACGATCAGCCGGGTGTCCGGTAGCAATCGCATGGCTTTCACCACGGCGTCGACGTTCTTATAGGGCAACAGGCGGGCGATGCAGAGCACGTAGCCGGGCTCCATCCCATCGACTGCCTCCTCGGGGCCGTCCGGCCCGATGGCAGGAGGTGGAGGGAGTACCTCTGCCTCGATCCCGTAAGCGTCTCGAATGGCCTGTGCTGTCGCTGTCGAGCTGGTGAGATAGGCATCGGCCCCGGTTGCTGCGTGGAGATCCCAGACACGCAGAGCCGGAGCCAGAACTGTGAGTGATGTCCGACGGGCCAGCTCGCGCACGGCGCGTGTTGCCGACGCCGTCGCAGTGTTCGGCCAGTCGAAGGTCTGCATACCGGGGCGCGAGCCGAGATAGAGATCGCGCTGGTACAGCCATCGCGCCGGCGCGTAGCAGTAGACGATCTTCCGACCGTCGGTACGTATGCCGTGGGCCCATCCGCTGGAACTGCACAGCACCACGTCTGCATCGATGCGGTGGGTAGCGAATGCCGGTGCCAACAGGGGAAGGGCCAGACGGTGCCGGTGGCGTAACGGCCCCACCCGATTGAGGGGCATCGTTCGCACCTCGAGGTCTCCGAATTCGGGAAACGTCCCTGAGGGATCGTAGAGCGAGGTATGGACTGAGGCTTCCGGGAGTGCTTCGGCCATGCGCAGGACGACGCGCTCGGCCCCACCGCGCTGGGTCAGGTAGTCGTGGACGAGGGCTACGGACGGTGTGACCCGATGGCCGGCAGATGCTGGACTGCTCTTACGCTTCTCTTTCTCGGCGACTTGGGTGATGGTGACGTGACCGCTCCGTTCGGGAGCGATGGCCGGCAACGGTGACCTCGAGACAGAGTGGCTCCGAGAATGTTGCGTCGAGAGTGGTGCGGTGAGGCTCTTCATGCCGCACTCAGACCGTCACGGGGGCATGTGAGACCGGTCGGTCCTCGCCGACGACGGTCCCATGCCACATCATGATCCGTCGAGCGAACTTTGCCGCCACCAACTCGCCATTTCGCAGGCCGAGCCGTCCCGCTAGTGTCCCGGCTACTAAGAGTACGCGACAGACTTTGGTGGCCATCGGCGAATTGCCGGTGATCCGAACGATGAGCTGCAGTGGGTGTGGAAGATCCGATACCAGCGAAAGGTGATCGAAGTGGCCCAATCGGTCTGCATGGATCTGATGCACCAGCACCGCCCCCGCGCCTTGGCGCTGAGCGTTCCGCAGGAACGTATCGTCGCTGGAGCTGTGCAGGTGGGTAGCGGCCAGGGCCGAGTCGTAGACGCCCGTCAAGCCGGCGTCGGCCAACCGCAGACCGAGGTCCTTGTCGGCGTGGTAGTGCAGAGGGAAGCGTTGGGATCGGAGACCGACCCGAAGACAGTCCTCCCTCCGCAACGACACGTTGCCACCCCACAACCCGTCCAGGACAGCGAGGTCCCCTTGTTCGATTGCTGCGCAGTGGCCCAGGTACTCCTGGCTGTAGAGAACGGCACCGACGTGGACGTGCCCGGTGCTTGAATGTCCGACAGGCATGAAGCCGAGCACGACGATCCCACTGCGGTGGGCATGGTGACGGGCGTGCCCGGTCACGAGCCCCGGTCCAACGACGACGTCGTCGTCGAGCAGGAGGATGACCTCGGATCGAGCCAGCCAGACGCCGACGTCGAGGGCACCGTGCTGCCCGAGATGCTCGACTTGGACCGGGACAAGCCTGGGCAGCTGCTCGGCCAGCCCGGTGAGGTACTCGAAGGTCTCGTTATCGTACCCGTCGATGACGACGATGAGCTCGGTGGCAGCAGGGTCAGCCAGGACGGCATCGATGAACTGGGAGAGGATCGACCGTCGGCCGCGGGTGGCCACGACGACGCTGACGTCGGGCAGGAGCTCACCATCGTGCCGACCGGATTGACCAGCAGGATCCGTCGCCTGATCCGACGCAGCGACGCCCAGAGCCGACTCGGACGTTCCAAGGTCGTGTTCGTGGCCTGGGGGGCGGTGAGCGGACGATCCGTCGAGCTGGCCGAGTCGCTTCACGGAGAGGCCCGGTGTTTCTACCCTCCCAGCCAGGACCGTCGTCTCCCTGTGCTGGCGCGCTACGTGCTGGCCTCGTTGCGAACGATCGGCTACTTGGTCAGTGCGGGACCGGACGTGGTCATCGTGACCAACCCCCCGATCTTCGCCGGTCTGATCGCCTATGGCTGGGCTCGTTGCTTCGGTGCCGCTGTCGTCCTCGACAGCCATCCGGGTGGTTTCGGCGCTCAGGGCGACACGTTCTCCGCTCGGATGCAACCCCTCCACCGCTGGTTGGCTCGTCGGGTCGATCTGATGATTGTCACGGTGGAGTCCCTGCGTGAGACGGTGGCGTCCTGGGGCGGTGAGGCGGTCATCGTTCATGAAGCTCCCGGTGACTGGGACTCGGCTCCGGTGCGGCGTCATGAACGGCTCCTCGTGCTCTACGTGGGGCGGTTCGCTGCCGATGAGCCCGTCGACGTGGTGCTGGATGCTGCCAGGCTCGCTCCTGAGCTCGACATCCTGGTCACCGGTGATGTCAGATCGTGTCCTGAGCACCTGGTCGACAGCGCTCCGGACAACGTCACGTTCGTCGGGTTCCTGCCTGCCGATGCTTACCGATCCTTGGTGGAGGATGCCGACGTCGTCACGTCGCTGACCACCGAACCTGTCTCGGTGATGCGTGCCGCCTATGAAGCGGTCTATGCGAAGCGACCGTTGCTGGTCTCCGATTGGCCGATCAATCGTGAGCTCTTCCCTGGCGCCGTCCATGTCGAGCATCGACCCGAGGCCATGGCTGCCGAGTTGCAGCGGATCGACGCCGAGTACGATCGGGTCTCCGCCGAGACGTTGGCCGCGTACGACCTGCAGATCTCGCGATGGCACTCCCAACTCGACTCGTTGGTTGGTCGATTGAACGCCCGAGCTGCCCGTAGGTAGACCGTGGTTCGGGTTCATACGTCCGAGCCGTGCCAGCCGACCTGGTTACCGCCACCTCGCAGCAGGCGCCGCGGCGTCTTGGCCAGAATTCGAAGATCGGATCCGAACGACCAGGTGGTCACGTACTGGACATCGAGTCGGCCCATCTCGTGGTGACGGAGTTCGTGCTGTCCGCAGATCTGCCAGAGGCCGGTGAGGCCTGGCCGGACATCGAACCGACGTGCTCCGGAGCTCGGGATGGCCGCAGACTCTTCGGCGATCAGGGGACGGGGCCCCACCAGTGACATGTGACCGAGCAACACGTTGATGAGCTGGGGAATCTCATCGAACCCGGTTCGCCTGAGGATCTTCCCCACTCCGGTGACAGCGTCCGCATCGAATTGTCGTCGAACGGAGCCCGGGTCGCTCGATGGCTCCCGCATGCTCCGGAACTTGAGGATGTGGAAGGGAACCCGGTGCTTGCCGATGCGTTCTTGGCGGAACAGTATCGGGCCAGGAGAGGTCAATCGGATAGCAAGAGACACCAACACCAAGAACGGGAGGAGGAGCAGAAGACCAACGACTGCACCGACGATGTCGAGCAGACGTTTGGCAGCGATCCCCACCATCGTGGGTGTGTTGTGACCGACGCTGATGACGGCCAGGCCGTCGAAATCTTCGATGGCAGCGTCCCATCCGGTTAGCTCGGCATATGGCGGCACCACGTGAACGGCAATGGTGTCGGGAAGTGACCGAAGGGCGGCGGCAGTGCGGTTGGGTTGGTCGTGCGGGAAAGCGACGATCACCCGGTCAATGGCCTGGCGTTTGCATATCTCGGTCAGCGAGGCCAGATCACCCAGGACCGACCCGTCGTCGGAGGGGTCGTCGTCGACGAACCCGACGAATTCGAAATGGCGAGTACGTTCCAGGCGACCGGCGATATCAGAAGCGGTCGTCCCGGTACCCACCACGAGGGCTCGGGAGCAGCTGAGCCCTGATCGCCAGCGTGCTGTCAGTACTAGTGCCCGGACTGCTGGGAGCGCGAGCGCGCACCCGGCAAAGGACGCGGCGATGAACAAGGCCGACCTGGCATGGTCGAACCAGCCGTTGTACAGCTCTCGTCCCACCAGAGCGATTCCCGCAGCGATGACGATGGTGCTCAGCAGTGCGGTGAGCTCACCGGTGGTGCCGAACGCCACGTTCCGGCGGATCCGGGTGTAGCCACCCCTGGCCCACAGGCACAGTTCCAACAGCGTCCAACACCCGAGGGCGTAGCCGATCCTGATGGCCAGCATGTGTCCGTAGGGTTCACCATCAGGCGGCCAGAGCAGAGCGAAGGCCATCAGAACTCCGAAGGCCGTTACCGCATCGCACAGCGCCAGCGTTCGCCATACTGGCCGAGACGGAGCTTCGGTCTGGTACACCAGAGGCAGGGGCCTGAACGGCGAGGCAGGGACCTCGATTGATGTTCCGGGGACACTGTCCTGGACAGTGAGGGATCGTATGTTCATGTCTCGGACCTCAAGCTCAGTTGGGCATCCCGAATGCCCGACATTTCGTCGTCCATGGTCTCGAGAACGAAAGAGACCACCTGGTCTATAGAGCCGAACGCGTGCCTGTTCCCGGACGTAACGGCCTCGATCTCTCCGGTGAAACCGCGTTGCCGGAGAGCGTCAGGGCGAAGTCGGACGATGTAAGAGATATGCACGAATGCGAACTTACGGACCGGGCGTCTTTGCACCGTCCCGTCAAACCTTGTGCATCGGTCGCCAGTTCAATGGCCATCGTCACGATGTCCCATCGTTTTGGACGGGACGTTGATGGGACTGACCGTTCGTACTGTGTCGCCCATGACCGCTGTCGAGGACAAATTCACGCACCGCCTGCGCTTGGCGCGAGAGATCTGTATTGGGCTTGCCGCTTTCTTCGTTAGCCCGGAAGGCGACATACGCATCAATCAGCTTTCTGGAGACCAACACCCGGATCTCGATGCTCGCGTCGGGGCTTTGGCGCGCAGCTGCCTTTCACATCCGAGCGCACGAGGCGGTGAGCTGTTCTGGAACGCCAGGATCGTGACCGACTCTGATCTGGCTGACGATTCGCTGGCATGCGTGGCAATCGCTCTTCAGAGCGGGGGCACGTGGCTGGGCCTGTTGGGTGTTGCCGATACCTGGCTGCCCGAGCTCGACGGGGAGCAGCGACGGAGCCTGGCCTCGTTGGCCCAAGATCTGACGGCCGGATTGGTGTCGGGTGAGATCGAGATCCCCTCAGCTGCTGCGCCGGCGGCGACGGAGCCACCGGCCGCTACGCCGATCGGCACGGTGTCGTACCCGGCGGAGCCAGTAGAGCCAGTAGAGCCAACAGTGCAGGCAGAGCCAGGAGAGCAGGCGAGCGAGCTTCTGTCCTCGCTCACGCCGGAGGAGAGCTTTCTGAGCGAGGTCGCCGAGCATCTTCCCGATGCCTTGGTCGTAGCCCAGGACGACGGCACCATCATCTATGCCAACAGCCAGTTCTCTGCGATGACCGGATTGGCACCGGACGACATCTTGGGGAGCGACCTGACAGCGCTTGTCACCGACGATGCCCCCACGCTCGCCTCTCACGGCATCGAGTCCCTGTTCGGCACCCCGTCCCCGGGTCGCCGGCTGTCGATCTCCATCGCGCAGTCGGAGTCCGTCGAGGTCGACGTCTCGGGCTCTCAGTTCACCAGCGATGTAGTGGGCAGTTGTCATGTCGGGTTGGTCCGAGAGGTGTCGACCGCTGTTGGTGAGTCGATGGAGCTCTCGGTGCACCCCCAGCCGTTCTCCGAGCTCCTCGATGCTCTTGATGAAGGGATCCTGGTGTGCGACGCCAACAGCAGAGTGGTCATCGCCAACCGGGCCGCTCGGTTGCTCCAGGGGTTTCAGGCTGAGGAACCGCTGGTCGGCGAACCGCTCCGTTTCTCACCTGAGCTGCGCCTTTCTGATGGCACGCCGTTGCCGGACTCGGAGCACGCCCTCGTTCGTTCGTTGATAGGGACGGTCGTACACGGCGATCCGCTGCTGTTCGCTCCCGAGGGAGGAGGGGAACGTCACCTGGTTGTCTCCGCTCGTCCCTATGAGGTGGAAGGAAGCACAGGGGCGTTGCTCGTGCTGCGCGACGCCACCCCCCAAGTCCAGAGCGAGGCGTGGCTCACCCACCTCGCCATGCACGATCCCCTGACAGGGCTGGCCAACCGACACCTGCTCATCGACTACCTCCAACGCATGTTGGGGGAGACCGAGAACCGCGGAGGATCGGTGTCGCTCATCTTCCTGGACCTCGACAACTTCAAGAACGTCAACGACCAGTACGGCCACGAGGTAGGTGACCAGATACTTGTCGCAGTAGGCGAGCGGGTGGTCCGTTCGGTGCGTCCGAGTGACGTCGTGGCTCGTCTGGGTGGGGACGAATTCGTGGTTGCCCACGTCTCGAGCTCCGATGCACACGCTATCGAGACCATCGTGTCCCGAGTCCGGAAGAGCTTGGCTGCCCCCTTCACTGTGGGAGAGCGAGTTCTGGCTGTGAGTGCTTCGGTCGGTTACGTCACCACGACCTCCGGTGGCGATGATCCCCTCTCGCTGCTGGTACGGGCGGACCGGGAGATGTTTCGGAAGAAGAGCTCCGGGCGGGGGCATGGAACTGGAGCAGCTCGCACTTGAAGACGGTTCACATCAACTGCGGCCCAGAGCCGCCGGACACGAACGGCGATCAGCCGATGCTCGGATCCGTCCATGCTCCCGTTCCTAACGGGCCTGGCAACGTGACCGAGCACGGTCTGTCGATCGACGAGGACGGGCCAGGACCGACCGGGCGGCGGTTGGCCTGGGATTCCGTTCTCACCGAGGCGTTGGACGATCAGACCGAGGCCATGGCCTCGGTACTGCGGCGCGCTCCGGTGCTCTTGTCGGCATTGGGCGTGCACATCGACATCGTGCGGACCAAGGACGGGTGTGTGATCGTCCGGTCCAGGCCAACGGCCGGAGCACGGGGGTCGGACGCCTGCCAGCTGACCAAAGGTTTCCTCGAAGAACTGCCTCTTGCGGTCTTCGGTGTGTCCGGCACGATTCTGGAGAACACCTGCGTCCGGCGCGGGGGTGACACGTGCCTGTTCACACTGTTGTGGGACGTGCAGAGCACCCCTGTCCCCACCCTCGTGCAGCCGACGCCCGATGAGCCCAGTGAACTGGACGAACAGCCCTTTTACGATGGCCAGCTGGACGATCATCTCAACCTGGACGACCAGCCGGTCGAGGACCTTCATCTGGACGACCTGTCAGTCGAGACCACCGAGCCCACGGCTCCCGCTCACGATGTGACCGAGGTGTCTGACCACCTTCCCGTCGTCTCTTCGATCGGAGCACATGACCTGCCGACCGCAGGCCCTCCACCGAACGATTCGGCGTCAGTTGTTCCTGATCGGTCGCGACGTCGGTACCGCACACTCAGCCGGCGACGCAGTCGCCGTCTCGTGCCGCCCTGGTTCAAGCGACGCAGCTGGTTGTTGGTACTGGCTATGTTGGCCGGTGCGGTCGGGGGGCACTGGGCCGCAGGTCATAAGCAGGTCACGTACAAAGCTCAAGCGACGTTGGTGGTCCAATCGGGAGCCAGCTTGCTCGGTCCAGGTGGTGCTGCGGAGGCAGAAACCCTGGCTGTGACCTACGCCACGGTGATACCGACGGACAGCGGTGTGCTCAAGCTTGCTGCTCACCGGCTGGGCGTGCCCGAGGTCACGGTGTCGGACCGGTTGTCGGTCACTGTAGACACCGGTACGGCCGTGCTCGTGCTTGCCTATACGGCACCGACGTCTTCTGAGGCGATCGCTGGGGCAACCGCTCTGGCTCAAGTGGTCGGTAGCGGAGAATCGTCGTCCAACGCTATTCCGAGCGGATCCATCTCGGTGGTTCAACTGCCTACCGGCGCAGCAGCGTCACACTCGTTGCAGAAGTACGGGTTGCCCATCGGAGCGATCGCCGGGTTGTTGCTGGGTTTCATCCTGGTCATCGCAGTGGAACGCACCGACCCACGGATCGACAGCGCCACGGAGTTGGGTGCTCTCACCGAGTGCCGTGCTGCGGCGGTGCCTGACGACCTCTCATTTCCCGAGTTGACCAGGGCGATTGCCCTGGCAATCTTCCCTGAGCATTCGCTGACCGTGGTTCCGTTGCTCGCGTCGGACACCGAGGTGTCGGCCATGCTCGCCAAGCAGATGCAGGCGGCGTGGCCAGCTGATGCTCCGGAGACCAAGGTCGATATCGGTTCGTCCTTCGAGGCGGATCCTGCTGCCCGGGGACGGGAAAATATGCCGACTGTCCTGGTGGTGAAGGCCGGTGAGACGTCCCGACGTGTGTCGTCCGCCGTCGAACGCCTGCAGGCCATGCAACGAGCACCGGTATGGTCCGTCCTCGTCACTCGCAGAGGTCGGCGGGAGTTGCGCGCCCGTGGCCACTGATCATGCACTGACCACGTCTCAGACCGCTGCCACCGCTGCCACGGCGACAGTTTCGGCTGCCGGCCGTATGCCGTCGGGAGCCGGGAGCCGCCCAGATGACACTTGGATGACGGAGCGACCGAGGACGGCTTTGATCGCTGGTGGGGGAGTCTTCGTCGCAGCCTTGGCCGGGGTGTTGGCGGTGGAGAGCCCGAAGTTCGGCATCGGGCTTATCGGTGCCGTAGCGCTGGTCGTGGTGGTACTGGTTCGACCCTTCATCGGTGGGGTGATCCTGGTGGCAGTGGTGCCGGCCACATCTGGCCTGGCCCCAGGGTTTCTCGTCCCCAATGTACGGGTATCGGAGCTGCTCATCGGCGTTGTCGGCATCACGCTGTTGGTGTCAGTCCGGCGGCGAGACGCCGCGCCGTGGGGAGTGCTCGACTGGGCCTTGCTCGCCTACGGCGTGGGCTGGCTGGCCTTCGGTGCCTTCAACGCCTTCGCGTTGCACGAGAACATCGGCATCAGCGGCTGGGGGACCAACGCCGGACAGCTGCAGTTCTTCCTCTTGTATCGGGGGGCGAGGGTGGCGTTCCGCACCACCTCTGAACGGCACAAGGCGCTGGCTGCCGTACTTGTGGCCAGTGTGGTGGTGGCGGGGGTGGCGCTCCTCCAGCAGGTGAAAGCCCCTGGTGTGAATGCATTTCTGCTGCGAGCCACCGATAGCTCGTCTCAGATGGAGTTGGGCTCGACGGTGCATCGTGCCACTGGGCCGTTCGTCAACTGGGCGGCGTTGGCCGGATACCTGCTGCCCGTGCTTCTGGTGATGATCGCCTTGGCTCTCAGCGGCCGACTGCGTCATCGTCGGCGTGCTGCCATCGGTGTGTTCGCCATCGTCATGCTCGGATTGCTGATCACGGCCGAGCTCTCGGCTATCACTTGCCTGATCGCCGGGGTCATCGTGCTCGGCGCGCAGTACGGCCACATGCGAAAGATGGTTCGTTGGATCCTGATAGCGGTCGTCGTGCTCGGGGTGGTGGGCGGATCGTTCATCGCCCAGCGTCTGGGCGGGGAGTTCGCGCAGAGCGCCACCCACAAGTCCCCGGTTCCCCAGACCATCAGCTACCGGATGGGCGTCTGGACGAATCAGTACATCCCCGCCATCGAAGAACGTCCGCTGGCCGGGTACGGCGAAGCGCTGCCTGCTTCGATCAGCTGGCCATATCCCGAGTCCCAGTACTTCGCGGAGGCCATCGAGGGCGGTCTCCCTATGCTGCTGCTGTTGGGCGCTCTGACCTGGGCGATGATCGAACGAGCTCGGAAGATCGCCCGGTCACGGGATCCGTTCGACGTGGCGTTGGGGCGAGCCTTACTGGTGATGGTGGTGGCGCTCATCGCCATGGACGGTATATGGCCCTATCTGAGCAACGGTGGCCTGGCCCAGATGTTGTGGGCGCTGTTCGCTATCGCTTCGCCGGCTGCTGCTTCGCGTCACGAGAAGGCCCAGCACTCCGTTCTGACACAGGATCCCCGCTCGTTGATCGGTGCGGCCGGATGAACCGCGTCCGGTTCGGTCCTCCTCGCCGCCGATTTCGGTCGAGCCGCTCCCTGTGGATCGGGGTGGTGGTAGTCGGCCTGGTGGCAGTGATGGTGAGCACACGTGTCGCACTATCGCCGTTCGGGCTCGGAGCACACGCCCCCACCTCGGCATTGAGCCAGAACAAGGCGAAAACCCCCTCAGTCGCCGCACCCGGGGCAGGCGCCACGGCGCCGTCCCAAACCGTGGCCACCCTTGGCGTTTACAGCGGCCCTGGTGCTACTTCGGCGGCGCGGTCCTTTGCCAGCAGCACCACGCTCCCGGTCCCATACGCCTTCGACTACTTCGATGACTCGAGCTGGCAGACGATCAGCGATCCGGCCTGGACAGTCCAGCGCTGGGCCGGTGCCGGCTTTCACATGATCTGGGGGGTTCCCATGCTTCCGGCCAGCGGCGCTTCGCTGGCCGCAGGAAGTCTGGGCGCCTACAACCAGGAGTTCGTGCAGCTGGCACGGTACCTGGTGGCGTCCGAGCAGGCTTCGTCCACGTTGATGCTGGGATGGGACGCCGAGTACCAGGGGAACCCGTGGTACGTGTCGACGCCTGCCGAGGCAGCAGAGTACGTCGCGTACTGGGATCAGATCGTGACCTCGATGCGGGCGGTGCCTGGGGCCGAATTCCAGTTCGAGTGGGACCAGCTGGACGGGATCAACGCCGTCAACCCCGATGCCCTGTATCCCGGCAACGCCTCCTGCACCATGATCGCTACCGACGTCGAGGACGTCGTCCCCGACACCACCATCGCCGCACCTGGAGATCGGTGGGCAGTGATCGCCTCCCAACCCTACGGACCGAGCTGGTTCGCCAATTTTGCGTCGGAGAACCAGAAGACGTTCATGGTCGGCACCTGGTCGCTACAGCCGACATCCGTGCCTGGTGGTGGAGGTGACGACCCCACGTTCGTCCAGCAGTACCTGTCGTGGGCAGTCCAGGAGCAGGTGGCGGCCACCGTGGTGTGGGACTACGGGCAGACCGCCGTGACCGGTGGCAGCTTTCCGGCCTCGGCTGCTGTCCTCGCCCATGCCGGGCCCGAATCGACAGCGGCCCCGACATGACCAGAAATCACGACCACGACCTGGGACGGTCGGCAAACGGTCGGACCTGGGACGGTCGGCAAACGGCCGTGGGACGGGCCCCCCGTACCGTCTGTCCCACATGGGGCACGACACCGCAACAGCGAACTCCGTTCGCCTTGTCATCCCACAGGAAGAGGACAGTTCTCACCGTGACACGGACCGATCGAAAAGGAGGGATCACGTGCAGTCGCAGCCGAACGAAGGCGTGACACCAGAACAGGGCACCCTGGGTGGTGTCATCAGCCTGCTCAAGATGACGAAAGCGCAGTGCGGGGCCGCCGTCGCCATCGCCGCGCTGCGAGATGCCGATGGCAATTTCTCCGTAACGGTGTTCCCCAGTCTCAGCGCCGACTCCTCGGCTGCGAAGCCACTGAAGAAGCTGATCAACCAGATCTGGGAGGATCCGCTTCTGGTCGAGGACCGGCCTATCGTCCGAGAGGCGCGAGTGCCGAAGGGACTGTGCCCCGGCCTCAGTCGCCAGACACACATGGCTGTTGTGGCGCTGGGCCGGATCGCCTCGGCTGAGCCGGCAGGAGTTCTCTGTGTGGCCGGACCGTCGAAGGGCCAGTACGACCAGGGACAGGTTGACACCTTGCACACCATGGCCGTTCGGCTGACGTCCTACCTCCGGGCACGGGGCATGATCACCGAGGATTCCATCGATGACACGCTTCCCGTCCAACGTGAAGCACCCGAAGTGGCGTGGTACGAGGACGAGGAGTCCCATGTGACGCTCCTGCCCAAGAAGCCGCTTCAGGAAGCCCCTGTGACGGAGGCGGAGGCGTCGACGACTCCCGGTGCTCCTCTCGATAGTGCCAACATCGTTGTGGCTCGTCCGGCACCTGCTGTGCGTACCAGGGCCGTTCCCGCCATCGAGGCCCTCGGAGCACCTACGACCGAGAAGTCTTCGGCGCCAGGTGCCGCTCCGACGTCGCGGACTTTCGTGGAGCGTTCCGTGCCAGAGAACGTCCCGGCGACCAGCGAGGCCATCGACTCACTGTTCAGCCCTGACCCCACCACCGGACTGGTTGCGCTGCCCGCGCTCCTCGGCGGCCTGGGGAAGGCGCTGGTTCGGCTCCCTCTTACCGGTGGCACGGTGGCTGTCTTTCTGGTGCAGCTCAGCGCGTCGACTACAGAGCTGGTTCCGGTCTCGGACGACCTGGTCGCCACGGTGGCTGGTGTGCTCCAAGCCCATGTCCGCACCGACGACCTCGTCGGTCGGATCGATGGCACCACCCTTGCCGTGGTGATCAGCTTGGGTGCTCGGGCGTGTGCGCCGTCAGTGATCGAGCGGCGTCTGGTTGATGCGCTGTCGACAGAGGTCGATACGTCCGCGGTCGTCGCCGTCCGGTCCGCTGCGGTGGCTGATGCCGATGGAGTCCCGGTGGGCCCCGAAGAGCTCTTGCGGCGGGCCAGTCTGGGGATGGACGACCCGTGGTGAAGGGTATGGGGTGCCCGCCCCGGCACAGTTCGCTCTCTGGAGGAGCCCGTTGTCCCGTCGCCGATGGCGATTGTGGCAAGAGAGCTGTCCACGGAAGAAGCGAGACAGCCGCAAGCACTCCAAGTCGGACAGTCACAAGCCATACAGCCCCAGGTCATACAGCCCCAGGAGAAGCCCGAGTCGAAATCGACGGCGGGTCGCAGTATCGGGCAGCTGGCAGTACTGGGGGGAGCCTTTCTTGTTATTCGAGAAGGCATCGGGATGCTCATCACCCTGATCGGGATCATCGTCATCGTTCGCGAGATCGGGCCGTCCCAGTACGGGATCTACAGCGCCGCTGGTGCGTACGTCTTGGTCATCGCCACAGCAGCCCAGATGGGTACCGAGATCTACCTGATCAGGGTCGACAAGGAGCCCGACCGACACCTGTACAACCAGGCGTTCACCTTCCTGTTCTGCGTCTCGATGACGATCACCGCCCTCTCGATCGGGGCCACCTTCCTGCTGGCACCGCTGTTGCGACCGGTCGGTGTGGCACTCCCGTTGCGCATTCTGCTGTTGAGCATTCCCATCAACGTGTTGTGGGCACCGGCGCAGGCCTGCATCGAGCGTCGTTTCGGGTACCGAGAGATGGGGATTCTCGAGATTGTCGGGGACATCGCCCTCTACGGCACCGCTATCCCGTTGGCCTTGACCGGTGCGGGTGCATGGGCATTGGTGGCCGGCTACATCGTGTGGCAGACGTGGCTGCTGATCGGAAGTTTGATCATGTCGGGGCTACGGCCCCGATGGGAGTGGTCGGGTAAGACGATGAAAACGCTGAGCCATCACGGGCTGACGTTCTCCTCCTCCACATGGGTGGCCCAGCTGGGTGGGCTGGTGAGCCCGATCGTTGTGGGGACCTTTGTGGGTGCAGCCGGCGTCGGCTTCGTCGCCTTCGCGTCACGACTGGTCTCCGTCATCGGTTTCGCACAGCGAGGGGCCTACCGCCTGGGCATGGTGGCCATGTCGAAGGTGCCATCGGAGGACAAGGCGCGTCTCCGCTACGGCATCGAAGAGGGCTCTCTTCTCCAGCTGATGGTCTTGGCCGTTCCGTTCGCCGCATTCGGGGTCGTTGCCCGCTGGGTGATCCCGCTGGTGTTCGGTCACGAGTGGCTAGGGGCCATTCCCCTCTACTCGTTGCTGGCCGTCTCTACCATGCTGAGTGGTCCGGGGCTGATCCAGACCACCCTGCTGTTCTCCCGGGGAAAGAACATGACGGTGACAGTGGCCTCCTTGATACAGGTGGCTGTGTTGGCGGTCGCCTCGGTCGTACTGGTGCACTGGTTCGGGATCATTGGTTTCGGGATTGCCAGCCTGCTCGACTTGGTCGGCCTGCTGTACATCGACCGCATGGTCCGGCGCATCACCGACTTCAGCATGCGGATGATCTCCGTGTTCGCAGTGGCGCTGACTCCGATGGTGCTCTTCCCGATCCTGCCGTTGCGGATTGCTCCGGTCGTCTTCCTGCCTGCGATAGCGCTCGCCTTCGCACCTTCGGTCCGACATGAGGCAGTGCGTCTGTCCCGGCTGGTCATCACCAACATACGTGGAGCCCACGCATGAGCGCGCCGAAAACAACGCTCCAGGAGTGCCGAGTCGGCATAGACCTGGTACGTATCGACGACGTGGCAGAGTCGGTCGCCCGGTTCGGCGACCGTTACCTCAGGCGCATCTTCACCGACCACGAGCTGGACTGCTGCTCAGGGGAGCCTCCGGTGGCAGCTGCCGGCTTGGCGGCTCGGTTCGCGGCCAAAGAGGCGGCGTTGAAGATGCTCCAGCCCACCGGTGCCCGACCTGAGTGGCACTGCACTGAGGTGCGTCGAGACAGCAACGGCTCGTGCCACATGGAGCTACACGGAGCGGCAGCGCAGCTGGCTGCCGACTCGGGCATCCGACACCTGTCGATCAGCCTGACCCACGAAGGTCCGTGGGCTGCCGCAGTGGTGATGGCGGTTTGTGACGACGACCTGCCTTCTGCCCCGAACCTTTCCGCAACAGACCGACTGCCGGGCGCCGCCTCGGCCTTTCTCAACGAGGTGAGCTGCAATGGATGAACAGATTCGCACGGTACTGGCCGAGCACGGAAAGTTGCTGGTCAAGGTGGAGACCCTCGGAGACGAGGACAACCTCTACGAGGCCGGCCTGACCTCGCACGCCAACATCAACGTGATGCTGGCGCTCGAGGACGAATTCGACATCGAGTTTCCCGATGCACTGCTCCGACGGAGCACTTTCGAGTCCATTCACGCCATTCGGACAACTCTGTCCGGACTTGTGACCTTTGCTCCGGGGGTGAGCGCATAATGACTATGACAGACACGGCGAAGAGCCACGAGATAAGTACAGACACTGAGAAGAGCCACGAGGTAAGCGAAGCATTTCGGGGCACTCTCTTTGCCGAAGGGATCTTGATCGAGACCGGTGTCGACGGGGTTTACGGTCGATCCGGGACCTACCAGAAGCTGGTTGATGCGATCAATGGCCTCGTGAACCAGCAGGGGGCGGCGCTTCGAGCGAGTGTGATCAATTTCCCGCCGGTCATGTCCCGGTCCACGTTCGACCAGACGGGCTATCTGCGGTCGTTCCCCGACATGGTCGGTTCGATCTCTGTGTTTCGCGGTAATGACCGAGACCACGCCGAGCTGGTTCGCCGGTTGGCCGAGAACAAGAGCTACGCAGAGCTGGTGGAGCCAGCAGAGGTCATCCTCTGCTCGGCGGCCTGCCACTCCGTGTACCCCTTGTGCACTGGGCGGTTGTCAACCGATGAGCGTCTGTTCGATATCCGCGCCAACTGTTTCAGGAGCGAGCCGAGCACCGACCCTGCGCGCATGCAGTCTTTCGAGATGCACGAGATCGTCTATGTCGGGAAGCCGGATGCCGCTCATCAGCATCAGCAACAAGGCTTGGCCTGGGGGTTGCAGCTGCTCCGCGATCTCGGGCTCGAGATGGTCCCCGAACCGGCGAGCGATCCCTTCTTCGGCCGGCTGGGGCGTGTCCTGACTGCCGAGCAGCTCGACGACGGGCTCAAGATCGAGGGCACGTCGCCGGTGTGGTCGGAGTCAAAGCGGACGGCGCTGATGTCTGTCAACTACCACCGTGACCACTTCGGGGCAACGTTTGGGATCGAGTCTCCTGACGGTTCGGTGGCACATAGCGCGTGCGTCGCGTTCGGGATCGATCGCATCGCACTGGCGTTGCTGCATGCCCACGGGCTGCGTCCAGACGCGTGGCCTGAGTCAGTTCGCCACATCCTCTGGCCATGAGCGATACGACGACGCCGACTGCTCGGGCACTGTGGTTCGGACCCGCCGAACGCCCACTCTTCGGATGGCTGCATACGCCGTCCGACGGGTGGTCAACCGGCGCGGTCGTGCTGTGCCCCCCGTTGGCGAGAGAGCTCACCAGCGCGCACTTCACTTTCCGACAACTGGCCGAAAACCTGGCGGCGAAGGGTTGACGGTCGTGAGGTTCGACTACGACGGAACCGGTGATTCGGCCGGAGACGACGGTGATCCGGCTCGCGTGGATCAGTGGTTGAGCAGCATCGGTCACGCTGTCACCCTCGCCCGTCAGTCGGGAGCTCGATCGGTGGCGCTGGTGGGTATGCGCATGGGGGCCCTGCTCGCAGCGGCGGCCAGTCGGCACCTCAGTGCCATCGACGGGCTGGTGCTGTGGGATCCGTGCTGGTCCGGAAGCGGCTTTGTGAAGGAACAGCGAGCCACCAGCCTGCTGCGGTTCGGTCCGACCGAGCACCAGGACGGGGCAAGCGAGCTCCCTGGGTACTTGTACCAGGCTGACACCGTCAACGAGCTCAAGGGCTTCCGCATGCCCACTGGTGACATCTGTCCGAATGGTCGGGTCTTGGTCTTGAGCCGACCGGATATCTCAGTACCAGCCTGGGCGAGAGATGAACTGTCGGTACCGGCAGTGGAGTGGATGGACGCTCCGGACCAAGCCGAGCTGATCGATGTGGAGCCCGGTCGTGCCCGCGTCCCCGTCGAGAGCATCGATGCGATCACGACGTGGCTAGGCAACGTGGTGACAGGGCCTCGGCATGAGGTCAGCGAGCCGGCAGGAGGTAGAACGATCTTCGCCAGCTCGGGACAGCATTCGTTCACGGAGCGATGCGTTCGCTTCGAACCGATCGGGCTGTTCGGGATCGAGACCTCACCACTACTCCCCATACCCGCGTCGAGTCCGACGGTCTTGATGGTCAATACGGGCAAGGAGTGGCATGCGGGACCCAACCGAATGTGGGTGCAGATGGCTCGTCGGCTGGCGGATGCCGGTCTGCGCACTGTTCGATTGGACCTGAGTGGGATGGGTGACAGCCCGGTCCATGACGGTCAGCCATTTCAGGTGACCTTCGCTCCGGAAGCTCTCGACGACGTTGCCGACGTGGCCGCTGCACTCTCACCCGGTGATCCGAGCAATGTGATCTTGGTCGGGCTCTGCTCCGGGGGTTACCTGGCTCTTGAGAGCGCCCTGCTCCTTTCGCTCAGAGGCGCCTGTGTCATCAATCCAGCATTCCGATTTGTCCCGCCGGAAACAGCGAACGGTCCGATCGATCCTCGTCGCAGGATCAATCGACCGGTCAATTCTGCCGTTCGTGCCTACCGCATGATCCCTTTTTCGGGGCTTCGTCGGTCTTTGCGCTCGCTCGCATGGCGGTGTGCCAACGCCTTGGGTGGGGATCGCTCACCCTCGAGCTGGCTGGGGGAGTTCACGACCAGCGGTGTGGACGCGCTGTGCGTGGGTGGCGAGGACGAGATGCGCCCTCTCCTCGAAGGCAGCGAACGGACTCGTTCGGCATTGATCGCCGCCGGCCAGCTGCGGATCACCATGATCCCCGGCCTCGACCACGCCCTGCTCCACTCCGAGCACCGGGAGCAGGTGATCACCATGGTCACCGATCACCTGGTGGACCGCTTCGGTCCACCGGCACCAGCACCGGCATCAGCATCAATATCGACATCTGCATCAGCACCGGTACCGACACCGACGCTGGTTATCGATGACCCGTACGTGTCGGATCTGACGAGCCGCAGCGCCGAGGCGTTCATGACCACACGCGTCGATGAGGCCTACGCGTTGTCGGTGGGAACTTCCGAAGGAGAAGGATGACTGAAGCGGCGATTGTTGGCCTGGGCCCATGGGGGCTGAGCGTGCTGGAGCGGATGGTCCACTCGGCACGCTCGTCGGATCGCGCCGGTTCTCCGACCACGGTGCACATCATCGAGCCAGGAACCCCGGGATCCGGCATCTACGCCGGTGACCAGCCGGACTATCTCCTCCTCAACACGCCGTGCGGTCTGCATTCGATGTACCCGTTCCCCGAGCAGGTCGATGGGAGCCGGTCCGGCTCCGGCTTCTTCGAGTGGGCCACGGCCCGGGGATATCGGTGGGTGGGCGACCAGTGCGAGATCACCACGTCTGGTCGGGCCATTACCCCCCACGACTTCCTCCCACGCCGCTTGATGGGTGAGTACCTCGAGTGGTTCTACCGGGTCCTTCGGGACGAGGCGCGAACGACCCTGAACATCGTCCACTACGCCACCTGTGCGGTCGATGTGGAGTCGCTGGGTGACGGTCATGAACGGCTGCACCTGGCCGACGGCACCTCGCTCGATGTTGATGACGTGATCATCACCACTGGTCACACCCCCAACACGCAATCGAGCTCGAGGACCAGCCCGAACCGGTTGAGGCCATACCCGGTCGATTCGTACGTCACGTCGCTTTCTGTTGAGACGACGGTCGGCATCGAGGGCATGGGCCTGGTGGCGATCGACGTGCTCACCGCGCTCACCACCGGACGAGGTGGGACGTTCACCCGTGAGACCGGGCGTCTTCGCTACCACCCGAGCGGGACCGAGCCGTCCATCGTCATGTTCTCCCGCTCGGGGTACCCCTACTGTGCGAAGTCGATCGGCACTGCTGGTACCAACGGTGGCTACCAGCCAGTCATCTGTACACCGGCGGCCATTGCCGATCTTCGAGCAGCAGGTCAGCGACGACGAGTCAACGCCCGGTCGGATCTGTTGCCGATGCTCTTCGCCGAGATGGAGGTTCGCTTCTACGCCCAGTCGGCGTTCTTGGCCGATAGCACCGACGCCTCTCATGCGGTGACCGAGCGTCTGGCCCAGGCATGGGGATCTGGACGTTTCGGCGCAGCTGTCGCCGAGTATGCCGAGCGTTACGGCAGTTTCGACGCCGCCAGCCATCTGTTCGTCGGGGAGGGCCAGGAGTTCCTGAGCCCGAAGGACTATGAAGCCGAGGTCTACCGTTTCCTGGAGACCGATGTCGATGCGGCCCTGGTGCCTGGAGGTGCCAGCCCGCTCAAGGCAGCGTATGAGGTCCTTCGCATCCTACGGGACGACATACGGTCGGTCGTCGAGTTCGGTGGTCTCACGCTGCCGTCACATATCGACTTCCAGTCCAACATCCGCGGTCGGATGGCTCGGATCACGGCTGGTCCACCGGTACATCGATCCGAGCAGCTCCTAGCTTTGATCGACGCTGAGGTGGTCCGGATGCCGTTCGGGCCCTCGCCCAGCGTGCGGCCCGACGGTGATGGGTTCGTGGTGCACTCGCAACGACTGTGCCGACCTCATCTCGAACGTATCGACTGGTTGATCGAAGGTCACCTTGACGACCCGACCACCCATCGGTCGGCGTCTCCACTCCTGTCCCGCCTCTACGGCCATGGGCGCATTCGCCAGCTCTGCCACAACGAGAACAGTCTGGGAAGCGTCGACCTCTCGGATGACTTTCATCCCATCAACGCCATGGGTGAGCCAGAGGATCGACTGTGGGTCTTCGGAGCCCTGGCCGAAGGGGTGCGCTATCACACCGCCTACATCCCCTCCCCGCACAGCCTGGTGCGCCCTTTCATCGATGCCGACGTCTGCATCGACCAGATCGTGAGTCGTTCGGCATGATGCACTCACCACCGACTCGGAAGCGACCGCTGCTCGCCGTGGCTCACGGTTACCGGTCGATCCCACCCATCCAGCTAGCCGCTGCAGCTGCGGACCAGTGCGACCTCTTATGGCTGGTCGACGGGCGCGATCCGGAGATCGTGGCGGTGGGAAAGCTGCTGAAGCGTTTCGGCACCATGCTTGATATCGGGCAGATGGCCCCTGACGAGGCGGCCCGAGCGGTCAGGGCCTACCGTCCCGATGGCATCCTCGCATTTCGTGACGACGACCTGATCTCCCTTTCCCTACTGGCTGAAGCCCTCGACCTGCCGTTCCACCGGCCGATAGTGGCTCAACGACTGGCCGACAAGCTGTACCAGCGTGAAGCGCTCCGAGTCGGTGGTCTGCCCGTCCCCCGGTATTGGGATCTCCCCTCCCGGCAGGATCAGGATCGGGTCCAGATCGTGGCCGGTGAGGTGAGTTATCCGGCCATCGTGAAGCCTCGTCAGGCATCGGGCAGTTGGCACACGTTTCGGGTCAATGACGCCGTGGAGCTGACGGCGCTACTCGCCCGGCTTGCCGAACAGGGCAACGACGACGAGGCCATGATCGTCGAGGAGTACCTCCCCAGCACGGACACCGCCTTGCGCCAGCCGTTTGCCGACTACGTCTCTGTGGAGAGCCTGGTCTCCGATGGGCGCATCAGCCACGTGGCCACCACCGGGCGGCTGCATCCGGCGGAGCCGTTCCGGGAAACCGGCTTCTTCATTCCTGCCGATCTGGGTAGCGACGCCGCTGCCGTCTTGGCCATGGCTACCGCCGCGCTGGAGGCGCTCGAGGTGCGGACCGGCTGCGTGCACACCGAGATCAAGTTGACTCCCGACGGTCCCCGGGTCATCGAGGTCAACGGCAGGCTGGGCGGCGGCGTCCCCGACATGCTGGGACTCTGCAGCGATGTCGACCTGTTGGGACTGGCCCTCCGACTGGCCCTGGGAGAGCACATCGAGGTGGACGGACCGGTCCACTGCGACAAGGTGGGTTTCCGTCTGTTCTATCAGCCGCCGGTCTCGGCATCCCGATTGCTGTCCATCACCGGTCTCAGTCAGGTCGGCTCTCTTCCTGGCGTGACCTCTGTGAGCACCCACGCCAGTCCGGACAAGCCGATCAACAGCGATGACGGGACGCGTTCCTACATCTTCTCGTTGGTGGGCTCCGCGCCGGACTATGACGGGGTACTCCATATCAACCGTCAGGTGTACAACGCCGTGGATGTCAGCTACGTCCACGACAAGCGGTCGCATAGGGGCGTGGCATGACTGTCACCGTGATACCCCCAGCACGCAGTCTCTGGCGCTCACGCCGAGATGACGATGGCGACGGCGGTATCGCGTCGATCGAGGTGGCTTTGGTAAACATCATGCCCGACGCTGCCTTCGAGACGACCGAGCGGCAGTTCGTCCGTTTCCTCCATGCCGGATCAGGCACCCGCAACGTCAACCTTCGCCGGTACACGATGCCCGGCGTTTCCCGCAGCACGTTCACTCGTCGTCTGATCTCGGGAGGGTACGAACCACTTCATGCTCTCTACGCCCGCCCGCCTGACGCTCTGATCGTGACGGGCACCGAGCCGCTCTGCCCCGATCTGCGAGACGAGCCGTACTGGGAGCACCTCGACGGTCTTCTCCAATGGGCTGAGGTATCAGTGCGGTCGGCGTTGCTGTCGTGTCTGGCAGCTCACGCTGCCCTCCTCGGGCTCGACGGCATGACCCGCACACGCCTTCGAAGCAAGTACAGCGGTGTATACCCGCAGACGGTGAACAGCGCGCACCCGTTGATGCGCAACGTGGGTACGGTCGGGTTCCCGCACTCACGACTCCACGACGTGCCGGCTCACGTCATCGAGAAGCACGGCTACACGGTGTTGCTGTCGTCGGCCAAGGTCGGTTGGACCGTGGCCCAGAGGGATCGCGGGTGTCTCTTCGTGCTCTCCCAGGGCCATCCCGAGTATTCGTCCGCCACACTGCTCCGGGAGTACCGACGGGATGTGCGTCGCTATCTCGGGCGGCAGTCGACCACCTACCCACGGATCCCGGTCGGCTATCTGGCGCTGGAAGCGGTGGAGCTACTCCAGGAGTTCAAACGGGAAGCCACTGCCGGCGCTCCCACTCTGGCGCTCATGGAACGGTTCCCCTTCGAGGCGGTGTCTGCCGGCATCGCTACAGACTGGCATCGCCCGATGGAGCGGCTGGCGGGCAACTGGTTGGACGAGGTGCAGCACCGGAAGCAGCTTCGGGTGAGCGCGCGGGCGAGCTGAGACGCCCGCGGAGAGGCTGGACGGACCAGGAAGACGTTCATCTGGGCCTCTTTGTACCTCCGCGTGCGAGGATACGTCAGTGCGTGACGAGACCACAGCCATCCACGGTGGGTATGCGGGTGATGCGACCCACGCCGTCGCCGTGCCCATCTACCAAACCGTGGCCCACGAGTTCGAGAGCGCTGACCATGCTGGTGCCGTTTTCGATCTGGAGATACCCGGGTACCACTACAACCGAGTGGTCAACCCCACCAACGAGGTGCTGGAGAAACGTATGGCCGCTCTCGAGGGCGGGTCCGGCGCCCTCACCGTGAGCTCGGGCATGGCAGCCGTCCACCTGTCGGTGCGGAACGTGGCCACGGTGGGCACCAACATCGTGAGTGCTCCCCAGCTGTACGGCGCCACGTACACCTTGTTCGCCCACGGACTGGCGGAGGAAGGGATCGAGGTGCGGTTCGCACCTGATGATCAGGCCACCTCGATCGGGCCCCTGATCGACGACGACACCAGAGCCGTCTTCTGCGAGAGCATCGGTAACCCTGCCGGCAACATCGTGGACATCGAGGCGGTCAGCGCCGTTGCCCACGCCCACGGCGTGCCCCTCATCGTGGACAACACAGTGGCGACACCGATGCTGCTCAAGCCCATCGAGCACGGTGCCGACGTGGTGATCCACTCCCTGACGAAGTTCATCGGGGGTCACGGGACCACGTTGGGCGGGATCATCATCGATGGTGGTCGGTTCCCGTGGGCGGACCACCCTGAACGGTTCCCGATGCTGACCCAGCCCGAGCTGGCATTCCACGGGGTGGTGTACACATCGGACTTCCCCGAGGCCCCCTACGCCGTACGTTGCCGGACGGTCGGGCTCCGCAATCGCGGTCCTGCTCTTGCCCCCGTGAACGCGTTCCTGATCCTGCAGGGACTGGAGACCCTGAGCGTTCGACTGGAACGTCACGCTGCCAATGCCCGGGCAGTGGCCGAGTACCTGGCCAGAGACACCCGGGTGGCCTGGGTCAACTACGCCGGATTCGACGATCACCCATCGCACCAGCTCGTCGAGCGGTACCTGCACGGCCGGTGCCCGTCGATCCTCACCTTTGGACCGACCGGTGGTTACGATGCCGCCATTCGCTTCTTCGACAAGGTGGAGCTGTTCAAACGGCTGGTGAACCTGGGCGACGTGAAGTCACTGGTGGCCCACCCGGCCTCGACCACCCATCGGCAGTTGACGCCGGAGGAGCAGGCAGCGGTGGGGGTGACGCCCGACATGATCCGGCTCTCGGTAGGGATCGAGCACATAGACGATCTCATCGACGACATCGACCAGGCGCTGGCTGTACGGTCGTAGCGGTGCCGCGCCGGCCGTTGTGACGCGGCAGTGGTCAGGACTGTCCCAGCACCCAGCGAGGTCGGGACCACTTCTGCCAGTGTTCGAGAACCTCGTAGCCCAGCGACCGGTACAGGGGCTCGCCGGCAGTGGAGGCCAGCAGGGTCGAGTGGTCGCACCCATTCTCGCCGGCTCGGGCCAACACGGTGATGAGCAACCGTCGGCCGTATCCTCGGTGCTGATCGGACAGCGGTGTGGCCATGGACCAGATGGACACCCCGTTGTCCACCTGTACCGCTGCGGTCACCGAGCGGATGCCTCCTTCAGCGTCGAGCAGCCACCCCTCGACTTCCGGCAGTGCCAGTGCTTCCACAGGAACGGTCAGAGAGGACACCTCCAGAGGTTGCCTGAAGGACTCGGCCAGTATGGCGTGCACGGTGGGGAGGTCGTCGGGGCCCATTCGACGTACCTCGGGGTCCGGCGTGGTGGGCAGCTCGGCCAGAGCCATGAAAGTCCCCTCGCCGATGCAGGTCCACCCGGCGTCCACCATGACCTGCGCCGACTCCAGGGCCCGTCCGGCCAGCATGATGATGCCCGGCACCTTTGCCTGCCGGATGTCCTCGAGGCTTTGGGCTACCACGCCCGAGCGGTGCGGACCGTGGCAGACGATGACGTTATGCTCGACCGCAGGGATGTGGCTGAGAGCGATCCACCGGTCCGCTTCGACCCGGTGGAGCCCCTGGCCGGTCCACAGTTTGGTGCTGGTACCGAACTCGTTACGAAGAAGGTCCAGGTCGTAGGGGGAGTAGCCGGCATTCATGGCTTCGTGGCCTCCTCGGGCACTCGGCTCTTCACGGCGCCTGCTGAGAGCACGAGGCGATGATAAGGCGTGACGGCCCAACTATGGACATCGCCCCGATCGGTGGTCCATACTGGTTGTTCCGCCACTTTTCGCTGAGCGACCGCATTCTCCCAGGTCATTGAGATGAACCCTGGCGGCCTGACCCTTATCCCCAGTCGTAGCTAGGAAGTGAAGTTCCCATGAGTGCCACCTGGCGTAAGCACGCAGCCTGCCGGGGCATCGACCCAGACGTGTTCTATCCGGCCTCCGAAGAGGAGGCCGGCGCAGCGAAGGCCGTCTGCGACCAGTGCGCAGTACGTGAGGCATGCCTGGAGCACGCATTGGCGAATCGGGAGCGAGAAGGCATCTGGGGCGGAGCCACCGAGCGGGAGCGTCGGCGGATCCATCGGCAACGCCGTAAGTCCGCCTGACCCGGGTCAGCTGATCCGGACCATCAGCGATGTCCGGCCTTCCGTCGTGCTGTGTGCAGACGACGCCGGACACAGCATGAGGGATACCGGCGGAGGCATGCATGATCCCGTCGACAGCTTCCGAACTGCCGTCGAGTTCCATATTCCCACCGACGATCGGGAGGCCGAGGCCAAGCAGACCATCTTGGTCGAGCTCAATCGCTTGCGCCACCCGTTCGACGAGGCTGCCGGGCCCGTCCATGTCACCGGTTCGGGTGTGGTGGTCGGTTCCCGGGGAGTGATACTCCTGAAACACCGGCGCCTACATCGATGGATGCAGCCGGGTGGCCATATCGAGCCCGGTGAACGTCCGGAGCAAGCTGCGGTCCGGGAGTGCCGGGAAGAGACCGGACTCCTGGTGGATCATCCGCCGGCCGGTCCTATCGTGATCCACCTGGACGTGCACGACGCGGCCAGGGGCCACACCCACCTCGACGTGCGTTACCTGATCGTGGCTCCGGACACCGACCCGTCACCTCCTCACAACGAGAGCCAGGAGATCGACTGGTTTTCCTGGGACGATGCAGCAGCGACTGCCGACGACTCGCTCCAGGGCGCGCTCCGGAGGGCTCGTACTCTTGTCGAGATGCCCGGTCGTCCCGGTGAGTCGGATCGTTTCCGGTAGAGAGATTGAGCAGACAGACTGAGAGGATTCACATGGCCGAGCCGTTCGACACCCTGATCTTGGTTCAGGAGCACGACACCACCATCGACCAGCTTCGCCATCGTAAGGCCACCCTTCCGCAACGTGCCTCGCTTGTTGACGTACGCGAGCGACACGCCGTTCTCGCTGCTTCGGTCAGGGAGCTGCAGGACCGGGTGGGAGATCTCGCTGGCCGCCAACGATCCATCGAGGATCAGATCGCCACATCGGCGAAGCGACGCCACGAGATCGAGCAACGCATGCTCACCGGTGAGGTCTCGGCCTCTCGTGATCTCCAGGCCATGGACGTCGAAGTGCATCACTTGGCCGAGCGGCAGTCCGAACTGGAGGAACAAGAGATCGAGCTCCTCGAGGAAGAGGATCCTCTGGATGTTGCTCTGGCCGAGCACACGAACGGCATCGAGACCCTGACGGCAGAGGAAGAACAGCTCCAGCTGGCCATCGTCGAGATCGATGCCAGCATCGATGCCGAGATCGAACGGGCGTCGGCCGATCGGGATGTGTTGGCCCGGTCGTTGCCAGACGATCTGACCGAGCGGTACGAAACACTACGGGTCAGGCTCGGGGGCGTGGGAGCCGCCCGGTTGGTCGGGGACCACTGCGGAGGCTGTCATCTGGCGATGCCATCGGTGGAGGTGGAACGTATCCGCCACCTTTCTGTCGACCAGGTCGCCACCTGTGACCAGTGTGGGCGCATCCTGGTCCATTAATCCTGGTCCATGAACCCAGAAGCGGGTCCGGCGGGGACCGACGGCTCCCTGGCTCCTACGGCTCCCTGACTCCTATGGCTGTCGGACCGCTCTCTGGTTCACCCTGGTCTCTACCGCCGAACCTTTACCGCTGTGCCGGCCTCCTACCCCGGCCAGCACCGCAGCCACCCCGGCCAGCACCGCAGCCACCCCGGCCAGTGAGGCCAGAAACAACAGTGCGGCACGGAACCCGTCATCGACTGAGGTCTCCGAGAAGGTGTTGCCACCGGCCAACCCGAAGACCAGACCGGTGAACGCCAACCCCATGGCCGTGCCCATACCTCTGGTCATGTTGAGCACGCCCGATGCCGTTCCTGGGGACTCCCTGGGTGCTGCACTCATGATGGCGGTGTTGTTGGACGGGGTGAACAGTCCGAGACCGACGCCGACAAGTGCAAGCTCGGCGATGAAGAGACCCTGGCTCGGTTGGGTGACACCCAATAACGCCAGCATGGCAGCTACCAATGTCATACCTCCCACCGTGAACGGGCGTACGCCAAAGCGGCTGACAGCATGACCGGCGAGCGGTGCGACCACGCCGAGGGCGACGGGCATCACGGTGAGCTCCAGGCCTGCCTGGGCCGAGCCGAGATGCCGACCTCGCTCCAGCGCGAAGGGAACGACGAAGAGGGTGCCGAAGAGCACGAGGTAGGACAGCAAGCCGGTGGTGATACCGACTGAGAACGTCCTGCGGGCGAAGAGCGATAGATCGAGCATCGGGGCACGGGCGCGTCGCTCTTGTTTAACGAACGCCCATCCGAGGACAGCCGTCCCGAGCAACATCCCGACGATCTGGGGTGAGCTCCAGCCCACCCGGTCACCCAGTGATATGGCAGTGAGGAGAGCAATGGTGGCAGAGACGAAGAGAGCGAAGCCGATCCAGTCGAACGTCACCCGCCGTTGGAGGTGACGGCTCCGAGGGATGAACAGCAGCCCGGCCACGATTCCGACGATACCCACGGGGACGTTGATGAAGAAGATCAGTCGCCAGCCGCCGCCGGCGAGCAGCAGTCCGCCGAGGCTCGGGCCGAGCGCCAGGCCGAGGGCCTGGGCCGCACCCTGGATGCCGATCGCTCTTCCGAGTGTCTTGCGCGGCGCGGCCAGGTAGATGATGGCCACGCTGTTGGCCTGGAGCATGGCCGCACCCAACCCCTGGAGAACCCTGAATCCGTTCAGGGCAATGAGGCTCGGAGCCAGACCACACAACGCTGAACCGATGACGAAGACGGCGAAGCCGTAGAGGTAGAGGAGCTTGTGCCCGACCATGTCGGCGAACCGCCCCACAGCCGTCACCGTGGCCACCAGTACGAGGAGGTAGCTCAGGCCCACCCAGGTCACTGCGGCCAGGCTGGTGTGGAACTCGCGCTGCAGTGTGGGAAGGGCAAGCGTCACGATGCTGGCGTCGAGCTGACCCATGAAGGCTCCGATACAGACGGCAGCCACCGCATACCGCCAGGCATTGGGTCGCTCTCGGATCCGAGATGGTCGTCGGGGCTCTGTCAGGAGCCGCTGCCAACCCCCGGGCACCTCGATGTCGAGGTTGCCGGAGAGCATGCCCATACGCCCATGGTGGTGGGCAAGCGATCCACAAGTCAAAGACTTGTTATTGACAAAAGCCATAAGATATACAAATGAATCTTCGGCGACTCACCTACTTTCTGGCCGTCGTCGACCACGGTGGCTTCACCGCAGCGGCGAGGGCCGTCTTCGTGTCCCAGCCAGCGCTGTCCCTGGCTATCAAGGAGCTCGAGCACGAGCTGGGCACCGAGCTGTTCCAACGGCTCGGTCGGACGGTCCGGCTGACCGCCGCCGGGGAGGTGTTGGTCGGACCGGCGCGTCAGGCGCTGCGCGACGTGGAGACCGGAAAGGCGGCCGTCCAGGCGGTGGTTGGCCTTCGGGGAGGCACCCTGAGTCTGGCCAGCCTGCCGACCCTGGCGGCGCACCCGTTGGCCGACCTGATCGGTCGGTTCCGCCGGATGCATCCCGACGTGGTGGTGGACCTGTCGGCACCGGAAGACACGGCTGAGCTGGTGGCGTTGCTCCGGACCGGCCAGAGCGAGCTGGGGATCTGCGAGCACGTCGCTCTCCCGGACGACCTGGTCACCTACCAGCTCGAGGTGCAGCGGCTCCTGGTCATTCGACCGCCGGGCTCGCCTCGACCAGCGGGACCACTCCACCTTCGAGATCTGGCCGATACCCCTATGGTTGCCACGCCGCTCGGGACGTCGAGCCGCCGGCTTCTCGAAGAGGGATTTGCCACCGCCGGTGTCACCCCGATGGTGGCGGTGGTCACCGCGCAGCGAGAGGCGATCCTCCCACTCGTCCTGGGCGGAGCGGGCGCGGCATTGGTACCTGAGTCCATGGCGATCGTGGCCGAGCATCTGGGTGCGGTGATCGCCGAGCCTCGACCAGCGGTACGACGTCAGATCGTGGTGGCATGCCGACCCGGCCCGCAGGCTCCGGCCGCCCAGGGGTTCCTCGCCCTTCTCGACGGCGGAGCGCCGGGTCGCTGAACCGCCTACTCGGTGTCGGACACGGCGTGACGCCGTGAGTGAGAGAGCGCGGGATCGGGGATGATCAGCACCGGCCGGCTGCTGTGTTGCAGGATGTGGTGGGAAAAGCTGCCGCGTACCAGTCCACGGACCCCCGACAAGCCCCGCTCGCCGGTAATGACGACATCGGCCTTGATCTCGTCGGCGAAATCGAGCGCCGCCTGCCAGGCGCAGACATCGGACACCCGGGCCTGCGCCTCGACTCGTAGCCCCACCTCGGTGGCCAGCGCAGCACCGTCATTGGCGACCGCGTTGCTCATTTCGGCGGCATGCTCGTCGATGGTGTCAAAGGGGATGCCGACGGCATAGGACTCGGGTGCTGGATACCGCTGCAGCACGTAGGTCAGCGACTCCGTGATGTTCAGCACGGTGGTCGTCGCTCCCGGGAACAGCTGGGCAGCGCTCGTGATGGCATGCTTGGCGTGCTCTGAGCCGTCGTAGCAGATGAGGATACGAAGGTCGTGCTCTGGCATGGGTTCTCCAGTCGGGTCGATGGACCGACGCTAGGGGCTCGGTGGGGAGACCGGGTGGACCGGGGGACCGCTCATCTGGGCGCCGGGACCCCTACCGTATCGACCGTCACGGCCTGGGGGTATCGAGACCGGCCATCTTGGCTGCCGGACGCTTGGCGGGTAGCCAGGGTATCTGCCTTATTCGGGAAAAAGTCTTCACATGGGGCCCTGATAGCAACTAAGGTTATCCATACCCCCGGCCCGTTGAGAGATCCCCGTCACTTTCCGGGCCGGGGCTCCTATCTTTCGGACGGGCGGCGGGCCAGCGGCGAATTCTCTGGTGGCGACGGGGAGTCGCCCTGTAGGCGGAAAAGTGTTCGGCAGACGCGGTCGATGTCGGCAGCGATCTGACTGGGAATTTCGTAGTCTCACGAGCCAGAATTCTCGACGGATCTGGCTGAGAGATCCTTATGTTTTCCTTATCTGTTTCTTTGGAGGATCTCACGATCTTGTCACTACAGTTCACCGGGCCTTGTGGTCGACAGTGGCCCCATAACTGACAGTGAGAGGATTGCTGTGAACGTACTGCGCCGAGGCGTGAAGAATGCTTTTCGCAACGCCGTCCGCTCCATCGGTGTGATCGCGATTCTGGCTGTTGCCATTGCGCTCTCGATCTCGATGCTGATCGCACGTGATGCGGTGACGAAGAAGATCAACTCCGTCCGCGCCTCGACGGGGAATACCGTCAGTGTGTCCCCGAAAGGCTTCTTCGGTGGTCAAGGGGGTGGCACGCCACTCACTGAGACCCAGATGGCCACCATCGCCAAGATCCCGGATGTCACCTTTGTGAAGACGTCGCTGAGCGAGCGTCTCAGTACCAGCGAAACATCTCTCGTCTCAGCGATCACTCCAGGTTCGCTCGGTCGGCAGTTCGGCGGCGGCAGTGGCGGCGGCAGTGGCGGCTTTGACGGAGGTTCGGACAATGGGACTTTCACTTTGCCAGTCCAGCTCACCGGCACCAACAGCCCAGGTGATGCCCTGACTGGAGGCGCCAACGGTGGGGGGACCGAGAAGTTGGTCTCGGGATCGTCGTTCGCTCCTACCTCGACCAGCAACGTTGCCATTGTCGGGACATCGCTCGCCTCGGCGAACAAGCTCTCGGTGGGTTCGACGTTCACGGCGTGGAACACCACCATCAACGTGATCGGTATCTATAACGCGGGCTCCACCTTCGCCAACGGTGGTGTGCTTATGCCGATCGCCACGGTCCAGAAACTGGCGAGCGCCCCTGGACAGGTCACCAGTGCCACGGTGGTCGTGAACTCCGTCAACAACGTGGGCAAGGTGAGTAGCGAGATCTCCGCCAAGCTTGGTTCGGCAGCCGACGTCACGTCGACGCAGCAAACCACGGAGAACGCGCTGGCGCCGCTGAACTCGGTCGAGACCATCTCGACTTATACGCTCATCGGAGCGGTGATTGGTGCGGGCATCATCCTGCTGCTCTCGATGTTGATGATCGTTCGAGAGCGCCGACGTGAGATCGGGGTGCTGAAGGCGATCGGCGCACCGAATCGGTCGGTTATTGCTCAGTTCATCGCCGAATCGGCCACCTTCACGGTGTTGGGCAGCATCGCTGGTCTCATTCTTGGTGTCCTCCTGGGCAGCCCGATCACCTCTGCGCTCGTCTCATCGTCATCGAACTCGAACCCGTCGGCGAGCGGCTTCCCGGGTGGTGGGCCAGAAGGGTTCCGTGGTGGCCCCGGCGGCGGCGGTTTCGGAGGCGCGGGGGGAGGGTCGTCGGGGAGGTTCCGCTTTACCGGCACTGCCATCCACAACACGTTGACCCAGGTACACGCAGCAGCGAGCTGGTCGACTCTGGTCTTCTGCTTCGTCGCTGCACTACTGGTGGCTGTTATCGGGAGCACCGTTGCCGTTGCCACCATCGTTCGTATCCGGCCTGCTGAAGTCTTAAGGAGCGAGTAGTGCTGACAGTCCAAAACCTGAAGAAGTTCTTCACAACCCACGCCGGAGAGGTGCATGCTGTGAACGGCGTCTCCTTTGTTGCCAACAGTGGGGAGATGGTGGCGATCATCGGCCCTAGCGGGAGTGGAAAGTCGACGCTCTTGTCGTTGCTCGGTCTGCTCGACGCGCCGGACAGTGGGAGCATCGAGATCGACGGCACCGAGTTGGCAAACCTGAACGCGCAAGGCCGGACTGAGTTCCGTGCCCGTCAGGTCGGGTTCATCTTCCAACAGTTCAATTTGATCCCGAACCTGACCGCCATGGAGAACGTGAAGCTGGCGTTGGAGTTCTCCAACTGGCCTCGCGATGACCGTGATAACCGGGCAGCAGAGATGCTCGCCATGGTCGGGCTCAACGCGGACAAGTCGTCGCGGCGACCGAGTCGCCTTTCCGGTGGAGAGCAGCAGCGTGTGGCGATCGCCCGAGCGTTCGCAGCGCAGCCGCCACTGATCCTGGCTGACGAACCAACCGGAAGCCTCGATCGCGGCACCGGTCAGAAGATCGTGGAGCTTCTGCGTGCAACAGCGACGAAACAGCAAGCCACGGTGCTCGTGGTGACCCACGACGAACGGGTGGCCCGTCAAGCGGACCGCCGTTTCGAGATCGAAGACGGAATTCTCACCGAAGCGAGCTAAGAAGTCCAGCGGAGAGCGATGCCGGGCTCTTTGGCTGATCTGCTTTCTGAGCCGATGATTCGGGTCTTTGGACCCGGCTCCCACTCCCTTCCGTTCATCCGGCGGTTCGTCGCATCCGGACCATGAGCGTCGCTGAGGGCGTGACCCTTCCTGACAAGTACGTGGACAGACGGGATGCCGACGTACCGATCCGTTCGGCGAACTCCCGTTGCGACAGGCCGGACCGCTTCACCAGGTCCTTGATGGTTGCTGCCACCTCGTCACGTTCCGACTCGGCTGCGACACGGCGCGCGTCGGCGATTGCCGTCTCTAACAGCACCGCTGTCCCGTAGGGGCGGGAGATGCGGAGGGCTTCGTCCACCTGTCGGGACACCGGTCCCCAGGGATCGTCTGCAATGGCCCTCACCAGTCGACGCCAGTCGGGCAGCGTCCCCCGTTCGATGGCGGTGAGGATCCCCTCGAACGGCCAGGTCTCTACCGGGTCCTCCGGTGATGCGTCCACATTCCGGAACGTGAGCGCGGTGGTCACTGCAATATCCCCACGGCGACAGACCGACACACGTCGGTCACGTTCTTCCAGTCCGTCCAGCGGGGGTCGAGTCCCTTGTAGCGGGTGAGCTGCGCCGCCGAGAGACGGTCCTTGGGTTGGGGATCGGCCAGCTGACGGGCGAGCTGTGTGGCCACTCCGGCCGAATCGGGACCTCGTTGGTCGGCGTAGTAGTCGTCGATCCGGCCGAGCACGGCAGCGGCGTGGGCGGTCCCATACCGATGGGAGAAGGCGGCGACATCGACGTAGTCCCGAGTCTGGTTGCGGCGAACGACGAGGTAGCCCTTGACCCGCAGGGTCTCGTCCGGAGTCGGAACGCGTAGCTTCTGTCCTGACGGCAAGTCGACCTCGATGACTTCGAGCGAGGTCCTTCGGATGAGCTGGCGGACCCCTGACTCGATCCCGCCAAGCTCGCCGAGGATGATCTTGCCGGGGGTGACCCGGTTGGTCACCCAACCGTCGGTCTCCTCGATGGCGTTGAGCACCGTCTCGAAACGCTCGGCCAGATCGGCGAGCACGTGGTCGTGGTCGTACGACTCCCGGCGGTTGGCCCACAGCTCCGCCGCCGACTCGCCGACGAGTACGGCGTCGGGAACGACCTGCTGCAGCCTGGCCGCAGATTCGAGGACCCGAACCAGCTCGGCCCGTTCGAGACCGGGGGTATCCAGATCTCCTGGCCCGGTGTTGGCTTCGAGTCTGTCTCGGTGTACGACCTGGTGGCCGGTCGGGGCCTTCTTCAGGCCCCGTTGCTTCATGGATCTATATTATCAGATCTGATAAGAGACTCGAAGGAGGGGCCCGGAAGGGATCACAAGGGTTACGGCGGGCAAGGCTGGTCCCACGGAGTGACGGTGTGAGCGGGTCGTGTGCGGTGGGCCGATGCGCTACCGAGACGAGGATGAGGGCTTGGTGTCGTCCGTCGTGGAGGTCGTCGTCGTGGTCACGGTCAGCTGCGCGCTGGCGACCCAGAGCGTCACGTTGTTGCCGGTGAGCGAGGGGTTGGCGACAAGGCTCACCGGGCCGTTGAGCACATGAGCCAACGTCTGAGCTGCGCCCTGTCCGGCTGGTCCGTAGAAGATCTCCGAGGGATCTCCCGCAGCGATCTTGCTCGGCGCATTGCCGACGCTGCTGATGGCGAACCCGTCCTGCCCGAGAGCAGTGGCGGTACTACCGGCCACGCCGTTCTCGCTGGCGGCGTTCAGGACCTCTACCGTCACCTCGCTGTTGGTCGGTGGCACCGCTGTCGTCGTGGTGGTCGACGACGTCGATCCGTTCGCCGAGGCCGTTGGTGGGTGGTGCACCCGTGTGTCAGCTCCGTGCGTCGCTGCTGTTCCCCGACTTGATCGAGTTGCGACGACGATCGACGACACCGCGATGACCAGGACAACGACGACACCACCGATGAGCCACCTGTGCCTTCGCATGCGAGGCTGCTTGGGCTCGTCGTAGACGACGACCATGCCGTCACGGAAAAAAGCTCTGGCGACGTCTTCGGGAGATCTCGGCAATTGCTCTGCGTCCGACACCCTCCGAGAGACGTCACGCGTCAGGTCGTCGTTTCCCCCGGCTGTCTCCACTTCACCGATTATGGCGCGAAGCACGCCCCCCGGCGCCGGATGCGTCTCCAGGGAACCCCTACCCCTGGTTGTGACGGTGAGTGGCCTGCAGGCGGGATTCTGCAAAGTGCGATTCTGGCGTGACGCTGAGTGGCACGCAGGGTCGTGACCTGCTACTTCTCTAATTCAAGTTACCGAGTCCCTGCGAACTTGGCGAGATATTCAGTCACGATTGAGTCATGCTGGGATGCTCGGCGCAAGGTCGGCCGTCAGGCGGCGTCCTCCTGAAGGTTCTGCAGGCGCGCCTTGCCGGCATCTGTGAGCCAGCGTCCGTCGTCCTTCAAGACCAGCAGCCCGGCGGCGGCGTAGTACCCCGCCGTTCCTCGGGGGTCCATTCCGGCCTCCTTGGCGAATTTGCTTACCTCGGCGGCAGCCGCGCCTCGCCCCTTGGCGTTCACATCGGCAACTCGTTCGAGGAGGATGCGCATGCTCTGGGCACTGCCGGGCGCCGGCGCCACTTTGAGGTCGGCCTGGATCTTCTGCGGCGGCAGGGATTCTTCGATTGCGTCGGCGAACGCCCGAGCCCCAGCAGCCACCGCTCTGAGCAGTGTTTCGTCGGTCATAATCACTCCTAAGATTCCATGTTCTTTGGAAGATTACAGCATGTAACGTGCGATTACAGGATAATGAGAACAAATCTTTTATAAGATTGGTATGCGGCGTTGTCGCCTCTGGTCCAATAATTGCCGATATATTTGCAATTAAACTGTTAAGTGCTAGAATATTAGCAATTCTAGGAGATAGGTATGAGACGGCCGCACACATATTCTCGCGCAACTCTTGAGGCCGCACGGGTCCTCGGGTTCGAGGTGGCCAGGGCACGACGCTCCCGGCGGTGGACGGCTGCCGACCTCGCCGAGCGGGCCGGAGTTTCGGTGATGACGCTTCGCAAGGTGGAACGCGGCGACCCCAGTGTCACCCTCGGCACTGCCTTTGAGGTGGCGACCCTGCTCGGAATCTCACTCTTCGGCGCATCTCGTGAGGAGCTCTCGGAGCTGACGACAAGAGGCCGCGAACGTCTGGCGCTCCTGCCCTCTCGGATCCGCGAGCCCGTTGCCGAGGTGCACGATGCCTTCTGAACCTGCCCGCGCGTACGTCTGGGTCTGGCTGCCAGGCACCACGGACCCGGTCGTCGCTGGCGTGCTCGAGCCCGTCGGCGAACTGTTTGAGTTCACCTACGGGCGAAGTTACCTGGAACGCCCCGACGCCATTCCCCTGTACCTGCCCGAGCTACCGCTCCAGCCGGGTCGTCAGCGCCCACCGGGCGGTCTGCGGGTTGCTGGAGTCATCCAGGACGCCGCCCCGGATTCCTGGGGTCAGCGTATCCTGATGCACCGTTTGTTGGGTCGTGCACGCCGAGAGGACGATCCCGCGGATCTGGGGCTGCTCACGTACCTGCTCGAGTCAACCTCCAACCGCACCGGGGCCCTGGATTTTCAAGCGAGTCCGGAGGAATACGTGATGAGGGCGTCAGGCGGAACTCTCGAGGAGTTGTTGACCGCGGCCGAGCGTTTTGATGCCGGCGAATCCCTGTCACCTGAGCTCGACCAGGCACTCCTCGGAGGCTCGTCGCTGGGTGGAGCCCGGCCGAAGGCGCCTTTGACCGACGGCGGGCGGCAGCTCATCGCGAAGTTCTCGTCGGTTGACGACCACTATCCGGTCGTCAAGGCAGAAGGCCTTGCCATGGATTTGGCGAAACGCGCGGACCTCACGGTTGCCAACACCGAAGTGGTCGAGTGCCGCGGGCGCGATGTCCTCGTCGTAGAGCGGTTCGATCGGACCGCCACGTCTGCTGAACGTAGGGGGATGGTCTCGGCGCTGACCATTCTCGAGCTGGATGAGATGAACGGTCGTTACGCCAGCTATTACGACTTTGCGGACGCGATCCGAGCGCGCTTTGTCAATGCCAAGGCGACGTTGCGAGAGCTATTCTCACGCGTAGTCTTCAACATCTGCATAGGCAACACCGACGACCACGCGCGAAATCACGCAGCCTTTTGGGATGGCAACATGCTGGAGTTGACGCCAGCCTACGACTTGACCCCGATAGTGCGGTCGGGCGGTGAGGCACGCCAGGCATTGGCCATCGGTCGTGATGGCTATCAGATGAGTCAGCTCGCCGGTTGCATCCCGTACGCCGAGACCTATCTTCTAAGCACTACCGAGGCTAAGGAGATCATCGACAGCCAGCTTGAGGTCATCAACACCGAATACGACGAGGCCGCGGACGCAGCCCGCCTGACCAGAGTCGAGCGTAACGACCTCTGGGGCTCCGCCATTCTGAATCCATACGCACTTGAGGGGCTACCTAACTGAGGCCGACTACCGTCACTTCTGTATGTGCGGGGCAGTAGTCGTGGTCCTCATCGTCATTGCGCCAGCCTTGATCTTCTGACCAGTTACGCAGCGTGCGGTCCGACCAATCTGACCGCACTGGTAGTCGCAGCGGGGACGTGCTGCATGCGTGCTGGTCGCAAGACATCAGCCGTCTGTTGTTCGTGAGGGTCACTGACCCGCAGCTGAACCGTTTCTCCAGGTCAAACTAGCCCACTACCCACCGAGGCACATGTGTACATATGTGCTACAGTAATTCTATGGGGAGTTCCATATCCGTCCGCGACCTGCGAAACACAGTCAGCGAAGTGCTTCGTCGGGTCGAAGGCGGCGAACGATTGACCGTAACGGTCGACCGGCGCCCCGTAGCTGAGATCGTGCCACTCCGCCGCCGCCGGGCTGTGTCCGCGGCCGAGGCGCTCGCTGTAGCTTCCCGCCACGCCGCTGACCGCGGCCTCCTCAAGGATGTGCGGGTCCTGCTGGCTGACACGACCGACGACCTATGAGGGCCCTGCTCGACACCTCGTTCTTCGTCGCCACGGAGTCAGGGCGACCTCTCGGCGAGATGGATGGGGTCACCGAAACGGAAGTGTCGGTGGTGACGCTGGCCGAACTGACAGTTGGCGTCCTCATGGCCGACGACGATGATCGGTCGGCGCGAGTGGCAACGCTTTCGGCCGTGGAGTCGACGTGGAATCCGCTGCCGGTAGATGTCGAGGTGGCGCGCCAGTTCGCCCGGATCGCCGCCGCCCTGCGTACCGCTGGCCGCCGGGTCCCGATCTTGGACGCGCTAGTGGCTGCCACCGCGATCGTCGAGCAGATTCCGGTGGTCACCCAAGACAATGACTATGAGGCCATCCCCGGCGTCGAGGTGATCCGGGTCTGATCACCGGCTGCGCCGACATGGACCAAGCGCACTGATCCGTTCCCGCAGCTCAGAGAAGTTCGAATAGGAGATCGTCTTCTCCAGGTACTCGACCCGTGGCGGTCCAAGGCCTCGATCAGGTGGGGTAGGCCGTGAGGAGGGCCGTCAGGCGTTGGCATCGGCGCCGGCGGCGAGGCGCCGGGCGGCCAGATCAGCCAGCCATGCCTTCACGGCCTCGGGGGATTCGAGGCGACGGCCGTGGATGCTTCAGTGAGGGGTGGGGACTTCTCATGGCCAAAAGCGGGGACTTTCGTGGCCACCAGTGGGGACCTCAGATGGCCTTATCGGGGACTTCCTCCTGGCCACGGACACCTGTAGGCGGGATCCTGGAATGGCCATTTTGTGACCTGCTCGAATGGCCAGAAAAGTGCCATCTAACTCGAAAAATGAGGTACCGATCTCTACCGGCCCATACTCCTGTTTTCCGTACTCCTGTGTCCGATTTGTGTCCTGCGGGAAGGGCATCGTGGAGTACGAGGCCACCTGTGGCGTCTGGAAACACCAGACCACTCGCGCTTCACGCCCTGATCTTTGATGTAGGTCCGCGGGAGATCCACCAGGGCCACCGGAAGAGAGAGGAGCCGACGACCTGGTCTTCTGCGTCGATCGTTCGGGTATGGCGACCCGGCTCTAACTCACCTCAGCTCCTCCAGAACCCCGGTTCCGCCAAAAAAGAAATCGTGCGTGTGTGCTTGACAACTCGAAGTACCTGGAGTTAGATGCCATCGCGACCAGTTTGGGAAACGAAGAGTGTGTACCATCTGATCGAGACAGCACGAAACACCAGTTTTTCATCAACCAAGCGAAAGCAGGGGGATGTACATGTTCCGGGGACGTCGCAACACAGCAGTAACCCGCGATGCTCAGCTTGAGAATTCTCAATCTGGGAAAGTTCTCGCGGGGGGGTGGGGGAGTAACTCCCTAAGTTTTTCCCACGCAGAGTCACGTAATTCTCACTTTACCGGCGGCATTGCCCGCCGGTTTTTCGCGGCCGTAGCGGCAACGCTCCTGGTCATAGGAGTGGTCGCCGGATCGGTGGCTGGGATTGGGGTGGGTGCCGCTAGTGCGGCCACCCCGCTATCAGTGACCACGACCTCGCCACTGCCCTTGGCCCCGCTGAACACCCCCTACAGCACCACCCTGGCTGCAACCGGTGGCACCGGGAGCTACACCTGGAGCGTTGCCTCGGGCTCCACCTTGCCTAGCTGGCTAAGCCTGAACTTCGTCGACCGGTGTGCTGTCAGGCACACCCACGACGGACGCCACGGCCACGTTTGCCGTCACCGTCAGCGACTCGGCCAGCCCAGCCGACATGGCTACCTCGGGGCAGCTCACGCTCTATGCCGGAAACGGCGGCACAGAGCCGTTTTCCCTCAACATGACCTCGGGTAGCTGGACGGTGCTTTCCAGTTCGTCTCCCAATGGTTTTCCTGCCCAGACGACCACCACCCTGACCGGCACCGTGGCGCCCCTGACCGGGGTGATTAGCGATGCCACGCTCACCCTGCCGGAACAGAACGTCTGTAGTGCAGCAGCCGGAGGTTGTACGGACTACACCATGGAAGAGGTCAATCCCGGCACCGCCACCGGTTCGATCGACTCCAACGGCAATATCATCCTTAATGACACCCTCTCGTATTTGCTTGAAATCACATCACCCTCCATCGCCGCTGGCGAGCTGTGTTTGTCAACTCCGGTCAACACGACCTTCCAGTCGACTGCTCCCTACAACACCAACACCGGCGACGTGGCGCTGTCGGCTTCCAACTACAACATCCCCGATTTCACCAGTGCGCCAGGAGGCAACTGTGGTCTAGCCGAGCAGGCGCTCAATAGCGGCGTGCCGCCAGACGGGGTGGCGGGGAGCACCAACAACAACATCACTCTCAACCTCCAAGGCACCGGTCTTCCCATCCCACCACCACCGGGCAAGACCACCACGAACGTGCTGTCGGTAAGCCCCACCAGCCCCCAGCTCACGGGAACGTCGATCACGCTGAACGACACGATCAGCTCGGGCGGGAGCATGGCCACCAATGCGACGGGCAACGTGAACTTCGTGGCTAACGGAAACGTGATCGGCACTGTACCGGTCAGCAACGGAGGTGCCACCTTTACGACAACGACATTGCCGAGCCAGACCAACCAGCTGACGGCGGTCTACTCCGGTGACTTCAACTACACCGGCAGCACCTCGCCAGCGGTGCCATTTACCATCCAGGCGCTGCCGTCGGTCGCGCTGAACCTGCCCACGACGGTTGAGCTGTCGTCGCCGACCCCGAGCCCGATGTCGGTCACCATTACTAACCCCTCGACGAGTCAGAGTTGGAGTTCCAACTACCTTCAAATTCAGATCGCTAACTCGAACGGATTTGAAGCTGGCGATGGGACAGTCGCCTACCAAGACAGGGCGGGCGATTGGTGCCAGATGCCAACGATCTTCAACGGCCAGCTGTTCGTGTACTTCAGCGGTTTCGCAACCTCATGCGGCACACCATCCAGCTCGTTCTCGCTTGCTCCTGGAGCTTCGATCACCCTCAATCTTCAGCTTTCACTGACCTACGACAACAGTGAGTATGGTCCCGGCAGTGCGCAAGTCTATGCAACGCTCTACAACGGGAGCTGCACGGTTCCGGCTACAAGCTACGGGTCGTGCACAGCGATTGCGCCACTTTCAGGAAGCAGTGCGCCAAACACTGTTGGCACGTTCATCATGACCTATGGCGCACGGTCGCAGGTGAGCTTCAGCAACAACAGTATTCCCACGACGCCGGTGCCCGAGGGGTACACAATCGAGCCGGACGCCTATCTTACGGCTGCGTCAGATCCCTACTACATCATGCCATTCCCGACAGGCACATTGACGTACTTGGTCGATGGAACGGTGGCGGGCACGAGTGGCAACAATTCGGCCTACTACTTCAGTACCGCAGGCCTGATCCCCGGTACCCATACGCTCACCATCGAGTACTCCGGTGACCCGGTCTACACTCCGAGTTCCTACTCCCAGACATTCACCGTGGCACCACCGGCTCCTGGCACGCCGTTCGTCTGTGAGACCGGTCAAACGTCCTACCCAACGCTCAATGCATCAGTGGTGGCTGTGGCCATGGTCCCCAGCCCTGTACCCAGTGGATTGACCGTACCGGTCAGCGCTCTCGATCTGACGCTGAACACCGATCCGGCTGCTGGGCCTGGGACCTTTGCGCCTGTGAAGAACGCCACCATCGGGCTCTCTCCCGGTGGGGTCACGATCACGGCACCTGCAGTGACCCCGACGAACGCCAACGGCATCACCTCGGTGAGCTGGACCGGACTTTCTGCAAGGTGCCCATCTCTGGCACCCCGGGCTCGGTCGTTCCCGTGGGGGTCTCTTCTCTCAGTTTCACCGGAAACAACGTCTCGTACGTTTGCAACCCGACCGACCCGACGGCACCTGCCGTCGTCCAACAGGTTGACGTATCTGGGACGACGCTGACGACGAGTCCGGCTGGTTCAGCCTCCGTCGGTACGCCGGTGACCCTGACCGCCACGGTGTATCCCACACCCTCGGACTGCAACGGCGATCCCACTATTGGACAGGTGGACTTTTTCGACGGGACCACTGATCTCGGGACGGTCGGTGTCCCGAGCTTTAGATACCCTGGTGCCGGCATCGCCACCCTCACCACAACGTCTCTGGCACCTGGCGTACACACGTTGACGGCGATATGGAGTGGTGGTCCCACACCGGCTCAAACGTCCGATCCAGTGAACTTCCAAGTGGGCACGGCGCCATCGGTGACCGCCCAGCCGACGAACCAGACAGCCTCGGCCGGCGCGGTAGCGACCTTCACGGCTGTTGCCAGTGGTGATCCCACCCCAACCGTCCAGTGGCAGGTGTCAAAGAACGGCGGTAATACCTGGACCGACATCGCCGGTGCAACATCGGACTCGTACACCACCCCGGCTGCCACGGCCTCGGACAACGGCAACGAGTACGAGGCCGTGTTCACGAACAGTGCGGGACCTGACGCCACTACGAACCCCGCCACTCTCACGGTGCTGACACCGTCCACCACCGGGTATCGGGTCGTAGCCTCCAACGGCACGGTCACCACGTTCGGGAACGCCGGGAACTACGGATCGGAGAGCGGAGCCCTCAACGCTCCTATCGTCGGCATAGCAGCGACGCCTGACAACAAGGGCTACTGGCTGGTAGGAGCAGACGGAGGAGTCTTCACCTTCGGTAATGCCACCTTCTACGGATCAGAAGGCGGCCAACACCTGAACGCCCCGATCGTTGGGATCGCTGCAACGCCTGACGGCAAGGGCTATTGGCTGGTTGCCGCTGACGGCGGCATCTTCACCTTCGGCGACGCCACCTTCTACGGATCGGAAGGCGGCCAACACCTGAACCAGCCGGTTGTCGGCATGGCACCAACACCAGACGGGAGTGGCTACTGGCTGGTGGCAGCCGACGGCGGCATCTTCACCTTCGGCGACGCGCCGTTCCTCGGCTCGGAAGGCGGCCAGACGCTCAACGCCCCGGTTGTCGGTATGGCTGTCACCTCAGATGGAGGTGGCTACTGGCTCGTGGCCAAAGACGGCGGTGTGTTCACGTTCGGGGATGCCGGTTTCCACGGTTCGGCCGCCGGCCACTCGATCGCACCGGTTATCGGCCTCACTCCCACTCCAGGTGGAGGCGGCTACTGGATCGGAGCAGCTGACGGCGGCATCTTCACCTTCGGCAACGCCCCGTTCAGCGGATCGGCGGTTGGGGCGACGACCACCCCGATGGTTGGCATCGCACCGTAGGAACTCCAAGAAGGACGTGAGACTCGCTGTCCCTGAGAGCCTTTCTGCCTCAGGGGCCAGCGGGCCCACGGACACAGAAACACCAACAGAACGCCACAGGAACCCAGCTCCACCAGCTCGGGAACCGGCTCACGGTGTGTGACCCCCGCCCCCTAACCCCGGACGGGGGTCACGCAGTTTCTGCCTCACTATCGGGATAGTCCATGACGACTGCATCGTTGACGAAGCACTGACACGATCTGCTCGGCACACGGCGGCCAGATCAATAAGGGGCTGGGGCTGGCGCTTTGCAAGCAGGTGGTTGCCGGTTCGAGTCCGATCGTCTCCACCGGGTGCGGGCTAGAAGGACTCGAATCACCCGGTGTCGGCGACCGGGGTGTCCCGACCGGCCGGTGGACCTCGGAGCCGAGTGACGAACCATGTCCTCGTTCAGGGCGGACGGGGATTCTTGTCAGGCGTCTCCGGCTCCGGCATCGCGTAAGGCGCGCAGCTCGGGCAGAGCCTCGCGATCCTTGGGCCGATTGGCCCGTTCCTTCGCCCGGATGATGTCCTCCAACGCCGCAGCTCGGATCACGAACCCGTGGCCTTGGAGCACGGTCGCTCGCTCGGCCAGCTCCTCGTAGGGCACGAGGCGGCCATCTGATGTCTCCAGGCCGTCGAGCACGTCGAACGGTCCAGCGTCGGTCATCCACGTGGTGAGCGAGAGGTCTGCCAGGGTGCCGCCATCGAGCTGGACGGGTAGCAGGCGGGCCTTCATCACATCAGGCCCGCCACCCGGAGGCGGGCATGCAGCTCCCGCATGGCGTTCGCAAGACGGTCGAGGTTGGCCCGCGCCTGACGTACCACGCAGTCGGCGTCGTCGGTCGGTCGTTCGGCACCGTAGGCGACAGCTGCGGCTCCCCCACACACCAGGTACTCGACCCCGTGGCGGTCCAAGGCCTCGATCAGGCGGGATAGGTCGTGAGGAGGGCCGTCAGGCGTTGGCATCGGCGCCGGCGGCGAGGCGCCGGGCGGCCAGATCAGCCAGCCATGCCTTCACGGCCTCGGGGGATTCGAGGCGACGGCCGTCGCGGGTGATCGGTACGTCATCGGCGGTCGGTGGGCCGGCCTGGCGCATACGCTCAAACCACTCCTCTGCGGTCATTACGGGCTGCGCTGCCATAGCTCTCAGGGTACCAGCACCCTCGCCTGAGCTCAGCTCCATCTGCTGGCCTGCACCCAGGTCTACCTCTACGAGACGGCCTTTAGCGACTTTGAGGTCTATTGCAACAGCTTAGGTGCGTCAGCGTCTAAAACTGACAGATACGGGTTACACATGAGGTCTCCAGCATGAGGAGGAGACCTGGTGAGTGAGCAAGAACTGGCGAGGACGACGCTCGATGTCTACTCCCACCTGTGGCCGGACTCGACACGGACTGCCGTGGATGCCCGTTCTGCTGTGTCCGATTCGTGTCCTGTGGCAAGTGGCCAGACGGGAAATGCCAGCTCAGATGGGTTGTTGACGGTGAGTCGGCCTGTAGGCGGGATCCTGTCCACCCTCTTCCGAGGGATGGGCGGCCATCCATCTGAGCGGTCCACCTGGGGGTGGCAGCCCGAAAGCTGCCGGACGGGCAGCCCATGCCCCCTGTTCGACCTTGCTCCGGGTGGGGTTTACCGAGCCGACCGGGTCACCCCGGCCGCTGGTGCGCTCTTACCGCACCGTTTCACCCTTGCCTGTGCTCAACCGTGAGGTCGGGCCATCGGCGGTCTGTTCTCTGTGGCACTGTCCTGCGGGTCGCCCCGACTGGCCGTTAGCCAGCACCCTGCCCTCTGGAGTCCCGACCTTCCTCGACCCGGTTCTGCCGGATGCGTGCTGCTTCCAACAGGCCGAGCCGCGACCACCCAGCCGACTCACCGTCACAACCATGGTCCCACACCTGGTCGCCGGGCGGGGAATGAGCGAGGAGCGAGGCTTCGCCGCTGTGTCGTACCTCCGCTCTAACCTGTCGCCGTGACACCACCTTCCACGCGGGACACCGATGTTGCCGTGTCAGATCGTCCGTCTCTCTCCATCGCCGATCTCTACGATCGAGTGGACCAGGCGCTGCACGCCGCGCTGCCCGGCGAGGTCTGGGTCTCGGGCGAAGTCCGCTCGTTCAATGTGAGCTCACGGGGTCACTGCTACATCGACCTGATCGACCCGTCCGGGGCCCAGGACATGGGAGCCCCGGTGCTGAAGATGGTGTGCTGGTCCAGTCGGTGGGCCCGGGTCCGGGCCACTCTCGACCAGTTGGGCATCGCACTCGACGCCGGTCTCGTGGTCCGGGTCCGCGGGGAAGTGCAGCTGTATAAACCTCGGGGTGATATCAGCTTCATCCTCTCCGAGTTGGACACGGATGCCCTCCTGGGAAAGTTGGCTGCCGAGCGCCTCCGCCTGATCAAGGCGTTGACCGATGAAGGGTTGTTGGACCGGAACCGTTCGCTTCCCCTCCCGTCCGTCCCGCTCGTCATCGGGTTGGTGACCAGCCCCGGCACCGAGGGCTATCGGGACTTCATCGGTCAGCTCGAGACGTCGGGCTTCGGTTTCGAGGTGCGGATCGCTCCCACCCAGGTCCAGGGACGGGAGGCACCGGCCTCGGTGGCGGCGGCCATCGGTCGTCTCGGGAAGACGGACTGCGATCTCGTGGTCGTCGTCCGGGGTGGCGGCTCGAAGGGCGACCTGGCCACCTTCGACACCGAGCCGGTGGCGCGGGCGATCGCTATGTCCACAAAGCCGGTGTGGACGGGTATTGGGCATACAGGGGACCAGTCGGTGGCTGACGAGGTCGCCAATCGATCGTTCATCACCCCGACCGAGTGCGGGCAGGAGCTGGCCGGACGGGCCGCAGCATGTTGGGAGTCCGCCATTGAGGCAGGTGCGCTCATCGGCCGTCTGGCCGGTAGCGTCGTCGTTGAATCGGACGACCATCTCGGGCGTTCCCGGCGACGGTTGAGCACCGGGGCCCGAATGCAGCTAGGCCGTCATGGCGAGCGGTTGGCTCATCGGGCATTCGCAGTGCGGGGGGTGGTGCAGGGACAGCTCGATGTGCATGCCCAGCTTCTGGCCGGCCGAGGTGCGTCGGTTGGCAAGGCAGCGGTCCGGGTGCTCGAGGACGCCGATCGGGTCATCGCCAGACAGGCAGCACTGCTGGCAGTGTTGCCTGAACGACAGCTTGGGCACGAGCAACGGCAGACGACTCAGTGGCGCCGGCTGCTTGCTGCCTACGACTACCAACGCCAACTCGACAGGGGCTACTCGGTTACCAGGGACCACAACGGGGACGTGGTTCGATCGGTAGCCGCTGCAGCCGCTGGGGACAGACTGACTACCGAGGTGGCCGACGGTGCCATCACCTCGGTGGTGGCCGACCAGGCGGGGCTGGTACGTGAGAACTGAGCACTATATGACGACCGAACAGCACAGAACGACCGAACAGCGAGGAGCACGGTGATGGCACGAGGTACTGACGGTGGAGCCGGGAGCTCAGCTGATCCGGCTGTAGCCGACCTGACCTACTCGGCTGCTGGCCAGGAGCTCGATGGGATCATCGAGGAGTTCGAGGCCGGTGTCATCGACGTCGATCGTCTGGTGGAGCGACTGGAACGTGCAACCGAGATCGTCGATGAGCTCGACCGGCGACTCCGTCGGACCCGGATGCAGGTGGAGGAGCTCGTACCTCGTCTCGAGGCGATCGGCCGTCCCGACGCCGACGCCGACGCCGAAGAGGAGCTCGTCGACGAAATCGAGGAGGACATCGAGGATGTTGAGACCGGCGACGGCGAAGACCCGCCTCCCGGGCTGTTCTGAGAGGCCCAACGGATAGACGGATAGACGGAGCGAAATCGGAAGGCTGTTCATCGGGGTTTCTGCCGGCTCGTGCTCGCGCTCCTGTCTCGGGAACCAGCGGGAAGTCGATCACGTTGACACGACGCCACCTGGTGTGCAGAACTGGGGATATGACTCATATGGCGCTTACCGCCGTCGGTGTGGATCGGCCCGGGATCGTGGCTGCACTGACCGGCGTACTGGTCGATCAGGGGTGCAACCTCGAAGACTCGACCATGAGCATGTTGCGGGGCCACTTCGTTGTGCTCCTGGTCATCGATGTCCCGGACGGTGTGGAGGCGGAGGTCGTCGAGGCAGCGCTCCGCCCTGTGGCCGACGCTCTCAACCTGGTTGTCGCTGTACAGCCGATGAGCGATGACCCCCGGCACGGCAACGACCGATCACCCCTTGAGCAAAGCACCGACCAGGCGTCTCTCGACCCTCAGGCCGAGGGTTCGGTCTTCGTGCTCTCCGTGCATGGCGCGGATAAACCCGGCATCGTGCACCGGGCTGCCGAGACGTTGGCCGAAGCCGGGGGCACCGTCGTCGACCTGTCGAGCCGCTTGGTGGGGACCGAGGGAACTCCTGTCTACGTGATGACCCTCACCGTCGGGTTTGCCCCGGAGGTGGACGCGCCGGCAGCAGTTGCCGCCGTGGTCGAAGCGGTTGAGGCATTCGGCGTGCAGTGCCACGCTCATCGCGGCGAGGTCGACGTTCTCTAGTGTCCCGTCAGCCACTGTCTTCACCCTGTCGTGCCAGCCGGCTTCGCCCTTGGCGGTGTCCTTGTCCTCGACGTAGCTTCGGCCACTTCTGCGTCCTCATCCATGCCAGGAACGAACCGTGCACTTGTCGTGAGCGCGGTCGACCTGGCCTGATGGGGCAGTAGCTTCACTGGACACGCTCGCTCCATGACCGTCCGACCCGTCCTGACCCTCGCGCACGACGTCCTGACCACGCCAGCGGTCGCTGTCGGTCGCATCGACGACGCCGCCCGTGCACTGGCGGAAGACCTGGTTGACACCATGCGAGTCTCGCCGGGGTGCGTCGGCTTGGCCGCTCCTCAGATCGGAGCAGGTGTCCGCGCCTTCGTCGTTGACGTGACTGGACACCGCAAGGCGCGCTCGTGCCACGGCACGTTCGTCCTGTTCGATCCGGAGCTCGTCTCGTGCAGCGGACACGAGATGTCCCGTGAAGGGTGCATGAGCGTGCCCGACCTCACCGGGGACGTGGCTCGAGCGACGACGGTGACGGTGGCCGGGCTGGATGGCAACGGTGAGCGGCGTACCTTCGAGGTAGACGCGTTCGAGGCCAGGGCCGTTCTCCACGAGCTCGACCACTTGGACGGACTGGTCTTTCTCGATCGGGTCAACGGACCCCACGCCGTCTTCCCCCGTAAGGTGTACCAATGAACAGCGCATCTCGATGAACGGGACATGTCGATGACCGATTCGTCTCCGCCCGAGTCCGATCGACGGCTCTCGGCCGCTACCACCAACACGGCTCACACCGCTGCCACCGACGACCATCTCTACTTCCGTCAGCTGCTGGCCGGCCGGGACTTCGCCGTGGGCGATTCGATCGCCACCCAGATGGTGAACTTCGTCTACCTGATCGGTGACCGTGCCACCGGTGAGGCGCTCGTCGTCGACCCCGCCTACGGGGTGGACGAGCTGCTCGATGTGCTGGCTGCCGACGAGATGACGTGCGTCGGCGCCCTGGCGACCCACTACCACCCCGACCACGTCGGCGGGGACATGATGGGCTGGACGATCGAGGGAATCGCTCGCCTTCTCGAGACAGCGTCGGTGCCCGTCCACGTCCAAGCGGCCGAGGTGCCGTGGGTGACCCGGTCTACCGGGGTGGAGGTCGACGACCTGGTCGCTCACGAGGGGGGTGATGTGGTCATGGTGGGGAACGTGCCGGTCACCTTGGTCCATACCCCGGCCATACCCCCGGGAGCCAGTGCTTCCTGGTTGACGGGAGATTGGTCTCGGGGACACCCTGTTCCTGGACGGTTGTGGTCGGACCGACCTGCCTGGTGGGGACCCTGCAGCGCTGTTCGAGTCGTTGACCACGCGGCTGGCTCGTGTCCCGAACGACACTGTGCTGTACCCGGGCCACCGCTACTCCGCCGAACCGTCGGCCACGCTGGGCGATACCCGAGCCAGCAACTATGTGTTCCGCCTGAAGACGCCGGAGCAGTGGATGACGGCGTTCGGCCGCTGAGCACGTTCGGCCGCTGAGCACAGTCGACCCCTCCCAGTTGACGGCAGAGGATCGGGCCGTCCGTTCCTATCGCCCAACCCCTACGATGGGATACCCATGAGCACCCTTCCTCCGGACTCGACTGTCGCCGTTATCGGTGCCTCGTTGGCCGGGCTCCGTGCGGCCGAGGAGATCCGCCACGAGGGTCACACCGGTCCGATCGTCGTGGTGGGCGACGAGGACCATGCCCCTTATGACCGACCGCCCCTGTCCAAACAGGTCCTGTCGGGGAAGTGGGATGTGGACCGGATCCGTCACCATGCCCCGGACAAGCTGGATACGTTGGGGATCGAGCTCCGGTTGGGGCGTCGGGCCAACGCCTTGGACACCGATGCCCGTGTCGTGGCGCTCGACGACGGTACCGAGCTGCACTACGACGGGTTGGTGATCGCCACCGGTGTTCGGGCTCGAACCCTGCCCGGTACGGAGGGTGTTCCAGGAGTCCGGACGTTGCGGACCCTCGACGACTGTCTGGGTCTCGTCGCCGACCTCGACGCTGCGGGGACGGGGGCACGGCTGGTAGTGATCGGAGCGGGCTTCATCGGAGCCGAGGTAGCTGCTACCTGTCATGGGCTCGGGGCTCGGGTCACCGTGGTGGAAGCACTGCCTACGCCGCTCGGTCGCGTCCTGGGGGAGGAGATGGGCCAGATCTGTGCGAGCCTCCATGCTGACGCCGGGGTGGAGGTGCGAACCGGGGTGGGCGTGGCCAAGGTCGTGGCTCACGACACCGACACCGACACGACACCGGCCGCTGGGCCGCCGGGCGATCGGGCGGCGCCCATCGCTGTGCACCTGAGCGACGGGACGGAGCTTCCGGCCGACGTCGTGGTGGTGGGCATCGGGGTGGAGCCGGTGGTGGACTGGTTGGCCGACTCGGGGCTCCACCTCGACAACGGCGTGGTGTGTGACGAGTCTCTCTTTGCCGGCGAGAACATCGTGGCCGCGGGTGATGTGGCCCGGTGGAGTCATCGAGGGCTCGGCGAAGTCCTGCGTGTCGAGCACTGGACCAACGCTGCCGAGGGCGGGGCAGCAGCGGCTCGCAATCTCCTGCACGGTTCGGATGCGGCCTTGCCCTATGAACCGGTCCTGTTCTTCTGGTCGGACCAGTACGACACGAAGATCCAGCTCATCGGCCACCCGTCGCCCGACGACGAGGTTGTGGTGGTGGACGGCTCGCCCGACGACCGCAAGCTGCTGGCTCTCTATCATCGGGGCGACCGGCTGACCGGCGCCCTCGGGTTCTCCAGGCCCCGTCAGCTCATGGCCTACCGGCCGCTCCTGGCCGCCGGCGCCTCGTTCGACGAAGGGCTCGCCGTCTCCCGGGCCTAAGAGGCCCAGTCAGAAGTCGAGGGCCGACAGCTCGGGGATGGTCGCCTCGGACCGCTCCCGGGCCTGGAGCCACCGCGCTCGACGCTGGTTCCGATCCTCGTCCCCGAGAGCCGGGTCAACCACCCGCCGAGGGGACCATGCCCGTGCCACGTCGTCCTCGTCCGCCCACGTCCGTACGGTCATGCCGGCCAGATAGGCGGCCCCGAGAGTGGTCGCCTCGAGCACCGGTGAGATCTCGATGGGGCACCCGCACGCATCGGCGAGGGCCTGGACGAAGATGTCGTTGGCGGACATGCCCCCGTCGATCCGGAGGGTCTCGATGGGAAGGCCCGAGTCGGTCTCGGCCGCCTGGAGGAGGTCGGCGCCGCGGTCAGCCACACCCTCCAGCACAGCGCGCACCAGGTGGGGCCGGGCCGTGCCCCTGGTGATGCCGACGAAGGTGCCCCGTGCTCCGAAGTCCCATACCGGAGCACCCAGCCCCAACAGGGCCGGAACGAACCACACGTCGCCGGTGTCGTCGCAGCCGGCAGCGACGGTGGCGGAGTCGTCCGCCGAGTCGATGATGGCGAGGTCGTCCCGGAGCCACTCCACGCACGACCCGGCTGACAGCATGATCGCCTCGACCGCCCACGTCAGGGCATGGCTGTGGCTCCATGCCACGATGGGGAACGTGCCCCCTTCACCTCGGTAGCCGAACGACGGTTGGGTGGCGCCCACGCATTGGTCGAGCATGCCGCCGGTGCCGAATGTGGCCTTGGCCTGCCCAGGGCGGACGCAACCCTGGCCGATCAGCGATGCCTGCTGGTCGCCGGCGATCCCGGCGATGACCGGTGCTCCGGCGAGGGCGGACGCCTCGCCCACCACCCCGGCGGAGTCGACGATGGTGGGCAGCATGGCCTCGGGGATGCGCAGCGTAGCCAGGATGGCAGGGTCCCAACCGGATGCCTGGATGTTGGTGAGGCTGGTGACGGCGGCGTTGGTGGTGTCGGTGACATGGAGCGCTCCCCCCGAGAGCGCCCAGACCACCCAGGTGTCCACCGTCCCGAAGCACAGCTCACCGCGTTCGCTGCGGACACGGTCCGGATCAGCCAGGTCGAGCAGGGCGGCCAGCTTGGTGGCCGAGGCGTTCGGGGCCACCCGGATTCCCTGTGCCTGGAGCTCTAAGCAGGTCCCCACCGTTCGGAGGTCCTGCCAGCCGATGCCCGGCCCCACCGGCTCTCCCGTGGCGCGGTCCCACACCACCGTGGATGCCCGTTGGTTGGCGATGCCCACGGCGTCGACGGGCCCTCCCTCGTCCAGAGCGTGAGCAGCGAGGTCCAGGACGGCTGTGGCCATCGTGATGGGATCGAACTCGACCAGTCCGGGGAACGGGGTCGTGGGCAGCACGGGCAGGTGGTGTACGTGCTCCACGGTGCTGTCGGCGCGCACGATGCCCGCCCGTACGCCGGATGTCCCGACATCGATGACCAGGATGCTCATCGAAGAGCTCCGGTGTCTCTCTCCGTTGGGCCTCTCTCCGCCAGGGTCTTCATGGCCACGGCACGGGGCCGAACGGGTTGGGCAGGCCGAGTTTGCCTGGGTTGAGGATGCCTCTGGGGTCCAACGCTTGCTTCATCGTGGTCAGCACGCCAAAGGCGTCGCCCAGGGCATCGGGGAGGAACCGACCACGGTTGATGCCGATCCCGTGATGATGGCTGATCGCCCCTCCGGCGTCACGGGTGGCTGCGGTCACCTCGTTCCACGCCTGCGTGTAGTACTGCTCGGCCCAGGCCTGATGTCTGTCGTCCAAGACCGGGGCCTCGTCGTCTGCGCCGGGAATCGCGACGGTGACGTCACCGCCGGCATCGGGCGGCTGCCCGGCGAAGGTGAAGTACAGGCAGGCTCCATCGGTGTAGGCGTGGCTCTGATGGGAGGATGCGACCAGCGTGCCTTCCATCCCGTGCAGGGCGTCGAGCACCGAGCGGTACAGGCCGGGGAGCACCGACCATCGTGCCGAGACCTCGATGGTGTCCACCACGATCCCGTGTCGCCACAACGGGCCGAGGGCGGACACGTCGTTGCGTTGGGACAGCCATCGGTCGACCAGCACAGTGTCGAGCATGGCCGCTCCCGAGCACTCCTCGTCCACCATGGCCAGGGTGGCTTCGACCAGGCCCGGATCGGCCTCGTCCAAGACGATGAGGACGTTGGTGTCCGGCTGATCGAACGACCGGGCAGACTCGCTCTCGTCGTAGAGCCGCAGCACGGCCGGGGTGGCCCCACGGCGGAGTATGCGGCGGCAGGCATCGATCCCATCGGCAAAGGACCGGAACCCGAAGGCGCGCTGTCCGCTGGACGAGGGGACCGGGTGCACCCGGAACCTGCCCTCGGTGATCACGCCCAGGGTGCCCTCGCTGCCGACGAAGAGCTGGTTGAGATCGGGACCGGTGGCCGAACGCGGTGCACTGCCCCCGGTATGGACGACGGTGCCATCGGCCAGGACCACCTCGAGCCCGATGACCATGTCCTCGATCTTCCCGTACCGGTTGGAGTACTGACCCGCACCCCGGCACGCCAGCCACCCGCCGACGGTGGAGAGGTCCATGGACTGCGGCCAGTGGCCGAGGGTCACGTCGTGTTCCTCGCGCAGACCGGCCTCGACGTCGGGCCCGAACGTACCGGCGCGCAAGTCGGCCACCAGCGACGTGGTGTCCACGTCGCCGATCCCGGCCAGGCCGCAGAGGTCGAGGACCACCCCGCCGAACAAGGGGACGGCGGAACCGCACACCCCGCTGCGTCCGGCGGACGGGGTCACCGGGACACCGGCGTCGTTACAGGCGGCGAGCACCGCTGACACCTGGGTGGTATCGGTGGGTCGGGCGATGAGGGCCGGCTTCGCCGGGACCTGTCCACGGGCGGCCCATCCAACGGCCAACGGCCACCAGTCCCGCCCGGCTTCGGCGCGTGACTCGTCGTCGTCGATGATCTCGTTGCACACGTCGACCAGTTGTCGGCGCAGCGCTGCGTCCACGGTGACCCGAACGCCGCCCAGTCGCTCGGTCACGGCATCCCAAGGGGCGTTGATGGGGGAGACGGGTGTCGGTTCGGTCATGGACGTTCCTCTCCGCGCAGTGGGGTGCGGTCGATCACCTGCTGCTCTCCTCTGCTGTGTCCGGTGACGGGACGGGAGCGTTGGGTCCGAGCCCGGCCTGGGCCATCATCTCTCGAACCGCTGCAGCGTAGGCGGCCGCTTCGGCCTTGGCTCGCTGCTCTGTCCATCCCAGTTCGGGAGCGATGAGCACGGCCACCCGTTGGGCGGCATCGGCTGTGGCCAGCGCGTCTCGGAGCACAGCGCGCGTGCGCCGGTCGAGCACGTCACCGAGCGACCGGGCCATCTCGAAGCGGACGGCGTAGACGGCCTCGACGGCCAGATAGGCCAAGCCCGGCACCAGCGGTGTGAGCAGTTCGGGGTGGCCCACGGTCAGTGCCAGCACCCGGGGAGTGTCGGCACCGAAGCGGCTGGCGAGGTGAAAAGCTGCCCGGGTGGCAGGATCGGCAGCAGCGTCGAGCTGTACGACACCCGACCCATGGCCACGGTTCCCCGAGCCGTGCAGCCTGAGCTTCTTCGTCACTGAACGGCACGAGCGCTTGCCCAACTGACCGACGACGATATCGACGGTGTCCTCGGCCATCTTCCGGTAGGTGGTCAGCTTGCCGCCGGTCACCGTGACCAGCCCGGTGCGTGAGCTACGGACGCTATGGCGGCGAGAGAGGTCGGCGGTGCGCTCGCTCAACGCCCGCTTGCCTTTGGACGGCAGCAGCAGCGGTCGCAGCCCGGCCCAGATGCCGGTGATGTCGTCCCGGGTAATGGGCTGGGTCACCACCGCGTTGGCCGCATCGAGGATGTACTCCACGTCCTCGGGCAGACACGAAGGATCGTCGAGGGGCCCGTTCCACTCGGTGTCGGTGGTTCCCAGATAGACCTGCTCACCCCAGGAGACCACGAAGATGGAGCGGCGGTCTTCGGGGACCGGGATCACCGCGGCGATGTCGCAGGGGAACCGGTCGGCGGGCACGGTGATGTGGATGCCCTTGGCCGGCCGGATGGTGTCGAACCCGGGTCCTTCGGCCATCCCCCGGACCTGATCTGCCCAGACGCCGGTGGCGTTCACCACCACCGAGGCGCTGATATCGAAGGGCAGGCCTTCGAGGGGGTCGATCCTGGCACCGGTGATACCCCCGGCATCGTCGGTGGTCAACGAGACGACGGGCGCATGATTGGCAACCACCGCCCCGTGGTCGAGGGCGGCGGTCTGGAGCACGCTCAGGGTCAGTCGGGCGTCGTCGGTCCGGGCATCCCAGTACAGAAAGCCGGCCATGAGGCGATCGGCGCGCAAGGTGGGCAGGTGCTCGAGCGCTTGGGCCCGGGTCACCCGGCTGTGGCGGTGACCGATACGCACGCCGCCGGTCAGGTCGTAGAGCCAGAGTGCCGTGCGGTAGGTGGCGGCCACGCTCCGGTTGATCACGCCGTCCTTGCCGAACAGGGGGATGAGGAAGGGGAGCGGGGTGACCAGGTGGGGCGCGTTGTCGAGGAGGCGTTGGCGTTCGGCCAGGTTCTCGTAGACCAGGCGGAGCTCCCGTTGCTGGAGGTAGCGCAGGCCACCGTGGACCAGCTTCGAGGACTTCGACGATGTACCTGATGCGAAGTCGTCCTTTTCGACCAGGGCGGTACGAAGCCCACGGCTGGCGGCATCGAGGGCGACGCCGGCACCGGTGATCCCGCCTCCGATTACCAGAACGTCGAAGTGCTCCGTGGCCAGCCGGACGAGTGCGTCATCACGGTCGAAGGCCGTTGCAACGGGACGTTGGCGTTCGGTTGCGGCAGGAGGCACGATCGCAGCCTGCCACAGGCGGTGAGAGCCGAGCCGTTGGGCCCCGTTGACCTGTGCCGTTGACCTGTGCCTTGGCCCCGGGTTGACCCGCTGCCCTCGCTGCCCAGGACCGGCGTGAATCCTTGGTCGGATACCGATGGGACCAGCCACGACCACCGCTGGTCCAGATATTGACAATCTTTGTCAAAAAACAATCGTTGGTGATATCATGGAGTAGGCGATGAAGACACCGGATGAGCTGACCCAGTTGTTCCGGGCGAACGGCCGGAAGGTCACGGCGCAACGGCAGTGCATCTTCCGGGTGCTCCAGGGAGACGTGACCCACCCATGCGCGGAAGCCGTCTTCGATGCTGCCCGTCGGGACGTGGAGACCATCTCCCTGAAGACGGTGTACCAGACGCTGAACGACTTGGCTGAGCTGGGGGAGATCGCATCGTTGGACGTCGGTACGGGCACGACCCGCTTTGATCCCAACGTCGACGATCACCACCATCACGTGGTGTGCCGCCGCTGCGGCAAAGTTCGTGATGTCTACGCCGACTTTCCTGATCTTCGACTTCCAGACGGATCGGACCTGGGGTTCGATGTGACTGTCGCGGAGATCGTGTTCCGCGGTCTGTGCACCGAGTGCCGGGACACCGAGGACAGCGGTGCGATCGATCCAGAGGATCGCAGTACCACCGGTCAGAAGGATCGTGGTCTAGTGGTAACGACTCAATGAAACCCAAGGGAACGACACCCAGGACAATGAAAGGAACACTGTGCCTTCACTGAAGAGCAGCAAAACTGAGGAGAATCTGAAGGTGGCGTTCGCCGGCGAGAGCCAGGCCAACCGTCGCTATCTCTACTTCGCGCAGAAGGCTGACGTTGAGGGCTACCCCGATGTGGCTGCTCTGTTCCGGTCGGTTGCCGAGGGTGAGACGGGTCACGCGTTCGGTCACTTCGACTTCCTGAAGGAGACCGGAGACCCGGTCACCGGCGTTCCCATCGGACCGACCACGGACAACCTGAAGTCGGCCATCGAGGGTGAGACCTACGAGTACTCCGAGATGTACCCGGGCTTCGCCCGTACCGCACGGGACGAAGGGTTCGAAGAGGTCGCCGAGTGGTTCGAGACGCTGGCACGTGCCGAGAAGAGCCATGCCGGTCGCTTCGGCGAAGGGCTGGCGTCAGTCGCCTGACCGGCGGACGAGCGCTGCTCATGAGCTCGATCGCCCATAAGGGCGACCAATGAACCTCGATCACCCACGAGGGCGACCAGTGAACACGGCCACCAGCAGGGGCAACCGATGAACACAGCCAACCCCCTGACGTTGGCCGACATCGCCGATCTTCGTGCCTACGAGCGCGAGCGCGACGAGTTCCGCCGCACGGTGATCGCGACCAAGAAGCTCCGTCGGGTCACCATCGGATCGGTGGTCACCGTCACGTTCGAGAGCCGGCTCACCATGCGGTTCCAGGTCCAGGAGATGGCCCGGGCGGAGCGCATGTTCACCGACGAGCAGATCCAGGCAGAGCTCGACGTCTACAACCGCTTGCTTCCGGCTCCCGGTGAGCTGTCGGCCACCTTGTTCTTGGAGCTCGTCGACGAGGCGTCGCTGCGTCGGTGGCTTCCCGAGCTGGTCGGCATCGAGCGTTCGGTGGAGCTGCGGATTGGGCCGGCCGGGTACGCCGACGTGGTGTCTTCGGTCCCCGAGACGGAGCACGCCTCCCAGCTGACCAGGGAGGAAACCACCGCCGCCGTCCACTACATCCGGTTCCGTCTCACCGAGCCCCAGGTGACAGCGTTTGCGAACGGTCCTGTCACCCTGGCCATCTCCCACCCGAACTATCCAGAGGGTGCTACCGGCACCGAGCTGGATGCGGCTACTCGTTCCGAGCTGTTGACGGATCTTCGGGGCGAGCCGCGTTCGTAACTTCCAGGTCGAACAGCACCTGTGGCGGTGAATGCCCTGCTGCACCAGCGTGATGCCAGGGAGTGAAGGCCTCTCCCGCGCTCTTTTCTTCGATCGCCCTTCTTCGATCAGACGCTGTCTTTGAGGTCAGAGGCTTCGACGCGCTGCCATCGTCGGTCAAAACGTCCGTGATCCGGGGCTGTGCAAGGTGGGGAACAAGGTCGTCAACCACCAACCGGGCAAGGTGAGTCGGTCATGGTTGCCTTGCCGCCTGCAGCAGGTGGTGCGTCGGAGTGGACCGTCATGGTGCGGCTCGTCGACGGAGCCGGCAGTACTGACGAGAAAGGGAAGCAACCATGACCACAGCGACCTCGATCACCGGGAACCTGACCCGGGACCCGGAGATCCGATACACCCGGGAAGGGCAGGCGACCACCACCCTGGGAGTGGCGGTCAATCGGCGGTGGCAGCAGCGTGACTCGAAGGAGTGGGAGGAGTCGACCTCGTTCTTCGATGTGGTGTGCTGGCGGGAGCTGGCTGAGAACGTGGCGCTGTCGTTGACCAAGGGGATGCGGGTGGTGGTCACGGGCCGCCTCGAACAGCGGAGCTGGGAGACCGAGGACGGCGATCGCCGGACCAAGGTGGAGGTGGTGGCCGAGGAGGTCGGGCCCAGCCTCCGCTTCGCCACTGCCGACATCCAGAAAGTGGAGCGCCATCCGGCGGCGATCGGCAACGGTGGCGCCACCTCCGACGATGAGACTCCCGACGAGGAGACCTCCGGCGAGGGGGTCCCTGACAGCGAGGCGTTGGCGGCTAACGCCTGAGGTCGGTGAGCGGAAGGCCCGGTACCGAGCCGACGCCGCCTTGCCGGCACGACGCTGCTCCCTCCCGGCGTCGCTCCTTCGCACGGCACCGGTGACGAGCCGGTCCTTCCGTTCCACCGTGGGAAAGAGCAGCGACCCCCCCAGCCGTCCTCCGCTGCTTGTCCAGATGAACGGCCACTGATCCGCCCTGCCTATTCGCCAGACCCCGCGTTGTGTTCTGGACCGAGCACGACGGCGAGCATGAGGAGCAGAACGATGACGATGACCCCCACGGCAGGCCGTGCACTGACAGCACGCCCAGGAACAGCACCCTCAGGTACGGCACATCCAGGAACAGCACGCCCAAGTGAGGTCGGCCCGGCCCGCCTCCGCTTCGGGGAGTCGGTGGTGCTGTCCAAAGAAGAGGTGTTCGGCGCCTGCCAAGCGCTGGCCGACGCCGACCGGGTGTTACTGAGGACCGGCAGCGTCAGCGAGGCGGAAGCGCTGGCCGGACTGTTCGCGCTGCTCGAATCCCGACTGTCCGAACGAGCCGTTGCGTGGCGTAGCGCTTCACGTCGCGTCACGAAGGTCGTCGACGGACCCGTGCCCGGCACCCCTGCCTCCCCGGCTGTCCTGACCAGGCTGCGCCAGGACACCCCCGTCCTCAGCCGGCCCGGTTCTCGCTTCTCAGCCGGCCCGGTTCTCGCTCTCGATGACCCGGGTCACCGCGTCGATGAGGGCCAGGTGGGTGAAGGCCTGGGGGAAGTTCCCCAGATGCCTGCCGCTCGACGCCTCGATCTCTTCGGCGTAGAGGTGGAGCGGGCTGGCGAAGGACAGCAGCTTCTCGCACAGCGCATGCGCCCGCTCCGTCTCCCCGATGAGCGCCAAGGCGGAGACCAGCCAGAAGGAGCAGATGGTGAACGACCCTTCCTCGCCGGCCAGGCCGTCGTCGGTCTCGTCGGTGCGATAGCGGAGGACGAGACCGTCTGCGGTCAGCTCGTCGGCGATGGCCAACACGGTGGACCTCACCCGTTCGTCGTCGGGGGGAAGGAAGCCCATGAGCAGGACGAGGAGGACGGACGCGTCGAGCGCGGAGGAACCGTACCGCTGGACGAAGACGCCCCGCTTGTCCGTGCCCTTGGCGCAGATGTCGGCGTGGATGGCGTCTGCCGTCTGGCGCCACCGATCGACGAGCTCGTCGGCGCCGCGGGTCTTGGCCAGCTTCACCCCACGGTCGATCGCCACCCAGCACATCACTTTCGAGGACGTGAAGTGCTGCGGCTCGCCCCGCACTTCCCAGATGCCACGATCCGGCTCGTTCCAGACGCTGATGGCGTTCTCGACCACTGTGATCATCAGTTGCCAGGCCACAGGTCCCAGCTGGCTGGCGTTCGCCACATGGGTGGCCGCCGAGTCCATGACCATTCCCCACACGTCGTGCTGCTTCTGGTCGTAGGCGCTGTTCCCGACCCTGACCGGGCGGGCACCGTCGTACCCCGACAGGTGGTCCAGGGTGTGCTCGGGTAGCTCGCGCTCGCCATCGATGCCGTACATGATCTGCAGTGGGCCCGCGGCCACCGCATCGATCAAGAAGGCGTAGTACTGGAACGCTTCCCAGTCGAAGCCGAGCTCGAACAGGGCTCGGAGGATGAACGCCGAGTCTCGGATCCAGGTGAAGCGGTAGTCCCAGTTCCGTTCCCCACCTGGCGCCTCCGGCAAGGACGTGGTCGCCGCGGCCATGATGGCACCGCTCGGGGCGTAGCTGAGGCCCTTCAGGGTGAGCGCGCTGCGTTCCAGGTACGGGCGCCACGGATGGTCGGGGAGGTTGGCTTGTTGTAGCCAGTCGCGCCAGAAGCGGGTGGTCTCCTCCACGCTGGCCCGGGCCTCCTCGGCCATGTCGCCACCGTCTTGCCCCCATGCGCTCTGCCCCCAGGACAGGGTGGCGAAGCGACTCTCCCCCTCGTGGAGCTCGGTACGGGTCACCGCTCGGGCGCCACTCAACTCCAGCCGAAGGTTGCTGGTGAGGGTCAGGCTCAGCTCGCCCTCGTCGGCGACGCAGGATGCCGTCTCGTACCCGTCGTGCTCGTAGTTCCACGATCCCACGACTCGGCCGTAGTCGAAGAGCGGCAGGCAGTCGAGGACCAGCTCGACCCGGCCTTCGATACAGGTGGCGATGCGGACGAGGGCACCTCGGGCGGTGATGTCGGCAGGCGGGCGGCGGTAGGCGTGGTCGCGTGAGTTGCCCGACCACGCCCCCATGACCAGGGCGTCATGAACGACGAGCCAACCTGTCGTTGTACGCCAGGTCGTCTCCAGGACCATCGACCCCGGCAGGTACCGGCGTTGGGAGGGGACGGCGACGTGGCCGGGGCCCAAGCGGAATGACCCGGCCGAGCGGTCGAGGAGCGAGCCGAACACGCTCGGCGAGTCGGGTCGAGGCAGGCAGAGCCATTCGACCCTGCCGTCTGCCGCCACCAGCGCGTTCGTCTCACAGTCCGAGAGGAACGCGTAGTCGGCGATGGGAGGGAAGTCGGGCATGACAGCCCTTATCTTGTCCCAATCCTCACTGTTCGGTCGGGTTGTGGTCCTTGGGCACGGTCGGGTTGTCGCCCTCGGGCACGGTCGGGTTGTGGTCCTCGGGCACGGTCGGGTTGTCGCCCTCGGGCTCCTTCGGCTCGAACTCGATGGACAGCGAGTTGACGCAGTAGCGGAGCCCGGTGGGGTTGGGTCCGTCGGGGAACACGTGACCGAGATGGCCGCCGCACCGGGCACAGGTGATCTCGGTCCGCTTCATCCCGAAGTTGCGGTCGGTGTGCTCCTCGATGGTCCCGGCATCGAGGGCACGGTAGAAGCTGGGCCATCCCGATCCGGAATCGAACTTCGTGTCGGAGGGGAAGAGCGGCGCTCCGCACCCGCCACAGGTGAACATCCCGTCACCCTCGACGTGGAGCAGCTCGCCCGACCACGCCGGCTCGGTGCCCTTCTCCCGCAGCACGGCGTAGCGCTCCGGCGACAGCTTCTTCCGCCACTCCTCGTCGGTGAGCACGACCTTCTCGGGCGTGTTGGCTGCATCGCTCATGGGACCCTCCTGAATGTGGGCGACACCTCTCTTGGTTGGGAGGGGTCGCTACCCGGTCACACTATGAACCTCTCCTGGTCAACGTATGTTCCCGATACGGTCCCGGCCCTGAAGGCCCTCAAAGGGGGAAAGGCGCGTTTGCTAACGTCGCGCCTGCACCTCGACGGCGTCGTGTCGACGACGCCGTCTACCGGACAGGACCGTCATGGATCTGCGCGACCGACCCGAGGACGAGGCCTTTCGCAAGGAAGTCCGCACCTGGTTGACCGACAACGTCGTCGGCGAGTTCGCCGCGCTCGGGGGCCGGGGCGGCTCCGGCGACGAGACCTACGGGTTCGAGATCCGGCTGGCGTGGGAGAAGGTGCTGGCCGACGCCGGATGGACGTGTTTGGGGTGGCCGATCGAGTACGGGGGACGGGGGGCGTCCATCGCCCACCAGGTCATCTTCAACGAGGAGTACGTGAAGGCCAAGGCGCCGGGTCGTGTCAGCATCATGGGTGAGGGGCTGATCGGGCCGACCATCATCCACTACGGGACCCCTGAGCAGAAGGAGCGTTTCCTCCCGGCCATCCGCAACGGGACGGAGCTGTGGTGTCAGGGCTACTCCGAGCCGAACGCCGGGAGCGACCTGGCCAACGTGGCCACCAAGGCCGTTCTCGACGGTGACGAGTGGGTGGTCACCGGCCAGAAGGTGTGGACGTCGTTGGCCCACCAGTCGGACTGGTGCTTCGTGGTGTGCCGGACCGAGCCCGGCTCCGTGCGGCACCGGGGTCTCTCGTATCTTCTCGTTCCCATGGACCAGCCTGGAGTGGAGGTGCGCCCCATCACCCAGCTCACCCGGACCTCGGAGTTCAACGAGGTGTTCTTCGACGGAGCCCGCACGAACAAGGCCAACGTCGTGGGCGAGGTGGGTCAGGGCTGGCAGGTGGCGCTGGCCACCCTGGCCTTCGAACGGGGCGTGGCACTCCTCGGCCACCAGCTCTCCTTTCGCCGTGAGCTCGACCACCTGTTCGAGGTGGCCCGGGAGAACGGCCGAGCTGCCGACCCGGTGATGCGCCAGCGGTTGGCCCGCGCCTACGCCGAGCTCGAAGTCCTCCGGTTCAACACCCTCCGAAGCCTGTCCAACATCGACGGTCCGGTGGCGCCACCGGAGGCATCGATCATCAAGCTGTACTGGGCCAGCTGGCATCGGGCCCTGGGTGAGCTGGCCCTGGACGTCATCGGCCCGCAGGCCCTGGTGACCGAAGCGTTCCCCTACGAGCTGAGCGACGTGCAGCGGACCTTCCTCTTCAGCCGGTCCGAGACCATCTACGGCGGGTCCAACGAGATCCAGAAGAACATCATCGGCGAGCGAGTCCTCGGACTGCCGCCCGAGCCCAAAGGGGAGTCCAGATGACCGATGCGGCCACCAACGGGGCCACCAACTCGGCCACCAACGGAGGCACTGACGGGGCCACCGGGGGAGGTGGCGTTGTCGGCGGCTCGCCCCCCCCGCCCCCGGCTGCACCCACTCCTCCTCCTGGTCACGGGCTTTTAGAGGGGAAGATCGTGGTGGTAACCGCCGCCGCCGGCACCGGTATCGGGTTCGCCACCGCCAAGCGCTGCGTCGAAGAGGGCGCCACCGTCGTGGTCTCCGACGCTCATGAGCGACGCCTGGGTGAGGCGGCGGACGCCCTGGCCGAGCTGGCCGGTACCCGACCGTTGGCCATTCGGTGCGACGTGACCGACGATGCCCAGGTCCGGCACCTCTACGACGCCGCTGTCGAAGCGCACGGACGTTTCGACGTGGCCGTGAACAACGCCGGGCTGGGGGGCCAGGTCGACGTCGTCGACATGACCGACGAGCAGTGGTCGCTGGTACTGGACATCACCCTGAGCGGGACCTTCCGCTGCACCCGCGCCGCCCTGCGCCACCTGTACGCGCTGGGTGGAGGAGTGATCGTCAACAACGCCTCGGTCCTCGGCTGGCGGGCCCAGGCCGGTCAGGCCCACTACGCCGCAGCCAAGGCCGGGGTGATGGCGCTGACCCGGTGCAGTGCGGTGGAAGCGGCTCCCCATAACGTGCGGATCAACGCTGTCTCACCCAGCCTGGCGCTGCATCCGTTCCTCAACAAAGTGATGGCCGACGACGAGCTCGACGAGCTCCGTCGCAGAGAGGTGTTCGGTCGGGGAGCGGAGGTGTGGGAGGTCGCCAACGTGATCGTCTTTCTGGCCAGCGAGTACGCCACCTTCATGACCGGCGAGGTCGTCTCGGTCAGCAGCCAGCACCCCTGAGACAGACAGCCAGCACCCCTGAGGCGACCAGCCGGCACCCCTAAGACGACCAGCCAGCACCCCTGAGGCGAGCGATGAGGGATGCACTACTCTGACGGCGTGTCAGATGTCATCGATCCACGCGGCGATCTCCAATGGGGAACTATCCCCGGTCTGGTGGAGGACGCCGCCGCCAGGTTCGGCAAGGCGGAAGCCCTGGTCGACCCCAACGGACCCAACGGGACGACGACCCGGCTGACCTTCGACGAGCTGGCGGAAGAGGTTGCTGCTGCCACGCGGGCCCTCCTGGCCAACGGGATCGAGCGCGGGGACCGGGTAGCCATCTGGGCGCCCAACTGTGCGGAGTGGGTGATCGCGGCGCTAGGCGCGGTCGGCGCCGGCGCGTTGCTGGTCCCGCTCAACACCAGGTACAAGGGCAGCGAGGCGGCGTACATCCTGCAGTCGTCGGGAGCACGCATCCTCTTCACCGTGCAGGGGTTCCTCGGCATCGACTACCCGGCCATGCTGGCCGAGGCGGTGGCCGGGGGCGAGAAGGTGCCCGACCTGGAGCGTGTGGTCATCCTGCGGGGGGAGGACGGCTCTGCCGCTCGCCCGACAACCCGAGGCGACCAGGTTGTCGAGTGGCCGGTCTTCGTTCGGGAAGGTGCTTCGATCCCTCCCGATGTCGCCGCCGGCCGCACCGCCTCGATCACCAGTGGCGATCTCTCCGACCTGGTCTTCACCTCGGGCACCACCGGGCGCCCCAAGGGAGTGATGACCACCCACGGCCAGACCTTGCGGACGTTCGCCACCTGGGCCGAGGTGGTCGGTCTGCGAGAGGGCGACCGTTACCTGGTCGTCAACCCTTTCTTCCATACCTTTGGCTATAAGGCCGGGCTCCTGGCCTGTCTCATGGCCGGGGCCACCATCGTCCCCGAGCCGGTGTTCGACGTGGAGCGCGTGCTGCGGCGGATCGGGGAGGAGCGCATCTCGGTGCTCCCGGGGGCGCCGACCATCTACCAGGCCATCCTCGACCACCCGGATCGGGACCGGTTCGACCTGTCGTCGCTGCGCTTGGTGGTCACCGGCGCCGCTGCCGTGCCGGTCGAGCTGGTGAAGCGCCTCTGGGCCGAGCTGGGAGTCGAGACCGTGCTGACCGCCTATGGACTGACCGAGGCCACCGGGACGGTGTCGATGTGCCGGCAGGGCGACTCGGCCGAGGTCATCTCCGGCACGTCCGGCCGGGCTATCCCCGAGGTGGAGGTACAGGTGGTCGACGCTGCCGGCCAGGAGCTTCCCCGAGGTGAGGCGGGCGAGATCGTGGTGCGGGGGTACAACGTCATGCGCGGGTACTGGAACGATCCGGAGGAGACGATCGAGGCCATCGATACCAAGGGCTGGCTGCGCACCGGGGATATCGGGGTCATGGACGAGGACGGGAACATCGACATCACCGACCGGTTGAAGGATATGTACGTCACCGGCGGCTTCAACGCGTACCCGGCAGAGATCGAGGAGGTACTGGGACAGCACCCCGGCGTGGCCGAGGTGGCGGTGATCGGCGTGCCCGACGAGCTCATGGGTGAGGTCGGCTGCGCTGTGGTCGTCCTGGCTCGAGGAGCCTCGGCGGACGAGTTGGTACACGAGCTCCCAGTGTGGGCGAAAGAGCGGCTGGCCAACTACAAGGTGCCACGCCTCGTCCAGGTGACCGATTCGTTACCGCGCAACGCTATCGGTAAGGTCGTCAAGCCGGAGCTGCGGGCCAGGTTCGCCGCCGGTTAGCCGGTTAGCCAGTGCTCGATCGTCAGGCAGTATCCGGCCAATCGTCGGTCGAAGCACCCGAGATACCGAAGTACCCGGACGACGGCCGGTTGGAAGAAGTAGAGCCGTCGAGACAACAACGAACGAGAAATAACAACTAACGAGAGCAACAACGAGGGGAGCGTGCCGTGCGAGGCATCGTCTATACCGGAAACGACGTAGAGGTCACCAGCGAGCTGGAGGTGGCCGATCCCGGTCCCACCGAGGTGCGTGTGACGCTCGGCGCCGCCGGTGTGTGCCACAGCGATCTGTCGGTGATCAACGGCACCATCCCGTGGAAGGCACCGTCCGTGCTTGGCCATGAGGGCGCCGGCGTGGTCGATGCGGTCGGCTCCGAGGTCACGTCGGTGAAGCCCGGCGACCACGTGGTGATCGCCACCCTGGCCAGCTGCGGCACGTGCCGGGCGTGCTCCACCGGTCACCCCACGTGGTGCATCAAGACCCTGGGCAACGTGTCCACGCCGTTCACCTTCAAGGGTGAGCCGGCGTCGAACTTCGCCGGCACGTCGGTGTTCACCGAGCAGACCATCGTCAAGGAGGTCCAGGCGGTCAAGATCTCGAAAGAGGTCCCCCTGACCTCGGCGTGTCTGATCGGATGCGGCGTGCTCACCGGGGTCGGTTCGGTCCTCAACCGGGCCAAGGTGCAGACCGGGGAGACGGCCGCCGTCTTCGGAGTCGGTGGTGTCGGGCTCAACGTGATCCAGGGGCTCCGGCTCTCGGGCGCCAGTCGGATCATCGGCGTGGACACCCTGGCCTCGAAGGAGGACCTGGGTCGTCAGTTCGGCGCCACCCACTTCGTCGACGCGTCGAAGGAGGATGCGGTGGCAGCCATCCGGAAGATCGTCCCGTCCGACCCGAGCCGGGTGAGCGGGGGTCTGGGGTGGACCGGGGGAGTGAACTGGTCCTTCGACTGCGTGGGCCATCCGGCGGTGCTCCGGAACGCTCTCGACTGTCTGGACTGGGGTGGCAACGCCCTGGCCATCGGTATTCCGCCCCAAGGTACCGAGGTGGCGGTCGACGTCAACGCCCTCGCCTATGTCGATCGCGGTCTGCTCGGATGCCGGTACGGTTCGTCCCGGCCCCACCACGACATCCCGCTCATGGTGGACCTCTATCTCGCCGGTGATCTCATGCTCGACGAGCTGGTCACCGAGACCCGTCCGCTCGAGGGGTTCCGGGAGATCGTGGAGGACATGGAGGCCGGCAAACTGGCCCGAGGGGTGCTCACCTTCTGAGAGGTTCAGCGGACGGGTCCAGCAGACAGGGACGCCGGGCTCGCCTGCACCCCCGGCCACGGCCCCCGGTAGTTGACATATAGTTGCGGTTGACATTTGGTTGCGTTACTATGTTGCCATGAGCGACGTGGCTGCCCTTACCGACCTTTCCCCGGCAGAGGCAGTGGCCAGGATCCTCGACGGCGCCGACGAGTCGTGGGCGCGTCGGTTCGTCGCCGAGGTCGACCGCAGGGGATCGATGAGCCGACTTGAGCGGTTCACCAGTCGTTGGCGGCTCTCCAACGCCGGCGCTGCCGAGATCTTCGGCGTGTCACGCCAGGCCTTTTCGAAGTGGCTGTCGGACGGTCCGCCGGCTGACCGGGAAGTCCCCATTGCCGATCTCGATGCCGCTACCGAGATCCTCGAGCGGTACCTGCGCACGGATCGCATCCCGGCCGTCGTCCGTCGTGAGGCTCCTGCGCTGGGAGGTCGTTCCCTGGTACAGCTGGCTCGGGCCGGGAGAACTGCCGAGGTGCTCGACGCCGTCCGGACCATGTTCGACCTACGCCGCGTCCAACCGTGACGGCGTGACCCCCTCGACCCCCGTTGTTCTTCGGCTCCCCGACCATCACGCTTGGCTTCGCGTAGCTGACGCCGGCTGGGCCAAGCCCCTGGACCCGTCGTGGGCCTACCGTCACGGCGGCCGCTGGAATGCTCCCGGCTCGTTCCCCGTGCTCTACGTCAACGAGGACCTGGCCACCGCTCGAGCTCAGCTCCACCAGCTCTTCGAGCAATGGCCGGCACACCCGGAGGACCTGCGAGAGGACGCCCCGTTCGTGCTCGTCATCGCTGTGCTCCCACGCCGTCAAGAGGTGGCTGACGCCATCACCGACGACGGGCTTGAAGAGCCTGGGCCTGGCGGCGTCCTATCCACTCGACGCTCGAGGAGTCGCCGTTCCTCACGAACCGTGTCAACGAATCGGTACCGCTGTGCACAGCGCCGGGCTGCGTGGCGTGTGGTGTCGCTCGGCCATGACGACTGACGGGGGTGGTCATGAGCTCGCCTGGTTTCCGGCCACCATGAACTCCCGCGCTCGACCCCTGGGCGAACCCGTTCCGTTCACTGTCTGGTGGCACGCCGACTCGATGAGCGATCTTCACCCCGACGCCTGAACCACCATCATCGACCACCACATCAACACGCTCCTCCTCCAGGAAGACATATGGGCTCTCCGACTCGTTCCCGCTCCAAGTCTGATCCTCCGAAACCCCGTGCGTCGCCAAAAAAGATCACTCCCGCGCTATTGACAAGATCAAGAACCTGGAGTTAGATGCCACCACGACCAGTTTGGGAAACGAAGAGCGTGTACCATCTGATCGAGAAGCACGAAACACAGGTTCACTCACTAAACCGAAAGCAGGGGGATGTACATGTTCCGGGGACGTCGCAACACAGCAACAACCCGCGATGCCCAGGCTGAGAATTCTCAATCTGGGAAAGTTCTCGCGGGGGGGGGGTGGGGGAGTAACTCCCTAAGTTTTTCCCACGCAGAGTCACCAAAATCTCACCTTACCGGCGGCTATGCCCGCCGGTTTTTCGCGGCCATAGCGGCAACGCTCCTGGTTGTTAGCATGGCGGCTGGCACGGTTGCCGGAATCGGCGTCACCGCTGCCAGCGCAGCTACCCCGCTATCAGTGACCACGACCTCGCCACTGCCGCTGGCCCCCCTCAATACCCCGTATTCGGTCACCTTGGCCGCCACCGGTGGCACCGGTTCCTACACGTGGAGCGTGGCCACCGGGCTCCACCCTGCCCAGCTGGCTGAGCCTGGATTCCACGACTGGTGTTCTCTCCGGCACGCCGACGGCCAATGCCACCGCTACGTTCGCAGTGACCGTTACCGACTCGGCCAGCCCTGCTGACACCGCCACCTCAGGCCAGCTCACCCTGTACGCAGGCAATGGGGGGACTGAGCCCTTTGCCCTGAATATGACCTCCGGCTCCTGGACGGTGCTGTCGACACCGCCCGGGGCCTCGCAGCCCTTCCCCGCCCAGACCACCACCACGCTCACGGGCACCGTGGCTCCGCTGACCGGTGTCATCACCGATGCCACGCTGAGCCTGCCGGCGCAGTACAACGTGTGCAGCAAGGCAGCCGGAGGTTGTACCAACTACTTCATGGATGAGGTCAACCCGGGCACGGCCACAGGTTCGATCAACTCCAGCGGTGACATCACGTTGAATGACAGCCTGTCCTACACCCTGGACGTCACCACGCCTGTCGGACCAGCAGTGCCTGTCGACCCCGATCAACATGGTGTTCCAGTCGACTGCGCCCTACAACGCTGATTCTGGAAACGTGACGCTCTCGGCGTCGAACTACAACATCCCCGATTTCACTGATGCGCCGGGCGGGTCATGTTCGATAGCTTTGATAGGGCTCAACGGCGAGTTGGGTGGCTATCCATACCAGGTCTCTGGAAGCACCAACAACAACACGACCCTTAACCTTCAGGGTACGGGGCTGCCCATTCCGCCACCACCGGGCAAGACCACCACGAGTATGCTCACTGCGAGCCCCACCAGCCCGCAACTTCAGGGAACGTCGGTCACGCTGACTGACACGATCAGCTCGGGTGGGAGCACGGCCAGCAATGCCACGGGCAACGTCACCTTTGAGGCCAACGGCAATGTGATCGGCATTCAACCGGTGAGCAACGGCAGTGCCACCTTGACGGCAACGGCCTTGCCGAGCCAGACCAACCAGCTCACTGCCGTCTACTCCGGCGATTTCAACTACTGCCGGCAGTACCTCGCCAGCGGTGCCGTATACCCTCCAGCCACTGCCGTCAGTGACGCTGAACCTGCCCACATCATTGGAGCTGTCGTCGCCGACCCCCACCCCGATGTCGGTCACTGTTACCAACCCTTCGACGAGTCAGACGTGGAGTGATCTCTACCTGGACCTACTGTTCCAAACTACTGGGACTGGAGCGTACGCTCCCGACGGCACCCTCAACTACCAGGACAGTGCAGGGAACTGGTGCCCGATGATTTCCAACCCCAACAACTACGAGCCTGAAATTCTTCTTCAGCGGCTTCGGCACTCCGCCGTGCGGCACACAGACGACCTCGTTCTCGCTGGCTCCAGGGCAGTCGTTCACCCTCAACCTGGAGGTGTCCATCGCCTACGATCCCAATAACGGCACCGGTCCAGGTCCCCAAGAGGTCCAGGCGATGCTCTACAACGGGAGCTGCAGCGACCCGACGGACCCAGGCGACACGTGTAGCAAATCCGACAGCCCATTCAACTCCATCGCCCCGACGACGAGTGGTGCTCCCGAGGCCATTGGCTCCTTCACCTTACCTATGGAGCCCGGTCACCGGTGAGCTTCAGCCTTCTTGGTTTTCCGACAACGCCGGTGCCTGAGGGGTACACGATCGCAGCCGATCGCCGTCCTGAACAATGCTGCGTCAGATCCCTACGGCATCGCACCAGGTGTCCCGACAGGAACATTGACGTACTTGGTCGACGGAGCAGTGGTGGGCACGAGTCCCAACGCTAGTCAAACTTTCAATTTCAGTACCGCAGGATTGATCCCCGGTACCCATACGCTCACCATCGAGTACTCCGGTGACCCGGTCTACGCTCCGAGCTCGTACTCGCAGACATTCACCGTGGCACCAGCAGCTCCCGGTACGCCGTTCATCTGTAAGACCAGTAGCAATTACTTCCCAACGCTCAATGCGTCAGTGGTGGCTGTGGCCACAGTGCCGAGCCTGTCGCCCAATGGATCGACAGCGCCCGTCACGGGTCTTGATGTGACGCTGAACATCGACCCGTTGAATGGACCTGCCACCTTTGGGCCTGTGAATAACGCCACCATCGGACTCTCTCCCGGTGGGGTCACGATCACGCCACCTTCCGTTACCCCGGTCCTCAGCCCGGACGGAACAAACGTCAGCGTGAGCTGGACGGGGCTTTCTGCAACCGTGCCCATCGCTGGCTCCCCGGGCTCGGTTGTCCCCGTGGCGGTCTCTAACCTCAGCTTCACTTCGGCGGATGGTACCCCTTATGCCTGCAACCCGGCCGATCCGACAGCGCCTGCCGTCGTACAGCAGGTCGACGTGTCTGGAACGACGTTGACGACGAGCCCGACTGGTTCAGCCGCTGTCGGTGCACCGGTGACGCTCACTGCCGTGGTGAACCCGGCGCCTTCAGACCCTCGCCAAGACTGCATTGTGGGACAGGTCGACTTCTTCGACGGCAACACTGATATTGGGACCGTAGGTGTCCCAAGCGTAAGTTGTGGCAGTCTCAATATCGGCATCGCCACCCTCACCACAACGTCCCTGGCTCCCGGTGACCACACGCTGACGGCAGTGTGGAGCGGCGGGCCGACACCGGCCCAGACATCGGCCCCGGTCAACTTCCAAGTGGGCACCGTACCAACGGTGATCACCCAACCCACCAACCAGACAGCCAGCGCTGGTGCGACCACAACGTTCACCACGGCCGCAACCGGTGATCCAACGCCCACCGTCCAGTGGCAGGTGTCCAGCAATGGAGGATCGACATGGTCCAACATCAGTGGTGCCACTTCTGACTCCTACACCACACCAGCCACCACAGCGTCTGACAACGGCAATCAGTACCAGGCTGTATTCAGTAACGCTGCAGGACTAGCTGCCACCACCAACCCAGCGACTCTCACGGTGCTGGCACCGTCGACCACCGGTTATCGGTTGGTTGCCTCCAACGGAGCGGTGTCCACGTTCGGAAATGCTGGCAACTACGGCTCTGAAGCTGATCAACCGCTGAACGCCCCCATCGTCGGTATGGCAGCAACCCCTGACAACAAGGGCTACTGGTTGGTTGGAGCAGATGGCGGCATCTTCACCTTTGGCGATGCTGGCTACTACGGCTCAGAAGGTGGCCAGCACCTGAACCAGCCCATCGTCGGCATGGCAGCAACCCCTGATGGCAAGGGCTACTGGCTAGTTGCAGCCGATGGCGGCATCTTCACCTTCGGTGACGCTGGTTTCTTCGGATCGGAAGGTGGCCAACACTTAAACGCACCAGTCGTCGGCATGGCAGCTACCCCAGATGGAGGTGGCTACTGGCTAGTAGCCAGTGACGGCGGCATCTTCACCTTCGGTGACGCCGCTTTCTACGGCTCAGAAGGTGGACAACCACTCAACGCCCCAGTCACCAGCATGACAGCAACGCCAGATGGCAAGGGCTACTGGCTGGTTGCCAAAGACGGAGGAGTCTTCACCTTTGGGGATGCCACTTTCAACGGGTCGGCGTCTGGTCAGTCCAATGCACCGGTAGTTGGCATCGTGCCGACCTCCAACGGCGGTGGCTACTGGCTCGGCGCCCAGGACGGCGGCATCTTCACCTTCGGCAATGCGCCGTTCAACGGCTCAGGGGTAGCCAGCTTCACCGCCCCGGTGGTTGGCGTCGCACCGTAGGGAGAACGAAGAAGGACGAACGACTCTGTTGCCCCTGGGGTGCTTGTTTCGCCCCCAGGGACAACGAGCCGGACGACCAGTAACGCCGACAGAACACGAATAGATCGCCAGCGGAACCCAGCTCACTAGGCTGCGAACCGGCCAACAGTGTGTGGTCCCCCGCCCCCTAACCCCGGACGGGGGACCACGCAGTCTCGCTCCCAAGCCCACCGCGTTGTCCTACACATCGTTCCAAGAACACGACGCAGACAGACACCTGGTGACAAGAAGGACCTGATAGCGGACCGGATCGTTGCGCCCCTATGTACAGGAGGATGCTACGCAGGTGCGGGAAGACCGAGTCGATGTAGGACCCCACGGATGTTATCGAGAGAGGGGTAACGCTCGACGATGGGAGCGAGCATACGGTCAGTCACAGATGCGGGCGCTACGAGTAGCTCGATGCCGACCGGCTCTCCAGACACGTCAACGTCTACCGAGACAGAGTCACTGAACGACTGTGTCTTGGCGACTTCCTGGTCCGAGAGTGAGACATACGTGGCATCGGCTTCTGGGTCGTAGGTGACGAGCACAGTTCCAGGTTACCGGCGAGGAGCCGGGTCACGCTCGGCAACGGTGATAATCAGGACCGGATGTCCTTCGACCAGAACCACGAACAGTCTTTTGCCAGCAGGCGTGCTCCCGACCACCACTGTCCGAATGGGGTTCTCTACAGAAGGGCGAACTTCCTCCGGCTCTGCGAGCACTTCTGCCACCTCAGCCGGATCGATTCCTCGCTGCCGCATCCGCCGGCGAGCATGATCGGAGAAGTGCAGGTCCACGTGGAAACGGTAGCGGGTGGCAGACGGTCGACAGCTTAAACTCACGATCGGTCGGTGGCGATGGCCTTGCGTGATGCCGACACCACACACCCCCTGCTCACCACCCCTGTTCACAAATCTCTATTGACAAGATCAAGAACCTAGAGTTAGATGCCATCGCGACCAGTTTGGGAAACGAAGAGTGTGTACCATCTGATCGAGACAGCACGAAACACCAGATTTATCAACTAAGCGAAAGCAGGGGGATGTACATGTTCCGGGGACGTCGCAACACAGCAACAACCCACGATGCTCAGGCTGAGAATTCTCAATCTGGGAAAGTTCTCGCGGGGGGGGGTGGGGGAGTAACTCCCTAAGTTTTTCCCACGCAGAGTCACGTAATTCTCACTTCACCGGCGGCTATGCCCGCCGGTTTTTCGCGGCCATAGCGGCAACGCTCCTGGTCATAGGCGTCATAGCTGGCACCGTGGCCGGAATTGGCGTGACCGCCGCCAGCGCCGCTAGCCCGTTGTCGGTGACCACGACCTCGCCACTGCCCTTGGCCCCGCTGAACACCCCGTATTTGCTCCACCTTGGCTGCAACTGGTGGGACCGGGAGCTACACCTGGAGCGTAGCTACTGGATCCACACTGCCCAGCTGGCTGAGCCTGAACTCGGCAACCGGGGCACTTACTGGCACCCCTACGACAGACGCCACTGCCACCTTTGCAGTGACCGTTACCGACTCGGCCAGCCCTGCTGACACGGCTAACTCGGGTCAGCTCACGCTGTATGCCGGGAACGGCGGGACCGAGCCGTTCTCGCTCAATATGACCTCGGGCAGCTGGACGGTGCTGTCGACACCTCCTGGGACCTCGCAGCCCTTCCCGCCCCAGACCACCACGACACTCACCGGCACGGTTGCCCCGCTGACTGGTGTCATCACCGATGCAACGTTGAGCCTGCCGGTTCAGTACAACGTGTGTAGTGCCGCGGCTGGAGGATGCACCAACTACTTCATGGACGAAGTCCACCCCGGTACCGCTACCGGCTCGATCAACTCCAATGGCGACATCACGCTCGATGACAGCCTCTCCTACGAGCTCGACGTCACCACGCCGATCACCGCCCAGGTCTTCTCCTCCCCGATTAACGTGGTCTTCCAGTCGACTTCGCCCTACAACACGAGCACTGGCGATGTGACGCTCTCGGCGTCCAATTACAACATCCCGGACTTCGCCGATTCAGCTGGTGGTTGTCAGACTTGCATACCTGAATCTGCACTCAACGGCGGCATCTACCCCTACGGGGTGGCAGGTAGCACCAACAACAACACCACGCTTAATCTCCAGGGCACCGGTCTTCCCATCCCACCACCGCCGGGGAAGGCCACCACGAACGTGCTCACGGCCAGCCCTGCTAGCCCACAGCTCACGGGAACGTCGGTCACGTTGAACGACACGATCAGCTCGGGCGGCAGCACGGCCACCGCCGCCACCGGTACTGTTCATTTCATCGCCAACGGTGTGGTGGTCAGCACCGCACCGGTCAGCAACGGCATCGCCACTTTTGCCACCGGCAACTTACCGAGCCAGACCAACCAACTGACAGCGGTGTACTCCGGTGACTTCAACTATGTCGGCAGCACGTCGGCGGCGGTGCCGTACACGATCCAGGCATTGCCGTCGGTCACGCTGAACCTGCCCCCGACGGTTGAGCTCTCCTCGCCGACCCCGACCCCGATGTCGATCACCGTTACCAACCCCTCGACGAGTCAGAGCTGGAGCAACCTCTACCTAGAGCTGAACTTCAACAACGCAGGGTGGGATGGTGTCAACTCTGATATTACCCTCAACTACCAGGACCCCGCCGGGAACTGGTGCCCAGTGACCCTCCAAAGCGCCTACCTATTTGATTTCAGCGGTTTTGGTTCGTCACCGTGTGGACCCCCGCCAACCTCGTTCTCATTGGCACCAGGAGCATCTCTGACGCTCAACCTGGAGCTCTCGCTTGTCTGGGATCCGAACGACTACGGACCCGGTGTACAGGAGTTCTATGCAACTCTCTACAGCGGAACGTGTGTGAGCACCAACAACTGCACAGCAACACCCCCACTCCCGGAGAACTATTCGCCAACGTCAATGACATCTACTGGCACGTTCACCTTGACCTATGGGGCACGGTCGCCGGTGAGCTTCAGCCGAAACAGCATTCCCACGACACCAGTTCCCGAGGGATACACGATTGCTCCGCAAGTCTTTGTGAGTGCTGCGTCAAATCCCTACGGTATCATGCCATCCCCCTCAGGCACCTCGACATATCTGGTCGACGGAACAGCGGTGGGTACCAGCGGCCCGGTCGGCGGTCTTGCAGAGAGCTACGACTTCAGCACGGCAGGTTTGATCCCCGGTACCCACACGCTCACCATCGAGTACTCCGGTGACCCGGTCTACTCCCCGAGCTCGTACTCCCAGACGTTCACGGTGAGCCCAGCCCCTCTCGGGACCGAATACACGTGCTTGTATGCTGGGGCAATTCAAGTATGTTGGATTCATCGGGGCCGTGGCCAACGTTCCCAGCCTTGCGCCAAGCGGCTCTAGCATCCCGGTGAGCTCACTGGACCTGACGTTTAACGGGGATGAGAACGGCTTTGGTGCATATCCAAGTCCGATTTCCACGTGGCGGTCGGGCTCTCTCCCGGCGGCAGCACGATCACGGCTTCGGATACAACTCCGACGCCGGCCAACGGGAGCAACTCGGCCAGTTGGACAGGGTTGTCTGGCACGGTGCCGATCACTGGTAACCCGGGTACGACGGTCAAGTAGGCATCTCCGTGCTGAGCTTTAAGCCGGCGGACAACCTGGTCGCCTGTACGCCGGTTGCTCAGCCAGCCGTCGTCCAGCAAGTCACCGTGTCGGGCACGACACTCACGGCGAGCCCAACCGGTTCAGCCGCAGTCGGTGCACCGGTGACCCTGACCGCAACGGTGTTTCCCACGCCCCCGAACTTCAGCAACCAGTTTCCCATCGCCGGCCAGGTGGACTTCTTCGACGGCACCACCGACATCGGGACGGTCCCTGTGCTGGGCAGCGGGTTCCCCGGTGCCGGCATCGCCACCCTCACCACCACCTTCCTCACCCCCGGTCGACACACCCTGACCGCAGTGTGGAGCGGAGGTCCGACAGCGATCCAAACCTCTGCCCCGGTGAACTTCCAGGTCGGCACCGCACCAACGGTGACCACCCAGCCCACGAGCCAGACGACCAGTGCCGGTGCAACCACAACGTTCACCACCGCAGCCAGTGGGAGCCCGACACCTACGGTTCAATGGCAGGTGTCCACGAACGGAGGATCGACATGGTCCAACATCAGTGGTGCCACCTCTGGCTCCTACACCACAGGAGCCACCACAGCGTCTGACAACGGCAACCAGTACCAGGCCGTATTCAGTAACGGTGCAGGACCAGCTGCCACTAGTAACCCAGCCACCCTCACCGTGCTGGCCCCGTCGACCACCGGGTATCGGGTCGTGGCCTCCAACGGTGCCGTCTCTACCTTCGGGAATGCCGGCAACTACGGCTCTGAAGCTGGACAACCGTTGAACGCCCCCATCGTCGGCATGGCTGCAACTCCTGACAACAAGGGCTACTGGCTGGTCGCAGCTGACGGCGGCATCTTCACCTTCGGCGACGCCACCTACTACGGCTCAGAAGGTGGTCAGCATCTGAACCAGCCCATCGTCGGCATGGCAGCAACCCCTGATGGCAAGGGCTACTGGCTGGTCGCAGCCGATGGAGGTATCTTCACCTTCGGCGACGCCGCCTTCTACGGATCGGAAGGCGGTCAGCACCTGAACGCCCCCGTTGTTGGCATGGCAGCAACGCCTGATGGAGGTGGCTACTGGCTCGTGGCTAGCGATGGAGGCATTTTCACCTTCGGTGATGCTGGTTTCTACGGCTCCGAGGGAGGGCAGTCACTCAACGCCCCAGTGGTCGGTATGGCAGCAACGCCTTCTGGCAACGGCTATTGGCTGGTCGCCAAAGACGGCGGCGTCTTCACCTTCGGCGACGCTTCGTTCCAGGGATCTGCGGCCGGTCAGTCGAACGCTCCGGTCATCGGCCTCACTCCCACCCCCGGCGGAGGCGGCTACTGGCTCGGAGCCCAAGACGGCGGCATCTTTACCTTCGGCAATGCACCGTTCAACGGCTCGGGGGCGGGCAACTTCACCGCCCCGGTAGTCGCCATCGCACCGTAAGGAGCGTCAGAACCAAGAAGGACGTGCGGCCACCAATGCCAAGAGAACGCCAAAGGTTCCCCAACTCGGGAACCGGCCAACAGTGTGTGGTCCCCCGCCCCCTAACCCCGGACGGGGGGCCACGCAGTCAACGTGAGCTTCGGTTCAGAGATCGAGCAAGAATCTCAGGATGACCTCTATCTGGAAGACTGCTTCTTCGTCGGCGGATCCGAGGTGCATGAGTAGGCGTTCTTCGGAAATGGACGTCACGTCCTCGCACTTTGCGTAGCTCGTCGTGTCGAGCCCTGACGTACCGGGCTCGATCTCGACGTGTGACGGAAGGCCGCGATGACTCGTCGTGGTTGGAACGATGATTACCACGCCGGCCCGGCTCACGTTGAGCGACCACGACGGCGCCTTCCTCGCAGGTGACAGGCTGGGGCTCCACCGGCGGCGGTGTGCTGCAGGCTGATGAGTGCCCCAGCCCGGAGTACCCGGTGGCGGTCCGGCTACTCGACGGGCTGAGACTGGACGATCGTAGCCGAGCGACCAGGAGTCGATCGGCAGCCAGACAGGCCTGGCACCCCGGCGTCAGGACTACGTCTTCGTTGTGGCCTTGGACGAGGACTTGGCCTTGGACGGAGGGAGGTACTGCTCAATGGCAGTAGCCAGACCACCGGCGATGACGGCCTGCCCTTGGGCGCTGGAGGCGATGGACGCTTCGAAGGGGTCCGTCACGTATAAGGGTTCGATCACGGCACCGGGCATCTGGCTCGGCGTGGAGAAGTAGCCGGCTGCGGCCGGCCCGAGGAGGAGGAGATGGTTGTAGTTGGCCGCTCCGTTTGCAACCGAACTGCCCGACGAAGTCTGGACGAGGGACCCCACGGTGGAGTCGGAGACAACCCCGTCATTGGGGATGCCCCATCCCTGTGCGTTCATGACCAAGAGCACGTCGTTCTGCAGCAACGTCGCCAGCGTCTGGTTGGCGCTGCTGAAGGGTCGATCGGTGTCGTAGGCGGTCACGCTGCCCGCGTTCTGAGAGGTGGCGCCGCTGTCGAAGTAGATCCCGACGAGCACATTCGCGTGTGCCACGTTGGCGCAGATGTCACGAGCGGCAACATCGTCGTGAGCGCCCTGCAGGCTCAGAACCCCATCGGAGAGGTCAGCGCTACTGAGCCGTACGACCGACGAGTCGGTGGTGCGGGACACCACGACGCGGAACCCTTTGGCGCGCAGCAACTGAGCGGTGTCCAGCTCGACAGGCAGGGTCACGTCGGCCTCGTAGATCGTCGCACCTGAGGTCGTCGTACCGATCGCGCCCGGATCGACACCCCCGTGGCCGGCATCGAGGAACACGGTCTCGTGGCGGTCCCCTTTCGTCGGGGCGAACGCCATGCATGCCCCCGGAGAGAATTCGGACGGGTCGATGGCCTCAGCTCCGTCATCTTTGATGCGGCGCGACTTCCTCGGCTTCGGCGCGGACACCACCGACGATGCCACCAGTGCTACCACTCCCACCACTGCAGCGAGAGCGACCACGGTGACGAGAGCCAGCACGCTCCGACCTGTCCGTCGTGTATGGGCGTGTGCTCTCTTCGACGTGTGGTTCACGCGTGGCTCTCCATACTGCGTCGAGGACCGGTCGTCATCGACCCATTGAACCAGGGGAAGAGGTCGAGATGGTCGCGGGCAAGTCCGAGCAGGTCGTCGGCGAGATCACCCCTGTTACCATCGACAGCGATATGACGGTGCGTCAGGTTGAGGGGGAACACCAGACCGTCGTCGACGTGCTGCGGGCTGCGGCCATCGTCAACGCCGACGTCGAGGCGTACGTGGAGCCGGCTGTCGGTGATCGACCTCGCCGGGCAGTGACCTTCGCGGAGCTCGACCGGGCTGCCGATGGTGTGGCCGGCCTGTTCGCCGAACGTGGCGTCGTCCGGGGCAGCGTGGTCTGCCTCGTCCTGCCGTCGTCGATCGACTACGCGGTCTGTTATGCGGCAGCGTTGCGGTTGGGTGCGATCACCTCGGGCATCAACCCCCGGTTGGGTACCGAGGAGAAGCAGAGCATCGTGGACCGGACCCAGCCGACGATCACCGTTGTCGACGACGACAGCAGCCGACGACGATTCGGCCGATCACGGAGCGCTACCCACCGACAGACCTGGGCAAACTGACCAACCCGACCAACCAGTCAGACCCGGACAACCCGACCGACCCGACGAACCAGTCAGACCCGACCCAACCGACCGACTCAACCGACCCACCACACTGATCCAACGGTCAGAGCTCGCCGCCGCCTACGTTGGAACGCCCCCGTCGAGCTGGCCCCAGCTGCACCCGGACGACCCGGTGGCGGTGGTGTGGACGAGCGGGACGACCGGCCTGCCCAAGGGTGCGGTATTCGACCACCGAAACCTGGCTGCCGTTGCCGCTGGTGGCGATGTGCTGTCCCACGTTGGCGATCGTCGCCTGTCGCCGCTGCCGTTCGCCCACGTGGGCTCCATGACCAGGCCATGGGACGAGATCGCCAGAGGGGTGACCATCGTGATCACCCCCACGCCGTGGAAGGCGGCCGACGCCATCCGGGTGATGGAAGAGGAGCGGGTCACCGTGGGCCAGGGGGTGCCCACCCAGTGGGCGTTGGTGCTGCAGCACCCTGCCCTGGACGACGCCGACCTCTCGTCGCTGCGGGTGGTGGGGACCGGCGCCAGTCGGGTCCCGGCGCAGCTGGTGGCGGAGCTGCGGGCACGGCTCGGCGTGCCGGTGGTGGTGCGGTACACGTCGACCGAGACGTCGCTTGGGACCGGGACCGTGCCTGGTGACGAGGATGAGGTGGTGGCCACCACCGTGGGCCGACCGGTGGCCGGCGTCGAGCTCTCCCTGGTGGACGAGGACGGGCAACCGGTTCGAGACGGCGAGGTCGGACGGGTACGCCTCCGTTCGGGGGCCACGATGCGCGGGTATTGGGCCGGACCGCCCACCGGTCCCGGATCTCGGGGCGTGTGCTTCGACGAGGAAGCCACCCGGTCGGTGCTGGGCGACGACGGCTGGGCGACCACCAGTGACTTCGGTCTCCTGGACGGCGGCGACGGTAATCTCCGCCTGGTGGGCCGGGCCAACGAGATGTACATCCGAGGCGGCTACAACGTCTACCCGGCTGAGGTCGAGGCGGTGCTGGCCGGCCACGACACGCTGACTCAAACAGCAGTGGTGGGCGCTCCCGATCCGGTGCTGGGAGAGATCGGTGTCGTCTTCGTGGTGCCCAAGCCGGGAACGACCATCGACGAGGGACAGCTGCTGGCTGAGCTGCGGACGCAGACCAAGGCGGCGTTGGCCGACTACAAGGCTCCCGACCGCCTGGTCGTGACCCAGCAACTCCCGCTCACCTCGATGATGAAGGTGGACAAACGGGCCCTGCGAGAGCCGGCCGCCCACGCAGCGGCAGCATCACCACCTGCACGACCCGGCACCTGACAGGGGCTCGACACGAAGGTCCGACAACAGACACGACAACAGACACGAGGTCCAGAGGACGGAGAGATCCGCAGCACAGGGACGCAGGACAGCAGAGAGAAATCGAAGAGACGAAGAGAATCGAGGGCCACATGACAGGGAAGTCGACACCAGCCACCGGAGGGGTCACCGACGACCCGATCCGGTTGGGAACCATGCTCTACACACTGGTGGAGCCGCACCGGGGCCATCAGGTGGCGTTCAACCGGTGGTACGAGCGGGACCACTTCTACGCCGGCTGCATGATCGGCGCCTACCAGTTCGCCGGCGCCCGCTTCGTTGCCACCGCTGATCTGAAGGCACGTCGGTATCCCACCCCCACCGACGCCACCGGCCCGTCGCCCATCGTCGCCGACCCGCAGGTCGGGTCGTACCTGGGGATCTACTACGTCCTTGCAGGTCACCACGACGAGTGGAACCGTTGGGCCGTCGACCAGGTCAACGCCCTGCACGCCGCCCACCGCATGTTCGCCGAGCGGGACCACATCCACACCGGTCTGTACCACTACGAGTGGGAGTACCGTCAGGACCCGGACGGCGTTCCGGCCGAGCTGACCCTCGACCATCGATTTCCCGCCATCGTCTCGGTCTTCGGGGAGCTGGCCGACGGTGTCGACTCGGCGCAGATGAACGCCTGGTACGAGGAGCAGTACCTGCCCTCGGTGGTCCCGGGCACCTCGGTGGCCTCCGTGCTGTCGTTCACGCCCATTCCGTTGCTGGCCGACGCACCCGGCGACGTTCCCCGGGGCACCGACGTGGGCGATCGCTTCCTCCAGCTGTGGTTCCTCGATGAGCCCGCTGGCGACTCGTGGGACTCCGTCCATGCCGGTCACGGCGAAGCCCTGGCGAGCAGCGGTCTGGGCCGGGTCCTGTGGGCCTCGCCGTTCAAGCCCACCGTGGTGGGAACCGACACGTACGCCGACGACCTCTGGAGCGAGGAGCGCTGAGTGAGCGTGTCACGAGTCGGTGGCTCGCACCGACGCGTCGTGTGACCCGACTGATCTCTCTGTTGGGATCACTGGGTCCCTGGTGACCTCGGTTCCTCCGGCACCCCATGCGATCAAGTCCATTCCGAGCACCGAACTCGTCCTGTTACCATCGTCGGCGATATGACGGAGCGTCAGATCAAGGGAGAGCACCCGTGACCGATTTCGTCGACGATCTGGAGGTCCGCACCGCCGCACATGGCTGGGTGAGTGCCCCCACCCTGTGGGAGCTGGTGGAGCGCCGCGTGGCGGCGACGCCGGACGCCGTGCTGGCCCACGAGGACACCGGAGCAGAGCTCACTTTCGCCCAGTACCGTGACGCCTCGCTCCGGGTTGCAGCCGGGCTGCATCGAGAGTTCGGCATCGGGGAGGGGAGCGCGGTCAGCTGGGAGCTGCCGACCTGGAACGAGTCTTTGGTGTTGGTGGGGGCGCTGTCCCGCCTGGGTGCCCGCCAGAATCCGCTGATTCCCATCTACCGGAATCGTGAAGTGTCGTTCATCACCGGCCAGAGCGATGCCGAGCTGTTGATCGTCCCCCCGATGTACCGGAGCTTCGACTTCGCCGCCATGGCCCACGAGATCGCCGCGACGCGGGACAACCTCCGTGTTCTGGTCTCCGATCGCACACTGCCGCAGGGGGATCCGAAGCGACCTCCCGCCGGCTCCACCGCTGCCGGCATCGGCGGACGAGGCTCCTGTCCGATGGCTGTTCTATACGTCGGGGACCACTGCCGATCCCAAGGGGGCCCAGCACACCGATCTGACCGTGCTCGCCTCGGCGTTGGCCATGAGCGAGTGCCTGGACATCCGTGAGGACGATCGAGCGGCGCTGGTGTTCCCGTTCACCCACATCGGCGGCATCGGCTGGTTGATGAGCTCGCTGCTCACCGGGTGCACGCTGCTGGTCACCGAGGCGTTCAACCCGACGGAGACCCCTGCGTTCCTGTCGGAGAACGACGTGACCCTTCCCGGCTCGGGAACGCCGTTCCATCTAGCCTACCTGGCGGCGCAGCGGGCCCATGGAAAGGGCTCGATCTTTCCCCACGCCCGGTCCTATCCGGGGGGAGGTGCTCCGAAGCCACCTCAGCTCCACTACGACCTGAAGCGGGAGATCGGTGGGGTGGGCATCGTGTCCGGCTACGGGCTGACCGAGACACCGATCGTGGCGATGGCCTCGAGCACCGATCCCGACGAGAAGCTGGCCACCACCGAGGGACCGGCGACCCCCGGTGTGACCTTGAAGCTGGTCACCCTTGACGGCCAGGTGGCCGGTCCGGGTGTGGAGGGCGAGATCAGGATCAAGGGCCCCCAGATGTTCCGGGGTTACCTCGACTCCTCGTTGAACGACAACGCATTCGACGAGGAAGGTTTCTTCCGCAGCGAAGACCTGGGTGTTGTCGACGAGGGCGGGTATGTGACCATCACCGGTCGGTTGAAGGACGTCATCATCAGGCATGGGGAGAACATCTCGGCCAAGGAGGTCGAAGACCTCCTCTATCAACATCGCAAGGTGGCCGACGTGGCTGTCATCGGGCTTCCCGATCAGAAGACGGGTGAGCGGGCGTGTGCCGTCGTGGCGTCCAAGGAGGGCGAGCCGCTCTCCTTCGCCGAGATGCAGGACTTCCTGAAGGAGAAGGGACTGCGAGTCCAGGCCATCCCCGAACAGCTCGAGCTGGTCGACGAGGTGCCGAGGAACCCGGCCGGGAAGATATTGAAGCACAAGCTGCCGCGAAGAGCTCGCGCCGTAGCTGACGACCACAGTGCCGACTATCGCAGTGCCGACCATCGCAGTGCCGACGACCACAGTGCCGACTATCACAGTGTCAACCATCACAGTGTCAACCATCACAGTGCCGATCACCACAGGGAGAACCTCGTGAGCCCCGTCCAGAGCAAGAACATCACCCTCGGTCAAGGCGGTTCGGACCATGATGCGGCGGACGCCGCCATCGCCGCCCACATCGGCAACCGTTTTGTCGGCAAGGTGGCCATCGTGACCGGGGCGGGTTCGGGGATCGGTCGTGCTACCGCCCAGCGTCTGGCGTTGGAGGGGGCGCAGGTCGCTGCTCTCGACATCGTGGACGACAATCTGGCCGAGACGGTGAAGCTGGTCACTGCAGCGGTGGCCGAGCACGGCGACGGCGCTGCCGGCAACGGTGGCCGGGTCGCTGCCTACCGGTGCGACGTGACCTCCGAAGAGTCGGTGGGAGGTGTCGTCGCCCAGGTCGTCGACGAGCTGGGTGCTCCGTCGGTGGTGTGCAACGTGGCCGGCATCGGCGGGTTCTTCAACACTGTGGACATGCCGGTGGAGCGGTGGCGGCAGATCATCGACGTGAACCTCACCGGCCCGTTCCTCATGTGCCGGGCGACTCTGCCATACCTCCTGGAGCACAGTGGTTCCATCGTCAACGTGGCCTCGAACACGGCGCTGATGGGCCAGGCTTACTCGGCTGCCTACTGCTCGTCGAAAGCCGGGGTGCTGATGCTGACGCGTGCCCTGGCCGCTGAGTTCCTGGGTCAGGGCGTGCGGGTGAACACGGTGGCGCCAGGAGGTGTGGACACGTCGCTGATCGGCTCGTTCAACCTGCCCGAAGGTGCCGATATGAGCGTGCTCTCCAGGATGATGTCACCCATGGGGTTCGCCACCCCGACGGAGATTGCCGCGTCGATCGCGTTCCTGGCCTCGGACGAGTCGTCGTACACCACCGGCGCTGTGCTATCGGTCGACGGGGGCCTCACGGCCTGAGCTCGCGGAGGGCCTTTTGGTTTCCAATGCCGCATGATGATCAGTATCAAATTAGAGTGAATCCTATCTTATTAGATAGGTAGCTATACTTTCTGATCATGGACCTAGGAGACCCTACGAGGTCGATCACTCCCACGCTTGACGGGCCAGTCCTCGCTGTTCTTGCCAGATCTGGTCGACCGCTCACAGTCGGTGAAGTGGCTGCCGAAACGGCTCGGGGCTCGGAGATTGGGGTGCGCCGGTGCCTGGCCCGACTAGTCGACCAGGGTGTCGTACAGGCGATGGAGATGGGGCGAAACCGTGTGCACCAGCTCAACAGGGAGCACGTAGCCGCATCTATTGCCACGACGCTGGCTGATCTCCGGATCGAGCTCTGGCGGCGAATGCGTAAGGAGCTCAACGAGTGGAAGACAGAGCCTCTTTACGCGTGCGTTTTCGGTTCGGCAGCGAGAGGTGATGGTGATGTTGACAGCGATGTGGACGTGCTCCTCGTCCACCCCCCATTCCCAGGAGACCCCAAACCGCCGCGACAATCGGCTCGTCTTACGTTTGCCGCTGCCGCCTTGTCGGTTCCAACGTCTATGGCACCCTCAGAAGCAGCCAGGTGGCCACAGCAGATCGATCGTTTGCGAACCAATGTCCACTCGTGGAGCGGCAACGTAGTGCAGATTGTTGATCTGTCCTACACGGAATGGGTCAGCCAACGGCAAAGCGGGGTGCTTGCAGAAGAGATCAAACGAGATGCCGTGGAGCTCGTCGGATCCTTCGACGTTGGCCTGTCCATACTGACAAAGACAAAGAGGTAGGGGACGACGATGGTAAAGGCGACTCGGACTACGCCATGCGGTGTTCGTGAAGCGCGGGTTCGTCTGAGGACGGCGCGGGCCTACCTTGAGGTAGCCACAGTGGTTCTCAACGAGCAGTCTCGAGATGAGTTCCTGAGTGTGGCGGCTGGACTGGCCGTCCTCGCCGGCATTGCTGCCGCCGATGCCGTCTGCTGTGTGCGTCTTCGTTGCAGGCATCGGGGCGATGATCACCGGAGAGCCGCTGATCTCCTCAAAACTGCCGTTCCTGATGGTGGGAAGTTAGCGGCAGCGTTCGTTCGTCTGCTCGACGTAAAGGACGAGGCGCACTATGGCATCGTCGTTGTCTCGTCCAGAAAAGCCAGAGATGCTGTCCGGTGGGCGGACAATTTGGTCACACGTGCTGCTGACGAGATCAGTCGGTGAGATACGGTTCGATGGAAGAGCTCCTGTGCAGTCGAGTCCTCATCGCTTGATCCCGTGCACCACCGGCGGTTCTCTGGTGCACGGAATTGGTGGGATCGCTGGTCAATCAGCGGGAGCTGCTCGTTCTTGAGCTGTGTCCCTTTTCGCCCACCCAGGATGAACGCCTGATGACAACCATGCCAACCGCCTGGACCCCCGACTCCTGGAGGCAGCACCGGGCGGCCAAACAGCCGACGTGGCCTGATCAAGAAGCGCTCGAGGAGACCATCAAGAAGCTGGGCAGATTGCCACCGCTGATCTATGCCGGTGAGGCGAGGGAGCTCAAGTCCGAGCTCGCCCGTGCGGTGCGGGGTGAGGCGTTGTCCTGCAGGCGGGGGACTGTGCGGAGACCTTCGACGAATTCTCCGCCGACCGCCTGAAGAACGGGCTGAAGGTCATCCTCCAGATGGCCGTCGTCCTCACCTTCTCGTCCGGTGTGCCAACGGTCAAGATCGGTCGTGTGGCCGGCCAGTTCGCCAAGCCCCGGTCGGAGGACAAGGAAGTCGTGGGCGGCGTCGAGATGTGGACGTACCGGGGCGACATGATCAACCGGACGCTGACCGATCCGGGAGCCCGGACCCCTGACCCGGCCAACATCCTCCGTGCCTACGAGCAGGCGGTGAGCACGCTCAACCTCTTACGAGGGTTCACGAAGGGTGGCTTTGCCGACCTGTCCGCAGTGCACGAGTGGAACAGGGAGTTCGTGGCGTCCAGCAGGGAGGGCCGTCGTTACGAGTCGATCGCCTCTGGCATCGACTCGGCGCTGCAGTTCATGCGGGCATGCCAGGTGGACACCCGGGCGTTGCACGAAGTCGATCTCTACGCCAGTCACGAGGCGCTCTTCCTCCCCTACGAAGAAGCGCTGACCCGACAGGACTCGACGTTCGAGAACGGGTGGTACGACTGCTCTGCTCACATGCTCTGGATCGGCACGCGCACGAAAGACCTGGACGGTGCCCATGTCGAGTTCCTCCGCGGATCGGGAACCCCATCGGGTGCAAGATCGACCGTGCGACCGACCCGCAGACGCTGGTGGACCTGTGCGAGAGGTTGAACCCGGAGCGGGAGCCGGGACGTCTGACCCTGGTGAGTCGCCTGGGCAGGTCGCACGTCCGTGACCACCTGCCACGGCTGATCGAGGCAGTGGGAGAAGCCGGCCACCCGGTCCTATGGATGTGCGATCCGATGCACGGCAATACCTTCACGAGCGAGGGTGGGCTGAAGACTCGGGACTTCAACGAGATCTTCGAAGAGATCACGGGGTACTTCGCGGTTCACGAAGCGCTGGGAACATGGCCCGGAGGCATCCACCTGGAGCTGACCGGCGACAACGTCACCGAATGCCTCGGTGGTTCGGATGAGCTCGAAGACGGAGAGCTCAGCGCTCGTTACAACACCGCATGCGACCCGAGGCTGAATGCTCGGCAATCGCTCGACCTGGCGTTCCGGATCGCGGAGCTACTCGAGAGCCGCCCTCGCCGCTGAGCCCTTCTGTGAGGGCTGCTCTTACGACAGGCGCTCCACGATCATGGCCATGCCCTGGCCGCCACCGACGCACATCGACTCGAGGCCGAAGGTCTTGCCGGTGTCCTCGAGGCCGTTCAACAGCGTGGTCATGATGCGGGCGCCGGTCATCCCGAAGGGGTGGCCGAGAGCGATAGCGCCTCCGTGGATGTTGAGCTTGTCCCAGCTGATGCCCAGATGCTTGGCCGACGGGACGACCTGGGCGGCGAAGGCCTCGTTGATCTCCACCAGGTCGATGTCGTCAATGGTCATGTTGGCTCGCTTGAGGGTCTGGCGGATGGCCTCGATCGGCCCCAGGCCCATGATCTCGGGGTTGAGGCCGGACACCCCGCTGGCCACGATGCGGGCCAGGGGAGTGATGCCCAGCTCCCGAGCCTTGGTGTCGCTCATGACCACCACGGCGGCGGCGCCGTCGTTGAGCGGGCAGGCGTTCCCGGCCGTGACCGTGCCGCCCTCTCGGAAGACGGGCTTCAGCTCGGACAGCTTCTCGATGGTGGTGCCCGGCCGAGGACCGTCGTCCTTGCGTGATGACGTCGCCGTCGGGGTGGTCACCGGGATGATCTCCCGCGCGAAGAAGCCGTTGTCCCGGACTCGACGGCCAGGTTCTGGGAGCGCACGGCGAACTCGTCCTGCTCCTCCCGGGTGACCTTCTCCGACTCGGCCACGTTCTCGGCGGTCTGGCCCATGGCGATGTAGACGTCGGCGAGGCCGGGTCCGGGGGTCCACGGCTCGGTCGAACGCTGGGGTGCCGGGCGATGGTGCGAGCCTCGGCGTCGGCGAAGCGCTCGTTGTGGGGACCGGTGTCGGCGGCGCCGAATTGTGATAGCGGGTGACCGTCTCCACTCCGGCGGCGACGAAGACGTCGCCCTCGCCGGCACGGATGGCGTGGGCGGCCATGCGGATGGTCTGCAGTGACGAAGAGCAGTAGCGGTTGACGGTGACGCCGGGGACGTCGGGTAGCCCGGCCAGGATGGCGGCGACCCGTCCGACGTTGTAGCCGGCCTCGCCGCCAGGCTGCCCGCAGCCCATGAGAACGTCTTCGACCGTGCTGCGGATCGAGCTGGGGGACCTTGGCCAGTACTTCTTTGACGATGAACCCGGCGAGATCGTCGGGTCGACAGTCGACCAGCGAGCCCTTGTTGGCTCGTCCGATGGGGGTCCGACCAGTGGCGACGATGACAGCTTCGGGCATTCAGTGCTCCTCGAGGTCGTGGCGGTGCTCTTCACCGCATGACCGGCTGGTGTGACCGGGAGGTCTATCGACGGTCACTCTACCGGCCGTCCGCGCCATCCCTTCCAGGACCACGTGCGACCAGGCTACGGCGTGCTTCTGCGCAGACGCTGCTGGACAGGGGCTAACTACTGACGGTGATGGTCAGGGTGTACGGACCGAACGTCAGGGTCGAGGTCTTCGTGGTGTTGCCGGTGTGAGATGCGCTGAGCGTTGTAGGACTGGAGCTCGATGCGTTGGCAGCGATCGTTGCGCTGCCTGTGTTCTGACCCGTTTCGGTGATGGTCGAGGCCTGTGTGGCGCTGTAGACCACCGGCGTGCCGCTGGAGTTCACGAACTCGGCGTAGAACACGACCGTGCCTCCATTGCCCACACCCGTCACGGCACACGTGTAACTGGTGCTGACCGACCCGCAATTCACCGAGGGGGTACCCGTCGAGCCGGTGGCTACGGCCATGCCCAGCCCTGCCGGAGCGGTGGTGACCGCCTCGATCTGCGTGCCTGACACGTAGCCGGTAGCGGATGTCGTGATCGTCGGCGTGCCGACTGTCGTCGATCCGTACCAGAAGGTGCCGGTACTGGCCCCAGTGGCTATGGAGATCGTCGTCACCGAGGTGCCGAACTGAGTCTTGGAGAAGGTGGCGCCGGTGGACGGGTTGCTTGCCAGCGTGACTGTCAGGGCGCCGCTGGTGATGGCGGTGCCTGCGCCGTTCACCCGCTTCACGGTGATGGCACCGAGGTTGGCGGTGGACGAGGAAGACCCGGAGACCGCCGTGCTGGTGATCAGCAACACTCCGGTGTTCACGGTGATCGACTGCGTGACCTGGGTTGCAGCCGAGTAGTCGGTGTTACCTGCCTGATTGGCATCGATGGTGCAGGTACCGGTGGCAATGAACGTCACGACCCCTGACGCAATGGTGCACTTCGTGGCGGTCCCCGACGTGAACGTGACTGCCAACCCCGAGGTCGCCGTCGCCGTAGGCGTGTAGGTGCCGTCGATGGCGGCATTTGTCGGCGCCGTGGAGGTGAAGGTGATGGTCTGGCTGGCCTTGTTCACGGTCACACTGGCGGTCTTGGTAGCCGTGGTGACGAAGTTGCCGTCGGCCCCCGTGCTGTTGAACGTGGCGGTAATTCCGTTGGTGTAGGTACCAGCGGGTAGAACAGTGGCAGAGGTCGGACTGCACGTACCGGTACCCGACGTCAGAGAGACAGTACAGATCGTGGTGGTCCCCTGGGTGATCGTCACGATGTCCCCGTTGGGGATGGTCTCGCCATGGCCTGAAGTGACCGTGGTATGGAACACCAGGCTGGTCTCGGCTCCGTAGGTGGCCGGGCTGCCCGTGACCGTGAAGGCGGACACCGTGGCCGAGTCCTGGTTCACGGTCGCACTGGCAGTCTTGGTAGCCGTGGTGACGAAGTTGCCGTCGGCGCCAGTGCTGTTGAACGTGGCGGTGATCCCGTTGGTATAGGTGCCAGCGGGTAGAGCAGTGCTCGTCGGGCTGCACGTGCCAGTGGCCGACGTCAAGGTGATCGTGCAGACGGCATTGCTTCCCTGGGTCACCGTGACGATGTCACCGTTCGGGATGGTTTCGCCATGACCCGAGGTCACCGTGGCGGAGAAGACCAGGCTGGTCTCAGCGCCATAGGTGGCCGGGCTCCCTGCCACCGTGAAGGCGGACACCGTGGCCGAGTCCTGGTTCACGGTCACGCTGGTCGTATTCGTGGCCGTGGTCACGAAGTTGCCATCAGCCCCCGTGCTGTTGAACGTGGCGGTGATCCCGTTCGTGTAGGTACCAGCGGGCAGGACAGTGGCAGAGGTCGGGCTGCACGTACCGGTGCCCGACGTCAGAGAGACAGTGCAGATCGTGGTGGTCCCCTGGGTGATCGTCACGATGTCCCCGTTGGGGATGGTCTCGCCGTGACCTGAGGTCACCGTGGCATGGAACACCAGGCTGGTCTCGGCCCCGTAGGTGGCCGGGCTGCCCGTGACCGTGAAGGCGGACACCGTGGCCGAATCTTTGTCCACGGTCACGCTGGCGGTCTTGGTGGCGGTGGTCACGAAGTTACCGTCGGCCCCCGTGCTGTTGAACGTGGCGGTGATCCCGTTGGTGTACGTGCCAGCGGGCAGGACAGTGGCAGACGACGGGCTGCACGTACCAGTGGCCGAGCGTCAAGGTGATCGTGCAGACGGCATTGCTCCCCTGGGTGACCGTCACAATGTCACCGTTCGGGATGGTCTCGCCATGGCCCGAGGTCACCGTGGCGGAGAAGACCAGGCTGGTCTCAGCGCCGTAGGTGGTCGGGCTCCCTGTCACGGTGAAGGCGGACACCGTGGCTGAGTCCTGGTTCACGGTTGCACTGGCGGTCTTCGTAGCCGTGGTCACGAAGTTGCCGTCGGCTCCCGTGCTGTTGAACGTGGCAGTGATTCCGTTCGTGTACGTACCGGCGGGTAGAGCGGTGTTCGTCGGGCTGCAGGTACCGGTACCTGACGTCAGGGTGATGGTGCAGGCGGTATTGCTTCCCTGGGTGACCGTCACGGTGTCCCCATTGGGGATGGCTTCGCCGTGGCCCGAGGTCACCGTGGCAGAGAAGACCAGGCTGCTCTCGGCCCCATAGGTGACTGGACTCCCTGCCACCGTGAAGGCGGACACCGTGGCTGAATCCGGGTTCACAGTCGCACTGGCGGTCTTGGTGGCCGTGGTGACGAAGTTGCCATCGGCCCCCGTGCTGTTGAACGTGGCGGTGATCCCGTTGGTGTACGTACCCGCAGGTAGAACAGTGGCCGACGACGGGCTGCACGTGCCGGTACCCGACGTCAGAGAGACGGTGCAGATCGTGGTGGTTCCCTGGGTCACCGTCACGGTGTCCCCATTGGGGATGGTCTCACCATGACCCGAGGTCACCGTGGCGTGGAACACCAGGCTGGTCTCAGCGCCATAGGTGGCCGGGCTGCCCGTGACCGTAAAGGCGGACACGGTGGCCGAGTCCGGGCTCACGGTCAGGTTCTGGCTGCTGGAGGTGGATGTGACGAAGTTCGTGTCGCCGCTATAGGTGGCGGTGACCGAGTAGGCGGATCCTGAGGCATTCGACGCGGTGGCCGAGGCAGTGCAGCTGGTACTGGGCAACGTGATCGTGCACAGGGTTGTCGATCCGGACTTCACGGCGACCGTACCGGTCGGTGTGCCCGTGAACTGGGGGGTCACGGTGGAGGTGAAGGAGATCGTCTGCTCGTTGCCGTAGGCCACCGTGGAAGCCGAGAGGGACAGGGCGGTTGTTGTGCTTGCCTTGCTCACAGAGAACGAGGCACTTGCCGGGGTGGAGCTCAGGCCTGGCGAGGATGCAGCGAGCGTGTAGCTGCCGGCGCTGTCGATGACCATGCTGTTGAAGGTGGCCAGGCCACCGGTGTTCGTGGTCGTCGAGCTCCCCCGACCGTTACGCTCGGGCTGGTTGCCACCGTGACGGTCGCGCCACTGTCATTGGTGGGATTGCCGTACTGGTCCTCTGCCTGCACCGTGACGGACGGGGTCATGGTCTGGCCGACGGTGACAGCTGAGGGCCCTTGGACAAAGGCCAGCTTGGTCGTCGTTCCTGCGGTGATCGTGATCGAAACCGAGGCAAGGCTGCTTCCCGGCGTGTGGTTCCCGATGGCGTACACCGTATGGCTGCCTATCGACAACCCTGCCGGAATGGTGATCGAGGGTGTGGAAACCGTCCCGCCGCTTGCCGGCACCGTGGCCGTCCCAAGCGTGTTCCCAGCGCTGCACGAGCTCGACTGATCGACGCAGTAGGTGACTCCCTCGTTGTCGAAGAAGTTCGCCACTGTCGCGCTCGTGGTGCTTCCGTTGGTCGTGAAGCTCGTGGCCCCGAGCGAGAGTGTCGGCCCAGGGACGCTCACCACGGCGCTGGCCGAGCTGGTCGGCCCCTGCCAGTTGTCGAGGAACGGCGTGTCGGTGTAGGTCCAGGTGGTCGCAGCTGTGCCGTTCTCCGGGAGCCCGGAGTCGGTACAGCTTGTTCCCGAGACGGTCCCAGCACAGGTGGAGCTCACCGTTGTCGAGAGACCCCCGGGCGCCACGTTGGCGCGGGCAACGGTATAGGTGGTCGCGTTGGTGGCAGCACCCCACGTGATGGCCACGTCACGACCGGAGACGCTGACCAGGGTGGGTTGTTGCCCGGAACCGACGCTCCCGGCCACCGCCTCTGCAGTGTGGGCGTTGCTGGAGTCGATGTAGCTCCAGTACGCGAAGGCGACACCGGCGCTGAAGAGGACGATCCCGAAGACCACCCCGAGAGCACCGACGAGCCTCCGTATGCGACGGTTCGTCGCTCGGGGCACGGCATCCCCGGGCACGGCATCTCCCGGTCACGGTGACCCGCTTCATCTGTGCACCGTGATGGAGACGGGGATGGAGAACGTGGCCCCCTGGCAGCCGTTCGACGACGCGCTGCTCATGCTGGCGGCGTTGGGCAGGTGCACGAGGGTCGTGCCCGAGGCCCCGATGGTGGTGCTGAGACCGGACTGGTTGGTGAAGCTGACCCCAGTGGTCGTGCAGCTGGGATGACCGCTGTCAGCTGTGATCGTCCCGTTTCCCGAGACGCTCAAGAGCGTGACGGTGTAGGCGTTGGGGTTGTTCACCCGCAAGATCACGTCCGCCGATCCGCCGGGAACCAGGGTCGATGAGGGTGTGTCGCCACCGACGAAGGCGGTGACGGTTACGGGCTGAAGTGTCCCGCTGGTCGACGAGCCTGAGCCTGAACCGGCGGAGCTCCAGTGGGCGTAAGCCACTCCGACGCCGAGCAGTGCGACCAGGGCGATAGCAGTACCGAGGACGAGGGCTGGTCTCGGCCGTTTCCTGCTAAGAGGTCTCGCTGCTCTGGTTCGCCTGACTCTCTCCACGTTATCGACTCCTCAGGCCCACACAGAGGGTGTGGGGGCGAGGCCACAGGCCTATCTCAGAGCTGGCGTAGGTCTGTCGCTGCTCTCGCCACAGCTCTCATTCTGCTGCCCGGCCGGACAGTTGGACAGCGGATGCCCCACTATCCAGGCTTCCGACCGGCCGAACTGCACAAAGGGGGTCCGAAAGACCCCCTTTGTGCAGTTGACTCGCTCCCCCCGTTAGCTGGCAGCGCTGACTGAGTAAGTGATCGGGATCGTCTGGGTCTCACAGGCGTCCTGATTGGAACCCGTGTCGATCATCTGGATCGAGATACCGCTCCAGGATCCGACGTCGCTCCCGTTGGGAATCTCGGCGTTGACCACGCCCGTCCCAGTGATCGTGAAGTCTCCAGCGACACAACCGGTGGGAAGGGTCCCGATGGTGGCGGTGACTGTGCCGACCTTGACCGAGCCTGGGTTGGTGTTCGAGAAGGTGCCGGTCAGCGCCACAGAGTGTCTCCTGGGTAGAGGTTGGTCACCGTTGTCGTCTGGTTGACCGTCACGGGGACAGTCGAACCGGTTCCTGCCGTACCACTGCCGGTTCCTGACGAGGTCCAGTAGGCGAAGGCCATACCGGAAATGCCGAGGGCCACACCGAAGGAAAGGCCGACGGCAACCGCTTTCTTAGAGAAGAAACGCTTCATTGTGATCTCCTTATATGGGCTTACGTCAGCCTTGGCCGTAGCATTTCCTTGGCCGAGACCGTCCGTGGAGGCGACTATCGCACTCCGTGGTCACCCATACACGATGAGTGAATAAGTGCATCGTATTGAGGTCACGACGTGAAGTCAAGCATTTCGAGCACACTAATTTTTTACGCTGTGTGCATGAGGTATCACGCTAAGGGGTTTGTGGCGTGATTTTTGTGAGCAATTCACCACGGAGGGGGACCGGCCGGGATCCACGTGGAGACCTACGCGGCGACCGACGCGGCGACGTACGGGAGAGCCCAGAAGGAACAGCGCGCGCTGGCGGGCCAGGCAGCGAGAATGTAACGTGTTCTAGGAACCGTGGGTCTTGACGCGCCCATGCTCGTGGCGACGGTTGAGGAGGACTTCATGGAGATCGGCTACACCGAAGAGCAAGAAGCCCTTCGACGGGAACTGCGGGACTACTACGCAGCATTGTTGACGCCCGAGGTCGAGGAGCAGTTGGCTCACGGCCACGGCATCGGTCCCGATATGCGGCGAGTGGTGAAGCAGATGGCCCAGGACGGGTGGTTGGGTATCGGCTGGCCAAAGGAGTACGGCGGCCAAGGCCGCTCTGCGTTGGAGCAGTTCATCTTCTTCGACGAGTCGATGCGGGCCGGAGCGCCGGTGCCCATGTTGACCATCAACACCGTGGGACCGACCATCATGGACTTCGGAACGCCGGAACAGAAGGACTTCTTCTTGCCGAAGATCCTGGCCGGCGATATCCACTTCTGCATCGGCTATACCGAGCCGAACGCCGGGACCGACCTCGCCGCTCTCCAGACCAGCGCCGTGCGTGACGGCGAGGAGTACGTGATCAACGGGTCGAAGATCTTCACCTCTCTCGCTGGTGACGCCGACTTCATCTGGCTGGCTACCCGTACCGACTCCGAGGCGAAGAAGCACAAGGGCATCTCGATGTTCGCCGTGCCCATGGACACGCCCGGCATCAAGGTCGTCCCCATGCAGCTTCTGGGCGACCACAACATCAACTACACGTTCTTCGAGGACGTCCGGGTCCCCGCGACCAGCCTGGTCGGCGGCGAGAACAACGGGTGGACGCTGATCACCAACCAGCTCAACCACGAGCGGGTGACCCTGTGCTCACCGGGCATCGTCGAGCGGGCGTTGGCCGATACCAGGGCGTGGGCCCAGGACACGAAGCTGGCTGACGGACGGCGGGTCATCGACCAGGAGTGGGTCCAGGTCCATCTGGCTCGGGTCTACGCCAAGCTCGAGTTCTTGAAGCTGATCAACTGGAAGGTGGCGTGGACCGCCACCCAGGGCACCCTGGATGTGGCCGACGCGTCGACCATCAAAGTGTTCGGGACCGAGTTCTACCTCGAAGCCTTCCGTCTGCTCATGGAAGTGGTCGGCCAGGCCAGCCCTCTGGTCCGGGATACACCCGAGGCGGTGTTGGCCGGTCGTCTCGAGATGCACGCTCGCAGCCTGGTCATCCTGACCTTCGGTGGTGGCACCAACGAGATCCAGCGGGACCTGATCGCCATCTTCGGCCTGGGCCTGCCCCGGTCGCTGCGATAGAAGACGGAGGAAGCACACCATGGACTTCTCGTTCAGCGAGGATCAAGAGGCGATCCGGGAGCTGGCTACCCGTATCTTCACCGACCTGGCCACTCACGAGCGCCTGCGGGAGATCGAGGCGGACCACGACGCGCCCCGGTTCGACCGCAAGTTGTGGGGCGAGCTGGCCACGGCCGGGCTGGTCGGTATCGCACTGCCCGAAGACGTCGGCGGTGCCGGGCTCGGCTTCCTCGAAGCAGCACTGATCGTCGAAGCAGCGGGGAAGAGCGCTGCCTACGTACCGGCGATCGAGACGGTAGCCACTGGCGCCATCGCCATCGCCGAGTTCGGGTCGCCCGAGCAACGCCAGCGGTGGCTGCCTGGCGTGGTTGCCGGCGACACCGTGGTGACCACGGCGCTGGTGGAGCTGGGGGGAAGCCCCAGTTCGCCCGCGCTCACCGCCGAGCGCGCCGGTGACGGGTTCACCCTCACCGGTTCCAAGTCGTGTGTGCCGTCAGGGCTTATCGCCGATGTCGCTCTGGTGCCGGCCCGGGTGGACTCGGGATCGGTGGTGGTGTTCGTCGTCGATCTGTCCGCAACCGGGGTGTCCCGGCTCGCACAGCCGACCAATACCGGGCGGCCCGACGCCCTCATCGAGCTCGACGGAGTGACCCTCGGTAACGACGACCTGCTGGGCTCGGTGGAGACCGGGTCGTCGATCGTCGAGTGGCTGGTGCTGCGGGCGACCGCCGCCGCCGCTGTGGCCGAGGCGGGAGCGACCGCCGCCGCCCTGGCGCTCGTGTCCGAGTACACGAAGACTCGGGAGCAGTTCGATAAGCCGATCGCCACGTTCCAGGCGGTGGGCCAGCGCGCCGCCGACGCCTACGTCGACACCGAGGCGATCTGGCTCACGGCGTGGCAGGCGGCGTGGCGAATCGCCGAAGGCCTCCCCGCCGAGGACGCCGTGGCCGTGGCCAAGTTCTGGGCCGCCGACGGCGGTCAGCGGGTGGTCCACGCCGCGGTGCACCTCCACGGCGGTGTCGGTGTCGACCGGGACTACCCCCTGCATCGGTACTTCCTGCTCACCAAGCAGTTGGAGCTGACGCTGGGCGGGGCTACCGAGCAACTGCTGCGATTGGGCGCGTCGCTGGCGGCAGAGCCAGTCTGACGGCCCAGGTCTTCCACCGGACTCCGTCCAGTGACGTTCGCCAGGTATCAGCATCGAGACGTGGACGTGGCCTGCACCCTCGGTGCAGCTGATGCGAGCAGCCGACTGCTGCAGTGGCAGCTCCTTCGAGACGAGGACGGCCTGGGCTCCGAGGCGCTCCCGAACGGAGCACGCATCTGGTTCCGGCCCGAAGCACAGGCTCGCGTCGACGAACTGGCTTACCGAGAAGCCGAGTGCTGCGGCTTCTTGGACCTCCATATTTGGTTAGACGGGGACAGGCTCACCCTCGACGTCACGTCGCCGGCCGAGGAGGCCGTTCCGGTCATCGCTCTACTGGCCGGTCTCGACCGGCTCTGACCGTTTTCCGCCTGTCAGGAGCTCAGGGTCCAGGCGCGATCGAACCAGCGTTGGATGCGACTGTTGCCGAACTCGCCCTTGTCGACGGCGATCGCCTGCGATGGCCCTTCGAGCTCCCCGGCTGGCGGCTGCCCGGCCAAGAAGGTGACACTGACCCGAGCGACGAGGTCGTGACCGAACTCGAGATAGCACGTTCCCTGGCCGTTGTACGTCGCGGGTGCCGTATCGCCACGTACTCGGGAGATGATCTGTTCGGCCACCACTAAAGCCTGTCCTTCGGAGAAGACACCCGCTTTCGGGGTTCCCACGCTCGTGACGTCGCCCACGGCATAGACATCGGGAAACGACGTCTCCAACGTCCGTGGGTCCACCGGGATCCACCCGTCGACCGCCAACCCCGACTCTTCGACCACGTCGGGGACCTTGTGCACCGGTACGCCCAGGAAGAGGTCGTAGGCCATCTCGGTGCCGTCACTGAGCACGGCCAACTTCCGGTCGGGGTCGAGGCTGCGGACAGACCGTTCGGGGTGCCAACTGATTCCCCGTTCCCCAAAGGCGACGAGGAGCGCCTCTGAAGCGGCCGGTGATGGTGGGATGGGAACACCCAAGGGCATCACGAGAGAGATCGTCGAGCTGTCGCGAATCCCTCGCTTGCGTGAGGTAGTCGTGCAGTAACAAGGCGGTCTCGCTCGGAGCGGGCGGGCACTTGAACGGTGTCGAGGTCACACCGACGATGACATGACCGCCGGCGAAGCTCGACAGAACGTCACGAACGGCGAACGCTCCGGGCACGGTGTAGAACTCGTGGCCCGCTTCGAGTAGCCCCGGAGTGGCTGATGGGTCCAGATCGGCCCCCAGCGCCACAACCAGTATGTCGGCGTCGAAGACGACCCGCGTCGGTCTCGACGTGTTTGGCCGCAGGATCGATCGAACGGATGGTCGTCTGGACGAACCGCAGCCCGGGCTTGTTGAGGTCACGGTAGGGATGGAACACATCGGAGGGCAGTCTCTTCCCGAACATGACGTCGAGCTTCGAGAACCCGAAGATGAAGCCCTCGGCCTGGTCGATCAGGACGACGTCGAGCTCCTCGCCGAACTGATCGGACAACCTCGTCGATAACTCCAACCCACCGAAACCAGCGCCAAGCACTAAAACTCGCATACACGACGGTAACCGACCCGTTCGAACTGCGCCGATGGCCCTCATGCCAAGGATGTCAACCCGGCCTCAGCCGTTGCCGTGCGTTTCAGCCGGCAGCACGGCGGAGCTCATCGAGATCGTGTGAGAGTGCCGCCACAGCGCGCGAAAGACCACCACGGTCGATCGGCGTTTGCTCGGCAGCAAGTGCGCAGTGGCGGATATAAGAGGTGGGTTTGAGCCCGGCAGCTTCGGCTCGATCGCGAATATGAGCAATTTCGGAAGATGTGAACCGTACTGAGAGGGTCACGTCCAACCGCTCAGGTTTCTGGAGCGGCCGTGGTTCGTCCCACTCGGCCAAATCACGGTGTTGGTCGTAGTACTCGGCCAGTTCGGCGTCGTTTGCGGTGGGTTCTGGCTCGTTCATGGCTGATCCTCCCATGCGGTGATCGGACGGACAGTACGGCGGCCGGCGTCGTAACGGGCGACGACGGTCACGTACTTGCCGCCATCGGTGTAGCCGCGGAACAGGACGCGGTCGGAATGATGTCGATGGGGGCGATAGCTGTTCGCATTGACGATGACTTGCTCGATCTCGACTGGGGTGAGTCGACGACAGGCGTGCTCCAGGTTCTGTTCGTCCCACTCGATGCCATCGAAGATCACCCTCTAACTCCGCCTTTAGTAGGTTGTGTTGCATAATGAGCATAACGCAACACGGGACCTGTTTGGTGACCGTTCTCGGGATGAAGCGAGGTTGTGTATGTGGCCCTGCGTAACGGGTACACGATTGAATACAGGTTCGTCCCTCGGGGGCAATGTAGGGGCTGACAAACCCGCCGACTGCCGCTGGACGGATAGCACCGATGACTTCTGAGCCCCGGCTCCGTCGAAGTGATTGACTGGTTTTACACGATCAAGAAGGAGCGACCATGCCTACTCGAGACACTGCCCCTGTTGGATCGCCGTGCTGGGCCGATCTGTGGACCTCCGACGTCGAAGGCAGCCGTAGGTTCTACAGCGAGCTCTTTGGGTGGGAGGCCACCGAACCAAACCCCGAGTTCGGCGGTTACTTCATCTTCAACCGTGATGGTGTCGAGACCGCCGGCTGCATGGGCGACATGGGTGACATGCCCGCCAACGACACGTGGAAGATCTATCTGGCCACCGACGACATCACGAAGACCGTGGAAGAGGCCGGGGCCAAGGGTGCTCAGATCATCAGTCCTGCCATGGAGGTCGGGGACCTTGGTACCCAGACAGTGCTCATCGACCCGACGGGCGCCAACCTCGGTGCGTGGGAGGCCCAGACGTTCCCGGGGTTCACCGTCCTCAACGAACATGGTGCTCCGAGCTGGTTCGAGCTGCACACCCGAGATCACGCGGCCGCCGTCGACTTCTATCGCACGGTGTTCCACTGGGATACCAACGTTGTCGGTGACAGCGACGAATTCCGTTACACCACCATGCGGGATCCCAGCGGAGAGGATGAGCTGGCCGGGATCATGGATGCCACGGCCTTCCTCCCTAAGGACGTACCTCCTTATTGGGCCATCTACTGGGAGGTCGACGACGCTGACGCCAGCATCGCCAAGGTGAAGACCCTCGGTGGCTCGGTCGTGATGGACGCTGAGGACACCCCCTACGGTCGCATCGCCACGGTGGCGGACCCCGCCGGTGCCCAGTTCAGGCTGCGCACGGCCCCCAGTCAGTAAGCGCCCCGGGCACACGCCCCGGGCACACGCCCCGGCACACGCCTCGGGCACCGCGACCCACCCCCGGCCACCACCACAGCCGCCTCGGGCACTGCGACCGCGCACATCGCACCCAGGCCACTCCTGGCCCCAAGCCCGACGCGCCTTCAGACGGCGCGCTGGGTGAAGCTGAACCAGTTTCCCGAGTCGTCGCGCAGGATCGCCTCGGTCCCGTAAGGGCGCTCGGCCGGAGGCTGGGTGAACTCGGCACCCCGGCGGACCAGCACATCGTGGTCGGCTCGGCAGTCGGTGGTCGCCATCACCCCGGGGCTGAGCGCACCTTTGGCCACCAGGCTGCGGACCTGCTCGGCGGTCTCGGCGTCGAGCATCGAATGGGCGGGATCCATCAACAACAGCTCTTGGCCGGTGCTGCCCTCGGGGCGTACCGTCAACCAGCGCATCCCGTTGTCCATGACGAGGTCGTTGGTCAGCTCGCAGCCGAGCTGCTTCGTGTAGAACTCCTTGGCCGAGTCCTGATCGAGCACCCAGACCGTCACAATCGAGATACCGGTGATCACGGTGAACCTCCTCGTGGTTGGGGTCACCACACCGTACGTCAGGCGGATCGACGGGGCTTCTCCGCTGAACGGTAGGGTGAGGGCGTATGGGCGAGGGAGCGGACCGTCACCACGTTGTCCGTCTCGCTGGCAACCCGGATGCCGAGTCGATCGGTCAGCTACTCCACGACTTCAACCGGGAGTTCGACGAGCCGACGCCAGGCCCTACCGTGCTGGCCGAGCGTATTCGGCTGCTCCTCGCCGCTGCCGAGACCGAGACCGTGGTCGTGCTCGGGGGGGATGGACCGGACGGCTTGGCAGTGCTGCGGTTTCGCCCAGCGCTCTGGACTCAGGCCTTGGAGTGCTACTTGGCCGAGCTTTACGTCACTCCTCAGCGGCGTGGCCAGGGGCTCGGGCGGGCCTTGTTGGAGGCAGCGATCGAAGAGGCCCGAAGCATCGGTGCAGACCGTATGGACCTGGGCACCAGCGAGAATGACTCCGTCGCTCGGAAGCTCTACGAGAGCCTCGGCTTCACCAACCGTGAGAGTCGACCTGATGGGCCGGTCATGTACGTCTACGAGCGAGAGCTCTAGAAGGGTGGCGGACCGGTTGCTGGCCATGTCTGGCTCGAGGGCAACGACCCACGTCGGTGCGATCAGACCAGTACTCTTTCCCCGATGAGCATCCGCCGGGTCTTACGTTCCGTGGGGATTGCCCTGCTTGCGGCTGGAGTCCTGGTGATGCTCTTCGTTGCCTACGAGCTGTGGGGTACGGGGCTGACCACGGACAGTCACCAGAACGCCCTTCGTCAGCAGTTCGACAAGGAGCTACGTTCCCATCACGTCCCGACGTCGACGAAGGGCACGACGCCTGACACCCCGACGGTGGCCCCGCTCAAGGGCGAACAGCCCACCGCAGTCCAGGCAGCCAGCGGGGAGCCGGTAGCCATCATCGACATCCCGAAGATCGGCATCGACTACATCGCCGTCCAGGGGACCGATGCGCCAGATCTGGAGCGGGGGCCAGGACACTACGTGGGCACCGCACTCCCGGGGAACGCCGGCAACGCCGCCTTTGCCGGCCACAGGACGACCTACGCCGCCCCCTTCTACAACCTCAACGAGGTCACCACCGGTGACTCCATCTACGTCACCACCATCCAGGGTCGGTTCCAGTACCAGGTGACCGGACCACCGTTGGTGGTGGACCCGAGCGATTCGAACGTGCTGAACCCGACGCCGACGCCGACGCTCACCCTGACCACCTGCAACCCCCGTTTCAGCGCGTCGACCCGCTTGGTGGTCACGGCGGCGTTGGTCTCCCCGGCAGTGGCTGCCGCACCGGTGAAACACCCCGCTCAAACAGGCTCGTCGAAGAGCAATACCGCCAACGACTCTCTCACCGGGAGCGGTGGCGGTGTGGGTGCTGCCATCCTGTGGGGCATCGGGTGTGCGGTCTTCGCCCTGGCCGTGTGGCTGCTCTACCGGCGGGTTCGCAAGTGGTGGACGCTGCCCATCGGAGCGGTGGGACTGTTGGTACTGCTGTTCTTCTTCTTCGGAGCGCTGAACCCGCTGTTGCCGGCAGGCTACTGACGGACACTGACACGGATACGCACCTGACACGGATACGCACTGACACGGATACGTGGAACAGTGCGGCAGAGAGTCTGCTCCTCTGGAACCAGGGTGCGGCGGACCCTGCCGTCGAATACTGCAGAGATAGAGCGTAACGACCATGTGCTCTACTCGTCGCGGTGCCGATTTACCGTAAGTCTCCAGCGTTTGCAGAATGGCATGCGTTGCGACGTGCCAATGTTGATGAGTTACTGCGAGCTCACTCGCTTGTCGGCAACGTCGGACCTGGTTCTGGCCGCCCACCGAAGGCCGGGACTCAGCAGCTCAACGAGGCGCTCGTCCTTCGAGTCGTGACCGAATTCCAGGGCTTTGTCCGCGACTTGCTTGATCTCGCGACCATCAGGATGGTCAGGAGTTCTGGTTGTTCTTTCCAGTATCAGGCCCAGTTGATTTCTGCCGCAACGCGGGACCGCCTGATTGATCGGGGAAACCCCCACCTCGACGCCATCAAGAGGGACGCAGGCCGCCTCGGTATCCCAAAACTCGGTTCCCAGCTTGATTCCAAAAACCCACGCCACGCCACCGACGCCGCCGCGCTGAAGGATCTGGTGGACCTGCGCAATGCACTGGCTCACGACGATCAGGACAAGCTGTTAGCGCTCTCACGGTCCGGCGTACGTCCCACGATCGGCTACGTCAGAGCTTCCCAAGCAGTCCTCGGTAGGCATGCCCGTGCGCTCGATCGGGTGATGTGGGATCATTTAATTGGCCTCTTTCCGGCCGTTGATCCGTGGAGTGGATGACGATGCCAACGTTCAAGCCAGGTGACCGAGTACTTGTCCCGTGGGGATTGGAAGATGTCAGGGGCACCGTACTCAGCCTCTTTGGCCCGCCTGGGAATCAATTTGCTCGGGTCGAAGTCGAGCTGCAGGGGGACGATGATGATCCATTGATTGAGGCAGTCTCGCTGCCGGTGGACCTTCTGGAGCGATCGCCGAACGCCGCGTAGGCGATCACATTCCTGTTGTTTTGGCTGGGGCCGCTCAGGGAGTGGGTTGACACTCGGAAACTGCGACAGCCTCAGACCTATCGCTCATTCGCTCATGGGTTTTCCTCGACCTTTTGGATTGGATGTGAAGAGGTATCGTCCTCGCCGTAGCTCCTACGTCTGCGTCCTCGTCCTTGCTAGGAACGAACCATGACTTGCCGTAGATAGAGCAAACGTTACCGAACACGGCACTAGTTCCTTCGGAACCAACGGGGTAGAAATGTTCACGACCCCGCGCATGATCATGGATTCCGTTCGCTTGCCCGTTCGATCGCCGGGACGAGCCGAGGAGCACCAGCCCGCCGACCTGATCACGGCAGCTACAGGTCGAGCCGATGGGTACGCCCGATCCGCTCGGCGTCTTGCTCCGGCACGGCGGCCTCCTCGGCGAAGGTCCGCCAGCCCCGCCACGGCATCGTGCACCTCACCGACGATCTCCTCGGCCCGTCCGCGCTTCATCGAGATGCTCTCGGCGCAGCTCCGGAAGTCCTCGAGGGTGAATCCGTCTCGTTTTCCGTTCAGCGACATCTGGTGCTGATTGGTCCACAGCCCGTTCGGGGAGTACGCGTAGGTCATGTCGAACGCGGGGGACAGGCTCCAGCGGCCGCCCTGGTCCATCAGGAAGGCGATGTTCTTCACGTGGTCGTCCTGGTTGCGAGCGACGACGTTGAACGCCATCCGCCGGAACTGCTGCTCCACGGCGTCCATGGACAGATCGAGCTGACGGATCACCAGCAATGCCTGCTCGTACGAGTAGGCGCCCGCTTGGTTGAAGTCGTAGTGGGCCAGTGCTCCGAGCGACTGCATGTGCAGCTTCGCGTCCGCCACCGGGTCGGTCGAAGCGACGGGTCATGAAGTGCCGACGGCTGTTCTCCTCCAACAGGCGGCACTCGGTCATCGTGATGCCGGCGGCACGGGCCATGGTGGCGTAGGCGTACTCGATGGCCCCGTACCCCTGCGGCTGGTCGAAGCCCTTGTCCCGGTTGCCGCTGACGCCGTCGAACTTCAGGATCCAGTGCTCAAAGCCCGCTCCGGCATCGACCTGGCCCGACCGGACGGCATGGGTGGTCGGGTTCCAGGCGATCACCGCCTTGGCCCGGGCTCCGCCGGCCGAGGTCCCGACTCGCAGGATGTCTTTGAGCGCCTCCTCCTTACCGGCGTCGTCGAGTGAGGCGACAAGATCAGCGCGTTGGGTCAGGACCTGGGATGCGAGCACCACCAGGCTGTCGATCCGAATGTCACCGCCATCGGACGGCCCAGGCCCGATGGCGGGGGCGAATTCGAGCGCCCCCATGCCGCGCGTGCCGACGTAGCAGAGCCGTTCAACCGCGTTGAAGCTCGCCGGGGTGCGGCCTTCGGAAGCCAGCCATGTGTCGATCAACGCGTTGCCGTACCTGTCGGGCAACGAGTCGGCCAGCAGGCCTGGCAGCCCACGAAAGGTCTCCTGTGCGAGTGCGGGGAAGGCGTAGGGCTCCGTCCGGAGCGCCATGGTGATCGGCGAGACCTGGATGCCGCTTCGGACGAAGGCCGGGTCGTACTGGAAGACCGCTGTGTCGCTGCTGTCCTCCAGCACGACCGCCCCGATGGTCCGTCCCCACAGGCGCACCGACGCCACCGTGCTCACGGCGTCGCCGTTACTGCCGACGCCACCGTCACCCCACGTCCACGTGCTCGACGTGGAGCTATCCGCCTTCGCTGCGGGTGCGGCCCGACGCCGACGCCTGCCCTGCAGCTTCAGCCGTTCGATGGGGCTGGGCAGCGGTTCGGGCACCAGCCGGTCGAGCTGGTCGAGGAGCCCGAGCGCCCGGAGCAAGCGGATGAAGTTCGAGAGCTTCGTCTCTGCTCCGGCTTCGACACGCTCCACGGTCCGCTTCGACACCCCGGCTTCGATGGCCAGGTCCTGCTGGCTGATGTTGCGCTCGAGTCGGGTTCGGGCCAGGCGTTCGCCCAGCTCGGTCAGGACAGCAGCATCTGTGTTCTGCTCATCTATCCTCATGACTCCTCATATCTGACGAGTTAACCTCGAATACGTTCTTTATACGTCGTACAAGGCGAATTGTAGCACACTATACTCACAAACCAGCAGAAACTCGCTATATCTGACGAGTACAACGATAAATCTACTTCTGTTCGTCAAATATGGCGACTACTACAACGCTAACGCTAGCATTTTTGAGATGCAATATTCACCGTGAATAGGGCTGTGGAAAAGCTCTGACCTGGGCGTTCGCGAACAATTTCAGACAAGGGGGGCTTGTCAAGGATGGCAAGATGCTCCTACACTGGATCTCGTGGCCAGTAGGGCTGTATTGGCGGCTCCGTAACCTTCTGGGTTACTGGCTACTTTGCCAAAGAACGTGTCGAGTGCCGCCCTAGGGCGGCACTCGACCTTTCTGGGCCAAGTTCCTCAGTGACGGAAGGGCGGAAATGTATCTCTTGTTTTTGGATGAGTCGGGCACCCACAGCCCGTCGCCGGCCTTCATCCTTGGCGGGGTTGCCATCCACGAACTCGACGCTGCTCACTTGCTGAAGCGTATCGAATCGGGCCTCACGTACCGACTAGCGCCGCTCGGATTGAACGCTGAGAACTTTGAGCTCCATGCGAAGGACATGAAAGGCGGAAAGGATGACTGGTCGGCAGTTCCCTGGAACGTGAGGATGAAGATCCTTGGAGGAATGTTCCAAACGATCTCCACTTACTCTCCAATTGACCCCTCCCGTCCAATGGCAATGTTCGGCGCCGTGGTCGACACGACGTACCGCGACCGGGAAGAGCGGGCGTACGAGCTGGTCCTCAACAAGTTCGACGAGATGCTCGATCGAGTCAATCGGGTGAGCGATCGCCACGAAGCTGGTTTAGTCATTCACGATCGAATCGTCGTCGATACTCCGCTGAAAAAGCCCGAACGGAAGCCAAAGATCCGACCAAAGGCAAACCTTGAGCGGCGGATCCAACTATGGACCAGCGACTGGCAAGAGGTGGCGGGCCGCGTCGGCAAGCTCAACAACATGGCCCACGTCCCACTATTTGCCGATTCACGAGCGACTCGGCTACTGCAAGTAGCGGATTTCGTGGCATGGGCGCTGTGGCGGTACTACGGGTTGACGCCAAAACCGAGAGACGAGCGCTGGATCTCCGACCTCTGGCCGCACTTCGACCACGCGAATGGACAAATGCACGGACTGATACATGTAACGCCCGATTTTGCTCGCCAGGTCTGTAACTGCAAGCCATGCGACCAACGGCTCAACGGCTAGTTCGAGGGCTGCTTACCCTCACCGTTCTTAACGCTGTCCGGATCTTCGCCGGTCTCCATCGAGTCGGTTGAGCTTCAACACATCCTCATCGATTGAAACGGTCAACACGTGGCCAGAGGGCAGTACGAACTTCTGAAGACTGTGACCCGCGCTTTGGTGTGTACCCTGCTTCCCCTGAACGCCGTTTGCCGCCCCAGGCTTATCTTTCTTCGGTCGACCTCGCCGAGGCCTCGCCAGGGTAGCGTCGAATAATGCGCTCTGTGCTCCGTAACGTCCCCGTCAGATACGGGAGGTCATGGTTACGATGACTCAGAACGACGCAGGCGTAGGCCCCAGCCCCGAACATGACGAGCACGATCGGCTGAACGAGTTGGACCCGACGGGCCGGCTCTCGGCCTACATGGCCAAGAGCCAGACCTGGCTCAACGTGCTGGCCCTTCTCACCATATGGCTGGTGGTGGTCCCTCCCGGGGACTTTGGCGCAGCGTCGAACAACGTGTTCGTCCTTCGGATCGCCCTCTCGGTCATCTACGGCGTCGATATGACCATCCGGGCGAGGCTTGCTCGACGGCATCTGCGCTACGTCGTGACCCACCCGCTCGGAGTGGCTGCCGTGGTGCTCCCTCCGGTTCGGGTCATCTTCAGCCTGCGGCTGCTCCGTACGGTCTTTCGACGCGGCCACCTGGTGTACTTCCTCGCCGCTGCATCGGTGCTGGTGTTGAACGGTGCGATGGTCGTCTTCCTCTACGAGCGCCATGCCCCGGGGTCGAACATCCACACCTTCGGGGAGTCGCTGTGGTGGTCGATCGTGACCGTGACCACCGTCGGCTACGGCGACTTCTTCCCGGTGACCACTCCCGGGCGCATCGCCGCCGTGCTCATCATGTTCATCGGTATCCTCATCCTGGCGGTGATAACAGCGAACGTCGCAGCAAGCTTTCTCAGTCCGAACGGGCACCGAGAGGATGACGCTGTGGTCGGGGATCCCACGTTGTCGGGGATCCTGGAGACGCTCAGCGCCCTGGACCGGCGCCTCGGTCACATCGAGGAGCACCTGGTGGCCGGGGGTGGTACGCACCAGCAAGCGCCCGACCACCTCAAAGGGCTGGGATCGGGCCAGAACGACGTTCCGGACGGTCTCGACTCGCCCGGTTGATGGGTCAACCGTCTTTCCGTGGTGCTTTTCGACCCCGGCCTCTTCCTATAGTGCCTGCGCCTCTTCCTATAGTGCCTGCACCTACGCCGTCAGCTTGACCTCGACGTGCTCGGGTGTGATGTCGATACGAAAGTCGATCCCGAGCCCTTGGGAAAGCCGCATCAGCGTGTCCACGCTCGGGTTGTGATCGCCCGCTTCCAGCCGGGCGATGGCGGGCTGCTGCATCTGCAGCTTCCGGGCAAGAGCACTCTGAGAGAGACCGTTATCTGCTCGGAACTCAACGAGACGGAGGGCAATGGCACGCGCCAAGGCCGTGCGTTCCCACTCCTGGCGGAACTCCGGGTCACGGAGTCGCTTCTTGAGCGATTCACTCGCCGTCGTGATGCGTGGGGTGGTCATCTTCATCCTCCGTTTCCACTTCAGCAAGCAAGTCGACAATCGCCATAGATCTCCTGAAGCGGTTCTGATGTCCTGACGTGATGATAACACACTTGTTATTATCTGGTGGCTTCGTCGCAATGACTCATAGCGATCCTCAGTGGCGGATTCAACGGAACGTCACTGAGCGTCGTCCGGCCTCGCCGTGTGATCGACGTTATCGTCGAAGAGCGTGATGTTGAAGAGGTTCGGGTTCAGCAGCAACGTGTCGAAGCGGCTGCTGCACAGCAGAGGTTGTTCGGACCTTCTCTCGTTCCTCTCGAAGTGAACTCCGCACCGGTTCCTCTACCGCTACCTCTGCGAGGACCCCGTCTGTAATGGGCACCGCCAAGGGATCATCGACTGGGAGATCAGTGCGGCCTATCGGAAGTGGCGGCAGCTTTACCCGACTAATTTTCGTCGAGCGGATCAGGCGGAGGTGGCTCGAGGACCTCTGCGGTCCAGACAGAGACACCCGCTTCTTTGTTGGCAACATGCACCAACATCCTCAGAGCTTCCTCGTCCTCGGGGTCTTCTGGCCGAAGCGTTAGACGCGGTGTACCGAAAGAGCAGGGTGTTCCTCCTGAGCTTGATCGGTGATACATCCTCGGTGACATTGCCGATCGTCGCGCTCGACGCACAGCAGGGCGATCCGTTCTGCTCGGGCAAGTTCTACCACTTCATCCAAGGCAGTGCGTGACCCGTTATGGAGGTGCGCTAGGTAGCGACGTCTTCCGGTCGTGACGCCTGCACCTCGAAATGCGGCGCGGTTCTCCTTTGGGTTACCGAGTTCACGAACGTGCCGATACTCGATTCCCAGCCTTGCCAGCGCCTCCGACAGAGCTGTCTTCGAGAAACCTTTCTTTCGGGAGATGGGAGTCAGACGGACATCGATGAGTACCTGGACGCGATTGGCCGTGAGGGTGGCGAGGAAGTCATCGAGGCCCCGACCCTCGTAGCCAATGCTGACTATCGTTCCTCTGTGCTCCGGCGCGGGTCGCTGCGACATGACGGCCATAGCTTCCAGACTGGCACATCTACTGCTGTCAGAGCGGCCTGGGCAGGGCCACCAGCTCGACGTGACGATGACCCTGGTGCCCCCCGGCAGGTGCGGCGGCGAGTCTCTCCTCTGGGACCGGGGTGCGGCTCTTACGGCAGCACAGAACCGGGGGTCAGCGTGGATGCCCGGGGCGTGCGTGTCCAGACCTCTGGCCCGGCTTTGGTGTCGGTGCTCGTTTCACGGCTGCCACAAGGGGGTCGGTCGTAGGAGCCGGTAAGGGCCAGACGGATGCGTCTGCCCTGGCGAAGGCGACGCCCGCCCTGTGCACCAGGCGCTGTGCCCGAGTGACCGCGTCCTGAGCCAGCCCGCGCCATCCCCGGCCAGTTCTCGATGTACTGTGCCGGGTTCTTCTGGGCGAGTAACCAACGGAGGTCGTCGAGCATCCCGGCGTCCTCACCCGACTGGCGAAGAACATCGAGAGCCGCCTGGTGGTCGGATGAAGCCGAGCGCTCGCCGAGAGTGGCGTAGCCGATCACATCGCCGGCAGCAATCGCTGCTTCTGCTGCTTGGCCCACCGCCGTTCTCCACCAGCCAGTGGTAATCGCATGCTTCGCGGAGTCGAGAAAATCTCCGCGCCGCGTTCGAACCGGCTCGCCGCCTCATCGCGTCCACCAGGTTTCCGACGCTGTTTACGCGGCACCCGAACCTTCCATGCGCTCCACGATCGGGAGAAGGAGGTTTAAAAGGGGTGTTCCCGAGACACACACGCCCTCTTCGAGGACGTCAATGAGAAGACCGGCCGGCCCCCAGCGACACGCTCGAGCTGTTCGAGATCGAGCTCTACCTCTCTGAGGTCACGGTGGAACAGATTGTCGATGGCGAAGTGCAGCTCGACCATCTGCTCGCCGAAGGATCGGCGATGTCTCGCTGAGCGAAACGTCGGGAGCACGACGAAGAGATCGATATCCGAGTCGCCCTGTTCGTCGCCGCGAGCCACCGAGCCGAAGATCGTGACGTTGAGCGGCTTCACCGCCCACCGGTCGGTCTCGCCGCCCAAGAACGGCGCCAGCTCGTCGACCAGCAGCGGCGTGCCCGCTCCTGGCAGCCAGAACTTCTTCGAGGGAGAAGCGTCGGTGCCCGCCGACGGTCCGATCGGACGGGATGCGTCCTTCTGTCGCCCACTTGCGTACGGTCACCGGCCGGACCCCGAGCTCTCTGGCTATGTCACCAGCGGTCAACGTTCTAGTCACGTAGCGATAATAGCGTATTGAGCACCGAAAGAGCCAGGGCTTGAGGCGACCAGCGAATCTTCCGCCCCGTTTGCGAGGCGATCTCAAGGATGAGTCGGCTGAGGACCAGGTCTTGTTCGATCTGGTCTGGGCTCGGCCACTGGACGTGCTGCGACCATTCCGCGATTGCTGCTTGGGGGATCAACGGTCAGGCTCCACGTCAGCATTGATACGGAGACACCATCGTTTGTCCACATGCCCCCGGCGTGGACCATGTGGATCGAGCTTGGCTGGCTCGCTGCCTGTCACAGACACGTTTCGGCAAGTAGATCAACGCTGAGGTCGGTGAGCTCTTCCAAGAGCCAACCGAGACGGCGCCCCGTCGCCAACGGGAAGTGCTCGACAAGCATGCAGAGCTTCTCGATGTCGAGCGACTCACTGGCCAGGTCACCGACCACGGTGGCCACGTTGTTGAGTCCACCGCCGTCGGTGGGTCGGTGAGCCAGATCGAAAGCGGTGAGCTCCGGGGTGGAGACGGCCATCGTTCCCGTCGGGACGTTCACCGGCTGGACGGGGAGAGAGCTGGTTGGCATGGGTGAAGAAGCGGAGCCGGACCCGCCCGAAGCTCCGGTTCCGAGCTCCCGGTTGACGACCACTTGGAATGCTTGTGGTCGTTGGTGCGCGACGCCATGCTGTTCGGCAGCCGACAGCAGTCCCACGTAGTAGGAGCGCTCCAGGTGAGCCATCATCGGATCGATGAACCATGCGCCGGGCAGCGTTCCCCATGACCGGTACTCGGGAGGGATCGCCAGGTAGAGAGACCACGGGTGGGGCTGAAAACGCGTGGTGTTTTTTCACCAGGCGGGACAGAGCAGGCAAGGCACTGGTCGCCGAGATCTGAGCGGCATGGGCGGCGTCCTGCACCGTGAACGCGTAGGTGCCGACCGACAACAGGTGGTCGGGGAGACTGCTGATGGGGATGCGTTTGGTGGCCGTCGATCCCGGACTCATGGCGAAAGTCTACCCGCCTATATGTCATTTATCTACATAAAATAACGAATATTGCTATTTTGTGGTGTTCACAGACATGTATCCCTCCAATGGACGCCACCGGCAACGTTCTGCGGTAGTGATTTATTATTCCTAACTTGGTATAATAACTGCCGTGCCTGGAGACCGACTGACTCTTGGAGAAGCAGCTGACCGACTTGGCGTCTCACGTCGTCGTGCCGAAGCGTTGGTGCAATCCGGACGACTGCCGGCCGAGCGGTTGGGCTGGCAATGGTCTGTCCCGGTCACCTCGCTGCGTCTGGTTGACCACAACATGTGGCGGGAAGCCGGACGCCCACTTGCCCAGCGGTCAGCGTGGAAGGCGATCGTCGAAGAGATTCATGGGAAGAACCCGCAGAATCTGTCTGTACTTGACCAGAAGCGTCGACGGCTTAGGGCCCGAGCGCGACATGTCGACGTCTTTGTCCATCCAAGCCTGCTTCGGCGTCTGTCCAGCGACGAACGGTTCGTGCTCGGTGGGCGGGATGCTGCGCAAGCGGTTGGAGCGCCAGTCGATCCGGTGGACGCGATTGATGGATACTTACGTCAGAGCGATCTCGATGGTGTGTTGGCAACCTATGCCGCGCGTGAAGTGCTTGAAGGCGCAAATACTCACCTCCATGTGGTTGACGACAATGCCTGGCCATTTGGCGTCGGGCAGCGGTATGTTGACGGGTGGGTAGCTTGGCTTGATCTCGCCGATAGCCAGGACCGCGCTGCTGACACCTTGCTCGACCGCCTTGTTGGTGGGCGCCTTCGTGCATGAGATCGACTTACGCGATCAGCTACTCCCGCGCCACCACCAAGTGCTGCGTGCATTGTGCCACCTTTCTGTAAAGGTACCGATCGAAAAGTGGTGTCTGGTTGGCGGGATGATGGTGCTCGCAGCCCACCCACGATGCCGGCCGAAGAGTTGATCGAGCCGAGCAGACCAAAGATGCCGATGTGCTGGTCGACATCTGCGCCAATCCGGGCACCGTGGCCAAGGTGGCTAACGAACTCCAGCAGTTCGGCTTCAAACCGCTTGAACCGTGGGGAGGCGAAGAGTTTGCTCGATGTACGTTCGTGAGTGGCACAGGTCAAATCGATATCCTTTGTCCAGACGACGCTAGCGACGAACAACTCGAAACGCCGAGTGGTGTGCGCAGTCTTGCCATCCCGGGCGGACGTCGTGCACTTGAGATCTCCGAAGCAGTGCGAATCACCTACGACGAGAAGTACGCCGATATCGATATCCGATTACCCCTCTTACCTGGTGCCATCGTCGTGAAGGCCGCAGCAGCGGTGGACCCTCGGACAGCCGATCAACCTCGGCATATCCAAGATGTCGCTGGCATGTTGTGTGTCGTCGACGAACCCATCTCAGCTCGTGACAAGTTGTCAGCCGAGGATCGCTCCCTGCTCGCTAGCTTGGTCAATCGTCTCGTCGACGATGGCGATGTCGCATGGGATGGGATCGGGACTTCGGATCGTCTCCAAGGGCGGGCAGCGCTCGACATCATGTCGGGATAAAGCTCACTCTCGGTCTTCGCCCATTCCAGCAGACTCAGAGGTCGGTTGCGGCGTTTCCTCTTGCTAAGCGTCGGGTCGGCGTGATGCCGTCCCTTGCCGACCCGGGCCAGCCAGTCGCCGATCGTTTCCAGACAGCCCCGAGCCGGCGTTGACTGCACCCGGTCAACGGTCCACGGCGGGCGACACGCCATACTGGCGGCGTGGAGGAGACTGCCGATGGTCGCTCGATGGCGTTTTCCCGCCGGGAGCTGATCCGAGGAGCCGGGGTACTGCTGAGTGCAGGTGTCGTCGGAGCAGGGGTGTCCTCTTGCTCTTCGGCCTCGGGGTCGACAGCGTCCTCGAAATGGCAGGAGCTCGCCGCGCAGCTCACCGGCACGCTTCTCCGTCCCGGTGACCCGGGATACGGGCGGATGGCTCCCCCCTACAACCGTCGCTACGTCGATGTGAAGCCCCAGGCGATCGCCGAATGCACCACGGTGACCGACGTCCAGCGGTGTGTGTCGTGGGCACGTCATTATGAGGTGCCTTTCGTGGTGCGCTCGGGCGGCCACAGCTACGCGGGCTACTCGGCCACCGGAGGCCTGTTGATCTCGGTGGCGTCCATGCGGTCCATCGCAGTGGACCCGACGACCAAGCGGATCACCCTTGGAGCAGGTGTGCAGAACCGTCACCTCTTTGCCTCCCTGCCCCGTTACGACATCGGGGTGCCCAACGGGCGTTGCCCGACGGTGGGAATGGGCGGTTTCGTTCTCGGTGGCGGCTTCGGCTTCAACTCCCGGAAGTACGGACTGGCGTCGGACAACCTGGTGCAGACCAGGGTGGTGACGTCCGACGGCCGCCTGCTCGTCTGCGACGTCAACCAACACAGCGACCTGTTCTGGGCATGCCGGGGCGGTGGAGGCGGCAACTTCGGCATCAACGTCGACTACGTCCTGCAGTCCCAGCCGGTCGGTGAGCTCTCGGCGTACAAGATCCGATGGAAATGGAGCGACGCACCGGCAGTCATGACTGCAGCCCAGGCCCTACGGGCGTCCGCTCCCGATACGCTCTCGGCTCGCGTGGGGCTGGACGTCTCCTCCACCACCCCGCCGGAGCAGGACCCCTCCGGCCTGTCGGTGTCGGCCCTGGGCCAGTTCTTCGGACCGGTCGATCAGCTCGAGACCTTGCTGGCCCCGCTCCTGGCGGCTGCTCCGCCAACCGAGAAGGTGATCCGGTCGATGGACTACACCGAAGCCCTTGCCTTCTTCGCTCAGAACGTGCCCGTCGGGCGGTTCACCGAGAAGTCGGCGTACATCGGCCCTGACGGTTTCGACACCTCCTTGGTCGAGACGGGCATGACATGGATCGAGAAGTGGCCGGGTAGCGCCAACGTCACCGCAGTAGGACTCACCCTGTTCGCCTGGGGAGGTGCGATGGGCCGCCCGGCTCCTGACGCCACGGCGTTCGTCCACCGCGACGCGTCCTGGCTGTCGGTAGTCGGCACGTCATGGGGTCCGAACGACCCACAAGAGCTGATCGAGGAGAACCTGCAGTGGGTCGGCCAGTTCTTCGATGCGCTCGGCCCGTATGTGACCGATCAGTCCTACCAGAACTTCGCGGACCCCGCCCTGGACGACTGGCAGACGGCCTACTACGGAACGAATCTCCCCCGGCTGGTAGATGTGAAGCGGACCTACGACCCGGAGAATGTGTTCACCTTCCCCCAGGGCATCCCGTTGCACATCTGATCACAGCGGAATCGGGTTGTCCTGTCGTACAGGGGCTGGGACAGTCCGTTCTCACAACCGAGCGGGTAGCTCGCCTGTATGTGGCCCTGGTGGTGCTCGGTGTAAAGGTGGCGTGAGCTCGTTGCAGGCGCTCACAGCTGACATGGAACAGGAGATAGAAAAGGCCCCCGCCTTCCAGCGGGGGCCTTTTGTTGTCCGTCCTATGTGGGGGAGGGGCTATTCGCCGTCGCTTTCCTGCTCGGCGGCGCGGTTTGAGAAGTACCCCGGCCCGTGGCGCACGACCTTGCCGGCCGCGGCCTCGTCGAGGCCTTCCTTCAGCGAGGCCAAGGCCTCGGGGTTCTTCAGCATTGCCAATTCTCTTTTTGAGATGGAAACGAGCGGTGTGAGCAACAGTTCACCACCGGGTTGTACTTCAACCCGGAATCGGTGTTGGCTTCCCTGGATCACCTTGGCTAGCGGCAAGCGCTGACGGGAGTCGAGTTCCACCTCCATCGACGAATTCGTCATGTGACTCCTTGGAATGGTCCTTTTCGTGGTTGTTGGTTTGTACTTGTTACTTACTTTGTGTTGGTTTTGTATCTTCGTTACTTATACCCGTTTTACACGTATGTTGCACTTTCTGGATGTAATAATAGTCGAAACGTAGCCGTTTGGTCAAACGGCACATTGTAACATTTGCATAAGTGGTTCGATCGATGGTACAATTTCGCCATGCCGTTCGAGCTCGTGTTGACGGAAAAAGTGGAGAAGGTTCTGGCTGACCTGGACAGCGACCCTCCCAAGTTGAAGAAGGTCAACAAGTGCTTCGGGAAGCTGGAGGAGAACCCCCGTCAAACCGGACTCCACAGTCATCCTTACGACGCCATCGCCGGGCCGCTTGGCGAGAAGATCTTCGAGTCGTACGTTGAAAACAACACACCCTCAGCGTGGCGAGCCTGGTGGTATTACGGGCCGGAAGAGGGGATCATCACCATCGCTGACCTGGGGCCGCATCCCTGACTAGCCGAATGGAAAGGCGCCAGCGGCCCGGCCTCATCTGTCTCAGTTCTACCTTCAGCCCTGCCTACTTCTTGGCACTCCGAGACGACCCAACCAGAAGCTTCAACAGCTCTCCGATCGTCTGTTGTCGTCCGATAGCTTCGCCCAGCGGAGCATCCACTTGAATGTGGTAGCGGTTGCGGCGGCCTTCCTTCTCCTTGGCTACGTAACCGCCTGAGATCAGGTCGTCGACAATGGCGAACGCACTTCGCTCAGTGATGTTGAGACTCAAAGCAATGTCTCGTAGCCGCACCCCGGGATCGTGAGCGATGCAGGCGAGCACACGGGCATGGTTTGTCAGAAAGCTCCATTCGGACATAGGGCTATGTTAGTTCATAAATTCATGAAGTGAATTGCTTGTGATCAATAACTAGAGTACTGTCACATGGGTAGGAGATGGACTTGGGTCGATCTCCGCAGATGGAAGAGCCGGTCGACTCGCCCTCGTGGCACCTCGCCTGGGCTGATGCATTCTGCACCGGTCCTCCCTATGCCAGAGGAGCCATATTCGATGCAACGCAAGACATTCGATTCACTCATCAGTGCAGCCGGACTGCTACTCGTGGCGATACTGGTTATCGCCGGGGGTCTGCTGGCCTGGACCAGCAGCTACATCAACAACGAGGTGCACACGCAGCTCGCTGCTCAGCAGATCTACTTTCCAGCGGCCAACAGCTCAGCCGTTGCCGCTCCCGAGTTCCAAGCTATGCGGCAGTACGGGGGCCAGCAGATGACCACCGGTGCTCAGGCCGAGGTGTACGCCGATCACTTCATCGCCAATCACCTCAAGGCGATCGGTGGTGGAAAGACCTACGCCCAGCTTTCGGCGGAGTCGATTGCCCAGCCGACGAATACCAAACTGGCCGCACAGGTCGCCACGGTATTCAAGGGTGAGACACTGCGTGGACTGCTGCTCAACGCTTACGCCTTTGGGACCGTGGGCATGATCGCGGGAATCGCCGCAGTCGTGGCCTTCGTCGGGGCCGGCTTTCTCCTCCTCCTCTGCCTGCTCGGGATCTTTCACGCTCGCCGCGTCTCGCCGACCGAGGAACTACTCCACTCCAATGCCGCCGCTCCCCGTGAGTCGGAGCCGGTCGGGGTCTGAGCCCCACCTCTCGTTCCCACCGGCGAGCGGAGTGACCAGAACAGGTCGCCGGTATTAGGAGTGCTCGGAGCGCGCACCGAGCACTGCGGTGCCACGCTCCCTGCCCTTCTTGGTGAAGTAGCGCCCGATCGCGATCGATCCGACGATGCCAAGCACGATGGCGACAACGGGCAGGAGTTGGTCGTAGTTGTAGGCGGTGGCGTAATCGGTCTGCCGAATGATCAGTGCGGTGATGGATGCTTGGACCAGGAATACGATCGCCCACAGGTAGCTGGTGACGTACATCCCTCTGCGGAAGTCTGGGTAGGCGTCCCACATGGTGTCGAATATCGACATTCCGTCATGGGTACCATCCGTGCCGTACCGCTGAGCGAAGTAGAACACGACTGGTTTGCGTGCCAGAACGCATGACCCCAAGAAAACCAGGCCGATCAGGGCTGTCGTCGCACAGTCCTTATAGAGGAGCACCTTGGGCGTGGTACTGCCGACGAGGGCGATGACGGCCGAGAGGAATGTAAATGCGAAGATTGCGGCCGAGGCGCCGCTGAACTTGCGGGCCCTGATCCAGATCGCGAGCCCCCCGAGGACTGGGGCGATGCTGCCAACCAGGTAACTGGCCACATCACTGGCGCCCATCCGCAGAGCGAAGTGGAACAAGGCGATACTGCCGCCGATCTCGAATACGGTGACGAGAAGATTAAATGGAAGACCCCTCTTGGCCGGATGCTCTCTAAGTCCAAGAGAGATCTGGTCATGCACCGACGGTGGGTTGGAGACCATGTCCAAGTCTACGTAGCCTTCCAACTTCGATCTGGAGTTGTGGAGTTGACCCGGTTTCTGCCCCCTGGCTTCGGCTGGGGGGCGTTTTGCGTCACGTTTTGGCCCCTCGTGCGTTATAAAGGGGTAGCCGGCGGGTACCACAGTCCCGGCGGCGGCACCTGGCCCGTTGAGCACCGAGACCGCCCTCGGTGCTCCGGGCTGGGGCCAACCGCTATTGTACGATCACTGATTCCAAGGGGTCCCGGACGATCCAGGGTCCGCGACTGACGCGACGAAGGCGTCCATGATCGGCGTTGCTAAATACCAACGACGACCTGGGAGGTCACCGTGGACGCCGATATGGACACCTTCGTTACCGCACTGTACGTGAAGATCGACGACGAACTGGCGACAATCCGTCGCTTGCGGACTCTGGCGACCGGCGGTAGGGCATCGCCCCGAAGTTGAGCGATGCCGAGCTGGTCACCATGGCCGTGCTCCAGGCGCTGTTGGGCTTCACCTCCGAGACCCGTTTCCTCCGCTATGCCCAGAGCACCTGCGTTCGTTCTTCCCCTACGTGCCCCACCAGTCCGGCTACAACAAACGGCTCCGGAAGGCCGCAGTCCAGCTGAACGCCCTGATCAGGGTGCTGGTCCGGGACACCGACCTCTGGGACGACGACACCTGGGTCATCGACTCGACGCCGGTCGAGTGCGGGCGCTCCCGCCCGACAGCCGAGCGCAGCGACCTGGTCGGATTCGCCGGCTACGGCTACTGCGCCAGCCACACTCGCTACTTCTGGGGCCTGCGCCTCCACCTGGTGTGCACGCCGGTCGGGCTCCCGATCACCTTCGCGTTGGCCAACCCCAAGATCGACGAACGTGAGGTGGCTCGGGACCTCTTCGAGATCGAAGCCGGGCCTGCTGCGTCCCCGGGCCAGGTGCATCCTGGCCGACAAGGGCTACGCCATCGGCCGAGTTCGAGACGCTTCCTCGCCGCCAAGGCGGCGTCGACTTGATCCGTCCGGCCAAGAAGCCGGCGAGGCTCCCGCAGCCCGGCGCACGGTTCTTGAAGCCCCTGCGCCAGCTCATCGAGTCGGTCAACGACACCCTGAAAGGCCAGCTCGACCTGGAACGACATGGTGGACGCACGCCCGGCGGTGTCGTCACCAGAGTGCTCCAACGGCTGCTCGCCCTGACCGCTGCTATCTGGCACAACCACCACTGTGGTGTGACTCCGTTGCGATCCCTTATCGCCTACGACCATTGAGGACCCCTTGGAATTAGTCATCTAGGTGCAGTCAGGCGTTGGCCAGTGGGCGAACCGCGAAAAGCTCACCCTCAAGCGTGAATGCCTTCCAGGAGGAATCTGGCAGTTTGCTGACCTTGGCGTTGCTCTGAAACGCTGCCGTCATGGTGCCCCGGCAGGTGCGGCAGCGAGTCGGCTCCTCTGGGACTGGGGCGCGGCCCCAGACCAACCATGACCTGATCGAGATCAGAACGGCCAGGCCAGGGCTACCAACTCGTCGATGAGGTCGGCGATTTGGGTAGCTGTGGCCCGGTACCCGGCGATCGGACCACCCATCGGGTCCTCGATATCGTCATCATCCGACTTACCCAACAGATCGGCGTGACGGCGCCCTTCGTGTATACGGACGAGCCACTCGCCCAGTGTCTCCAAACGACCCCGCCTGCCTACCTGGCCACCACGGCGTACCAGCTCGCGGAACGTGAACGTTTTCGGAAACACGGTCGGCTCGGTGAGGACGACCTCCCGCACATGCTCTCGGGCCATGCCCACGATCAGCGAGGCTTCGAGCGCATCGTTCGAGGAGAAGCGCCGACCGAGGTGGGAGGACAGGTCCATGCCTCGCTCGGCTGCGGCAGTGAGCACCTCAGGTGGGGAAGGTTCGCCCAGGTCGAGTGTGCCGGCGGAGTCGACGACGACCTCGTCGTTCCGTCCGGCGAGCCGGGCAGCCAGTAGGGCCGCAGCGGTGGGGGAGCGACAGATGTTTCCAGTGCAGACGAACAGGACGCGATCGGTCATCGTGCTCTCTCGCTCACCCGGATCAGCATCCACGCTGCAGCAAGAGCGCCTTGAACAGGGACGGCCACTCGTAGACCACACCGTAGGCCCAGTTCCCCAGGCCGGTTGGGTTGGCAGGATCCATGAGGACCGTGCCGCTGTAGCACCGCTCGAACCGGATGCGAGCTCTGGTGACCTGAGTGGTCGACGGCACCACGATGATCTGGCTCCAGTGGTGTCGCTTCGCGAGCTTGGCAGCGAACCGTGCCTCGCCCTGAGTGGTCGCCGGGTTGGGAGAGAAGCAGATGATGGTCACGCCGGCGATGTGACTGGGGCAGCCGTACTGGCTCGTGGTGGAGACGATCAGGGTCGAGGCGTAGCCGGCTTTGACCAGTGCGACCCCTTTCTCGGTTTGCTGTGAGCCACTGCCGCCGAGCACGACGACGGCGTTGGAGTGCCGGGGCGCGTTGGTGTCGGGCCGGATGAACAGCACCACCGACAGGACGACGAAGACGACGACCAGGATGGCGACGACGGCGAGAACGACATGACGACCATGATGGTTCGGGCGGCCCCAGGCGATATCCCTGGTCATGGGTTGCTCATGAGCTCTGTCGCAGTGTTGGTCGGAATCGAATGATCAGAGGACGAACTCGGCCATCGTTCGAAGGGTTTCGACGCTACCGGCCACTAATAGCGTCGTGGCGATGGACTCCTTCCACGCCTGGAGATCGTCGCGGATCTTCTCGGCCGGCCCGATCAGCGCCACATCCTCGATGAGGGCGGTGGGAACTGCGGCGGCGGCCTCGTCCTTGTGCCCGTCGAGATAGAGGTCCTGGACCTTGTGCGCTTCGGCCTCATACCCCATGCGGGCGAACACGTCGAAGTGGAAGTTCATCTCCTTGGCCCCCATGCCACCGATGTAGAGGGCGAGGAAGGGGCGATAGCTGTCAGCCGCTCGCTCCACGTCGTCGTCGATGACCGTAGGGGCGAAGGCGATGACCTCGAAGTTGTCGGCGGTATTACGAGCCGTCGGGCGGGCGAACCCTTCGGCCAGCGACGGCTCGAACGCCTTGACTGCGTTGGGGGAGAAGAAGATGGGGAACCACCCGTCGGCGATCTCGGCGGCCAGGGCCACGTTCTTTGGTCCCTCGGCGCCGAGGATGATCGGGATCTCCTTACGCAGAGGGTGGGTGATGGGCTTCAACGGCTTTCCGAGCCCGGTGCCTCCTGGATAGGGGAGTGGGTAGTGGGGGCCGCCGTTGGTGACCGGCCCCTCACGGGCAATGACTTGGCGGACCACATCGACGTACTCGCGGGTGCGGGCCAATGGCTTCGGGAACGGCTGGCCGTACCAGCCCTCGACGACCTGAGGGCCGGAAACGCCCAGCCCGAGCACGAAACGTCCACCGGAGAGATGATCGAGGGTGAGCGCTGCCATGCCCATGGCGGTTGGGGTACGGGCCGACAGCTGGCACAGCGCGGTGCCGAGGCGAACCGTGCTGGTCCGGGACCCCCACCAGCTCAGGGGGGTCAGAGCGTCGGAGCCATAGGCCTCGGCGGTCCACACCGAGTCGTAGCCGAGGCGCTCCGCTTCGGCTACCAGCTCCGGGGCATTGGCCGGCGGGCCGGAACCCCAGTAGCCGAGCTGCAGCCCGAGTTTCATGTCCTTCATCGGATGGTCCCTGTCTCCATGGCCCTGACCCTACCTTGGGGCGGGAGATTGTCGACAGGAACGCCCGGAATAGTCGTTGGCCTGGGTCGGCGTGCTGATACGCTGCGTGGTCAGCACGACGACTACCCCACTTACGGGAGCCATGACCAGTCAGACCGGCCACCCAGGCTTATGCAGCCACGTCACCATAGACGCCCTGTCGTTGGTTGATCCTTCATGACCGATGCGCAGAATGTCACTCTTCGTGACGACGGCACCGCAGCTCTGTCTTCGGCGAAAGCCAGGCGGTTTCTGCAGCGCTATCGCCGCGCGTTCGCTCCTATTGCGGACTCGCTGGCGTGGATCGTGGCCCTCCTCTTTGCTTCGCTGTTCCGTTTCGAGCTGGACACGACACGGGCGCTTACCGGCGGTCTGATCGTTGCCATGGCGCTTGCCGTGGTGCTGCAGTTGGCGATCGGGTTTTTCGTTCTGTACCGCCGCCGGTGGAGGCTCGGGAGCTTCGAGGAGATCATCGCCCTGACTACGACGATCAGCGCCGTCACGTTGGTCCTTCTCGTGGTGAGCTTGATCACCCTTCGTCACGATGTTCCGATTGGTGCAGTGCTGGCGTCGGCAGCGTTCACACTGGTGATGACGGCCGGTGGACGATGCGCCCGCCGACTTCTCCGCGAGTACCGCCTGCATGCGGCTGCCGATCATGGTGACAAGGTGATCGTGTTCGGGTTGGGTGAGGCCGGTCAACAGATCACCTACACACTGCTGACTACCCCGGATAGCCCGTTCATTCCGGTCGCCCTCTTGGATGACGACCCGGCCAAGCGCAATCTGCAGATCCGCCACCTCTGGGTGAGTGGCGGACGGGAGAAGTTGGCACACATTGCGAAGCACACCCGGGCGACCGTGTTGGTCATCGCTATTCCCTCGGCGGACTCGGAGCTCATCCGCGAACTCGCGAGTCTCGGGCGGAAAGCCGACCTCGAAGTCCGAGTCCTTCCTCCTGTTTCACGGTTGTTCTCCCAGAACATCAGCGTTGCCGACATCCGCCCGGTTACCGACGCGGACCTACTCGGACGGCATGCAGTGGACACCGAGGTAGAGCTGATCGCCGGGTACCTCACCGGTAAGCGAGTGCTGGTCACTGGGGCAGGGGGGTCCATCGGCTCCGAGCTCTGTCGTCAGATCAACCAGTTCGCTCCATCCGAGTTGATCATGCTGGACCGAGACGAGTCCGGGATTCACCAGACACAGCTCGCGATCGAGGGTAGGGCCATGTTGGACAGCCGGTCCCTCGTCATCTGCGACATTCGGGATGCTGGAGCACTCGACGCGGTGTTCATCGAGCACCGTCCTGATGTTGTGTTCCACGCCGCCGCGCTGAAACATCTTCCGCTACTGGAGATGTGGCCTGCCGAAGCGATCAAGACGAATGTCCTCGGCACACTGAATGTGCTGGAGACGTCCGTGTCGCATGGTGTTGACAAATTCGTCAACATCTCGACCGATAAGGCGGCCAATCCCTGCAGCGTTCTGGGTTACACGAAACGAATCGCCGAGCGGCTGACCGCCACCATGGGAGCGGAAGCATCCGGCTCGTACATCAGTGTTCGGTTCGGAAATGTGCTCGGGAGTCGTGGGTCGGTCCTGACTGCTTTCCGGTCACAGATCCAGGCCGGTGGGCCGGTCACCGTGACTGATCCCGAGGTGACTCGCTACTTCATGACTGTGGAAGAAGCGGTCCAGCTGACCGTCCAGGCAGGAGCGTTGGGCGCTACCGGAGAGGTGCTGGTTCTGGATATGGGTAGTCCGGTGAGGATCGCTGCAGTCGCAGAGCGGCTCGTCAAGGAGTCCGACCGGCCGGTCCGGATCGTCTTCACAGGTCTTCGGCCCGGCGAGAAGCTTCATGAGGACCTCTTCGGGCTCGACGAGACCGATCTTCGACCAGCTCATCCGTTGATCTCGTCAGCTCCGGTCCCATCCATCGATCTGACGATTGTTCAACGGATAGATCTGTCCGATAAACCAGCTGAACTGAAGATCCTTCTGGAACAGCACTGCGGCGCCGTCGCTGCGGGTTAGTCCCGCTCGCTTGATCCCATACTGTCCGACTGCTATCTACGATCACCTATCGGAGTTCCAAATGTCGCAACCCAGCGCAGCCCCTTCGTCAGAGCAACCCCATCCCAAGCTGGTCGTTGTCGGCCAGGGGTACGTGGGGCTTCCGATTGCCATGGAGGCAGTCAATGCCGGCTACGACGTGGTCGGTCTGGATGTCGATCGTGAGCGCGTAGAGGGGTTGACGGCCGGGAGGTCGTATGTGGAAGATATTCCAGACGACGTACTCCAACGTGCTGCTGCTACGGGTCGCTATCTCGCTACAGGCAACATTGCCGACTGCAAGGAGTTCGATGTCGTTGTTATCACTGTGCCGACTCCATTACGTGAGGGTGCTCCGGATCTTTCGTTCATCGAGGAATCAGCGAAACAATTAGCTCCGCTCATTAGACCAGGCAGTACGGTAATCCTTGAGTCGACGACCTACCCGGGAACGACCGAGGAACTGCTGGCGCCGATCCTCGAGGCCGGTTCCGATTTGAAGGCAGGTGAGGACTTCCGGCTGGGTTACAGTCCGGAACGTATCGATCCTGGGAACCAGATATGGGGACTGGCCAACACGCCCAAAGTCGTATCCGGCATAGACGAAGCTTCGCTGACGGCCGTGCAGGGGTTCTACGACACCATTATCGAACGTACCGTACCTGTGAGCGGCCCAAAGGTAGCGGAGATGACCAAGCTGCTGGAGAACACTTTTCGCCACGTGAACATTGCCATGGTTAACGAGATGGCGATGTTCGCTGGTGAACTAGGTGTCGATATATGGGAGTCCATTGCCGCGGCTTCTACCAAGCCTTTTGGCTATATGACGTTCACTCCCGGCCCTGGTGTGGGCGGACACTGCTTGCCAGTCGATCCTTCATACTTGTCATGGAAGGTCAAACAGACCATTGGCACTCCGTTCCGCTTTGTCGAACTAGCCAATGATGTCAACGATCACATGCCTGACTATGTGGCGCATCGAGTATCGGTTTCACTGAATCGCAGGCGCAAGTCGGTAAACGGATCACGCATTCTTGTTCTTGGACTCGCGTACAAGCGCAATACAGGGGATGCCCGTGAATCCCCTGGACCCGTCCTTTGCGATCGGTTAGCCAGTCTTGGTGCCGATGTCCGAGCAGTTGACCCCCATATAGCAAGCAATCGTTTTCCGGCCGCAGTGACTAAAGCTGAGTTTTCGGCAGAGGAACTTCGGGTAGCAGACCTGGTGATATTGGCAGCAGACCACGACGTCTTCGACGTCGAGCTGATTGTGTCGATGTCGAAACAAGTACTAGACACGAGACACAAGTTGCCCACGGGGCCGACTGTAGAATATCTCTAGCTTTCACAGAGCGACCGTTACCGCAGTCCTATAACACCTGAGGTTTCGCCCAAGCCGATCTCACGGTCTATTGACGCCACGGTTCCTGTATCACGGCAATAAGGAGGTTGAGCGTGACTTATCAGCTGGTATCAAAAAGACCCCTCCAATCGTTAGAACAATTGCGTAAGGCTTTAACTCAGCGATGGAATATCCGATCGGATCCGGCAGCATTCGTAAGATCCATTGGGGTTACTATTGGTGATAATTGTGAGTTTATCAGTCTCAAGCCTGGCACATTTGGCACAGAGCCCTACCTCGTTCGTCTCGGTAACCATGTACGTATTGGAGGCGGCGTACAGTTCATAACGCATGACGGAGGAGTATGGATTTTCCGCCAAGAAATGCCAACTATAGATGTTTTTGATCCAATCAGTGTGGGAAATAATGTTTTTATAGGGCAGAACTCCCTTATTTTGCCTGGTGCAAACATTGGAAACAATGTAGTGATCGGAGCAGGTTCAATCGTAACTAGAAGAGGAGTTCCCTCTGACGTAATTGCTGCCGGTGTTCCCGCACGGGTCATTAAGTCGGTTGATGAATATTTCAATGATATCCAGCCACACATTGCTCACGTTAAGGGCACTCTTTCGGTAAATCGACGACAGAAAATAGAAAATTGGATATCGTCATCTACAACATGAAAAGGGTTGTCTATACAAATTAAGTATTGAACTTTCACAAATAAAACTTAATAAATTAAGATGCGTAAAAAGTATTTCTCCAACTATGATAGGTTGCATGAATGAAAGTGATTGTTACAGGTGGGGCTGGCTTCATCGGCTCAAATCTAGTCCGACGGTTAAATAGAGAAAACATTCAAGTAAGTGTTATTGATGATTTTTCAACTGGTTACATTGAAAATCTGCACAACGCGAGTGCAGATATCGTAGAAGGTTCCATTCTCGATTCCCAGCTTCTCGCCAAAACTTTTCACTCTGCAGATGCGGTTATCCATCTAGCTGCTCGCCCATCTGTTCCGCGGTCTTTGTCAGATCCTTTGGCAAGCCATCATGCCAACACGACGGGAACCCTTCAAGTGCTGGAAGCTGTTCGCCACGCAAAAGTAAAACACTTAGTGGTTGCCTCTTCTTCTTCAGTTTATGGAGCGAATCCGACTTTACCCAAAGTCGAAACTCTTCTTCCAATGCCCATGAGTCCATATGCAGTTTCTAAGCTTGCTGCGGAGACGTACACCTTGTCATATGCAAATTGCTTTGGACTAAGAGCTATTGCATTTAGGTTTTTTAATGTATACGGGCCAAATCAGCGGGCGGGACACGCATATGCTGCTGTCATACCGGCATTCATTGACTCAGCGCTCTGCAATAAGCCCTTAAATATTCATGGAGATGGGCTACAGACGAGAGACTTTACACACGTAGATGATGTAGTCGAAATCTTAACAAGATCTACTATAAATGGCGTCACGTCACCAGTGCCAGTTAATCTCGCTTTTGGTACGCGGGCTTCACTATTGGACGTGATCAGTGAAATTGAAGTAATTCTTGAACACCCAGTACTTCGATCCCATCAAAAACCCCGTGATGGTGACGTTCGAGACTCGCAAGCTAATAATAGAAATCTTCGTGAACTTTTCCCTGGGATCGAACCCGTCAAACTTCACGATGGATTATCGTCGACAATCGCTTGGTTTCGCGCAAGTGAGGGTCACATTGATGATTAAGCTACTCGACTGATCGGCAAACCTGTGGTTAATAATACCGGTAATTCGGTATCTGTATTACATATTCTTGGTTCACTCGATCAAGGAGGTACTGAGCGCCGGCTGATTGATGCGCTAAAAGAATTTCCGCCTGGGCGCATAGAAACCCATTTCCTCTTGCTGTCCGGTAAAGAGGGAGGGTTGGCTGGGGAAGCGCGTGATTGTGGTGCTCATATTCATGTGACCGTCCTATCGACGTTACTTCCGTTTAGGTATTGGAAACTACTAAGACAAATTAATATAGATGTCGTTCATTCTCATATTCAGTACTCGTCAGGGGGGTTCTTGGCGCTGGCAGCACTTCGACGGGTGCCGCGACGCATAGCACATTTCCGATCTGTGACCGATGTGAGACCAGGGCGTTACGAAAGCTTGCGTAGGCGTTTACAGCGCTGTATATCAAAATGGCTATTGCAACATTATGCTACAGATATAGTTGGAGTTAGCGAGTCGGTCTTAGATTCTCGTTGGCCATCTACGACCACATCAGGACCAGAGAGGCATGTTATTTTCAATGGAATACCAGTAACTAAAGAGGATGACCTGAGCGGTGGTCTGCTTGAAATAACTGGTGAATTACTAATTCAAGTAGGGAGAATATGTGAAATAAAAAATCAAATTAAGACGGTAGAAGTGTTCGATATTGTTGCAAAGGCATTTCCCACTGCGCGACTAGAGCTTATTGGGAAGAAAGAAAATCTATATGGCGTGATGGTAGAGAGTCTTGTTGACTCACTATCCTTGAAAAATAAAGTAATATTTTCAGGAGTACGGAATGATGTAAGACCGGCGGTGATTCCAAGAGCGTCGGTCTTAGTTCATCCGACACGCATTGAAGGGCTTTCAGGGGTAATACTTGAGGCAGCAGCCGCTGGAATATCAATAGTGGCGAGTGATATCCCACCAAATCGGGAAGTAGCTAAGTATTTACAAGGTATTCATCTCGTGGAGCTCGACCATAGCTCAGAAGAATGGGCTAGCATTATTATTTCGTTGTTACGACATCCAACTAGTAAAGATATCCGGGAATTGCGACAAGAGCAATTTCGAGAATCCCCTTTTGCAATGGCTCCGTATATTGCGAGAATGCTCAGATTGTATGGAGTTGATGAGAATTGATACTTTGGATGAATGAAATGTCCTATAACGCCAGTACCATTTCTCTGTACTTGATGGAAGCTATAGTGACCGGATACTTTTGACTGTGCATAGGGTTGTAGGCCTTGGTCGCAAACACTACGCTCATGCGCGTCGACGCAAGAGCAAGTTGAATCTAATTCTAGAGAAATCTCAAGGGGTCAGGCAAACTTTTTCATTAGCTTCCCTAACAGCTATTGCCACGGTATTGAATCTTGCATTTTCTATTGTCACTGCAAGAGAGATGGGTCCTACTGGTAGGGGAATTGTTGCTATTGCCTTGACGATTGGTACTACCACGTCGCTCGCTTTTAGCTGTGGAATAAATACGGCAGCGAGATACTATTTACCTCGTCGAAATGCCCCCGTAACCCTTGGTGATTATTTAGGACTGGGAATGGTATTGACGGTTGTTCAAGTAGTCATATCTGTCATCATTACTTCACTATTGCTTGGAGGTTCAGGCCGATACGGAAGCTCTGCCGTAGTTGGTTTAATAACTCTATATAGCGGACTGTCAATGCTGTCTTATCTGGCATTAGATATGGTGAATGCCTATGGTAAACTTCAGATTTCACAAGTTATTAGTGCTCTTGGTAGTTTTGTGCAGCTCGCGTTCGTGGAAATTGAAGCGCTGACTCATACGCTAACTGTCCGATCAGCACTTGTTGGGCTGTCTGCGGGTATTTTTGTCCAAGTCGTAGGCAGCATCTTGGTAACTGTTGTTATAGGAAAGTCCATGCGACCAAAAATTCGATTGGGGTCGGCTCACTCCTTCTAAAGAAAGGACTTCCTGCGCTTGGAATGAACTCGGGACAATCGCTTACTTTTCGGTTAGATCGATACGTGATCGCCGGAGTTATGGGTCCTGCCCCACTAGGAGTTTATTCAATTGCTGTTGCAGGAAGTGAAATGCTGCGAATTGTTCCAGCGGCATGGGGACAAATTTTATTATTTAGAATTGCTTCGGGCAAAGTTCAAGTAACAGATGTACTCCGATCTCGCCGTCGAGTCCTTATCTTAATGGTCCCACTACTTGTCGTTTGGGGGTTATTGGCACCTGATTTAGTGCACTTCGCAGTTGGCTCGAAATATGACGGAGCAGTTACTCCCTGGAGAATTTTACTAATTGGAGAAATCGGCGTCATGGCGTACCAAATTCGACTCTCGAATCCTCACGGGAATGGGTCAAACTTTGGTGGCAGGTCTAGCTGGAATTGTCAGTATGATAGTCGTTCTACTACTAGACGTAATTTTAATTCCCATGTTCGGTTTAGATGGTGCTGGTATCGCCAGTGCCACTGCATACTTAGTCATGGGTATTGCTGCTGGGATTGCCCTAAGTCATGCTGTTCGGAGAAGTAGGTATGACCTAACTTCAGGAGTAGAGATCAATTCGTTGGGAACGAGTAATGTCAATTCAAACAACCTGCCCGCTATCGAGCCTTCTGATATAGACTATTAAAGAATGAATGCTGTTATATTTAAATATAGAAACAATGACAACGGCTTCGTGTAGTGGAAGTCATTAGGAGTCTCGCTGTAGATATTGTAAATTGCAATATTAAAATAAATTCAAGCGCAATTTAGCTATATATGGAGAAGTCAAATTCCTATGAAAACTGTACTCATAGCGACTGACCATCATTTCACTATTGATCGACACGGCGCAATAGCTTTACCTAAGATTATTCCTTCTACTTATTATGATCGGTATCTGAGTGTATTCGATCATGTGGCTGTAGTTGCTCGTGCGACTTTGGTAGATACGTTGGATCCGGATATTGAACCACTCGGACCCAACGTGTCCTTAGTCTCGCTTCCAGACTGGCACGGACCGTGGGAATTTATTCGATTATATCCTTATGTTAGATCAGTATTGAGGCGTATATATCAGGATGATTATTCATATATATTTCGTGTTCCTGGCCTTGTGGCAACTGCTGCTTCATGGGAGGCCAAAAAAAGAGGGTTGCCATTTTCTGTTGAAGTGGCTGGTGATCCCGGAATTTCCCTAGGGAAAGGAGCGATTGAATCTCGATTTCGATCAATATATAGATTAGTGTACCGCTTGTTGCTAAATTTTCAGATATCTCATGCTTCGTGCGTTGCCTTTGTTACAGAAGATGTTCTTCAGAAGAGATATAGGACAGCAGAAAATGCATTTGTTACTAACTATTCTTCTATCGATCTTCGGGATGAGGCTTTTTCAATCGAGCCCCGACGTTTTATTAACGCACTATCTGCTCCACGGCTCATCAGTGTCGCTTCTTTGAACCAGCCATATAAGGGCGTCGATGTCTTAATTGATGCATTGCGCAGATGTAGAGATAGCCATTTGGATGCGCATCTCATGATTGTTGGTGATGGTATTTTGCGGCAAAGACTGGAAAGTTACGCTGATGAAATTGGTGTTAGCAATTTTGTTGAATTTGTTGGGGAGGTGTCGGCAGGTAGGGCAGTTCGTGATTGTATGAATCGCGGAGATATATTTGTTTTGGCATCGTGTGCAGAGGGACTTCCTCGTGCTCTAATCGAAGCAATGGCACAGGGCCTTCCCTGTATAGCAACTGCTGTCGGGGGCATTCCAGAGCTGCTGCCTGCTTCGGCATTGGTCACTGCTGGTGATGCTTCTTCGCTTGCGACACGAGTTGTTGAGTATTGCGGTAATCCTGATCGTATGACTCAAGCTGCTAGAGAGAACCACGCAGAGGCTGCAAAATTCAGTGCACATATATTGAACGAACGGCGGAATGTATTTTATAGGAACGTTGATCGGTCTAGGGAGCGAATAATCAGAGGGTCAAAAATATATGGCCGTATTAGAGCAAGAATATGGCAACAGATACGGTGGGCTATTCCTGTATGGTTGTTGACTCTGGTGACCGAGGTGCTGCCAGATAATAAAGTTGGAATATCAATTCGGGGTGCATTGTTACGTCCATTTATAATGAATGCCGGTACGGGATTTCAGGTCGGACGCGGTGTTACGCTTTTGAATACGGATAAATTGTCTATAGGAGATAATGTGTATTTAGCTCGCGGCACCTGGATTAATGGATTGGGGGGAGTAAGAATTGCCGATGAAGTGGTATTCGGGCCATATGTAACGATCAGTAGTTTACGTCATGAATTCAAGGATAATTTGGTGAGATTTGGAGGATCGACAGCGGGATCTGTTGATATAGGACGCGGAACGTGGCTCGCATCTCATGTGAGCGTGGCGATGGGTGCTGTCATTGGATCAGGGGTTTTAGTCGCTGCCAATTCGGCAGTTGTAGGTGCAATCCCATCGGATGTTATCGCAGGAGGAGTTCCTGCTCGAGTTCTACGAGAACGCGTACACGCTCCTTCAGAATCGAAGAACCGATCTGACTTGTTGGGTTTATAGGTTTTACAGTTTCGGGTTATGGAGATGTTATGTGAAACAGGTTAGGATTGTTTTTTCTACTACAGTTGCATACTCTGCCAATGTATTGATGCGTGGACAGTTGGCTTGGTTGAGTAAAGAAGGTTTCGATGTCACTCTTATTTCATCACCTGGCCCCGATTTGGGTGATGTCGCCCGAAGAGAAGGTGTACGAGTTGTAGGGCTTCAGATGCTTCGGCGGGTATCTCCTTTGAATGATGGAGTTGCGTTAATGAAGATGATTTGGATGCTCCGAAAGCTGGATCCGGATGTAACAAATGCAAGTACCCCGAAGGCGGGTCTTCTTGTTACAGTTGCAGCTGCGATTAATCGTGTTCCCGTAAGGGTGTATACACTTCGTGGTCTCCGTCTAGAGGGCGAGCGAGGAGTTAAGCGAGCGCTTCTTTGGGCGATGGAGTGGCTCGCTTGTAGATCGGCCACGAAAATCGTGGCGATCAGCCCGAGCCTACTAGCTGAGGGGATTCGGCTCGGGCTTGTGCCTTATGACAAGGGAGTGATAATAGGTCGCGGGAGCAGCAACGGGGTAGACATCGCTAAGTTTGAAGCAAGTGCGTCTCGGAAAAAAGAGGCCGCTGCGTTTCGCTCCAATCTTCGCATTCCCGATGATGCTCCTGTAGTTGGATTTGTGGGCCGAATTTGTCACGATAAGGGGATTCCTGAATTAATAAGGGCGTTTGATTCTGTACAGAAAGAAATTCGTGGAGCGAAACTCCTTATCGTTGGCCGGACGGATCCAGATGATGTTCTTGATCATGCCACCATTGAATATATTGAACGGTCGAATGCAATCATTAGTGTTGATTGGATGGAAGATCCATCTGTCGCATATTGCGCTATAGATGTGCTGGCGCTTCCTACACATCGAGAAGGTTTTGGAAACGTATGTCTTGAAGCAGCAGCTGCAGGTCGACCGGTGGTAACGACGCTAGCGACAGGATCACGAGATACTGTGCTCCCCGACCAAACAGGCATTCTGGTTGAGGTGGGTGATGTTGATGGTTTAGCCCGCGCATTGAAGGAATTACTACAAGACCCTGATCGGCGTATTCGTATGGGTATTCGAGGTCGTGCCTGGGTTGCGGAGGTATTTAACCCGCATAAAATTTGGATGAGTCAGGCCCAGCTTTATAAGCAGCTTCTAGAGAAAAATACTCCATAGTTGGCGGATTCAGGCGGTGGCCGCGACAAGCTCGTTGAATCGTTCTGCTGGAGTATCCCATTCGAGGGTCTTGCGCGGGCGCTCGTTGAGCAGAGCGGCGATGGCGTCGAGGTCGTCCTGGGAGTAGACCGACAGGTCGGTGCCCTTGGGGAGGAACTGGCGGACGAGGCCGTTCCAGTTCTCGTTGGTGCCGCGCTGCCAGGGTGAGTGGGGGTCGCAGAAGTAGACCGGGACGCCGGTGGCCACCTTGAAGGCGGCGTGGGTGGCCATCTCCTTTCCCTGATCCCAGGTGAGCGATCGGGCCAGGTGGCTCGGGAGACGCACGATGTTGTCCGCCACCGCCGCGGCGACGTGTTCAGCGGTCTTGTTCTCGAGCTTGATCAGCATCCCCATGCGGGTGGTGCGCTCCACCAACGTGGCCACGGCGCTCTGGCCGCTCTCCCCGATGATCAGGTCGCCCTCCCAGTGGCCGGGCACGGCCCGGTCCTCGACCTCTGCGGGGCGCTCGGAGATGTTGACCATGCCGACGATCTGGCCACGGCCCGAGGAGGTTCGGGTCCGAGGACGGCGCCGGGCCCGGCCCGATCGCAGGCACGCGGCCAGCTCCTTTCGCAGCTCGCCCTTGGCCTGGACGAAGATCGCCTGGTAGATGGCCTCGTGGGACACCCACCACTCTGGCTGGTCAGGGTGCTCTTTGCGTAGCCGGTGGGCGATCTGCTCGGGCGACCACTTCTTGGTGCGCAGCAGTTGCTGGACCTCCTCCCACAGCCACGGGCGGTCCTCGGTCCAGGGGCTCTTCGGTCGTCGGGCGATCGTGCCGCCCGCTCCTCGGCCTGCGCGGCCCGGTAGTGCCCTCGCCCACCGTTGGCCGCGATCTCCCGCCAGACCGTCGAGCGGTGGCGGCCGATGCGCTCGGCGATGACCGCGTCGGACTCGCCGGCTTCGATGCCGACCCTGATCTCTGAGGTTCCCCAGAAAAAGTAGACACGGGTTATGCAGCTTGGTTGACGGCGGGCCAACACTAACTCGTAGCGGACGGGACTGACATTGTCGGCCTTCCCGCAGCGACGCTGGTGGTTGTAGAAGTTGATGTAGTCGTCGATGCCGGCGCGCAGCTCGTCCATGGTGGCGAAGGCGTGGCGGTAGAAGTACTCGTGCTTGAAGATCGACCAGAAGCTCTCGGCGCTGGCGTGGTCGTAGCAACTGCCGGTGGCCCCCATGGAACGGACGATGCCGAATCCGGCGCAGAACTCCTCGACCTTGTGGTCGCTGAACTGGCTGCCGCGGTCGGCATGGAAGATGGTGCCTGAGCATCGGCCGAAGCGGGTGGCGGTGGCCTGGGCCAGGGCGTCGAGGACGACCTCGGTGCGCATGTGGTCAGCCACTGCGTAGCCGAGGACTCGTGAGGACCCCTCGTCCCGGGTGGCGCAGAGATAGGCCCAGATTCGCCGACCTTCAGGTAGGTCAGATCGCTCGTCCAGAGCTCGTCGATGCCTGCGGGGCTGAACCGTCGATTGACCAGGTCCTCGGGGTAGGTCGCCGTCGGGTCTGCCACCGTGGTGGCCGTGAAGGTCCGTGGGCTGATGCCGACGATGCCGAGGGCGGTCATGCGGACGGCCACCGTGTTGTGGCTCACCTCCTCGCCGTCTTCATGCAGGTCGAAGGTGATCCGTGGGGAGCCGTAGGTGCCACGGGACTCCTTGTGGAAGCTCACGATCTTAGCGTCCAGGTCCGCCCGGCGCTGCTCGCTCGGGAGCGGAGGGCGCTCCTGGGCCTCCTTCCACCGGTAGTAGCCGGCACGGGAGACCTCGAGAGGGCATTGTCGTCGAGACAGGTCCGAATGGGTTGATCGCAGCTGTCCGAGATGCACGTACACGCGACATCGTGTTCCATCGATACACGCCCCAGTCAGGTGATGTGGTCGTTGATGTAGGCGCCGGAGTCGGCGGTGAAGTTCGGGAGTTTTCGCGTTCCGTCGGCCCAATGGGGACTGTGGTCAGTGTGGAGGCACACCCTCGGGTCTTTCGGTGCCTGGAAAAGACGGTGCGACTGAATGGGCTTTCCAATGTCCTCACTGTCAGCCGTCACGTAATTCCCTATTCCAGGCGCTTTTCCGTCAAGTAATTCCCTCACCTGCCGTCAAGTAATTCCCTGACTCGCCGTCACGGAATTCCCTGGTTGGTGGGGATCCCTCGCTCCGGCCACAGATCCGTTGAGCATCCCCCTCGTCGTCGAGACGAGGAGGACGAGTGGCAAGGAGAACGATCAGAGTGATCGACGTTGTCGAACTGTTCCAGCATTGGCACACCGGGCGCCGCATCGGCGAGTTGAGCTCGTCGCTCGGCCTGGACCCGAAGACCGTGCGCAAGTACCTCAAGCCGGCGATCGAGGCCGGTATCGTCCCGGGCGGGCCGCCGCTCGGTGCCGAGGAGTGGGCCCAGCTGGCCGAAGGCTGGTTCCCCGAGCTGGTCGACCCCTCCCGGCGCCAGACCACGTGGCCGGAGATCGCCCCGCACCACGACCGCATCAAGGGGTGGATCGGGGCGGTGACCATCGCCACCATGCACCAGCGCCTGCGCGACGACCACGGCCTCGGGGCGTCGGAGTCCTCGGTGCGTCGCTACATCTGGGCCAACTTCGAAGAGGAGGTGGCCCGGGCCGCGGTCCGGGTCTTGCGTGACACGCCCCCTCCCGGCCAAGAGGTCCAGGTGGACTACGGGTTGCTCGGACGCTGGTTCGACCCGGTGGCCCAACGCTTCCGGCGGGTGCAGGGCTTCATCATGGTGTTGGCCTTCAGCCGCCTCATCTTCTTGCGGCCGGTCCTCTCGATGGACGAACGTTCATGGGTCGAGAGCCACGTGGCGGCGTTCGAGTTCTTCGGGGGTGCTGTGGCCCGCATCGTTCCGGACAATCTGAAGACCGGCGTGATCAAGCCCGATCTCTATGACCCGCTGATCAACAAGGCCTTCGGTGAGTTCGCCGCCCACTACGGCTGCCTGGTCGACCCGGCCCGGGTGGTGAAGCCCCGGGACAAGGCCCGGGTCGAACGCTGCGTGCCCTACTGCCGGGACTCGTTCTTCGCCGGGCGGGAGGCGGAGTTCAAGGACCTCGCCCACATGCAGGCCGATGCCCTGCGGTGGTGCCGACAGGTGGCCAACCAGCGCCCGCATCGGGGCCTCGAACGGGTGGCGCCCCAGGTGCTGTTCGAGGCCGAGGAGCGGGCCCTGCTCCTTCCCTTGCCCCGCTCGCCGTTCGAACTGGCCAGGTGGTCGAGGCCCAAGGTCCCGCCCGACATCCACATCAAGGTCGGCCGGGCCATCTACAGCGTCCCGTGGATCCACATCGGCAAGGTGGTCGACGCCCGGGAGAGCGCCCGCACCGTCGAGATCTGCCTCGAGGGAACCCTGGTGGCCACCCACGTGCGGGTCGAGCGGGGCAAACAGACCAACTACGACCACTACCCGCCGGAGAAGATCGCCTTCATGATGCGCACCCCGGCCTGGTGTCGCCGGAGAGCGACCGAGCTCGGTGAGTCGGTGGCCCAGGTGGTGGCGGCCATCATGGAGGTCAACGCCCTCTATCGCCTGCGCCAGGCTCAGGGGGTGGTGGGACTGGCCGACAAGTACGACGCCCCCCGTCTCGATGCCGCCTGCAAGAAAGCCCTGCTCGCCGGCGATCCGTCCTACAAGACGGTCAAGGGCATCCTGGCCGCCGGTGTCGAGCTCGACGAGGAGGATGAGGCCCAGGTCCCACCATTGGCGGCCGCCCACCTGCACGGGCCCGAGGGCCTCTTCGACATCGGGGAGGTGGCCCGATGAAACAGCACCAGCTGGAAGAGACACTGTCGAAGTTGAAGCTCTTCGGCATGCTCGACACCCTGGATGCCCGGCTGGCCCAGGCCACCGCCGGGGAGCTTGGCCATGTCGAGCTACTCCAGGTCCTCTGCGAGGACGAGGCCGCCCGGCGCGACGTGGCGGGGATCGAGCGCCGGGTGAAGGCAGCGCGCTTCGAGCAGGCCACGACCGTCGAGGAGTACGACTTCTCCTTCAACCCGAAGATCCCGGCCAGCCAGATCCGTGACCTCGCCACCCTGCGCTTCGTCGAAGCCGGAGAGTCGGTGATCCTCCATGGGCCGGTTGGGGTCGGAAAGTCGATGATCGCCCAGGCCCTCGGTCATGCGGCCTGCCGGCGGGGCTACACAGTTGTATTCACCAAGACCTCCCGATTGTTGGCCGACCTGGCCGGAGGACATGCTGATCGCAGCTTCGAGAACCGACTCGTTCGTTGGAGCCGGCCCCAGGTGCTCATCTTCGACGACTGGGCCATGCGGGACTTCACCCTCGCTCAGGCCGACGACCTCTACGAGCTGATCACCGCCCGGATGACCAAGTCCTCGATCTTCACCGCCAACCGACAGGCCTCGGACTGGTACTCGCTGTTCCCCAACCCGGTGGTCGCCGAGTCGATCCTCGACCGCATCGTGAACTCGGCGCACCACGTGCACATGGACGGCAAGTCCTACCGGCCCAACAAACGGCCGGGGCAGACCCCGAAGGGTGCAGGCAAATGAGCCCGGCGGTGATCTGCGCGGCACCGGACTGCCACAACCCGGTGGTGCGGCGACCGGGACGGGTCGGGCGTCCGCCCGTCTACTGCTCGCCGGCGTGCCGACCGACCTTGGCCAGACAAGCACTCGTGGTCGAGCTCGTCCAGGACGACTCTGAGGACCGTGAGCCGGGCCGGGACTGGATCGTGCGGCTGCGGCGAGGGGCGCACACAGTCCCCGTCCGCCGGGAACTCGGTCACTTCACCGCTGAGGCGGTGGCAACCGAGTTGCGCCACTTCCTCCAGGGAGTCGGCCCGACCCATCGCCGGGAGGACCGGTGACCGGCCGGGCCGTCACCGTGGACGATCGCTTGGTCGTCGCCGCCGGTCACGCCGCGTTCACCCGGGAAGGAGACAGAATCGAGTAGAAACTAAATGAAACGCACGCCGGACGAGGGAATTACTTGACGGCAGCGCCAGGGAATTACGTGACGGTCGACACCTCACTCTTGAATGTGCGGTCGCTCCCGAATCAGGCGTGATCTCCTTGCAGGACGACGAAGCGAAGCACGTCTCCAACGGCATGGCTACGACCGATGAAGATTCCGTGTTTGTTCCCGCACGCACGTTGACGAATATCCTGCACTCAGCTCAGATTGATAGAGTTAGTCTCTTGAAGCTGAATATTGAAGGGATGGAACTACCGATTCTAAAGGCGTTCGGGACTGGCCTCGACCGAGTGAACCATGTAGTGATCGGGTGCCACGACTTCAAGGCGGATCGTACCGGAAACGAATGGCAAAGAACCTTCACTCCGGTGCAGTCCATCCTAGTGGATGCTGGATTCAAGGTAATGAGTCGCGCAGGAGACCCTCGGCCCTGGGTGCGCTGCTATCTATATGGAATGCGGTAGTCAAACAGTGACGAACAACACCATCATCACCACCAGTGAAGCCTCCGTGACCGCGGGGACCACACTGAGCGTGACGACTCGACAGCCGTGGCGAGCCGTACCTCGCTCCGAGATCATGAGTTGGGCATTGGTGTTCTCGCTGACTGCCATCTTGGTAGGCGTCAATCATTCTCTGTTGGATAACGCATCTCCGAAGACGGCTGCATTTATCGCCCTGGTTACCGCGCTCGTAGGTCTGTTTTGTTGCCGCCGCATGTACGCCACCAAAGAAGGGAGTGCCTCGTTCCTCTTTGTGTTGTGCTTCAGCCTCTTCAATTTAGGACTAGCGCCACTCGTATTGTTCGGGGTCTCGATACCGACGTTCGGCCTGAGCCCCACGCAGCTTTTATGGTTGACCTCTTCACAATTCGAGCCAGCGCTTGTGCTAGCGACCATCGGACTACTAGCCCTCATGGCCGGCACCGCAATAGGAGCACTGTGGGGATCGGCTCGATGGATTCCAGAGCGCCAGAGCCCCGAGGACAAACTGGCGAAGGGTGATCTAGCAAGGGCCATCGGTATTCCGGGCGCGCTGTTCATGACGATCTCCGTCGGAGCGTTCTTTTTGGTTGCTCTCAAATACGCAGGCGTGAGCGGTTTTACGGCTGGCTACGAAAACTGGCAGACCGCCACGGCCAACGCCCCACTACCCTATGTCTACGCGCCACTCGGCCTATCTCTTGGAATGCTGGCGATCGCCACGCCGTCGAAGGCTCGACGGTTCGGGCTCTTGATGTTCGCTGTCTACGCGTTGGTCGCCCTCTATATCGGGCTGCGTAGCGAGGTGATGTTTCCTGCTGCTGGTGCCCTCGTGCTGATCAGCTACCGGCGTAGAATCCTGACGGGAAAGCGGCTCTTGCTGGTACTCATCATCGGACTGTTGCTGGTGTCCGGCATTCGGTCGTCACGGAACAACTCCATTACGACAGGCACTGCTGCGAGCAGCGTCGGCATTAGTCCTGTTGATGGACTGGCCGAGATGGGTTTTTCCTTGCGCCCAACCGTGGTCGTGATGCAATGGAACGATAACGGCCAGTCGAAATTGGGGGAGGCAGCTTCACGTCTCCGTTCACCCGAGCGAGTCATCGGCTTGTACCATTCCTCGGTTCTGCAGCGTCTGCTTCTAGCGATCCAGACATCCTGAACGAGGTTATCGAAAAGACTGTCGGACCAATCGGCTTCTCCCAGGTGGCCGAGGGATACGATAACTGGGGGTACTGGGGTGCCGCCGGTTTCTTGTTCCTGATCGGGCTCACGATGTCATGGGTTGACCGAAGTCCTCGCGTATTGAGATCGCAAATCATCAGGAATGCCGTGTTCCTTCCGCTGCTATTTGAGATTAGAAATACCTTCACGCCGGTCCCGGTGCAAATACTGATTGGTCTTGTACTGACCGGATTCGCCATTCTCATGGCTCGATCGATTGCTCGACGGAGGGTCAGCCGGCCCGTGCTTGCGTGATGCTGCTCACGACGTTCCGTTGTCCGTGGTCCGGATACACGTTCCCGTGTGCTTTCTCCGAGGTGATCGTGCTCTCGAACGTAACGTCACCACAGGAGCCCTCCAGTCTCAGTTCGTCACCGGCTCAGACTGGCAGAGGGCTCATCTCAGATCGGGGATGCGATTCCCCCCTGAGATCCGAAGCGCCCGATATCTACGATGAGCTTCACCTTCATGAGATTTAGATGAACCGAGACGGACGCAAGGCGCCCAACGGAACATGCACATGAACTATTGCAATAGGAAATCGAGTGTGTGGGCTATGACCTCGTCTAATTGACCGTCTGTCATTCCACTGCCGCTGGGAAAGCAGAGTCCCTTGGCGAATATATCTTCTGAAGTACCATCAATTCGGGACGGTGAGTCAGCGAAAACGGGTTGGAGATGCATGGGTTTCCACACCGGGCGTGATTCGATATCGTATGTTTCAAGATGGCAACGGAGATCCTCCGGACTTTTCCTAAGAACATCTGTATCAATTGTGACGCAAGTCAACCACCAGTTAGGTTCTCCAAAATCAGCTATAGGCATAAAAGATAAATCTGTCACGGTTGAAAGTTCACGACGATATCGGTCATTGATTTTTTGTCGCCGGGTGATCCGTTCGGGTAAATTCGTAAGTTGTCCACGCCCAAATGCGGCGAGAATATTTGAAAGACGGTAGTTATATCCAATCTCTAAGTGCTCATAGTGGGGAAAGGGCTCGCGTGCCTGCGTGGCAAGATGACGGACCCGTGCAGCCTGGTCGTCATTGTGGCACAGAAGCATCCCCCCACCGCCACAAGTAATAATCTTGTTTCCATTGAATGATATAACGCCAAAATCACCGAATGAGCCAGCTGGCTTACCACGATAAGTGGCTCCGAGTGCTTCTGCGGCATCTTCGATGACTGCGATATTATAATAATTGAATAGTGGTAAAAGACGGTCATAGTCGGCACATTGACCGTAGAGGTCGACGATAATCGCGGCCTTGGGTAACGTCCCTGTTCGGGAACGCTCCATCAGCTCTTCTTTGACAAGCTCGGGGGACATACCCCATGTTGTGGCTTCGCTATCGATGAAGACGGGAGTCGCACCTACGTAAGTGACAGCGTTCGCGGTGGCAGCAAAGGTAAATGACGAAACGAAGACGTAGTCACCATGTCCAACTCCAAGTTGGAGCAGTGCGAGATGCAGGGCGGCCGTTCCGCTTGAAAGGCCGACGGCGGTCGCAACACCAGTAACGGTGGCTACGTCGTGCTCGAACGCATTCAAGTCTGGCCCGATCGGAGCCACCCAGTTTGAGTCAATAGCTGCAACCACGAGCTCTCGTTCAAGTGGCCGAACGTCAGGAGGCGAGAGATAGATGCGACTCATGAGCCGAATCCCGGGGGGTCCTCGGCGAGATGGGGTCGGAGAACGGTCATCGTCTCTGTATCGCTGGCGCTGATTCCTTGCCGCCGAAGAACGACGGCAATTGTTCGAAGAACAATCTTGAGATCGAGGGTCAAAGAGCGATGTTCAACGTACCAGACGTCCATCGCCAGGCGATCGTCCCAATCAACAGTGTTACGGCCGTTCACCTGAGCCCATCCGGTCAGCCCAGGGCGTACCTCGTGTCGGTGAGACTCTGCCGACGTATACCGGGGTAGGTACTCAATGGGTAGAGGGCGGGGACCAACGAGAGACATGTCGCCAGTGATGACGTTCCAGAGTTCTGGCAGTTCGTCGAGGCTCGTGGCGCGGAGCCGCCGGCCGATCGGAGTAATCCGACGGTCGTCGGGAAGTAACCGTCCCGCTTCATCATGTGCGTCGGCCATTGTCCGAAACTTCTTGAGGAGAAACGGTCGTCCCTCCTGCCCTGCCCGGGATTGGCTGAAGAAGATCGGCCGACCCTGGGATTTGTACAGAACTATGGAGACTACGGCCATGAGGGGTGCCGTCACGACCAGCCCAACTCCAGCTCCGATGATATCCACTGCTCGTTTCACGATCACTATTGTGCTGTAGATGACGGACGAGGGACTAACCAGACCGGTTCCTCTTGTAATTATTGGTGCTGGCGGCCACGGGCGTGAGGCATTGGACGTAGTGGAGGCCATGAACAAGGAGGCACACCAGTTCGATTTTCTGGGCTTTCTCGACGATGGTTTGCCAGATCTGGATCTCCTGGCTAGGCGCGGGGTGAAGCTGCTGGGTCCTTCGACTGCGCTTGCTCGACTGGATGCGAGCTATGTCATCGGTATCGGTTCGTCAGATACTCGGCGTAGGTTGGACGAGTTCGCCACCTCGATCGGTCGAAAGCCTGCTCGGTTGGTACATCCCTCAGCCACGATCGGTGCTGACGTGAGTCTTGGGGCCGGGACCGTGGTCTGTGCTCATGTATCGGTCACTACCAACATCACAGTGGGAAGACACGTGCACGTCGGGCTCAATAGCACCATCGCCCACGACGCCGTGCTGGGCGATTACGTGACGATTATGCCTGGAGCAACTATTAGCGGCAACGTCAAAGTTGGAGCAGCAGCAACAATTGGGGCGAACGCTACAGTCATCCAGGGGCTAGAGATCGGCCCGGAGGCCTTTGTTGGGGCAGGGGCCGCAGTTGTCCGTCCCGTGCTACCCGGGATCACGGTAGGCGGTGTTCCGGCGCGACCACTCAATCTTTAAGTGTTTCGGCCAGGCTAATCCGCCTCCCGTGAGCGCCTCGCTATCGATGGGGCTGGAGCCAGCACAGAGCCCTCCCGGTCACTGCCTCGGGAAACGCTGAACCGAAACGCTCAAACCGCGAACTCGAATGAGATATCGTACCGCAGTGGATCAAGGCGATGTTTCAGAAGAATTAGGCCTACTCGACTACACGCGGGTCCTTTGGAGACGAAGGATCACCATCGTCGTCGTCATCGTCGATTGCCGTTGTTGCCGTCGTTTGCATCGACAGTGTCCGCACTAAGAAGTACGAAGGCACAGCACAGATTCTCTTCATCTCTCAGTCCTTTTCCGATACTGGCGCTGTGGCACCTTTGCAGCCTGCTGACATCGCAACAGATGTCGGCCTTATCCAGGGGTCTACCGTGAAGACGCTGGTTGCCAAGTCGCTTCATGCTTCAGCGCCTGCGGTCTCGGTCGCTGAGGTGGGAACCACTGAGATCGCTACGGTCTCGGTGACCTCAACGAGCCCCGAGTTCGCAGCGAAGGCGGCTAACGCGTACGCGAATTCGTACATCATCGCCAGCCGACAGCGCTTTCTGGCAACCGAGCAAGCAGCCGAGACCCAGCTGCAGAACCAGATCAATGCTCTACAGACCCGGATCAACGCTCTGAACACGCAGCTCAGCCAGACCAGCAGCACCGCTACTGGCACGATTTCCAACCTGGATAACAGCCTGGGGGCCCTGGCCAACTCGCAGCAGGCACACTGCAGGCGCAGCTCAGTCAGATTCAGGTCAACGTTGCCCAGGCGCCGAGCGGTGGTCAGCTGGTCGCAGCCGCTACTGCCAATCATTCTCCGGTGTCTCCGAAACCTGTCACCGATGTCGGTCATTGCCTTGTTCGTCGGTCTGATCGCTCGGTATCGGCCTGGCGTTGCTGCGAGACCGGCTGGACGACCGGATCCGAACGAAGGCCGAGCTCGAGCGTGTCGCTGGCGGCTTGCCGACACTCGGCCTTATTCCCACGGTCGCCGAGTGGAAGGACCGGAAGAACCCGTTCCTGATCGCTGCCGAGCATGCGAAGTCGCCTCCTGCCGAGGCTTATCGGGGGCTCCGGACATCGATCCAGTTCATCGGACTGGAGCACTCGATCCGGACGTTGCAGATCACCAGCCCCGCTGCTGCCGACGGGAAGACCACGACATCGGCGAACCTCGCCGTCACCATGGCTCAGTCGGGACAGAACGTCGTCCTCGTCAGCTGCGACCTTCGGAGGCCGCGGATTCATGAGTTCTTCGGGATCCCGAACGAGGTCGGGTTCACGTCGGTGCTGGTCGGTGACGCCACCCTCGAGGATGCTCTCGTGGGTCTCCCGGCGTTCGGCCGCCTGACGATCCTGCCATCCGGGCCGATCCCGCCCAACCCCTCTGAGCTGCTCGGAAGCAAGAAGGCGGGTGACGTGTTCGCTCTCCTCGCTCAAGCGGCCGACCTGGTCATCATCGACAGCCCACCGGTGCTGCCGGTCACCGACGCAGCGGTGCTTGCCGGGACCGTTGACGCCGTGGTGCTGGTCGCAGCCGCCCGGAGGACGACCCGGAAGGACCTTGCCCGTTCCGTCGAGGTCCTGAGCCGGGTGCACGCTCCGCTGGCCGGCCTGGTCCTCAACGGGGCTTCGGAAGCTGATACGTACGTGTACTACCGCTATGGAGACCAGTACGGCTACGGCTATAGGGACGCCCCGGACGAGCCTCGTCAGGACGTGCCAAGTCCAAAGGTCGATGCACCCGATTCGAGGGTCGATGCACCTAGTCCACGGGTAGCGAACCGCCGTTCGAGCCTGTCGACTGTCACGCAACGGCGCGGTGGGACGTGTTGTCGGCCCGCTGCCTGCCGCCGTCTGAGGGCTGAGTAGCGGTTCGGCCGAGAACATCGTCCGAGACGTCTGATCACGAGCGGGACTCTCCGACGGTGATGTTCTGAGTGGCGGTGTACAGGCACGAACGACAGCGTCCCCGACATACGTATCGCTACGGCGCCAAGCACTGGCTGGCAGCACCGACGTGGCGAGAAGCACACCCACCGGCGACGGTACGTCTCTCCTGCCCAGAAGGAGTATCAGCGCCGTGGCGTCCTCATCTGGATCTGCGGCGGCGTCTTTGTCGTGCTGGTGGTCGGTGGGGGCACTCGCCCTGCTGACGTGGCACTCGCTGACAGAGGCTCGGGTGTCGCTCGAATAACGCCAGGTCAACGGTCACCCGGCTCGAAGCCAACCGACACGAGCTGCTCTCGGCCTCCGGGCGTGCCGCAGGCGGTCGAGTCGCTCAAACAGGTGTCCGCCGACGCCAGCCCAGGCCGATCGGACGCTGCAGCTCGTCGGTCAGCCTGAAGGTGCTGGGTTGGCTTGCCGGTCGTTGATACCCAGCGTCACGGACTGCCTTCGAGCTCGTCTCCGACCTGCAGACGACGGCATCTACCGGTAACGATCTGCTCGTCTCGGGTCGACTGCTCTCGTGGCGACAGCCAGGGCACGACCGTCTCGCTTCCTCAGCTCAATGCGCTCCGTTCTGAGGTGACTACGGCGAAGGCCACGCTCGAGCGCTTGAACCGGCCGTCCTCGGGCCTCATCGGCAGCCTGGGTGATGCCAGGACGGAGTTCGACCAGGAAGATGCCAGGCTCACCTACCAGTTGGGACGAGGCGATCAGATCCTCGGCTATGCCCTTCCGTTCCTCGGAGCCGATGGTCCTCGGACCTATCTCTTGGCCACCGAGAACAACGCCGAGATGCGCGACCAGGGGGCGGTCCTCTCGGTCGGCACCTTGCAGGCACAGAACGGGAAGATCACCGTCTCCGACCCCCAGAGCGTGTCGGACCTTCAGCTGTCTACACCCGTGAACTACGCCATCCCGTCTGGCATGCAGAAGATCTTCGGCGGGTACCAGCCGACGCAGCTCTGGCAGTCTGCCAATGCGTCGGCTGATTTCCCATGGAGCGGTGGCGACCTCCAGGCGATGGCGGCCCAGACGACCGGGCAGCATGTCAACGGCGTCGTCGCCCTGGACGTTCCCACGGTGGCCAGCTTGCTGGCTTTGACCGGCCCGGTGTCCGTTCCCGGCATCTCGGAGCCGGTGACCGCCGCCAACGTGGCGTCGATCGTGTTGAACCAGCTGTACAACGGGTACCCGGCCAGCCAACAGGACCTGCGCCACGACGAGCTCTCCACCGTGGCCAAAGCCGTGGTCGACCAGCTGTCGAACGACCATGTGGACCTGGCCAGCTTGGCCAGCACGCTGTCAGCGGACGTGGCCGGCCGTCATCTCCTGGTGTGGGACGAGAACCCGTCCTACGAAGCCACCTTGACGAAGTTCGGCGCTTCGGGCGCCATCGATACCGGCGACCCGTCCCGGACCTTCCACGCCGCCGTCGAGAACGCCACCGCCACGAAGCTCGACTACTACGTCACCGTCGGCGTCTCGCAGCAGATCCACCTGGAGGCGGACAACGAGGCCGTGGTGGACACCACCGTGTCGGTGTCCAACCATGCCCCGGCTGGTGCTGCTCCTTCACTGCAGCTGGGGCCGGACGGGATCCACTCGTTCCAGGTGGGCCAGTACGTGGCCACCGCCTACCTGTGGGGGCCTTCTGGCAAGGGCATCGTCCAGACCGGGAGCACGCCCGAGTCGGGCCTGAACGTGACGCCGGCCGGTATCTCGGTGCTGCCGCAGCAGGAGACCGCCGTGACGTTCAAGACGATCATCCCGAACGCTGTCAGGAACGGGAAGCTGACCCTGTCGTATGTGCCACAGCCACGCCTGAGCCCCGAGACCGTGTCGGCCACCGTGCTGGCGACTGGATGGCAGCTTGGCAGCCCTCAGACCGTCCACGCCTCGCTCACCCGGACGAGAACCCTGACCTGGGATTTGGAGCAGAAGTAAGAGAGGGACCGTAGAAATTGGGGCCTTGATCGCAAATTACCCAATTCCAGCGCTAACCATGCTACTGTCTCGTGCGTTGGAGTTCGGAGCCCTGTGGGCCGAGGGACTATCGAAACCGAGAGAGGCGAGATCGCATGCGTAAACTGATGGCAGTAGCTGCTGCAGCGGTAGTGGGTACAGTGCTCTTCATGGGTGCCCCTGCATTTGCTGCGACCGGGTATCCACCGCCGACTACGACGCCGGTGACCCCATCGAGTGCCACTTCGATAACCCTGCCCGTTGGGTCCAGCGGCTCGTTGACGTATACCGGGTTCCTTCCTGGGTCGACGATCAACTTCTACATCGGCGGTACGCTGGTTGCTACCGGTACCGTCGGTTCCAACGGCTCCATCACCGTGACGGTGAATGTCACTGACCCCCACATCAGCATTAACGGAGGAACGCCCGCCGCCGCCTCCTTTGGTGCCAACACCGTGACGGGAACCGGGACGGGGGCCAATGGTTCGCCTCTGTCGGTCAACGGGACGGTGACCATCCCAACCTCGAGCACGACCACCGGTTCGACCGGATCCAGCTCGTCCAGCGGCCTGGCCTTCACCGGTGCTGATATCGCCATGACTGTTGGAGGTGGCCTCCTCCTCCTGGTCTTGGGTACCGGGCTCGTGTTGATGACTCGCCAGCGGCGAGCTCGCAACATCTGACACGCCGCCTCTGAGTTGTTCAGCCGGGTCTTGCCTACCGGCACAGTTGTTATGAAGAAACCCCCCGCTTAGTCGGGGGGTTTCTTCCATGTAGGGACGAAGGTTGGGCTCGGGAAGCCTGGCCATCATCCGAACCCTGTTCGGGCGAAGAGGAGGAGCCGAACGCCACCGCTCTCGCGGCCCAGCCCGAGGCGTCCCAGCCCAGAGCTTTCCGGGTGCTTCGACACCTTCACGACCTGGGGCTGGTCGAACGGTCCCGGCGCGGCCGCTGGCGCCCCGATCGTGCCGCGCTGCTCGACTGCTAAATCGGCAATGACAACCAGTCAGCTCACGACGTCGATGGGAGTTCCCGGTGGGATCGGGGCTAGCTGGGCCAGGTCGCTGTCGTGTAGGCGGATGCAGCCGTGGGAGATCTGGGCGCCGGTGGTGCCGATGAGCGAGTCGTCGTAGCTGTCGATAGGCCCATGGATGGCGATGATGGCGTCGCCAGACCCATCCCAGTCGGTAATGGAGTCGGAATGCGCCGAGGTCACCAGCACGAAGGGGCCGTACCCTGGGTCGGGGGGAGGCACCTGCATGGTCATGAAGAAGTTGCCGGTCACAGTGGGATCGTCGGTCGTCCCGATGCCGGCCGGGAAGTCGTCGATCTCCTTGCCCGACAGGAACACCTCGAGGTGCTCGGTAGTCAGATCGATAACGATGTGGTACGGAGTCGTAGACAGGCTCACCTCGCTGCTCTGCACCCAGGCGGTGGACTCGTTCGGCCGCTGGGCCAGCCGCACCTCGAGCCATCCCGGCTGCTCTGCGATGACTGGGAGAACCGACGGGTAGCCGTACCAGCTGCCCGGCACGGTCATGGTCGGTGCAGCCCCAGGGGCAGTAGAGCCGGGGATGTCGCCGTGGGTGGTCGCCACCTGCGTCGAGACCGGGACGGCCGTGGTGGTGGTAGTCGTAGGAGCGACCGCCACCTGGTGGTGCTTGACCGGAGCAGCGGTGTACTGGGTGGTGCATGCCGCTGCCAGGACGGCCATCGCAACGATACCGGCCACCACGGTTCGTCTATCACGGATCATCGGCGCTCCCAACGGCATGCCAATGCATCCAGGCTATGTCCTCACAGCTCCCAGGGTGTAGGCGTGATCCGGTGGTGTGGGCCGTTCTCGATGGGCCCACGTGTGGCCACCGTGCCAAAGCCCAGATCCGGGACGTAAGCACTCGTGATGGTGTACCGAGTCAGGACTGCCTACCGGCCCACGTCTCCGCCGAGGCGAGGACTCGCTCGAGCTGTCGGGTCGTGATCGTACGGAGCCGAGCGGTGGGGATCCGCTCGACCCACTCTCGGAGGGATGATCTGTCGAAGTCATCACTGAGAGTCAACTCCGGGAGCGAGACGTGCCCTCCGCGGTGAGCGGCAAGCACGTATACCGTGTCAAAGAGCGCCTTCTCCGGCGTCGCCATGCCGGCCCGGGATCCTGTCGCCCCTCTCGTCCCGCCGAAAAGATCGGGGTGGATCGCGTGTACCCGAAAGTCGCCAATCGTCGTCGTGACGTTGCGCGCTCGGTCGAGCGACACCCCGAAGAACGAGCGGGGGATCTGCTCGATCATCCCGTGGATGGCCAGCGCCGTCCACATCGATCCGTAGCTCGGGTATGGGCGAGTAAGCACCGGTAGAACATCGAGCGGGTCGATCGCTCCACCCCACTCTCTCGGCACGGCCCAGATTCCATGGCGCAGGCGCTTCACAAGCCGATCCTCTTCGAGGCGCCGGAGTGCGTGTGTCGTCGCCGACTCGGACGTGCCCCAGGCTGCTGCAATCTCGCCATTCGTCAACACCGGTTGGTGAAGCGCCTGCAGGCGGGCGTACGCCTCGGACGATCTCATCCTGGCCGCCCTGGCGTCGCACCGGCGCGAACAAGCCCCAGCTTCCAGCGCCGGGTGGTGTCGGTCTGCTTCGGCTTGCTGATAGAGCCCTGCTCGATGGCGATCCCCGTCGAGCGAAGCGTTCTCGTGAGCGCCGGGCCGTTGAGCACTCCGTCGACTGCTTGCTCCAGCCCCCACCCCGAGTGGCCGATGAAGTCCAGGTCGATGTCGTTCGAGTAGCGCACGCTGTCGAAGAAGTAGCGCAGGTTGGTTCCGCCCTTCAGGATGCACCGGTCTCGGCGGCCTCCCGCCAAGAAGACCTGCAGAAAGACCAGGTGAAAGCACTCGATGCGCTGCGCGTCGGTGTCAGTTCCGGACATACAGTAACACTACACAATATTGCTTTGTCGGTCCATATCACGTAGTCCTATTGCTCTGCTGCGTGACTCTGGATCCAAAGGGCAGGTCCTCTCGCAGCCGGCGTAGGCGATGGCGATAGCCTCGATCTTGCGACTCTCAGGGCTCCGGCTGGCTTTCAATCACAACGTTCCCAGTCGTAGCCGGCTACGCGACTGTGCAGGGAAGACGCACGGCCTGTGGCGACCTTGGTCCGGGGGCGCTTCTGGAGCGACTTCAGCCGGTTTCGTCTGCGAACGGGTTGACGATGACCAGCTCTCCGATCCGGCGACCGTCCTGGAGGTCTTCCGACAGAAGCGTGTGGGCACCCACGCGCTGCGCCGAGGTGACCACCAGGGCATCCCAGAAAGACAGGCTGTGATGTTCCTCGAGCTCGGACGCAGCAATGACGTCGGCGATCTCGGGCCGGTGGATCGGCCACGCTCGGTAGGTGCTCATGATCTCCCGGGCGGTTTGACGCGCAACCGGTGTGGACAGCTTGCGGGTCACTGTCACGTAGAACTCTTGGAGTACCTGGGTGCTGGCCGCTCCGGTGCGCCCGTTCCACAACTCCACCAGAATTGCCTGGGCAGCGTCGTGTCTGTTGCCAGCATCGGCATCGTACGCATAGACGAGGACGTTGGTATCGACGAAGGTCAGGTCATCGCTCATGGAGCGACTCCCGCGTTGGCGGGGAACCGCCTCCGAAGTGGTAGCCCGTACTCAGCTGGACGAAGGCGATCTGACGTGCCTGCTGGTATCTGTCGTCTTCGTTGACGAGACGCTCGATCTCGCCGGCGACGAGCCGGCTGACCGACGTCGCACGACGGGCGGCTACGACCTTTGCCTTCTGGACCGTCTCCTCATCGAGCTGAAGCGTTAGGTTTCGTCGCACTCACTGAGAATACCACACAAACAATGTGGACCACACGAATAATGTGGTCCTGCTACTCCTCGGGCTCAAGTGCGGGCGTATCTCGTCTGATTTCCTCGTCTAGGAAAGAGAAGAGCTGACCTCTGAGCTGCGTGTCGGTGGAGACGAACGTGGTTCTGGATCCACCAGTAACTGCAGTGCTGCGCGACAATCACTCCAGTTGCTAACTGGGCCGAACACCAGCCTGGTTGCAGGTGTGGCACCTTTGACACAGGATTGTGGGCCGGAGGAACCATGTCTGACCCTGCGATTGCCGAGATCCATGCCCGTGTCGACGAACAACCGAAGGTGCGCGCCGTTCGGGCTCTGGTAGGTGAGGTTCGCACTGGTGTGCGAGTCGGGGTAGGGGGCACCGACGTCGAACTGTCCCGGCCCCTGGTTGAAGCGCTGATGGCTGCCGCCGACTCGCTCGATGGTGGGGACACGATTGCCGTCGTCAGCGAGGAGGTCGAGGTCAGCCCCGCTCAGGCGGCCAAGCTGCTCGGGGTGTCCCGCCAGTACGTCGATCGGCTGGTGGCTGATGACGTGCTTCCTGTCCGCAGACTGCCCAACAGCTCCTACCGCAAGATTCCGGTGCGCTCGGTACTCGCCTACAAGAACGTTAGTGAGCGCAAGCGGGTCGGGATTCGCAAGCTCGTCGACGAGGCGACTGCCGCGGGCCTGACGTACTGATCGGCGACGGCCCTCCGGCGGATCCTGCCCGATACCAACGTCTGCTATCCGATCTCGTTGCTCGACCTGCTCCTCCGCCTGGTCAGCTAAGGTGCTCTCGAACTGATGTTCGATAGATAGTAGAAGATCGTCACTACCAGGGAAAACGGTGGACAAACGTTAGCGTCAACGCGTATACTGGTGATTAATCCCCCCCACCTTTCAGGACGCCTTCGGGCTGACCTGGAATGGTGGGGTTTTCTGTAGAGGTGTTTCTGTGACACAGCGTGTGGCGGTTTTCATTGACTATCAGAACACCTACATGCGATCGCGCGACTGTTTTTCCCCGACGACGACCCACACTACGTAGAGGGTCAGATCGATCCGCTGAGGCTCGGGAAGAAGCTAGCCGGGCCTAACCGTGAGTTAGTGCAGGTGCATGTCTATCGAGGCCGTCCAACAACCAAACACCAACCTGACGCAGCAGCGGCGTTCGACCGACAAATTGCGCTCTGGGGGCACTCCGACCTTGTGACGCCTCACTCCCGGAGTCTGAACTACCGCAACCCGCGTGTTCCCCGGGAGAAGGGCATCGACGTAATGCTCGCAGTCGATTTTGTGATGCTGGTGCTCGGACCAGACATCGACGTGGGCATCCTCGTCTCTGCGGATTCTGACCTTCTGCCCGCGCTTGAAGCGGTGGTAAAGGGTAACGGGGCAGCCGCCTGCGAAGTGGTGGCCCTAATGCCCAAGAAACCGGGGGAGAACGCCCAGGTGCTCCGTATCGACGGTTGCTCTATCAAAGTTCACGCACTCTACGAAACTGACTACCAGAAGGTCCACGACGACACCGACTACATGAGGAAGCGACGTCGAAGGTAGCGCTCGGTACGACCCGCCGGGTAGCGCAGCCCAACTGGCCGAAAACTCCGGGTCGTCTCCAATCGGCTGTCTGGTGACGGCCGACGCCAAATATCCCAGACCGGTTCTATGGCTCGATTACGGTCCAGCCGCGTCGCTGAAGCTCGGCGGCGAGCTGCTCGGCAGGCATGCGACGGATCGCCTGCTCTACGGCAGACAGCCTTGCCGGCGTCTTGGCAGCGGCAGGGGTGCCCCCATCGCTCTCTGTGTTCTGCAGCCGGTCGATGAACGCTGCTATCTCGTCTCGAGTGAACTTGCCGGCGGCTTGGCGCTGTGTGAATCCCATTGGGCCACGCGCGTCGCGGAAGTCGGTGTGACCGGCGTCCTGGAGGAGAGCCAGCAGCTCCTGCACCTGCCTCGCCGACGCCGGCGGGCCCGACTGTTGACCGAACGCCATGGCCACAGTCTCACCGAAGTGGCAACGGGGCCGCACTTCGCCCGTGCGGCCTGCTCACGTGCTGAGTTGTGGGAGGTTCGGGTAAGTCCATCTCGAGGATGGCCTCGAGCTCGGGCACGGTGAACGCACCGGGAATAGGTGATGACGATCAATTCCGGACGTATGTACAGAAAGGTAGATTGTCCACGGTAGACTTCTGCAATGAGCTTGAACATCAAGAACGACGAGACCGAACGTCTTGCACGCAAGCTCGCCGCCACAACAGGCGAGAGCGTCACCCGTGCCGTCACCATGGCAGTCCGTGAGCGTCTCGGTCGGCTCGAACAGCAGGACGAGACCGCAACGGTCGAGCGGGCGGCTCGCATGCAGAGAATTGCTCAGGAGGCCGCAAGCCGGTGGATCGAGCCATACCGCAGCGCCGACCACGGCGATTTCCTCTATGACGATGCCGGATTGCCCCGGTGATCGTTGACACGTCGGCGATCATCGCCATTCTGCGCAACGAACCTGACGCTGATCGCTATGTGCATGTCCTTGCCCAAGCAGGCGAGCCGCGGGTTTCAGCGGGAACGTACGTCGAGACTGCGATCGTCGTCGACGCGAACCGCGATCCGGTGCTCAGCGGCCGACTCGACGATCTCCTGGCCGTGGCCCGCGTCGAGGTCGAACCGGTGACGCGGAGGCACGCGGAGATTGCTCGGCAGGCCTATCGCGATTTCGGCAAGGGCAGCGGCCACCCGGCTGGGCTCAACTTCGGCGACTGCTTCGCCTACGCACTGGCACGGGCGACTGGAGAGCCCTTGCTCTACAAGGGCGACAACTTCGCCCAGACCGACGTCGCATCAGCACTGGGCACCACCTGACAGAGAGGTCATCGGGCGACCGGCGGCAGGCCGACGAGGAACTCCTTCAGGGTGGGCTGTTTGGTCCGCTGTTCGCCAGCGATGGGATCGCAGCACGCTCTCGTGATGACCATGGGTGTACTGGTCAGGCGTCATGACCCAAGCGTGTGCTCGCCCCGACCCGATGGCAATTCGGCACGTTCCAGGCCCAGCAACCTGAATGGCGTTCGCCCTGCCGTACGTCCGATGCCGGCTCCGGTCTGGTCGTGCCGGAAGCATCGCTCGAACTGGCGGTATCAGGCGTCGTCGGGCAGTAGCCGGAAGGCGTGGTGGTCGGTGAGAGGGCGGATGGCGCGGAAGTCCCTGTAATCGAGTGTTAGCACAGCGTTGGTGCGGAACTGGGCTGCGAACACCACGTTCACGGCATCGGCAAGATCGAGATGCAGGTCCAGGTAGCGCTCGCGCACGGCTTGTGCAGTGTCGAGGGTGTCGGCCGTCACTTTGGGAAGCACGGCACGCCCCGCTCTTGCCCAGCGTCGGATGTCGTCAATCGCCTGGTGTGCAGCATCACGACCGAGGACACGGCGAGTCACATGATCGAGCTCGCTGAGCAGCACTGGCGAGACGATCAATGTTCCGGCGTCGCGTAATACCCGGCGAGCGGCGTCACCGTCCGGGTGGGTCTCGTCGAGGGCGGCCAGCAGTCCTGACGTGTCTGCCACGACGACGATCAACGAGCCGGGCTCTTAGTCTGCTCGTATGCGTCGGCCTTTTCGGCCCAGGTGTCCTGGAGGATGTCAGCGGCCCGCGCTCCAGGTGACCTGTCGTCGGAGGTATACGTGTGGGTAAAAAACGGCTCAGTCCAGGTCTGATTGGCCATCGCAACGAGATGGATGGCGTCTCGCAGAAGCTCGGCTTCGGCCATACCGCGGCGTGCAGCAACGGCCTTGAGGATCGCAAGGTCGTTCTCGTCGGCAAATACCGTCGTTCGTTTCATGGCCACCGACATATGTTATCACCGACATATGTTCTGCTCCAGGACTCTCGCCTGAGACAGCGGTCTCCTGTCTGGCATCACTAAATGGTTATATCTTGCTAGAACAAGCGTATGGTGATATCCGGCTCCGACAGCGACTTCTACCGCGTTGTTGCCCCGCAGGACTTGGGCGCCGCGCTCGAAGCTCAGCTCGACGTGCGGTCTTACACGGACCCCCGCCAGAACCCGTAACTGAGGGATCCCGGCTAGCTACTGCGAGCGGATCTCCGCTTCAGGCCACTAGCCGGCGGCCTCGATCTCGGCTCGGATGCGCTCGAGGGTGGTGCGCATGCCGTTGTGGTTCGTTTTGCCGCGAGTCCACCCGAAGAGTGCCCAGTACAAGCGGAGTAACGCCATATCCGCGAGCTGAAACGACTCGGTCACGTCGGTCCCGTCGCCACTCGGTTCGAGGTGGTACCGCCAGGTGTTCATCGGCCTGTCTCCCGTGCCCACGCCGAAGGCGAACTCCCGGCCAGGATCACAGGCGACGATCGTGCAGGTCGTCCAGTAGACGGGACCACGACCGTTGCGGCGGACGTGGCCGCGGAACCTCACCCCGACTGCCGGTCCTGTGGCGCCGTCGAGCCACTCGGCTTCGAACGTCTCGGGACTGAAGCTGCCGATCTTGGTGACGTCGCTCACCAGATCCCAGATCCGCTCGGGGGACGCTGCCATGTGGACTGTCACCGAGCCGTGCATGTGAAGAACATACATCCGCAAACGGATCGTTCGGACCCCTGGCATCCACAGCCGCCGTGGGTGAGGAGCGGTCCCCTGTCGGACATCACTAAATGGTTATATTCTGCTAGAATAAGCATATGGTGATATCCGGCTCCGACAGCGACTTCTACCGCGTCGTTGCCCCGCAGGACTTGGGCGCCGCGCTCCGGTACTTCCGTGAGCAGGCCGGGGCAACGCAGCGCCATCTTGCCGACGAGGAGGGGGTTACGCAGCCGTACGTGTCGGCACTCGAGGCCGGGGACTTCGGGGGGTCTGTCGGCCACGTGCTTCGACTGCTCCGACTGGTGGGTTGCGAGGTGATCGTGAGGCCAAGGAGCGATCGCGGTGCCTGAAGAGCTCAACGTGTGGCTGGACGGAACCCACCTTGCCGTTCTTGAACGCGACCGGGATCTACGCCTCTCGATCACCTGGGCCACGGATGGCATGAAGCGATGGGGTCGAGGCAGCCGACCTCTCTCGTTGTCCCTGTCGTTGGGGGCTACGGGCCGAGACGTCAACGAGAAGGCGACCAACTTCTTCGACAACCTTCTTCCCGAAGGCCCGGCGCTCGACGCAATGGCCGCTCTGGCCGGCGTCAGTCGTTCCGACACCTACGGACTTCTGCACGCCTTCGGGCAGGACTGCGCAGGTGCAGTTGTGATCGTTCCCGATGGTACGCCGGTCCCGGGCCGGGGGGATTGGGCGTACCGCCCGCTCAGCGATACCGATATCGCCGACATGCGTGGCGCGATTGGAAACGGTTCCACTCGGTGCTGACCCGGCAGCCGGTTGGCGGCCCTCACTGGCCGGGTTTCAGGGCAAGCTGCTCCTTGGTCGATCACCTGACGGGTCCTGGCAACAACCGAGGGGTGGAGCTCCCTCGACGTGGATCATGAAGCCCGACGGTCGTCATCGCCTGGCTGCCAACGAGTTGACGTGTCTCGGACTGGCCCGTGTTTGCGGACTTGATACGCCCGATGCCGAGCTGGTGGATATCGACGGAACATCGGCGTTGGCGGTCCGGCGCTACGACCGGCTGGTCACACCGGACGGGCCGGTGCGGGTGCACCAGGAGGATTTTTGCCAGGCAACCGGGTTCCCTCCCGATCTGAAGTACCAAGCCGCAGGCGGGCCGTCGTTGCGTGACCTTGCGGTGCTGCTCCGGGATTACGGTGCCCGACGCGATCTGTCGAACCTCCTTCAGCTCGTGACGTTCAATGTCGCGGTTGGGAACGCCGATGCTCATGCGAAGAACGTTTCCGTTCTTCATGATCCGTCCGGGCTGGTTGTACGGCTGGCTCCGGCCTACGACCTGCTGTCGACGCTGGCTTTGGATCCCCGAGACCATCGCGGCCAGACGATCACTGCGGATCCAACGCTCGGCCAGAACGTCGGCGGGGTGAGCGACGTTCGAGAGGTCCGACGATCTCATCTCTTCAGCGAGGGAACGACGTGGGGGCTCAGCTTGAAGACGGCAACAACTGTCGTGAACGACACGCTCGAACGTCTTATGGCCGGCGTTGCACAGATGAGTGATACAGCCGAACAACGGGTGGCCGACGTGGTGTTGCAGCAAGTGACACGGTTGCTCACCGACGCGCCTGGAACCTGATCCTAGGTCTGGTGTGGTCCTCCGTCCGGGGTAAGGAGGCTTCATGGTTGGGCAGAACGGGGTCCCAGAGGAACCGAGCTGGGCCGGAGTCGGTTCGGAGAACCCAAAGAAGAAGAGGAGGGTTGGCGACCTCCCCGTGTGCCTGCTGGCGAAGCCCGGAACGGCCATTTTCCATCACGAGAGGGCGTGTCCCCTGGCGGCACGGAGGGAACGAGGGCGTCAGGCGATCCGCTCCGTCGGGCCCGGCAGCAACTAGCCCAAGTACGATCCTGGCATGCGCGCCACCGAGGGGATGAAGGGTGACGGGTACTACGACGCTCACGGCGAGTACCAGCGCGACGTCGCGCGCACCGGTGCACACCTGTTGGAGGAGGCGGTGCGCTCGGTCGGGAGCGTTCCAGGCGGGTGGACGATCGTCGACTACGGGTGTGGCACCGGTGTCAACTCGAAGTCGTCCTTCCGCACGGCCATCGAGGCGTACCGTGCACTCGATCCGACCGGCACGGTCGTCGCCGTGCACGCCGACCTGCCGACGAACGACTGGGGCACGCTCTTCGCCAACATGACTGATGACACCGGCGGCTACCGGGACCTGAGAGGAACGATCCTCCCGACAGCCGTGGGGACCGACTTCTTCGGGCCTTGTGTCGCCCCAGGTAGCGCCCACATCGGCATGTCGTTCAACGCGGCGCACTGGCTGGCGGCACTACCCCCGGTCCATGCCCCGGGGGCGCTGTACTTCGACCGGACGACGGACGAGACACGCAGTGCGTTGGCCACCACCGCAGCTGCCGACTGGCGTCGCTTCCTCGCCGCCCGGGCGAGCGACCTGGCGACGGACGGGCGTCTCCTCGTCCAGTGCGTCGGCTCCGTTCCCGACGACAGGGTGCCGGGCAGTGGGACCAGAGCGACCGCCAGCGAGCTGCTGGCGGTGATGAACGAGGTCGCCGAGGGATTGGCCGCCGCCGGCGTCTTGTCACAGGACGTGCTGGACGCCTACGTGTTCCCGGTCTACGCCCGCACCGTCGACGAGGCTGTTGCCCCGCTGCAGCCCGGCAGAGAACTTGCCGACAGCTTCGCCATCGAGGTTGCCGAGACGAACGGCGTCCCCTCTCCGTACGAGGCGCTCTATCTCCAGGACGGCGATGCGACGGCCTATGCCGCAGCGTACGTCGGGTTCGTACGGGGCTTCAGCGAGTCGAGCCTGCGGATCGGCCTCTTCGAACCGGGTGCCGTCGGCATCTCGCCACAGGTGTTGGTCGACCGCTTCTTCACCGAGCTTGCCGGGCGTTTCGAAGCCGAGCCGGGTGCTCATGCGTTCGAGGACTGGACGCTCACCATCCTCCTCCGTCGGCTTCCGTAGCCGGACCGTGAATGAATACGTGCAGGCGCCCACGGGTGGGCGCGGGCTCGTCGCGCGTAGTATCGGCAGTGTTCAAGCGAAAGGTGGAAGCGATGATCGGTGTCTACATCCGTCCCACCGATATGACCGAGGAGCAGTACCGGCGTATCGATGATCAGCTCCGAGCGTCCGGCGTAGAACCGAAGGGCATGAAGATGCACAGCTGCTTCGGCGAGGGAGAGGGGATCGCCATCTTCGATGTCTGGGAAAGCGAAGAGGACTTCGATGTGTTCGCCGCCCATCTCGGACCGATCGTGGCTGCCGCCGGGCTAGAACCCATTGCTCCGATGATCGTGCCGATGATTGCATTCGAGGTGCACTAGAGCCAGACCTCAGCTCGTAAGAGCGGACGGCGAGCTGACGCCATTGCACTGGCTCCTCACTGGCACGGGTCACAGAAGACCTCGAAGTCAGAGTGCCCCCTCGATCACTTGTGGTATTCCCTCGTTACGTTCCGCAAGACACGTAGAGCGTCCAGCTGACCTCCGCTGGAGGTCCGTCCTGCCAGTCCGGCTTCCCAGGTTGCACCGGTCAACAGATCGCGGCGAAGCTGCGCCACCGAAATTCGTGGTTGTCGTGCGATGACCAGAGCCGCCACGCCCGAAGTGATCGCGGCGGCTGGGGAAGTCCCGCTCACCTCGACCGGTGTACCGGTAAGCGTGATCGTCGGTACATTCACTCCCAAGGCTCCTACTGCAATGCGACCAGACCCCCAATCTGAACCTGCAGCCAGATGCCCGCGTCCGTCGGTGGCGGCCACTGCGACCATGTTCGGAAGGGAATAGCCAGCCGGGTAGCTCGGAAACGTGTCAGAGTCGATTCCATCGTTGCCCGCGGCAACGACCACCAGTACTCCGTGGCGGCCCGCATACGAGATCGCTGAGCGGATGGCGGGCTCCGGTGCAGCACCTTCAGCACTTAGATTGACGATGCGAGCGCCTCGCCTTACGCCATAGCGGATGGCCGAGGCCACTTCGGCGTCTGTTCCACCGCCACTTCCGAGCGCCTCGAGGTCGAGAAGTCTGGCCCCTGGGGCGACCTCGTGGACAATGTCAGCCATCTCCGTGCCATGTCCATCCTGATCGGTGACTCCGGCTCCGGGGACAAAACTCCGACTGGCACTCGACCAGAGGGCGCCGTCCAGTTCGGGGACTGGGACGACGCCAGTATCGACCAGGGCGACCGTGACCCCCTTCCCCGTCGAGAGAGCCCGCAGGGCGGGGCCACCATCGACGCTGGCCAACCCCGAAGGCCAGGCTGGCACCGGCGAGCAACCTGAGGTTCCAGCGCTGTGGGCGCCACCCGAACAGAGCGAGGTGGCATACGAAGAGGGCGATCCGCCAGCAAAGAGACCGCAAACCACGCACACGACCAACAGCAACGCCAGCAAAAGGGCGCGTCGAGACAGCCTCGATGTCCACCCATCGACCCGTCCCGTGATCAGCCTGTTGTTGTAGTGGACGACGAAGGCGATGTGGTAGTCGTCGGCGGGGCGCCATCGCTGAGCGGAGCGGCCGCCGGTGGCGGTTGCCCGGCTGGGGTCAGGGTGTCGTTCGTGAAGTCAAGGACCGACGGTCCTGAATTGGCGGAGGTTGTCATGGTCAGAATCAATGCCGTCACGCCGGCAAGGGGTACGGACAACTGCTCCCCAGTTGCACTGACGCTGGTAGTGCCGTTTGCGGGAAGGCTCGAAGGGGCCAGGGTCTGTCCGCTCGCACCTCCCACGGTGAGCGAGAGTTCGGAACTGGCTGAATCGGCTGCATCCAGGTAGGCGTTAGACGACCACGTCCCGTAAGGAAGGGTGCCTCCATTGTTCAAGTTCCAGGCGAACGTCGTGCTGCAACTCTGCGTGGTCGATGTCGCCGCTTTCAGCTGAAAGCCGTCGCCGGTAATGCTTGCTTTCGATACGGTGGTCTGTGACGGCGGTATTGCCGTATAGCCCGCTCCGGTTACCGAAGTTCCCCCACACTCGGACAGGATCTGGGGCGAGCTCAACGTGCCGAGGCTCGTGGCCGGGGCCGGCGGTGACTGGACCGCCGCTGTGGGCGATGCTTTCGTCGGGCAGGGACCCGCGTTGTTGAGACACGTGGACGAGGTGAACGGAAGAAGGTTCTCGAGGGCTTCGACAAAGTTGCCCGAACTGATATGGCCGGATAGATAGACCACCGTCGGGCCACCGGGTGAAGATGGGGTAGAGGCGACCAACGCGTACTGATTGCTGGCGGCGTCGAATCCCTGGTACTCGCTGTTGTTGGCGTTATTGGGATTGGTGCAGCCGTTGTAGGTAGGGCTGGTGGTGGTCCCGTTGTAAGTGCTCACGCCGACGAAATCAGACGTCAGCGGGTTGACAATGCCCAGACACCCGCCGAAGTAGACGTTGCCATCGGCTGAGGTCACACCCGCAATGGCGTCAGGATTGTTACTGGTCTTGACCGGGTTGTTGCCCGGAGATCCGCTGTAGAGGACGGTGCCGTCACCATCGCCCTCGGTCAACGTCTGCTGTATGAAGGCCCCGTCCTCCAGTCCGATGTACAGCGTGGCGCCGACCAGGGTCAGGGCATTGACGTTGGAGTCGAACCCTCCGTCGTCGATCTGAGTCATCGGGTAGCCGGTATTGCAGTCGCCGTTAGCGATGCTGCACGTATAGACGTACCCTCCCGTCATTCCTACGACGAGATCGGACGTCGTGGCGGCCAGTGCGTTGATCGACTGACCGCTGGGGCCGGCGTGCCCGCTTCCGGCGGGCCAGCTGTTTGAGTTGACCTCGCTCAGTTGTCCACTACTGGTGTTATAGGACCACACCTGATTGTTGGATGTTGCCAGGTAGATCACATCACCGGCCACCGCCATGTATTTGAAATAGTCTCCCGAAGTGAAGATATTGGAGCCGTTGCTGTTGACCGCCAATTCGGTGGCGGCCACCTTGCCGGGCGTGTAGGCAAAGAGCCCGCCGTTCTCGTCACCCACGTACACCTTTCCGTTCACCGTCGCCAGAGCGTCGAGGGGGTGACCGTCGTCCGACCAGACCAGTTTGAAGTTCGAGCTGGTCGAGGTGCTGTTCCCACTCGAAGAAAGCGTGGTCACCGAGGGGGTGAACTGGTAGAGCCCCCCGTTCTGCCCTCCCCCGAAGGCCACGGCGTTCACTGTCGTCAGCGCGTTGATCTGCGTGGAGGGTGTGACGCCGGCGAGCACCGAGTAGGAGGGGTGATTCGCGAGGTCCGAAGCAGAGGCGGTCTGAGACGCTGCCGGCACCGGTGCTGCCAGCGTCGGGCACAAGGCGTTGTTGGCACCACACAGGCTCGTGCCCGGAAGGTTCACTTGTGGCAATGACGAGGGGTCGACCGCACAGTTGGATGTGGGGCTCGAGGGGCACGGGTCGTTCTGTGCCCAGTCAATATCGATGAGATTGTCTGCACTCGACGCACCGTTGGCGATGCACTGATTCGTCTCGTGGTGGTCCCCGGCGCCACATCCCAGCGCCGGGTATTGGGCCAGATACGGGTGGACGGTGGCCGGTTGACCTTGGTAGAGGAAGCTGGCGATCCCGGTGGACGGTGCCAACTGGACGTTGTTGGTTTCTGCGGAGCCGTTCGGGTTGTTCTCACCGTCGCCGTAGGACGTGGAGTAGTTCTGGAGCAGCCCGCCAGCTTGGTCGGCCCAGCTGTAGCTGGCCTCCGACCCTCCCGGTTCGGCCGCAGTCAGATTGAAGACGTTGGGGTAGGCATTGCATGAGTTGTTGGAAGCTTTGACCAAGTCGGTGACGAGCCCGACGATGGCCGCAATCGGTATCCCCGAGGCGATGGTGGCGATCTTGTCGAGTGGCTCCATGACGGCGGCGGCGGCCCAAAAGGCCGAGTTGACCCCGGGAGTGGCGTACCCCCCGACCGAGAGCCCGGCGTCGATCGCTCCGGCTGCCGCATTCTCGGCGATGCCCAGCCCGGCTGTTCCCAAGCTGTCGTCGGCGTTGACCTCTTCGGTCACCGTGTCACCCGCCGGCAGCACGCCGGGTGGGAGGTTGTCCTGAATGTCCCAGCCGTTGAGGAGCGAGAATCCGGCCGGGTCCGAGCCACTCCCTTGTTGGATGCACTCAACCGCTTGACCCGAGAGCGCAACCGCCGTCCCATAGGCGCTGCTGGAACTGACCTGGGTTGCTGAGGCCTCGCTGTCCGAGCTGCCTGCGCCCACCGTGTAGATCCCCGCGTTGGTGTTGTTCAATACCGATACCGACGAGTTCTCCGAGCCAACCGCCGTATGGAGGGGGTCGTCGGCCGCAGTCCACGAGGCACCCTGCTGCCAGTCGTACGATCCATCAACTTTCTTGTAGTCGCGCACCTGTTGCACATCGATCGAAATGCGGCGGAGTGCGTCCGTCCGTGTCGTACTGTCCGAGCTGTTCAACCCATTTGTGTCCAGGAACTGGGTCACATTTGCCGGGAGAGTCACTGAATAGGTTCGCTGGGTCGACGGGTGGTCGAGATGCCGATCGACGAAGGTCTTGGAGAACTCGGGCAGGACGTGTTGTGGTCCGGTGGGGCTCATGTACTGAGCCACCGACACATTGACTATGGCTTCATCAGCCTTCACGTGAGGTGCTGTCTGGGTGTTGGCCACGGCGTAGTCGAAGCCAAAGCTGACCTTGGTGGTGCCATTGGCCTGCTTGGTAACTGTGATGTTATGGCCGAGCCTTGGCATGGGCATCATCGGCCGACCGTGTGCGAAGAGCTGGTGGGTGGACCCCGGCGAGAGGTCTCCTTGAATTGCAGCGGCCGGTGGGTTGGTGGTGCACGCTGTCAAGACTGTGGCTCCGAGCACCAAGCTCAGTCCCGGAACCACCAAGCGTCGAACGAATTCCCACGATGTCGCCTGCATACCCCTCACGAGCTCCCTGTCGTCGTTCCAACGCTTAGCAAGGCCGCCATGTTGAGAGGCACAAGCTGTCGACTCATCTGGTCATCAGCACGTCATCACACCAGTCGCGGCTTGCACGCGGATGGCACATAGCTGCTATCTGGCCCTTTTGGAAATCTACTGGCTTCGCCAAAGGATGAGGAGGATCCCTGTAGTCGCAATCACCAAGAAGCCCCCAGTTTTCGATTGAACCCGGGTCCTATTGGTTATGAGCCAATCGAAATGTCGCTGCTTCACCCCGCGTAAGAATCGGACCATAGTTATGCGCCGATCGGTGGCATGCCAACGACTTGCGTACGATCGGGTTCATTGTTCCCGTCCCTGACGGTCGGGTACTGGTAGTCAGAGTTTGGAAGCAGGACCGCGAGCGAGTCGCTAACTCACTCCGAGGCCATTCGCGCCGCCCAGGGGCGAGACCTGCGACGCCCCGTGGGTTTACGACAGGACCTTCACGAAAATGTCGTGCACTAACCGGATGAAGCCGGGCAGCGATCCGGCATAACCGTCAGAGTTGCAGAGAGCGTCGGATGTCTTTCATGAGGAGCACGAGGTACAGGTCATCAGTAGGGCTTGTCTCGAACTCAGGAACGAGGTGGAGGTAGAAGTCGCGAGCATCGCTCGACTCGACATGGACAAGCAGACCTCGACAGCCGATGTCGGCAGACAGATCAAGTAGTCGAGCAATAACGTCTTGGAGAAGGCCGACGCCCAGACCCCGACGTTCATGGTTGGTGTCGACACCGAGCCGGGCGAGAAGTGCGACGGGTTGGGGATAGCGCCCTGCGCCCTTGCGAACCCGCTCAGGTACAGCGTCGGGACGGATCTGTGCCATGCACCAGGCGTAATATGCAACAACGAGTGGACTGCGCTGTTCGGTGACAACGAATACACGAGTCGTTCCGGAGCTTGCGGACTGGTGGGCATAGCGCTGCAACCACTCGGTCTGCTCAGGTGATCGGCAACTGAACCTGCTTAGCTCATGGTGGGCGGCCAACGGCTCCGGCGGTCGGTAGTTGGCGCTCACTCAGCGAATGGTGACGGGCGTTGGATTAGATGGCGGAGTCCTGGCAAATCACGTGATGAGCGAGAATTCGAGAGACTCCCACGCGGCGAGAGTTGTGTCGTCGAGTTCGAAGACATCGCGATCTGCTAGCACTCGCCTGGCAGCGATGCAGGCCTGCGTGACCACGAATTCAGTCAGGTCAGTGTCACTTGCGGCGATGGCACGGTCAATGAGGTCACGTTCTTGGGGCGTGGTGCGGAGATCCATGCGCCGGCTCCGGCGGCGAGATTCTGTTTGCATTGTTCGACCTCCTTCTTTCTTCGTACGTCCAGTGTACGTCCAAAGCGCCGGGTGGGCAACGACGTCGAGCTTTCCTCCGGACGGAGGTGCCCACAGCACGAACATCGTCGCAGTTCAGCGGGCCTTTGGGAGGCCGATCAGCGGGCCCTCAATGCTGGGCGAGTGGTTCTTATTGTGCCCCCAAGGTCCACCATGACCCGCTTACTCCAACCGTCGCCAAAAAGACGGCGGCGAGTAGGCCGGTCTTGGTGGGACCCCTGCCGATGTCGTACGGCTCGGTCCTTTCAGGGATTGATTTGCCGCGTTGGCCAGCGTCGCGAGCTGGGACAAGCTCATCGAACGGCTCCAAGGAACCCAGTGGGAATCAGTCTTGGCCGGGCGTCTGCGGCGAGGTCAGGTCGGGTCGTGCGAAGCCCGCTGCTGAAGCCGGCCCGCTGCTGCTTCGAGTTTTGGCAGATCCTCCACAACGGTGGCCTGGACGATGGCGTGCGAGGTGTCGAAGTAGTGATGGGCGAGCCAGTCCCGCATACCGGCCACGTCGACCCAGGCCACGTCGGGCTCGGTAACAGTTATGGCCGGGGTCAGGCCCTTGATGGCCTCGCCGATCTCGATCAACCGAGCCTGACGGCGTCGAATATGAGGCCGTCGGAGAGGTCCCCCCGCTCCAGGTGGCCCTTGATGGCTTCGATGGCATCGAGCACGTCGGCCAGTCGTTCCCGATCTCGTCGACTCACAGGGGCACCGCGTCTCGCTCGACCTCGCTCTTCACCTCCGGGCGGAGACTGTCGGAGGGGGCCACGTCCACCGAGGTGCCCACGATCTCGGTGAGCTCGCGCTTGAGCGCACCCAGCGCGAACAGCCCCGTTCGAGGTGCCAGGTCCACCACCAGGTCGAGATCGCTGTTTGCCTGGTCTTCGCCTCTTGCCACGCTTCCGAACACCCTGACGTTTGTCGCTCCGTGACGGGCTGCACACGCGAGCACGGCCTTTCGATGCTGACGGAGGCGCCGTCCGAGCGGGGAGTCCGGGAGCCCCAGAGGAGTGTTCGGGTTCCGCTCGAGCTGGATCACCATTCGGTGGCCCGTCGCGGTGACCAGGCGTTCCAAGGTACTGATCGAGGGTTCCCGTCGCCCTGATTCGTACGCACTGACCACGCTCTGGGCTACCTTATTCAGGCGACCGGAACAAATCCGAGTTCTGTAACCGGAGCGACCTCCGTAAAGCCTGCGTCGAATCCCAACCTCAACACGATCATCTATCTGGTGATCGCTTTCGTGGTCGGATTTCGTGAGGAGACGTTTCGCACCCTTATCAAACGAGTCGTCGACCTACTTCTGTCACCGGGCGACACATCCAAGAATCCCACGGTCTCGATCACCCCGACTCCGGTTGACTTTGGACCGGTCGCCCGGGGTCAGAATGAAGATGCGATCCTAACGATCTCCAACTCTGGCTCCGGGCCGCTAGTGGTAAACGGCGACGCGGCAGAGCCTTCAGGCATCACGCTGCATGGCGATCCGGCCTTCTCTATCGTGAGTAGCGCCCTGGCGGGTGCAACGATCAATCCATCTGCGTCGGTGACAATGAAGCTCCGCTTCTCGCCCACGGCTGCGACTCAGGCATCTGGAACCTTGACGGTTGCTTCGAATGCCGGCACGTTTCCCATCCCCTTGACTGGCGTCGGGCAGTGAGAGAGACCGCATGCCTTACGACCGCAGGTATCAGTACGCCCTCGCTGCCTTGGAGTAGGCAGTGTGGGGTCCCCGACTGCAGCCAAGCTCCGTCACTTGGCGCCAGGGTTACGACACGCGCTACGAACCGTCTCGCAGGTGTTGTATTCGACCCCTCCAGACGGCTTACTGCTCGGCCATCTCGTCTCCGAACGCCCAACATCAATTCGGGAACCGAAGCCGATCCCAAATGGAGCCGTGAAGAATTCGGACTACTCGTAGTACTGTAATCGCAACGTCACCCGTACCGAGGCTGGACGCGCCTTTCCAGCGAGCCAACCAGGTTCTAGCGAAAGTGGTCTCGCGTGCACCGTCGACGAACCAGTCTCAGGGCTTCTGGTGTTCTACTTCTCGTTCTTCCCCTTGCGGGTCTGACTCTTGTGTCTGCCGGAACAAGCACATTGTTAGGACCCGAGAGCAGCGCCGGGGCTGCCACAGCCGGATGCACTGCCAAGAACCCGACACTGGCCTCGAAGGCCACGGCCCTCTACCTCCTGAACAACACGTCCTCCACAGCCGTCGATTCGTCTGGCAACGGGAATAACGGCACCATCGTCAATTCGGCCGGATACGACCAAACGCCGGGGCCGTTCTCGACCTGCCCCAATGCTGGGTCACTCGCCTTCAATGGATCTTCGACCTATGTGCAGATGCCGTCAGGCGTCAATACGGCCACCACGGGGTCAGCCCTGACAGTGGTGGCGCTGTTTCGATCGAGTGCGCCCACCCCGAACAGTGCCGTCGTGGTCGAAGACGGTGACCCGGCCGGAACCGGCAGCGGATTCCAGCTGGCCATTCCCGGAACCGGGGATGTCGGATCGACGCACGGCTACTTCGAAGTCGGTACACAGAATTCCAACGCGCAAGCCGGCTGGAACAAGACATTGACCACGGGCACTTGGTATATGTACGTCGGGACGTACAACGGCACAACCGTTTCGTCGTATTTGGATGGCGCTCTCGTCGGGTCGGCTTCGGCCACCGGGTCGATCCGTCCTTCCTCCTCCGTGTACGTGGGCTATGACCCATTCGGCGAAACGACTGATTTTCCTGGAAATATCGCCGACGTGGCGATTATCCCCAGTGCGCTCACCACCTCTCAGGTCGGATCACTGTGGACCAAGAGCGCCGTGGTTGGTGGTACATCGTCGACCACCACCACCACAACGACCACGCCTTCGACTTCCACGACTGCCCCTCCAGCAACCTCTGCCCCCACTTCCACTACTGCGGCAACCCCGACGACGCTCGCTCCTACGACCACCTCAACGGCTCCGACAACGACCACCGCCACCTCAGCAGCTCCGACAACGACCACCACCAGCCCGGTGACCACGTCGACGCCAGGATGTGACCCGAAGCACTCTTCCCTTGCCAAATCGGCTAGCGGCATCTATCTACTGAACGACACTTCCTCGACGGCGAAGGACTCCACGGGCCACGGCAATACCGGCACCATCAACGATGCTGCTGCGTACGATCAGACCCCTGGTCCCTACACCACATGTCCAAGTGTCGGTGCACTGGCATTCAATGGGACATCGACTTCGGTGACAAACCTCCCGCGACCCGTTGGGTCATCGATGAGCGTTGTCGCCTGGTTCAAGCTGGCTAGCCTGCCGACCGACAACCCGCGCGTCGTCGCCGACGATCATACGGATGAAGATGCCGCCGGTTTCGAGATGGAGATTAACGCTGGAGGTACGTCGGGGTACTTCGACGTGGGTACAAACAACCGGTATAGCCCAGGGGCTGCCGTATGGACTCAGACTCTTTCGGTCGGGGTGTGGTACCAGTACATCGGTACGTACAACGGTACGACGGTCACCGCTTACCTCGACGGGGCCCCCGTGGCGACAGCTCCGCTCGGAGGACCTATCGAAAACGTTTCCGCGTATGGCGCAACCGGCGACTCTGGCGTCGGATTCGACCCGCAATATAGTGGCGATTATTTCCCCGGAAACATAGCTGACGTTGCTCTCATCCCGGCCGCGCTCAATCAAACGGAAATATCGCGGATGTGGATCAGCGCCAATCCAACGGTCAATACCGCCATCGCTCCTTCGGGGTGCTCGTCGTCGAAGTCGTCTCTGGCATCCAACGCACAAGCTATCTATCTCCTGAACAGCCAGAAGGGCACCACCACGCCTGATGCTTCCGGTCATAGCAATACGGCCACCGTCCACAACGCAGCCCTTTTTGATTACCCGCCAGGTCCGGTAACGAGCTGTCCCCAGAGCGGGGGAATGGGGTTCAACGGAACATCTTCATATGTCCAGGTACCGACCAGCGTGCCCGGATACGGGCAGTACATAACGTATCTCGCTTGGTTCAAATTGAATGGAGTGCCGAGCAATAATCCGGTCGTTCTTGCGAACAACACGACTTCTACGAATGACAGAGGGTTTGAGCTCGAGCTGAACGGCGGGGGGACTGGTGTCACATCCGGGTTCTTCGATATCGATGTTGGTACTGCGAACCCGATGTCCGTCGCCTGGAGCCAGCCGATCAGTACCGATACCTGGCATCTGTACGCGGCCACGTGGAATGGTCAATCGCTGACTGCGACCGCGTACATCGATGGGCAACAGGTCGGAAGCAACCAACTTCACAATGTCAAGGAGGTGGTCACTGGCGGCGCCGGCTATGTGTTTGTCAGCATTGGAGGGGCTCCTTCTTCTGCGGCTTCTTCTACCACTAGTACTTTTTCTGGCGTTACTGACTTTTTCGATGGGGAGATAGCTGACGTGGCTTTGGTGGGCAACACGATGAGCCCCACACAGATAACCAATCTGTGGAACGGAGCGCACAAATAGACTTGTTCCAAACGACGACGAAGAGGCACGCGTGGACGACTGTTATCGTTCCCGCCCGTGGCTGTCTCGCATTTGGCCCCCTGTTTTCCTGAGAGCGTGCCAGACGGTGCCAGCCGAACAGC